>JBEKXW010000008.1:0-125109 GCA_049511615.1 Candidatus Dormibacteria bacterium | reverse complement strand
TCACCTCGAGGCTCCTCCCCACCGCGCTCGGGCTGGACCCGGCGCCCCTCAGCCGCCGGCTACGTCGTGGCCGTCAGTGGGGAATTTCGTGGCCACAGATGGGGAGTCTGACGTGGCCACGGACACAGAGTGGCGCCCGCAAGTCCAACCCTCCGCTCGTGAAGAAGGGCAAAGCAGGCGAGCAGGGCCGCGAGCAAGAGCGGCAGGGGCTGTCCCAGCGACAATCCGTGCAGCACCGGAAACCAGAGGATGGTCAGCACGCCTCCGATCACCTTGGCCCCGGCGGGGAGCCCGGTCCATCGCGAGTACCAGAGCTTGAGCGCTCCGGCGAGGATCCCCACCGACAATCCCACGAAGAGCAGGTAGGCGATGGCGAAAGGAAGGAGAGCCAGAGGTACCACGAGCAAGCTGAGCGTGGGAGGGTCGAAGTTGCCGGGGGTGAACGGCGATCCACCCCGCAGCAGCGCTTGGGCTCCGTAGTAGACATGGCTGAAATCGACCGGCCCACGAGCCGTCGGCCACCCACCTCGTGTCGCGATGATCCCGACGACGAGGACAGCCAGGAAGATGCATTCCGCCGCCAGCAGCAGCAAGGGGAGGATTCGCCCTGGGCGCACCTCCCATGACCGCGACCCAGCTGCGGGCTCGACCTGGGTGTCGGAGATGCCAGGCAATCCCTGACCCGACCGGTGGGACGCCGCACGCGGACGCATGTCCCGGACAGAATCCCGCTCTCCCGACGGAACGGCGCCTCCCGGTGGGCGGGCTGTCGGCGTCCCTTCACCTCCTGATGCGATCCTGGTCATCATCGCAACGGAAGCGTGACGGCCCGGTGGGCATCGCGGGGCCCTGAACCGTCAGCCGGTTGCGCGCGGGCTGAGCCGCCGGTGGCATGGACCGTTCCCGCTTGCCGTGCCCGAAGGCGCCGACCCTCCCATCGGGAAATTGATAGCCGCAACCTCTTGACAGTGCCAACCATAGTAGTTACTTTCAGATGGAAGTCAGAATCAAAAGGAGGACGCCGCCATGAACGCACGGGCAACCGCACCCGGAAGCGGCGCCCGCAAGTGGTGGGCGCTCGGGGGGGTGATGCTCGCCGTCCTCGCGGTCGGGCTCGACGCGACCGTCCTGAGCGTCGCGCTGCCGACCCTGGCCACCCAGCTGCATGCCTCCGAGTCGGACCTCCAGTGGTTCTCCTCTGGGTACCTGCTGGTCCTGGCGGCCGTGATGCTGCCCGCCGGCCTGCTCGGCGATCGGATCGGTCGCAAGCGCGTCATGCTCGGGGCCCTGCTCCTCTTCGGGCTGGCCTCGGCGGGCTGCGCGCTCTCGAAGACCCCCGCCGAGTTCCTTGCCGCCCGGGTCGTGCTGGGCTGCGCGGGGGCGCCTCTGATCGTGATGGCCATCTCCGCCCTGGCGGTGCTCTTCACCCCCGAGGAGCGGCCCAAGGCGGTCGGGATCTGGGCGGCGGTCAACTTCGTCGCCTTCCCGATCGGCCCCATCCTGGGTGGCTACATCCTCAGCCACGCCTGGTGGGGATGGGTCTTCCTGATGAATGTCCCGGTCGCCCTCCTCGGCCTGGTCGCCGTGCTGGTCCTCGTGCCGGAGAGCAAGTCGTCGGAGCGGCCCGGCCTCGACCCCATCGGCGTGGGCATGTCGACCGGCGGGCTGCTGGGTCTCACCTACGGCCTGATCCAGGCGGGACAGGACGGGTGGGGCAGCGCAGCGGCGATCGCCCCGATGGTGACGGGCGTCGGCCTGCTGGCGGCCTTCCTGCGCTGGGAGGTGACGCTGACCCGCCGACCCGGCGGCCGGCCGCTCATCGACCTCGGGCTCTTCCGCTCGCGCAGCTTCCTCTGGGGGATCCTCCTGCTCGCCGTGTCCGGGGTGGCCATGGTGGGCGCCATCTTCACCCTCCCCCAGTACTTCCAGGGCGTCACCGGGGTGGACCCGATGGGCAGCGGCGTCCGGCTCCTGCCCCTGATCGTGGGCCTCATGCTGGGCGCCCTCCCCGCCGCCGGTGTCACCCGGCTGATCGGGCCCAAGCTGGTGATCGCCCTCGGCTTCGCGGTCATGGGGATCGCCGGGCTGCTGGGCGCGACCACGACCCTCTCGACCGGCAGCGGCTTCACGGCGGTCTGGATGGCGGTGCTCGGGCTGGGCCTGGGCCTGGTCTTCGCCCCCGCCGCGTCGGCGGCC
The DNA here is from genome assembly GCA_049511615.1 of Candidatus Dormibacteria bacterium. Taxonomy (GTDB): domain Bacteria; phylum Chloroflexota; class Dormibacteria; order Aeolococcales; family Aeolococcaceae; genus Changshengia. The sequence continues at coordinate 122,913 of JBEKXW010000008.1, read as the reverse complement.
CTCGCCCGGATCGACGCGGAGCGCAGCGGCGTCGCGAGCGGGGTGCTCCAGGCCGTGAACAAGGTGGGCGGCCCGCTCGGCGCGGCCGTCTTCGGGAGTGCCCTCAGCTCCGTCTACCAGGCGCGCCTCCCCCTCGCCGGTCTGCCCGACGCCACGATCGCGGTCATGAAGTCAGGGCTCAGCCAGGGACTCGCGGTCGCGCACCTGCTCGGCTCCCCCACGCTCACCCGCGGGGTGCAGGACGCCTTCGTCCGCGGGATGGACGCCGCTCTCCTGGTGTCGGCCGGCATCGCCGCTCTCGGCCTGCTCCTCACCCTGGCGTTCATGCCGTTGCGCGCGGCGACTTTGACGTCCTCACCCGACGCAGGCGCCGCCGAGACGTCCGGGACCGGGTCGCTGCCGCCGGTTGCCGAGCCCGGCGCGGTGGTCGTGCCGACGTCCTCGTGAGCCGCTACGATCGAGCCGGCATCCGCCGAGCAGACGCGATGAGGATCGGGTCGAGATGACGTCATCAGAGGCGATCGAGGGGCGAGGGCCGGGGCTCCGCGAGCGGAAGAAGGCGCGGACCCGTGCCGCCATCCAGCAGGAGGCGATGCGCCTCTTCCGGGAGCGGGGCTACGACGGCGCCACGATCGAGGACATCGCCGAGGCCGCCGAGGTCTCACCGAGCACCTTCTTCCGCTACTTCCCGACCAAGGAGGACGTCGTCCTCCGCGACGACTACGACGAGCAGATGCTGGAGGTGTTCCTCGCCCAGCCGCGCGACCTGACGCCGCTGCAGGCGGCCCGTGCCGCCCTGCACAGCCTGGGCGGCTTCGCCGAGGCGCTCTCCCCGGAGGAGCGGGAGCTGGAGCGGGTGCGCATGAGGCTCACCTTCACGGTCCCCGAGGTTCAGGCCCGCTGGATCAACGAACTGGTCCGGGCCTTCCGCACCCTCGCCGAGGCGGTGGCAGTCCGCGCCGGGCGGCCCGTCGACGACATGCGGGTGCGCACCTTCGTGGGCGCCGTGATCGGGGTGATGCTGGTGGCGATGGAGCCGCTCGTCGAAGACCCGGACCGGGAGTGGACCGAGTTTCTGCCCATGATCGACGAGGCCCTCGGCTACCTGGAGCAGGGCCTGCCGCTCTGAGGCCTCGACCGACGCCACCCGTTATCGCCGTCACGGATCGAGCGTTACAGGCCGGAGCCGGCGCGCGCAGGATACGCTTCACCCCTCTGCTGGTAACAGAGCGTTTGACAAGACCGCAACGATCTGATAGCGTCGAACTGGCCCAGGAGAGCGCGACCGGGGACGGACACAGGAAAGAGGGATCGGAAGGTGTCGAGGTTCAGGCGCCGCGCGGCGGTCGAGACCGAGGTGGTCGGCGTCCCCGCCTCCCCCGGTCAGCCGACGACGCAGGTCTGCTCGGAGCCGGGGTGCGACGGCCCGGACCGGGTGACCTGCGACTACCGGGATCGGCGGGGGACGCCGTGCCCCACGGCCTGGTGCCCGCAGCACATCGTGACGGTGAACGCCTGGCATCTCTGCCGCCGCCACGCCCGGCTGGTCCAGGTGCTCGCGCCCGTCGAGTTCCGGGGAGAGCTGCCGCCCCCCGACCTCGACAACCGGGCCCCCTCGCTGACCGCGTACCTCGGCGACGCCCTCGACGCGCCGATGCGACAGGTCCTGGGTGGGCTGTGCCGGACGGCCCTCGGCGAGCACGTGGCCGCCGAGGCGCTCAACCTCGTGACCTCCCAGAGCGGGGAGCGGCGATGGTCGCAGGGGTGGAAGCTCTTCGACAACACCGGGCCGCTGCTCCGGATCGGCGTCGAGGTCGACGAGAAGCGCGACCCGGAATGCGCCACCCGGCTCAACGGCCGGGTCATCCTCCGCTTCGTCCTGCCCTGGATCCAGGAGCGCCGGCCCGGAGCTCCCGCTGCGGTGCACGCGGACGAGGAGAGGCGGCGCGAGTTCTTCAGCGCCCTGGCGGAGCAGCACATCCGCCCGGCCGTCGCCGCCGAGGAGCGCTGGGTGCGGCGCTGGGAGCGCACCCCGCAAGCCGGGTCCCGGAGCTGATCCTCCTCCGGCCGGGCTGAGCGGGGGAGCCGGCCTCGTCGCGCACCCCCGGGCCGCCTTCGCACCGCCTGCTGGTCGGGTGCGCCCCGATCAGACGTCGGCGAGAGCTCCGACGTCGTGACCCAGGGCCCGCAACGCCCGCCGGTACTTGGAGCTGCTCTCGGGCGGCCCTGCGCCGGCCGCGCGGAGCCGCGCCGCCACCCGGTCGGCGAGGTCCTCGCTGCCGTCCTGCATCTCCACCTCGAGCTCGCGGAAGCGGTCGGCGACCGATCCGTCGGGGGCGCGGACCAGGACGGTGTCGTCCATCACCTCGACGCTCGCCCGGCGAGGCCCGCCCGGCGCGCCGTCCTCCAGGGTCAGCACCCGGCGGCCGGCCTCGAGCACCGCCACCGGCTTGAGGGAGGCGGCGACGACCTCTGAGGGGAGCCGGGCGAGCAGGGCCGGGGGTGGGACGGAGGCCTCGGCGCTCAGCTCGTGCTCTCCTCTCACCATCCGGTCGCCCTCCATCCGTCCGGGTGTCTTGAGGGTCCAGACGCCGGGATCGCCCGGGCGGTCGAGGCGGCGCCGGTGGCGGAGCCCGAAGCCCCGCCGGACCAGCTCCAGCGACCCGGTGTCCCAGTACGTCGACTCCTGGGGCTCGACTCCCGAGTCCTCCACCGCGCCGTTGCAGAGGTCACCCAGGTCGGGGAGGACGTAGGCGGCGTCCGCGCTCAGCTTGATCTCCCTCTCCACGCCGCCCGACATGCGCCGATTATGCGCGAGCGCCCCCCGGGGCACGGCCGCACGCCGGGACGTCAGCGCTGGGCCCGGCGCTGGTCGAGCATGGCGAAGAGCCGCTCCGCCACCCGTCCGGGGGTCACCCGGTACGCCTGGTGCTCGTGCTCGTTGGTGATCCACACCTCGCAGTTGCCGAGCAGCCCGGCGGTCTCCAGGGCCAGACCGCGTTCCACGTAGGGATCGTTCCAGTAGACGGTTCCGACCACCGGGACGCGGTTGGCACGCAGACGGTCGACGTCGTAGAGGGGTGTCCACGACACCTGGGTGGCGATCGCCTCGGCCGCCGCCCGCAACGGGCGGAGCGGCGCCCACTCCTCGAACATCCAGGGGAACATCATCTCGCCGAGGAGGCAGGGCGCCGGCAGGGCGTCGAGCCGGTAGCGGGGATCGGCGTCGATCACCCGCGCCGCCGCCCACCGGGTCGGCGCGCCCTGCGCGTAGCACGCCTCCTGGAGCAGCACGTAGATGGGATTGGCCGCCGGCGACATCAGCCCGGCGACCTGCTGGTGCACCGAGCCGCCGAGCATCCCCAGCACCTCGAGGTCGTGGGCGGCCCGCTCCACGGCGCCGTGCACCTCGGCCGCGCCCTGAAGGTGGCCGAGGCAGGAGCCGAGGGTGAGGAAGGCGCGCGCGGTGAGACGCTGCCCGCTGGCGTCGGCGTCGCGCGCGGACTGGAGGTGGTCGACGATCCGGCGCACCCGCTCCGCGTCCTCCGGGAAGCGGGCCAGGAAGTCGGCGGTGCGCTCGGCCATCCGCTCCGCGAGCGCTGCATAGACGGTGTCGGCGTCGTGGAGCACGGGGGCGAAGCCGCCAGTGATGATCACCCCGGTCACGTGCTCGGGAAGGAAGGAGAGATGGGTGAGGCTGCAGAACCCTCCGAAGCTCTGCCCGAAGAGATGCCAGTCCGCGTCCTCGCCGAGCAGCTCGGAGCGGAGCCGGTCGGCGTCGCGGACGATGGAGTCGGCGCGGAAGTGTCGGAGGTACTCCGCCAGCTCGCCGGGCTCCTGGCGCGGCAGCGCCCGCGCCTCCAGCGGCGTGCTCATGCCGGTGCCGCGCTGGTCGAGGAGGAGGACCCGGTAGCGGGTGAGCAGCTGCTCCAGCCAGGCCCCGCGTGACGCCGGAAAGGCGAACTCCATTCCCGGCCCGCCCTGGTACCAGCAGATCACCGGAAGGCTGTGATCGTCCGCCCTCTCCGCGGCCACCACCTCGCGGGCAAAGACGCCGATCGTCTCCGCGCCGCCGGGCCGGCTCCAGTCCAGGGGCACCTCCAGGCGGTGGCCGGTGATGACCATCCGATCCACCACTGCGCGGGAGACGACGTCGTGGGCGCTCACGACCCCGCCGGGACCAGGCGGGTCGTCCCTCCCATGTACGACCGCAACGGGTCCGGAATCTCGACGCTCCCGTCCTCCTGCTGGTAGGTCTCGAGGACCGCGTCGAGGACCCGGGGGATGGCCAGGCCGCTGCCGTTCAGAGTGTGGACAAAACGGGGGCGCTCGCCCGGAGCGGGCCGGTAGCGGATGTTGGCCCGGCGTGCCTGGAAGTCCCCGAAGACGCTGCACGAGGACACCTCCAGCCACCGCCCCATCCCTGGGGCCCAGGCCTCGATGTCGTACTTCTTCCATTGGGCGAAGCCCATGTCGCCGGTGCACATCGACAGCACCCGGTGGTGGATGCCGAGGCGCTGAAGAAGGGACTCGGCGTGGCCGGTCAGGATCTCCAGCTGGTCGAGCGATGTCTCGGGAGTGGTGAACCTCACCATCTCCACCTTGTCGAACTGGTGCAGCCGGACGTAGCCGCGGGTGTCCTTGCCCGCCGCCCCGGCCTCGCGACGAAAGCACGCGCTGTAGGCGACATGGCAGATGGGCAGGTCGGCGGCGTCGAGAATCTCCTCCCGGTAGAGGTTGGTGACCGGGACCTCGGCGGTGGGGACGAGGTAGAGGTCGTCGTTGGTCTGGTACACCATCCCCTCCTTGTCGGGGAGGTTGGCGGTGCCGACCATGCACTCCGTCCTGACCAGGTACGGGGGCAGCACCTCCGTGTAGCCGTGCTCGCGGGTGCCGACGTCCAGCATCCAGGTGATCAGCGCCCGCTGCAGCCGGGCGCCGTCGCCACGCAGCACGGCGAATCGCGCGCCGCTGATCTTGGCGGCGCGCTCGAAGTCGAAGATGCCGAGCCTCTCCCCGATGTCGTAATGGGGCAGCGGCTCGAAGTCGAAGCTCGGCGGCTCGCCCCAGGTGCGCACCGTCACGTTGTCGTTCTCGTCCTGACCCACCGGCACCGACTCGTGGGGCGGGTTGGGGACCAAGAGCAGCAGCGACTGGATGCGACCCTCCAGCTCACCGAGCTCCTCCTCGCCGGCCTGCACCTGAGTCTTGAGCTCGGCGAGCCGCTCCCGCTGCTCGTCGGTGGGAGCGCCGCGGATCGCGGAGGAGGCGCGGCGGCGCTCCGCCTGGGCGGATTCGACCCGGGCACGGAGGGCACGGGCACGCGTGTCGAGCTCGAGGATGTCGTCGATCGGAGCCGTCTCGTGCTTGAGCTCCGCGCCCCGACGGTAACGGTCGGGATCCTCGCGCAGCTCCTGGAGCGGGATCACGCCTCGCCCTCCTCGGCACCCGCGCCCCCCGGCGGGCGCATGGTCGGGAAGAGCAGCACGTCGCGGATGCCGGGGCTGTCGGTGAGCAGCATGGTGAGACGGTCGATGCCGAGGCCCAGGCCCCCGGCGGGGGGCATCCCCGCCTCGATCGCCTCCAGGAAGTCCTCGTCCAAGGGCTGCGCCGCCGCCTCGCCGAGGTCGCGCTGCCGCGCCTGCTCCTCGAAGCGGGCGCGCTGGTCGACGGGGTCGTTCAGCTCGCTGAAGGCGTTGGCCAGCTCCCGCCCGGCGACCACCAGCTCGAAGCGCTCCACGAAGCGGGGGTCGTCGCGGCGCCGCCGGGCCAGCGGGCTGACCTCGGCGGGGTAGTCGAGGACGAAGGTGGGATCGAAGAGGGTGCGTTCGACCTTCTGCTCGTAGACCTCGTTGAAGACGGTGCCGAGACCCTGGCCGGGCTCGATCTCCACCCCCGCCTGGCGCGCCCGCGGCTCGAGGCTGCCGTCGTCCCAGGCGCGCACCGGGTCGAAGCCGCACACCTCCTCGATCAGCCGCGCCATGGTCTTCGCCGGGAACGGCGGCGTGAGGTCGAGGTCGCGCCCGCCGTAGCTACGCCGCAGCGGGGAGCCCTCGCCGCGCGCGAGCTCCGCGGAAGCCTCGCCGCCCCCCCCCACCTCGGCGAGCGGGACGGCGCGGGCCGCTTCGACGACGATGGCCTCGGTCAGCTCGCGCATATCGTTGTAATCGGCGTAGGCCTCGTATGCCTCGAGCATTGTGAACTCGGGGTTGTGCCGTGGCGAGAGCCCCTCGTTGCGGAAGACGCGGCCGATCTCGTACACCCGGCGATAGCCGCCGACCAGCAGGCGCTTCAGGTGCAGCTCGATGGCGATCCGCAGGAAGACGTCGGTGTGCAGCGTGTTCCAATGCGTCCGGAACGGCACCGCATGGCCGCCCCCGGGGATGAGCTGGAGGATGGGGGTCTCGACCTCCAGGAAGCCCCGTCCCTCGAGGGTGCGCCGGACGCTGCTCAGCAGCTCGGCCCGGGTCTGGAAGTGGCGGCGCTGGCTGACGTTCGACATCAGGTCGTAGTAGCGCTTGCGGTAACGGGTCTCCTGGTCCTGGAGCCCGTGGAACTTCTCGGGTGGCTGGCGCAGCGCCTTGACCAGGGGTGTCAGGGAGCTCGCCAGCACGGTCGGCTCTCCCCGGCGGGTGCGCATCAGGGTTCCCTGCACGCCGACGATGTCGCCGAGGTCGAGCAGCTTCACCGCCTCGAAGGCGGGTTCGCCGAGCCGGTCCTCGCGGAACCAGACCTGCATGCGGCCGCTCTCGTCCTCGAGATGGGAGAAGACGCTCCTGCCCTGAAGCCGGTGGAGCATCAGCCGGCCGGCGACGACCACTGGGGGCCCGGGGGCGTCCGCGGCGGGACGGGTCCCCTCCCAGGCGAGCAGCTCGCGGCGGGCCTCCTCCAGAGTGTGGTCGGGCCGGAAATCGACGTTGTAGACGGGGAGGCCCAGGGCGGCGAGGGCATCCGCCTTGCGCCGGCGTTCGGCCATCAGGGGATCGTCGGGCATGTGCGCCTACATGGTGCCGGAGCGGCGGCCCGTTCGGCGCAGAGCAGGCCGGTTCGACGCGATCTGGTGGCCGGCACCGCCCTCAGCGGAGGGCGACCACCTGGAGCTGGCGCATCCCTCCGGGGCTGTGCACCTCGATCCGGTCGCCGATCCGGCGGCCCAGGAGGGCCTTGCCGACCGGGGACTCCATCGAGATCCGCCCGGAGGTGACGTCGACCTCCGCCGGGCCCACGATGGTGAAGGCCTGGGTCCCGTACTCGTCCTTCACCTCGACGGTCGAGCCGACCTGGACCACCCCGCCGACCTCCGCCTGCTCGATGATCACGGCATTGCGGACCATCAACTCCAGGGTCAGGATCCGCCCCTCGAGCATCCCCTGCTCGTTCTTGGCGTCCTCGTATTCGGCGTTCTCCGTGATATCGCCGAATTCCTTCGCATACTTGATCCGCTCGGCAATCTCGGGGCGCCGGACTGTCCGAAGCTCCTCGAGCTCCGCCTGGAGCTTCTCGAGGCCTTCCTTGGTGAGCAAGACCGGCTTGTCCATGGTGATGGCTGACCTTCGTGAAGTGAGTTCTGCACCCGCCGAGCGCCAGCGGCGCATCAGGGGGGAAGCACGGGAGTATAGGTGCTGAGGGTGCAACGATGATGGCCACGTTCGAGTAACAAACTGACCTCACCTGGTTGACCTCGATCTGATAACCTACCTATCATCCAGTCAGCGGTCGGGGACCGCATTTTCAGTAGCCCCCCCTCTCGGGGCGTCTCTGGTCTTCCAGGGGCGCCCTCTTTTTTGGTGTGGGAGCGCACCCACGGCCGGCGCCGGACGTCGCGGATCAGCCCTCGCCGCTCGTGAAGGTTGAGCCCTCGCGCCCGTGAGGGTTCGGTCCTGGCACCCGTGAGGGTTCGGTCCTGGCGCCCGTGGGGGTTCAGCCCTCGCCGCTCGTGAAGACCGGGTGGAACCAGCCGCCCGGGCCCAGGCCGGCTTCCAGGGCCTGTCCGAGGAGGGCGTCGAGGTCCGCCCGGGTCGTGAGCGTCTGCACCATCGCCCGGAGCCGAGCCGCCCCGTTGCACCCCTTGATGGTCCAGGCCACGTACTTGCGGCCGACCACCAGGGCCCGGGCCTCCCCGTAGTGCTCGATGAGCAGCTCGAGGTGGCGCCGGGTCAGCGCGATCCGCTCGGAGAACGCCAGGTCGGGCAGCAGCTCACCGGTGGCGACGTGGTGGACCGCCTGGCTGATGAACCAGAGGTTCCCCAGGGCGGCGCGGGCGACCACCACCCCGTCCACGCCCTCCGCGAGGATCCGCCGGCGGATCTCGCGGACGTCGGTGACGTCGCCGCTCCCGATCACCGGGATCCGGACCGCCCGCCTGACCCGGGCGATCTCGGCCCAATCCGCCCGGCCGAGGTAGCGCTGGGCCCGGGTGCGCCCGTGGACCGTCACCATGGCGCAGCCCGCGTCCTCCAGGGCGCGGGACAGCTCGGGGGCGTTGATGGAGCCCTGGTCCCAGCCCAGCCGCATCTTGGCGGTGACTGGGACGTCGACCGCCTCGACCATGGCCTGGACGACCCGGGCGGTGCCGGCCAGGTCACGGGCGAGGGCCGCACCGGAGCCCCGCCTGGTGACCCGGGGCACCGGGCAGCCCAGGTTGACGTCCACCACCATGGCCCCCCGCTCGGCGCAGATCGCCGCCGCCTCGGCCATCACCCCGGGGTCGCAGCCGACCAGCTGGGCGGCCACCGGGCGCACCCCCGGATCGAAGGTGAGCTGCTCGAGGGTGCGCGGGATGAGGCGGACCACCGCGTCGGCGGCCGTCATCTCGGCAGACACCAGGCCGGCGCCGAGCTCCCGGGCGAGCCGCCGGAAGGGAGCGTCGGTGATCCCGACCATGGGGGCGATCAGCACGGGCGAGTCCAGCTCCAGCCGGCCGACCCGGAGAGGGGCGGGGGCGGGGGCCGGGAGAGGCGGAGGCGGCGCGATCGGCGCAGGGCCCGCGACGGTCATCCGGCCATGGTAGGCAGGCGGCGCCCCGCCGGCGACCGCGCCGGGTGACGGGCGGAGCCGGTCAGCCCGCGTTCAGCTCGTGGATCAGCCGGAGCCCCACCAGGGTCAGGCGCTCATCGGTGGCGTGGACGCCGGAGATGAGACCGGCCATCAGCGGCGCCAAGCCTCCGGTGAGGATCAGCTTGGCGTCGCCCCCCATCTCCCGGCGCATCCGAGCCACCAGCCCCTCCGCCAGGCTGGCGTAGCCGAGCACCAAGCCCGCCTGCATCGAGGCCCTGGGGTTGCGCCCGAGGACGGTGTCCGGTGCAGCCAGGTCGACCTGGGAGAGGCGGGCGGCGCGCTCCACCAGGGCGTCGTGGCTGACCATGAGGCCCGGGGCCACGGCCCCGCCCAGGTAGTCACCGGCGGCGTCGATGGCGTCGACGGTGGTCGCGGTGCCGAAGTCGCAGATGATCGCCGGCCCCCCGTAGAGGTGCTGGGCGGCGATGGCGTTGGCGATCCGATCGGCGCCGACCAGCGACGGGTCGTCGTAGTGGATGCGGATCCCGGTGCGCACCCCCGGCCCCACCACGAGCGGCGGGTGGCCGAAGCGCTGGCGGGCGAATTCGTCGATGCTGCGGGACAGGTCGGGGACGACGTTGCTGACGGCGACCGCCGAGATCGCCTCCGGCTCCAGCCCCGCGGAGCGCAGCAGGGAGACCACGACCAGCCCCAGCTCGGCGCCGGTCGCCCGCGGCTCGGTGTGGATGCGGAAGTCGGCCACCAGCCGGCTGCCGTCGAAGACCCCGAGGACGGTGTCGGTGTTGCCGACGTCGATGGCGAGCAGCATGGACGACGATTGTGGCGCGCAGCGCCCGACCCGCGCGACCACGGCATCGGTGGCACGGACGGGTAGGATCGGTGCCGCAGTGAAACGCGTGCACCTCGTGTGCGACAGCACCGCCGACCTCGGCCCCGCCTACTACCCGGCCCACGAGGTCGAGATGGTCCCGCTCCGCATCATCTTCGGGGACGAGGAGTTCCGCGACCAGGTGGAGATGCCGACAAGCGACTTCTACCATCGGATGCGCGCCGGCGGGCCCCACCCACGCACCTCCCAGCCGCCGCCGGGCGACTTTGCCGAGGTCTTCCAGCGGCTCGGGAGTGGCGGCGGCACCGTCATCTGCACCACCATCTCCTCCGATCTCAGCGGGACCGCCGGTTCGGCGATGCAGGCGCGCCGGTCCCTGCCCGACCTCGACATCCGGGTGGTCGAGACGAAGTCCTGCGGGCCGGCCCACGGTGCGGCGCTGGCGATGGCCGTGGCCATCCGCGACCGGGGCGGCAGCGCGGACGCCATCGTCGCCGCCATCGACCGCCTGAAGGCGACCCAGCGCCTCGTCTTCACCGTCGAGAACCTCGAGTTCCTCCGCCGCGGCGGGCGCATCGGCACCGCCCGGGCCCTGCTCGGCACCGTGCTCAGCATCAAGCCGATCCTCGCCTTCATCGACGGCAAGGTCCAGGCCATCGACCAGGTGCGCACCTACACGCGGGCCCTGGACCGCCTCGTCCAGGAGCTGGCGTCCGCCGTCCGCCTGTGGGGGCGGACCGTGGCCACCCTGGCCCATGCCGACAACCGCGAAGGCGCCGAGGCCCTCGCCGTGAAGGTGGCGGCCGTCACCGGGGAGCCGCCACAGATCGTCGAGGTCGGCGCCGTGCTCGGCTGCCACGTGGGGCCGGGCGCGTTCGGCTTCTTCTACCATCCGGCCGCGGCGGTGACGGCGTGACCCGGACGTGACCCGGATGGCGGGATCACCGCGCTTTCGGCGTGGACCGGATGACAGACGGTTAGGATCGGACCCTCAGTGAAGCCGATCCACCTGGTGTGCGACAGCACCGCCGATCTCGACGCCGACTACGCGACCGCCCACGACGTCGCCGTCGTGCCCCTCCGGGTGATCTTCGGCGAGGACGAGTTCCGGGATGGGGTCGACATCTCGACGGCGGAGTTCTACCGGAGGATGCAGGTCGATCCCCACCTCCCCCGAACCTCCCAGCCGACCCCCGCCGAGTTCGAGGAGGTCTTCCGCCGGGTCGGGAGCGACGGCGCAACCATCGTCTGCACCACCATCTCGGCGGAGCTGAGCGGGACCTACGGGTCGGCGCTGCAGGCCCGAGCGGCCCTCCCCGACCTGGACATCCGCGTCGTCGACAGCCGGACCGTGGGGCCGACCCACACGGCCGCGGTGGAGGTGGCGGTGGCACTGAGGGATCAGGGCCGCGACGCGGATGCGGTGGTGGCCGGGCTGGCCCGTCTCCGAGAGCAGCAGCGACTGATCTTCGCCCTCGAGACCCTCGAGTACCTGCACCGCGGCGGACGCATCGGCGGCGGCCAGGCCTTCGTGGGCACCGTCCTCAGCATCAAGCCCATCCTCGGCATGACCGATGGGAAGATCGAGGCGGTCGACCGGGTGCGCACCTACCCCCGGGCGCTCAACCGCCTCGTCGAGGAGGTGGCGACGGCGGCGCGCTCCTGGGGCCCGACTAAGGTGATCTGCGCCCACGCCGCCCGACCCGAGCAGGCTCGGATCGTGGCCGCGCGGGTGGCGGAGATCACCGGGGAGATGCCGCGGATCGTCGAGATCGGGGGGGTGCTCGGCTGCCATGCCGGCCCCGGCGGCTTCGGGATCGGCATGCACCCCGCCTCCGCGGTCGAGGTCTGAACTCCTCCCGCCTCCCCCCGGTGCTAACATCGTTGGTCGGATGCCCAATCAACACGCCCTCGAGGGCCTGAGATGAGGCACGGGACCGCGGACGCCGAGGTCGAGGGCGCGGGCGGCCGCGCCGCGATCAGCCGCCGGCGCCGAGCCGAGATCGTCGCGGCGGCCGCCGCCGTGCTGGGGCGGCTCGGGTCCGCCGAGACCTCGATGAAGGAGATCGCCGCCGAGGCGGGGGTCGCCCCCGGCCTCCTCCATTACTACTTCGAGTCCAAGGACGACCTGCTGGTCGCGGTGGTCGGGGAGCTGGACCGCCAGCTGGCCGCCGCCTGGGGTGCGGCGGTCGAGGGCGTCGACGACCCCCTGGAGCGGCTCATCGCCGGGGTCGGCGCGGCCGCCGACCACTCGGCGAGGCATCCGGAGGTCTGGCGCGCCCTCGCCGACCTCTCCCTGCTCAGCCTCTCCGACCCCGCGCTCACGGCATCCTGCCAGGCGCTCCGGAGCAGGTTCGCCGCCGCCGTCGAGACCGAGGTGCGGGGGACCCTGGGACGGCTGCCCGCGTACACCCTGGCGCCACCGCGCGACCTCGCCGGGGCCATCGCCGCCACCATCGAGGGAGCGGCCGTGGGGGCGCTGCTCACCGGGCGCGACGCCACCGGCCAGTTCGAGGCGCTCAAGGTCATGATCCTCTCCCTGGTGGTCACCGCCCACGTCACCGCGCGGCAGGAGCCGCCGATCGCCCGGCTGGCCCAGCTGCTCCGGCCGCGCTGAGATGCGCCGACGCGACCTCCGCTGTCCCAGCGGTTGCACCGGGGGCCGGTTCGAGGCCCTCAACGCCCCGCTCTACGTGGACGCGCGGGCCCGGTACCTCGAGCACGACGACAGCCTCGCCACTTTCGTCTGCGCCGAATGCCAGGCGGTGGCCGTCGACATCGCCGAGGCGGCGGCGGCGATGCGCCGCGATGCCGAGATCCAGCCTCAGGTGCTGGTATGTCCCCAGTGCGGCACCCAGATGCTGCCGCCCCTCGACGACGAGCTGGCTCCCTACGTGGAGTGCCCGATCTGCGAGACCCGCTTTGCCCTCGAGGAGGGGATGCCACATCTCCACGGCACCGGGTGGGACAGTGGCGAAGACGCGTAGCCGGTACGACAGGGAGGCGGACATGTCGGTGATCGACGACATCCTGGACAACAACCTCATCCTCGCGGCCCGCCTCGACGAGCGCACCGGCGCCCTCCATCACATGCCTGCGCAGCACCTCGCGGTGGTGGGCTGCATGGATGGGCGGCTGGACCTCCCGGCGATCCTCGGACTGCGCCCCGGCGACGCCCACGTCATCCGCAATGCCGGCGGGGTCGCCACCGACGACGTCATCCGCTCCCTGGTCGTCTCCCAGCGGCTGCTGGGAACGCGCGCCGTGATGCTGGTCCACCACACCGAGTGCGGCATGCTGGGCTTCCGCGACGACGAGCTCAAAGCTCAGATCGAGCAGGAGACCGGGGTCCGGCCGCCCTTTGCCCTCGAGGCCTTCTCCGACCTCGACGCCGACGTGCGCCAGTCGGTGGCGCGGATCCGGCTCAGCCCGTACCTCCCCCACCGGGACGAGGTGCGGGGCTTCGTGTACGACCTGCACAGCGGCCGGCTGCGTGAGGTGTCCACCCACATCGCGGCCGGCGGCTGAGCGGCGTTCCGCAGTCCGAAAGCGGGGCGGCGGGCGCGCTGGGGAGCCCTCGGGTGCACTCAGCCGAGCCCGGGCGGCATCGGCGGTAGGAGCGCGATGGTGGCGCCCACGGGGCCGGCATCCTCCCCGGGATTGCGTCCCCAGTAGCGGGAGAACCGGCCGTCGAAGCCGATCACCCGCCCCCCCGCCCGCACGTCCGGTCCGCTCTTCCAGTGCGGGGTGTGGCCGTGAACCACGCGCCGAGCGCCGAAGCGGCGCAGGTGCGCCTCGAGTCGCACGCGGTCCTCGAACGCATGCCGGCCGATCAGGTGGCGCAGCAGACGGAACACCCCGCCGGGCTCCTGGCTCAGCAGACCGGCCGCAGCCTGGTTGACCGCCTCGACGCCGTCGCCCAGGGCAGCGTAGTCGTCGTCGTCGGTGTGCTGGACCAGGGTGGCGTCATCGAGCAGCAGCATCACCGGCAGATGGCGCAGCCAGGCATCCATCTCGGCGTCGCCGGCCAGCGCCTCGAGGTCTGCGGGGTCCCCACGGCGCCGGCGCCAGATCACCTCCAGCAGCTCGCCGTCGCGTGCCCGCAGACGCTCTCCGCCGTACCGGCGCTCCTCGACCAGTGCCATCACCAGCAGATCGTGGTTGCCCAGGATGGCCCGGCCGTGGCGGCGCTCCATGGCGATCCGGGCCGCCTTGTGGCCACCGGCGTCCCCCGGTCTGCCTCCGGTGAAGAAGTCGCCGAGGAAGATGGTCTCGACCTCGTCCTCGGGAAAGGCGGCGAGCGCCGCGGCCAGGCGCTCGTGGTCGCCCTGGACGTCTCCGACGATGAGGACGGGCAGCGCCATGGGCCCAGGGTACCGGCGGCCGGGGGAGATGCGCTCCGCCGGCTGCGCCCTCCGGAGGCAGTGGTGAGTCACGGGCCTGCCAAGCAATTCGTGACGAAATATTCGTCACGAATTAACTCGAAAGGCCGTAAAACGAATACCTCCCCGCCGCGCCGCCACTCGGGTTCGAGGCACGGGCCGGGTCAGCCGGCGAGCGTGGACACCAGTTCCCGGGTGCGAGCGACCCTCGCGCTGGCCCTGGTCAGGGCGCGGCCCACCGTCCGCGGCCCCGGCCCACCGGGCAGCTCGCGGCGGCGCAGCGCGGCATCGACGTCGAAGAGGGCGATCACCTGCTCGTCGAACAGGTCGGAGAGCTTGCGCCAGTCGTCGAGGCCGAGATCGGCGAGCGTCCGTCGCTCGGCGACGCAGCGGCGCACCGCGGCTCCCACCAGCGCATGCGCCTCGCGGAAGGGCATCCCGCGCCCGACCAGGTGCTCGGCGACGTCGGTGGCGAGCAGCATCGGGTCGGAGGCCGCGCGCCGCATCGCCACCGTATCGAAGCGGAGGCGGCGGACGACGTCGCCCAGGACGGCGAGGGTTGCCAGGCTGGTGTCGACGGCGTCGAAGAGCGGCTCCTTGTCCTCCTGGAGGTCGCGGTTGTAGGCGAGCGGCAACCCCTTGAGGACGGTGAGCAGGGCCACCAGGTCGCCGGTCACCCGGCCCACCCGGCCTCGGGCCAGTTCGAGGACGTCGGGATTCTTCTTCTGGGGCATCAGCGAGGAGCCGGTGGCATGGGTGTCGGGGAGCTCCGCGAAGCCGAACTCCACGGTGGTCCAGAGCACGATCTCCTCGGCCAGCCGGGAGAGGTGGGCCATCAGCAGCGCGCACGCCGCGACCAGCTCGACGGCGAAGTCGCGGTCGGAGACGGCGTCCAGGCTGTTGGCGCTGAGGGCGGCGAACCCGAGCGCGCGCCGCGTGCTCCCCCGGTCGATGGGAAGGGTGGTGCCGGCCAGGGCACCGCTCCCCAACGGCAGCACGTCGCAGCGGCGGTACCCGTCCCTCAGCCGCTCCACGTCGCGCTGAAGCATCTCCACGTAGGCGAGCAGGTGGTGGGCGAGGGAGACGACCTGGGCCCGCTGGGTGTGGGTGTAGCCAGGGATCGGGGTGGAGCGGTGATCAGCGGCGCGGCCCAGCAGCGCCTCCTGCAGACCGGCGCAGCCGAGCATCAGATCGAGGGTCCGGCGCCGGCACCAGAGGCGGAGGTCGGTGGCCACCTGGTCATTGCGGCTGCGCGCGGTGTGCAGCCGCCCGGCGGCGGGGCCGATCAGCTCATGGAGGCGGCGCTCCACCGCGGTGTGCACGTCCTCGTCGCCGGGGTCGGCGCTGAAGTCACCGCGCTCCAGCTCACCCCGGATGGCGCGGAGCCCGGACTCGATGGCGCGGTGGTCGGCGGCCTCGATCAGCCCGACCTCGCGCAGCATCCGCGCGTGGGCCAGGGAGCCCTCGATGTCCTCGGCGGAGAGCCGGCGGTCGACTCCGAAGCTGCCCGTGTACTCCTCGACGCCCCACGCGGTTCGAGCCCCCAGCCGCCCCTCCCAGACCTTGGCGGGAGCGCGCGGGGACGGGTCGGGGTGCTGGCGCCTGGCCGGCTCGGGGGGCTGCCCCTTGGCCGGTGCCATCAGCGCCGCTTGACCCTGCGTTCCAGGCTCAGCGGGAGGCTGTCCTCCAGCGCTCCCTGGATGCGGGCCTGGGTACGCAGCGGGAGCCCGAACAGCTCGATGAACCCCCGCGCCGCGGAGTGGTCGAAGGTGTCCTGGCGGCGGTCGTAGGTGGCCAGCTCCTCGCGGTAGAGGGAGCCCGGTGCGCGCCGGCCGGCCACGGCGACGGTCCCGCGGCGGAGCCGCAGCCTCACCTCCCCGCTCACCGGCTCCTGGGTCACCGCCACGAAGGCGGCGAGGGCGCCGCGGAGCTGACCGAACCAGAGCCCGTCGTAGACGAGGCGGGCCCACTCGTCCCCGAGGCGCCTCTTGAGGTGGAAGACGTCCCGACCCAGGGTCAGGGTCTCCAGCGCGGTGTGCGCCGCGTGGAGGACCACCGCCGCTGGAGCCTCGTAGATCTCCCGGGACTTGATCCCCACCAGGCGGTTCTCGACGTGGTCGATCCGGCCCACCCCGTGGGCGCCGGCCAGGGCGTTGAGGCGGGTGACCAGCACGTCGCCGGTGAGCCGCTCGCCGTCGAGGGTGACCGGGATGCCGTGCTCGAAACCGAGGCTGACCAGCACCCCCGCCTCCGGCGCCTCCGAGGGGTCTGCCGTCCAGGCGAACACATCGGCGGCGGGCTCCTGCCAGGGGTCCTCCAGGGGTCCGGCCTCGATGCTGCGCCCCCAGATGTTGGCGTCCACGGAGTAGGGGGACTCCTGGGTGACCGGGATCTCGATGCCGTTATCGCGCGCGAATTCGATCTCCTGGGGACGCCCCATGTCCCAGTCGCGGACCGGGGCCACCACCTCGAGCTCGGGGGCCAGGGCGGCGGTGGCCACGTCGAATCGCACCTGGTCGTTGCCCTTGCCGGTGCAGCCGTGGGCGACCGCCTCGGCACCCTCGTCGCGGGCGACGTCGACCAGGATCTTGGCGATCAGGGGCCGGGCGAGGGCGGTGGCCAGCGGGTACGCGCCCTCGTACATTGCGGACGCGGCGAGGCTCGGGAAGCAGAACTCCTCGACGAAGAGACGGCGGGCGTCGACCGCGTAGGCGGCCACCGCGCCGGTGCGCAGGGCGCGGTCGGTGACCTCCTCGATGTCCTTGGCCTCGCCGATGTCGGCGGTGCAGGTGATCACCTCGTAGCCGAGCCGATCCTGGAGCCAGCGGATCGAGACCGAGGTGTCGAGTCCGCCGGAGTAGGCGAGGACGCAGCGCTTGGACCGGCTCACCGTGGACCTCCCTGCCCGCTGAGCGGGCTCCCCGCCAGGCTGCGGGCAGCGCCCCCGGTCATCGCCTCGCGGAGGCGGCCGGCGAGGCGGCGCGCGCCGGGGCGGGAGCGGACCACGACCAGGACGGTGTCGTCGCCGGCCACGGTGCCGGCGACCTCCTCGAAGTGCGCCGTGTCGATGACCGCCGCCACCAGCGGGGCGCTGCTGGGACGGGTGTGGAGGACCCCGATGTGCTCCACGAACTCCATGGAGCGGACATGTTCGCGCATGACCGCGCGCAACCGGGTGCTCACCGGTGACGGCTCGTCGGCGTCACCGCCGCCCGGGACGTAGCGGAGGCCGTCCGGGTCGTGGACCCGGGCGAGGCCCAGCTCCCGGATGTCGCGGGAGACGGTCGCCTGGGTGGCGTCGAGACCGCGGCGGTGGAGGGCGGCCACGATCTCCTCCTGGGTCCGGACCTTGCGGTCCCGCACCAGGTCGAGGATGGCCTGCTGCCGCTCCGCCTTGGCGACCGGGCCGAGAACCGAGCCGACGGTCATCGCGTCTCCCTCCCGATGACCGCGCTCACGCCGGGCCCTCCGCGAGGGCCAGCGCGAAGGCGCCTCCGAGCCGTTCCAGCGCCTGGTCCGCCTCCGCCTCGGTGAGGACCAACGGGGGCACCAGCCGGAGCGCCGACCTGCCGGTGGCGTTGACGAGCAGGCCGCGCTCGAGGGCGGCCCCGACCACCTGATGGGCGACCGGCGCGCTGAGGACGGCGCCGAGCATCAGGCCGCGACCCCGAACCTCGGCAATCGGCGCTCCCGACCTCCCCAGCTGCAGCAGCCCGCGGCGGAGACGCTCCCCGACCCGGGCGGCGTTCGCGACCAGCCCCTCCCTCTCGATGGCGTCGAGAACGGCCGCCGCCACCGCGGTGACCAGCGGACCCCCTCCGAAGGTGGTGCCGTGGTCGCCGGGCGCGAGGATGTCGGCGCGCGGGCCGGCGAGGACCGCCCCGATCGGCAGCCCCCCGCCCAGGCCCTTGGCCACCGCCATCACGTCGGGGACGATCCCGGCGTGCTGGTGGGCCCACCACCTCCCGGTCCGGCCCATCCCGCTCTGGATCTCGTCGAGGAGCAGCAGGAGGCCGTGCTCGTCGCAGAGGCGGCGCAGGCCCCGCAGGGTCTTGTCGCTCATCTGCACCACCCCGGACTGGCCCTCGATCGGCTCCATGAGCACCGCGACGGTGCGGTCGTCGATGGCCTCCCGGACCGCAGCGAGGTCGTCGTAGGCGACGTGGATGAAACCCGTCGGCAGCGGTTCGAAGGGTTCGCGATACTGGCGGTTGGAGGTGGCCGCCAGCGCCCCCATGGTCCGGCCGTGGAAGGCGCCGCGAGCGCAGATGATGGTCGATGCGCCGTTCCGGTTCAGCTTCCCCCACTTGCGGGCGATCTTGATGGCCGTCTCGACCGCCTCCGTGCCGCTGTTGCAGAAGAAGACCCGGCTGGGGAAGGCGGTGGCCACCAGCCTCTCCGCAGCATCCAATTGAGGCTCAGAGAAGTAGAGGTTGCTCAGGTGGATGGCCCGGCCCGCCTGCTCGGCGAGCGTCCCGAGCACGGCCGGATGACCGTGTCCCAGGACGTTGACCGCGATGCCGCCGACCAGGTCCAGGTACTCGCGGCCGTCGACGTCGGTGAGGGTGCAGCCCCGCCCCGTTCGGATCGCCACCGGCTGGTGGGCGTAGGTGGACATCAGCACGGTGGCGGCCCGCTCCTCGATGGCCGAGAGCGCCGCGCTGACCTGCGGAGCCGGACGGCTCACCGCGTCACCATGGTGCCGACGCCCTTCTCGGTGAGCAGCTCGAGCAGCAGCGAGTGGGAGACGCGCCCGTCGATGATGTGCGAGGCGGTGACCGCCTCGAGGGCATGCAGCGCCGCGCGCACCTTGGGGATCATGCCCCCGCTGATGGCGCCGCTCTCGATCAGCCGGTCGGCCGCGGCCGCGTCGAGCACGCTGATGAGCTCGCCGTCCGCACCGCGCACCCCCTCGACGTCGGTGAGCAGCACCAGCTTGGTGGCCTTGAGCGCGACCGCCAGCTCGGCGGCCACCGTGTCGGCGTTGACGTTGTAGGCGTCGCCGTCGACACCGAGGCCGATGGAGGCGATCACGGGGATGCGCCCCTGGTCGAGCACCGCCTCGACCGGCTCGGCGTTGACCTGGTCGACCTCACCGACGAAGCCGAGATCATGACCGGCCTCCGTGCCCCGGGGCCGGACCATCAGGGTGGGACCGTCCTCGCCGCTCATGCCCACGGCCTGGCCGCCGAGCTTGTGGATCCGGGCCACGAGGTCGGGGCCGATCTTGCCGGTGAGCACCATCTTCACCAGCTCCATGGTGGGTGCGTCGGTGACCCGCAGCCCGTTGACGAACTTCGGCTCGAGGCCCAGCCGCTGCTGCCACATGGAGATCTCCGGGCCGCCGCCGTGGACCAGCACGGGGCGCATGCCGACGAAGCGGAGCAGCACCACGTCCTGGAGGAAGGAGTCGACGTCCTCCCCCATCGCCGCCCCACCCAGCTT
Source organism: Candidatus Dormibacteria bacterium (assembly GCA_049511615.1). Classification (GTDB taxonomy): domain Bacteria; phylum Chloroflexota; class Dormibacteria; order Aeolococcales; family Aeolococcaceae; genus Changshengia. The sequence goes on along the minus strand of JBEKXW010000008.1, from coordinate 103,239 downwards.
GATAACCAGGGTGTGGCCGGAGAAGCGCCGGATGTAGGGGAGCGCCTCGACCAGGACCTCGGCCCGGTGAATCCGCTCCTCCATGGTCTGCGTCGGTGTGGTCATGTCGTGTACTCCGCGTTGATGCGCACGTAGCCGGCGGTGAGGTCGCAGCCCCAGGCGTGGCCCCGCCCGTCACCGGCGCCCAGGTCGATGTCGATCTCGCTCCGGGGCAGCTGCAGGGCGGCGACGACGGGGCTCAGGTCGGTGTCGAGGGGGGCGCCGTGCTCGAAGACGGTGGTCCCAGCGAACGTCACGCGCACCCGGTCGAGGCTGAAGTGCGCCCCGCTCCGTCCCAGGGCCATGACGATCCGCCCCCAGTTGGGGTCGGCCCCGTGCACCGCCGTCTTGACCAGCGGGGAGACGGCGACGGTGCGCGCGGCGAGACGCGCCTCGGCGTCATCGCGGCCGCCGCCGACCGAGACCCGGAAGTGCTTGGTGGCGCCCTCGGCGTCGGCGATCACCTGCTCCGCCAGCGACTCGCAGACGCCCAGCAGGGCCTGGCGGAAGGCCTGGAAGCCGGAGTCTCCGGCCCTGAGCGCCGGCCCGCCGGCGGCGCCGTTGGCGAGGGCGAAGAGGGTGTCGTTGGTGGAGGTGTCGCCGTCGACGGTGATCGAGTTGAAGCTGGACTCGGCGACCTCGACGAGCAGCGCCTGCAGGTCGGCTGCCGCGACATCCGCATCGGTGGTGACGACCGCCAGCAGGGTTGCCATGTTGGGGTGGATCATCCCCGACCCCTTGGCCATCCCGCCCACCCGATGCTCGATGCCGTCCACCGCAAAGCTCGCCCTCGCCGTCTTGGGGACGGTGTCGGTGGTCATGATGGCCCGGGCGGCCAGCTCGCCGGAATCGCGGCTCAGGCTGCGGGCCGCGGCGCGGAGGCCCTCGGCGACCCCCTCCATCGGCAGCGGCCGGCCGATCACCCCGGTGCTGCAGACGAGCACCTCCACCGGGTCACGGCCGAGCGCGCCGGCGGCCAGCGCGCACATCCGGAGCGCGTCCCGGAGTCCCCGGGCTCCGGTGCAGGCGTTGGCGTTGCCGGCGTTGAGCACCACGGCGTGGATCGGCGTTCCCCGGCGCAGGGTGAGCTGGGAGATGACCACCGGAGCTGCCTTGACGAGGTTCTGGGTGAAGACGCCGGCGGCGGCGCAGGGGTGGTCGCTCATCACCACCGCGATGTCGTCGCGGCTCCGGTCGCCGTCCCGGATGCCGGCGGCGGCGGTCCCGGCGCGGAAGCCGAGCGGGGCACACACACCGGTGCCGGCAGCCACGGCGGTCTCGCTGGGGCCGGCCTCGGTCACGGCCACATCGAGGACCTGAGCAACCCGGTGGTCTCGCCGAGCCCGAAACGCAGGTTGGCCGCCTGCACCGCCTGGCCGGCGCCGCCCTTGATCAGGTTGTCCTCGGCGACGGTGACCACGGCCATGCCGTCCTGGTCGCCGACGTGGATGGCGGCGACGTTGCTCCCGGTCACCGACTTGGTGGGAGGCGACGTCTCCTCGAAGCGCAGGAAGACGTTGGAGGCGCAGAAGCCCCTCATCAGCTCGGCGACGTCGGCCACCCTCCGGCCGGCGACGGGGTGGAGATAGAGGGTGGCGAGGATCCCGCGCGTCATCGGGATCAGGTGGGGGACGAAGGTCAGGCGCACCTCACGTCCGGCCGCCGCCTTCAACTCCTGGAGCATCTCGCTCTTGTGGCGGTGGCCCTCCACGCCGTAGGCCCGGACCGATTCGTTCACCTCTGGGAAGTGATAGGTGAGCGACGGCGACCGGCCGCCACCACTGACTCCGCTCTTGGCATCCACGATCACCTCGGGCTCGACCAGCCCCTCGCGGAGGGCGGGAACGGCCCCCAGCAGGGTGGCGGTCGGGTAGCAGCCCGGGACGGCGAGCAGGTCCGCGCTCGAGATGGCGTCGCGGTGGATCTCGACCAGGGAGTAAACCGCAACCTCGCAGAGATCCGGGGCGGGATGCTCGACCCCGTACCAGCGGCTGTAGGCGGCGGGGTCGCGCAGCCGGAAGTCGGCGCTCATGTCGATCACCACCCGGCCGGCGCTGAGCCACTCCCGCGCGTGGGCGGCGGCGACGGTGTGGGGCAGGGCGGCGAAGACCACCTGGGCATCTCCGGGGTCCAGCCCGTCCTGGACTTCGAGGGTCACCCGGCTCCCCGGGACCGTGGCGGCGAAGGGTTTCCCGGCCGAGCCGCGGCCGTGGAGCCCCACCAGCGCGATGGCGGGATGGCGGTCGAGGATCTCGACGCACTGGGCGCCGAGGTAGCCGGTGGCGCCGCAGACGGCGGCGCGGATCACAGAGGCGGGCACGGTTGGGGGATTATACGTTTGGAGTGCATGATTATGCAACCGCCCGCCCGGCGGCCCCGCGGCCGTGGACCCGTGCCGGCCGGTGCCTCGTCTAGACCGGGACCACGAAGGGCAGGGTGCTGGCGGTCGACGGGGCCACCGGACGGACGCCGGTCCCCATGGCGAAGAACTCGACCCCGTGCTCGCCCCACACCTGGTTGTTCTCCTCGACGCGGACCCCGACGATGCCGGCGGCGCCGTCGCGCTCGCCCTCATCCTGCATGCGCTTCATGGCCAGCTCGCGGGCGGAGTAGATCGCCTGCGTGTACTGGGGAAGCTCCACGTTCTGGCCCGCCTGGCGGAACGCCTGCCGGATCGATTGGTGCGCGATGTGGTAGACGCAGCAGCCCATGACCAGTCCGGTGGGGGCCCACCCGTAGCGGAGCAGCTTGAAGAAGTCGCGCCCGGAGAGGTCCGAGCTGAATGGCTTGCCACTGGGGGCGCGCAGGGAGCCGGGGGCCTTCTCGAATCGCACCGCCGTGCCCACCGCGAGGAACTCCAAGACGTCGCCGGCGCCGACGTAGCCGACCCGGCGAAGGTCCACCCCGACGATGCCGTCGGCATTGAGCTGCGTCGCCTCGGCCTGCATCCGCGAGATGGCCAGCTCACGGGCCGCGTACATCGCCTGGCTGAGAACCGTGAGCTCGACGGACTGCTTCCAGCCGGCGAACTGCAGGCCCATGTGGTACATGGAGGTGCCCATCACCAGACCCAGCGGCACCAAGCCGCTCTCGCGCACCAGGACGAACTCGTCGACGCTCAAGTCCGAGGTGAAGCACCTGCCCTGAGCGGTCTCCGCCAGGCGACTGGTGCCGCCCTCGGGGACCCATTGAGCTGCTGGAGCATCGGTCACGGTTACACCTCCGACGATGGGATAACTTGCGCGGAACTATACGCCGAGGCTTTTGGGATGGCCCGGGGGGAGCGGTCGAGCGGCCTCGGCAACGCGAGGTTCGGGGATCAGGAGCGGTGAGGAAGGCTCAGCTTGGGCTCTGGTCCGTCAGCTGCATCACGACCTGGCCCGCGAGATCGCCGGGACCGCCGACGGCCCAGCAGTCTCCGGCGCCCACGCAGGTCACGGCCTGGAGCTGCGTGTACGCGCCGCCGGGGTGATCGGGGCTGCTCACGATGCTCCAGCCACCGCCGCCCGTTTCCTGCTCGATCAATGTCTGGAGGGCGTTGGCGGCGTCCATGAACCAGCCCACCGCCCAGCAGTCTCCGATGCTGACGCAGGTCACGGACTCGAGCTGGCTGTCCGAGCCGTCGGTGCGGTTGGGGCTGGCGACGATGCCCCAGCCGCTGCCGAGGTAGTGCTCGATCAACGTTTGGACTTTGTCGGTGGCAACCACGGAAACTCCGACCGCCCAGCAGTCGCCCGCGCTGGCGCAGGACACGCTCAGGAGCACACCACCACCGGTGGCGGAGAGAACGGGACTGAGGACGGCACTCCAGCCCCGGCCGTCGTAGTGCTCGGCGAAAGTGTTCGACGCGGACCCCCCAACAGCCCAGCAGTCGCTGGCGTTCACACAGGTCACGGCCCTGAGCTGGCTGCCTGCGGCGGGGCTGGAGACGATGCTCCAGCCGCCGCCCCCGTCGTGCTCCATCAGCGCCCCCTGCGCGGACAGGCCGACAGCCCAGCAGTCGTCTGCGCCGACACAGGCGACGCCATAGAGGAGGGTGTCGGTGCTGCCCGACGGATTGGGGCTGGAGACGATGCCCCAACCACTGCCCCCGTAGTGCTCGATCAGCGTCTGGCGGCTGCCGCCTGAGGCCTCGATGGAATAGCCGACGGCCCAGCAGTCGTCGGCACTGACACAGGCCAGGCCCTGAAGCTCGCTGTCCGTGCTGCCGGACGGACTGGGGCTGGAGACAACGCGCCATCCGCTGCCCGTGTTCTGCTCGATCAACGGTCGGGCGTTGCCGTTCTGGTCGAACGAGTAGCCGGCGGCCCAGCAGTCGCTGACGCTGACACAGGTGATGGCGGAGAGGCCGCTGCTCCCACTCGGCGAGCTGGAGGTGGAGACGATGCTCCAGACGCCTGGGGTCGGAGGACTGCTGAGATGCGCGACGAGCGCCACGGACGCCACCACCGCGATCGCCACGACCACGAGGCCGCTCGCCACGAGCCGGGCGATGGGGATCGCCCTCCTCTGTCGCGGCGCAAGGATCGACCTCATGACTTCGTCCTGGATGTCGCGGGGTGGGGGCTGCCGGCGCATCCGGTCCAGATACAGGAGGGTCATCCGTGTCACGTCGTCGTCGGAGATGCTGGGATCAGGCATCGGCGAGCTCCTTCCTCAACCTGGCCATGGCTCGTCCGAGATGACTGCGAGCCGTCCCAGGACGGCAACCGAGAAGCTCCGCGCACTCGTCCACCGTGAATCCATCGTGAAGATGGAGGATGACCATCGCCCGCTGTGGCTTCGACAGGGAGCAGACGGCGCGGTGCACGTCGAGAAGCAGGCCCTCGAACTCCAGCGGAGGAGGCCCCGGGACCGCAGACCACCGCTCGGACGACCACAGGACCCGCCGGCCGAGGAGGTGCCGGTGGTGAATGCAGCGACGCACGCAGATGCGCGTCAGCCAGACCGACTGCTTGGCGGGATCCCGCAACGACGGCCAGCGGCGCCAGGCCGAGAGCAGCGTCTCCTGGACGGCGTCCGCAGCCTCGTCGCGGTCGGCGACGATGACCAGCGCCAGCCCGTACAGGCGCGCCATCTCCGGGAGGACGACGGCTCGCTCGAAGGCGGCCTCACGGTCCTCCTCGCTCGGGGCGCCTCTCACCACGGCGGTAGGGGGCATACCTCAAAAGAGGCGGCGAATGCGCGTTTCTCTTACGTTCTACACCGCCCTGTCCCCTCCACCTCCCTCCCCGTCCGACCCCTCGAGGATCAGCGGGTCAGGGGCTCACCACATCGGCGGCGGTCACCCCCAGCCCTGCGGCGGGATGGAGCAGCCAGGTGGCGTCCCGCATCCCGCTGACCCCGGCGAGCGCCGCGGCGCAGGGGCCGGCGGCCCCCTCCTCAACCAGGGCGACGACGCTGCCGCCGAAACCGGCGCCGACCAGGCGGGCGCCGTGGCAGCCGGGGACCCGGCGCGTCGCCTCGACCATGGCGTCGAGGCGGGGGGTGCTCACCGCGCAGTCCCGCCGCAGCGACTCGTGGCTCTCGTCCATCAGCCGTCCCAGGGCCGCGACGTCACCGGCTTCGAGCGCCCGGACGGCGGCGTCGGCGCGGCGTGTCTCGGTGGCCACGTGGCGGCCGGCGGGCTGGAGCCCGGGCTTCAGCTCCCGCCAGCGCTCGCCGATCTGCTGGCAGGTGGGCACCCCGAGAACGGAGCAGGCCTTTTCGGCCGCCTCACGGCGGCGCCGGTACGCGCGGCCTCCGACGTCGTGGCTCTCCCCACTGGCCGCGACCAGCAACGAGATCCCCGGCCACGGCCAGGGGACACTCCGCCGCGAGCCGCTGCCGCAGTCGAGGGCGAGCACGGCGCCCTCCCGCGCGTGGACGATGGTGCGCTGGTCCAGGTCACCGCACGGAACCCCGGCGATGTCCCGCTCGGCGGTGAGGGCGACCGCCACCAGCTCCTCCCCCGTCAGGCGGAGGCGGGTCAGCCGGAGCATCGCCAGCAGGGCGGCGAGGATGACCGCCGCCGAGGAGGCGAGACCCGCGGACGGTGGCAGGTCGCCGGTGACGGCCATCTCCAGGGGAGGGAGGGTGATGCCGTTGCGGTCCAGCGCCAGGGCGGCGGCGAGGAGGCGATCACCGAGATCCCCCGCCATCGCCGGCCGGAGGCGCTCCACCCGCTGGCCCAGCGCCGCGACCCGCCACCGGCCGTCACGCGAGGGGCGTGCCGCCACCTCGAGCGAGAGGTCGACCGCCATGCAAGCGACGTGGCCCCCGACGTAGTCGACGTGCTCCCCCACCAGGGTGACCCGGCCGGGAGCGATCCCCACCGCCGGTGCGGGGCCCGGACCGAAGGCGTCGAGCAGGGCCTGGCGGGCACGGCGGGCGTCGTTCGCCGGTGCGGGGCCGTTCGCGTGGGCGGCGCCGCTCACGCCGTCAGTCCGGGGCGCTGCCCGACGCGCCCAACCCGTGGATTCCGAGCCGGCGGTGGCGGGCTCGCTCGAGGTTGACGGCGGCGCCGATCAGGGCCAGGTGGGTGAAGGCCTGCGGGTAGTTGCCCAGGAGGTCTCCGCTGGTCACGTCCACCTCCTCGGCCATCAGGCCGAGCGGCGAGGCGAAGGAGAGCAGCCGCTCGAAGCGCCGCTGTGCCTGTTCCGCCTCACCGATGTGGGCCAGGGCGTCGGCCAGCCAGAAGGAGCAGATCAGGAACGCCCCCTCCTCGCCGTGGTCGATGCCGTCGTCGGTCTCCTCGGGGCGGTAGCGGCTGACCAGCACCCCACGGCCGAGGTGCCGGGCGACCGCCCGCACCGTCGCGATGATCCGGGGATCGCGATCGTCGAGGAAGCGCACCTGGCTGGCCCGGAGCATGGCGGCGTCCAGGGTCCCTCCGCCCAGGGTCTGGGTGAAGGCGCGCCGGCGGCGGCTGTACCCCTCCGTCGTCACGCTGCGGTGGATCGCCCGGCGCGCCTCCTCCCAGCGCTCGCGGTCGCAGCGAAGGCCGAAGCGCTCCGCCAGGCGCAGTCCCCGATCGACGGCGACCCAGCACATCATCTTGCTGTAGGTGTAGTGGAGCTCCCGCCCACGGCTCTCCCAGATGGAGGCGTCGGGAAGCTGCCAGCGATCGATGGTCATGTCGACGACGGCGTGCAGCTCCTTCCAGAGCTCCTGGCTGATCTCACCGCCGAAGCGCGCGTAGAGGTAGGCGCTGTCGAGCAGCTCGCCGTACACGTCGAGCTGGAGCTGGTCGACGGCGCCGTTGCCGATCCGCACCGGCTTCGACCCGCGGTAGCCGCTCCAGTGACCCAGCACCTGCTCGGTGGTGTCGCGACCTCCGTCGACCCGGTAGAGGTTCTGCACCTTCGCACCCTCGCCGATGCCGGTCGAGCGCAGCCAGGCGAAGAAGCCGTGGGCCTCTTCATGCAGGCCCAATTGGAAGAGGCCGAAGAGGGTGAGCGACGCGTCGCGCAGCCAGGTGAAGCGGTAGTCCCAGTTGCGCCTGCCGCCCAGGGCCTCCGGCAGCGACGCCGTGGGGGCCGCGACGATGGCTCCGGTGGGAGCGTAGATCATCAGCTTCAGGGCCAGCGCCGAGCGCCACACCGGCTCGGGGAAGGCACCGGTGTAGTGGACCCGGTCGATCCAGCGCCACCAGAACTCCTGGGTCCGGCGCAGCAGCCGGCGGGCCCGCTCCACCGTCCACGCCGTCTCCGAGGTGGCACAACCGCGAGCGGTGTGCTGGCAGCGCAGCGACAGGGCGACGGCGTCGCCGGCATGCAGCGTGAAGGTCGTGTGCGGCCCCTCAATGTCGCGCGTGGAGACGACGCAGAGGTGGAGGCCGCCGGCGTCGCCGTGGAAGCGGCGTCCCTCGGCGCCGAAGGCGCCCGCAGCGCGGCCGTAGTCGGGCCGGAGGACGAGGTGGTGGTCCATCGTCACCGTGCCGGCGAGGCAGTCCACGATGCGCACCAGACGAGGCTCACGATGGGGGTGGGCGTGACGCTCGACGGTGGCCTCGTCGACGGGCATGAAGTCGCTGACCCGAACCAGACCCGTGGATGTCGAGAACACGGTGCGCAGGAGGTTGGTGCGGTCGCCGTAACGCTGGTGGGCGCGGTATGCCCCACGCGGGCGGACCTGCCAGTACCCACCGGCACGGGAGTCGAGGATGCGGCCGAACACGGACGGCGAGTCGAAGCGCGGCAGGCAGCACCAGTCGATGCTGCCGTCGACGCCCACCAGGGCGGCGCTGCGGCAGTCGCCGATGAGGCCGTAGGCCCCGATGGGGAGGTAGCCGGCGGTGCGGCCCACCCCCTCGATCATGAGACGGGTTCCCGTCCGGGGTCGGAGAGCGCCCCCGCGCCCGGGGGCGGCGCGGTGAAGCAGGAACGGGCACCGGTGTGGCAGGCCGGACCGGCGGGCTCGACCAGGAGGAGCACCGCGTCGCCGTCGCAGTCGAGCCGGACCTCGACCACCCGCATGGCGTTGCCGCTCGTCTCCCCCTTCTGCCAGAGACGCTCCCGGCTCCTGCTCCAGAAGGTCGCCCGCCGGGTGACCAGGGTGGTCTCGTAGGCGTCGCGGTTCATGTGGGCGACCATCAGCACCTCGGCGGTGCGCACGTCCTGGACCACGGCGGTGACCAGCTCGCCGCCGAAGTCGGGGGCGCGCCCGGCCGGCTCGGGGATCAGGGAGAGACCGGCACCGAGGGTCAGCCCCTCGGCCACGAGCGGCACGTGGAGCGGGGAGCGGCCCTCGAGGTTGACCCGGTAGCCGTTGGGAGAGGTGACCGTCATCTCCCAGGCGTCCATCCGTTCCCCGTACCGCTCCGGTGCCGTGTGCCGGTAGCCCAGCTCGGTGCACAGCCGCGCGACCGCGGCAAGATCGTCCACCTGGAACTGCCAGAGGAAGGAGTCGTTGGCGGCCCGGGCCCGGAAGTGGTCGCTGATCTCGATGCCGAACTCGACATCGCCCTGCTGCATGGCGACGAAGCCGGGAAACTCGTCCCCCTCGTGGAGGACGCTGAATCCCAGGTCCTTGTAGAACTGCACCTCGGCGTTCAGGTCGTCGACGTAGATGATGGGCACCAGCTTGGTGAACCTCACAGCCGGACCTCGACGCCGTGCTCGCGCAGGTAGGCCTTTGTCTGCGGGATCGGATGGATGCCGTCGTGGAAGATCGAGGCGGCGAGGGCGGCGTCCGCACCCCCCTCGCTCAGCACCGCCCGGAGGTGCTCGGGCTCGCCGGCACCCCCGCTGGCGATCACCGGCACGGTCAGCCGGTCGCCGACCGCCCGGGTGAGCTCGAGGTCATAGCCATCCTGGGTTCCGTCCCGATCCATGCTGGTCAGCAGGATCTCACCGGCGCCCCTCTCGGCGGCCTCCTGCACCCAGGCGAGCGCGTCCCGCCCGGTGTCGCGGCGGCCGCCATGGGAGAAGACGTGCCAGGCCCCACCCTCGCGCCGGGCGTCGACGGCGACCACGATGCACTGCACGCCGAAGCGCTCGGCGGCCTCGCCGATCAGGGCGGGGTGATCGAGCGCCGCGGTGTTGAGCGACACCTTGTCGGCGCCGCTGCGCAGCATCCGATCGATGTCAGCGAGCCCGCGCAGCCCACCCCCCACGGTGAGCGGGATGAAGACCGAATCGGCGGTGCGGCGGACCGCGTCGAGGAGGATCTCGCGGTCCTCGCTGCTCGCCGTGATGTCCAGGAAGACCAGCTCGTCGGCGGATTCGGCATCGTAGCGCGCTGCCAGCTCGGCGGGGTCACCGGCGTCGCGGAGGTTGACGAAATGGACACCCTTGACCACCCGGCCGTGGTCGACGTCGAGGCAGGGGATGATCCGCTTGGCCAGGCTCATCGCGGGAAGCGGAGGATCGCCGCGCGCAGGTCGAAGCTGCCCTCGTAGAGAGCCCGGCCCACGATCGCACCGGCGGCGCCGACCTCGGCGCAGCGGACGATGTCGTCGACCGTGCTGATGCCGCCGCTGGCGATGACCGGCCCGGGGAACGCCCGCACCGTCTTCTCCAGGCCGCCAAGGTCGGGGCCGCCCATCATCCCGTCGAGGGCGACGTCGGTGCGGACCAGACCGGCGAGCGGCCAGCCGGCCCACCGTTCCAGGTGGGTGGCGGCGCTCCCCGCGCCCTCGGTCCAGCCCTGGGCCTGGGCGGTGTCGCCGCGGACGTCGAGGGAGGCCAGGCAGCGCCCGGGCAGCGCGGCGCAGATGACCTGGGCGGCGTCGGGATCCTGGACGGCGACGCTCCCCAGGACGACGAACGCAGCCCCGGCCGCCAGCCACCGCTCCGCCGCCGCCAGGGTGCGGACACCTCCGCCGACCTCGACCTCGACACCGCGCTGGCGCGCCGTCTCGAGCACGCCGCGGGCGGCGGTGGCGGAGTCGAGGTCGGCCATGCCCCGCGCCGCGTCGAGGTCGACCAGGTGGATCCGGTGGGCGCCGCTCTCGGCCAGCCGGAGCGCCACGGCCGCGGGGTCCTCCTCGTAGATGTGCTCACGGGAGTAGTCCCCCTGGATGAGGCGGACGCACCGGCCCCCCCGGATGTCGATGGCAGGGATGACGATCACGGGAGCGACGGCTCGGCCGGCCTCGGTTCGCCGATGCAGGCGGCCACCAGGTTGGCGTAGATGCGGAGCCCGGCAGGACCGCTCTTCTCAGGGTGGAACTGGGTTCCGGTCACCGCCCCCCGCTCGCACACGGCCACGATCTCGCCCCCGTAGTCGACGGTGGCGACCACATCCCGGGGGTCGGCGTCGGCCGCGTACGAGTGGACGAAGTAGCACCAGGCGCCATCCGCGACGCCCGCGGTGAGGGCCGCCGGCCGGCGCATGCGGAGCTGGTTCCACCCCATGTGCGGCACCTTGAGGGAGCCGGCGGCGATGCGGCGCACCCGCCCGGGAAGCAGGCCGAGCCCGACTCCGCCCTCCCCCTCCTCACTGGCATCGAAGAGCAGCTGGAAGCCGAGGCAGACCCCGAGCACGGGGCGGCCGCGGCCGGCCGCCTCCCTCACCGCGTCGCCGAGGCCGGAGCCCAGCAGCAGCGCCGCCGCCGGCGCGAAGGCGCCGACACCGGGAAGCACCACCCCGTCGCTGGCGGCGACCGCCCGGGCGTCGGGGGTGATGACCGCCTCGGCTCCGGCCCGCGCCAGCGCCCGTTCGACGCTGCGCAGGTTACCGACCCCGTAGTCGACGATCGCGATCCGTGGCATTAGAGCACGCCCTTGGTGGACGGCACCCCGCGCCCCACCACCGTCAGGGCGTCGCGGGTGGCCAGCCCCAGCGCCTTGAACGCCGCCTCGGCGACGTGGTGGAGGTTGGCGCCGCGGACCAAGTCGACATGGAGGCTGATCCCCGCGGATTGAGCGAGAGCCTGCACGAACTCGTGAAGCACGGTGACATCGAAGTCGTTGATCCGGCCCGTGAGAGCGCTCATCTCCCAGGTCAGGTGGGGGCGGTTCGAGTAGTCGAGGACGCAGCGCACCAGGGACTCGTCAAGGGGCGCGTAGGCGTGACCGAAGCGCCGGATGCCGGCGCGGTCCCCGAGCGCCCGGCTGATCGCCGCTCCCAACGCCAGCCCGCAGTCCTCGACCAGGTGGTGTGCATCGACCTCGACGTCGCCGGAGCCGTGCAGCCGGACGTCCATGCCGCTGTACTTGACGAAGGATTCGAGCATGTGGCGAAAGAAGGGCAGCGGGACATCGATGTCGGCGCTGCCGTGCCCGTCCAGGTCGACGTCGACCTGGATGCGGGTCTCCTTGGTCACCCGCTCCTCGCTGGCGATCCGCCGCGACGGCGTGGAAGGGCGGCTGGGGCTCATCGGACAGCATCCTCCATGCGAAGCCGGATCGCCCGTTCGTGGCCGCGCAGCCCTTCGGCGGCGGCGAGCGTGCAGGCGACCGGGGCCAGGCTGTCGAACTCCTCGACCGAGAGGTCGACCACCGACTGCCAGCGCTGGAAGTCCATCACCGAGAGCGGGCCGCGGTGGCGGGCGGCGCCGCCGGTGGGCAGGGTGTGGTTGGGCCCGGCGACGTAGTCCCCCATCGAGACCGGCGAGCGCCGGCCGACGAAGACCGCGGAGGCCGTGTGGGGCTCGTCGCGGAGCGCCTCGGCGGCCTCACCCTGGAGCGAGAGGTGCTCGGCGGCGAACTCGTCCGCGAGGCGGTGGGCCGCGTCGAGCGACTCGGTGACGACCACGGCGCCGTGGCGGCCGGCGGCCGCGGCGATGATCCCGGCCCGCGCCGCCGACGACGCCTCCTCGGAGAAGGCCGCGCCCACGGCGCCGGCCAGGACCGGGGAGTCGGTGAGGCACACCGCCCAGGCCAGGGGATCGTGCTCGAGCTGGGAGACCAGGTCGGCGGCGACCAGCCGGGGGTCGGCATCCGCGGACGCGATCACGACGATCTCGCTGGGCCCGGCCACGCCGTCGATCCCGACCTCGCCGAACACGGCGCGCTTGGCCAGGGTCACGAAGACGTTCCCGGGGCCGGTGATCTTGTCCACTCCGGCGATCGTCTCGGTGCCGTAGCCGAGGGCTCCGATGGCCTGGGCTCCCCCGACGGCGTGGACCTCGCTCACCCCCAGGTGGTGGGCGCTGGCCAGGACCAGGGGGTGGACCGCGCCCCCGGCGCCCGGTGGGGAGACCAGGGCGATCTCCGCGACCCCGGCGATCTGGGCGGGGATCACGTTCATGAGCACGGTGCTGGGGTAGGCGGCCCTCCCTCCGGGAACGTAGCAGCCAACCCGGCGGAGCGGAAGGGCGCGCAGGTGGGAGCTGGCGGTGCCCCGGACCGAGGTGTCCAGCTGGTGCTCGTGGATCTCCCGGATGCGCGCGGCGGCCGCGGTGATCGCTTCGCGGACGGCGGGCTCGGTCGCCTCCCAGGCGCGGGCCATCTCCCCCTCGGACACGCGCGTCCGCGTGACGTCGACCTGGTCCAGCCGTCCGGTCCACCGCCGCACCGCCGGGTCGCCGTCACGGGCGACCTCGTCGACGATGGTGCGGACCACCCGTTCGGCGCTCACCGGCAGGTCGAACCAGGCCGCCAGCGGGCCGGCGGTCGCGGCATCCAGGAGGAGATCCGTGCCCCGCCGCTCGGCGCGCACCTGGGCTCGCCACTCCGCCGGTGCCAGGGATCGAAGCCGGGTGATCACCGGGGTCCGGCTCCCCGTTCGGGCAGTGCGGGCAGCGGCGTGGCGAGCTTCGGAGGAGACGACGCCGCCCCGGGAAAGGCCCCGGCCCGCGCCGCCACGGTGCGGCGGAGCGCCGCGGCGAGGCGGTTCACCGCCTCGCTCCGGGTCTTGAGCGAGGCCTGGTTCGAGATCAGCCGGGCGGTTGAGCGGCCGGCCTCGGCCACCTCGACGAGGTGGTTGGCGATGAGGGTCCGCCCCGTCGCGGTGATGTCCACGACGCAGTCGGCCAGGCCCATCGCGGGAGCCAGCTCGACCGATCCGTGGAGCTTGATCAGCTCGACGGCGAGCCCCAGAGCATCGAAGAACCGGCGGGCGGCCAGCGGGTACTTGGTCGCGGCGCGGAGCGACTGGGGGAATCGCCCCAGGGCGAGCGGTGAGCCCTGCGGTGCCGCCAGCACCAGCCGGCAGGCGCCGAAGCCCAGGTCGACCAGCTCGTAGCAGTCGCGCGGCGACTCCCAGAGGATGTCCTTGCCGACGATGCCGGCGTCGCAGGCGCCCATCTCCACGTACACCGGGACGTCGGTCGGCCGCACCCTGACCACGGTCGCCGTCGCGGTGGCGATCTGCAGCTGGCGGTCGAACCGGCCCGGATCGACGTCCGCCACCCCCGCCTCGGAGAGCAGCCGGCAGGCATCCTCGAAGAGGGCGCCGGCGGGCAGGGCCAGCCGCAGCCCCTCGCTCACCGGGCATCCTCCCGGTTCAGCGCCAGCAGGCCTTCGACCCCGCTGCCATCGCGGCCCCGATACCGCCAGCGAAGGGCACCGTCGTCACCGAGGTGCGCGGCGCCGTCGGTGACCGGCTGGTCGGGCCGCCCGGCGGTCGGCTCCAGATCCAGGGCCACGACGACGCCGGCCTCGCGGAGCCGAGCGGCCACCGCGGGCGCCTCCTGTGCCCGCTCCCCGGAGTAGCCGAGGCGCAGCACCCTGCGACTTCCGTCCTCACCCGAGCCACGCATCAGCGCATCACAGCAGCGATCGACGTGGAGGACGAATCCGGTCGCCGGCGCACCCGCGCCGAAGGCTTCCAGGAGCCGGTCGTAGCGGCCACCCGCGCCCAGGGGAAAGCCGAGGTCGGCGCTGAACAGCTCGAAGGTCGGTCCGGTGTAGTAGTCCCAGTCGCGCACCGCGCCGAGATCGAGGTGGACGCTGCCGGTGATCCCGTGGCGGTCGAGGACCTCCCAGAGCTCGGCGAGGTCGGCGAGGACGCGGTGCGGTCGCGGGTCGGTGAGCCGCGCTCCCGCGCTGTCGAGGATCTCCCGGCCTCCTCGCAGGGTGGGGAAGGCGAGCAGCAGGTCTCGCTCGGCGTCGCCGGCCGCGGTCCCGCTCAGCGCATCCTCGACCGCGACCAGGTCGCGGCGGCGGAGGGCGGCGGCCACCCGCTCCCGGGATTCCGCGTCGAGCCCGGCGGAGTCGAGCAGCGCGGGGACGAGGTCGGCGTGGCCCACATCGATCTGAACGCCGGCGATGCCGGCCCGCTGGAGCGCGGCCGCGGCCACCGCGATGCACTCGGCGTCGGCGGCCAGGCCTGGGTGGCCGATCAGCTCGCAGCCAGCCTGCATCGCCTCCCGGCGCCGGCCGCCGAGCGGCGGGCGATTGAAGAGCACCGGTCCCGCATAGCAGAGCCGGAGCGGCATCGTCGCTCCCTGGAGCTGAGTGGCGACCACCCGGGCGACGCTCACGGTACGCTCCCCGACCAGGGCGAGCAGGCTGCCGTCGGCGTCCATGAAGCGAAACAGCTGCGTCTGAAGACCACCCCGCACACCGGCGGCGACGGTCTCCAGCGGCTCGACGAGCGGGGTCGCCAGGTACTCGTAGCCCCAGGCGGCGAAGGTGTCGACGAAGGCCTCGGTGACGGCCCGCCGGCGCTGTGCCGCCGCACCGATCCAGTCCGCGAAGCCGCCCGCACGACCCCGCGCAGGACTCTGCAGGGCGCTCATACCGGCGAAGTCTAGACAGCCTCAGCCTGGCATCGTGTCGAAAACGGTGCTGCCGGCGGTCTTGGTCGGGTTGACGCGCCAGGGAATGGCCGAGGGCCACCGCCCCGCGGGGACGGCGGCCCTCGATGCCTCTCGTATCTCTGTTGAGAGTTACTGGGCCGGAGGCGGCGGCGGCGGGCTCTGGTTGAACGCCGAGAAGTTCATCGGCGCGGTCGCCGGCTGGACGTCGCTCTTGGAGAGCCAGCCCCCGACGGCGATTGCGATGGCCAGGATCAGGCCGACGAAAAAGCCGATCGAGATTCCGGCGCTGAAGTTGTAGCCAGGACCGCTGTAGCTCGCGCCCCCGGCATAGGTGAGGAACAGGATGGTCATGAGCGCGATGAACACGCCGCCCACGGTGTAGATCATGAAATCCTGGACGGGCAGGGCGGGGAGCGTCTGGGGGGCGAAGGTCCGGATCGCGAACAGGACGATCAGGACGAGCAGGACGATGAAGCCGAGCCAACCAGACCAGAGGCCGAAGCCGTTGGTCCCGCCGCTGTAGCTCGTGCCCGCGATGCCGAGAACGCTCGATCCGGTGTAGCTGGACGAGAAGCCCCACCACCACGGGATGAACCAGTTGATCAGGGCGAGGACCAAGCCGCCCCCGATGAGGAGTTGGCCGTTGGAGTAGGTGCGTCCACCTATCTGTGCTGGCATTTCAGATCTTGTGCTCCTGTGCAGACGTGGTTATTGGGCGACTGACGGAGGCTACCGCGCCGCGGTGGCCTCTCACAACTCGGAAACGGGCTTCACATACGCGGATGTCGCAACCCCTGGACGAGGGGTGCGCCGACCCCCTCCCTGGCGCCCCCCCCGACTGGCCAGTCCCCGCTCGTGGCGGGGCGCCCCCTCTCGGAGCGACCGGCTCCCCCTCTCGGAGCGGCTCCGCACTCCTCGGCCATCTCAGTCCGCCTCCGCGGCGGGCAGCACCAGCAGGGTGTCGAGCTTCGCCTGGGCGAGCTCCAGCAGGTTGGGCACGGCCTCCACCGGCAGGTCCAGCCGGGCGGCGATGGCGGCGTGATCGGCGCCCTGGTCGCGAAGGCGGAGGGCCTCCGCATAGGCCGGGGTCAACGTCTCCAGGGCCGCCTCCCGGTTCATCCCGGGTCACGCTACTGGCCGCCCGGGGGAGCGTCATGAGTACCGCAGTACCCAGGCACAGGCTGGGAACCGCTCCCGGTACTCAGCGGAGGCTGTCGGTACTCAGCGGGGGCGGTCGAGGCTCAGCGGAGGGCGTCGGTGCTCGGCAGGGCCGGCCGCGCCGGGATCGTGGCCAGGACCACGGCCAGCGCCGCCCGCGAGCTCACCCCGAGCTTGGAATACGCCTGCTGGAGGTGGTTCTCCACGGTGCGCACGGAGAGGCCGAGCCGGACTGCGATGTCGGCGCTGCTCGTGCCTCCCGAGGCCATCCGGGCGACCTGCAGCTCGCGGTCGGTGAGGACCCCCCGGGTTGAGACCCGGTCGAGGGCCGGCGACCGGCTCCTCTCGCAGTCGGCTGCCAGAGCGGCGCTGCGCAGCGCCGGCACCCGGGCGCGGTTCGACATCCCCGCTCTCCGGTAGGTCTCCGCCGCCTCCGCCGCCGCCTCGGCGGCGAGCAGGGTAAGCCCCATCCGCTCGAACTCGACGGAGACGCTCTCCAAGATCGGGGCGTCGGCATCGACGAGTGCCCGGACGTGGGCCGCGAGGGCGGGGACGAGCTCACCCTCGCAGCGGGCGGCGAGGTGCTCCAGCCGTTCGACGCCGGAGGGATCGCCGAGGCGGGCCGCGTCATGGAGCGCCCACGACTCCGTGGAGGAGAACCCCGCGTCACGCCAGCCGTCGGCAGCACGCAGGGCGGAGGCGGCCGCCCTGGAGCCCTCCCCCCTTGCCCAGAGGACCCAGGCCTCACACAGGTCGACCCAGGGCTGCTCGGTCGGCGGGGCGGCCATCGCGGCACGCGCCGCGGCGAGGGCGGTCTCGGCGCGCCGGAGGTCGCCGCCAAGGCTGGCGGCCTGGGCCAGGACGCCCTCGAGCGTGGCGAGATGACCGCCGCCGGCCATGTAGTGGTGGCAGATCGCGACCCCCTCCTCCAGCCACGCCCTGGCGGTCGCGCTCTTCCCGGAGAGGAAGGCGGCCCAGCCCACCAGTCCCGTCCAGTAGCCGCGCAGCGGCTCGAGGCTGGCTTCGACGAGCCGGTCGTGGATCTCCTCGGCGAGCCGTGCCGCCTGCGGCACCTGGCCCGCGAACCAGAGCGCGTTCCACCGCCCGGTGAGCAGGCTGGAGCGCGTGGTGAGCAGCTCCGGGCTGTCCCGCAGCAGCTCCATCCCGCTGTCGAGGATGGCGACCGCCTGGAGCGGCCGGCCCGAGAAGGCGAGCGCCAGACCGCGCACCCCCATCGCCGCTATCCGCACCGATGGAGGGGCGGCGGGGTCGTCGATGACCGCGGCGCTGCGCTCCTCGGCCACCTGCAGCCGCCCTGCCGAGAGCTCGAGCAGAGCGCGGGTGACGGCGAGATCGTAGGCGGCGGTGCCCTCCGGGAGGCCGTCCACCGCTTCGCAGAGGACCTCGAGGGCCCGCTCGGCGCGTCCGAGCCCGTAGTGGAGGTTCTGGGCGCTAGTGAGGGCCAGCTCCGCCACCTCGACGACGTCCCGCGGATGGGCGGCGTCGAGGACGGCCTGCGCCTCCTCCGGCCGGCGCAGCCCGCTCATGGCGCGGGAAAGGGCGATCTTCGCGGGGAAGCCCACCCCGGCGTCGATCGCTGCGCGCGCCAGCGCTTCGGCGGTGTCGAAGCGCCCGGAGCCGAGCATCCAGCGGGCCGCGGCCAGTGCGGAGTCGGCGGGAACCGGCTGACCGGCCTCCAGCCGGATCATGGCCAGCCGGCTTGGGTCGTCTCCCCGACGGAGCGGGGTCGCCTCCAGGGCGTCGCCCAGGCGCCCGAGCAGCTCGCGCCTGCGAAGCGGCGTCAGGCCGCCGCGCAGCGCCTCGGCGTAGAGGGGATGAGCCAGCCGCACCTGCCAGCGGCGGTGGTACCTCTCGTTGACGGTGGTGGTGGTGATGACCGCGGCCGCCTCGAGGTCCCGGATGACCGCGGGCGCCACCAGCCTCTCCAGGACGTCGAGGGGGAGTGGCTCGGCGAGCGCGAGGGCCTCGGCCGCTTCGCGCTGCGGCTGCGAGAGCGGGCGGAGCCGCTGCTCGATCGCCTCGAGCGGGCCACCCGCGGCCACCGGCTCTCCCTCCCAGCGCCAGACGCCGTCTCGCTCCGCCAGGGCTCCCGAGCTCAGCCCGATCTCGACGAGCTCATGGAGAAAGAGGACGTTGCCCTGGCTCAGCCGGCCGAGCTCATGGCGGGTGCCGGCGTCGAGATGGCCATCGAGCACCTGTCCGAGCAGCGCCTCCACCTCGGTCCGGGAGAGCGGCTGGAGCTCGATCCATCCGATCGCCCCCTCCTTGCGCAGCCCGGTGATCGGGTCGGGGAGCGTCTCGCCGGAGCGGGCGGTCAGCAGCAGGGAGGCGGTTTGCGTGCTCGCCAGCTGGTGGAGGAGCGCCGAGGAGGCGGCGTCGAGGAACTGCGCATCGTCGACGGAGACGACCAGCCGGCCGTTCCCCCGCTCCTGCCGCAGCTCCCGAACGCTGTGACGGAGGACGTCGAGGGGGCTCATCGACAGGGCTTCCGGGAGCAGCGGGGCGAGGGGACCGAAGGGGATGGTCGCCGCCGCGACGGTGGCGGTCACCTCCCGGACGACCCAGCCGTCGCGGCGCAGGCGGGCCAGCGCCTCGGCGCGGAGGCGGGTCTTGCCGACCCCCGGAGCGCCGGCAATGATGACGCCGCACGAGGCCGGACGCTCCAGCTCCCGAGCGAGCAGGGCCAGTTCCTCGTGCCTGCCGACGAGGGGCCACGGCGACCGGCTGGCGGTTGGTGGCATGGGTGGTGACCAGGATTGTGCCAGCGTCGGCGGGTTCGAGGGGTGGGACGTCCGGCGCCGGCGCGGCCGTCCGGGGCGCCCGGAGGCTAGTACTGGTCCTCGGGGCGGATGTCCTCGTCGATCTCGTCCTCGGTCTCGACGTCCTCGAGGGGAGTGGGCTCCTCGAACTCGTCACCCGCCGCCAGCGGCTCCAGCTCCTCCCCCGGCTCCCCGGCGCCGGCGGCCTCCTCGTCCTCCTCGATATCGCCCAGGGGCATGTCGTCGACGCCGCGCTGGGCGAGCAGGGAGTCCTTGGCGTAGGGCCGGAACTCCTCGCGCTTCTGGCGGCTGACCGGGAAGGACGACTTGCGCGCGTTCTCGGCCGACTGGAAGGCCTCCCGGATGATGATCTCGATCTGGCTCTCCTCCACCCGCGCCACCACCGCCGTGTAGCGATTGCCGCTCCCGATCAGGGGCACGAGCCGCCGGGCGACCTTGCTGTCGACGTCGCCGAGCACGACGCCCCGGGTTGTCTGTGCCTGGAGGCCGCCGTCCTGGAGGTGCAGTTCGACGACGTCACCGGGCGCCACCACCACCACCACCCCCGACTTGGGCGGGTTGAGCACGGTGAGCGCGCTCTTGCCGGGCTCCTCGGCGAAGAGGTCGACGTCGATCGCCCCCTTGGCCCCGCCCAGCTTGGCGCGACTGTCGAGGAGGAGCTGCAGCTTGCGAACGTTCTTCTGGGCGATGACGTTCAGGGGGTTGAGCTGAAGCGCCTGCAAGTACGCGTCGAGGGCCGGCTGGTGCTCGCCGAGCTCGGTGAGGGCCTTGCCGATCCGGTTGAACGTCTCGTCGTCGCCCCCATGGCGATCGATGAGGGCGCGGTTGATAGCCACCGCATCCTGCCATCGGCTCTCCAAGGCCGCCTGGATCGCTTCCTCGACGTAGAGGCTGCGCGGCTTGACACGTTCGGCTTCGGCCACGGACGAACTCCCTCCGCTTGGACGCGATGGCTCGGCCCGCCACCGGAATCGGCTTTGGCTATGTGCGGGGTCCGCTATGATACCGGCTCAGTGCGGCGCATCTGTTCGAAAGGACTTTCGACCCTCAGCTCGGCCCAGGTCGCTCGGTGACCCGCGTCATCGCCATCGCCAACCAGAAGGGCGGCGTCGGCAAGACCACCACCGCCGTCAGCCTCGCCGCCGCGCTCGCGGAGGCCGGGGCTCGGGTCCTCGCCGTCGACCTCGACCCCCAGGGGCACCTCACCATCAACATGGGGGTGCGCCGGCCGGACGAGCTGGAGGTGACCGTCTACAACATCCTCACCGAGCCGTCCACCACCGCCGCGGAGGCCCGGCTGAGGTCGGAGCCCATCGGCCTGGACTTCCTGCCCGCCAACATCGAGCTGTCGGGGGCCGAGCTCCAGCTGGTGACCGAGTTCGGGCGCGAATCCGTGCTGCAGGAGAAGCTCACCCCGCTGCTCCCCGAGTTCGATTACGCCGTCATCGACTGCCCACCCTCGCTCGGCCTGCTCTGCGTCAACGCGCTGGTGGTGGCCACCGAGGTGATCATCCCCCTCCAGTGCGAGTACTTCGGGATGAAGGGGATGCAGCAGCTGCAGCGGACGATCGACCGCGTCCGCGCCAAGCTCAACCCGCAGCTGAGCATCGCCGGCATCCTTCCCACCATCTACAAGCCGCGGACGCTGCACAGCCAGGAGGTGCTCGAGCTGGTCAAGGAGCGCTACGGCGACGAGGTCTTTGACATTCGCGTCGACGCCTCGATCCGGTTCGCGGAGACCCCCCTGGCCGGTCTCTCCATCCTCCAGTACGCCCCCGACTCGCCGGGCGCCAGGGCCTACCGCGCCCTGGCCCGCACCCTCATGGCACGTGGCGACACCCGGCCGGAGGCCCAGGACGAGGCGATGCCGGCACGATCCAGAGCGCGGGCTGGGCACCCGTGATGCCCGGGTTCCGACGCGCCCAGCTGCGCGGCTCGGACGAGCTGTTCCGCAGCACCGAGGAGGCCGCTCCGATCGAGCCCGCCCTGCCCGAGCCGGCCGTCCACCCCGTGCCCGCGGCGCCGATCCACAACCTCCGCTCGGTCCGCCTCAGCGAGGAGGAGATCCAGCTTCTCGCGGAGGCGGTGCAGCATCTCAAGTTCCCGGGCAAGACGCCGGCCCGGCCGTCGATCGGGGACTTCGAGACCCTCGAGGCGCTGCGTCAGAAGCTGCTCCGGGTCCTGTAGCCGGCCGGCGGGGGAGCGAACCCCTGCCGGAAGAGGAAAGACTCCCGCGACGCCTGCCGGGCGGGGCGTGCATCTTTCCAATGGTCGCGCAGTCTGCTACGTTGCCTCCAGGCTCAGGCCTCTGCGAAGGGAGGCCGGCAGGGTCGGGAGGTAAGAGAGATGAGAGTGTCGCGCGTTCCTGCGCTTGCCCAGATGGTTGCCGCCGGTGCCATCGCCCTCCTGGGTGGAGGAACCGTGGCCGCGGCCCCCGTGGCGGTCGCCGCGGTTCGCATGATCCCGGCAGCCACGGGTCACATCGTCGTCGACCACCAGTTTCCCGCGCCGACGACCACCGCCGAGTGCGAGGCGGAGCTGGGCATCGCCTGCTACGAGCCGTTCCAGCTCCAGCGCGCCTACGACCTCCAGCCGCTCTTCAACCAGGGGATCAACGGCCGGGGTGAGACCATCGTCATCGTCGACGCCTACGGCTCGCCCACCATCCAGAGCGACCTGGCGACCTTCGATGCGGCATTCGGGCTCCCCGCGCCGCCCTCCTTCCGGGTGATCACGCCAGAGGGCCCGATCCCGCCCTGCAGTTCGGACCCCTTCGGGGCGAGCGACTGCATCGGGTGGAGCGACGAGACGAGCCTCGACGTCGAGTGGTCCCACGTGATGGCCCCGGAGGCCAACATCCTCCTGGTCGAGACCCCCACCTCGGAGACCGAGGGTGTCCAGGGCTTCCCCGACATCGTCGCGGCGGAGAACTACGTCATCGACCACCACCTCGGTGACGTCATCTCCCAGAGCTTTGGAGCCACCGAGCAGACCTTCACCAGCCCCTCGCAGCTCTATCGCCTGCGGAGCGCGTACATCAACGCGGCCGCCAACGGCATCACCGTGCTGGCGGCGAGCGGCGACCAGGGGTCGACCGACTACCTCTCCAACCTCACCTGCTGTTACGCGACCCGCGCGATCGACTGGCCCTCCTCCGATCCCCTGGTCACGGCGGTCGGTGGGACCCAGCTCCACCTGGACGCCCAGGGCCACGCGTACGTCCCGGCGAGCGTCTGGAATGATTCCACCACGACCGTGGGCATCGGGGGGCCCGTGTACACCTGGGGGGCCAGCGGCGGTGGCCTCTCGACGGTGTTCTCCCGCCCGGCGTTCCAGAACGACGTGACGCGTGTGGTCGGCAACCAGCGCGGCACCCCTGACATCAGCATGAGCGCCGCGGTCAACGGCGCCGTCGACTTCTACGACACGTCCGATCCCGCGGACGCCCCCGGGTGGAGCATCGTCGGCGGCACCAGCGAGGCCAGCCCGCTCTTCTCCGGCATCGTCGCCCTGGCCGACCAGGAGGCCCGCCACAGCCTCGGCTACCTCAACCCGGAGCTCTACGGGATCGCCGAGCAGCCGTTCAACGGCATCGTGCCGATCACGAGGGGCAACAACACCTTCACCTTCTGCACCAGCTTCCTGAGCGACGGGGTCACCTGCGCAGCCGCGTCCGACCTGGTGACCGTCCCCGGCTTCAACGCCAACGGCTACTACAACGACGCCACCGGCTGGGGGACGGTGGACGCCGCCCAGTTCGTCCCCGCCCTGGCCCGGGGATAGTCAGGACCGCCACCGCCCGGCCGGCGGCGGCGGCGGCGAGGAGTGAGGCGGTCGCCCAGAGGAGCGGCCGCCTCCTCCCTTTCGCGGCTCCGCGTGGGACCGGAGACGTCACTGCCCGCGCCGGTCTGCTAGCTTGCCGGGGATGGTCATCGGAACCCTGGTCCTCCGGCTCCAGGTCCCGGAGAGCGGGTCGCTCAAGGACAAGCGCCAGGTGGTCCGCTCCCTGGTCGCCCGGGTTCGCCAGACCTTCAACGTCGCGGTCGCCGAGGTCGGCGACCAGGACCTCTGGCAGGCGGTCGAGCTGGGAGTGGCCTGCGTCTCCTCCGACGCCCGCCACGCCGACGAGGTGTGCCAGAAGGTGCTCAACTTCGTGGGCAATTACGGCGACGCCCTGCTCACCGACTCGAGGTTTGAGATCTTGCGCCTGTGAACACTGAGCCTGGGCCCGCCCGGCGGCTGGCCCTCGCCAGCCCGGCGGGTCGCTGGATCCTCGCGGCGACGGTCCTCGGCTCGGGGATGGCCCTTCTCGACACCACGATGGTCACGGTCGCGCTCCCCGCCATCGGGCGCGACCTGGGCGGTGGCCTCCCTACGCTGCAATGGGTGCTGGACGCCTACCTGGTCACCCTCGCCGGGCTCGTGCTGCTGGGCGGCGCGGCCGGCGAGAGGGTCGGCCACGGCCGGGTCTTCCTGGCCGGGGCGGCGGCCTTCGGCGTGACCTCCGCCCTCTGCGGCGTGGCGCCGAACGGGACCACCCTGGTGGTCGCCCGGCTGCTCCAGGGGGCGGCGGCGAGCCTGCTGGTCCCCGGGGCGCTGGCGATCGTCTCCACCAGCTTCTCCGCCGAGGACCGGGGGCGGGCGATCGCCGCCTGGTCGGGCATCTCCGGCCTGGCCACCGTCGCCGGCCCGCTCATGGGCGGGCTGCTGGTTGATCGGGCTGGCTGGAGATGGGTGTTCCTGATCAACGTCCCGCTCGCGGCGGCCACCCTCCTCACCGCCCTGCGCCATCTGTCCGCTCGGGAGGCGCCTCCGCGGATGCCGGGCTCGCGCCCCGACCTGGGCGGGGCGCTGGCGGCGGTGGCCGGGCTGGGGCTCCTCGCTCTGGGCCTGATCGAGAGTTCCCGCCTGGGCGGCCCGCTCAGCGCCGGCGCGGTCCTGCTCGGTGCCGCGCTGCTGGTCGCCTTCGGGGTCATCGAGTCGCGGCAGCAGCGCCCCCTCCTCCCACTCTCGCTCTTCCGGACGCGCGCGTTCCTGGTGGCCAACCTGACCACCCTCGTCGTTTACGCCGCGCTGAGCACCGCCCTCTTCCTGGTGGTCGTCGAGCTCCAGGAGGCGGCTGGTTACAGCGCCCTGGCCTCCGGCGCGGCCATCCTCCCGATCACCCTGCTGCTCTACATCCTCTCCCCACGGATGGGGGGGCTGGTGGGCCGGATCGGCGCCCGGCGGTTGATGACCGTCGGACCGCTGATCGCTGCCGGGGGGCTCCTGCTGTTCACCCGGGTGGCGCAGCCCGCCTCCTACCTGAGGGTGGTGCTACCCGCCGCCGCCGTCTTCGGGCTCGGCCTCGCGATCACCGTGGCTCCGCTCACCACCACCGTGCTCGGGGCGGTGCCGGCGGCGCGCGCCGCGATCGCCTCGGGGGTGAACAACGCGGTCACCCGGGTGGCGGGGCTGCTGGCGGTGGCGGCGGTGCCGCTCCTGGCCGGCCTGACCGGTGGAGCGGAGAGTGGGGGGAGCGCCCTCACCCAGGGGTTCCACCGGGCCATGCTGATCTCGGCTGTCCTCTGCGTCTTCGGTGCCCTCGTCTCCCTGGTGGGACTCCGGCCCCACCGGCGGCATCCGTCGGCCGAGAACCCACCGGCTCCCGAGTGAGCACCCGGGGAGACCGGCGATGGCCGGAGAGCGGTCCCGGCCCGGAGTGGCAGTCGTGAGCGTCACCCCGGCCGGCGCGGCCGGGACCCTGGCCGCCGCGTTCAGCGCCCACGTCGGGCTGACCCTGGACCCCTTCCAGGTCGAGGCGATCGAGAAGCTGGAGCATTCCCGGGGGGTGCTGGTCAGCGCTCCCACCTCGAGCGGCAAGACGCTGATCGCCGAGTACGCCATCTGGCGCTGCCTGGCGGCGCCTCCCGACCTCCGCCGCAGCGACGACCAGGCCCGGCGCGTCATCTACACCACCCCGCTCAAGGCACTCTCCAATCAGAAGTTCCGCGACCTGGGGCAGCGCTACGGCGAGGCCAACGTCGGGCTGGTCACCGGCGAGCACACCCTCAACGAGTCCGCCCCGGTGGTGGTGATGACCACCGAGATCCTCCGCAACATCCTCTACGACGAGCCGGAGCGGGTGACCACGGTGGGTGACGTCATCCTCGACGAGGTCCACTACATCGACGACCACCCGCGCGGCACGGTGTGGGAGGAGGTGATCATCGAGGCTCCGCGCCACATCCGGATCACCGGCCTGTCGGCGACCATCAGCAACGTCGACGAGGTCGCCGCCTGGATGAGCGAGCTCCGCGGCGGGATCGAGGTGGTCACCCAGACGGAGCGGCCGGTCGCCCTCGAGCTGTGGCTCTGCCTCGACAACCAGCTCTGGCCGCTCTTCGACGAGCGCGGTCAGGTGGCCCGCCGGACCCTGGAGCGCGCCCAGAACCTGAGCGCCGGCGACCTGCGCCTGCGCTACGCGCGCCGCGCCCCCGAGAACGACCTGCTCCAGGTCGTCGAGCGCCTGCGCGCCGGCGGGATGCTGCCCGCCATCTACTTCATCTTCTCCCGGCGCGGCTGCCGGGAGGCGCTCTCCCGCTGCGCCGTGCACGGTCTCGACCTCACCAGCCCGCAGGAGAAGCTCGAGGTGGAGGCCGAGCTGGGCAAGCGCCTGCAGGCGATCGCCGACGACGAGCGCAAGGTCTTCCTCGACGCCGTCGACACCAAGCTGCTCCGCCGCGGCGTCGCCATGCACCACGCCGGGATGCTCCCCTACGCGAAGGAGACGGTCGAGGTACTCTTCCAGCGTGGGCTGGTCAAGGTGGTTTTCGCCACCGAGACCCTCTCCCTGGGACTGAACATGCCGGCCCGGGCCTGCGTCGTCTCCTCGTTCACCAAGTTCGACGGCACCGGCTTCCACGCCCTCACGTCGGCGGAGCTGACCCAGCTGATGGGCCGGGCCGGGAGGCGCGGCATCGACACCCTCGGCCACGGGATCATCCTCAAGGAGGCGGACGTCGACGTTCGCGACATCTACGACGCCGCGATCGGCGGCGAGATGAGCGTCGAGTCGAAGTTCGCGCCCACCTACACGATGGTGCTCGCCCTGCTCAAGACGCGCAGCCTGGAGCGGGCCGAGGAGCTGCTCGACCACTCCTTCGGTCAGTACCAGGCGCTGCGGCGCAGCGAGCACTGGGTGCACCGCCGGGCCAACCTCGAGGAGCTGCGCGCGGACCTGGGGCGACGCGTCTTCCGCCATCCGCGGCATGCCTGCACCGAGACGACCCTCACCCGCCACCTGCGGCTGGCCGCCCAGGTCGAGGCTCTGGACACCGAGGTGCGCCGGGCTCAGCGCCAGCACTGGCGGGACAGCCGTGCCGGTCGCTACGGGGGCCGGGGCGCCGACCCGGCAGGCCGTTTCGAGACCATGCGGCGCTCCCTCAAGGCATCACGGGGCCGGCTGGAGCAGAGCCCCTGCACCGGGTGCCCCTACCTGAGCGAGCATCGCAGCCACCGCCGCGAATCCGAGGAGGTGGAGGAAACACTCCGTCACGGCGAGGAGGAGCTGCGCTCGGCGCGCGGCCGCTACCGCCGCGAATTCCGGGCCCTGCGCGGAGTGCTGCGCGAAGCCGGCTTCCTGGAGAACGACCGGCCCACCGAGCTGGGCCTGCTCGCCGAGGCGCTCTTCGGGGAGAGCGCGCTGCTGGTCGCCGATGCGATCCAGGCCGGCTGGCTGGAGGAGCTGACCCCGCCCGAGCTGGTCGGGGTGCTCACCATGCTGGTGGCCGAGGACCGGGGCCGAGAGCGGCCCCAGCCAGCTCGCCGGCACTGGCCGAGCCGGGGCGTGGAGCGCGGTCACCGCCTGCTCCGCAGCGATCTCCAGCGCCTCGCCGCGATCGAGGAGCACCACGGCGTCAACACCCTGCGACCGCTCTCCTTCGACTTCGTGGCCGCCGCCCACCAGTGGGCCGAGGGTGTGGCGCTCGCCGAGATCGAGGTCCCCGCCGGCTCCGACGTGGGTGACCTGGTCAAGGCGGTCAAGAGCCTCTACTCCCTGCTCCGCCAGATGGAACAGGCGCTCCGCGACCACCGCCTCGCGCCCCTGGTGCGGCACGCCCGCCAGGCGATCGAGCGGGAGATGATCCGCCGCATCTAGATCAGCCGCATCCGGGATTCGGTGCCCCGGGGCCCGCGCCGGCGTACCGTTGAGACACGGACGCGATGCCATGACGGACATCGACACCACCGGTACCGAGGGAGAGCCCCCGCCGCGCCGGATCGACCGAGCCGCGCCCGGCGGCTGCGATGGTGACGCGCGCCACCCGGCGCAGCGCCTGCGCCGGGCCCTGCTCGCGACCTCCTCCGCCGGTCCGGGTGCACCGGGGATGGCGGAGACCCTGGAGCCCGAATCCGGGTCCGAGGCGTCCGAACCGGAGCTTGAGCCGCGCACCGCGGGGCGGCCGCGGATCACTCGCCGGGCGCTGGTCACCGGCGTGACCCTGGCCGCCCTGGTCGGCGCGGCGGTGACGACGCTCGCGCTCTCGGCCGTCTCCAGCCATTCCGAGACCGCAGGCCCGACCCCGGCGCCGCTCGCGGACACCCTCGCCTCGCCGCCACCGCTCCGGCCCTCGGCCCGGGATGACGCGGCGATGGCCTACGACCCCGCCACCGGTGACGTGATCCTGTACGGCGGGCTGGTCATCGGCAACCAGGCGCTCACCACGCTCGCCGACACCTGGAGCTGGGACGGCGCGCGCTGGAGCGAGCTGCACCCGG
Organism: Candidatus Dormibacteria bacterium; assembly: GCA_049511615.1. GTDB lineage: Bacteria > Chloroflexota > Dormibacteria > Aeolococcales > Aeolococcaceae > Changshengia. The sequence goes on along the minus strand of JBEKXW010000008.1, from coordinate 75,351 downwards.
CGGTCTCGCCCCCCGCGCTCAGCGGCGCGTTCCTCGGCTACGATCCGTCGACCCGGGACCTGGTGCTGACCGGCGGCGACACGAGCGTGCAGGGAGGTCATCTCGCCGACACGGACGCCACCTGGACCTGGGACGGGTCGTCCTGGTCCCCCCAGCCGGAGGGCGGAATCCCGGCCTCGGACCTGATCAACGCGGTCGCCACCGACGACGCGACCGGGCAGCTCATCCTGGTCACGACCCGCGCCGGGTGCGAGGGCACCGACACCTGGCGGTGGGGCGGGACCGCGTGGTTACTGCTCCACCCGTCCGCGTCCCCACCCCCGGCGGATTCGGACGGCCTGGCCTACGACCCCAGCTCGGCGAGCCTGGACCTCTTCACCGCCCGGGGCGGCTGTGATGGGACGCAGGAGGCGGCCGCCACGACCCCGCCGGTGTTCTCGTGGAACGGCTCCACCTGGACCCCCGGGCCGACTCCCACCGGCTCGGTGCTGAGCGGTTCGTGGGAGGCGACCACCTCGGGCAGCGGGGACCTGGTGGTCACGGCTCAGGGCACCTACCGATGGGGTGGGGAGGCGGGCAGCTGGAACCACGTCTCGTCGAGCCCGGCGGTGGGGGACTCGGCGATCGCCTACGACGAAGCGGACCGCCAGGTGGTGCTCTTCGGCGGCATGTGCTCAGCCTGCGGCGCGGCCGCGGTGCCCTTCACCTGGACCTGGGATGGGACCTGGACGCTGCGCGACACGACGGCGGCGACCCCACGGCCCACGCCGTAGGGGGGCGGATGGCGTCGATCCAGGTGCGCTCCGAGGGTGGCCCGGCCTTCAGCGTCCAGGTCGACGGGCGCAGCTTCGCCGTGACCGCCGCGGAGGCGCTGGCCGCGGAGCTGGGGGCTCCCGACGCGGCGGCGCTGGTGCGCGCGTCGTTCGAGTTCCTGCTGGAACGGGAGCCCGTGGGGTCGATCCTGCCCCGCTTCGACCTCCCGGTGATCGCCCGCTACTTCCCGGGGTGGCGGGAGGAGATGCGCAGGCGCTGGCGCTGAGGGGATGCGGCAGCGCTCGCGCTGAGGGGTCGCGCCCGCCCTGGCCGCGCCCGCCGCTCTCAGGGGACGGCGTCGAGCGCCTGCCGGACCCAGCGCGCCAGCACCCCGCGCCGCTCCGGGTCGGTCCGCCGCAGCCACGCCCGCGCGTCATCGGGCAGCGGGAGGTGGCGTGACCAGGCGTCCAGCAGTGCGCCGTCGACCTCGACGTGGAACTGGAAGCCGTAGGCCCGCCCGAGCCGGAACGCCTGGTTGGGGTACGCCTCGCTGTGAGCCAGGCGGCAGGAGCCGCGGGGCAGGTCAAAGGTGTCCGCGTGCCAGTGGAGCACCGCCAGCGTCGGGCCGCAGCCCTCGAAGACGGGGTCGTCGCGCCCCGGCGCGGTCAGGGTGACCGCCCCCAGACCCAGCTCCGGGCCCCGATCCCCGGGGCGCACTGGGGCACCGCAGGCGGCGGCGGCGAGCTGGGCGCCGAGGCACACCCCGAGCACGGGAAGCCCGCGGGTCACCGCCTCGTGGAGCAGCGCCACCTCGTCGCGCAGTCGCCGATCCGGCTGGTGCACGCTCTGGGGACCGCCCATCACAACCAGGGCGGCCACGCCGTCGAGGGCGGGCAGCGGATCGGCGGCGGTGAACCGCTGCACCCGCATGCCGAAGCCGGTGGCAATCTCGCCGATCAGGCCCGGGCCTTCGTCCTCCGCGTGCTCGATGACGGCCAGCAGTGGAGGGCCCGACGCCTCCGCCGCCCGTGGCATCATTCCTCGCGAACCATCGCCTCGGGGACAGAGACCACCCGGTAGGGAAGATCGGTGATGTCGTAGTAGCGGACCGGCTTGTGGAGCCGCTTGGCGATGCCGACCTGGACCTTGACCCCGAGCGAGATGGTGCCGAAGACCCACATCTCGTCCGACTTGACGATCAGGTTGTTGAAGGCCTCCCGCACCGTCTCCTTGGGAACGGTGTGGAGAAGGTAGTAGTCGAAGAGCATGAACGGGACGATGGGAACGGCCCCCTCGTCGAGCACGAACTTGCTGATGTGCTGGCGCCAGTAGAAGTTGCGATTGCTGATGGCGCAGTAAACGATCCGTCGCGGGCGGCGCAGCACCCGCTCCGCCTGCTCGGCCGGGGACGCCTTGGGTCGCGGAGTGAAGATCCGCTCGAGGATGTTCTCGGCGTCCTTGACGGCCCCACTGACCGCCGGCGTCGGTGTGGATTCGGTGTCGGGCACGGAGGCACCCGGTCTCTCACTGTGCGGGAGCACAAACAGCGACCGATCATACCATCGCCCACTCATTCGGATTCCGCCCAGCGGGCCAGTTCGGGCAGCCGTGAGAGGGCGCGCTCCAGGCGGCCGGCGCGAGCCGGGTCATTGAGCCACCGGCTCTGCCCGGAGGGATGGGGCAGGGGCAGCAGCAGCGGTGCGTCACCGGCCACCTCGGTCACCACCCCGGCGGTGTCGAAGACCCGGCCCACCGCGTCGTCGAGACCGCGACCGGGGAGAAAGCGCGACAGCGCCAGACCGCCGACGGGGATGACCAGCCGTGGCTCGAGGAACATCAGGACGGCGTCGAGCCAGGACGAGCAGAGCGCGATCTCCCGGGACCCGGGCCTGCGGTCGCCGCGGCCGTCGGGCGTGCGCCCGGGGAAACAGGTCGTCATCGACGTCATGTAGACGCGCCCGCGCACGTCCGCCTCGCCGGCGAATCCGCCGCGTTCGAACCAGCGCATGAGCTGGCGGCCGGCACGGCCCGCGAAGGGCCGGTGCCCGTCGTTCTCCACCGGTCCAGGTGCCTGCCCCACGAGCATGATCCGCTGTCCCGGGTGGCCGCTGAAGACCGGGTTGGCAGCCGCCAGAAAGCCCGCTTCGACGCAGCGGGTGCAGTTGCGGTGCGCATCCTGCGCGGCCAGCAGTGCAGCCGCCGCGGAACGGAAGCGGTCAGTGTCCCGCACGCCCAAGCTCCAGGGGCCGCGGGCGACACCGGGCGTGCCCGCGCCGGCGCGCGCCGCGGCCCGCAAGACGGTCGACCCCGCGCTCCCCCGGGGGTATCATCTCGATGCGGCCGTCAGTCTCGCCCACGTCCAAGCCGGCGGACCGCTCGGCGTGCGCAGCGGGACGTGATGCCTGACGACAACTACCGTCCGAGCCACGGGCTCCCCCCGGATTCGCGGCCGACGAATGTGCCTCCGGAGTGGTGGTCTCTTCTGGATCGCAACGACCTCCCGAAGGGTGGCGGCGAACCCGACGACGGCCGCTCCCACCGCCGGGGCCGCGACGAGGACATCATCCACGCTCTGCGCGGACGTCACGCCCCCCACCGCGCGCCGAGGCGGCACGCGTGGGTCACCAACCTCGCGCTGCTCGCCATCGCGGTTCTGCTGCTGATCGCCGGCCTCGGGAACACCACCCCGAAGGGGATCGCGCTGATCCTGATCGTGGTGGGAGTCCTGACACTGCTGACGGCGGTGGCCATCCAGGTCGCCCGCGCCGCCCTGCGCCGGCGGTAGCGGGGAAGGGCAGGGTAGGCGGGGCTGACGCGCGCGGCTAGCATCTCTCCATGGACGCGCAGCCACAGCGCCGCCGTCACCGGCGGCACCTGGACCCGGGCACCGGGATGCGGCTCACGCGCCTCGCCCCGGACGCCGACACCGGCTCGGTCCAGCACCGGTTCCGGGCGGCTGCAGCGGAGGTGGGGGCCCTGGCGTCCGGCGCCGACGCGCCGGTCCTCGAGCAGCTCGCCACCGCCCCGATCCGGGCGATGGGCCGCGTCGTCTACTCGAGCAATGCCGTCTTCGTGCTCGAGCTGGACGCCCCGGACCCGCACGTCGAGGGTCAGCCCCTGCGGGCGATCTACAAGCCGGCCCGGGGAGAGCGCCCGCTCCACGACTTCGCCCGGCACACCCTCCATCTCCGTGAGCGTGCCGCCTACCTGGTGAGCGCCGCCGCCGGGATGGGAGTGGTCCCGCCCACGGCGCTGCGCGAGGGTCCCCACGGCCCCGGAAGCGTGCAGCTCTTCATCCACGCGCGCGAGGAGCCGCTGGCGGATGGCGCCGTTCCCGCCCTGGAGGAGCAGCTCCGCCGGCTCGCGGTGTTCGACATCCTCGCCAACAACGCCGACCGCAAGCGCGCCCATCTGCTGCTCGACGGCGACAGCCATCTCTGGGGGATCGACAACGCCCTCACCTTCCTCCCCTACCCCCGTCAGCGGACCGTACTCCTCGACCTCGGCGGGAGCGACCTGGAGGGCGCGGACGTCGAGCTGGTGCGGCGGCTGCGTGACGGAGGCTCTCGCGACGCGCTCCGGGCCGCCCTGCGCCGGCTCCTCACCGGCGCCGAGGTCGACGCCTTCGAGGCCAGGCTGGAGGAGCTCGCCGACCACCCCTGGTACCCCCGCCTCGACGACTGGGACGGCCGCCCCTTCGAGTGGTGGTAGCAGCCACGCGCGCTCTCCCTCGGAAGCATCGGACGGGCGCAGGAGATAGGTACATCCTTGCTATCATGAGTTATGACAGTGTTGCCTGTGGCAAAGGCAGCACGAGCCATAGCCGCCGCGAGGAGGCGAAGACGATGATCACGCAGAGAGCCCCTGCAGCTGAGCCGGAGGCGCAGCCGGCCCCGGCACCGGCGGAGCCGTACCGGTCGCTGACCGCACGCCGGGTCGTCACGGAGCAGCCCGAGACGCCGCTGGCCGTTCCGCGTACGAGGGTCCAATTCGTCTGGTCGATCGGCCGCTATCGGGCCAGGCAGGCGATCCGGCTGATGGTGGGGATCATCGACGCCATCGTCGGGCTGGACTTCGTCTTCCGGCTCATCGGCGCCGCCGACACCGGTTTCGCCCACGGCATCATGGTGGCCGGGTCCTGGCTGGCCTCGCCCTTCAGCGGGATCTTCGCCAGCGTTCCGCGGATCGCCCACGTGAGCCTCACCTGGAGCGACCTTCTCGTCCTCGTCCTCGCCACCGTCATCGGCGAGGTCGTGGTGAGGATGGCGGGTCTCGCCGGGGCGGCTGCGCGCGGGCGCGTCATGGTCTGACGTCAGGCTGCGCGCTCGCCCGCGGTGCACCTCCGCGCGGGAAGCCGGGCCCATGGCCCGGGGACCGGAGCCGGCCGCTGGTACGCCCGGAGGGACTTGAACCCCCGCTCCCGGCTCCGGAGGCCGGTGCTCTATCCAACTGAGCTACGGGCGCACGCGCAGATCGAGTATACGGCTGGCCGCGCCGGCCCCCAGGACGGCCTCGGCACTCGGGCAGCGCTCCTGGCCACCCGAGCACGCGCTCCGGTGAGCCGGGACCGCGTCCGGCTCGGGAACCCCGGAACCCGGACGATGGTCACGGAGCGATGCGCCCGGACATCTCTTCAGACTAGCCACCGCATCCGTGAACGACCAGCCCCCGCCGCCACCGCCGTCCCCGCCACCGCCGCCGTCGCTCCCACCGGGATGGACGAGCTGGAACCCGCCCCCACCCCCGCCGGGGCCGTTCGGGGCTCCCCCCGCGGGTCCCGGAGCCTTCGCGGTTCCCCCCGGCCCGCCCCCTCCTCTCGGGCCAGGAGGCCCGCCGCCCGGGTCACCCCAGTCCGGTGGGATCCCCCGCGCCTGGAAGATCACCCTGGCGGTCGTCGCGGCGCTGGCCATCGCCGCCGGAGCCGCCGAGGGCGCCTACCTGCTGGTGAGCCGCGCCCCGGCCGGACCGGCCAGCGGGGCCAGCACCGCCACGCCGGTGCCGCTGCCGAGTGTCTCGGCTCCCGCCACCTCCGGAGAGCCCCCCATCCAGCCGGGGGCCGACTGCAGCGGCGGCAGTCCACCCGACGCCTACACCGGGGCGGCGATCAAGGACATCTGCGACGTCCTCATCCCGATCGCGGCCATGGACCCCGCCTGCGCGGGCACACCGGGGGCGAGCTGCGAGGCCGCGGCCCGCCAATTGAACCAGGCGGCGGAGGCGGCTCTGACGAACATCCGCAGCCAGCACGCGGTGACGGCCGCCGAGAAGGCCGCCGATCCCCACCTGCGCGCCGCGTTCCAGGACTATGCGACCGCGGGGGCGGACCTCTCCCAGGGGGTGTCGGAGGGCAGCCGCTCGCTCGAGAGCAAGGGACTGGCCGCGGAGAGCGCAGGCACCGACGCCCTGAGCGCGGCGGGCGTGGATCTGAGCAGCTGACGGTCAGCCCCGCAGCCGGCCGCCCACCACCCGGGTGATCGCGTCGGGGCCGGCCTGGACGGTGACCTCGAGACCGGCGCGGCGCATCAGCGCCTGGACCGACCGGCTGAGGAAGGGCGCCACCTCGACCAGCTCCACCCCGCCGCGGCGCAGCCACGCGGGAGCCTCGTCGACCAGAGCGCGCACCAGGCCCAGCCCGTCCGGCGAGCCGTCGGTCAGGGTGTGGCGGGGCTCGTAACCCCGGATCTCCTTGGGCAGGGCGCGGACGTCCTGGCGGGCCACGTAGGGAGGGTGCATGGTGAACGCGCCGACCTCCCCGCGGAGCCGGCGGGGCAGGCCGGCGAGGAGGTCGGAGGCCCGGAAGCGGGCGTTGACCAGGTGGTTGCGACGGGCATTGAGGCGGCTCAGGGCGACGGCGCCGGGGTCGATGTCGACGCCCCAGACCTCCGCGGAGGGCAGGGCGGCGGCGATCGCGCAGGCCACCGGACCGGCGCCGCAGGCGACGTCCACGGCGACCTTGACGGTGCGGCGGCGGAGCGCGGCGACCGCCGCCCGGGCGAGAAGCTCGCTGGTCCCCCGGGGCACGAAGACACCCGTGCGGACCGCCAGGGTGAGGCCGGCGAAGTCGACGGTGCCACGGATCAGCGCCACCGGCTCTCCGCCGGCGCGCCGTTCGACGTAGTCGTGGAAACGCCGCTCCACCCTGGCCGGGACCGGCGCCGGGGGGTCGAGGGCCTCAGGCCGGACGCCCAGGGCGAGGGCCAGCAGGTCCTCGGCGTCCTCCCGGGCGATCCCTCCCCGCCAGTGGTCGATCGCGGTAGAAGCCCTTAAGCGGCGGCGTCCATCGGTGATCAGTTGATTAACCGTCGGCGAAACCGCGCGCGCCGCCCGGGGGGTTCGTGCTTGCATATGGGCGGGCATGGTAGCTGCGGAACCCAACCGTCAGCGGATCGCCGCCTTTTTCGACGTCGATCGCACCCTGCTGCGCGGGTCCTCGATGCTCGCGCTGGCTGGGCCGCTTCAGCGCGCCGGTCTGCTGCCGCGGCGGGCCGTGCTCAACGCCGCCCTGCGCGGGCTCCAGTTCAGCGTCCGCGGCTTCTCCGAGGAGGAGATCCAGCGAGCGGTGCAGAGCATCGGGGATGCGGTGCGTGGCAAGGAGGTCAGGGCGCTGCGCCGGGCCGCCGACCGGGCCGTCCCCCGGGCCCTGGGCCCGCGGGTCTTCGAGGAGGCCCTGCGGCTGATCTCCTGGCACCGGCTGCATGGCCACCTGGTGTTCCTGGTCTCGGCCTCGACCCGCGACCTGATCGTCAGGCTGGGCGACCTGGTGGGAGCCGACGCGGTGGTGGCCTCGGAGGCGGAGGTCGTCGCCGGCTGCTACACCGGCAGGGTGGCGCTCTGCCATGGCGTCGCCAAGGCGGAGGCGGTCCGCCGGCTGGCCGATGTTTACGGGGTGGACCTGAGCGGCTCCTACGCCTATGGCGACGCGGCCGGCGACATCCCCATGCTCCAGTCGGTCGGCCACCCGGTGGCGGTCAACCCCGACCGCCGGCTCCGGGCCGCGGCGGAGCGGATGGGCTGGGGACAGCTGCGCTTCCGCACGCGGGCGACCTGGGCCCCGCTGACCGTCCAGGGCCGTCCAGTGTCGCCGATCCGGGTGCCCCTCCCGGGCCCGCGGGTCGAGGGGACCGACCCGGCGGTGGTCGCGCAGGCAGCGGCGGACGGGGCGGGCACCGCAGCGTACTGACCCGGGCTCTCCTGGGCTAGATCCGGCCACCGTCTACAATCCGCCGGCACCACCCCCCATGGACCAGGCTCCCCCGTCGCTGCCGCCACCTCCTCCTCCCCCGCCCCCGGGGTGGGCCTTCCCGCCGCCTCCCCCGGCCCCGCAGCCGGGGTGGCAGCCCACCTGGCCGCCGGCCGCTCCCTGGCCTCCACCGGCACCGCCATCCGGACCGTCACCGTCCGCGGCGCCCACCCACGAGTTCCAGCTCGCGGGGTATGGACGCCGGCTGGGTGCCTTTGCCCTGGACGCGGTGTTCATCGCGCTGATCGCCGGCGCCGGGCTGGTGGTGGGCGGGAGCATCGTCGAAGCCACCCTCGCGCCCGCGACGGCGGTGACCGCGGCCACCGCGAGCGAGCCGGGCGTCGTCCTCGGCACGCTCGTCGCCCTGCTCACCCTGATCGCCACCCCCTTCGTCTACCCGGCGATCGGCTGGCGCTCGAGGGCCACCCCGGCGATGCGCGTCCTCGGGCTCCGGGTGGTCGACGCCCGGAGCGGGGACCGGCTCACCTGGGGGCAGGCCCTGCTTCGCGCCGCCGGATGGTGGTGGTCCCTGCTGACCCTGGGTGCCGGCTTCGTCCCCGCCCTGGCCGACGCGTGGCGGCGCGGCCTCCCCGACCGCATGGCCGGCAGCCTGGTGCTCGCGATCCGGCCCCTCCCGCTGGCCTGGGCACCGGGCCCGTACGGCTGGACCGTCGTGCCGGGGCGCCCGGCGCAGCCGGCCCCGCTCATCCCCACCGCCCGCGCCGCCACCGAGCCGCCGGCGACCCGGACCGCGTGGACCTGGACCGACGTGGTCCCGGTGCTGATCGCGCTGCTTCCCATCATCTTCGGAGCCAACTGGGTCGCCGAGGCCACCGCGCAGGGGCTGCGGATCACGGCCGGCAGCGGCGGCGCCGTGGCCCTCTCCTACGCCGACGAGATCGCCGTGTACGGCGCCTGCCTGCTGCTCATCGGACTGCTGGTGCGGTGGCGTCGCCACACCCGCCTGACGGCGCTCGGCCTCCGCCTGCCGGCGTGGCCCTGGCTGGCCGCGGGCGTCCCGCTCGGCTTCGCGGCGTACGTGCTCGAGGACGTGGGCGCCCTGATCGATCGCGTCATCCTCCCCACCGCCAGCTCCAGCAACCAGTGCGTCGGCATCCGCGCCGAGTTCGGCGGCTCGGTCGCGCTCACCCTGCTCGCGGTCGCGGTGATCGCGCCGATCTCAGAGGAGATCATCTTCCGCGGCTTCACCTTTCGCTGGCTGCGGGGACGCCTGCCGCTCTGGGGCGCGGTGCTGGTGAGCGCCGTGCTGTTCTCCGCCGCCCATGCCGGCTGGGCGGAGCCCGCCCTCTTCCTCCCCGTCTTCCTGGGCGGCGTGCTGCTGGCGTACGTCTACGCCAAGTCGGGGTCGGTGTGGCCGGGAGTGATCGTCCACATGACCATCAACATCGTGGGGGTGATCCTCATCCTCACCGCCCCCGGCTGCTGAGCCGCGTCACCCCCCCGGCCGCCGAGCCGCGGCACGGCCACGGGACCCTGGGCCGCGGCGCCCCTACCCCACCCAGATCGTCTTGACGTTGACGAACTCGCGAAGGCCGAAGCCGCCCAGCTCGCGGCCGTAGCCGCTGCGCTTCACCCCGCCGAAGGGGAGACGGGGGTCGGAGTGGGTCATGCCGTTGAGGAACACGCTCCCGGTCTCCAGCCGGCGGGCAAAGCGGATGCCCCGCTCGACGTCCTCGGTCCACACGTTGCCGCCCAGGCCGTAGGGGGAGCGGTTGGCGGCCTGGAGGGCGGTCTCCTCGCCCGCCACCCGGGTGACGGCGGCCAGCGGGCCGAAGGTCTCCTCGTCGAAGGCGGGCATCCCGGGGGTGCAGCCGGTGAGGACGGTGGGCTGGAAGAACCAGCCGCGGCGGTCCAGCCGCCGCCCCCCGGTGGCGATCCGGGCCCCCAGGTCCACCGACTCCCGGAGCTGGCGCTCCAGCTCGACGCGGAGGTCGAGCCGGGCCATCGGGCCCATCTGCATCTCGGGATCGGTGGGATCCCCGACCCGGAGCCGCTCGCACTCGGCGATCACGGCCTGCTCGAACTGGTCGGCGACCTCCTCGACCACGATCAGCCGCTTGGCCGCGATGCAGCTCTGGCCGCAGTTCTGGAAGCGCGACAGCACGGCGGTGGTCGCGGCCGCCTCGACGTCGGCATCCTCCAGGACCACGAAGGCGTCCGACCCGCCCAGCTCCAGGACGGTCTTCTTGATGCTCCGGCCGGCGGCCGCGGCCACCTCGGAACCGGTCCGGTCGCTGCCGGTCAGGGTCACCGCGGCGATCCGCGGGTCCTCGATGACCCGCGCGACCCGGCCGCCCCGGATCACCAGGGTGCGGAACACCGACTGCGGGAATCCCGCCTCCAGGAAGATGCGCTCCACCTGCACGGCGGAGCCGGTGGTGTTGACGGCGTGCTTCAGCACCGCGGTGTTCCCCGCCATCAGGGCGGGAGCGGCGAAGCGGATCACCTGCCAGAGCGGGAAGTTCCAGGGCATGATGCCGAGCACGGTTCCGAGCGGCTCGAAGGCGAGGAAGCTGTCGGGCGAGTCCGAGGGTGAGGGCTGGTCGGCGAGCAGCGCGGCGGCCCGGTCGGCGAAGTGGTCGCAGGCGGTCGCGCACTTGCGAACCTCGGCGCGCGCCTCGACGAGCGGCTTGCCCATCTCCCGGGTGATGAGGCCGGCGAGCGCGTCGACCCGGTGGCGCAGGACGTCCGCGACCGCATGGAAGAGCGTGCTGCGCCGGACGATCGGGAGACGGCGCCAGTCGGCGAACCGCTCGTGCACGCCGGTGAGGACGGCGTCGACCTCGGAGTCGCCCATCACCGCGAAGCGGTCGACCTCATCCTCGGTGGCGGGGTCGACGGTGACGATCTGCTCGGACCCGACGGTCATCGTCTCCCATGGTATTCGCGATCCGGCGCCGGCGCGGTCTGGTCCGGGGCGTGGCTCGGGTGGCCACCAGCCGCCGGTCAGGCGAGACGCGCGCCGCCCGGCGCTCCCGCCGCGGCCACCGCATCCGCGACCGGCTCGGCCTCCGCGGGATCGAGGCTTGCGCAGGTGATCCTGATCGCCGGCCCGGTCGCGATCCGGAAGCGCTCTCCCGGAAGGGCGGCATAGCCGGCCTCGGCGAGCGCGTCGAGGACGGGCGCCTCCGCCTCCACCGGCACCCAGACGTTGAAGCCGGTGGCGCCATGGGCGGTGACGCCGCGCCGCTCGAGGGCGTCGAGGAGCCCCTCACGCCGGCGCCGGTAGGTGTCGGCGGCGTTGGCGAGCAGGAGCTCGAGCCCGGGGCGCGACCAGAGGCTGATGACGAGCCTCTGGAGGAGGTGGCTCACCCAGCCGGGGCCGACCGCCAGCCGTCCCTCGACGCGCGCGACCGTCCTCTCGTCCCCACACACGACGGCCAGGCGCAGGTCGGGCCCCAGGGTCTTGGAGACGGAGCGGACCACCGCCCACGCGGGGGCGCCGGGGATGGCGACCCCGACCACCGTCCCGCCACCGACCGCCTCAGCGTGATCGTCCTCGACCACCAGGGCGTCGGGATGGCGGGCGAGCACGCGACGCAGCTCGGTCCGCCGGAGGTCGTCGAGGGCGCCGCCGAACGGGTTCTGGCTGCGCGGGGTCATCACCACGGCGCGGGCGCCGCGGTGGAGCGCTCCGTCCAGGTCCTCGGCGAGCATGCCCCGGGCGTCGACCCGCACGGCCAGGGCGCGGAGCGACATGGCCCGGAGCAGGTCGAGGACGGGCGGGTACACGGGGTCCTCGACGGCGACCCCGTCGCCGGGCCGGAGATGAGCTTCCAGGACCCGCTCGATGCCGTCGACGGCGCCGCTCACCACGGTCAGATGGGAGGCGTCGAGACCGTCCGCACGGAGGCGCTCGCGGGCGAGGTCGGCCAGGTCGGGTTCGACCAGGGGCGAGCCGTACGACGCCGACTGGCGAGGAAGACCGGAGAGCGCCCGGCTCCAGTCGGGGAGGAGCTGGGGGTCGGGCCGGCCCTGGGCGAGGTCGCGGAGTCCGGGGCGGGGCCGCGCGGTCACACCGGCATGGAGAGGTGGCCGGGGGGAGATCGAGGTCCCCGAGCGGCCGGCCCCGAGGGTGAGGCCGCGACGGCCCAGCTCCCGGTAGGCGGCGGCGACCGTCGCCGGGCTCACCCCCAGCTCGGCCGCCACCCGGCGGACGGTGGGCAGGCGCTCTCCCGGTTGGGCCCGGCCGTCGCGGACGGCTCTCTCGACCGCGGCGGCGAGGTCGACGGCGTGCCGGCCGCTCATGTAGAATAGTTCGGTAACATTCATAATTTTGTATCATAACGTATGACCAAAGACAGGGCCGGCGATGAGGAGGGCGGTGAGCCGACCGCTGGCGCCGCAAGCCCGCGGGTCGAGGTCCGCCGGCACCCCGAACGGGCCCGGTACGACCGGGGGACGATCCACGCCATCCTCGACGGGGCCCTGGTCTGCCACCTCGGCGTGATCGTCGACGGGGAGCCGCTGGTACTGCCCACCGGATTCGGCCGGGTGGGCGAGACCCTCTACCTCCACGGCGCGGCCGCCAATCGCAGCCTGGCGGCGGCGCTCGAGGGCGTCTGCGTCAGCGTCACCCACCTCGACGGCCTGGTGCTGGCGCGCTCCGCCTCCGGCCACTCCATGAACTATCGGAGCGTCGTGGTGCGGGGACGCGCGCGCGCGGTCACCGACCCCGCGGAGCGCCGGGCCGGGTTGCGCGCGGTGGTGGAGCACGCCATCCCCGGACGGTGGAAGGAGGTCCGCGAGCCCAGCGCCAAGGAGATGGAGGCCACCACGGTGATCGCCGTGGACCTGGCGGAGTGCTCGGCCAAGGTCCGCAGCGGACCGCCGCTCGACCCGGCACCGGACCGGCGGCTGCCGGTGTGGGCGGGCGAGGTGCCGCTCCGGGTGGTGGCCGGACCCGCTGTCGCCGACCCCGCCGCCGGCGAGGGCGTCCCCGAGGCGCCCAGCGTCGCCGCGATACGGCGGCGGTTCCCCGGCTTCTCCCGCGACGGCGGGTGAGCGGGACCCGAGCCCGCCTCACTCCCCTCCTCGCCGCTCCCCAGGCCGAGTCGAGCTACGCGGGCGCGTGCCCCGCGAGCACCGAGGGGGAGATCGCCTGATCGCGGAGCTCGCCCGATCCCGGAAGACCGCCGGCTTCCCCCCGGCGGCGACAATGGCCGGGTGACCTCCGAGCCGGCCCTCCCGGCCCGCGACCCCGCGATCGACGCCCCACCGCCGTCCGGAGACGCGCCGCCCGGCCCGGAGGTGGCCACCCTCGGTCCCGGGGAGCGCCTTCTCCAGGGGAAGTGGGGATGGCTGGACGTCGTGATCCTCGGTCCGATGATCGCGAGCTGGGTCTGGTACTACGTGGGTATCCCGGTCGGGACATGGCTGATCCTCCACAACCGGCCGATCCTGGCGGCCGCCCTCCGCGGCCAGCTGGCGGCGATGATCCTGAGCGGGGCCGCGGTGCGCACCTCCGGCGTCAGCATCTGGCTGGCCCTGCTCGCGCCCCTGCCCATCACCATGTGCACGGACCCGTGCTTCTTCTACGCGGGCCGGCGCTACGGCCGGGTGATGATCGACCTCCTCGCCCGGAACGACCCGAGGTGGAGCCGCCGGGTGGCGCGCGGAGAGCGGACCTTTGCCCGCTTCGCGAGCTGGGCGGTGTTCCTGGCCCCGGTGCTCTGGCTGCCCAACGCCCTCTTCTACTTCCTGGCCGGGGAGACCCGGCGGATGCCCTTCTGGCGCTTCATCATCCTGGACGCGGCCGGCGAGCTCGCTTTCATCGCCGAGGTCGAGGCCCTCGGCTACTTCATCGGCAAGCCGGCCGAGGACGTCGCCAACGCCCTCGCCAGCTACAGCCTGCCGATCGTGCTGGGGATGGTGGTCGTGATCGTGGTGCTCTCGGCGGTGAACGGCGCACGGCGCGCGCGGATGGGCGCGGGTCCGGGGCGATGACGGGGACGGAGCTCTCCGGCATGACTGGCGCCACCGATTCGGCCACAATCTCAGCCGTGGCCATCAGCCCGCGACAGTTCGTCCTCGGGGTGGACCTGGACGGCGTCTGCGCCGACTACTACCCCTTCATGCGCCGCGTGATCGCGGAGTGGCTGGGGCGGGACGTGGAGTCGCTCCCCCAGGACGTCGGCTGGGACATGACCGAGTGGGGCGTCGAACCCGGCGAGTTCCACAAGGTGCATCGCTTCGCGGTGGTGGAGCGCAACCTCTACCTCGACATGGGGATGATCGCCGGTGCCGGGCCGGCGCTGCGCCGCCTCTCCAACATGGGCATCCGAATCCGGATCATCACCCACCGGCTGGTCATCGAGCACTTCCACCGGATCGCGGTGGGGCAGACCGTGGAATGGCTGGACCGCCACGGCATCCCCTACTGGGACCTCTGCTTCATGGGCGAGAAGGGCGCGGTCAACGCCGACCTCTACGTCGAGGACGGTCCGCACAACATCGAGGCGCTGCTGCGCGAGCAGCGGGACGTCATCGTCTTCAGCCATGCGGCCAACCGGCACATCGACGTGCCCGCCGCCGGACGCGCTCGCACCTGGGCCGAGGCGGAGCCGCTGATCGTCGAGCGCTTCCACGCCTGGGAACGGCGCGGGGGCCCGGAGGGGATGCGCCGCCGGTCATCGGATCGCGCCGCGGAGTGACGGCGGCAAGCGTCGAGGTCGACGGCCACGACCTCGTCATCTCCAACCCCGACAAGGTCTTCTTCGCGGAGCGGGGGATCACCAAGCGCCAGCTGGTCGACTACTACCTGGCGGTGGCGGACGGCGCGCTCACCGGCTGCTTCGACCGCCCCTCAGTGCTCAAGCGCTACCCCAACGGCGCGGCGGGCCCCCACTTCTTCCAGAAGCGGGCGCCGGTCGGCGACGCCGGCTACCTGCGCACCACGACGGTGCATTTCCCGAGCGGGCGCAGCGCCGACCTGCTGGTCATCGACTCGGCCGCGGCCCTGATCTGGTCGGTGAACCTCGGCTGCATCGACATCAACCCCTGGCCGGTGCGCAGCGGCGACACCGACCATCCCGACGAGCTGCGGGTCGACCTCGATCCCCAGCCCGACGTCCCCTTCGCCGACATCCGCCGGGTGGCGCTCACGGTCCGCGAGGTGCTCGAGGAGATGGGCGTCCGCGGCTACCCCAAGACCTCGGGGTCGCGGGGCATCCACATCAACGTCCGGATCGTCCCCGAGTGGGGGTTCACCGCCGTCCGCCGCGCCGCCCTCGCCCTGGCCCGCGAGGTCGAGCGCCGGGCTCCGGCCCTCGCCACCAGCAGGTGGTGGAAGGAGGAGCGCCACGGCGTCTTCATCGACTACAACCAGAACGCCCGCGACCGCACCGTGGCCAGCGCCTACTCGGTGCGGCCCGTGCCCGATGCGCGGGTCTCCTGCCCGCTGGAATGGGAGGAGGTGGCCGACGTCGAGCCGGCCGACCTGACCGTGGAGACGGTGCCACGCCGATTGAGCCAGAAGGGGGACCCGGGGGCCGGCATCGACGCCGTGGCCTTTCGGTTAGACCCCCTGCTGGAGCTGGCCGACCGCGACGAGCGCGAGGGTCTGGGCGACGCCCCCTGGCCGCCGCACTTCCCCAAGGGCGACGACGAGCCCCGCCGGGTGGCCCCGTCCCGCGCACGCAAGACCTGAGGCTACGCCCCGACCCCCAGGATCTGGGAGAGGTCGAAGGGGTGGGGCGGCAGCAGCTGGTCGTATCCGCATGCGGCCGCGGCCTTGTCGGGGCGCCAGCGCAGGAAGCGGGAGGCGTGGCGGAAGCGGTTGCCCTGCAGATGGTCGAATGCCACCTCGCAGACCAGCTCGGGGCGCACGGCCACCCAGTCGGCATCGCGCGCCCTCGTCCATCGCGATGGCCCGCCCGGGGTCCGCCCCGCGCCGAAGGAGGTGCCGCCCTCCAGGGGCCGGAGCAGGGCGAGCAGGTCGCGGCGCTCGGCGGCCGAGAACGACGCGGTGTGTCCGACGTGGTGGAGGACGCCGCCGGCGTCGTACAGACCGAGGAGGAGGGATGCCACCGCCTCGATCTTGAGGTCGCGGCGGTAGCCGCCGACCACGCAATCGACGGTGCGGAGATGCTTCACCTTGATCCAGCCGCGGTCGCCGCTCCGGTACGTCGAGGTGAACGGCTTGGCGACCACCCCGTCGCAGCCGGCCCCCTCGTAGCGGGCGAACCAGGTTGCCGCCTCCCCCGGGTCGGTGGTCTGCGGGGTCAGGGCGACCTGGGGGTTGGGGATGAGCGCGGCGCGGAGACGGGCCGTGCGTTCGGTGAGAGGCTGGCCTCGGAGGTCCTCGTCGCCCTCCGCCAGCAGATCGAAGGCGATGAAGGTCGCCGGGCTCTCGGCGGCCAGCATCCGCACCCGCGACTCGGCGGGGTGGAGACGCATCTGGAGGGCGTCGAAGTCGAGCCCGCGCGGGCCGGCGATGACGATCTCGCCGTCGACCACGGCCGGGTCGGGGAGCGCGGCACGGATGGGGGCGAGCAGCTCCGGGAAGTAGCGCTGCAGGGGCAGGCTGTTGCGGCTCTCCAGGTGGATTGAATCGCCCTGGCGGAAGACGATGCAGCGGAAGCCGTCCCACTTGGGCTCGTACACCAGGCCCGGCCCCGGCGGGATCTCGGTCTCGGAGCGGCAGAGCATCGGCTGGAGGGGAGGCGTGAGGGTGGACATTGGCTCGATCGTACGGCAGGGGTCGCGCCGCGCCCAGCCGGCACGGCTCCAGGTCAGCCCGGCTGGCAGTACGCGACGGAGCCTCGGGTGCCGACGGCCGGTGGCGGCAGGAGGCTAGCCACCAAGCGGCGGAGCGAGCAGCCGGAATCGCGCAGTGCGGGCAGCTGGCCGGTGCTCTCGCTGACGGACACCGTCGACCCGCAGGAGTCCTCCGAGACCGAGTAGGTGGGGTTGGGGCTGAAGGCGGGAGGCTGGAAGGTGATGGTGAAGAGCAGCGATCCCTCCGCACACACGGTCTCTGGCGCAAGGGGAAGCGCATTGACGGCGGCGGCGAGCCGCGCGCCGGCCGCCTCACCGAGCTGGACGGACACCGGTCCGCTGGAGGGGTTCGCGAGCGAGAGGGTCGTGTAACCGGTCAGCTCCGCGCCCGCCGGGAGAGGGATCCGCTCGCTTCCCGAGCGATCGGGTACCCAGACCACCTGTGCGTCGATGCGGAGGACGTAGGCTCCCCCGCCGGCCTCGGTGGTCTCGTATTCGAGCTGGGCCAGGTACTCGTTGGGCCCGGAGGTCGGGAGCGACACCGTGAATCCCTCCGCATCCCCGCTGGGGCTGCCGAATTCGCCGTATCCCGACTCCGTGGCGCCGCGGGGCAGGTGCTCCGCCACCCAGTTGTCGAGGAGGCCGGTCAGCCCCGGGTCGTTCACCAGGTAGAGCGCGTCGAGGTCGACGAGGCCGCTGACGGCGACGCTCATCCACCCGTTGAGGACGGCCGGGGGTGCAGCCGTCCACGGTTGCGCGCCCGGAGGAACCGGGGCCGAGTCCAGCACCTGGATGGCGAACTGGTCGGCGGACGCCGGCGCGGCGACCGAATGCCCAGCGCTGGCGAAGCCCGGGGGAGCAGCCGGTGGCGCCGAGCTGGTCAGGACCGCGGGCGGGGCAGCAAGCACCGTCACCACGGCGACAACCGAGACAGCGACCCTGCGCACGCGCACGTCCATGCAACGCGCCAGCATGGCAGCGCGTTCCCCGGAACGCCACCGGAGCTCAGCCGGTGACCGCTCCCCCCGGAGCGGGTGCCCGCAGCCGGATCAGGTTCACCACCTCGGCATCACCACGCGCCCGTTCGATCACCTCGCTGGCGTGGCGGATCTCCTCGAGGGTCCCCACCTCGCCCCGGACGGTGATGGTCCCGTCATCGCCGTCGACCACCCGCAGCGCCAACCCGTCGGGGCCCAGCTCCTCGCGCAGGGCACCGGCGATCCGGGCCCTCAGTTCGTCGGGTCGGCGCCGGTCCCGGCGCCGGCGGGTACCGATCCGGGCCGTGACATTCGCACTCTCGCGGACCAGCCTCTCTCCGCCACGCCTGACCGCCTTCCGGCGCTCCACTCCCTTGTACGGGTGCAGGAAGAAGGCCGCGACCGCGGCGGCGACCGCGCCGAGCCCACCGAGTCCGAGTATGCGTCTCCGCTTCTTCATCGCTCAGCGCAGGTTGATGGCCGGGCCGGTGACGGCGAAGGGGACGTGGCCCACCGCCGCAAACAGGGCGAAAAGGGCAAGCGCCGCGCCGATCAGGGTCACGTTGCGGTAGAAGCCGCCCTCCGAGCTGCGCCGGGCCGCAGGATCCGCAACGGTCCAGAAAGGGTGGAACAAGAGGGTGGTGGGAAGCAGGAACGCCGCAATCATCAGGGCGCCGATGTCCGGCCAGATGCCCACCACGAGGGAGGCGCTTGCCACCAGCAGGTAGATTCCGGTCGGCACGCCCGCGAGAAAGGCGACCGGCAGCTTGCCCCGGGCGATCCCCACGTACTGCGGGTGGCGCTGGATGTGTCCCCGCGCCGAAGAGACGAAGAGGGCGGAGAAGAGCACCCTGCCGGCCAGAAGGAACCCCCCGCCCAGCGTCGTCATGGATTCATTGTCGCCTCTGGGAGCCACCGGGCGCCCTCCCGGGGCCATGGGAAAGACCTCAGCCGTCTGCCACCAGCTCCTTGGCAAAGAAGATGCACGGGAATCCCCACACCTCGCCGCGGCCGCTCTCGACGAAGCCCTCGGAGCGGTAGAGGGCGATGGCCGCGACCTGGCGCTCCGTGGTGTCCAGGACCAGTCGGCGGTAGCCGAGCCGGATCGCGCGCTCCTCGAGGCGGAGGAGGATGGCTCGCCCGAAGCCGCGACGCTGCACGTCCGGATGCACCCGCATGCGCTTGATCTCGGCGGTGTCCTCATCCTTCCGGCGCAGGGCGCCCATGGCCACGACCCGGCCGCCGAGCAAACCCACCAGGAACTCTCCCCGGCCGTCCAGGTAGACCTCGGCGATGCGGTGCAGGTCGTCATCCCAGGGGCCGTTCCCCACGTGAGCTCCGACTGCGTGCAGGGCGAGGTTGTGCAGCTCCCAGACGGCGTCGTGGTCGGCGTCCCGGTAGCGGCGGATCACAAGCTCCGTCCCGCCCTCCCCAGCGTGTAGCGAGTCGAGGCCTTCGATGACGGCGATGCTAAAGCTTGGGCCTGGTCGTGATCCCCGAGCCGGCTCGGGCTCAGTTCTTGTCGGCGGGAGCCGCTGAGAGCTGGCGGGCGATGTCCTCGGCCCAGGCGTCGATCGCTGGCCAGTCCCGGAAGTCGCCCTCCGGCATCGCCTTCTGGGCCGCCGGCGCCGAGCGTGCCAGCCGCATCGGCAGAGCGAGGCGGCTCGCGTCCAGCCCACCGAAGAACACCCGCAGGTCGCGCGGGTTGAGGGTTGTCCGGAATTCGGCGAACTGCCGCGGCTCGGTGACCGTCAGGAGGTCGCGCCCCTTGGCGTCGGTGGTCTCGGTTCCCAGGGGTCCGCTGCTGAACAGCCAGAGGGGCCGGGCGGCCAGCGCCTCCCGGTTGCGCTGGACGAACTCGGTGGCCGGCCGGAGCCAGGAGCCCATGTAGGCGGCGCTGCCGACGACGAAGGCGTCGTAGCCGGCGAGGTTCCGAACCGAAGCGACCGGGCGCTCATCGACGGTCCGTCCCGACGCCCGGAGCGTCGCGGCGAGCCGATCGGCGATCCCCTGGGTGAAGCCGTGCCGGCTGGCGTAAGCGACCAGCACCGAGCCGCCGGCGTGCTCGCCGTCTCCCCCCGTGGTGGGCATCCCTCGGGTCCGGCGGGAAGCGGCGGGCGCCGCCACCACGTGGTGGGTCACGGAAAGCAGCCACATCAGGCCGAGCCCGATCATCAGGCCCGCCAGCGTCCCCCAACCGTCGCCGACCAGGGTCGCGATCCCCAAGCCCAGGCTGGCCGCGCCGATCAGGCCGATGAAGCCGGTCCAGAGGTTGCCGGTCTGCCCGTAGCCCGCCGACATCGGGCAGAGCAGCACGGTGCTGATCAGCACGATCGAGGCCATGGCCCGCGGGTCCTTGATGAAGCCGACGCTGCCCTGGTGGAGCAGCACCACGTACGTCGCCAGGTCGGCGAGTACCACGATCAGCGCCACCCCGTCCCGCCACCGCTGGCCCGATGCGCTCTGCTTCATCGCCATCGCACCCACCTCGATCTCACCTGATGACCCCTCCTCGGCGCCCAGGATCGGACATCCGGGGAGGGGGTGCCAGAGACGAACGTCGGGCCGCGGCGACGGCCGGCGACGCAGAGGAGAGGGGCCCAAGGTCCTGACGGCGAAGATCGAGGGGGATGGGGATTGGGCGATCAGCTGCCCAGAACGATCTCCGCAACCTGGCGGAGCGCGGTCACCTCTGGGGGAACGTGGACCACCAGGGTGGTGAGCAGAGAGCGCCTCCACGCGCTCAGCTCCTCGCGGATCTTGGCGGGTGGGCCGATGAGGGCCACCGCCTCGATCATCGCGGTCGGGATCGCCGCCGCCGCCTCGAGGGTGCGTCGCGCCAGCCAGAGGTCGCGCACCCGGGTGGCGACCTCCTCGTAGCCCATGCGCACGAACGCGTTGTAGTGGAAGTTCCGGCCCGAGGGACCCATCCCGCCGATGAAGCGGGCGAAGAGCTCGCGAAGCCGGCCAGCCGCAGCCTCGACGTCGTCGTCGATGATGACCGGGACTGTGCCGAGGATCTCGAAGTCCTCCGCGCGGGCCCGCGCACCGGAGCGGCCGGCGCCCTCGGCGAGCGCCGCGCGGTAGTGAGCATCGTGGTGGGGGGAGTAGTAGGTGGCGATCCAGCCGTCGGCGACCTCCCTGGCCAGGGCGACGTTGCGCGGCCCCTCGGCGGCCAGCACGATGGGGAGGTCGGGTCGGAGCGGCCGCACCATGGAGGTGAAAGGCCGGCCCAGCCCGGAGCCGCCCCGGAGCGGGAGCGAGAGGTACCGGCCCCGGTACTCCACCGGATCGCGCCGGGCCAGCACCTGGCGGACGATCTCGACGTACTCGCGGGTGCGTCCCAGCGGAGGGTCGAAGGGCTGCCCGTACCAGCCCTCGACCAGCTCGGGACCGGACACGCCGAGTCCGAGGACGAATCGACCCCCGGAGAGGTGGTCGAGGGAGAGGGCCGCCATCGCCGTCGCCGCCGGGGCCCGGGCGGCCATGTGCATGATGCAGGTCCCCAGCCGCATCGTCGTCGTGTGCGCGCCGACCCAGGCGAGCGGGGTCAGGGCGTCGGAGCCCGACGCCTCCGAGGTCCACACCGACTCGTAGCCGAGGGATTCGGCCGCGCGCACGGCGTCCAGCAGGCCGGGCGGCGGACCGGCTTCATCCCAGAAGCCGAGGAGCAGGCCCAACTTCATACCCGAGCCACGCTACTCCCGCCGCGGCGCGGCG
The DNA here is from genome assembly GCA_049511615.1 of Candidatus Dormibacteria bacterium. Classification (GTDB taxonomy): domain Bacteria; phylum Chloroflexota; class Dormibacteria; order Aeolococcales; family Aeolococcaceae; genus Changshengia. The sequence continues at coordinate 53,922 of JBEKXW010000008.1, read as the reverse complement.
TGCTCTTCGCCGGTAGTGCGACTGGACCACCGGAACATGCCCAGCCCGTATCTGTCCGCGGCCGTGGGGGACGGCTATGATCGTTGACGAGGAGCACCTCTGTGACCAACTACCCCGAGCTCAACGATCCCGGCCCACCACTGCGGATTGCCCCCGCGAGCGTTACCGTGCTCCTCCTCGACGACCATTCGGCCATGCTCGAGTCGGTGCGCGCCGCCGTGGAGACCGACGACACGGTGGTCGTCGTCGGCACCGCGAACCGCGTCCAGGACGCGGTCCAGCTGGCGAAGGCGACGCATCCGCAGGTGGCCGTCGTCGACGTCAACATGCCCGACGGCGGAGGGTGGGCGGCGGCGAAGGGCCTGCTTGAGGTCTGCCCGCACATCCGTCTCGTAGCTTTCTCGTCTTTCGACAACCCGCTGGTCACGCGGACGATCACGGCGGCGGGAATCTCCGCGTACGTCACCAAGGGCTCCCCGCTCGAGGTGCTGCTCGCGGCAATCCACGGCGAGGACGTGATGCCGTCCCCGCCCCAGCGGATGCCCCTCATCCGGAGGACAACCACCGGACGGTCGTGACCCCCTGGCGCCGGGGCTGCGACACCGGGCCCGCGCCGCGCCCGCGCGAACGGATCAGTGCGCCGGTGACGTCGCTGCTTGACCGGGGGCATCCTCGGAGCGGCGCCGGAGGCGATACCAGGCAAAGCCTCGCGCGCCCCCGACGTCCCCGGACGATTCCTCGACCCTGAACCAGGGGGAGAAGCGCGTGCCGACGTCGGCGGTGCCGGCGCCCGTCGCCCCGATCAGCCTCCAGCTCGCGGGGGTGCTGCTGAAACCGTAGAGAAGGAATATCGCTCCGGGCGCGGCGGCGCGAGCCACCCCGGACGCATACCGATCCCGTCCGGGGCCCGAGAGCCCGTGGTAGCAGCCGACGTCGAGGACCAGGTCGAAGGGACGGGCATCGAGGAGGGTGTCGAGGTGGGTGACATCGCCAACCCGGAAGTCGGCGGCAACCCCGGACTGGGCCGCCCGGCGGCGTGCCTCCTCGATGGCGGAGGCCACGAAGTCGATCCCCACCACCTCCCACCCCAGGCTGGCGAGGTGGACAGCCGTCCCCCCCGTGCCGCAGCCGAGGTCGAGAAACCGGCCGCGGGGGAGATCGCGGACGACCTGGAGGAGGGAGTCCGGCGTCTCGCCCGTATCCCAGCGCGGCTTGCCGTGAGCGTACGTCAGCCGGTAGAAGAGCCGGCCCACCCCTTCGCGGATCATCGGGGCACCTCCTAGTCTGTTCCGTGAGTTGTGACTGACGGTCAGTCATATGATAGAGAGGTGGGCGATCTACGTCAAGGCCCTGTCCTGCCTGGGGAGTCTCCGCTAAACTGACGGTCAGTCAGATGCCAGCATCAGAGCCCAACCGACGACGGAGGGCCGCCCGGCGGGTCCGCCTCGGCTCCCAGGCGCGCCGCGACGCCATCCTCGACGGCGCTCGCGAGGCGCTGATCCATGGCGGGCTGGACAGAACGACCATGGACGACGTCGCTGCGGCCGCGGGCGTCGCCAAGGGGACCCCCTATCTGTACTTCAGCTCCAAGGCGGACCTGATCAGGGCCGTCCGCTACGAGTACGGCCGGGAGCTGATCGCGCGGGGGGGCGCCGTCCTCGACCCGGAGCTGGCGCCGTCCGAGCCGGCCGCGCAGCGGCTGGAGCGCTTCGCCGGGTCGATCTTTGACTTTGCGGTCCAGCACCGGGAGCTCCACCACGTGCTCTTCCAGGACGGTGCCTCCGAGGGGGAGCAGCTCGCTCCGGTCGTCGTCGCGGTGGAGCGATTCCTCGGGACGGCCATGGCGTCGGGAGAGCTGGCTCCGGGGAATCCCCGGTTCCTCGCGGACGTGCTCGTCGCCGGAGCCCACGCGGCCATGCTGCCGTCGCTGCACCGCCGCGAACCCGACCGGGAGGCCTTCCTCGCGCTCACGCGCGATCTGATCAATCGCCTCTTCCGCTGACGGCGAATCCGTCCTCAGCGCCGCTCAGAAGACGGGCGGGATCTCCCCCCGCAGCACGCGCCCCTGGACGCCCTTGATCCGCTCGACGTCGAGCTGGCCCAGCAGGGCCTCGACCTCGGGTCTCGTCCGATCTGCCAGCACGACCGCTCGGCTGAGAGCCTCACTCGCCTCGACCGCCTCCCGTCGCTCGAGCGGCCGCCAGGTCACCCCCAGCAGCTCCAGGGGGATGGGCAGCGCCGTCCGATGCCAGACGGCCGCGTCGATCTGCCGCCCGGCCACCGCCGCCGGCAGTCGCGGATAGGCGTGCTCCTCGTAGCGGTGGGCGCCGGAGTCGGGAAACTCCCCCAGGGTCAGCCGGGCGTGGTCGTACGAGTCGCGGTCGATGCCGATGGTCCGCGCCGCCTCGCCGTCCTCCTCGCTCAGGCCTGGCCGCATCAGGACCACCAGCGATCCCTCGCTGTAGTACGAATGCGCGCCGAGGTCGCGTTCGATCCACCGCTCCGCGCTCGCCTCCTGGCGCGCGCTGGCGGCGGCGCCGGCCGAGAGCACGGCGAAGTCGGCGCGGCCCTCCCCCAGCGCGCTCAGACGCTGACCGGAGCCGTGCATGAAGCGCATCTGCAGCGGGATCCCCAGCAGGTCGAACTCCTCGCGCAGCCCCGCCGCCAGCCCCGATCCCTCCGGGGAGTCGGGCAGGGGCATGGCCACGGTCACAACCCCCAGCCGAGCGATGGCCCAGAGCCGGCCCAAGTGGCGGGCGGCAATGAACGTGCCCTGATGGCCGCGCGACCTGAAGGTCGCCGCACCCGCACCCTCGAGGACGCGCAGCGCCTTCTGCACCGTGCCCGATCCCACCTCCAGCTGCTCCTGGTACTGAAGCAGGGTCGGCAGCCGCTCGCCGAGGTCGTGGCAGAGGACGTCCCGCGCCACCATCTGTGTCGCCCTCTGGTTGCTGGACAGCGCGAGGTCGCGCACCGACAAGGGATCCACGCGGCTAATCAAACACCAATCGGCGATACCCGGTTTGCCGCCACCCACTCCCGGTAGGCGTCGAGCTGGCGCCTTCCCTCGGGCGCTGTCCAGCTCAGCAGCCTCCCCATCTCGGCGGCGACGGCATCCGCCACCGAGAGCCCGCCGTCCTGCGTCCAGTAGAAGACCGAAGCGCGGCGGGTGAAGAAGTCCGTGACGCTCCGCGCCATCTCCTCCTCCACCGCGTAGCGGACCTCAGCCAGGGTGAGCTGGCGAACCCCCAGGTCGCGCCCGGCCGCGGGGTCGGCGGTCACCTGATCCGCCAGCCGGCTGGCGTTGCCGCCGTACTTCTCGATCCAGCGGTCCGTGATCCCCGGTTCCAGCCGCATGCCCCGCACCCGCTGCCGGGCCGAGAAGAGCGCTGCCGGATCGCCGCCGCTGATGGGGACCCGGGCGCTCCGGGACGGCGGAACCCCACGGATCCCCTGGTTGGCCGCGAGCAGCTTCACCGCCGCCTCGATGACCTGCACGGCCATCACCCGCGCGGTGGTCAGCTTGCCGCCCGCGATGGTCAGCAGACCCGCCGGGCTGGTGAGGATCTGGTGCTCGCGCGACACCGCACTCGCCGCCATGCTGCCCTCCGGCTTGACGAGCGGTCGCAGCCCGGCCCAGGTGGCCACCACGTGCTCGAAGCCGAGGTGAGCGTCCGGGATGGCGAAGTTGGCCGCCTCCAGCAGGTACTCGACGTCCTCCGGGGTCGCGGTCACGCGGTCCAGCGGTCCGTCGTAGTCGGTGTCGGTGGTGCCGATGTAGACGAGGTCCTTGTCCACCGCGGGGATGGGCCAGACCACCCGCTGGTCGCGCGGTGAGCGCAGGAAGATGGCATGGTTGAGCGGGTAATCCCGCTTCCTGACGACGACGTGCACCCCCTTGGTGGGCCGGAGCAGCCGTTCACCGACCCCCGGCTCGAAGAAGCGCACGCGATCCACCCACGGTCCGGCGGTATTGACCACCTGGCGGGCCCGGATCGTCCCCGTCTCCCCGCTGAGGCGATCGCTGACCTCGGCGCCGGCGACCCGGCCGCGTTCGAGCACCAGGCCGGTCACCTCCATGTAGTTTGCGGCGACGGCCCCCGCTTCGACCGCGCCCTTGAGGGTGTCGATGGTCACGCGGGCGTCGTCGGTCAGGAAGTCGTAGTACCAGCCCCCGCCCAGCAGCCCCGCGGGTCGCAGATGCGGCTCCCGGGCCAGGAGCCGGTCCCGCCGGAGCATCTGATGGTGCCGCTTCAGAGGGCTCCCCGAGAAGATGTCGTAGAGGGTGAGACCGGCATTGAGCAGCCACATCCCCTCGGGATCGCCACGGTAGAGAAGGTAGATGAAGGGGCGGACGTGGCAGAGATGAGGGGCCAGGGTGAGCATCAGCTCGCGCTCCCGGCACGCTTCTCTCACCAGGCTGAACTCGTGGCTCGCCAGGTAGCGCACCCCGCCGTGGAGGAGCTTGGTGGAGCGGCTGCTGGTGCCGGCGGCGAAGTCGTCCTTCTCCACCAGCACCACGCGGAGACCGCGGAGCGCGGCCTCGCGCGCCGCCGAGGCTCCGGTGACCCCGCCACCCACGATGAGGATGTCGAAGACCTCCCGCTCGACCTCGCTGAGAGCAAACCTGCGCATCGGCACGCCTCCTCGCCAGCTCAGCGCTTGGCCCAGCCCATCGACCGGCGGACCGCCTCGGTCCATTCCGCATAGAGAGCACGCCGCCGCTCCTCGCTCATCTGCGGGGTGAAGACGCGGTCCACCTCCTGCCCCGCCAGGCACTCCTCCGGCGAACCCCAGTACCCGGTGGCCAGCCCGGCCATGTAGGCGGCACCGAGACTGGTCGCCTCGGCGTTGCGCGGCCGGACCACCTCGGCATCGAGCATGTCGGCCTGGAACTGGAGCAGGAAGTTGTTGCGGGCGGCCCCGCCGTCCACCCTGATGCTGGAGATGGGCACCCCGCTCTCCTTGCGCATGGTCTCCAGGAAGTCCTTGGTGGCGAACACGATGCCCTCGAGGGTCGCCCGCACCAGGTGCTCGCGCCGGGTCCCCCGGGTGATCCCGATGATGGTGCCCCGCGCGTACGAGTCCCAGTAGGGGGCGGACAGCCCGGTGAGCGCGGGCACGAAGTAGACGCCGCCGTTGTCCTCGACGCTCAGAGCCAGCGCTTCGGTCTCGGCGGAGTCGGTGATGAGGTGGGCGCCGTCGCGGAGCCACTGCACCGCCGAGCCGGTCACCGCCGCGTATCCCTCCAGGCCGTAGGTCGTGGTCCCCCCCATCCTCCAGGCGATCAGGGTGTTGAGGCCGGCCTTCCCAACGGCCAGGCTGGCCCCCGTGTTCATGTCCAGGAAGGTGCCCGTCCCGTGGGTGCACTTCACCGACCCCGGGGTGATGCCGCCCTGGGCAAAGAGAGCCGCCTGCTGGTCGGCGATGGCCCCGGCGATGGGGAGCGCGGCGCCCAGGATCGCCGGGTCGGTGATCCCGAAGTCCCCAGAGTCGTCGCGAACCTCGGGGAGCAGTGAGGCGGGGACGCCGAGGAAGGCGAGCCACTCGCCGTACCAGCCGGCCGCTGCCAGGTCGTACGACCCGGTGACCGACGCGTTGGAGGCGGCGATGGCGTGGACCCTCCCGCCGGTGAGCCGGTGGATCAGCCAGGAGTCGATGGTCCCGAAGGCCAGCTCGCCCGCCTCGGCCCGGGCCCGCGCCCCGGGCACGTGCTCCAGGATCCAGTGGAGGCTGAGGGATGAGTAGACGGGCGCCAGCGCCCAGCCGGTACGTGCATAGACACGGTCGGCCCACTGGGCTCGAATCATCTCGATGTAGTCCGCGGTCCGGGTGTCCTGCCAGACGATCGCCGGGGTGACCGGCGCGCCGGTGGCCCGGTCCCAGACCACCGTGGTGGCCCGCTGGTTGGTGATGCCGATGGCCAGGATGTCCTCCAGTCGCAGGTCCGTCTCCGCCAGCGCCTGGCGGATCACCGACAGGCTCGCCTGCCAGATCTCCTCGGCGTCGTGCTCAACGCGATCGGGCGCGGGATGGTGCTGGGTGAACTCCTGGTACGCCTGTCCCTTGATGCGGCTGTCGCGATCGACAATCGCCGCGCGCGTCCCCGTGGTTCCCTCGTCGATGACAAGGATGTATTGACCCGGCATCACTTCTCCTCCCGAATCGCCGCCGGGATGGACCGGCGAGCCTGCTGGTGACCGAGCTTCCCGGGGTTCATGACCCCGCCGGGATCGAGCGCCGCCGTGACCCGCTGCAGCACCGGCAGGGCGCTGCCCAGCCCCTGGGCGAGGTAGGGCAACCGCGCGAGGCCGACGCCGTGGTGATGGGAGATCGCCGCCCCGTGCTCGAGCGCGGTGCGCATCGCCGTATCCCAGATGCGGAGCAGGCGCACCTCGGCGGCGGCATCGTCGGCCACCTGGCCCAGCGGGATCAGGTACAGCGAGGTCCCCTGGGGGTAGACGTGGGAGAAGTGACCGAGCACCTTGGTGGCGAAGGGGGTCAGCGCCAGCTTCATGGCCGCGTAGGTGTCGAGGATCTGGTCCCAGAAGTGGGAGATCTCGATGGTCTCGGCGACCCCGCCCGGGGTGCCCAGCACGTTCTCCACGCTGGAGAAGTCGAAGCGGCGGGCCATCCAGGCCTCGACCGGCGCGGCGCCGAGGCGCTGCCCCCCTGCCGCTCACAGATGTCCAGGGCGGCCGCCATCTCGGCGGAGGCGACCCCGGCGACACCCTCGACCCCCAGGAACATGATGCAGCTGTCATCCAGATGGGGATCGTCCATCGCGTAGGGGGCCTCGACGCGGTCGTAGAAGCGCACCAGGAAGGGCCGCAACCCTGCCCGGGTGATGAGGCGCATGGATTCGACCCCGGCGTCGACGGTTTCGAAGCTCAGCGCCTCGAGGAGCCGGAGCTCGGGCAGCGGGAAGATCTTGAGGGTGACCTCCACGACCACCCCGGTCGTCCCCTCGGCACCGAGGAAGAGGTGGCGCAGATCCGGTCCGACGGCGGCACGAGGGACCATCGGCGTCTCCACCCGCTCACCGGTGGGGAGCACGACGGAGAGCGCAACCACCAGGTCCTCGATGCTGCCGTAGCGCGACGAGAACTGGCCGGTGCTGCGGGTGGCGACCCAGCCGCCCACCGTCGAACGCTCGAGGGACTGGGGCGAGTGACCGAGGGTGTAGCCGCGCGCCTGCAGCTCGTTCTCAAGCTCGAGACCCAGCTTGCCGGCCTCGACGCGGACCAGGAGGTTGATCTCGTCGAGAAGCGTCACCCGCGACATCGACGTCAGGTCGAGGGCCACTCCGCCGCGGACCGGCAGCGACGCCCCGGTCACCGAGGAGCCGAGCCCCCACGGGGTAACGGGCACACCGCTCTCCGTGGCCCACCTCATCAGCCGCGCGACCAGCTCGGGCGTGGCCGGCCGAACCACGACCGCGGGCCGGTGCGGCTGCTTTCCCTGCTGGCGCCACTTGACGGCCACCGGCCAGGCGTCGCAGCTGTGCAGCTCCAGGTCGGCGCCGTCGGTGGAGAGCGCCCAACGTCCCAGCAGCTGGGTCAACTCCGCGATCCACCCCGGCGGGGGGGCCGGGCGAGCGCCGTCCGGTTCCAAGGGCGCACTCACAGCGCGACACCACGGCGCCGCGCGTCCAGCGTCTCGAGGAAGGTGGCGAGCCCGTCCTCGTCGTGGGGCCCCACCACCAGGTCGGCGCTCTCCCGGGCGGCGGGCATGGCATCGGCGGGTACCACGGCGAGACCGGCCAGGTTGAGCATGGCGACGTCGTTGTCGCTGTCCCCGGCGGCTATCACCTGATCGGCGGAGACGCCGTGGCGCTGCATGACCAGGCGCAGGGCCGGCTCCTTGCCGGCCTCGGGGGCGGTCGCCTCGACGAACTCGGGCATGGACCGCGCCAGGGCCACGCCGTCCAGGGCGCCGAGAAGCTCGGGCTCGAGCCGGTCCATGACCGAGGGGTCGCCGCCCAGCATCAGCTTGAGCGCAACGCTCGATCCATCGGCCAGACGGCGGGCCTCGTCGGCCGGCAGGGTGTCCACCGCCATGTCGTTGATCCTGCCCAGCAGGTCGCCGATCGCCCCCGCCTCGGTGACAAGGATCCGGTCGCGGGTCCACACGCTCACCGTGAGGCCGAGCCGGCGCCCCAGACGCAGCGCGCCGCTCACCGCCCCGCTCGGCAGCGCGTGCATGTCGACAACGTCGAGGGCGGGGGGCTGCAGGATGAGCGCCCCGCCGCAGGTGATCAGCGGCCCGCTGAGCTCCGCTGCCCGCCAGACGGCAAGGGCCGTCGGGTGAGCGCGCCCGGTCACGATCACGACCCGGATGCCGGCCCGCTCGACGCTGCGCAGCGCCTCGATCGTGCGGGGGCTGACCCGCCCGTCCCCGCCGGCCAGGGTGCCGTCCATATCCAGGGCGGCGAGCCGGAACCGTCCCCAGTCCACTGAGGGGTGGGTCATCCGGGGGAGGCCCAGCGCGGAGGGAAAGGCCGGCATCCTGGCGCCCAACAATAAGCTGATTTCTGCGTATTATGCACCTCCGCTTCCCCCACGCAAGCGACCCCTACAAGGCCACTGCAAACGGCAGCGGTCTACCGAGCTCTGGGCGGCAAGCCACCTAGCTGACTTGGCGTGGCCTCCGCCCTGAGCCCACGACGGTCCGGTTAGGAGTTCCTAGGAGACACGCCCTAGCCCACCCAGATCGTCTTGATGTTCACGAACTCGCGGATGCCGAAGGCGTGCAGCTCGCGGCCGTAGCCGCTGCGCTTCACCCCGCCGAAGGGAAGGCGGGGGTCGGAGTGGGTCATCCCATTGACGAAGACGCCCCCGGTCTCCAGGCTGCGGGCAAACCGAACCCCGCGCTCCACGTCCCTGGTCCAGACGTTGCCGCCCAGGCCGAAGGCGGAGTGATTGGCGAGGTCGCGGGCCTCCTCTTCGCTGGCAACACGAGCCACCGCCGCCAGCGGTCCGAAGGTCTCCTCGTCGAAGGCGGGCATCCCCGGGGCGCACCCGGCGAGCACGGTGGGCTCGAAGAACCAGCCCTTGCGGTCGAGGCGCCGCCCACCGGTGAGCAGGCGGGCTCCCGCGTCCAGCGATTGCTGGAGCTGGCGTTCCAGATCCTGGCGGAGGTCGTCGCGGGCCAGCGGGCCCATCTGGGTCGCCGGCTCGGTGGGATCGCCCGTCCGCAGCCGCCGGGCCTCGGCGACGAAGGCCTCCTCGAAGCTGTCGGCGATCTTCTCCGCCACGATGAACCGCTTGGCGGCGATGCAGCTCTGCCCGCAGTTCTGGAAGCGCGCCCTGACCCCGACCCTCGCGGCGGCCTCCAGGTCGGCGTCCTCCAGGACCACAAAGGCATCTGACCCGCCCAGCTCCAGCACCGACTTCTTGAGGGAGCGAGCCGCCACGGCGGCGGCCTGAGCGCCGGTGTCGTCGCTGCCGGTGAGCGTGATGGCGGCGACCCGCGGGTCTTCGATGACCGGGGCCACCCGCCGTCCCGGGACCACCAGGGTGCGAAAGACCGAGTCCGGGAAGCCGGCCTCGCGGAAGACGGATTCGATGGCCAGGGCGCAGCCGGTGGTGTTGCTGGCGTGCTTGAGCACACCGGTGTTCCCGGCCATCAGGGCGGGCGCGGCGAAGCGCGTCACCTGCCAGAAGGGGAAGTTCCAGGGCATGATCGCGAGCACGGTGCCCAGCGGCTCGAAGGTCACGAAGCTGCGGGATCCGTCCGCGGGTGCATCCTGGTCGGCCAGGTACTCCTCGGCGTGGTCGGCGAAGTGGTCGAAGGTGCTGGCGCACTTCTCGACCTCGGCACGGGCCTCGGTGACCGCCTTGCCCATCTCGGCGGTGATCAGGCCGGCGAGCTCGTCGATACGGCGGCGGAGCACCGCGGCGGCGGCGTGCATCAGCTCGGCGCGGTGCCGGATGGGCACCCCGCGCCAGGCGGGGGAGCTGCCCCGGACCGAGTCCAGCACGGCGCCGACCTCGGCTTCCGACATCACCGGATAGCGGTGGAGCTCGGCCTCGGTGGCGGGGTTGACGGTGACGATCTCGTTGACGGTGATGGCCATCAGGATCTCCTAGCCGCCCGGACCGGGCGGGGATCGCCGCACCAGGCGGGCGGAGCGGTCGAGAGCATCACGGGCAGGGGGTCACGACGGGATCGCTGGAGGAGCGGCCACGTCCGGCAGCCCCGATTCTGGCACCAGGGTGGGCGTCGATCGGTTGAGCACCTTGCCCTGGAAGAAGGGCGGGCGGGCGAGCCACCACGCCACCATGATGACGAGACCGACCACCGCCGAGACCAGGGCGATCAGGAAGACGCCGCCGATCACCCAGCGCGGCCCGAAGGGCAGGGTCCAGGAGGTGTAGCTGACCCCGCTCGCGAAGTTGAAATCGGACCCGATGCTCCACACCAGGGCGAAGTACAGCATCAGGCCGCCGAGCAACGGGATGAGGCCGCGCATCAAGAAGTTGCGCGCGCTGCTCAGCAGCGTCTTGCGGTAGTACCAGGCGCAGGTGAAGCCGGTGAGCCCGTAATAGAAGGCGATCCAGACGCCGATGGCGGTGACCGCGTCGGCGATCACCAACCCTTTGGACATGTAGTTCATCAGGACGTACACCACGGCAGAAACGCCCCCCATCACCAGCGTCGAGACGCTGGGGGTGAAGTAGCGCGGGTGCATGCGGGCGAAGGAGTCGGGAAGTGCCTTGTAGACCGCCATGGAGAGCATGGTCCGGGCGGTGGGCAGGATGGTGGTCTGGGCCGAGGCGGCCGCCGAGGAGAGCACCATCAGGAGGAGCAGGTGAAAGCAGAGCTGGCCGAACCACGAGGTGCCGAAGACCGCCGTGCCCAGCACCGAGATGACGTCACCCACGTTGTTGGGGTTGGCTAGCCCGGTGCCGGTGGTCCCGACCCCGGCGAAAGACTGGGCGCCCAGGGTGACCACGAAGTACATCACCAGCAGAAGGACGGTGGAGATGATCGCCGCTCGCCCCGGGTTGCGGGTTCGGTCGGCGGTCTCCTCGTTGATCGACACCGAGGTGTCCCAGCCCCAGTAGATGAAGAGCATGAGCAGGAGACCGCTGACCAGGGTCGAGAAGGGTACCGCGCCAGGGTTGAACCAGGCGATGCTCGGAGTGACGTGGCCGGCGGGGGCGTTGCCGGTCAGCACCCGGATCAGCGCCACCAGGCCGAAAACCATGAGCATGACCACCTCGATGGAGAGCAGCACCCGCTGGATTCGCGCCGAGATCTCGATGCCCCGGTAGCAGACCCAGGTCATCACGGCGAGGAAGGCCAGGCCGAGGAGCAGGACCCAGCCACCGGTGGCGTCGTTGGCGATGCTGTCGGCGTTGAACAGGTGGAAGGTGTACACCGACGCCACCTGTGACAGGCTGGCCATGACCAGGATGTCCGAAGCCAGGATCCCCCAGCCTCCCAGCCAGCCGGTCCTGGGACCGAAGGCCCGGGTGGCCCACGTGAAGGTGGTGCCGCAGTCGGGATCGGCCTTGTTCAGCTCGCTGTAGCCGATCGAGACGAAGAGCATGGGCACGAAGGCGATCAGCACCACCAGCGGCGAGATCAGACCGCAGAAGGCGGCGATGGCACCCAGGGTGGCCGCGAGGCTGTAGGCCGGGGCCGTGGATGCGACCCCGATGACGATGCTGGAGACCAGCGAGAGGGCGCCGGACTTCAGACCCTTGTCCACCTGGGTCTCGGTGATGGCAGCCGCTGTCATGAAAGGTTCTCCTTAAACTTCAGTCCGCAGCCGGCTCTCCCTGGGGATGGGCTCTCATGCCGCCGTCACCGCTCTCTCCAGGATCCCCAGCCCCTCGTCGAGCAGCTCGTCCGAGATGACCAATGGAGGGAGGAGGCGGATCACGTTGCCATAGGTCCCGGCGCCGAGGACCATCAGCCCGTCCTGGTGGCACCGGCGCAGGACCCGACCGGTGATCTCGCGATCTGGGGCGATGCCGTCTCCACCCACGAACTCGATCCCCACCATCGCCCCCCTGCCGCGCACGTGGCCGACCGCCGGGACCCCGGCGGAGAGCCGGCGGAGCCGCCGCAGCATGGTCTCGCCGATGGCGCGGGCTCGGGCCAGCAGTCCCTCCGACTCGATGGTGCGGATTGCCGCCAGAGCGGCGGCGCAGGCCACCGGGTTGCCGCCGAAGGTCCCGCCCAGGCCGCCGCTGTGCACCGCGTCCATGATCTCGGCGCGGCCAGTGATCCCGCCGATGGGCAGCCCGCCCCCCAGGCTCTTGGCGGTGGTGATCAAGTCGGGCACCACCCCCTCGTGCTCGCATGCGAACCAGGCGCCGGTGCGCCCGAACCCGGTCTGCACCTCGTCGGCGATGAGCAGGATGCCCTGCTCCCGGCACCAGTCGGCGAGGCCGGCTAGCCACCCCGGCTCGGGCACCACCACACCCCCCTCACCGGCGATCGGCTCGACCAGCACGGCGGCGATGCTCTCTACCCCGACCGTGGTCTCCAGCATGGTGATGGTGTCGCCCAGCCGGCCGGTCTCACGGAAGGGATCGGAGTAGGGGGCGCGGTGGATCTCGGGGACGAAGGGACCGAATCCCTGCTTGTAGGGATGGACCTTGCCGGTGAGGGTCAGGGCGAGCAGGGTGCGGCCGTGGAAGCCATGGTCGAAGGCGACGATGCCGGGCCGGCCGGTGGCGTAGCGGGCCACCTTCACCGCGTTCTCCACCGCCTCGGCCCCCGAGTTGACCAGGAAGGAGCGCTTCTCGTGACTCCCCGGGGTGAGCTCGTTGAGCCGCTCGCACACCTCGACGTAGCTCGCGTACGGGGTCACCTGGAAGCAGGTGTGGGTGAAGAGCGCCGCCTGCTCGGCGATGGCCGCGACCACGAGCGGGGCGCTGTTGCCGACATTGGTGGTGGAGATGCCGGAACCGAAGTCGATCAGGCAGTTGCCGTCGACGTCCTCCAGGATGCCCGGACCAGCCCGGGTCACGAACACCGGCAGGGTGGTGCCGATCCCGCTGGGGACGGCGCGCTGGCGGCGCGCCATCAGCTCCAACGACCGCGGGCCGGGGATCTCGGTGACCAGGTGCCGGGTCAGCGAGACGCGATCGGGAATGGCTGTCATGACCGTACCTCAGCTCAGAAGTCGAGCGCCGTCATCACGTGCTTGACCCGGGTGTAGTCCTCGAATCCGTACACGGCCAGATCCTTGCCGTAGCCGGAGTGCCGGAACCCGCCGTGGGGCATCTCGGCCACCAGCGGGATGTGGGTGTTGATCCACACACATCCAAAGTCCAGTCGTTTGGCCATGCGCATCGCCCGGCCGTGGTCGCGAGTCCACACCGACGATGCCAGCCCGTACTCCACCCCGTTGGCCCAGGCCACCGCCTGGTCCTCGTCGGCGAAGCGCTGCACGGTGATGACCGGGCCGAACACCTCCTCCTGGATGATCTCGTCGGACTGCTCCACCCCGGTGACCACGGTGGGTTCGTAGAAGAAACCCCGCTCCCCGATGCGGTGCCCACCGGTGACGACCGCGGCGTGCGAGGGCAGTCTGTCGACGAAGCCGGTGACCACGCTCAGCTGGTTTGCGCTGTTGAGCGGACCGAGGTCCACGCCGGCGTCATCCGGCGCGCCCACCACCTGCGCCTTCGCCCGCTCCGAAAGGGCATCCACGAAGTCGCCGTATACGCGCGGCCCGGCGAGCACCCGCGTCGCCGCCGTGCAGTCCTGGCCGGCGTTGAAGAACCCGGCCATGGCGATGCCGGCAGCGGCTTTAGCGACGTCGACGTCGTCGAACACGACCACCGGAGCTTTGCCGCCCAGCTCGAGATGCACCCGTTTGAGGTCGACGGCCGCAGTCTGGGCGACCTCGCGCCCGGCGCGCACGCTGCCGGTGATGGAGACCATCCGGGGAATGGGATGGCCGATCAGGGCGGAGCCCATGTCGCGGTTGTTACCGCAGACCACGTTCAGCACGCCGGCGGGGAGGAATTCGGCAGCAATCTCTGCCATCAGCAGGCTGGTCAGTGGGGTGGTGTGGGCCGGCTTGAGGACCACCGTGTTGCCGGCCGCGATGGCGGGGGCGAACTTCCAGACCGCCATCATCATCGGGTAGTTCCAGGGCGTCACCTGGGCGCAGACCCCGACCGGCTCACGGCGCACGAAGGACGTGTAGCCGCGCATGTACTCAGCGGCGGCGCGACCCTCGAGAAGCCGGCAGGCCCCGGCGAAGAAGCGGATCTGGTCGAGGACGGGGGGCAGCTCCTCGGAGGCGGTGAGCGCTCGCGGCTTGCCGGTGTTGCGGCACTCCAGGTCGATGATCTCGTCGCCCCGCCTCTCCATGGCGTCGGCGAGACGGAGCAGGGCCAGGCTGCGCTCCGACGGCGTGGTCTCACGCCAAGCCTCGAACGCCTTCTCCGCCACTCGGCAGGCGTGGTCGACGTCCTCCGGCTTCGAGAGCGGCACCGCGGTGAACGCCTCTCCAGTGACGGGGTCGATCAGATGACCAAAAGCACCGTCCCTTGGGTCGATGTACTCACCGCCAACGAAGTTTCCCCACCTGTCGCGTACGATGCTCACGACCGCCTCCCAGCTACCCGCGCCTCGTGCCGGGGCGCGCACCCGGCGCCGTTCGGTGGCCAGTATAATCGCCGCCCTGGAGGGTTTTCTGCCATGCGCGTTCTGCTTGTCGGAGCTGGTGGAGTCGGAACCGCGATCGCCCGTACGGCGTCGCGCTGGAACCTCTTCGAGGGGATGGTGATCGCCGACTACGACGCGGCGCGGGCTCAGCGTGCCGCTGCGGCCGGGGAGCGTTTCCACGCCGTGCACCTCGACGCCGGGGACGAGAAGGCGGTGTCGCAGCTTCTGGAGGCGGAGAGGTGCGACGTGCTGGTCAACGCCGTCGACCCCCGATTCGTCATGCCCCTCTTCCGGGCGGCCCTGGCCTCCCGGGTCACCTACCTGGACATGGCGATGTCGCTCTCCCACCCCCATCCGGACGACCCCTACTCGAAGCCCGGCGTGAAGCTCGGCGACGAGCAGTTCGCCCTGGCCTCGGAATGGGAGAGCAAGGGGCTGCTGGCCCTGGTCGGGATAGGGGTGGAGCCCGGCATGGCCGACGTCTTCTCCCGCTACGCCTCGGACCGGCTGTTCTCCACCATCGACGAGATCGGGGTGCGGGACGGCGCCAACCTGATCGTTGAGGGCTACGAGTTCGCGCCCACGTTCTCGATCTGGACGACCATCGAAGAATGTCTCAATCCGCCCATAATCTTCGAGCGCGGCAAGGGGTGGTTCACCACTCCACCCTTCAGTGAGCCCGAAGTGTTCACCTTCCCCGCGGGGATCGGCGCGGTCGAGTGCGTCAACGTCGAGCATGAGGAGGTGCTCCTGGTGCCGCGCTGGATCGACTGCGGCCGGGTGACCTTCAAGTACGGGCTGGGCGACGAGTTCATCGGCGTCCTCCAGGCCCTCCACAAGCTGGGGCTGGACTCGACGACGCCGGTAAGTGTCGGAGACGTCCGGGTGTCGCCTCGTGACCTGGTGGCCGCCTGCCTGCCCGAGCCGGCCGAGCTCGGCGACCGCATGTCCGGGCTGACCTGCGCCGGCACCTGGGTGCGCGGCACCGGCAAGGACGGCAACCCGAGGGAGGTCTACCTCTACCACGTGGTCGACAACGCGACCTGCATGGCCGAGTACGGCTCGCAGGCGGTGGTGTGGCAGACCGCGGTGAACCCGCTGGCCGCACTGGAACTGCTCGAGTCCGGGGCCTGGTCGGGAGCGGGTGTCCTCGGTCCCGAGGCCTTCCCAGCGGACCCCTTCCTGGACCTGCTCAAGACCCACGGCACGCCGTGGGGGTGTGAGGAGCGGGTGCCCCAGGCCCGCTGATCGCGCCTACCGACAGGCCCACGTGTCCTTCCCCAACCCCGCGCTGGCACAGTGTCGGGAAAACTCAGCCCCGGAAGAGCAGGTGAGCGTCCGCACCGACGAGCTTGTGGTCGTCGCCAGCCTCCGCGGGGCGGCCGCCGCCCTCTGGGCTGAGGCAAGTCAGATGCTCTGCCCAATTCAAGAAGGGGCAGATGGCGCGCCCAGGAGGATTTGAACCCCCGGCCTTCTGATCCGTAGTTTGCGGCCGTGATCGCGAGGTCGGAAAACGTTGCTGCCGAATTCGGCCGAAGCTCATCACCGCGAGTGAGCGGAGTACTGCACACGCTGACCGGTGCGCTGGGATGTCGTTGGGATTCCACGGTTTTCCCGCCATCTACGTCACGCACCCGCGACACACCGCGCATCGTTCTGCGATGGTAATCCTTCGCGCGGCGAGGTGCAACCTCACTCACGGCGTCGGTAAGCTGATGCTGTCGGGAGCTCCCTCAGTCCCACCCTCAGCTCCCTTCCCGATCCCGGTCAGTCTGGCGGCACGAGTTGTCCGGCAGCGGCGGCGCCCACCAGCGCGGCGTCCGCGGCCGCCGCCGGGAGCACGAGCACTGGAACGGCGCTTTCCGCGAGCACTGGTACCGCGCTTTCATGGGGAAGGCAGACCTCCACGCGCGTGCCCTCCCCAGGCCGGCTGTGGAGAGTCCACCACCCGCCCAGGGCCTGGGCCCGCTCTCTCATGGCGGTGAGCCCCACATGCCCGGTCGGGGAGCCCCTCGTTCCCGCCGGCACGAAGCCCGGCCCGTCGTCTTGGACCTGGATCGCATAGCCTCCGTCGGCGTCGCTCAGGTGCACGGCCACGGTGGCACCGGGGGCGTGCTTGCGCGCGTTGACGACGGCTTCGCAGGCGATCCGGTAGAGGGTGGTCGCCACCGTGCCGGAGGGATCGGCGGCGAACCTCCCCTCAAGGAGGCAGTGGATCTCACCATCGCGATCGACCTGCTCCAGGTACTCCCGCAGTGCCGTGGTGAAGCCCCGTTCCACCACCTGGGGATGGAGCTCCGACATCAGTCCCCGCATCCGCGTGATCGCTGATCGGACCGCGTCATCCACCCGGTCCAGGGCCGCCTGCAGCCTGGCATCGGATATCCCCGCGCGGGCGATCTGGAGACGGGTGTGACCCACCGTCACCCACTGCAGCATGTCGTCGTGGATGATCGCCGACAGCCGGCGACGTTCCTCGTCCTGCATGGTGACCAGGCGCAGCAGCAGTCCCCTCCCCTCCTCGTTGGCCTCGCGCAGCCCCTCGAGGCTCCGATCCAGCGCCTGGGTCCGCTGCTGGACCAGGCGGTCGAGATGCGAGTTCTGCTCTTCGAGCCTTCGATCGAGGCGCCGCGTGTCCCGCACCAGGAGGAACTGGCGGATCAGGACCACGGCGACGATGACGAGGCTGTCCCAGAGCATGACACCGTCGAAGCTGGCCCCGCGCAGTTCGGTCGTCACCGCCATGGCGCCGGCCCCGATCATCGGAACATAGGGCAGGGCCATCCTCCAGCGGGCCAGCTCCACCACCGGCCCTGGCTCGGAGCGGGCGGGCGCCGTGGCCCGGAACGCCGCTAAGGCGATCAGGAGGTAGCCGAACGTCCAACCGACGTTGACCGGGTTCTCGGTGTTGTAGGCCTGCAGGGTGGTGAGGTAGGCGAAGGTGCTGTCGGCGACGGCGTTGAGAACCAGCCCCAGGCCGAGGAAGACCAGCGGCTGACGCGCGCCGCCCCCCGAGCGCGATATGGCCAGGAACACCACCGTGATCATCAGCACGTCCCCGACCGGGTAGGCGAGGCTCAGCACCTGCTGGACGAGGTCGGTGGAGGAATTCGCGTAGACCTGACCCAGGACCGTCGCCCAGCTGACGAACAGCGCCCCGGCGGCGATCAGCAGCGCGTCGAGCAGGACCTGGAGCTTGAGGCCGGCGCGGCCCAGCATGGGGAGCGCGGCGAGACCCGCGAGCCCGAGCGGGATGGAGGGGAGGTAGCCCAGGTCGGGCCAGGACGGGAAGAGGTTCACGGGGTTAGCTCCCATGACCACCTCCTGGTATGTCCAGGCCACCTGCCCCAAGCCCCAGCTCAGCGCCGACAGCCCGATCAGCGCCCAGGCGCGGCGAGCCCGGGTGCGCGGGTTGCGGGCGGCAAGGAAGCTGGCCAGGGCGGCCCCCAGCGCGGCGAGTGACTCGGAGACGTCGTCGAAGGCCACCGTGAACCGGTCGTGCCCCGGGTGGGTGGCAAGCCAAAAGGCGCTGAAGACCGCGAAGGCCACTGCCACCACCACCAGCGCGAGCAACCGGCGGTCGCCGGTGGTGCTGGGGGCGTGGTCGTGACGGTGGGGCACGGCCTCAGGGTAGGGGGGGCGTGGTCAGGCGACCAGATGCAGCGGCGCCAGAGTCAGGTGATGCAAACGGGCCAGTGGATGATGGCCCATCCGAATCTTGGCGGGGGCCGCTCCGACGGCGATGATCGTGAGCAAACCATTCGAAGGGAACCCCAACTGTGACCGATAACCCAGCCCTCATCGAACTCGGAGCGCGGCGTCAGAGAGAGGCTCGGCCCCTATCGGTGCTGATCGTCGACGATCACGAGGCGATGCGGGAGTCGATCCGGGAGATCCTGGATACCGACCCCACGCTGACCGTGGCCGGGGCCGCCGACGGCGTGGAGTCCGCCATCGGCCTCGCTCGAGTGACTCAGCCGGATGTCGCGATCGTCGACGTCAACATGCCGGCGGGCGGAGGCTGGGCCGCCGCCCGCGGCCTGCGGACGGTCTGCCCGGGCATCCGCCTGGTCGCCTACTCCTCGTTCGACGAGGCCCTGATCACCCGGACCATGATGGCGACGGGCATCTCCGCCTACGTCACCAAGGGCTCGGACATCGCGGTGCTCATCGCGGTAATCCACGGCGAGCATCCGACTTCCGAGCCCGGAGAGGTGATCTGGCCACGCCAGAGGGCAACCGCCGCGACGCGGTGAGCTGACCCCGGCGTTCAGGCTGCCGCAGGCGCCGCCACCAGATCGGCCTCGATCTCGATCTGGATCTTCTTGTTCACCAGGACGCCACCGGACTCGAGGGCGACGTTCCAGTTCAGTCCCCACTGCTCCCGGTCGATCTCCGCGGCGGCTCGGCGCCTCCCCTGTCTGAGGGCGTAGTGATCGGGACCCCACTCGGGAGGAGGTACCAGGGGGAGGAGACCTGGTGCCTCCCCTGCCCACCACAAGGAGAGGTCGGAGAGAAGAAACGGGGGCCGGCGGGGAAGGAGCACCACCTCAGAACCGCCGACCCCCTGACAGGGACCGCTAAGTGACGGTGAACGCGGTGGGGTCCACCTTGAAGCACTCCGCCGAGGCGGTGCAGTAGGTGGGAGTGCCATCACCATGGCCTCCGACTGTGCGGCACGCCAACGCAGAAGCCAGCCACCCAATCTTCTGACTGACCGCAGAAGCCTCGGCTGTCCCAGCGCCCACGGGACCGAATCCTCTGCGCTTGAGATCGCGCGGCGCCGGCCGAGGCTGGCGCGCCCAGGAGGATTTGAACCCCCGGCCTTCTGATCCGTAGTTTGTCCGCCTGTCCATCGCCGCGAAAACCGTGAATGCCGAGTTCGGCAGAAGCATCTGCATGGCGAGCGGCGCACCATCGGACACGCTAACCTCGATGCTGGGATTTCGTTGGGATTCCAACGATTTCTACTCCTCTCTCCCAGGATGGTCTTGTAACGGTTCTGCGCCAGGTTGCCATTGTATGCCCCGCTCTGATGGTCCGTCGCGTCACCTTCGACGTCGACCACAAGCAGCCCTTGGCACAATGACATGCAACATCCGAGCGACGACGAGGCCTCCATCACCGTGAGGTGCATGCGGAAGGTCGGGAATGCTGGTCACATGATGTCCGCTTCCCTGGTGATGCGCATCCATCCGAGCGCAGCACGGTGGGTGCCCCGCCGGGCGGCCGCCGCGTGTGGAGGGGTCCGTCACGCCCGTGCCAGGAGCCTCGGCGGCGGTGCCGGCTCCCGGCCACCGCGCCATACTCAGTCCGATGCTCGAATTGATGGCGACGCTCGACGACTGGGCGACCTCCGATCCGGTCATGGCGCTGGCCACCGTGGTGCGCACCTCGGGGTCAACCCCGCGGGCACCCGGGGCTCACCTTCTGGTGAGCAGTGACGGCCGGATGGCGGGCTCGGTGAGCGGTGGGTGTCTGGAGTCCGCGGTCATCCAGGAGGCTCAGGCCACCCTGGCGGGGGAGGCGGCCCCGAGGATCCTGCCGTATGGCATCAGTGACGAGCTGGGCTGGGAGGTGGGTCTGGCCTGCGGTGGCAAGGTCGACGTCTTCGTCGAGGTGCTGCGCTGGGATGGCTCGGATCCGGCGCTCGTAGCCCTGAGGGAGGCCGCCCTCTCCCAGCGCCCCGTGGCGCTGCTCCGCGTGCTCACCGGCGAGCACGCCGGCGCTCGGGCTGCGTGCGAGGAGGGCGGAAGCATGGTCGGCGACCTGGGCGACCCCGCGGTGGAGAGCGCGGCAGCCTCGGTTGCGGCGGGCCACCTGATCTCGGGCCTGCCGGGCATCGAGGAGGTCGCAGGCGTGTCCCTCTTCATCGACCCGATCGTCCCGGCACCGCGGCTCGTGATCGTCGGCGCCGTGCATGTCGCCATCCCCCTCGCTCGGATGGCCAGGACGGCCGGCTACCGGACCGTGGTCATCGATCCGCGGCGGGCGTTCCTGACCCGGGAGCGCATCCCCGACGCGGACGAGCTGATCGCCCAGTGGCCCGACGACGCGCTTCCCGGCCTGGCCCTGGGACCCCGCGATGCCGCCGTGTGCCTCGCCCACGACCCCAAGTTCGAGGACCCGGCCCTCGGCATCCTGCTCAGGAGCCCGGTCGGCTACGTCGGCGCCATCGGTAGCCGCAGCACCCATGCCAAGCGGGTCGCCCGCCTGGAGCAGGCGGGCCTGGATCAGGACGCCATCGCGAGGATCCACAGCCCCATCGGGCTGGACCTGGGCGCGTCCACCCCGGACGAGATCGCACTGGCGATCCTGGCCGAGGTGGTGGCCGTCCGCCGGGGGGGGCGCGGCGGTGCACTCTCCGCCGCGCTGGCGGCGCCCGCGACGGCGTGAGAGCGGAGGTCCTCACCGCCCCCGCGGGCGATGTTCCGCGGTGGGCCGGCGCGGTGCTCTGCCGCGACGTTCTCGACGCCGACCAGCACGTGGTGCTGAGCAAGGGCCACCGCCTCGATCCCGACGACGCCCCAGCCCTCGCCGCAGCCGCCCCCGTGGCACTGCACGTGGTCTGGCTCGACGAGGGAGACGTCGACGAGGATACCGCTGCGCTCCGCCTGGCACAGATGGTGGCGGGCTCCGGCGCCGACTTCCACCGTCCCGTCACGTCTCAGGTCCGCCTGAGTGCAGCGTGGCGGGGCCTGGCCCAGGTGGATGCCGCAATCCTCGCCGCGATCAACGCCCTGGACGGCATCACCATCTTCACCATCGCCGACGGAACCCCGGTGGAGCGAGGCGCAACCCTGGCGGGCGCCAAAATCACCCCGCTCGCCATTCCGGGCAGCGTCCTCAACGAGGCCGAGGCCGTCGCGAGATCGGTGTCTGAGGGCCGCGCCGTGCGCGTGCAGCCCTTCTTGCCCCTGCGCGTCAGCGCGGTGGTCCGCCAGGCGGTCGACGCCGAAGCCCGGCAGCGCTTCGAGGCTTCGCTGCGTCGGCGGGTGAGCTGGCTGGGCGGAACCGTGGAGCGCATCGGCTATGCGGCGGACCGCGACGCCGCCCGCCGGGCGCTGCTCGAGGCGACCCCCGGCGCCGATCTGCTGCTGGTCGTGGGGGTCAGCTCCGTCGATCCGCTGGAGGGCACCTGGCGCGACCTGCTCGACGCCGGCGCCTCCGTCGTCCGTCGGGGCCTGCCGGTGCATCCGGGCAGCAGCTACTGGGTGGTCACGCTCCGGGACGCGACGGTCATCGGCGTTGGCTCGTGCGGCATGTTCTCACGGCGTAGCGCCCTCGACCTGCTGCTGCTTCGAAGCTTTGCGGGGCAGCCCTTGGATGGCCAGTTCCTCGCCGGCCTCGGACATGGTGGCCTGCTGCAGTCGGCGAGGACTTGGCGAATCCCAGCCTACGATCGTCAGGTCGAGACGGACGAGCGGTAGCGGTGCCAGTCGTCCGGCGTGTCGATGTCGACGGGCCGCTCAACATCCGAATTGAGAACGAGAGTGGCGACCGCCTCCGGCCGGGAGCGGAGCAGGTCCCGTGCCCCGACATTCCCGCACAGACCCATGACCTCACCCCACAGATCTCGGCGAAGCACCGCCGGAGGCTGGAGGAGGCCGCCCACACTGAGCGCCGCGGCCGGCCTGAGGGAGGCGGCGTGCACCTCGAGAAGGCGATCGAGCAGCTCGGATGTGACCCCGAGCTGGTCCCCCATGATGACCATGGCGCACTCGACGTCGGCACCGAGAGCGGCCAGCCCGACCCGTAGCGAGCTGCTCATGCCCGAGGCATGGTCTGGATTGATCAGCATTCGAGCCCGGCCCCAACGAACCCGCTGGGCGATTAGCTCGTGATCGGCGCCGAGAACGACCACGACGTCGTCGAGCCGTGACGCGCAGGCCTCGGCCACGATGTGCTCCAGAAGAGGCCGGCCCCCGAGCGAGAGGAGCTGCTTGGGCTCGCCCATCCGCAGCGAGGAGCCCGCGGCGAGCACGATCCCGACGCAGGACGCAGCCATCACCTCATCGGGGTCGCGAGCATGACCACCGCTGCAGCCTATCAACTCAGGCGCTTCCCTCGAGTGCCCGCAGCGCGCGGGCGAGGTTGGCCGGGCGCTCTGCCATCCGGCGCATGAGGCACGGATACCATCGTTCGCTGAAGGACACGCAGATGCGGACCGTCTCACCGGGCGGCGGCGAGGCGGACCTCCTCATCGCCCCGGATGCCGAAGAGCATCTGCCGGCAGCCAGCGGGCCCTTGGACCGAGGAGGGGGCTAGACTCGCTAGGCCCTGGCCGGGCGTCGGACTCGCCGCTGGCGGCTCCGGCGAAGCGTCACGGTGTCGGTGCCACGAGAGGCGAGCCAGATGACCACCACCCTCCTCGTCAACGGCGTCGAGCGCGACGTCTCGTCCGGCGGCGATCAGCCGCTGCTCACCGTCCTGCGCGAGGAGCTTGGCATCACCGGACCGAAGTTCGGCTGCGGGGAGGGAGCATGCGGCGCCTGCGTGGTGCGGGTCGGCGAGCGTGTGGTGCCCGCGTGTCGGACCCCCCTCGCCGAGGCCGCGGGCCACCCCATCACCACCGTGGAGGGTTTGGCCCGTGACGGTCGGCTCCACCCCGCCCAGCGCGCCTGGGTCGAGGCGGGGGCCTTGCAGTGCGGGTTTTGCACCCCGGGGTGGGTGGTCGAGACCGCGGCCCTCCTGGACCGCCACCCGCGTCCCGGGGAGACAGAGATGATCGAGAGCCTCGAGCGCCACGTCTGCCGCTGCTGCACCTACCCGCGCATCCGCCGTGCGGTCCACCGGGCCATCGAGCTGGCCGACAGTCCCGAGCCCCCTTCTCCCGCCGCCGCGGAACCGGAGCTGGACCAGGCAACGGGCGTCGCCGCCGGAGCCGAAGTCCTCGACACAACGCTGGAGATCGGACCCAGCGGCGGAGCTCGCTTCTTCGACGAGCTCGGCGATGGCCTGGTCGTGGTCGTGGACCCCCCGGCCGTGCGCCGCGGATGGGGGATGCCCCCCGGAGCCTGGATCCACGTCGGCGCCAGCGGGCGGGTCACCGTCGGCATCGGCAAGGTGGAGGGCGGCCAGGGAACGCGGACCGCGCTGGCGCTGCTGGTGGCCGAAGAGCTGTGTGTCCCCTACGCGTCGGTCCGGTTGGTGATGGGAGACACTACGGTCTCTCCCTTCGACATGGGCACCTTCGGCAGTCGCGCGATGCCCGACGCCGGGCCGGTGGTCCGGGCGGTCGCCGCGGCGGCGCGCGAGTCGTTGCGTGAGGCGGCGGCCGACCGGCTCGGCCTCAGCGCCGCCGAGGTTACCCTGGCCGACGGCGTGGCACGCGGTCCCCAACCGGCCAGCCGGCTCGCCTATACGGAGCTGTTGGCCGGGGTGCGGCGGACCGAGAGCGCCCCCTCCGACGTCGCCCTAACCCCAGTGGGGTGGTGGAGGGCTGCCGGGCACCGGGCAGCTCAGCAAGGCACTCGCGACGCCGTCATGGGACGCAAGCGCTTCCCGTCCGATCTCGTCCGTCCCGGGATGCTGCACGGCGCCGTGCTCCGCCCGCCCGCCCAGGGATCCAGGCTGATCTCGGTCGACACCCGCCGGGCCGAGACCATGGCCGGGGTAGTGGCGGTGGTGCGAGAGCCCGATTTCGTTGGCGTCGTCGCTCCAGACCCGATCACCGCCCGGGCCGCGGTGAGATTGCTCGAGCCCGCCTGGAAGGGTTCGGAGCAGCCCTCCCGCGCCGACCTGGAGGCCTTTCTCCGCAACCACCCGGCGGAGGGCGAGGGCTGGTCCGGCCCGGTGCGGGAGGAGCGGGGCGACCCCGTCCGCGCCCTGGCGGAGGCGGCGGTCCACGCGGAGGCGACCTACCTCACCGCCTACATCGCGCACGTCCCGCTGGAGCCGCGCGCCGCGCTCGCGGTGTGGGAGGACGGGAGGCTCACGGTGTGGACCGGCACGCAGACGCCGTTCAACGTGCGCCACCAACTCGCCGAGCTCCTGGAGCTGGACGCGGCCGACGTTCGCGTCATCGTCCCCGACTTCGGCGGAGGCTTCGGCGGCAAGCACGGCGCGACGGTTGCCCTCGAGGCAGCCCGGCTGGCCCGCGTAGTGGAGCGTCCGGTCAAGGTCCAGTGGAGCCGCGCCGAGGAGTTCACCGGCGGCCACCTGCGTCCAGCCGCGGTCATCGACGTCGCCGCCGGGGTCGACCGCGACGGTCAGCTCTCCGCCTGGACCATGACCAACATCAACTCGGGAGCCGCAGCCCTCTGGACCCCCTACCGCGTCCTTAACTGGCTCGTCGCCTACCAGCCCGCGGTCTCGCCTCTCCCCCAGGGCTCGTATCGTGCGCTGGCCGCCACCGCCAACCACTTCGCCCGGGAGTCGCACATGGACGACCTAGCCCGCCGCCTTGGCGTCGACCCGCTGGACTTCCGTCTAGGCCACCTGGACGACCAGCGCCTAGCCGACGTCTTCCGCGCCGCGGCCGACCGGATCGGCTGGCGTGAACAGCGACCCACCACGCCGGGCTTCGGCCGGGGCATCGCCGGTGGCATCGAGAAGGGAGGGCGGGTGGCCACCACCGCCGAGGTGGTGGTGGAGCCGGACCGGACCCTGCGTCTGCTGCGCCTGGTCACCGCCTTCGAGTGCGGGGCGGTGGTCAACCCGGACAACCTCGCGAACCAAGTCGAGGGGGCGGCGATCATGGGGCTGGGAGGGGCCCTCTTCGAGGCTGTCGACTTCGCCGAGGGAAGGATCCTGAACGCGTCGATGACCAGCTACCGTGTCCCCCGCCTGTCCGATGTGCCGGAGGTGGAGGTAATCCTCCGCGACCGCCCCGAGGAGCCTTCGGCCGGCGGCGGGGAGACCCCCATCGTGGGCATTGCGCCGGCCATCGCCAATGCCATCGCCGATGCCTGTGGGGTGAGGCTGCGCGCTCTGCCCCTGGTGCCCGACGGGACCGTCCCCCTTCCGGCCGCGGCTGGCGCCTCGCTGGATGGTCGATGAGGTCGTGCATCGCCAGGCAGGGGTCGAGCTGCCCTGCCAGGCGCCTGCGCGGAGGCGGCGGCCCCTTCTAAACGAGGTGATTCGTCTACTCGAAGAGCCGATCGTCACCCTGCAGTCGCTGTGCAATGGACCGCTCACGCTCTCGAAACTGACCACGCTCAGTGATGTCCGCCCCCACCAAAGAGGGGTTTGAACCTGGGCGACTCGTTAGGCGGCTACGACGACGCCGGAGCAACCACCTCAAAGGCTGCAGCCGCTCGGGTCTTTGGCGCCCCCTTGGGGAACCCTCCGGCCACTTCGCGGTCGCAGCGCCAACCTCACTTGGAGCTTGGATAGGCCGGTGATGCTGCGCCTCTGTCGCGCCCGATGGTGGCAGTGCGGTCTGCGCGTCTCCGATTGAGTTGCGATCAGGTTTGCCCAGCGTCAACGAGGGTGAGGAGCATGATGGTCGGCTCGCGCGCGCTAAGACTATGAGGTGTTCCTGGCTCCAGGTGAAGCCAGAAACCCGGTTCCGCGTTTAGTTGCTCGCCATCCGCGATGAACTCAAGTCGACCTTTCATGACCTGGACGATAGCCGTGCGGGATGCCTGATGCTCGCTCAGTCCTTCTCCTGCGGCGAATCCAAAGACCGTAACCTCTGTCTGGCTGTCGCGGAAGATCACGCGCGACACAACGGCACCAGCCTGAATATTGACCGCGGAAGCGATGTCCGAAAGTACGAAGTGTGCCATTGGATCTCCCTTGCTGTGCTCCCCACCGATTTCCACATCAGTATTCTTGTGGGAAGCGGATGTCGCTGACCCGTCCGGTCGAAGACGGAGGTCGTCCAACGTCTCGTGTAGGTCGCCTGGGCCTACTCCGTCGCCTATCTTGCCGGAGTTCTTCGCCGACCTGCTCCTCGGCCCGCGGTCACGCCCCGTCACCGGCAATGGCATTCAGCGGAGTTCCGGACAGGAAGCTCCGGATGTTGAGTGCCGTGACGTCGGTGATGCGATCGATCGCTTCTCGGCTGTACCAGGCCATGTGCGGGGTGAGGATCACATTCTCATGCCGGGCCAGAGCGTGCCCGGTGAGCAGCTGGCGCATCCGTTCCTCCGTCTCGGGAAGGTGGAACATCTGCCTTTCTTCCATGAGCAGCTCCTCGCCCTCGATGACGTCCAGGCCGGCACCTCCGAGGCGGCCGGTGTCGAGCGCCTCCAGGAGCGCGGCCGTGTCCACCAGGGCGCCCCGCGCGGTGTTGATGAGAAATGCTCCGGGCTTCATCATCGTCATCAGGCGGTCACGGTCGATGAGATGATGCGTCTCCGGCCGGTGCGATCAGTCGTACGTTGGCCATGCTCTCGATGACGGTGCGGCCCACCTGCGAGCGGATGAAGACCGACACCACGGTCGCCTCGCCCACCGGGTCGACGGTCTGGTCGGAGAGCACCTGCTCGACGAATCGGCACTTCAGGCCTGGGAGGGCGGCACGTAGCCGGCCGTCCTGGCCGGCCTCGGCTTCGAACACGACCACGGGAGCCTTCTCGTTCATGACTGCGAGCCAAGACCTCCTAACGCTGCGGACGTTGCGCTCACCGTCGTCGGGCCGGTCGAGACAGAGCCGCCTTCTCGCGCTGGAAACAGCCCCTTGGAAGATCGGTATTGTGAGGCATCGAGGATGAGACGTCGCACCCCACTTGTCACGGTCGAGTACTCGATTCGTATCTCACGCGTCTCAGTATTGACGTTCGTTGCGAGTGCGTCGAGCCAGATGCTCGCCACGTAGCATCGGACTGCCTGCGGCGGTATGAGACGGTGCCATCCATGTCCGTCAAGCCGCGCACTGACTCCATCCTGCTCATTGAAACTCACTAGTCGGGCCACCTCCATGACGCGCCGGTCGGACCCCTCATGGGCTGGGTGTGGCCATAACTCTGACAGGGCTGCTCGTTACCAGCCGGCGACCGCCCGCGATGTTCGCCGGCCGGCCAGAATGCCGTGATGATGGCCCCGTGCCGGCTTCGCCGGACCGCACCTGATACCGCCGAGCTCATCGCGGTGTCAGCTGGCGAGGCGGGTGACGCACAGGGTGGGTGTCACCAGCGGCTCGAGGGTCGCGTCGTCAGCGGGGAGCCCCAGCTCCTCCAGCGCCCCTTTGATGAGTCCGAGGTGCGCCGAGCAGATCACCGCCCGGTGCTCGGTGGCGAGGTCCAGGAAGGGGCAGCGGTGGAGCAGGATGCGCCGGCCCTCACGCCCGCCCGCCGGCTCCGGTTCGAAGCCCAGCTGATCGAGGAGCTCAACGACTCGGCGCTCCGCCTCGCGACGGCCCAGGCGCTCCAGCGATCGCGGCCGCTCAACGAGGGAGCGCCCCCACGCCCGCCCAGCGGCCTCGGCCGCGCTGGCCGGACGGTGCACCGAACTCTCGACCATAGAGGCGAGGATTCCGGCGAGCAGGTGGTAGCCATCGCTGACACCCGCCTCCGTCTGGTCGCTCTTCCGGTAGATGACCCGAGGGCGGCCACGCACCGTTCTGGGCTCGGCCTCCCGGACGAGGAGCCCCGCCTCGACCAGCATCTCGAGGTGCTGGCGGGCGGTGGACTGGTGGAGGCCCACCTCGTCGCCGGCGTCGGCGGCGCTGAGCCCGGCCGGCTGGGCCCGGATCACCTCGAGGAGGCGAAGCCGGCTCACCTCGGCAAGAGCCTGGTGCGCCCGGGCGAGGTCATCCGGACGGGCTGCGTACCTCACGCGCCGAGTATAGCGTAGAGTCTCGATTAGAAATGACGATAGCCACGGAAAAGGAGGGCACCATGGCTGCCGACGCCGCCACTGCAAGCCCGATCGATGCGATCGCCGCGCACCACGCTGAGATGGAGGGGGAGCTGCGTCGCCGCGTCAACGACCTGGTCGCCGTCGTCTCTCGTGGCGGCCCCTCCGACCCCGCCGCGGCGGCGGTCGTCGACTACCTCCAAACCACCATCCTGCCCCACGCCGCCTCCGAAGAGGCGACGCTGTACGCGGCGGTCGCCCGATTCGAACCCCGGCTGATTGAGAGCTTGGTGGCCGAGCATCGGGCCTTGGGCGATCTGGTCTCGGAGTTGGCGGAGGTGGGCGAGCCCGTCAGCAGCGTGGCCACGGCGGGCGCCATCGCCGCGCTCTTCGCAATCCATGCGGCCAAGGAGAACGACTTCGTCCTCCCCGCCCTCATCGAGGGGGCGCCGGGTGAGGTCCGCGGAGTCCTGGCTTCGATGCACGAGGAGTTCGAGCGCCAGGTCGGGCCGGGTGGCGCCGCCCTCGACGTCCGGGGGATCCCCCACGGCGCTCGCCTCGGGTGACGCGCTGGTCATCGTCAACGACCACGATCCGGTGCGACTCCGCGGCCAGCTCATAGCCGAGCATCCTGGGAGCATCCTGGCGAGTTCGAATGGGAGGCGCTGGAGCACGGCCCCGAGTCTGGGGGGTGCGGATCGGCCGCTCGGCGGTCGCGTGAGCGTCGCCTTCGTCTGGGAGGCTGCGGGCGCCGCCGCTCACCTTGCCGGCTCGCCAGGCTTGAGGAGCTCGGCGAGCCGGCTGAGGCCATCCATCACACCCTGAGGTGAGGAGGGGGTGACGACCTGGACGGCGACATGGTCGGCGCCGGCGTCGAGGTGACTGCGGACCATCGTGGTGAGCATGTCGCCGTCTCCCCAGCCGATCAGCGAGTCGAACAGGGCATCACTGCCGGCACCCGACACCGCTTCTTCGGGATACCCCAGGCCACGCAGGTTGGTGCGGTAGTTGTCCAGGGCCAGGTAGGCGGCGACGTAGGCGTCGGCATCCCGGCGTGCCGCCTCTCGGCTCTCGGCCAGCACGACCGCCTGCTCGACCGCGAGGACCGGATGCGGTCCCAGGGCGGCGCGAGCCTGGTGTGTGTGCCGCTCAGAGACGAAGTAGGTGAAGACCCCGTCGGCCTGGCTCGCGGCCAACTCCAGCATGCGCGGCCCGAGCGCCGCGATCAGCACCGCAGGCGGGTCGTCCGGCGGCGGCCCGTCGTAGCGACTTCCTCGCATCGCCTTCAGATAGGAGGCCATGGTGGTGCGGGGCCGGCCGTAGTCATGGCCTCGGGGGTTGACCAGGGACGGGTGACTCACCCCGACTCCAAGCACGAAGCGGCCGGGCCAGGCCTCGCTGAGCGTCCGGGCCGCGTTCATGGTGGCCACGGCGTCGCGGGCCCAGATGCTGGCGATGCCGGTCGCGACCACAAGGCGCTCCGTCGCCGCCAGCAGGATCGCGGCCAGGGTGAGCGGCTCGCGGCCGAACGCCTCACCGACCCAGACGGTGCGGTAGCCCATCGCCTCGATGCTCGCAGCGTCGCGCCGCAGTGCCGCCGCCGGCTCCAGCGAGAGGCGGCCGAGGAAGACCCCATACCGGCCCAGCCGGGTGCGGAGATCGGTCACGCTGGTGGACCCGGCAGGCTCTCCATCGAACCTCGCTCTCCGGGCATGGGCTGGGAGGGGAGCTCAGTGCGCACCTGGCGGGCTGCTTCGACCATCGCCCGAAGCGAGGGCTCGACCTCATCGTAGCTGCGCGTCTTGAGGCCGCAGTCGGGGTTGACCCAGAGCTGCGCGGGAGGGAGGGACGCGGCCGCGATGCGGATGCGCTCGGCGAGCTCCGTTCGGGTTGGAATCCGCGGCGAGTGCACGTCGTAGACGCCGGGGCCGACCTGGCGTCGGTAGCCACTCCGGGCGAGGTCGCCCGTCACCTCCATCCGCGACCGGGCCGCCTCGAGGGAGATGACGTCGGCGTCGAGGGCGTCGATGGCGGGGAGGATGTCGCCGAAGTCCGCGTAGCACATGTGGGTGTGGACCTGGGTCGCAGCGGCGGCGCCGGCCGTTGCCAGGCGGAAGCACCGCACCGCCCATTCCAGGTACGCGCCGCGCTCCTCCTCGCGCAGGGGCAGGCCCTCGCGGAACGCCGGCTCGTCCACCTGGATGATGCCGACACCGGCGGCCTCCAGATCGCGGACCTCGTCGCGGATGGCCAGCGCGAGCTGGGCACAGGTGTCGGCGAGATCCAGGTCGTCGCGGGGATAGGACCAGAGCAGCATCGTCACCGGGCCGGTGAGCATTCCCTTGACCGGCCGGCTGGTGAGCGACTGCGCGAAGGTCGTCCATTCGACGGTGATCGGGGCCGGTCGCGAGATATCGCCGACGATGATCGGCGGCCGGGCGCACCTGGTTCCGTAGGACTGCACCCAGCCGTGCTCGGTGACAGCGAAGCCGTGCAGCTGCTCGGCGAAGTACTCCACCATGTCGCTGCGCTCCGGCTCGCCATGGACGAGGACGTCGAGGCCAACCTCCTCCTGCAGCGCGACCGCGCGCTGGATCTCGGCGCGGATGCGGCGCCGGTACTCGGCTTCCGTGATGCGGCCGCGATGGAGGTCAGCCCTCGCCGCGCGGATCGCGTGTGTCTGCGGGAATGACCCGATGGTGGTTGTCGGCAGCGGGGGGAGCCGCAGCCGCCCGCGCTGGCTTGCGGCCCGGGTCTCGTAGGGCGCGCGCCGTGGTGCGCTCTCGGCGAGGACGCTGGCCAGGTGTCGGCGGACCGCGGGGTCGCGGGTCCGCGGCGTCGACCGGCGGGTGTCGAGAAGGCGGCGGCTGTCCTCGAGAGCTGCCGCGATCGCGTCGTCTCCGTGGCTCAGCCCGCGGGCGAGCAGCGCCACCTCATCGACCTTCTGGCGGGCGAAGGCGAGCTGGGATCTGATCTCGGGGTCGAGCGCCGACTCCCGCGAGACGTCGTCGGGGACGTGGAGCAGCGAGCAGGAGGTCGACACCGCGATCTCTTCAGCCAGGCCGGAGAGCGAGCGGAGCAGCCGGAGCGACGTGATCAGGTCGTTGACCCAGACACCGCGACCGTCGACGACACCGGCCACCAGGAGGCGGTCGCCAAGGCCGCCGAGCTGCCGGAGCCGCTCGACCTCGGAACCTCCCCGTGTGAGGTCGAGCCCGACGCCCTCCACCGGTAGGTCGACGATGACGGGCAGCGCCGCGGCGGTGTGGCCGAAGGAGGTGGAGACCAGCAGGCGAGGGCGGCGGCCGATGGCGGCGAGACGCCGATAGGCGGTGCGCAGGGCGGAGAGGTCGTTCGGGAGGCGATCCTGGACGAAGGCGCTCTCGTCGAGCTGCACCCATTCGGCGCCCTGGGCAGCGAGCCGCTCGAGGAGGTCGGCGTAGACATCGAGGAGCGGGTCGAGGAGAGTGAGCGGGTCGAATCCCGACTCGGCGGCGGGCCGGGCCAGCATCAGGAAGGTGACCGGGCCGAGCAGAACCGGCTTGCTGACGATCCCCAGTGCATGCGCCTCGGCGAACTCATCGATGGGCTTGGTCGAGGAGAGCGCGAACCTCGTGCTCCGGTCCAGCTCGGGGACGATGTGGTGGTAGTTGGTGTCAAACCACTTGGTCATCTCCATCGCCGGCGCCGTCATCGTTCCCTGTGAGCGGCCGCGGGCCATGGCGAAGTAGGTCTCGATCTCGACCGGGCCACCCCGATGGCCGAAGCGAGCTGGGACGGCACCGACCATGGCGATGGTGTCGAGGACGTGGTCGTAGAGCGAGAAGTCGTTGGAGGGGATGAGGTCGATCCCGGCGTCTCGCATCAGCGTCCACCAGCGGGCCCGGATGCGGCGAGCAGTGGAGTGGACCGTGGCGATCGGCTCCTCGCCCGCCCAGTGGCGCTCCAGGGCGCGCTTCAGCTCCCGGTCGGGGCCGATCCGGGGGACGCCGTGGATGCTGGACCGGGTCACCGGTGCTCGGCGGGAGGTCTCAACGCCATCCCCGGATCATACCGTAAGATCCCGATTACAAATGTCTATAACCATTGGAAATTGGTATGCCACGATGGAAGTTGAGCCCGGTCGCGGCATGGCGCCGATCACTCACGTCCGGCTATCCTCGGCCACGCCATTGAGCCCTCAGGACATGAACCGTGAGCGCAGCACGCTGACCAAGCCCTCCCGCGTGGTCGAGTCCATCCCTCCCGGAGCGGGAGCGTTGGTGATGGGCACGGGGATCGTCTCCATCGACCTCGCCCTGCTTGGGCAGCAGCCGCTCTCCCTCGTGCCCCTGGTGGTTGCAGGCGTCGCCTGGGGTGCCCTCGGCCTCCTCCTGGCTGGCCGCCTTCTCTACTCGCGCGACCGTTTCCGCGGCGAGGCGTCGCTGCCCGCCGCTCTCACCGGGGTCGCCGGGACGGCGGTGCTGGGGACCCGCCTGATCCTCCTGAACTGGCGCTGGCCGGGCGCGGTCCTCCTCGTCCTCGGCGCTCTGCTATGGCTTCTCCTGCTGCCGCGCGTGCTCCGCCGCTGGGTCACCCCGACGGTGGGAACCTCCTTCGTGCTCACCGTCTCCACCGAATCCCTCGCGGTGCTCGCCGCCGTGCTGGGCCTGAGCACCAGAGCCGGATGGCTCGTCCTCCTTGCCGTGGCCCCGCTGACCCTGGGGGTCGCTTTCTATGCCTTCGTGGTGGGCCACTTCGACTTCCACCAGCTTCTCATCGGCCGCGGCGACCAGTGGGTGGCGGGCGGGGCGCTCGCCATCTCCGCGCTCGCCTGCGCTCGGACGACCCTCGCGGCCCAAGCCCTGCATCTGCTGGCGCCGGGAGCCCAGGCGCTCCGAGTCGCGACTCTTATCGTATGGGTGGCCGCCCTCTGTTGGCTGCCCTTCCTGGTCGCGGCGGAGATGATCTCGCGTCGCGTCCTCTACGACACCCGGCGCTGGTCGACGGTCTTTCCGGTGGGGATGTATGCGGCCTGCAGCTTCGCTGCGGGGACCGCGGCGCACCTGCCGCCGCTTGTGCAATTCGCCCGCATCTGGACCTGGGTCGCGGTGGCGGTCTGGCTCGCCGTCTTGGCGGCCACGCTCTGGCAGCCGCGCTCTCTCCTGAGAGCTGAGGGGAGCCCGGGTGCGGGCGGGCCTGGCGCTGAGGTCACGGGGGCCTGAGACGCCTCATCCCCCGGTGGTGCCGGCGGGTCAGCCGCCACAGGGGCGTGCCGTCAAGGTTGCCGGCTCGGTCCCCCCGTCCCTGCCCCTCCCCTTCATGGCCGCGGCGGGGGGGTGGTCGGCTGCGGTGTCGCCTTCGCCTGGTCCAGCAGTGACGCTGTGGTCGACCCCACCACGGACCCAGTGGTCGCCGCGGTCCATCTGGGCGTGCTGGCCACCCTCTCGATGGGCGTGCTCGGTGCCATGCACCACTTCATCCCGCTGCTGACCCACCGTCCCCTCCGGTCGGTAGCCCTGGCCCGCGTCGGTGCCCGGCCTGATCCGGAGTGGGCGGGGGTCTGCTGGCAGCCACGGCCATGGTGACCGCCGCCAACCTCACGCTGGTCCCGCCACGGCGATCGTGGTCTCTCGGGACG
The DNA here is from genome assembly GCA_049511615.1 of Candidatus Dormibacteria bacterium. GTDB lineage: Bacteria > Chloroflexota > Dormibacteria > Aeolococcales > Aeolococcaceae > Changshengia. The sequence goes on along the minus strand of JBEKXW010000008.1, from coordinate 19,916 downwards.
GCCGGCGACCTGGTGGCCCACCCGTGAAACGCCGCGAGGTGGTGGGCTTGGAACAAGGCCACCGGGGTTCGCACCTCCCGTGGCGACTGACAGTGTCGTGGTGACCGTCTGATGCTCACCATCAGCGGACACGCTGTCCTCCTATGGCTTCATGTTCTTGGCGCCTGCGTCTGGATCGGTGGCCAGCTGGTGGTGGCCGCCGTCGTGCCGCTCACCCGAGGCTAACCGCGGCTGGCCCGTGCCCTTGGCCGGCGGTTCCAGGCGGTGGCCTGGCCCGCATTCGCCCTGCTGGTGGTGACGGGAGTCATCCAGGCCTACGCCATCGGGATCACTCCGGCCACTCTGCTCGACACCGCCGCCGGGCGCACCTTGGGGGTGAAGCTCCTCTTCGTCCTGGTGTCGGGCGTCGGTGCCCTGGCGCATGCGCTCACGCCATCGCGCTGGCGCAATGCCCGCCTGGCCGGAGTGCTCGGTGGCGTGTCCTTGCTAGGTGCCGTCGTTGCGGCCCTCTACGGAGTCGTCCTCGGCGGCGGCTGATCAAGAGGGGCTGGGCGCCGAGGTCCGAGGGGCCGGAGGTGCCGCCCGGGTGATGGCCTCCGAGGTCTCCGCTTCCGGGCAGACGAGGTGAGCCCAGCTGACAGCATCGCGCGGCTCGATGTGCAGGTGCCAACCTGATGGGAACGCGTCATTCATCGAGCGTCTCCACACGAATGTCGGGTCGGCCGGGGTCGGTCCGCGATCGTGGGCGAGACGCTGCGCCGCGGTAGCTGCGGTAGAGGATCTGAGCGCGCCCCAGGTAGCTGAGCGGGATGCTCCAAGCGTGAACGAGCCGGCTGAACGGCCAGAGCGCGAAGAGGAGAAAGGCGGTGATGATGTGGAGCTGGAAGATGAGCGGCGCCGACGCCATCAGCTGGGGCTGGGGCTGGAAGATGAAGAGCCCGCGGAACCAGACGGACACCGTGGTGCGGTAGTTGTAGGGTGTCCCCAGGGTGTTGATTCCGAAGGTCTCCCAGATGCCGAGGGCGATGACCACGAACAGCAGCGCGTAGGTGAGTAGGTCTACCGGTGTCGTGGTCGCGCGGACACGTGGCGACATCACCCTGCGGTAGAGGAGAATGAGGAGGCCGGCGATCACCGCCACCCAGGCCACGGTCCCGGCCGAGATGGCGATGACGTGGTAGGTGCTCTCTGAGATCCCGATGGCCGCGGTGAGCTGCTCGGGGATGAGGAGGCCGAGGATGTGGCCACCGATGGCCGCCAGGGCTCCGTAGTGGAAGAGCGGGTTCCCCCAGCGCAGCAGCCGGCTCTCGAGGAGCTGGGTCGAGCGAGAGGTCCAGCCGAACTGGTCGTGGCGGTACCGCCAGATGTGCCCGACCACAAAGATGGTGACCGAGACGTAGGGGAGAAAGACCCAGAGGACGAGGTTGAGGCCGCTCACCGGCGCAGGCCTCGCTCGACAGCCGCGATTGCGTCAGTGGGGTCGACCGGCATGACCTCCGGCGGGGCGAAGGGTTCCAGCCCCACCGTCTCCATCGGTGGTCCGTGCTCGGCGATCTCCTGGGCCTGGTCACGGTCCGCATCGCTCAGGGGGCCAAGGAGGGCGCACACCGCGGCGACGGGGGCGGCGTAAGCACTGCCGAGGTCGTCCAGCGCTGCTCGGAGGAGCTCCAGGGGGACGCGGTGCTCGGCGAGGAGCGCCTCCCCGTCCGGCTCGCTGGCCGCGTACTCGAGCATGACTGGCAGGAAGTCGGGGAGTTCGCGGTCACTGAGCTCGAGGCCGTGGAGCGCGTAGCGATGCTTGAGGCGTAGCAGTGCCATCCCTCGCTCCCGGCGGTCACCGAGCAGCGGGTAGGTGAGGTACAGGCTGCATCGCCGACCGAGGTCGAAGGTGTCGACGTACGCGGATTGGAGCTCCCAACCCGGTGTCTCCAGCCACCACGCTACGAAGCTTCCCTGCCCCAGCTCACCGAGCCCTTGTTGGGCAAGCTCCCGGATCGCCTCGACGATCTCTTCACGGGCGTCGAGGATCGGTACCTCCGGATACTGCAGGAGGAGCGCGAGCAGTGCGTATGGGCTCATTGCCCGCTGACCGCGGGCGGGTTAATGGTCAGCTGCAGGCCACCCTCGAAGCCGTGGGCGGTGCGACGCACCGAAGGCAGAGCCCCCTTGGGCTCGGTCCCGAGCATGAAGTGCGCCGCCGTCTCGGCGCGGGAGGCCGGGGTCGATGCCGAACGGGGGTAGCCGTGCTCGCCCACGGGGCAGCCGCCGTGATCCTCGAGCCGGGTCGCCACCTCGCGGTGGGCGGCAGGGATGACGTAGCGCTCGGCGTACGGCGCGATGGCGAGCAGCCGGTACATCTCCTCGATCTCCGCCGCAGACATGCCCACCGATCCGGCCACCCCTGAGTCGGCGCCGCTCCCGAACTCCTTGCCCCGCATGTGGACGCGCATGGCGGTGAGCTTGCGGAGCACGGCTCTGACGACCTCGTCGTCACCGGCGGCGAGGAGGTTGCTCAGGTACCGAACCGGGATGCGCATCTGCTCGACGGCGGCAAAGACGGCGTCGGGGTCGGCGCCGTCATCGCTGCCGACGGCGTGGAGCACTGGGGAGAGGGGGGGCACGTACCAGACCATGGGGAGAGTCCGGTACTCGGGGTGGAGGGGGAGCGCCACCTGGAAGCGCACCGCCAGCGTGTAGACGGGGGAGCGCCGCGCCGCCTCCACCCAATCGTCCGGGACTCCGTCGCGGCGCGCCTGCTCCCGAACCACCGGATCCTCCGGATCGAGGAAGAGAGACCGCTGAGACCTCAGCAGGTCCTTGGGGTCGCGCACTGAGGCTGCCTGGCGCACCCCGTCGCTGTCGTAGAGGACCAGGCCGAGGTAGCGGAGGCGGCCGACGCACGTCTCGGAGCAGATGGTCGGCTGCCCGTCCTCGATCCGCGGGTAGCAGAAGGTGCACTTCTCCGCCTTGCCGGTGACATGGTTGAAGTACACCTTCTTGTACGGACAACCGGAGACGCAGAAGCGCCATCCTCGGCACATGTCCTGATCGACGAGGACGATACCGTCCTCCTCGCGCTTGTACATGGCCCCGCTCGGACACGAGGCGACGCAGGAGGGATTGAGGCAATGCTCGCAGATGCGCGGCAGGTACATCATGAAGGCGCGCTCGTAATCGAGTCGCACGCCCTCCTCGACGTTCTGCCAGTTGGGGTCGCTCCCTGCCGTCACCGTCGACCCGGCGAGGTCGTCCTCCCAGTTGGGGCCCCATTTGATTTCCATGGGGCGGCCGCTCAGCTGCGAGTGGGGTCGGGCCACCGGTTGATGCCGTGAGCGCGGAGCGTTGGTCAGGGTGAGGTAGTCGTAGGTCCAGGGCTCGTAGTAGTCGTCGATCTGGGGCAGGTCGGGGTTGGCGAAGAGGCTGAGCAACTTCCAGAGCCGCCCTCCCGCCTTGAGCTTCAGCCTGCCCGTCCGAGTCAGCGTCCAACCCCCCCTCCAGTGCTGGTTGTCCTCCCACTTCTTGGGATAGCCGATCCCAGGCTTGGTCTCGACGTCGTTGAACCAGATGTACTCGGCGCCGGCCCTGTTGGTCCACACGTTCTTGCAGGTGACGCTGCAGGTGTGGCAGCCGAGACACTTATCCAGGTTCATCACCATCGCGACCTGGGCGCGGATGCGCATCAGTACTGCACCTCCGTGCGTCGCTTGCGAATGATGGTGAGTGCGTCCCGCTGCGAGCCGCAGGGGCCGTAGTAGTTGAAGCCCCACGAGAGCTGGGCATAACCGCCGATCAGGTGGGTGGGCTTCATGCGGATGCGGGTGAGCGAGTTGTCGGTTCCCCCGCGGGTCCCCGAGACCTCGGAGAGGGGGACGTTCACGTGTCGGTCCTGGGCGTGATACATCAGGCACATCCCCTTGGGGACGCGGTGGGAGACGACCGCGCGGGTGACCACCACCCCATGGCGGTTGTAGGCTTCGATCCAGTCGTTGTCGCGCACCCCGATGAGCTCGGCGTCCGGAGGGCTCATCCAGATCACCGGCCCCCCCCGAAAGAGGGTGAGCATGTGCAGGTTGTCCTGGTACTCGCTGTGGATCGACCACTTCGAGTGCGGGGTGATGTACCGAAGGGTCAGCTCGGCCTCTCCCGGCTGTCCCTCGTTGGTGACCTCCCGCGGGTAGCCGCTGATGGTGAGCGGCGGCCGGTAGGTGGCCATCCCCTCCCCGTACGCGAGCATCCACGCGTGGTCGAGGTAGAGGTGCTGACGCCCAGTGAGCGTCCGCCAGGGCACTCCCCGCTCGACATTGATCGTGAAGGGCGAGTAGCGGCGGTTGCGCGCCTCGATGCCCGACCACTCCGCCGAGGTGATCACCTTGCGGGGCTGGGCCTGGGTGTCGGCGAACTCGATCCGCTCCCCGGCGCGGTCGGCGGCGAGATCGGTGAGCTGCAGCCCGGTGCGCCGCTCCAGGGCCCGGAAGCTCTCCACCGCAAGTCGCCCGTTGGTGGTGCCACTCAGAGCCAGGATGGTTTCGCAGGCCTGGTCGTCGCGGGCCATGGCGGGCCGTCCCGCAGCGACGCCGGTGGGGACCACGCCGTTGCGGCTTCGCAGCCACTCGACCTCGGCGTCGGGCCGCCAGACCAGTCCCTTGACGCCGGTGCCCAGGCTCTCGACGAGGGGCCCGAGCGCGTGCATGCGGTCGATGACGCTGCCGTAGTCGCGCTCCACCACGGTGAGCTGGGGCATGGTCCGTCCGGGCACGGGATCGCACTCCCCGGCACGCCAGTCGCGCACCTCGCCCAGCGGCTGGGCCAGCTCGTCGGGGGAGTCGTGGAGCAGGGCGGCAGCCACCACATCGCTGCGTGTGCCTAGATGGATGCGGGCGAGCTCAGAGAAGCGGCGGGCGATGGTGGAGAAGATGTCCCAGTCGGTGCGGGTTTCCCACGGCGGGGTGATCGCCGGGTTGAAGGAGTTGACGAAGGGGTGCATGTCCGTCGTCGAGAGGTCGTACTTCTCGTACCAGGTGGCGGCCGGGAGCACGACGTCCGAGTAGAGGCAGGAGCTGTTATGGCGGAAGTCGAGGGTGACCAGGAGATCGAGCTTGCCGATGGGAGCCGGATCCCGCCACGTCACCTCCTGCGGGCGCAGGTCTGGAGCGACGTCCTCGTTGCGGACCGCCGCGTTCTCGACCCCCAGCAGGTGGCGCAGGACGTACTCGTGGCCCTTGTTAGAGGAGCCGAGCAGGTTGGTCCGCCAGAGGGTGAGAACACGCGGGAAGTTCTCGGGCGAGTCGGGATCCTCGGCGGCGAAGTGGAGGCGCCCGCTGCGCAGCTCCTCCACGACGTGTTCGGCAACGTCGACGTCGCGCTCCCGGGCCTCGTCGCAGAGATCGAGGGTGCTGCGGTCGAAGCTCGGGTACGACGGCGTCCAGCCGAGCCGCGCCGCCAGGGCGTTGAGGTCGGCGACGGTGCGCCCCTGGAAGAGCCGAGCGCCCCGGCGCGTGGCGAACTGCTCGGGGGTGAAGACCTCGTAGCGCCACTGGTCGGAGGCCAGGTACCAGTACGGGGTCGCCGCCTGGTGACGGGGCGATCGCACCCAGTCGAGCGCGAAGGCCACCGTCTGCCAGCCGGTCAGCGGGCGCACCTTCTCCTGACCCACGTAATGGGCCCAGCCTCCACCGTTGACCCCCTGGCAGCCGCATAGCAGCAGCAGGTTGAGCATGGAGCGGTAGATGGCGTCGGCGTGATACCAGTGGTTGGCCCCCGCCCCCATGATGATCATCGACTTCCCCCGGGTCTGTTCGGCGTTGCGGGCGAACTCGCGGGCGATGCGGGTGACCAGTTCGGCATCGACGCCGGTGATGTCCTCCTGCCACGCCGGGGTGAAGGGCTGATCGGGGTCGAGGAGGCCGCGGGGCCAGCTGCCCGGCAGCCCCTCCCGAGACACACCGTAGTGGGCGAGGAGGAGGTCGAGGACGGTGGTGACCAGCCTCCCGCCGACGTGCTTCGCCGGTACCCCGCGGGGCATGGGGGTCGCCGCACCGGCCTCGGCGTCGAACCGTGCCAGCTCAATCGACACCAGATCGTCCTGGCTGCCGAGGAGAGTGAGGAGCGGATCGATGTCACCGAGGTCGAGATTCCAATGGCCTTCCCCCTCGGCGCCCCAGCGGAAGCCGTTCGAGCCGCTGGGTACTGCGGTCGTCCCAGTGTGCGAGTCGATGACCACCGTCTTCCACTCGGCGTTCTCCGAGTCGTCCCCGAGGTCGGAGGCCCGGAGGAAGCGTCCCGGAACGTACGCGTCCCCGTCGCGGTCGAGCGTCACCAGGAAGGGCAGGTCGGTGAACCGCTTGGCGTAATCGGTGAAGTACGGCACCGTTCTCTCGACCCAGAACTCGCGGAGGATGACGTGTCCCATGGCCATCGCCAGTGCGCCGTCGGTTCCCGGCGCGGCGGGCAGCCACTCGTCGGCAAACTTTGTGTGGTCCGAGTAGTCGGGAGAGACGACCACCACCTTCTGACCGCGGTAGCGGGCCTCAACCATGAAGTGGGCATCGGGAGTGCGGGTGATCGGCAGGTTGCTGCCCCACACCAGCAGATACCCCGCGTTCCACCAGTCCCCGGACTCGGGGACGTCGGTCTGATCTCCCCAGACCTGCGGTGATGCCGGGGGCAGGTCCGCATACCAGTCATAGAAGCTGAGCATCACTCCGCCGATCAGGGAGAGGAAGCGGGTGCCGGCGCTGTACGAGACCTGGGACATCGCCGGGATCGGCGAGAACCCGGCGATCCGGTCGGGGCCGTAGCGCCGGATGGTATGCACATGCGCCGCGGCGACGATCTCGGCCGCCTCGTCCCACGAGGCGCGGACCAACCCTCCCTTGCCTCGAGCCGACTGGTAGCTGCGCACCCGCTCAGGGTCACCGACAACGTCCGCCCAGGCCTCCACGGGGTCGCTCAGCCGGGCCTTCGCTTCCCGATACATCTCAAGGAGCACGCCGCGGACGTAGGGGTAGCGGATCCGGAGGGGCGAATACGTGTACCAGGAGAAGGAGGCGCCCCGGGGACAGCCGCGAGGCTCGTACTCGGGCATGTCGGGTCCGTTCGACGGATAGTCGGTCTGCTGCGTCTCCCAGGTGATGATCCCGTCCTTGACGTACACCTTCCAGGAGCAGGACCCGGTGCAGTTCACCCCGTGGGTGGAGCGCACCACCTTGTCGTGCTGCCAGCGGTCCCGGTAGAAGGACTCCCATTCTCGCTTCCCGGGCGCCGTCGCGCCCCAGCCCCCGCTGGAGGGGTCGGCGTTGCGGCGCAGAAAGCGCGTCGTACGGATCAGGGGGTTCAGCTCGCCAAGGCTCATCGCTCTTCAGGCCTCAGAGGAAGCGCGGCGCCGGCGGCCATTATCCATGACGACCGGACCAGGGGGGCCGCCAGCTCGGCCTCGAGGGAGCACAAGCGGGTCACCGTGACGTGGCCTCTCCGCGGTTGGGCGTCAAAACACATGGTGCTTGGGTCCCCCAAGGGCGCCCCTCCATATCCCGTCCCGCTGGTTTGAGGCGCGGTCGACGGGTTCAGACAAGTCGTGCCGCGCTGAGTGCTCCAGAATAAAATGGCATACTACATCAAAAAGGTTCAAGGACGCCTCATGCAAAACAGCGGGGACAACACAACATCGCACCGGACCCGGATCGGGAACATCGTGGGCCGCCCCGCACGGGGTGGGCCATCAACCGGTGTGGACACCGGGTGTGAGCGATCGCACCAGAAGCCTGAAGCGGCGACGTCGGTCAGCAACTATGGCGCTGCACGATCGTGGCCGTGAGACTGGGGGCGGGCTGCCAGGCTTGGCCGTGGACAATCCTCGCCTCGAAGGTGAGCCGGGCAGCGCGGTCCGCCGCGTGGACGTGGTCGAGATTGGTCGGGGCGGCCTCGGCCCGCCACCACGCAAGCTCCACGAAGTCGATGCACTGGTCACGAGTGCCAGTGAACTCAACCCCGCCGTTGATGTCGACGACGCGATATGGGGCGTCGCCATCCTGGACCGAGATGAGACCACGGCTCCGGCGGATGGCCTCCCGGGCCAGCTCTCCCGGTCGTGGCTCGAAGGCGTGGTAGCTCTGGACCACGATCAGCGTCCACGGGTGCGGAATCGCTCAGGGAAGCTCGACGGGGTGCCTGTCAGGACCCGCCGGCTCGGAGACGCCATCCTGACTCGCAGCCTGCCTCGCTGCCGATGGGCTCGCCAGAGGTGATCCCAGGCCACCCGCCGGGATCGGTGCTCCCTGGGGTTCCAGGGTGGCGCGTCTTCAGCGTTCCGGAGTTGGACCGCGCCTACCTCTGTCGGACGCTGGTCTCTCATGCCGTGTCTCATAGCTGACCACCCCGGTGGGATGAACTCAGGCAACCTCTACGTGCACCAGTCCGGCTGGCTGCACCGACACCTCACCCACCTCGTAGGTGATGTCTTCTCGGAGCGCCTTGCCGATGAAGCAGTGTTGGCGAGCCGTGCGCGCGCATGCGGTGTACTCCGTCGCGCGGCGCGGCTCACCACCCCGGATCGTGGGTTGGACGACGATCTGGGAGAACCGAGCTGTGCTCCCGGGATACTCGGTCACCATGCCGGTGGCCCGCACCCTCACCTGCTCAGCCGGAAGCCCGTCCCGCGCCAGCAGGTGGAACAGCGTTCCCGCATAGCAGGAGGCCACCGCCGAGACGAGAAGTTCCTCCGGGCTGGTGCCGACCCCGCGGCCTCCCATGCTGCTGGGTGCGGAGAACACGACCTCCTCCCGGCCCATGGTGAGGATCCCGGTGCCGGCCCGCTCGCGTCCCCACCACGTCACCCGCGACTCAAACGTCAGCTCAGCCACGGTCAGCCTCCTTGTGGGCAGCGTCGTCGACCCACGTCAGGCGCTGGCGGACTCATCCCTTCGCGTGCTGCCCCTAAGGGACGAACCCACTCCGCCATGCTTTCGGCCGGGACCCAGCCAATCTTATTGATGGTTATGGCCATCATAATATCACCGGCCTGGGGCTCCCGTCAAACGTCCATCCTGGGCGGGCACGCGGAACCATTACGTCCGCGGCCGGATGGGCTCTCTCCCCGCGCCGTTGACTCGGCCCGGCCTCGCGTGATATAAATGGCACACAGCATGTTTATGGTTACGACTCTTCTGATTCCACCCACCGTCGGCAGCGGCGCCATTGACGGCTCGGTTGCCAGTCGGGGTGCCCACGCACCTGGTGGGGGACGGCTCCTGTCATGAGCTACGTCATCACGGAGACGTGCATCGACGTCAAGGACCTGTCCTGCGTCGACGTGTGCCCGGTCGACTGCATCCATGCCAGCGACGATGATCGGATGCTCTACATCGACCCCGATGAGTGCATCGACTGCGGCGCCTGTGTCGACCCCTGCCCGGTCGACGCCATCTACGCCGAGGAGGATGTTCCGGCAAATCAGCAGCCGTATGTCGAGATCAACCGCCTGTACTTCAAGGACCGGACCGCGGCGCGCCAACGCGTCGAGGAACTACGACCTCGAGTTGGCACCGACGTAGCACCCGCCTGAGGCAGAGGCTCTTGGTCCACCACGGCCGCCATCGCAAGGGGGATGAAAGATGACCAAGGGCGTCCGGTGGCGAGTCGTCGTGCTTCAAGTGGGTCTCGTAGGAATGCTTGGCTTCATCGCCGGCTTTCTCTTCTGCGCATCCAACTTCACGCGCAGCACGGTCACTAGCCAGCTAGCGACGCAGCCGGCGTGACTCGCTCAGCGCTGGTCGTGAAGAGGGGTGTGGACGTGTCGTACGTGCGTTTGGTCACCGTGGAGGCCACCAGTAAAGGGCCGCGAGAGCCCCAAGCGCTCACCGAGGTGCAGGCACAACGAGCGCCGGCTGAGGCCCTCGGACTGCGCCTATAGTCTCGCCCGTGACCCCTCTCTGACCGCATCTGGACCGAACGCGGTGAGGCACTGGAAAGGTGAACCAGATGACGGGTGGGACGCCCACCAGGGCAGGTGATTCCAGGAGGTTTGGTATGAACGAAGCACAGGACGAGGGCGGCCTGCTGGATCAACTCACGCGAATCCTCGGCGGGACGGCAGTAGGCTCGCTCCGGGCACCGACTTCCGATCGCCGAGCACTCATCCTCCGCCTGGCTCGCGACGTTGCCCACGCGGGGGAGCGCCAGGAGACGCCGCTCGCAACCTACCTGATCGGCCGCTACGTCGAGTTGCGTCGGGCGGCCGGACTGTCGGAGGATCAAGCGCTCGCCGAGGCCGCCGAGGCCGTCAGCGCCGTCACCGGCTCGCCGGACACCGAGGTTCAATGACACGACCAGGGCCGGGGGCGTCGCGCAGGTGATGGGTGAGGCAGGCCTGCCATGGCCTTCCGCCCGGGTGCCGGGAGCTGGTGGGGTGCGACGCGCTATCGTCCGACGCTGATGGACACGCGTCTGAGTGGAGCCATCCTCTGCGGCGGTCGAAGCCGGCGCATGGGTCGGGACAAGGTCTGGCTCAATCTGGGCGGGTCGAACCTCCTGGACCACGCCATCGAGCGGCTGCGCACGGTGGCTGACCCCGTGATTCTGGCGGGAGGCAGCCGCCCGATCGAGCGGCCTCACTGCCTCAGCGTCCTCGACCCTGTCCCCGACCGGGGGCCCCTCGGAGGGTTGGTGGCCGCGCTCCGGTGCTCGCCGCAGCGGCTCTGCGCCGTGGTCGCCGTGGACATGCCCGATCTGAGCCCGACCCTCCTGGTCAGCCTCGCCGAGATGTGGCAGGGCGAGGATGCCGTCGTCCCCCTGAGCCGTGAGGGACCGGAGCCGCTCCATGCCGTGTGGTGCGGCAGCGCCCTGGCCGCCGTCGAGCCGGCCCTCCGGGGCGGCGACCTCTCCCTCCAGGGTCTCCTGGCGCGAATCCGGGTCCGGACGGTCGATGCCGCCTTGCTCGGCGGGGTGGACCCGGGGTTCCGCTTTGCCGTCAACCTCAACACTCCGGCCGACGTCGAGAGATGGCGGGCGGCGCCTCGGCAGGACACCAACAGGCGGACCCACCGTCCACTCGCCCCAGCCGGGGAACGTAGCCGTCCGAGGGCGCGGCGCGACGTGCGCGGGATGGCGCTTGGCGGTGATCCTGATGCCGAGCAAACCCTGGGTTGGGCGGGCGATGAGCGGTAGACACCCGGATGAGCAGATCGTGACGACCTCCATGAGCGAACTTGTGCCGGTGTCGGTCGCCCAGGACCGGTTGCTCAGCCTGGTGGCGGCGCGAGCAACAGGGGAGGAGCCGGTCCCTCTCGGCGAGGCGCGGGGACGCGTCCTGGCACGGGCGGTGGTGGGTGAGCGGGCTCTCCCTGGATGTGACAACTCGGCGATGGACGGTTATGCCGTCTGCGCCGACGACTGTGCCGGAGCCTCGCCGGCGAGCCCGGTGCGGCTCGAGCTCTCTGGTGAGGCCCTGGCTGGGTCGCCGGAGGCGACACTCGTCCGCGGCACGGCGATGGGGATCGCAACCGGAGCGCCGGTGCCCCGCGGCGCCGACGCCATCGTGCCTCTTGAGGACACCCAGCCGGAAGGTGAGGGTGCCGTCCTCGTCCTCGTCGCACCCCGACCGGGCCGGCACGTCCGTCGCGCTGGCGAGGACGCCATGCCCGGGACTGTGATGGTGCCTGCCGGGCGCCGGCTGCGCCCGGTGGACATCGCCGCCTGCGCCGCCGCGGGGTGTGCCTCCGTGTGGGTCCACCGCCGTCCCCGGGTCGCCCTCATCTCGGGGGGCGACGAGCTGGTGCCTGTGGGCGTGGTCCCCGCGTCCCACCAGGTGACCGACAGCAACGCGGCCATGCTGGCCGCCGCGGTGGTCGAGGCCGGGGGCGAGGTCGCTGACCTGGGGATCGTCGGCGACTCCCGGGAGGCGGTGCGCGCCCGGCTGGCCGCGATTGCCGGGTGCGACCTGGTCATCACCAGCGCCGGGGTCAGCGTCGGACGGCACGACCACGTGCGGGAGGTCGTTGCCGAGCTGGGCAGCATCGAAGCGTGGCGCCTCGCCATGCGTCCCGGCAAGCCGCTCCTCATCGGCAGGATCGGAGACGTGCCGATGCTCGGGCTGCCGGGCAATCCGGCGAGCGCGGCGGTCACCTTCGAGCTGTTCGGCCGGCCGGCGCTGCTTGCGCTCCAGGGCGCCTCCCGCGTCCACAGGCGTCGGATCGCTCTCCGGGCGGGGGAGGATCTGGACTCTCCGGAGACGCTGGAGACCTACCTCCGGGTCCGCCTCAGCGATGCTGAGGATGGCATACCCGTGGCCACCCTGAGCGGCGCGCAGGGCTCATCGATGGTCCGGTCGCTCAGCGACGCCGAGGCGCTGCTGGTCCTCCCCGTCGGGGTGTCGCGAGTCCCGGCCGGCAGCGTGGTCACGGGCCTGGAGCTCGCGTGACCCAATGACCGCTGATGTCGTGGACGGCGTGCGCGTGGTCTGCTTCGGTGCCCTGCGCGAGCGCCTCGGAGCCGATACCCTGGTCCACGAGAGTGTCGCCACCGTGTCCGACCTCTGGTCGATCATCACCCGCGACCACCCCGATCTGCAGCAGGCGCGGACGCGGGTCAGGGCGGCTCGCAACCTCACCTACTGCGACTGGGAGACGCAGGTCGAGCCCGGCGACGAGGTGGCCTTCATGCCCCCCGTGGCGGGCGGCTAGCCATGCCGCGACTCCACACGGCGCTTCCGACGGATCCCATCGACGTGGGCCAGCTCGTCGCCGAGATGCGCGGCGATGGCGACGGCGCGATCGCCAGTTTCGTCGGCGTGGTGCGCGACGCGAACGAGGGCCGCAAGGTCCTGCGCCTCGACTACGAGGCGTACCTGCCGATGGCCGACCGGGAGCTGCGCCGCCTCGCCGTCGAGGTGGCGCAGCGTCACGGTCTGAGCGCTCTGGCACTGGTGCACCGGGTGGGTTCGCTGGTGGTCGGCGAGGTGAGCGTGGTCGTAGTGGCCGCGGCACCGCATCGTCGCCCCGCGATCCTGGCCTGCGCGGAGGCCGTGGAGGGGCTCAAGCGCGACCTACCGGTGTGGAAGCGGGAGCACCATCCGGATGGCGCAGTCTGGGTCGACGCTCGCGATCTCGATGACGATGTCGGGCCAGGCGCCAGGCTTCCCCGCGGACCATCCGAGGCTCCCCACGATGAGGTGGTGCCGGTGGCCGCGCAGGAGGGGGCGGGTCCTGATCCAGACCAGGCGGTCGAGCTCGAGCGCTCGCGGCTCTCCCACGTCGGTGCGTCTGGGGCATTCCAGATGGTTGACATCACGGATAGGGCGCCGGCGCGCCGCGCCGCCAGCGCCGAGGCGCTGGTGCGCTTCAGCGATCCGGCGACGCTCGTCGCCCTGCGTGCCGGTTCGGCGAAGGGAGACGTGCTGGCCGCCGCTCGCCTGGCCGGGATCATGGCGGCCAAGCGCACTCCGGAGCTGATCCCGCTCTGTCACCCCCTGCCCCTCACCCACGTGGAGGTGACGATCGAGGTGGACGACTCGCTCCCCGGGGTGCGCATCGTGGGCACCGCCCGCTGCGCCGCTTCCACCGGCGTCGAGATGGAGGCGCTCACCGCAGTGAGCGTGGCCGGGCTCACCGTCATCGACATGCTGAAATCCGCCGACCCGTGGATGACCATCGAGTCCGTCCAGCTGCTCAGCAAGAGCGGCGGTCGGAGCGGCGAGCGTCGGCGGCCATGACGACGGGCGGAAGGGCGGGCGTGGGGGGTGGCCAACGCCGGGCCCTGCTCCAAGGGGTTGCCGGCGCGCCAGCGCAGTCTCCCATGGACCGGAGGTGGCGGGCTGCCGTCATCACCGTGAGCGACAGCCGGGCGCGCCGTGGGGCCGCCGAGGACTCGAGCGGTGACGCCATCGTGGCGCGCCTGGCCGACCTTCCCGCCGACGTCGTCATCCGCCGGGTCGTGGCCGACAGTGCGGATGAGATCCGCTCCGCGCTCCGCGACGCCGTGGAGGGGGCGAACCTGGTCGTGCTCAGCGGGGGCACCGGCCTTGGGCCCCGAGATGTCACGCCTCAGGCGATCCGTCCCCTCCTCGACTACGAGATCCCGGGGATGGCCGAGGCGATGCGGCGGGAGGGGCTGCGCGGCACGCCGCACGCCATGCTCTCGCGTCAGGTCGTGGGTGTGGCCCGCCGCCGACTGGTCATGGTGCTTCCCGGCAGCCCACGGGCCGTCATCGAGGGGCTCGACGCCGTCTGGGAGGCGCTGCCCCACGCCCTGAGACTTCTGAGCGGCGACACGGCCCATCACTGAGCGGGATCTGCGAACGGCGGGCGGCGGCTAGAGCGCCCAAAGCCCTGCTGCTTCCGCGAATGCCCGCTTGTCCGGCGCCGGTCATCCGCCGATGTAGGACATCTCGATGCGTCGCAGCGATGGGGGCAGGGTGGCCCTGATCTCGGAATAGCGGTCGGCACGATGTTCCCAACGGGTGCTGATCAGGCGGCTGAGCTCGGCGTCGGAGACACCGTCACGGAGGGGCCCGCGCAGGTCGATGCCTCCGACCGCGAAGAGGCAGGTGTAGAGGCGGCCGTCCGAGCCCAGCCGGGCTCGGGTGCAGTCGCCGCAGAAGGGCCGGCTCACCGCGGCGATGACACCGATGTGTCCGACTCCGTCGGCGAATCGGTAGCGGCGGGCGACATCGCCTGGCTCCCGGGTTTCCTCGACCAGCGGGTGGGCTCTGCGCACCTGATCCAGGATCTCCTCTGCCGTGACCACCTCCTGGCGGCGCCAGCCGTTGGAGGTGCCGACGTCCATGTATTCGATGAAACGAAGGGTCAGGTCATGGGAGCGGGAGAAACCAACCAGCTGAAGGATGCTGGTCTCGTTGACGCCGCGGCGAACCACGCAGTTGAGCTTGATTGGATGAAGCCCGGCAGAACGGGCAGCAGCGATCCCATCCAGCACGTGGGACACGTGCACGCCCGAGTCGGTCATCGCGAGGAAGACGTCGGGTTCGAGCGAGTCGAGACTGACGGTGACCCGGTGGAGCCCGGCGTCCGCGAGGGGGGCAGCCCAGCGCTGGAGCAGCGCGCCGTTGGTGGTCACGGCGAGGTCGCTGACCCCAAGGCTCCCCAGGCGTCGCACGATGTGGGCGATGTCCGGGCGAAGCAGCGGCTCGCCGCCGGTGAGGCGGATCTTCGTCACCCCCAGGGAGATGAAGATCCCGGCGAGGCGGCCGAGCTCTTCGACGGTGAGTTGCTCGCTACCCAGGAGGAACCGGTGCCCGGGACCGTAATGGCTCCGGGGCATGCAGTACGGGCAGCGGAAGTTGCAGCGATCGGTCACCGATATCCGCAGGTCGCGGAGCGGCCGATGCAGACGGTCGTGTATCGGGACGGCGGCGTGATCCGGCTGTGGAACCAAGTTGTCGCGAGCGCTGTCCAGGGCGCGGCGGGTCGGCGCGGTCACCGTCATCGCGGACTCCAAGTCACACTGGATGGCGCAGGCTCTCGATCATAGCCAGGATCCGCGGAGGCGTGACGCCGCCCCAACGGAGGGTAGACGTCGACCCTGGTGGGTTTCACCGTGGCGAAGACATCCCCCCCGTGGTGATTACACCGTCGAGGGGCTGACTGAGTTCGCCACCGGAGGCGTCCGCCAAACCCGGAACGACCAGCGTGCGTTTGCTCTTCGGTTTCCTGGACCAGACCACCCTGGCGCTATTGACTGAACGCGGCAATCGGATCTACGAAGGTCCTCGGGCCCACGGCATCCCGCCCATGGAGGTAGCCTGCTTGTTCAGATCAGCCGGTCAGTGTCTTCTCGAGCAGTAGGTCATACCCGCCATGAGAGCGGACCACCCGGGCCGCCAAGGGCGCCCGCTTCAGACTGACCCAGTATCGGCTGTAGAGGTGCTTGTACTATGCCTTCGCAGATGACCAAGGCCAAGGATCTCACCCTGGGCGAGGCGGCGCGGGCCATCGGGGTCAGCGTGGACACGCTGCGTCGGTGGGATCGCGCCGGGAAGTTGCGCACCCATCGCGACGAAGACAATCGGCGCATGGTGCCCGCGGGGGAGGTGCGGCGCCTGAGGGCAATTCCAGAACGCCACCGGACGGGGGCACGTCTTTCCGCTCGCAACCGCATGCTCGGCCGGGTGCTCTCGATCGAGGCCGACGGGGTGATGGCGCTGGTCGAGATCGAAGCTGGTCCGTTCCTGCTGACCGCGGCGGTGACCCGTGACTCCATCGAAGAGCTCGGGCTTCGCGAGGGGGACGAGGTGACGGCCTTGGTGAAAGCGACCTCGATGATGATCGAGAAGATCTGATTGCCCGGTTCCGCGAGTTCGGAGCGGGCGCGGCCCTAACCACCATCACCCTGGCGAGCGGGGCCGCCGCCGGTGTGGATTCACACGGCGCTTCAGGATAGGAAACGTGAACCCGTCGTGCGCGGCGGGTCACGGGTGAACTGGACGGAGAAGGATCTCGGCCTCTGCGTTCGCGCCCACCGGAGCCGGCGGGCGGCGTGCGGGCAGAACGCGAGCCCCCAGGCCACGGCCGGCTCGCGTGACCGGTGGGCGGCTGGAACCGCCACCGGACAGTGACAGGCTTCAGCTCGCTGCCGCCTCATGGTGCAAGCGCATAGGCAACCACGAGGGCCACCACTCGTGCGGCTGACAACTCAGCCTATGCTAGGCTTATGCGCTCTCAGTGACGACCATCGATGATGGCCGAGACAGAGGTCAAGCGCATGCGTGTCCATCCGTCGAGATTGGGGGTGGCCCTCACGGCGCTGGTGGCGCTGGTCGTGGTGGGCTGCGGGTCCAGTAGCAGCGCGGTCAGCCCCAAGGCTTCATCCACACCCTCGCCCAGTCCCACGGGAACCCCCACCCTCGCCAACGTGGCGAGCGCCGGCTCGCTCCAGCTGCTGATGGACAAGTACATGGGCCCGCCCTTCATCGCTCAGACCGGCGACGAGTACCAGAACCAGTCGGCCGGCAGCGTCGGTCTGGGCCAGGAGATCGCGGCGGGCGAGATCACCCCCAACGTGTTCGTCCCGATCGGCTCGGCCGCGATGTCCCTGGTGGAGCCGGCCTTCACCACCTGGGCGGTGCAGTTCGCAGCCAGCCCGCTGGTGGTCGCGTACTACCCCCAGGGCCCGTACGCTTCCGAGCTGAAGAAGACCTCTGAGGGCAAGCTGCCCATCACCGACCTCTTCACCCTGATGGCGACCCCCGGTTTTAAGCTTGGTCGCACCGACCCGGCGGTGGACCCTCAAGGTCAAGGCTTCGTCGAGATGGTTGACCTGGCGGAGACCTACCTCGGGATCAGCTCGACCACTGCCAACGCCGTGCTGGGCGGGTCCAACGGCAGCTCACAGATCTTCTCGGAGACCGCGCTCGAGCCCACCCTCCAAGCGGGCGAGCTGGACGCCGCCAGCGCCTACCTCCCCCAGGCGGTGCAGCTCGGCCTTCCCTACGTCGCCCTTCCGAACCAGATCAACTTCGGAGACCCCAGCGACGCCTCGATCTATGAGGCGGCCTCGCTGACTCTGTCGACCGGTACGGTAGTGCACGGCTCTCTGCTCGATCTCGAAGCCTCGGTGCTGAGCACCACGAGCAATCCCGCCCCTCCGGCCGCCACCGCCTTCGTGGAATTCCTGCTCGGCTCCACGGCGCGCAGCGTCCTCAAGAAGGAGGGCTACACGCTGGTGCCTCCCACGCTGCTGGGCCAGGCGTCGGCGGCTCCTCAGGGGATAAGGGATCTGACCACAAGCAGTTGACCAATCCGCCAGCTTCGATGGCCATGCGCGGCGCCGGCGTGAGGGTCAGCACCGGCGCCGCCCTCATCGGAGCGCTGATCGTCTGGGTGGCACTGCTGGGCCCGCTCATCACCTTGCTGGCCCACCTCACCCCCGCCTCCGTGATGAGCGCCCTGAGCCAACCGGGCGCCTTCCAACCCCTGGTCACGTCGGTGACGGCCTCGCTGCTGGCCCTGGCGGTCATCCTGCTGCTGGGTACCCCGCTCGCCTACCTGATGGCCCGGGGCCGGCTGCCCTTTCCCCGGGTCTGGGAGGTCGGAGTGATCCTGCCGCTGCTCACCCCACCGCTCGTGATCGGCCTGCTGCTGATCTTCATGGTCGGGCCGGCCACCCCCATCGGGGCTGCCCTCAGTCACCTCAACCTGACCGCCTCGGACACCTTCTTCGCCCTGGTCGTGGCCGAGGTCTACGAGTCGGTGCCCTTCTACGTGCTGGGCGCGATGGCCGCCTTCGCCACGGTCGATCCTGCCCTGGAACAGGCCGCGGCACTTCTGGGAGACGGCCGCTGGCGGACCTGGCGGCGGGTGACCGTGCCGCTGGCCGCTCCCGGTCTGGCCAACGCGCTGGCGGTGACCTGGGCCAGGGCCATGGGCGCCTTCGGCGCGGTCCTCATCATCGCCTACCACCCGTTCGGTCTGCCCATGCAGATCTGGGTCACGCTGCAGGAGACAGGGCTCGCCTCAGCCCTGCCGTACGCCCTGGTGCTGCTGGTGGTCGCCCTGCCCCTACCAATCGCCGCCTACATCTGGAGTGCCCGTGCTCGTCGCCGACTTTGAGGTAGCCCGACGGGAGTTCAGCGTCCGGATCCATCTGCAGGTGCCGCCCGGAGAGCGGCTGGCGCTGCTGGGCCGCTCCGGAGCGGGCAAGACCACCACCGTGGAGGCCCTGGCGGGGCTGCTGCGTCTGAGCCGCGGCGAGATCCGGCTCGGGGAGCGACAGTTGAGCTCGGCCCGTCACCCTGCCGCCGACCTGCCCCCGGGGCGGCGCGGGGTCGGCCTGCTGCGCCAGGATCCGGGGCTCTTCCCGCACCTCACGGTGCTGCAGAACATCGGCTACGTGCGGGGAGCTGACCCGGCCGCAGCCCGGGTCGCCGGGGAGCGGCTGGGACTGGGAGCCCTCTTGGGGGCCCGACCGCGGGGCCTCTCCGGCGGCGAGGCCCAGCGTGTGTCCCTGGCCCGGGCGCTGCAGACCAAGGTGGATCTGCTCTGCCTCGACGAGCCCTTCAACTCCCTGGACCGTCCCCTCGGGCTGGAGCTGCTCGAGCTGCTGCGCCGCGAGCTGGAGGATTCCGGCACCTCTGCGATCCTGGTCACCCACCAGCTCGAGGAGGCCCAGGCCTTCGCCCAGCGCCTGGCCGTTCTCCACCGCGGCGCGATTCTCCAGGTGGGCCACCCCCGCGAGCTGGTGCTGCGACCGGCCAGCCGGGAGGTGGCCGAGCTGGTGGGCTATCGGGGCTGGCTCACCTGCGGGACCCAGACCATGGCCCTGCACCCCGACCGGGTGTATCCGGTCGGCGCTGAGGATGGCGGAGAGATCTCGGCGCGGGTGGTCCAGATGGTTCCCCAGGGAGCCAGGATCGAGCTTGAGCTCGAAGCGGAGGGGCGCTGGCACGGACGATTCCGCTGTCGCTCGGACCGATCAGCGACGATCGGCGAGCTGATGTGGTTCGCTGCCCCCGGAGCCCCAATATTCCCTACCGCCCCTACCGCTGAGGAGGTGCGGCCTGGCTGAGGAGCGCAGAGCGGGCAGGTCGCCGACGGAGATCGCTGCCGCCACCCGTCGGTGGGATCGAAGGCTGGTGCACCGGCACTGATATAGACGAGATACGTGACACATCACACCTAGCGCCTCTACCGCACCCCGCTATTGGCAAGCCTGTGGACAACCTGTGCGTCACACTTGACACTGGACACGTTGACACAGGAGTGGTCTTGCTGGGCGCCCTCCTCTTCGATCCTGGGTGAAGGACGGCTGGATGCGCTGGACACCGAGGCCGCGCCCTCCACGGCCTAGTGGAACGTCTCAGTAATAGCTAGACAACAGGGCTGGGCTGTGCGATGCTGCTCGCATGTGGACTCCAGCAGCACCGTTAGCGGTCTCCCCCGAGCAACGTCGCACCCTCGAAGCATGGACCC
>JBEKXW010000007.1:0-131694 GCA_049511615.1 Candidatus Dormibacteria bacterium | reverse complement strand
CCCACTACCTGGACCTGGCCGCCCAGGCCGACCGGATCATCCACCTGCGCGACGGCCGCCTGGCCGGCGACCAGCGGGTGGAGTGCGCCGGGGTCCCGCTCGAGGCTGCCGTGGCCGTGGCATAGGTCGCCGCGCCGGACCCGGGGGAAGGGATCTCCCGCCCCTGCCGCCGTGCCCGCACGGCGCAGGGTGGACGCGGCCCTCCGGGGAGAGTAACGTACACATGTTCGCATCCGGCCGCCTCGCTCGGGCTCCAGCCCTGCCCGCGGCCGGACGCCCGGTTCTGGGTACGCTAGGTGGTCCGTGCCACACGACACCATCGACATCCGCGGGGCGAGGGAGCACAACCTCAAGAACATCGACCTCAGCCTGCCCCGCGACAGCCTGATCGTTCTGACGGGCCTCTCCGGGAGCGGCAAGTCGTCGCTCGCCTTCGACACCATCTACGCCGAGGGCCAGCGCCGCTACGTGGAGTCGCTCTCCGCCTACGCGCGCCAGTTCCTCGGCCAGATGGAGAAGCCGGACGTCGACCACATCGACGGGCTCTCCCCGGCCATCTCCATCGACCAGAAGGGCACCAGCAAGAACCCGCGCTCCACCGTGGGCACGGTCACCGAGATCTACGACTACCTCCGGCTGGTGTACGCGCGGATCGGGCACCCCCACTGCCCCCGCTGTGGCCGGGAGATCAGCAAGCAGACCATCGAGCAGATCGCCGACCAGGTGCTGGCGCTGCCGGAGGGCTCGCGCCTGATGGTGGCGGCGCCGATGGTACAGGGACGCAAGGGCGAGCACCGCGACGTCTTCGAGGAGGCCCGCCGCAAGGGCTATGCGCGGGCCCGGGTCGACGGTGAGGTCCGCGACCTCGGCGAGACGATCGCGCTCGACAAGAAGTTCAAGCACGACATCGAGATCGTCGTCGATCGGGTGGTGATCGGCCCCGAGCTGCGCAGCCGGCTCACCGACTCCCTGGAGCAGACGGCCAAGCTCAGCGACGGCCTGATCCTGCTGATTCCGGCGGACCAGCCGGGGGGTGGGGGCGACGCGGGCGCCGCCGTGGCCGCAGCCCCGCCGGTGGGAGACGTCCCCCCTCTCGCGAGCGGCGCATCCGCATCCGGTGACGGGGACTCGCCAGCCGCCGACGAGAGCTCCCGGCCCAGGGTGGCAGTGGGGGAGCTGCTCTTCTCCCAGGACTACGCCTGTGTCTACTGCGGGATCTCGATGGAGGAGCCCGCTCCCCGCAACTTCTCTTTCAACAACCCTCACGGCGCCTGCCCCACTTGCACCGGGCTGGGGCTGCGGATGGAGGTCGATCGCGACGCGGTGGTGCGCGATCCCTCGCTCTCGATAGATGACGGGGCGCTCTCCGGCTGGACCAAGGGTCCGTCCCAGATGTGGGTCCTCGACGTCCTCCAGAGCGTCTGCCGCCACTACAAGATCCCGACCGACGTGCCCTTCGGGGAGCTCTCCGCCCAGGAGCAGCGGGTCATCCTCTACGGGCTGCCCAAGGACGAGACCGTCCGGATGCGCTACGTCTCCCACACCGGCCGGACCCATTCCTATGAGGCCGCCTACGAGGGGGTGATCCCCAACCTCGAGCGCCGCTACCGGGAGACCGAGTCCGAATGGGTCAAGCAGGAGATCGAGCGGCTGATGATGCAGAAGCCGTGCCCGGCCTGCGCCGGCAAGCGGCTCAAGCCGGAGTTCCTCGCCGTCACCGTCGACGGGATGAGCATCATGGACTTCACCGCCCTCACCGTCTCCGCGGCCCTCCGCCGGACCGAGAGGCTGCACCTCAGCGAGCGCGAGATGCAGATTGCCGGGAGGGCGTTGAAGGAGATCCGCGAGCGGCTCGGCTTCCTCCGCGATGTGGGGCTGGACTACCTCGGCCTCGATCGGGCCTCGGCGTCGCTCTCCGGCGGCGAGAGCCAGCGCATCCGGCTGGCGACCCAGATCGGAAGCAAGCTGATGGGCGTCCTCTACATCCTCGACGAGCCGTCCATCGGTCTCCATCAGCGTGACAATCACAAGCTGCTGGCAACCCTGACCACTCTCCGCGACCTGGGTAACACCCTGATCGTCGTGGAGCACGACGAGGAGACGATCCGCACTGCGGACTTCATCGTCGACATCGGCCCGGGAGCCGGGGAGAAGGGTGGAGAGGTGATCGTCGCCGGGACCCTCGCCGACGTCCTCGCGTGCCCTCGGAGCCTCACCGGTCAGTACCTCCGCGGCGAGCTCAGGATTCCCGTCCCGGCGGTGCGCCGGCCCGCCGGGGGCACGGCTCTCACGGTGCGGGGCGCCACCGAGAACAACCTCAAGTCGGTGACGGTGCAGTTCCCGCTCGGGCTCTTCATCTGCGTCACCGGGGTGAGCGGCAGCGGCAAGTCGACGCTCGTCAACGACATCCTCTACCGCCGGCTGGCCCAGGCGCTCTACCGGGCCAAGGACCGACCCGGGAAGCACGAGAAGGTGGAGGGGATCCAGCACATCGACAAGGTCATCGACGTCGACCAGTCCCCGATCGGGCGGACCCCGCGCAGCAACCCCGCCACCTACGTCGGGGTCTTCACCGACATCCGCGACCTCTTCGCCAAGCTGCCCGAGGCGAGGATCCGCGGCTACAAGCCGGGGCGCTTCTCGTTCAACGTCTCCGGGGGCCGCTGCGAGGCCTGCGCGGGCGACGGGATGATCAAGATCGAGATGCACTTCCTCCCCGACATCTACGTCGCCTGCGATGTCTGCAAGGGGCGGCGCTACACCCGGGAGGCGCTCGAGGTTAAGTTCCGCGGCAAGTCCATCGCCGACGTCCTGGAGATGACCGTCGACGAGGCCGCCGCGCTCTTTGCCAACCAGCCCCGGATCGTCCGCCGTCTGCGCACCCTCCAGGACGTGGGGCTCGGCTACATCCGGCTCGGACAGCCGGCCACCCAGCTCTCCGGGGGTGAGGCGCAGCGGGTCAAGCTCTCCACCGAGCTCTCCCGGCGTGACACCGGGCGCACCCTCTACATCCTCGACGAGCCCACCACCGGGCTCCACTTCGCCGACGTGGAGAAGCTCCTCCAGGTCCTCCACCGGCTGGTCGACGCCGGCAACACCGTCATCGTCATCGAGCACAACCTGGACGTGGTCAAGACCGCCGACTGGATCGTCGACCTGGGCCCCGACGGAGGCGATGCCGGCGGCGAGGTGGTGGCGGCCGGGACCCCGGAGATGATCGCCGGCGAGCCCCGGAGCGCCACCGGCAGCTACCTTCGCCGGATCATCGGCGGCGCGGCCGGCAACGGACGGCGCTCCCTCCGTACGGAGATCCCCGGCACCGCGGCCCTCCGCCCCCCGGCGGTCGGTTCCCCGGCTCCCCGGGGCACGGGACGTCCCCGGCGGGCGGGGGCGGCCTCCCGCTGAGGCTGCGCCGCCCGTCCGGAGGCTCCGGCGGGGTGCGGCGTCCCGGTCGTGGCGGCCCCGGTCCGGGATCGGCCTGGGGCGGGACTCCCGGTATTGGTCCAATTGCGCTATTTTTCACGCATGACCGAGCTGCATGGTGGCGAGGATCGCCGGCAGCGGCTCCGGCGCCTCGACGACTGCCTGACCCTCCTCGAGCAGGCTCACGAGATGGAGATCACCGTGGTCACCGCGAGGATGGCGGACGCCCTCGCGGATCGGGTCCCGGCGGTCCACTCCGGGATGCTGGTCGCCGACGCCATCGAGGAGGTCCTGCGCGAGCAGGAGCCCTACATGGTCCAGGTTCGCCCCGAGGTGTCGCGGCGGATCCGGCGCCGGCGCGACCCCTTCGACGTCCGGCTGCTGCTCCAACGCCGCTAGGAGCCGCCCGGGGGCGGTCCATCTCAGCCACCGGCCACCGGCCGCTGGCCGGGCCGTCCGCCGGCTGAACGGCCGCCGGCGAGCTCACCGGCCCGACCGTCTCCCGTCGAAGGGCAGGGAGTGACCGAGCGGGAGGGCCGAGACCCCGAGGGGCCCCCAAAGGGGCGACGCGACCGTCGCGGGCCAGGCGAGTACCATCGGCCGGGCGGTGAGCACCTTCAACTTCGACCCTGAGCTGCTGTTCCGGCGGCGCCGGCCCCGGGTGGTCCGGTCCCCCCGCTACACCCGCCTGCGGAAGATCCTGCTGATCGTCGTCGCCGCGATCGTCGTCCTGGTCATCGTCCTGCTCGCGCTGATGAAGCTGCGGGTCAACTATCTCTTCCTCTCCAGCCTCGGCCACTCCAACGTCTTCTGGACCCCCCTGATCGCCCAGGTGATCCTCTTCGTGATCGGCCTGGTCATCACCGGCGGGCTGGTCTTCGCCAGCGTGCCCTTCTGGTCGCGGGCCTTCTCCGGGATCGACGCCCTGGCCGGCCGGGTCACCTTCTGGACGGGCATCGCCATCGCGGTGCTCGCCGGAATTGGCGGCGGCGCCCATCTGGCGGGCGACTGGCAGAACGTCCTCCTCTTCCTCCACGGCCACGCCTTCGGTGCCACCGACCCCGTCTTCCATATGGACTACGGCTTCTACGTCTTCACCCTCCCGGTGATCGACAGCTTCTCCGCGCTGCTCTGGGGGGCCGCAGTCCTCGGCTTCCTCGGCGCCGCCGCGGTGGTGGCGGTGAGCCTGCTGATCATCCACGCCCCCCAGGAGATCGACATCCAGCTCCACCCGGCGGAGGGCAGGAGCGCCGACGACGCCCTGAGGATCGGTACCCTCCACGCCGGAGCAGCGCTGATCGGCATCTTCATCCTCGCCGCGCTGGGGGCCCACTTCGGCGTCTACCACCTGGTGACCGAGCAGAACTCGCAGTACTCGTTCGTCGGTCCCAACGCCACCGATCTGAACGTCCTCCGCCCGGTGCTCGGCGCCCTCCAGTGGATCGCACTCCTCTTCGCGGTCGCGACCGCCGCGTTCCTGATCCGGAGGAGCCGGCGGCGGCCGACTTGGGGCACGGTCGCGCTGCTCGGCGGTCTGCTGGGCGGCTGGCTGGTGGTGGCGGGGGGGCTCACCATCATCCCCGAGGCGGTGTACACGGCGACCGCGGTCAACCCGAACGCCGAGCAGGCCCAGGCCCAGTCGATCGACAACTACCTGACCGCCAGCCGATACGCCTGGGATCTGGAGCCCACCGGCAGCGAGCCGAGCGTGCTCAACGAGCCCTTCAACACCGTGACCACGCCGACCCTCAGCAGCCTCGCCGCCGATCCCGGGACCCTCAACAACGTGCGCGTCCTCGATCCCACCCAGCTTCCCGCCGTGCTCAACCAGGTCGACCGGACGCGTGCCTACCAGACCTTCGACAACAACGTCACCATCGACCGCTATCCCAACGCCGCGGGACAGGAGACCGAGGTGATGATCGGCGTCCGCGAGATCTCCGAGGGCGACATCCCCAACTCCAACTTCGTCAACAACGCCTTCGTGTACACCCACGGCTACGGGATCACGGCGGTGTCCGTCAACCAGATCGGGGTGGAGGGGGAGCCCAACATCCTGGACGGCAAGGAACCGCTCCAGCAGGTCGACTCCAGCGCCTCCCCGGCGCTCGACTTCGACGGCACGGGCGGCAATCCGGAGATCTACTGCGGTGAGCAGACCACCCAGCCGGTGGTGGTCAACACCAACCAGCTGGAGTTCAACTACCCGTCCACGCCCGACGCCTACATCCACGCCGGCACCGGGATGGCCGGCTTCACCATCAACAACCCCTTCGACAAGCTGGCCACCTCGCTCACCGAGTTCGGCGGTTTCAACCTCTTCCTGAGCGACATCCCCAACAGCCAGAGCACGGTGCTGATGAACCGGACCATCGACCAGCGGATCCAGAGCATCGCCCCCTTCCTCACCGTCGACTCGGACCCCTACATCGTGGCCGACCCACAGACCGGCGACTTGATGTGGATCGCCGACGCTTACGTCGAGACCGGCAACTTCCCCGAGTCCGACAACGTCAACGGGATCTCCTACCAGCGCAACGCGGTCAAGGCGGTGGTCAACGCCCGCACCTGCGCCGTCACCCTCTACGCGGTGGACATGAACGAGCCCCTCACTGCCGCCTGGAACGGGATCTACCCAGGGCTGCTCCACCCGATCAGCCAGATGCCGTCCTTCCTGGTCCAGCACCTGCGCTACCCCGAGGACCTGTTCAGCAACCAGGTCAAGGTCTACGCCCAGGTCCACGTCGACGACCAGCTCCCCGTCTCCAACCCTCAGGTGGCCGCCGACTTCTTCGCCAAGAACGACTTCTACAGCCTGGCCCAGGGGCTCCAGCCGGACGGCACCGCGGTCACCACCACGCCCCAGTATCTCGAGCTCACCCTACCCGGCAACGCCACCCCCCAATTCGTCCTGATGCAGACCTTCAGCCCCTACAACAGCGGGAGCGGCGGCCAGGCCAGCAACATGACGGCCTGGCTGGCGGCGGAGTCCGACTACACGACGACCGACCATCCCCCGCTGGTGGCCGTCCCCCTGGGCAACAACACCAATGTGCGCGGCCCCTACCAGTTCGACAACAACTCGAACACCGACCCCGCCATCAGCCAGCAGCGCACCCTGCTCGGGGAGTCCGGCTCTCAAGTCGTGCTCGGCAACGTCATCGTGCTGCCCTTCAATGACGACTCGTTCCTCTTCGTCCGGCCCTTCTACGTCCTCCCCAACCAGTCGAGCGGGGTCAGCTTCCCGCAGCTCCGCTACGTCATCGTCGGAACGCAGAACTCCGTCGCCCTGGGGACGAGTCTGCCCACTGCCCTGGAGGCCCTCTACAACACCACGAGCCTGCCCGCCGGGCTGAACCCGACCACGACGTCGCCGTCGCCCTCGCCGTCGCCCTCGCCGTCGCCGTCCCCGGGGGCGACCCCGACGCCGTCGGCGAGCCCCACCGCGTCGCCCCCGGCCGGCGGGTACACCCCCCAGGAGCTGGCGATCATCGGCGACCTGGTCACCCAGGAGGCGAACCTGAAGGCCGACTACGCGAGCGGCAACCTGGCCGCCGCCGGCCAGGCCCAGGCGGCCATCAACGCCGACATCAGCCAGCTCAGCCAGCTGCTCGCGTCCGGAGGAGTCACCCTCCCGACGCCGACCGCGGCGTCGCCGACCCCGTCCCCGTAGGGCCGGCCGACAGCTCCCCCCGGGTGGGGTACCCTGCGGGGGCGATGGATGAGATCGCCCCTGGCGTGCGCCAGCTCGACACCCTTCTGGGTGGCATGGAGCGGCTCACCGCCAGCTTCCTGGTGGACGGACCCCAACCGGCACTCGTCGAGACCGGCGCGCAGACGTCGGCCGCGACCGTGGTCGAGGCCCTGACCGCCGCCGGCGTCGGCGCCCGCGATCTCCGCTGGGTGGTGGTCACCCACATCCATCTCGACCACGCCGGGGCGGTCGGCGAGGTGGCCAGCGCCTTCCCCGGCGCCACCGTGGTCGTGCACGAGCGGGGGGCCCGTCACCTGGCCGATCCCTCCCGGCTCATCGACTCGGCCGCGCGCGTCTACGGCCCCCTGCTCGACGATCTCTATGGCCGGATGCTCCCGGTCCCCGCCGAGCGCGTGCTCGCCGCCGCCGACGGCATGGCCCTCGACCTGGGGGGCGGCCGGAGCCTCCGCCTCGTCGACGCGCCCGGCCATGCCCAGCATCACCAGGCGGTGCTCGACGAGCAGTCGGGCACCCTCCTGGTCGGCGACGCGGTGGGGGTCAGGCTACCCGGGACCGGCGCCCTTCGCCCTGCCACCCCGCCCCCCGACTTCGACCTCGAGCAGGCGGTCGCCACCCTCCTCCGCCTCGGCGCCCTCCACTCGGCCCGGCTGGTGCTGACCCACTACGGCCCGGTCGCTGATCCGGGGGCGACCCTCGCCGAGGCGGAGGAGACACTTCACCGCTGGGTGGAGACGGCCGGACGGGTCATGCGCGACTCCCCGGGGTCGGGGGTGGAAGAGGTTGCCGCCGCCCTCGCGGAGGCCTTCGCCGCCCCGGCGCCGGGCGCCGCCGAGGACGCCCGCCGGCTCGAGGTCCTCAACGGGGTGCACGGCAACGCGGCCGGGATCGTCCGGTACCTGGAGCGCCGGACCGCGGCACGGCCGGCCGCGTGACCGAGATGCCAACCCCCACCCTGCCCTCCACCGAGCCGTCCACCGAACGCGCCGCCGGCGCGGCCGGCACGCCCGGTACCGCACCGGCCCCGGCCGGTCCGCTGATACGGCCCGGCCCCGGGGTGAGGCTGCTCTCCACCGTGATCCTCGCCATCCTGGTCGGGGCGATCGGGGGAGGGGGAGCGGCCTGGGCCATCTATCAGCACTACGGTCCGGTCGAACGGATCGTCAACCAGCAGATCAACGGGTCACCGAGCAGCCAGAGCCAGACGGTCGGCCAGCTCGCCCAGGCGAACGCCGCCTCGGTGGTGGTCATCGCCACCCAGCCGGTGACCCCCGGTGACCTGGCCGGCGGGAGCGCCAGCCTCGTCGACGGGGTGGTGGTCAGCGCGGCTGGTTTGATCCTGACCAGCGCTCACGCCGTGGAGGACGCCAGCCAGCTCCGGGTTGGCCTCTCCAACGGGCAGAGCTATGACGCGACCGTCGCCAAGATCGATTCCGTCCACGGCCTGGCCCTGCTGCGCATCCCCGGAGTCACCGACCTCAGCCCGATCACGCTCGCCTCCACCTCCCCGGCCGTGGGAGACGAGGCCATCGTCCTCAGCCGGCCCGCCATGGAGGGCCTGAGCGTCGAGGTCGGCACGGTCAGCGCGGTGGGGCTGACGGTGACCAGCGACAGCACCACCGACGCATCTCTCCAGGACGCCATCGACATCGACGCCACCGCGGAACCCGACGCCGACGGTGCCCCGGTGCTCGGCAGCGCCGGCGACCTGATCGGCGTGCTGGTCACCATCACTCAGGCACCCTCTCCGCCCGGCGTCACCGCCCTCTCCCTCAGCGCGGCCAGTGCCCTGATCACGAGCGTCTCCAGCGGGACCGCGCCGCTGCAGGGCAGCTTCGGGGTCGAGGACACCTACATCGATCCCGCCACTGCCGCGGCCTCCAACCTCACCCCGGGGGCGCTGATCGACTCCGTCGACGCCGGCGGCCCGGCGGCCGTGGGCGGGCTCCAGGAGGGCGACATCGTCACGAGCGTCAACGGGATCGCCATCGACGCCACCCATCCCTTCGACCCCGCCAGCTTCGGCCTCTCGCCCGGTGACACCGCCGAGGTCACCGTGGTCAGGGGGACGGCGACCCAGACCATCACCATCGTGGTGGGAACGGCGAGTTGAGAGGGCGGCCCATCCCCCAGCGCGTTCGCGGCCGGCCTGCTCCCGGCTAAGATCGCTCGGACCATGGAGATCACCTATCTCGGCCTCTCCTGCCTCCGCCTGCGCGGCCACGACGTCCAGGTGCTGGTCGACCCGCCCGCGACCACTCTTCCCGGGCTCGGACGCTCGCAGCCCGACATCATCGTCCGCACCGAGGGCGAGACCGTCCCCGAGCGTCTCCGGCCGCGCGCCGGCCAGGCCCAGGAGGTGAGCGGACCGGGCGAGTTCGAGGTCCGCGGGGTCATCGTCCACGGCCTGCCGGCCGGCGCGATCACGATCATGCGGATCGTGGTCGACGAGGTGTGCGTGGCCGCGCTGGGCAGGCTCGACCGCCAGCTCAGCGAGGAGGAGGTCGATGAGCTGGGCCGCGTGGACGTGCTCACCGTGCCGGTGGGTGGCGTGGATGCGCTCGGCGCGGTGGCGGCCACCAAGGTCGTCAATGCGATCGCCCCGGCGATCGTGGTGCCGGTCCGCTACCGCGCCAGCGGGGTGGCCGGCAGTGGTGACTACGATCCCCTGGACCGGTTCGCCAAGGAGATGGGCCTCAGCGACGACGCCCTGCCGACGCAGCCCAAGCTGAGCCTCACCGGGACCATGGGCGCCGCGGAGGAGACCCGGGTGGTGATCCTCGAGCCGCGCGGCGCAGTCTGATCGCCACATCGCGCGTCAGCGGCACCGGTCCCTGGTAACATCGGAAAAACCACGGCGCCGGGAGGTCTCGAAGATGGCCAAGTTCGTGTTCGTGACCGGTGGTGTCGTCTCCTCCCTGGGCAAGGGCATCACTGCCGCCTCCATCGGCAACATCCTCAAGGCCCGGGGCCTCCACGTCGGGATGCAGAAGCTCGACCCCTACCTGAACGTCGACCCGGGCACCATGTCGCCGTACCAGCACGGGGAGGTCTTCGTCACCGACGACGGGGCCGAGACCGACCTGGACCTCGGTCACTACGAGCGCTTCGTGGACGTCGCCCTCTCCCAGGCCAGCAACGTCACGACCGGCCGCATCTACGCGAGCGTGATCGCCAAGGAGCGGCGCGGCGACTATCTCGGCGGGACCGTCCAGGTCATCCCCCACATCACCAACGAGATCAAGCAGCGGGTCCTCCGGGTCGCGGAGAACGAGCTCCCCGAGCCCGACGTCGTCATCGTCGAGGTCGGCGGCACCGTGGGCGACATCGAGTCGCTGCCCTTCCTGGAGGCCATCCGTCAGTTCAAGAACGACATCGGCCGCAGCAACGTCTGCTACGTCCACCTCACGCTGGTCCCGTACATCGCGGCCAGCGAGGAGTTCAAGAGCAAGCCCACTCAGCATTCGGTGAACACGCTGCGGTCGATCGGCATCCAGCCGGACGTCATCGTGGCGCGCAGTGAGCAGCCCATCGGCGAGAGCCAGAAGGAGAAGATCGCGCTCTTCGGTGACGTGCCCCAGCGCGCGGTGATCAACGTCCCCGATGCCCGCTCCATCTACGAGGTGCCGCTGATGCTGGAGGCGGCCGGGCTGGGCGATTACATCGTCGAGCTGCTCGGCATCTCCGCCGGCCCGCCCGACCTCGAGGACTGGCGCCGGATGGTGGCCCGGATCGAGGCGCCCAAGCCGTCGGTGCGGGTCGCGCTGGTGGGCAAGTACGTGGCCATGCCCGACGCCTACATCAGCGTCACCGAGGCGCTCCGGCACGCCGCCGTCCACTGTGGCGTCGATCTCCATCTGGAGTGGGTGAGCTCCGAGGAGGTCACCCCCGAGGTGGAGCGGCTGGCCGGGGTCGACGGGGTGGTGGTGCCGGGGGGCTTCGGCCATCGGGGGATCGAGGGCAAGGTGCTCGCGTCCCGCTTCGCCCGTGAGCACCAGATCCCCTATCTCGGCCTCTGCCTGGGGATGCAGTGCGCCACCATCGACATCGCCCGCGAGGCCCTGGGCACCGAGGACGCCAACTCCACC
Organism: Candidatus Dormibacteria bacterium; assembly: GCA_049511615.1. GTDB lineage: Bacteria > Chloroflexota > Dormibacteria > Aeolococcales > Aeolococcaceae > Changshengia. The sequence goes on along the minus strand of JBEKXW010000007.1, from coordinate 120,471 downwards.
GAGTTCAACGCCTTCACCGCTAACCCGGTCATCGACCTGCTCCCCGAGCAGCGCGACATCGAGAACAAGGGCGGCACCATGCGGCTCGGCGTCTACCCCTGCAAGCTGCAGCCGGGGACGCGCGCCGCCGCCGCCTACGGCGAGGCGGTCGTGTACGAGCGCCACCGCCATCGCTTCGAGTTCAACAACCAGTACCGGGAGCGCCTGGGCGAGTTCGGCGTCGTCTTCAGCGGCACCTCGCCCAACGGCAGGCTGGTCGAGATCATCGAGCTGCGCGACCATCCCTTCTTCGTCGGGTCGCAGTTCCACCCCGAGTTCCGCTCTCGACCCGGCCGGCCCCACCCGCTCTTCCGCGAGTTCATGGCGGCCGCCTGCCGCCGTGCCGGGGTCCACCCCGAGGCGGTGCCGGACGCCACCGGCCAGGACGCCGCCAACCCGGTGGCGGTTGCCGGCGAGCTTCCGGGTCCGGTCCGGGGCGTCCTCGCCGCGGATCGACCCGGCCATGGAGGCGGCTGAACCCTGACCCCCGCAGAGCACCGGGCGGCTCCGGTCTCACCGGCGCGCTTGAGCCGCGAACGCCATCGCGGCCTGGAGCTGCTGCGTGCCACCGAGGCGGCGGCGCTGGCCGTCGGGCGCTGGCTGGGACGCGGCGACAAGACGAGCGCCCGTGACATCGGCGAGCGTGCCATGGAGGAGGCCCTCCTGAGCATGCCCTTCGACGGTCACGTCGTCATCGATGCCGGGGGGGTGGCCGACCCCCTCAACCCGGGACGGCGGGTCGGTGTCGGTCGCGACCCGGTGGACCTGGCCGTCGACTCCGTCGACGGGGTGAGCCTGGTCGCCAAGGGCCTCTCCCAGGCCCTCTCGATCGCTGCGGCCGCCGAGTCCGGCGGGATCGCTGCGCCGCCTCCCTGCGCCTACCTGCACAAGCTTGCCGTCGGTCCCCGGGCCCGGGGTGCGATCGACATCACCGACAGCCCCGAGAACAACCTGCGCCGCGTCGCCTTCGCCATGGACGTCCAGGTCCAGGACCTCACGGTCATGCTGCTGGACCGTCCCCGTCACCAGGGCCTTCTCGAGCGGGTGCGCGCGCTCGGAAGCCGGGTCGCGCTGATCAGCGATGGCGACATCGCGGGGGCCCTGATGACGGCCTGGCCGGGGAGCGGGATCGATGTCCTGATCGGATCGGGCGGCACCCCCGAGGCGGTGCTCGCCGCCTGCGCCCTCCGTTGCCTCGGCGGGGAGATGCAGTGCCAGCCCTGGGTCCGCAACCAGGACGAATCGGCGGCTCTGCGCGCCGCCGGGGTCAGAGCGGACGCGAAGCTCGGGATCGACGACCTGGTCCCCGGCAGGGACGTTGCGGTCGCGGTCACCGGTGTGACCGGCGGGGGCCTGCTGCGCGGCGTCCAGTACCACAACTGGTGGGCGGAGACCCACAGCCTCGTGATGCGGGCGCAGAGCGGCACGGTACGCGAAATCCGGACCAAGCACCACGTGGCCCTGGATCCCCAGCAGGCCGGCCGTCTGGTCTGAGGCGTCGAAGCCGGGTCCGGTCCCGCGGCCGGGGGCGGCCGGGCTCGGTGCCAGCCCCGCCGGCGAGCCCGGCTCAGCTGCGACGGCGCCCCGTCCTCCAGATGCTGAGCGGGAGCAGCACCAGGATGGCTGCCGGCAGCACCCACCAGCTGGGGACCGGGCTCCGGCTCACCACGGCTGTCAGCGCGATGGCCACCGCCAGTCCCAGCGCGACCCTCCAGTCGTCGCCGATCACGAGGTCGTCGACGAAGGCCGCCACGGCCCGCAGCCGCCGGGTCATCAGCCGGCCTCCGCGGTCGACGACGCGGCCGCGCTGCCGCGGACGCGGGCGTGGCCCTGCCGGCGCAGCCCGCAGGCGAGCAGCAGGCCGAGGACGGCGATGCCCGGCAGCAGCACGAGCAGGGCCGCATCCGAGCCGGGCCAGCGTGCCCCGGCCCCCTCGGCTGACCAGAAGGCGCCGAACCCGGTCAGCATGACCCCAACCAGGAACTTCAGGGCGTTCTCCGGCACCCGGGCGAGTGGCGCTCGGACCAGCAGGCCGGCCGCGCTCACCACCAGGATCGCGGCCCCCGCCGCGGCCGCCGCCAGGGGGATGGCGTGCTGGTTGCTCCCGAAGGTGAGGACGATGAAGGCCACCTCGGTGCCCTCGAGGAGCACCCCCTGGAAGGAGAGGGTGAACCCGTACCAGTCGGTCACCGCGCCGACCCGGCGCGAGGCAGGCCGCCGTGCCGCCTCCAGCTTCGCCCGGAAGATCTCGTCCTCGTCGTGCATGGCCCTCAGCCCGCCCGCGCGGAGCACCGCCTGGCGCAGCCACTGGATGCCGAAGACGAGCAGGAGGGTCCCGATGACGAGGCGCAGGGCTCCAGTCGGGATCGTGGTCAGCGCCGGGCCGAGAGCGGCGACGACCACGGCCAGGACCGCGATCGCGGCCACCGCCCCATACCCGGCCGATCTCCAGTCGCGGGCCGTACCGGCGGCCAGCACGATGGTGGTGGCCTCGACGGCCTCCACCGCACAGGCCAGGAACACCGCCAGGAACAGCGCTCCTGCGCTCATCGCATCCGCTCACTCCGCGGGCGTCCGATCCGCTGCCGCTGATGATGCCCGGCCACCGCGTCGCGGCGGCGCCGACCGGGCGCGGTATGGTCGCCGGGTGCCATCCGAACCGGCCCCTCCTCCTCGGCTGAGCCCGCTGCTGGCCGGGATGCCGGACCCGGACGCCGCGCTGCTCAGCCTCGCCTACGCCGTCGCCGAGCGGGCCCACTCCGGCCAGATCCGCCGCCAGGGTACCGCGTACATCGACCACCCGGTGGAGGTGGCGCTCCTCCTCCGCGACCGGCTTGGCGTCACCGACCCGGCGATCCTCGCCGCGGGGCTGCTCCACGACGCCGTCGAGGACTCCGAGCTCACGGTCGCCGATCTGCGCGACTTCCCGGAGCGCACCCGCCGGCTGGTCGCGCTGCTCACCGATCCTGAGCCGGAGATGACCCGCGCCGGCCGGCGCGCCCACTACCGCGAGATCTGGAGGGACCCTGACGCCACCCTGCTCAAGGCGGCGGATCGGCTCTCCAACATCCGGGACGTGGTCGCGCAGGGGGACCCGGTCTTCACCCGCCGGTACGTCCGCAAGACCCGCCGCGAGATCGTCGGCAGGGGCCTCCCGCTGGCCGCGCATCCGGTTGCCACGCCGCTCCTCCTTGCCGCCCTGGAGGCCGCCGCCCGCACCGCTCGCGGCTGACCCCGGCCCCCGGCCGAGCCGGGGGTTGACTCCCTGCGATTGATATGTAATCATGTAATTCATGAGAGTTGAAAGTCACCACCCCCACTTCGACCCCACCCCCGCCCCGATCCTGAGCGACGAGGAGCTCCAGGGCTGGTTTGCCGGCCGCCTCCCCACCGCTCTGTTCGCCAGCCCACCCGCCATCACCGGGGACCGTGACGAGATCCTCGTCGTCGGCGAGATCCCCGACGTGGAGCTGCCGAAGGATACCGGCGACGCCGCCCGGGCCACGGCGCGCTCCGCGCGCATCGAACGGTTCCGGGCCGAGACCAAGCAGGAGCGGATCGCCGTGGCCCGTGACGCCGAGCGTCTCTTCGGGCGCACCGTCTCCTGGGGCGCGCGGTGCGGCGACGTCACCCAGCACTTCACGACCCTGGGCGTCCCGGTCATGACCCGCCTGCGACTCGCCGATCGCAGGGTTCTCGACACCCTCATCGACGCCGGCGTGGCCCGGAGCCGCAGCGAGGCGCTGGCCTGGTGCGTCCGCTTGGTGGCGCGTCACCAGGGTGACTGGATCGAGAGCCTGCGCGCGGCGCTCGCCCAGGTGGAGAAGGTGCGCGACGAGGGACCGGCCGGCTGAGGCCGTCTCCCGCTCAGGGAAGGGGAGCCGGTTCCGGTCAGGGGAGCCGGGCCGGCTCCAGGCCGATCGGGACCGAGGGAGGCGCGGCCGCGGCCGCGGCAGGTGGCGGCACCGTACCGCTGTGCAGCCGGATCAGCGCCGCCAGGGCGAGCAGGCTGCTCAGTCCGCGCGGCAGCGCCACGTCCCGGGTCTCCCAGCAGCTGGCGAACTTCGCCTTGAAATGGGAGAGCCCGCGGTAGCTGTAGCCGAAGCCACCGCGCGCGTAGAGGCGGGCCCGGATGCCCCGTGCCAGCCGCCCGTCCGGGGCGTCCCCCAGGCTCTCGCGGAAGGGAACCGAGCCGAGGGAAAGCCGCTCGAGGCCGTCGCACCGGACCCGTTCGATCGCGGTCACGATGCAGAGGTCGACGGCCCCGGCCGCGGCGTTGGGCCGGCGGCGGATGAGGTCGAGGGCGATCCCGTCCTCCCCCATCCGGATCCAGGAGCAGAAGGCGTGCACCCGCCCGCTCTGATCCTGGGCCACCGTGTAGTGGGTGGTGCTGTCGACGGCATCGCGGAGGCGTCCCAGAGAGAAGCCCATCTCCCGGCCACCGCGGACCATCAGCCAGTCCCGCGACACCTGCTCCAGCTCGGCGCTGAGGCTCCCCGGCGACTGCGGGTCCCACACCGTGACCGCCTCGAGGCCCGCGCGCCGGGCTCGGGCGAGCTCGTGACGGGCGTCGGCCCGTGCCGGTGAGGTCAGGTCGAATGTGCTGACCTCCACGATCGCCTCCTCGCCGAACTTGAAGAGACGGAAGCCGGCGTCCCGGTACGACTGGCGGAGCGCGGCGTCGGTCTGGAAGAAGCAGGGCACCCATCGCCGCCCGCTGCAGAGGTTGAGGAACGCCCTCACCGCCATCTTGCGCAGGCCCGGCGCGGTGAGGGGGTCTCCGACCGCCACCGCCACCCCCCAGCGCACCTGGTAGCCGACGACCCCGCCGCCGACCTGGAGCCCGCTCTTGCCCCCCTCGCCGGCGAAGCAGGAGATGTGGGTCCGGCCGTGAAGGAGACGCAGCCGCTCTATCTCGCCGGCGTTGCCGGCCGGGTCGAGAGCCCGGCGGGTGGCGAGGGCGCCGCCGATCTCGAACCCGACCGCGGCGGCCAGGGCGACCAGGCCCAACCAGTCGGCGAGCGGGTTCCAGGGAACCGTGAAGCTGAACGCGCCGGCCAGGACGGCGAAGGTGGCGGCCGCCAGCACCGGCCGCGACCGGCGCATGCTGCCCCCGAAGGCCGCCAGCAGCCCCAGCCCCATCACCACCGGTCCGAGCTCGTGGCCGAGCAGGAGGAGCCCGTGGCTGGGGGCGACGCGCTGGGCGGCGGCGCTGAGCCCCTGTCCGGCGGCGGTCGCGGCGCCGAGGACGTCCATCACCGGCCCTCCACCGCGCTGGGGTTGCCCGCGGCATCGGCGACGGGTGGGCCCGCCATCGGGGTGGGAGGCGCCATCCATGGGGTGGGGCCCCAGAGCTCTCCGAGCCAGGTGAGGCTGTTGAACAGCTCAGCCTGCCAGGCCACCCAGCCATGACCGCCCGGCACTGTCTGGAGGTCGTAGTCGAACCAACCCATGGCCTTCAGGGTGGCCGCGAACTGCTGGGTCCCCGGGCCGTAGCTGTAGTCCTGGCTCCCCACCCCCAGGTAGAGCGGCATCCGCTCCGCGTCGGGGACGCCGGCGGCGGTGTAGAGCGGGCTGTCGGCCCTCCATGCCGTACCGAAGATGGCCGAACGGCCGACGAAGTACCCGGAGTAGCTGCCCGCCCAGGTGAACAGGGTGGGATTGCGCAGCGCCAGGTTCACGGCTCCGAAGCCGCCGCTGCTGTACCCGGCGATGCCCCGGTATTCCGCCCCCAGGGTGCGGTACTGGAAGTCGATGTCCGGGACGACCTGGTCGACGAGCCAGGTCTCGACGTCGCCGCACGGGCTGTTCCCCCATTCGGTGTCGCTGCAGTTGGGCTCGTTGCCGTTGGGGAGGACGGCCAGGATCGGGGGGATCGTGCCGGCGGCGATCATCTGGTCGAGCACCCCCTTCAGCCCCCCGCCGTTCAGCCAGTCGGTCTGGGCGCCGGGGGTGCCGTGGAGGAGGTAGAGCACCGGGAGCTGGACCTGGTCATCCGACGTGTAGATGCCGGGGACGTAGACGTCCACGGCGTGGCCTCCGATGGTCAGGTCCTGGATCTGTCCGGGGAGCTGACGGAGCACGAGCTCGTCCGGAGTGGGAGCGGTCACCGGGCTCGGGAGTCCGCTCGGCAGCGCCATCGGGTCGGCGGCGGGGGTCGCGGCGAGCGTCGCGGTCGGCTCCGGGATCACGTCGTAGTCATGGAGGGCCGAGAGGGGGCCCTGCTGGAGGGCGGTCACCGCCGCTCCCGACGCGGCCACGATCAGGGCGATCACCAGCAGGATCACCGGCCACAGCCGGCGCCGCCGGAGCAGCGAGGGCAGGCGGACGGCGTCCCGGGCCAGGCCCACCCCGAGGGCAGCGCCCACCACCACGCTGATCACGGCCAGGAGCAGCATGCCCAGGGGCTGGAGGATCCAGCCGAGGAGGTCCTCCGTGTACCGGAGCCCCGGGGTTGGAGGCGTGGTCGCCGCCCGGACCAGGAAGGGCACGATCTGGATCCCCACGAATCCGACCAGGCCGCCGAACCGCGTCGGCGCCGGACGCCGCGACCCGGCTCCCACCGCCGCGGTCGCGATGAGCACCAGCACCATCGCGCCCAGCAGGTCGGCGCGCTCGTTGTCCATCCCCTGGGCCACGAACCACTGATCCAGGCCGGAGCCCAGGAGCCAGGCGAGCAGGGCGGAGAGGGCCGCGGCGGCAGCGGCGGTGACGATGGTGAGATGGCGGCCGGCCAGGCGGATGGGCGCCCTCGAGGCCCGCCGGATCAGCGCCGCCGGGCCCGCGGCGCCGCGGCGCGCCACCCTGACCAGGGGTGCGGCGGCATCGAGCACGAACCGCCGGGGTGGGCCGAGGGTGCGCCTGGCCAGCCTCTCGGCGCTCTGGGCGGCGCGGCGTGGGAGGCGGGCGGACGGGAGGTGGAGGCGCATTGGCCGATGGTGTCCTGACCCTGTGGTGCCGACGCCCGGTGGTGGCCGGTTCGTCTCCTACGTATACGCGCAATCCGAAGCGATCGTTACGTTACCCGGTCCCGGATGGGATCGGAGGGAGCTCCCGATTAAGGCCGCAACTCCTCCTCAAGAGAATCCGTGAACCGCCCTCCCGGTCACGCGGGGGGGACGGCGGCGGTGGCGGTGGCTCGCCGCGAGCACCGGAGCCGGACACAATGGGTGCCATGCGTCTCTGCGTCGCCCGGGCCGACGGCTCCCTCGACGTCCGGGAGGGTCTCCGGCCGGCCGCCCGGTCGGGTCGAGCCCTGGTCCCGCTGACCGGGTCCCAGGTGATCCCCCTGCCGGAGGGTTCCACCATCGCCCACCTGCCCGGACGGCGCGCCCTCGGGCTCGACGGTGCGGGCGTCCCCGTCGAGCTCGGCGACGGCTGGCTGCCGGTCGCCGCGGTCCTCCCGGTCGGACATCTCAGGACGCTGCTCCCGGCGTCCCGGCCGGTCCCCGGCAGCCGCCGGCTCCCGCTCTTCGGCTACACCGCGGTCGCCGAGCGGGGAGGAGAGCTGGTGGTCGCCGCCCTCGCGACCGATTCCTTCGAGTGGTGGCAGCCCCGTCGCCACCGAGCGGACGGCCTCCCCGAAGCCATCGCGTCGGCGCGGCGCGCCCTCCCCGGCAACCGGCTGGTGGACCACCTCGCCCGCTGCGCTCTCGACTACCGCTGCTACACGGCCCAGAACACCTTCCTGCGCCGCTACGAGGGCGCTCTGCCGGCCTCGCCCGCCTGCAACGCCGACTGCCTCGGCTGCATCTCCCTCCAGAGTGACGGTGCGGTGCCCTCGCCGCAGGAGCGGATGAGCTTCGCCCCCACCGCCGCCGAGCTGGCCGATCTCGCGGACCACTTCCTGGCCGGGGAGGAGGCGGCGATCGTCTCCTTCGGCCAGGGCTGCGAGGGCGAGGCGCTGACCCGGAGCCGGGCCGTGGTCGAGGCCGCCGCCGCCATCCGCGCGCGCCATCCCGGGGCGACCATCCACGTCAACACCAACGGCAGCCGTCCCCGGGTCCTCGAGCGCATGGTGGCCGCCGGTTGTGACAGCGTCCGGATCAGTGCGATCTCCTTCACCGACCCCGTCTTCCGGGCCTACTACCGCCCCATCGGCTACGGCCTCGAGGAGGTCATCGAGTGCGGGCGGATCGTGAAGCGGGCCGGCGGCCAGGTCTGTCTCAACCTGCTCACCTTCCCCGGCATCACCGACACGCCCGCCGAGCTCGACGCGACCATCGGCGCGTGCGTCGAGATGGGGGTCGACCAGGTCCAGTGGCGGAGCCTCAACGTCGACCACGACTGGCTCCTCGAGGAGCTGCCCGCGCTGGGGGAGGGGATCGGCATCGCGGCCGCCATGGAGCTGGTGCGTCAGCGGCTGCCCGGGGTGGCGCACGGCAACTTCACCCGCCCGGTCGTGCACCGCGGCTGATCGGGAGCGGCGCGGGGCCTGGGGGTGCGTGCTGAGCGCAGGCTTTGCGCAGGCGGCAGCTGCAATGCCGCCGAGCAATAGGCCGCGGGACGGCAGTCAAGCCCTCCCGACGGCCGGGCCGGAGCGAAGCACCACCCCCGGGTCCCGCTTCGTTCCGTGGTCCCCGTGGTATCCTCGATGCGTTCCCTCCCCCCACTACGAGCCTGTCCATGAAAGCTGCCCTGCATCCCGAGTTCCACACCGACGCCGTGGTGACCTGCGTCTGTGGCAACACCTTCCAGACCGGCTCGACCCTCCGGGAGCTGAAGACCGAGGTCTGCTCGGTCTGCCATCCGTTCTTCACCGGGACCCAGCGGATCGTCGACACCGGCGGCCAGGTGGAGCGCTTCCGGCGCCGGGCCGCCGCTCGCACCGCCACCCGCTAGGGGCATCGGCCGCGACGGCGCGGCGCAGCCGTCGCCGGTACGAGGCCGTCTCTGATTGGGACGCCCGCTCCGATCGCCGAGTACGATGACGGCTGTGAGACCACGCTGTCCGTCGGCTGGCGACATCCTCCTCACCGCGGCCCTCAACGCCGCCGCCGCGCCGCCGGCGACCTTCTTCTATGGCGGTCAGGCGGTGATCGAGGGTGTCCTGATGCGCGGCCGGCACCAGTACGCGGTGGCGGCTCGCCGGCCCGACGGCAGCATCACCGTCCTCTCCGAGCGGCTCCGCTCCCGCGTCTACACCGGCCGTCCCTGGTCATTCCCTTTCGTCCGCGGTGCGGCCTCGCTGTGGGAGATGCTCGCCCTCGGGATGCGGGCGCTGCAGTGGTCGGCCAACGTCCAGCTGGGCGAGGATGTGGATCTGAGCCCCGCCGCCATGCGGGCGACCGTCGGCATCTCCGTCGTCTTCGGGCTCGGCCTCTTTATCGGCCTGCCGCTGCTGGCATCGACGCTCATCCACCGGGGTGCCCCCCAGTCGGTGGGCTCGGTGCTGATCGAGGGGGTGGCCCGCGCCGCCATCCTGCTCGGCTACCTCTTCCTGATCGGCCGGGTCAGGAGCGTCCAGCGTGTCTTCGAGTACCACGGCGCCGAGCACAAGGCGATCAACTGCCTGGAGTCGGGCGCAGCGGTCCAGCTCGAGAACGTCCGTCCCGCGAGCCGGCTCCACCCCCGCTGTGGCACCGGGTTCCTGGTGGTGGTGGCGCTGGTGAGCGTGATCGTCTTCACCCCCCTGGGCTGGCTGTTCTGGCCGGTCCGGATCGCCTGCCAGATCGCCCTCATCCCGGTGGTCGCGGGGGTCGCCTACGAGGCCATCCGGGGTCTGGCCCGGATCCGCGACACCCGGTTCGGCCGCATCGCCCTGGTGCCGGTGCTCGCCGCCCAGCGACTGTCCACGCGCGAGCCGGACGACTCCCAGATCGAGGTCGCGATCGCCGCCCTGGCTGCGGCCCGGGCCGGCGACGACGCCCTGGTCGGGGAGATGCACACCGCCGTCCCCTGACCCCGCGGCGGGCGGCCGCCCGCCGGCGGGTCGCCTGGGCCACAATCCGCTGAGTCATGGAAAGCCTGGAGGAGCGGGTCGCCGCCATCGCCGAGCGCTACGCGGAGCTGGAGGCCGAGCTCTCCGATCCCGAGATCTACCTCGACCAGCAGCGGGTCCAGCGGCTCTCCCAGGAGCGGGCCCGGTTGAGCGAGGTGGTCGAGACCTCCCGGCGCTGGCACGCCGCGCTGACCGCGGCGGACGGCGCCGCGGAGGCGCTGCGGGGGGAGCGCGACGCGGAGATGATCGCCCTCTTCGAGGAGGAGGAGCGCACCCAGCGCCAGGCCGCCGAGGCCGCCGGCGCCGAGCTCCGGCGCCTGCTCGTGCCCCGCGACCCCAACGACGACCGCGACGTCATCGTCGAGATCCGCGCCGGCACCGGCGGCGACGAGGCGGGGCTGTTCGCCGCCGACCTGCTCCGCATGTACGGCCGCTATGCCGAGCGCCGCCGCTGGTCGGTGGAGCTGATCAGCGAGAGCCCGTCGGGGGTGCGCGGGTTCAAGTCGGTGGTGGTCGAGATCCACGGCCACGGCGCCTACTCCCGGCTCAAGTTCGAGTCCGGCGTCCACCGGGTCCAGCGGGTTCCCGAGACCGAGGCCAAGGGCCGGATCCACACCTCCGCGGCCAGCGTGGTGGTGCTGCCCGAACCCGACGAGGTTGAGGTCACCATTGACGAGAACGATCTGAAGGTCGACGTCTACATGAGCACCGGCCACGGCGGTCAGAGCGTCAACACCACCTATTCGGCGGTCCGGATCACCCACCTCCCGAGCGGTCTGGTGGTCACCTGCCAGGACGAGAAATCGCAGATCAAGAACCGGGCCAAGGCGCTCCGCGAGCTGCGCGCCCGCCTCTTCGACATCGCTCAGGCGGAGCGCGACGCCGAGCTGCGCGGTACCCGCCGCTCGATGGTCGGGAGCGGCGACCGCAGCGAGAAGATCCGCACCTACAACTACCCCGAGTCGCGGGTCACCGACCACCGCATCAACCTGACCCTCTTCCAGCTGCCCAGGATCATGGAGGGCGAGCTGGACATGCTGGTCGAACCCTTGATGCAGGAGGATCAGGCCCGGCGCCTGCTCGAGCAGGACGGCGTGGCCGGCTGACGTCCTCGGCCGCCTCCACGCCGTCCGGGCGTGGCGACCCCAGCCGCAGCGGGGATGCGGCGATCCGTCTACCCCGGTTCGCCTGCGATCAGCGTTCGCCGCCGCCGCGGCTCGTTGACGGGCAGCACCAGGAAGATGCCGGCCACGAAGTAGACGACGAACATCCCGAACACCACCGGGTAGCCGCCCAGCTCGCCGAGGATGTGGCCGCCGGCGTTGAAGTGGTCGAGGACCGGGCCCGCGATGAAGCGGGCGATGATCCCCGCTCCCGCGGTCGCGATGTTGGAGAAGCCCAGGAAGCGGCCGAACTCGGCGGGTGGGATCAGGTCGACCATGAAGGCCCAATCGACGGTGAGGAAGCAGCCGATGCCCACCCCGATCGGAACGCCGAACCAGAGGACCTGGGCCAGCCCGCGCGGGATCCCGAGCAGCGACGCGACCGGCGCCGTCATCGCCTCGGGCAGGATCGGATAGTGGGCAAAGACCAGGCCCAGCCCGCCCAGCGCGCCCAGGACCGCGCAGACGATCACCATCGGCTTGCGGCCCCAGCGGTCGGAGAGGCGCCCGGCCGGGTAGCAGACCGCGATCGCCAGGACCACGATGATGGCCAGCAGGTAGGTGGTGGCCGCGTTGGCGTGGTTGGTGAGGGCCGTGGAGGTGCCCGGGTAGAAGACGTCCTTGAAGAAGAACTGGGCGTAGGTCTCGAGGCCCACGACACCCATGAGGATGAGCAGCCGTGACCCCATCAGCCAGAGGAAGTTGCCGTGGCGGTGGGGACTGATCCGGAAGGTGCCGACGGTGATGTCGCCGAGCCCCATTCTGAGACTGCGATCCGGCCGGCCCCGGTCCGGCACCAGGGTGACGGTGAGCGCCATGCTCACCACCAGCATCGCCGCCATCGCGAAGAGGGCGAGGCCGTACTGGCCGCTGGCGGTGAAGATGCCGGTGACGAGGAAGCCGATCAGGGTGCCGGCCAGGTTGCCCATGCCGTAGAAGGCGCCGAACCTGCCGAAGTCCTTCTCGGGGATCGCGTCGGGGCCCAGCCCCTGGTAGGGCGCCTGCGCCGTGTTGGAGGCGACCTGGAGCAGGAAGTAGACGATCAGCAGCCAGTAGTAGGCGCCGACGAAGGCCATGATCACGAGGAAGAGCGAGGAGCCGAGGGCGCCGCCGGCGATGTAGGGGCGGCGCCGCCCCCAGCGCAGCCGGGTGCGGTCGGAGACGGCCCCGACCACCGGCTGCCAGACTACCGCGACCAGGGTGCCGAAGCCCTCCAGGACCGAGAGCGCCGTCCCCTGATGAGCCTGGCCCACCATCCTGGTGATGACCGGCGGCAGAACCTGGGCGCCCAGCGCGTTCCAGAGCCAGCCGATCGCCACCCAGTAGATGCTGAGCAGGCTGAGCTGGCGCAGCCCCGGGTTGCTCCACGACGCCCTCCGCCGGGGCGCGATCGCAACGTCGGCGCTTGCCATCGCGCGACTCTACGGCGCGGCCATGGGGTGGGGCGGCGCGGCGCCGCCGCGCCGGCCTCCACCGCAGATCCCCGGCGGTCGCCGCCCACGCCAACGGCCCGCCAGCCCCACCGCCCCGATACAGTCCGCTGATGGCCTCGATGAGCCCGGGCGGTCCGGTCAGCGCCCACACCGTCCTCGACGTGGTGCGCCTCTCCACCGCCTACCTCTCCAAGCATGGCAGTGACTCCGCCCGCCTGGACGCCGAGCTGCTGGTGGCCCACGCCCTGGGGATGGGGCGTCTCGACGTGTACCTCCAGTACGACCGCCCCCTCGACGGCATCGAGCTGACCGCCATCCGCGCGCTGCTGCGGCGGCGGGGGAGGGGGGAGCCGGTCGCCCACCTCACCGGCCGCCGGGAGTTCCACGGCCGGAGCTTCCGGGTCACCCCCGACGTGCTCATCCCCCGCCCCGAGACCGAGACGCTGGTGGACCGGGCGCTCCGGGCGGCGCGGGAGCGGGGCGGCGAGCTGCGCATCGCCGACCTGGGCACCGGCAGCGGCTGCCTGGCCTGCACCCTCGCCGCCGAGCTGCCCGCGGCGACGGTGATCGCCTCGGACCTGAGCCCGGCGGCCCTGGCGGTGGCGGCCGGCAACGCCGAGGCGCTCGGCGTCGCCGGCCGGGTGCTCTTCGTCGAGGGCGGCTGGGTGGACGGGCTGGTGGCCGACCTCGACCTGGTGGTGAGCAATCCGCCCTACGTGACCACCGCCGAGATGGACGAGCTGCCCCGCGACGTCGGTTTCGAGCCCCGGCTGGCCCTCGACGGCGGCGCCGACGGCCTGGACGCCTACCGGCTCCTCCTGCCGGCGGTGGCCGAGTTCTCCCCCCGGGCGTGGTGGGTGGGGCTGGAGGTGGACAGCCGCCGGGCCCCGGCCGTTGCCGACCTCGCCCGGAGCCTCTGGCCGGAGGCCGCGGTCGGCATCGTCGACGACCTGGCCGGCCGCCCCCGGGTGGTGGAGGTCCGGATCGGGGCGCCGTGATGACCATCGAGGAGGCGGTCGCGGCCATCGGTGCGGGCCAGGTGGTGGTGGTGCCCACCGACACGGTGTACGGGCTGGCCGGTGATCCCTCGAACCCCGAGGCGGTCGAGCGCATCTTCGCCATCAAGGGGAGGCCGCCGCAGCTCGAATTGAACCTGCTGGCCGCCGGCATCTCCCAGCTCGAGACCCTGGTGGAGATGGACGGCGTGGCGCGCTCGCTGGCGGCGGCGTTCTGGCCCGGGCCGCTGTCGCTGGTCTGCCCGGTGGGCACCCGGCGCCTGGCCATCCCCCGCCGCGGAACCACCCTGATGGTGCGGGTCCCCGCCCACGCCCTGCTCCGCGGCCTGCTCGCCGAGACCGGCCCGGTCGCCTCGACCTCCGCCAACCGGCACGGCCTCCCCGCCGCGGCCACCGCCGCCGCGGCCGAGGCCGTCCTGGGCGGCGACGTCGCCGGCACCGTCGATGGCGGTCCCGGCACCGGGATGGCCTCGACTATCATCGACCTGTCGTCGAGGCCTCCGCGTGTGCTTCGAGAGGGGCCGATCGCATCGGTCGCTCTTCGCCCGTACGTCGGAGGCGGAACCCCCGCACGCAAGAGGGAGGCAGGGACGTGACCGAGCAGACCGCCGAGGCGCCCGCCCGCGCCGCCGTCCTCCCTTCGCGCACCGCCCCCGGCTCCTTCGCCGACAAGCCGCGGCTCCGGGCCACCGACCCGGTGGTGGCCGGCCTGATGGACGAGGAGCTCCGCCGCCAGGAGGAGACCCTGGAGCTGATCCCCTCCGAGAACCTCGCCTCGCCCGCGGTCCTCGAGGCGCTCGGCTCCTGGCTCAACAACAAGTACGCGGAGGGGGTCCCCGGCAAGCGCTACTACGGCGGCTGCCAGGTGGTCGACCAGGTGGAGGACCTCTGCCGCCAGCGGGCCAAGCAGCTCTTCGGCGCCGAGCATGCCAACGTCCAGCCCCATTCGGGCTCGCAGGCGAACATGGCGGTCTACGCGGCGATCCTCCAGCCCGGGGACTGCGTCCTCGGCATGGCCCTCGACCAGGGCGGCCACCTCACCCACGGCTCCCCGGTCAACTTCAGCGGCCGCCTCTACCACTTCGAGCCGTACTTCGTCTCCGAGGCGACCGGCCGGCTGGAGATGGACGAGGTCCGCCGCCGGGCCGAGGAGGTGCGCCCCAAGCTGATCGTCGCCGGCTACAGCTCGTACCCGCGCTTCCTCGACTTCGCCGCCTTCCGCGAGATTGCCGACTCGATGGGCGCGAAGCTGATGGTCGACATGGCCCACTTCGCCGGGCTGGTCGCCGGAGGCGCCCATCCCTCCCCGGTCCCCCACAGCGACTTCGTGACCTTCACCACCCACAAGACCCTGCGGGGCCCGTGGGGCGGGATGATCCTCTGCCGTGCCGAGTACGCCGAGGCCATCGACAAGTCGGTCTGCCCCGGCACCCAGGGCGGCCCCCTGCTCCACGCCATCGCCGCCAAGGCGGTGATGTTCCACCAGTGCGCGCAGCCCGAGTTCCGAGCCTATGCCGCACAGGTGGTGGCCAACGCCGCCGCCCTGGCGCGGAGCCTGCTGGAGCGGGGCTGCGTGCTCACCACCGGGGGCACCGACAACCATCTCATGGTCATCGATCTCCGTCCCTTCGGGCTGCGGGGGCGAGCCGTCCAGTCCGCCTTCGACGAGGTCGGGATCACCCTCAACGCCAACGCCTTCCCCGGCCACGGCGGCACCCCCTACAACCCCAACGGCGTCCGCCTGGGGACGCCGGCGGTGACCAGCCGGGGGATGCGCGAAGCCGAGATGGAGGAGATCGCCGGCCTGATCCACCTGATGCTCAGCCGGTTCGCGGACCAGGAGGTGCGGGACGAGGTGCGCCGCCGGAGCCTCGAGCTCTGCGGCCGCTTCCCGCTTCCGTACCGAGCGCCGTGACCCCGGGGGCGGCCTGGCTCAGCGCCCTCCCGCCCTTCCTGGTCGCCGCCGGGGTCTGCATCGTCGCGGTCCCCCTCTCGATGGTCCTGGCCCGGCGGGTGGGGGCGGTGGCCCACCCCGACGACGAGCGGCACCTCCACGCCGCCCCCACCCCGCGCCTCGGCGGGCTGGCGATGCTGCTCGGCTACGTGGTCGCGGTGGTCGTCTTCGGCGGCCAGGTCCAGTCCCGCTGGCCGCTGCTCGCGGTGGCCGGGATCGTCACCCTGGTGATGGCCGTCGACGACATCGTCGACGTCGTCTGGTGGCAGAAGCTGATCGTGGTGCTGGGCGCCGGGGTCGCCTTCTACGCCATGGGCATCAGCATCACCTCCGTCGACCTGCCCGGTGGCCACCTGGTCCAGCTCGGCCTCCTCGCCCTCCCGGTGACGGTGCTCTGGGTGTCCGGGATGCAGGTGTCGGTCAACTTCATGGACGGCTCGGACGGCGTCGCCGCCGGGGTGGTGGCGATCGTCGCCCTGGTGGCGATGCTGGCCGCCATCAACCGCATCATCGTGCCCGGCGACCTCCAGTCCGGGGTGGTGATCCTCAGCGCCTCGCTGATGGGGGTGTGCGCTGGCTTCCTGGTCTTCAACCTGCCCCCGGCGCGGACCTTCATGGGCGACACCGGCAGCCATTTCCTGGGGGTGGTGCTGGCCGCTATCACCATCGTGGGCATCGCCAAGGTGGCGGTCGGCCTCTCCATCCTGGTGCCGCTGATCGCCCTCGCCCTGCCCATCAGCGACACCGCCTGGGCGATCGTGCGCCGGGGTCGCGCCGGGATCAGCCCGACCACCCCCGATGCCGGCCACCTCCACCACCGCCTCCAGGCCCGGGGCATGACTCCGCTGGAGACCGCGCTCACCTTCTACTTCACCACCGGGGTGCTCGGCTGCCTGGGGCTGGCCATCTTTGGCCATCGCAAGATCCTGGACGTCGCCGGGGTTCTCTGCGCCCTGGGCGTCGCGACGATCTTCTGGCGCAACCGCCGGCGCATCCAGCGGCTCCGGCACAAGCAGGTGGCGTTGCCCGGCGACGCGGACGCTGGGATGGCGCTCACCGGTCACGGGGCGGTCGGCGGCCGCACCGGCAGCTCCGGTGAGCTCGACTGAGCTGAGACCGTGGGAAGGGTCGACTGCGGTGCGGGGCGGCCAGGAGTCCCCCTGTGCTAAGTTGCGGCCGTGCTCGCCTACCTGAGCGGAGCCGGGCTGGAATTCGGCTTCGCGGTGACGACGGCAAGCTCTTCGGGCCGAGCCGGCGCGCCTGCCGCCATGCCCACTGACAAGGATCGCGGCCTGTCCGGAACCGAGCTGATCGGCCTCGGCGTCTACCTCGCGGTGGCCTTTGTCGTGCCCCTCATCGCCGGCCTGCTGGTCGACCAGGCGGCCCACACCACCCCGGTGGGCCTGGTGATCGGCCTCCTGGTCGGGATCGCCGCCGCCGGTTTCGGGATGTGGGCGCAGCTGAGGAGGTACCTCTGATGCCGCCGGCGGCCGCGGCGCCGGCACCGAGCATCACGACCGCACCCCGGCACGCCCTCAACGTCACTGCCGCCGCCTGCACCGGGATGGCGGTGGTGGCGCTGGTGGTGGCGGCTGCGCTCGGCCAGCCGCTGGCCGGCGTGGCACTGGCGCTCGGTCTGCTCCTGGGCGGGGCGAACGGGTTCCTGGCCGTCCGGCTGCTCGGGCTCGGGGTCGCCTTCGCCGCGACCAGCCTGCTCCGGCTGATGATCCTCACCCTGCTCGCGATCGCGAGCGGCTTCGTGCTCGGCTGGGACCGGGCGATCCTGGTCGCCGCCGGCATGGCGGTGGCCCAGCTGGTGCTCTCCGGCGCCTCTCTCCGTGAGGTGCTGCGGACCCGATGACGAGCCCGCTCATCGGCCTGCTACTCGCCGACACCCCACCCGGCACCCATCCCACCGTCAGCATCTGCGGCGGCGGCGGTTTCCTCTGCACCTACGACTACGACACCCTGATCTCCTCGGGGATCGCCGTCGCGGTGACCCTGGTGATCGGGTTCGTCCTGGCCCGGACCGTGCGCAGCGGCAAGCCGGGGAGGCTGCAGATGGTCTTCGAGCTGTTCCTGAGCTACGTCAGGAGCCTGATCCGCCAGACCGTGGGGGAGGACGCCCCCGCCTTCCTTCTGCCCCTGGCCGCCACCATCGGCTTCTTCATCCTGGTCGCCAACTGGCTGGACTTCTTCCCGCTCCAGCAGCCGGTGGAGCCGGCCAACGCCGACCTCAACCTGCCGCTCGCCATGGGGCTGATCGTCTTCATCCTCAGCCAGGCATATGCCATCGGGGTGCGCGGCCTGGGCGGCTACCTGCGCCACTTCACCAAACCCGAGGAGATGAACATCGTCGTCCGGATCCTGTTCCTCCCCCTCAACCTCATCGAGGAGGTGGTGAAGCCCATCACCCTGGCCCTCCGACTTTTCGGGAACATCTTCGCCGGGGTGGTGATGGTCTACCTGCTGGGCTCGCTCTTCGAGGCCTGGGTCGGGGCGTCGGTGCTCACCACCGCGCTGTCACCGCTGGCGATCATCGGGATGACCGTCTGGAAGCTCTTCGACGTCCTCTTCATCGGCAGCATCCAGGCCTTCATCTTCATGCTGCTCACCATCATCTATTTCGGCCAGGCCCGCGAGGGGGTCGGAGAGGAGGGCTATGAGACCCGCAGCCCCGCCTAGGACACCACAGGAGAGATGGACCCCATGCCACTGCTAGCCGCCGCCATCAATGCTCACTCGATCATCCTGGCCGGGGCGCTGATCGCCGCCGGTCTCGCCCTCGGCGGGGGCGCCATCGGCGCCGCCATCGGCGACGGCCTGGCCGGCAA
Source organism: Candidatus Dormibacteria bacterium (assembly GCA_049511615.1). Classification (GTDB taxonomy): domain Bacteria; phylum Chloroflexota; class Dormibacteria; order Aeolococcales; family Aeolococcaceae; genus Changshengia. The sequence goes on along the minus strand of JBEKXW010000007.1, from coordinate 102,092 downwards.
CGCCACCATCCAGGGCACCGCCCGCCAGCCGGAGGCCCAGGGCCGGCTCACCGTGATCATGTTCCTGATCGTCGGCCTGGTCGAGGCGATGTACTTCATCAACCTGGTGCTGGGCTTCTTCTTCATCATCAGCTTCGGCGCCAAGACGAGCTAGCTTCCGGTGATGCTCGCCTCTGCCTCGCTGCTGTCCGCCAACGGCACCTTGATCGCCGAGGCGGTCGCCTTCCTGCTCATGGTGGGCGTGCTCTGGCGCTGGGTCTATCCGCTCGTGATCAGGATGGCCGAGCAGCGCGAGCGTGCCATCGAGGCTGGGCTGCAGCAGGCCCAGGAGGCGGAGAAGCGGCTGGCGGATGTGCGGGTGCAGGTCGAGGATCTCCTCGAGGAGGCCCGGACGCAGGCGCGCGAGATCGGCGACCGGGCCCACCGCTCGGCCGCCGCCGAGGCCGACCTGGTCCGGGCCCAGGCGCGGCACGAGGCCAAGATGTTCGCCGAGCAGGCGCGGGCCGACATCGCCGCCGAGCGCGACCGGGCGCTCCGCGAGCTGCGGACCCAGGTCGGCGCCCTGGTGGTCGCGGCCGCCGCCCGGGTGCTCGGCGACGCGATGGACGCCGAGGCTCACCGCAAGCTGATCGAGCACTCCCTCCAGTCGCTGGAGGACCTGCAGCAATGACGCCGCCACCGGGAACGCGCTGATGGCTTCCGCGGTCGCCCGCCGCTACGCCGAGGCCTGCTACGCGGTGGCCCGCGAGCGGGTCAGCGTCGAACCGATCGGCGCCGAGCTGGAGCGCGCGCGCGACCTCCTCGGCGACGCCCGGGCCCGCGCGGTCATGGCCAACCCGCGGGTGACCATCGCCGAGCGCAGCGACGCGCTGGCGGGGCTCCTCGCGGGGCTTTCCGCGCCCGCCCGCAACCTGGTCCTGCTGCTGGTGGCCCACGGCCGCTTCCAGCTCCTCGGCGAGGTCGTCGCCGAGTACCGGCGCATCGCCGATGCGGCGAGCGGCGTGCTCCGCATCGTGGTCAGGTCCGCGGTGCGGCTCGACAGCTCCCGGTCACGGCAGATCGAGGGGGTGCTCGCGGTCCGGTTCGGGCGGCCCGTCCGGGTCGAGGCCGTCCTCGACCCCGCCATCATCGGCGGTCTGGTGATCGGGATGGGCGACCGGGTCATCGATGACAGCGTGCGCAGCCATCTTCAGCAGCTCCAGGCCGCGATGGCCTGATCGGAGGTCAGGGACACACCCAGCCATGGCAATACGCAGTGACGAGATCGGGGACATCCTGAAGCGGCGCATCGCGAGCTTCGACGCCGCCGTGGTGGAGGCCAGCGAAGGGGTGGTGACGTCGGTCAGCGACGGCATCGCCCGCATCTACGGCCTCGACCAGGCGATGTCCGGCGAGCTGCTCGCCTTTCCCGGCCCCGACGGCCAGGGCTCGGTTCTCGGGCTCGCCCTCGACCTCCGCGAGGACGGAGTCGGCGCCGTCATCCTCGGCCCCTACGAGCATCTCCAGGAGGGGGACACCGTCCGCACCACCGGGCGGATCGCCCAGGTGCCGGCGGGAGAGGGGGTGGTGGGCCGGATCCTCGATCCGCTCGGGCAGCCGCTCGACGGCAGGGGCCCGGTCGAGACCGCCGACACCATGCCCCTGGAGCGGATCGCGCCCGGGGTGCTCCTCCGCCAGGGGGTGACCGCCCCGCTGCAGACCGGGATCAAGGCCATCGATTCCATGTTCGCGATCGGCAGGGGTCAGCGCGAGCTGATCATCGGCGACCGCCAGACCGGCAAGACGGCGATCGCCCTGGACACCATCATCAACCAGAAGGGCGCCGGCGTCGTCTGCTTCTACGTCGCCGTCGGCCAGCGCGCCTCGACGGTCGCCCAGGTCGCCGCCACCCTCCAGCAGTTCGGGGCGATGGAGTACACGACCATCGTCGCCGCCACCGCCGCCGATCCCGCCCCGCTGCAGTACATCGCCCCCTACGCGGGCTGCGCGATGGGTGAATGGTTCATGCAGAAGGGGCGGCACGCTCTCATCGTCTACGACGACCTGAGCAAGCACGCCGACGCCTACCGCCAGCTCTCCCTGCTGCTCCGGCGGCCGCCGTCGCGCGAGGCCTACCCGGGGGACGTCTTCTACCTGCACAGCCGGCTGCTCGAGCGGTCGGCGCGGATGTCCGACGAGCAGGGGGGCGGGACCTTCACCGCGCTTCCCATCATCGAGACCAAGGCCAACGACGTCTCCGCCTACATCCCCACTAACGTCATCTCCATCACCGACGGCCAGATCTACCTGGAGACCGACCTCTTCAACGCCGGCACCCGGCCGGCCATCAACGTCGGTCTCTCCGTCTCCCGGGTCGGCTCGGCGGCTCAGACCAAGGCCATGAAGCAGGTCGCCGGCCAGCTCAAGCTCGACCTGGCGCAGTACGGCGAGCTGAAGGCCTTCTCCCAGTTCGCGGCCGACCTCGACAAGCGGACCCGGGCCACCCTGGAGCGCGGCCAGCGGATGACCGAGCTGCTCAACCAGCCGCAGTACGAGCCGGTCCCCTTCGCCCGCCAGGTGATGGCCATCTTCGCCGGCACCCGCGGCTATCTCGACGATGTCCCGGTCAACCGCGTCTCCGACTTCGAGCGGTCGCTGCTCCGCTTCCTGGAGCAGAACCATCCCGATCTGGAGAACGCCATCGTCAAGGAGGGGGAGGTCTCCGCCGAGCTCGAGGCGAAGCTCCGGGCGGCGATCGAGGACTTCAAGAAGGACTACGCATAGTGGTGAAGCCCTGATGCCCAGTCTTCTCGACCTGCGCCGTCGCATCCACACCGTCGCCAACACCCAGAAGATCACCAAGGCGATGGAGCTGGTCGCGGCCTCCAAGCTGCGCCGTGCCCAGGAGCGGATGCAGAACGCCCGCCCCTACGCCGATGAGCTGAGCGGGGTGATGGCCCAGCTGATGGGGCGCACCTCCGGGTACCAGCACCCCTACCTTGCGGTCCGCCCCGTCAAGCGCCGCTGCCTGGTCCTGGTGACCAGCGATCGCGGGCTGGTGGGGGGACTCAACAGCAACAGCATCCGGCTCGCGGTCCGGGAGAGCAGCAGCAGCGGTGTGCCGGTCGAGGTGGTGACCATCGGGCGTCGAGGCCGGGACACCATGCGCCGGCTGCGCCGTGACCTGATCGGCGACGTCAGCAACTACGGGGACCGCCCCACGCTCACCACCGTCCTGCCGGCGATCACCATCGCGATGGAGCGCTATGAGAAGGCGGAGTGCGACCAGGTCGACCTGATCTACGCGCGGTTCGTGAGCCCGGGCCGGCAGGAGCCGACGCTCCAGCGCATCCTTCCCGTCGAGCCGCCCGCTGACGCCGTCGGGGCAGGGGCCGACTTCGAGTACGAGCCCGATTCTGCCGAGGTTCTCGACGCCCTGCTGCCCCGGTATGTGGAGGCGCAGGTCTACCGTGCCGTACTCGAGAATCTCGCCAGCGAGCAGGCCGCCCGGGTCATTGCCATGCACAACGCCCAGGAGAACGCCGGAGAGGTGATCCAGAGCCTCACCCTCACCGCCAACAAGGCCCGGCAGGACGGCATCACCACCGAGCTGATGGAGGTGGTGAGTGGAGCCACCGCCCTCGAGGCCTGAGCGAGCGTTTCAAGGAGTCAGTGGACAGATGGCAGTTCCGGAGAAAGTCACCGGCAGGGGCCGGGTGGTCCAGATCATGGGGCCGGTCGTCGATGTATCTTTCGCCGGGGGGCGGCTGCCGCGCACCTACGACGCCCTCGAGATCGCCCGTGATGGCGGCCGGCGGCTGGTCCTGGAGGTCGAGCAGGATCTGGGCGACGGCGTGGTCCGCACCATCGCCATGGACACGACCGACGGCCTGCGCCGCGGCGACGAGGCGGTGAGCACCGGCGCGCCGATCACCGTCCCGGTGGGGGAGGTGACCCTGGGCCGGATGTTCAACGTCATCGGCGACCCGATCGACGGCATGCCCGCGCCCGAGGCGGAGCGCCATCCCATCCACCGCAAGCCGCCCCCGGTCAGCGAGCAGGACGTGAGTCAGCAGATCCTGGAGACCGGGCTCAAGGTCATCGACCTGATCTGCCCCTTCTCCAAGGGATCCAAGATCGGCCTCTTCGGCGGTGCCGGGGTGGGCAAGACGGTGATCGTCAACGAGATGATCCGCAACATCGCCGAGGAGCATAGCGGCTACTCGGTGTTCGCCGGGGTCGGCGAGCGCACCCGCGAGGGCCGCGACCTCTACGGCGACATGAAGGAGTCCGGGGTCCTGAGCCGGACCGCGCTGGTCTTTGGCCAGATGAACGAGCCGCCCGGCGCGCGGGCCAGGGTCGCCCTCACCGGGCTCACCCTCGCCGAGTACTTCCGGGACGAGAAGAGCGCCGACGTCCTGCTCTTCATCGACAACATCTTCCGCTACGTCCTGGCCGGGGCCGAGGTGTCGGCGCTGCTGGGGCGGATGCCGAGCGCGGTCGGCTATCAGCCGACCCTGGCGACCGAGATGGGCGATCTCGAGGAGCGGATCACCTCGACTCGGAAGGGATCGATCACCTCGGTGCAGGCGGTGTACGTCCCCGCCGACGACTTCACCGATCCGGCGGTGGCGACGACCTTCGCCCACCTGGGAGCGACCGTGTCGCTCTCGCGCGCCCTCACCGAGATCGGTATCTACCCCGCGGTGGACCCGCTCGACTCCACCAGCCGGGCTCTCGATCCCCGGATCGTCGGCGAGGAGCACTATCGCGTTGCCACCGGGGTGAAGCGGATCCTCCAGGAGTACAAGGACCTCCAGGACATCATCGCCATCCTCGGCCAGGAGGAGCTGACCGACGACCAGAAGCTGACCGTCCAGCGTGCCCGCCGGGTGCAGCGCTTCCTCTCCCAGCCCTTCAAGGTGGCCGAGGTCTTCACCGGCCGGCCCGGCATCTACGTGAAGCTGGAGGAGACCATCCGCGGCTTCGGCGAGATCCTGGACGGACAGCACGACGATCTTCCCGAGGACGCCTTCTACATGGTCGGGACCATCGACCAGGCGGTCGAGAAGGCGGAGCAGCTGTCCGCGGAGCATCACGATGGGGGTGGGAGGCCCGCTGCCCCGGCGCCGGCCACCGGGGACGCCGAGCACGCGGCGGGGAAGGCGGCCGAGGAGCCCGCGGCTGCGAAGGCGGCAGCGCCGGCCGAGAAGGCGCCCGAGGAGCCCGCAGCTGAGGAGGTGGCGGCGCCGGCGGAGAAGGCGGCCGAGGAGGCGGCCGAGGAGCCCGCGACTGCGAGGGCGGCGGCACCGGCCAACAAGGTGGAGGCCCCGGTCAAGAAGCCGGTCCAGACACCCTCGCCCAAGAAGGCGGCAGCGCCGGCCAAGAAGGTCCTGCCGCCTTCCGGGCGCGCCAAGAAGTCGAGGCCGGAGCACGAGAGCTGATGGCGAAGCTGAACGTCGAGCTGGTCACCTCTGAGGGGCGCGTGCTCTCCCAGGAGGCCGACTTCGTGCTCGCCCCGGGGGCGGCCGGCGACCTCGGCGTCCTGCCCCACCACATCCCCTTGCTCACCCCGCTCCGGACCGGCGAGGTCATGGTGCGCAACGAGGGGGTCGAGGAATTCCTCTTCGTCTCGGGGGGCTTCCTGGAGGTGCTTCCCGACCGGGTGGTGATCCTGGCCGACGCCGCCGAGCGCGCGGAGGACATCGACCAGGCCCGGGCGGAGGCCTCGCGCCGGGCCGCCGAGGAGCTCCTGGCCGAGAACGTCAGCGACGCCATGGCCGCCGCCAAGCTGGAGCGCGCCCTCTACCGCCTCCGGGTCGCCGAGGTGCGGCGCCGGCGCCGGGACCGCGGCGGTCCACCCCCGAGCAGCGCGGCATAGCCCGGTGCCGGCCGCGCCTACCGGTGCCGGCAGACCGCCCCGGCGTGCCCTGGCTCCGATGGTCGGCTCGGTCAGCTCCCCAGGAAGAGGTCGCCCGCGGTGAAGTCGTCGTAGATGTCCGAGTACTCCCCGCCTTCGCAGTCGAGGGCGACGCCCACCGCGGCGTAGCTCGGATCGGTGAAGCCGACGACGTCGATGGAGGTGGAGCCGTCGCACTCGTCCAGACCGGAGACCATGGTGCTGCTGCCGAGGTCGAAGTCGTTGTTGCCCGTGAACACGAAGTCGGTGCCGCCGCTGCCGCTGGTGGTGTAGGGGCCCTCGCAGTACTGGGAGCTGCCGTCGGCGGCGGTCGCCACGCTCAGGCTGGAGCAGTCCCCCTGCCCCGCCTTCATGCCGTTGCCGCCCAGCAGCGAGGTGAAGTACGAGGTTGTCGGGGTCTCGGCCGGGAAGCCCACGTAGAGGATGTAGTCCTCGGGGACATCCTGGTTGGCGCTCATGTCGCACAGCTCCTCGTCGGTCGCGCCGGCCGTGACGTAGCTGGAGCTGGGCTCGTTCGTGCAGATGTCGTCGGTCGAGTCCCCGGTGATATAGCTGGGCAGGATGTTCGCCAGCGGGGTGAGCGAGGAGGTGGCGGTGGGGGCGGCGCTGGGCGTGGGTGCCGCGGTCGCGGTCGGCGTCGCGCTGTGGGTCGGCGCCGCGGAGGGGGTCGCCGTGGTCTTCGGGACGCACTGCCCGGCCTGCAGCTGCTCGCCGGTAGGGCAGGCGGCCACCGGGGTCGACGTGGGCGTGGCGGTCGCCTTGAAGGGGGGGAGCTTGGCCGCCGCAGCGAGCCCGATGTAACCGGCGACCAGCACGATGACGACGGCCCCGGCGATCAGGGGCATCCGGTTGCCCCCACCGGGCGGTGGCGGGGGAGGGGCCCAGGCGGGGGGCAGTCCCACCGGGCCGCCGGAGCCGGGTGGACCCGGCGGGCCGCCCGGAGCGCCCGGCCCCGGCGGCCCGGGAGGTGGGCCCGCCGGTGGCGGTGGCGGGCCGCCGTACCCCGCCGGGCCGAAGGACCCGGTGGGCGGGCTCGTGGGTGGCAGGGGCGGCCCACCGTACGCCGCCGGGCCGAAGGGGCCCGCAGGCGGGCCCGCCACCGGCAGGGGCGCCGCGAACCCGGCGGGCGCCGGGGGCGGCGGGTATGCCCCCGGGGCCGGGGGCAGGACGAATGCCGCGGGCATGGGCGGTGGCACGTAGGCCGGAGGCACGGCCGGTGGGGCTCCCGGTGGGGGAGGGCCCGGGGGCTCGACGAGCGCAGCCGGCCCGGTCCAGGGCAGCGTCGCCTCACCCGGGGGCGGCGCCGCCGCCGGCCCCGCGCTCACCGGGTAGCCCATGGCGCGGGCGATCTCGGCGACCGCCCAGCGACTCGCCGCGGGGTCGAGGGCCCGGGTCTGAGCCATGTTGCGGGAGACCGCTTCGACGGCCGCATCCGGCCCGACCGCCGCCATCTGCTCCCTGAGCTGGGCGGCCGCGCCCACCTCGACGGCCGCCACCAGCAGGCTGCCCTCCCGCGGCTCATCCGGAAGCACGTCGCTGAGCTGGTTGCGCAGCAGCGCGGGTTCGGAGAGGATGCGCGGCCCGTAGTCGTTCACGGCGTCCGCGAGGGCCTGGTGCGCCCGGCCCTGGGGGTCGGGGCCTCCGGTGTCGGCGTTCATGTGATCTCCCCTCCCGATCACCGGTTCAGATGTTCGAGACCGACGCGGAGCCACCACCGGACCGCCGCGGCCGGCGGAGCGTCGGTCACGTGGAGACGCCGGCCGCGGCGAAGATGGCGGCGCAGATCTCGTGGGTGTCGGTGGCGGTGCCGTCGGGCGCCGTGTAGAAGCGGAGGGTGGCCCCACCGTCCTGGGTTGTAAGCCAGCAGTAGGCGGCGCCCGACACGTCCAGGGTCTGCACCTCGTCGTAGTACTGCTGGGCCTCGAATCCCGAGCAGAGGTCGCCGGTGTCCGAGCTGCTGCTGCCGGCGACGGTCAGGTAGGCGACCACCGTGACATCGTCATCCGCGAGCACGTCGAAGGCGCAGGCGAAGCTCTGGTCGGGGTTGTTGGAGGTGTCGCCGTAGCCGCCGGTGGCCGCCCCGGAGATCGGGAGGCTGGACGACGGGCTCGCCGACACCGAGGGCGTTGAGGCCGGCACGCATACCCCGCCGGAGACGTGCTCGCCGCTCGGGCAGGTGATGGAGGCGACCGGCTTGGCGCTGAACGGCGGGAGCTTGGCGGCGGCGGCGATGCCGAAGTAGGCGGCGATGACGACCACGGCGGCGACCAGCGCCGCGAGCGCCATGGGGGTCCGGTTCTGGCGAGGGGCGAACCCCGGCTGCTGCGGCGGGTAACCCATCCCGAAGGGTGGAGGCGTCGCCGGCGGCGGGCCGCCCCACGGGGAGGGCGGCTGCCCCGGGGGTGCGGAGCCGTACGGCTGGTAGGGGGGCGGGGGTGGCCCCGCCACCAGGGTCGGCGCGGGCGGTCCGGTTGGGGGGATCACGGCGCCGGCCCAGGGGAGTGGCGGCGCCGCGGGCGGGACCGGCGCGATCGGCGGCGGCGTCATCATCGGCGCACCGGGCGTGACCCAGGGGAGGGTCGCACCCGGTGGGGGCGGCGCGGCCGCGGCGGGCTCGCTGATCGGGTAGCCCATGGCGCGGGCGACCTCGCTGACGGCCCAGAGGCTGGCCTGGGGGTCGAGCGCGCGGTTGCGGGAGAGGTCGCTCGCGACGGTCCGCACCGCCGCGTCCGGGCCGACCCCGGCCACCTGCTGCTCGAGCATGGAGCTGGCGCCCGCCTCGGAGGCCGCCACCAGTAGGCTGGCCTCGCGCGGCGCGCCCGGGAGCAGGTCCTTGAAGAGGTTGCCGAGCAGCGACGGGTTGGCCAGGACCCCCGGCCCGTAGTCCTTCACCGCCGCCGCCAGGGCCTGGCGGGCCTCCCCCTGAGCGTCGAGGCCGCCTGGGTTGGGTGGGGTCATCGGGGATCTCCGATCGGCTGGTCCGCTGCGGTCGCGTCCTGGCGCCACATGGTAGGTTATGGCGACCCGGGACGTGAGCGAGCCCTCGCCGCCGTGAGCTCACGGCCTGTCCCGGCAGCAGAGGCGGGCGCATGACCATCTCCCAGGGCGCGACCATCATGCCGGGAGGCGGCATCTCGCGGCGCCCCCTCCACTTCATCGTCCTGGCCGACTGCTCCGGGTCGATGCGCGGCGAGAAGATGCAGGCGCTCAACTTCGCGATCGCGGAGATGCTGCCCAACCTGATCGCCTGGGAGCAGGAGCAGGAGAAGGCGCAGATCCTGGTCAGGGTGGTGGCCTTTGCCGACACTCCCCGCTGGCACGTCGAGGAGCCGGTCCCGGTGGCCCGTCTGCGCTGGAAGGCGCTGCAGCACGTCGAGCGCGGGCGCACCAACATGGGGCCCGCCTTCCGGATGGTCGCCGAGGTGCTCTCCCCCGAGCGCCTGGAGCGGCGGGCACTCCAGCCCGCGCTGCTGCTGGTGACCGACGGGCTCCCCACCGACCCGCCCGGCCAGTTCGAGGCGGGGCTCTCGGCCCTGCTGGCCCTCCCGGCGGGACGGGCGGCGGTGCGGCTCGCGGTGGCCATCGGACGCGACGCCAACTCCGAGGCGCTGAACCGCTTCATCGCGAACCCGCAGGTGCCCGTCCTGGTGGCGGACAGCACCGACCAGATCGCCGACCGCCTGGTCACCGCCTCGATCGCCCTCTCGCGCATGTCCGAGGTGGGGGTCGATCGCGACGCCCTCGCCACCCAGCTGCTGCGTCCTCCCGCGCAGGCCGGCCGCGGGCATCCCGACGAGGAGAGCATCGTCTGAGGCCTGATGGCGCGCCCCCGGGTCCACCTCCGATGAGCCAGCAGGATCAATCGCCGGCGGGCACCACCGGCCAGCCCCCGGGCATGCCGGCAGCTGTGCCGGCGCGACCCGGCTGGCTGCTCTTCACCGCGAGCGCGCCCGGCGCGGCCCATCGGGGGGTGGCACTGCCCAACCAGGATGCCGTCGGCTCGCGGGGTGACCCCGGTCTGGCGGCCGCCGAGCCGCTGGCCGTCGCGGTGGCCGACGGGCACGGCGACCTCCGCCACTTCCGGAGCGCGCGGGGATCGCGGCTGGCGGTGGACGTCGCCTGCGCGCTGGCGCGGGACCTCGGTGCGCAGGTCGCCCGCGCCTCCACCGCCGAGGCGGCGCGCGTCCAGCTGACCGCGCGGCTGCTCCCGGGGATCGTCCGCGGCTGGCTGACCGCGGTCGCCGAGGACGTGGCCGGCGATCCGTTCTCCCCGGAGGAGGCCGGGCACCGGCATCCCGGCGACGACCCCGTCATCGCCTACGGGTCCACCCTCCTGGTCGCCCTCCTCGCCGGGCGATGGCTGCTGCTCGCCCAGATCGGCGACGGGGACATCGTGGTGGTGGAGGCGGACGGGCGGGCGGCGGCGCCGGTGCCCCCCGACCCCTCCCTCCACGGGAGCTACACCACCAGCCTCTGTCAGAGCGGCGCGCTCTCGCTCTTCCGGGTCGCCGTGATCGATCAGGGTGAGCTGCCGGTGGGCGCGATCCTGCTCGCCACCGACGGCTTCGGCAACGCCCAGGCGTCCGAACCCTGGCACCAGGCGGTGGGGGCGGACCTGCTCGCCTTCGTCCGCGATCGGGGCGCCGGCTGGGTGGGCGAGCAGCTCCCCGGGTGGGCGGCCCGCTGCGCCTCGGCGCAGGGGAGCGGCGATGACACGACGCTGGCCCTGCTGGTCCGGGGTGCTCCTGGGGGGCGTCCGTGATCGCGACCTTCCCGGTGCCCGGGGACAGCGTGCGCATGGTCCGCGCCGGTGCCGAGGTGACCGTCGGGCCGCGGATCGCCGAAGGTGGCCAGGGGGTCGTCTTCCGGGGCAAGCTGGCGAGCGGCGCCCCGGTCGCGCTCAAGTGGTACCGACCGCTGCCCCACGCGGACCAGATCCGGAACGCCATCGCCGGGCTCGCCGCCCGCCCCCGGCCCCACCCGGCGTTCGCCTGGCCGCTCGACCTGGTGGAGAGCGACCGGGTCTCCGGCTTCGGCTACGTCATGCCCATCCTGGTGCCGCGCTACCAGCCCCTCGCCCAGGTCATCAGCGCCACCGATCCGCTGCCCTTCCGCACCGCGGCCGGGATCGGCCGGCGGATCGCCGACGCCTTCGCCGCCCTCCACGCGGCCGGCCTGTGCTACCGGGACATCAGCCTCGGCAACCTCCTGGTGGACCCGCAGAGCGGCGAGGTCGCCATCGTGGACAACGACAACGTGGGCACCGACGGCAGCCTCGTCTTCGTCAGGGGGACGCTGCGCTTCATGGCCCCGGAGGTGCTCCGCGACGAGGCGCCGCCGTCGACGGTCAGCGACCTCCACTCGCTGGCGGTCATCCTCTTCTTCCTCCTCGTCCACGGCCACCCGCTCGAGGGGATGCGAACCGACGCCAGCTACGGCTGGCAGAGCGACGGCCACATCTCGGAAACCCGGCTCGCCCTGGAGCACTTCGGGGTGGCGCCGCTCTTCGTCTTCGACCCCACCGACCCCTCCAACTGCCCGGAGCCGGGCGACCTCCGGCTCACCTGGTGGCCGATCTACCCCCGCTTTCTGCGCGACCTCTTCAGCCACACCTTCAGCGTGGGGCTCACCGACGCGAGCCTCGGCGGCCGGGTCACCGAGGGGGTCTGGCGGCGGGCCATGATCCGGCTCGGGGACAGCGTCGCCGCCTGCTCCTGCGGGGCCTCCGTCTTCTGGGACGCGGACGAACCGCGCCGGCGCTGCTGGCACTGCCGCGCCGTCCCGCCCGCCCCGGCCCTGCTCGAGCTGCCTCATCAGGTGGTGGTGCTCTCCGAGGGTGCCGTGCTGAGCGGCGCCCACCTCCGCCGGGATCGCGACTACGACAGCGTCCGGGCGGCGGTGGAGAGACACCCCACCCGGGCCGGTGAGCTCGTGCTCCACAACCTCTCCGGCGAGCCCTGGACGGTGGAGCTCCCCGGGGAGGGGGCGAGGCCGGTCGCATCGGGCCAGCGGCTCCGGGTGCGCCCGCTGGCGATCGACTTCGGCGCCGTCCAGGGCACGTTCCGGGTCGGCTGAGCGCCCCAGCCGGCGGGACGCGCCGCCCGTCCGCCCCACGGCATCCGGTCGGTGAGGTGGACTTTCTAGAAGAGGCCGACGATGTTGCCCGCCTCGTCGATGTCAACGCGCTCCGCCACCGGAGCCGCGGGCAGGCCGGGCATGGTGTTGATCTCGCCGCTGCGCAGGAAGACGAAGCCCGCTCCCGCCGCCGCCCTCACCTCGCGGATCGGCAGCGTCCAGCCGGTGGGCGCGCCCTTGAGCTTGGGATCGGAGGATAGGCTCAGCTGGGTCTTGGCGATGCAGACGGGGAAGCTCCCGAAGCCGTCCTTCTCGCACTGGCGCAGCTGCTTGACGGCCGGTCCGTCATAGGCCACCGCGGCGGCGCCGAAGACCCGGGTGGCGACGGCCTCGATCTTCTCCTCCAGGGACGCGCTGTCCGGGTAGAGCATCCGGAAGTCGCTGCCCTCCTCGGTGGCCGCGGCCACGGCGCGGGCCAGATCGGCCGCGCCGTCCCCGCCCTCCGCGTAGCTGGTGGAGACCGCGCAGCGCACGCCCATCTGGTCGGCGAGCTGGCGGATCGCGCCGTGCTCCGACCGATGGTCCTCGGGGTGGGCGTTGATGCAGACCACCACCGGGACGCCGAAGAGCCGGCAGTTCTCCACCTGCTTGCGGAGGTTGGCCCCGCCCTGGAGCACCTCGTCGGGGTTCTCTTCGAAGAGCTGGGGCGGCAGCGCGCGCCCGGCCACGATGCGGTGATTCCCGGAGTGCGCCTTGAGCCCGCGCACGGTGGCGACCACCACGGCGGCGTCGGGGCGCAGCCCGCTCACCCGGCACTTGATGTCGAAGAAACGCTCCGCTCCCATGTCCGCGCCGAAGCCCGCCTCGGTGACCAGGAAGTCCCCGGCGCGGATGCCGATCATGTCGCCGATCACCGACGAGTTGCCGTGCGCGATGTTGCCGAAGGGACCGGCGTGGATGATCGCCGGGGTGCCCTCCAGCGTCTGCACCAGGTTGGGTTTGACGGCGTCACGCAGCAGCACCGCCATCGCACCCGCCGCGTGCAGCTCCTCCGCGGTGACCGGCCTGCCGTCGCGCGCGTGGCCGATGACGATGCGGCCCAGGCGGCCGCGGAGGTCGCGCAGCGAGGTGGACAGGGCGAGCACGGCCATCACCTCGGACGCCGCGGTGATGTCGAAGCCGCTCTGCCGGGGCACGCCGTCCTGGGGGGTGCCGAGGCCGATCACCAGGTGACGCAGGGCGCGGTCGTCAACATCGATGACCCGCCGCCAGGAGATGTCGCCCCGGTCGAGGTCGAGGGTGTTGCCCTTGAAGAGATGGTTGTCGAGCATCGCGGCCAGCAGGTTGTGGGCGGCCGCCACCGCGTGCATGTCGCCGGTGAGATGGAGAGCGACCTTGTCGAAGGGGACCAGGGTGCTCCGTCCGCCACCCGCCGCCCCGCCCTTGACGCCGAAGGTCGGCCCCATCGATCCCTGGCGCAGCGACACCACCGCGCGCCGGCCGATCCGGCGCAGCCCGTCACCCAGGCCGATGGTGGTGACCGTCTTGCCCTCGCCGAGCGGCGTGGGGGTGATCGCGGTGACCACCACGTAGCGCGCCTTCCGGTCGCGCGGCAGCGCGTCGAGGGCCTCCAGGCGAATCTTGGCGACGCCCTGACCGTAGGGTTCGAGGAGCTCGGGTGCGAGGCCTACCTCGGCCGCGACATCGCTGATGTCACGCACCTCGGCGGGCAGGCGGCGGGTCTGGATCGCTGTTGTCATCACTCCATGGTGAATGAGTTGCGCGCCCAGACCCACAGTCGCCGGCCATCAGCGGCCAGGGCTGAAAGTCACCAATGCGTGGGCCGGAGCTACTCGATGGACCGGATCTACCGACGGTTGCCGCCGCCGCCCTGGGTCAGCAGCAGGATGCTGAGCAGGTTCAGGAAGAGGTTGAAGATGTCCAGGTAGATGCGGAGGGCCAGGCGGATGGCGTTGCCCTGGGAGCCCACCCTGGTCATGGTCACCCGCTGCACGTCATAGAGGAGGAAGAGCGAGAAGACGACGCAGGCGGCGGCGGAGATGAAGATCTGGAACGGGGTGGACTGGACGAACATGCCGATCACCATGGCCACGACCACGCCCAGCAGGGCCCCGAACAGCCAGCCCCCGAGCCGGCTGAAGTCACGGCTGGTGGCGCGGGCGTAGATCGTCACCCCGCCGGTGACCGCCGCGGTCGCGGCCAGGGCCTCGTAGACGATGTACTGGTAGTTCTCGTAGGCGATGACCTGGAGCAGCGGCGAGATCACGATCCCGGTGACCACCCCGAAGCCGAGGAAGAGGACCATGTTGATGCCAGGGCGGTCGGCCAGCGCCTGGGTGGCGAACACCAGGACGAACATGGCGATGAACCAGAGCAGTTCCGCGCTCGAGCCGTAGGTGTTGAGCCCGCCGACGGCTCCCAGCGCCACCCCGCCGACGGCGCAGGCCACCAGCAGGCAGGTGAGCCCCATCACCTTCTCGGGGACGCTGATGGCCCCCTGGAGGGCGGGGTTGGCCCAGCCGCGGGTCTCACCGTAGCCCTGCTGGCCGCCGAAGGGGTTGAAGAAGCCGCGGTTGGGGCTGCCGCCGCCGCCCGGGCCACCGTTGAAGTTGAACATCGGCTCGCTCGCTCCTGGTCGGAGGTCTGTCGATCGCGTCTAGGGTAGGGTACGGGAACTGTTCGGCGGCGAGTGAGCGCGAGTGAGCGTGAGGCCGCAGGAGCGACTCGAGGGGACGTCCGTGTGGCCGCGGGTGGTGCCGCTGGCACCGAACGTCTGTACGGTATCATGTCAACGTGAGGCTCCACCACGCCTACCGCTTCGCCCTGGACCCCAGCGTGGCCCAGCGCCGGGCCCTGGCCTCTCACGTGGGCGCCGCCCGCTTCGCCTTCAACTGGGGGTTGGAGCAGGTGCGCGCCTCGATGGCCCTGCGCGACGTCGAGCTGTGCATGTTCGGAGAGGTGCGGACCAAGGCCGTGGGCTGGAGCCTGTATGGCCTGCGCCGGGAGTGGAATCAGGAGAAGGAGAGGGTCGCCCCCTGGTGGCGGGAGAACAGCAAGGAGGCGTACGGCTCGGGGCTCGCCGGTCTCGCCCGGGCCCTGGCCAGCTGGTCGGCCTCCCGCCAGGGCACGCGCTCCGGCCCCCGGATGGGCTTCCCCCGGTTCCGCAGCCGCAGCCACCCCATGGGCTGCCGCTTCACCACCGGGGCGATCCGGGTCGACGACGAGTGGCACATCACCCTGCCGCGGCTCGGACGCATCCGCACCGGCGAGGCCACCACCGCTCTGCTCGGGCGGGTGTCCCTGGGGACGGCCCGGGTCCTGAGCGCCACCGTCTCCCCGGAAGCCGGCCGCTGGTACGTGTCGTTCGGCTGCGAGGTGGAGCGGCGGGTCTTGACCAGCAATGGCCACGCCGACACCGTGGGGGTGGACCTGGGAGTGCTCCATCTGGCCACCCTCTCCACGGGCGAGGTGGTGGAGGGACCCCGGGCGCTGCGGCGCGGGCTGCGCCGGCTGCGCCGGCTGAGCCGGCACCACGCCCGCTGCCGGAGGGGGTCCGCCAATCGGCGCCGGGCGGCGGAGCGGCTGGCCCGCCAGCACGCTCGGATCGCCCACCTGCGCCGCGACCATCTGCACCAGCTGACGACGAGGCTGGCCAAGAGCCACGGCCGCATCGTCATCGAGGATCTGAACGTCGCGGGCATGAGCCGGTCCGCGCGGGGCAGCGTGAAGGCCCCGGGGCGCCACGTCCGGGCCAAGAGCGGGCTCAGCCGGAGCCTGGCTGACGCCAGCTTCGGGGAGCTCCGCCGGATGCTCACCTACAAGTGCCGCTGGTACGGCGCGGAGCTGCTGGTGGCCGGCCGTTTCTTTGCCAGCTCCAAGACCTGCTCGCACTGTGGCACCGTCACGGAGAACCTGTCGCTCGCAGATCGGACCTTCCACTGCGCGGCCTGCGGGCTGCTCCTGGACCGCGACCTGAACGCCGCGATCAACCTGGCCGGATGGGTGCATCCGGCGGTCGCCCCCAGTGCGGGGGAGACCGAAAACGCCTGGCCGAGGGGCGGTCAGACTGGGCCCCGCCCAGCACGCCCCGATCCCCGGGTTCCCGCCGAAGCCTGCTTCGGTGGGTGGGGTGACGCAGGAACCGGGATCGCCCCGGAGCCCGCCGACCTGATCGGTGGTCGCATTCGCCAGGCAGGACTCACTCCTGCGTCATGAATGCGAACGGTACCCGGGCTGTCCGCCGGGTTACACATGCGCGGAGCGGCTCGGGACCCCGGTCACCCCGGGGCGGGCGCCCCGGGGTGGAGAGCGGCGGCGCTCAGGCCACCGTGACGGATTCGTTGAGATAGACGTCCTGGATGGCGTTGAGCAGGGCCACACCCTCGGCCATCGGGCGCTGGAATGCCTTGCGGCCGCTGATCAGGCCGGTGCCGCCGGCCCGCTTGTTGATCACCGCGGTGCGGACCGCCTCCTTGAGGTCGGTGGCCCCGGAGGAGGCTCCGCCCGAGTTGATCAGCCCGGCACGGCCCATGTAGCAGTTCACCACCTGGTAGCGGGTGAGGTCGATGGGGTGGGGGCTGGTCAGCTTCTCGTAGACCAGCTTGCTGGTCTTGCCGAACTTGAGCGCGGTGTAACCGCCGTTGTTCTCCGGCAGCTTCTGCTTGATGATGTCGGCCTCGATGGTGACCCCGAGATGGTTGGCCTGCCCGGTGAGGTCGGCGGCGAGGCCGTAGTCGGTACCGTCGGCGGTGAAGGCGGAGTTGCGCAGGTAGCACCAGAGAACGGTGGCCATGCCCAGCTCGTGGGCCTCGGCGAAGGCCACGGCGACCTCCTGGAGCTGCCGGGTCGACTCCTCGGAGCCGAAGTAGATGGTGGCGCCCACCGCGGTCGCCCCCAGGTTCCAGGCCTGCTCGACGGTGCCGTACATCACCTGGTCGAACTTGTTGGGGTAGGTGAGCAGCTCGTTGTGGTTGATCTTGCAGATGAAGGGGATCTTGTGGGCCCACTTGCGGGCCACCGAGCCGAGCACGCCGAAGGTGGAGGCCACCGCGTTGCAGCCTCCCTCGACGGCCAGCTCGACGATCTTCTCGCCGTCGAAGTAGAGCGGGTTGGGCGCGAACGAGGCGCCGGCCGAGTGCTCGATGCCCTGGTCCACGGGCAGGATGGAGACGTACCCCGTGCCTCCCAGGCGGCCGTGGTCGAAGATGGTCTGGAGGCTGCGCAGCACCCGCACGTTGCGGTCGCTCACCGACCAGACCCGGTCGACGAAGTCCGGACCGGGGAGCTGGAGCAGGTCCTTGCTCACCGTCTGGCAGCGGTGCTCCAGCAGGTCCTGGGCGTCCTCGCCGAGGATTTCTTCCAGTTTGCTCAGGGGGGTTGCCGTCGCCGTCGCCATGGTGTCCTCCG
The DNA here is from genome assembly GCA_049511615.1 of Candidatus Dormibacteria bacterium. GTDB lineage: Bacteria > Chloroflexota > Dormibacteria > Aeolococcales > Aeolococcaceae > Changshengia. Next base: position 84,691 of record JBEKXW010000007.1, on the reverse strand, counting down.
GGAAAAGGGCGGGCTTCCCCTGGATTCTCCCCCATCCGGGCCGGCCGGTGCCCTGCATCCGATTGACGCGGTCGGCGCGCCGGGGCGACACCCCCGTTTGGTCCCGCCCGCCCTCCCGTTTTCCCCGGCCCGCTCTCATGTACCGTAGGCGTGATGGACCTGCTGCGGATCACGGGAGGCGGGCCGCTCACCGGGGAGGTCGCGATCTCCGGCAGCAAGAACGCGGCCCTCCCGGTCATGGCGGCGGCGCTGCTCACCGACCAGCCGATGGAGGTCGGCAACGTGCCCGAGATCGAGGACATCGGGACCATGGCGGCGATGCTCCGGCACCTGGGGACCGACGTCGAGCGGCTCGAGGCGGGTCGCTGGCGCCTCCATGCCGGGCGGGTCCGGGCCGCCGGGGTGGACGCCGAGCTCACCCGCCGGATGCGGGGCTCTTTCCTCCTCCTGGGGGCGCTGGTCGGGCGGACCGGCGAGGCGGAGATCGCCAAGCCCGGCGGCGACGACATCGGCATGCGCCGGGTGGAGCAGCACCTGGAGGGGCTCCGGCTGATGGGCGCGGAGGTCACCGAGACGGCGACCAGCTTCGTGGCCAGGGCCCAGCGCCTCCGGGGTGCCCACATCTACCTCGACATGCCCACCGTCACCGGGACCGAGAACCTGATGATGGCCGCGGTGCTTGCCGACGGGATCACCGTGATCAGCAACGCCGCCCGTGAGCCCCACGTGTACGACCTCGCCCGCTGCCTGGTGGGGATGGGGGCCCGGATCAGCGGCGCCGGCAGCGAGCTGATCGTCGTCGAGGGCCAGAGCGCCCTGCTCCACGGCACCTGCCACCAGGTGACCACCGACTACATCGAGGCCGGCACCTACATGACGGCGGCGGCGGCGACCGGCGGCGACGTGCTCGTCGAGGGGATGCGTCCCAGCGATCTCCGCTCGCTGATCAACAAGCTGCAGGCCGCGGGCTGCACCGTGGTCGAGGGCGGCGACCACGTGCGGGTGACCGGCGGCCGGCTCCGGGGCGTCGACGTCACCACCTGGCCGCACCCGGGTTTCGCCACCGACCTGCAGCCGCAGTTCGGGGCCCTGATGACCCAGGCGGAGGGGATCAGCATCATCAGCGAGGCCCTCTACGAGAACCGCTTCCGCCACGTTGCCGAGCTCGCCAAGATGGGCGCGCGGGTCGCGGTCGAGGGCCGGAGCGCGACCATCACCGGCCCCACCCGGCTCCACGGCGCGGCGGTGTCGGTCCCCGACATCCGCAGCGGCGCGGCCCTGGTCATCGCCGCGCTCTGCGCCGAGGGCACCACCGAGCTGGAGAACGTCTTCCACCTCGACCGCGGCTACGAGAGCCTGGAGGGCAAGCTGCGCTCGCTGGGAGCGGGGGTGGAGCGGGTCCGGCCTGGCCCCGGAGAGACGCGGGCGCGCGATCTGTCCGGTGTCATCGGCGACTGAGCGGGGAGCAGATGCTCGGCAAGCGGCTGGGGATGGACCTGGGGACCGGCAGCCTGCGGGCGGTGGTGCGTGGCGAGGGGCCGGTGCTCACCGAGCCCATGCTGGTGGCGCGCCACCGTCGCCGTGGCTATTCGGCCGCCGGGATGGCCGCCGTCGCCCTGGCCCGTGACGACGACATGGAGATGGTCCGGCCCCTGGGCGTGGGGGCGATCGCCGATCGCAATGCTCTGGCCGCCCTGCTCCACCAGGTCGTCAACCGGGTCGCCGGGAGGCAGCGGATCTTCCGCCCCGACGTGGTCATCGCCATCTGCCCGGCCATGGGCGGGGACGACCGCCTGGCCATCCTCGACATCTGCGCCAAGATCGGCACCCGCACCGCGTATCTCATCGACTCGCCGATCGCCGCCGCGATGGGGGCGGGGCACCTGCCGGCCGGTGGCCGCGGCCACCTGGTCGCCGACATCGGGGCGGGGACCGTCGACGTGGCCAGCCTCGTCTCCGAGGGGACGATCGCCCAGCGCACCGTCGCGAGCGGCGGCGACGCCCTGCGTACCGCGATCGCCGAGCGCCTGGAGGCGAGCCACCACGCCTTCATCGAGCCCGCCGTGGCCGAGGACGTGGTCGCGTCCCTGGCCTGCGTCGGCCCCCACGAGGAGCGCCGGATGCCGGTCCGCGCCGGGTCCGGTGCCGGGCCGATGACCCTGAGCGTTGCCTCCCTGGAGATCGCCGACCTGGTCGACGGCCACGCCCGCCGGATCGCCGACGCCATCGACGAGGTGCTCGAGGAGACCCCGCTGGCGCTGCGCCACGACATCCTCGAGGAGGGGGTCTTCCTCTGCGGGGGTGGGGCCCGGCTGGAGGGATTGGACCGCTACCTGAGCATCCAGACCGGCTGCGCGGTGAACCTGGCCCCGGACCCATCGAGCTGTGTCATCCGGGGCACCCAGGCGGCGGTCGAGAACCTCGACGTCCTCCGCCGCTCGTTCATGTACATCCGCTGAGCCAGCGTCCACTCCACGCAGGAGGGCGAAGACCTAGACGAGCCCGCTGCAGAGGACCACGGTCACGGTCAGCCGGGTTTCGGTGGGGTTGAGGCGGCCGACGAACCGCACCTGTTGCAGTGGCGGACCGAAGAAGGTGAGCCGTACCGAACTACCGGAGCCCACCGTCATGGTGTCCGTCCATCCTGACGAGAGGGCCACCGACTGCACACTGAGCGTGTTGTCCGCGGTCTGGAGGACCTTCACCGCTCCGGCAGCCCCTGCAGCGAAGGTCTCCGTGTGCTTCGGTCCCGGCGCGGGGACATGGGAGACCTGCTTCGCCCCGCATGCCAGTACTGTCGGAGTTGTCGGAACGTTCGGAGCAGCGTTTGCAGTTACGCTGACCCCGATACCGGCGATTTCGATCGCAACGATCAGTGCGCCTCTGACCAACCGCGTATGCCACCCGAACATGTGCCTGTCCTCCCCCCAACGCGCCGCCCTCGTTCGAATCGTTTGGCGCCCGCATTCCTGCGTCAATTGACGGCGCCGTCATCGTCAACCGCGCTGGCTCGGCGGGGAAGCGTCACGCCCGTCCCGGGCGGTTCCGCTCGTCCGCGGATACGTGGGGCACGGCGCATCGTGCCAAGCGTCCCGAGCGCATCCGCTTCACTCGGCGAGCCCGCGCTTGCGCATCTTGATCCGGAGCTCGGCGCTGAGCACGCGCTTGCGGATCCGGATGCCCTTGGGGGTGACCTCCACCAGCTCGTCGTCGGCGATGAAGTCGAGGCTCTCCTCCAGCGACATCTGCCGGGGCGGGGTGAGCTTGACCGTGAAGTCCTCGGTCGAGGAGCGGATGTTGGTCTTCTGCTTCTGCTTGGTGACGTTGACGTGGATGTCGCCGGGACGCCGGTTGAGACCGACCACCATCCCCTCGTAGACCGCCGTGCCCGGGCCGATGAAGGGCTGGCCGCGCTCCTGCAGCCCCAGCAGCCCGTACGCCACCGCCGTGCCACCCTGGCTGGCGGTGACCACCCCGTTGCGGGTGGTGGCGGGGAGCTGGCGCCAGGGCTCCCATCCCACCACCCGGGACGCCATCACCCCGGTGCCGCGGGTCAGGGTGAGGATCTGGCTGCGCAGCCCGATGAGTGCACGGGTCGGGGCGTGGTAGATGAGCCGGGCACCCCGGCCGGCGTCGGTCCGCAGCTGCAGAAGCGTCGCCCCCCGTGCCCCCAGGGTCTCGGTGATGACGCCGACCGCATCGGTGTCGCAGTCGATGACGCATTCCTCGACCGGCTCGCAGCGCTTCCCGTCGATGTCGCGGGTGATGACCGTGGGACGTGAGACCTCGAACTCGTAGCCCTCGCGGCGCATGGTCTCCACCAGGATCGCGAGGTGCAGCTCTCCCCGACCGCTGACGTCGAAGATGTCGGCGGTGGGCCGGTCCTCGACCCGCAGCGCGATGTTGGTCAGCAGCTCGCGCTGGAGGCGGGCGCGCAGCTGCCGGGAGGTGCTGCTCAGGGTGCCCTCCCGCCCCGCGAAGGGGGACTGATTGACCGAGAACTGCATGCGCAGCGTCGGCTCGCCCACCGAGAGGCGGGGGAGGGCCTCCGGGTGATCCGGGTCGGCGATGGTGTCCCCGATGGCGACATCGGGGAGCCCGGTAATGTACACGATGTCGCCGGCGGCCGCCTGTTGCACCGGGAGCCGCTGCAGCGCCTCGACCGAGAGGACGGATCCGATCCGCTGCCGCGGCCCGGTGCCCGACGCGGTGCACACGACCACACCGTCACCGGGAGAGAGCCGGCCTCGGGCGATCCGCCCCATCGCCAGGCGCCCGCTCCAGTTGTCGTGGTCGAGGTTGCTCACCATCAATTGGAACGGGGCGTCCGGGTCCCCCGCCGGCGCTGGGATGTGGTCGACGATGGCGTCCAGCAGCGGCTCCAGTGTGGTCCCCTCGCGGCGCAGGTCGCCGGTCGCGGTGCCCTCGCGTGCGTTGGTGTACAGCACCGGGCAGTCGAGCTGCTCAGGATCGCGTGCCAGCTCGAGCAGGAGATCGTGGGTCGCCTCCAGCGTCTCGGCCGGTCGTGCGTTGACACGGTCGATCTTGTTGATGACGATGATCGGGCGCAGGCCGAGCTGCAGCGCCTGTCGGAGGACGACGCGGGTCTGGGGCATCGGGCCGTCCACGGCGTCGACGAGGAGCAGGCAGCCCTCGGCCATCCCCAGGACCCGCTCGACCTCGCCCCCGAAGTCGGCGTGCCCGGGCGTGTCGATGATATTGAGCTTGATGCCCCGGTAGCGGATCGAGGTGGCCTTGGCGAGGATGGTGATGCCCTTCTCGCGCTCCAGCTCGTTGGTGTCGAGGATCAGCTCACCGACCTGCTCGTGCGCCCCGAAGACCCGCGACTGCTTGAGCAGCCCATCGATGAGGGTCGTCTTGCCGTGGTCGACGTGGGCGATGATCGCCAGATTGCGCAGGTCGTCGCGTCGGATGGAGGAGGACGAGACCGGGTCGCTCATGATCGCCGAGTGTAGCCTGCGCGCGCTGCCGTTCCTGACCTCAGCCGCTCCCGTGAATGGTTATGCGCCGCTGAGGGTCCAGAGCGCGCTCAGCCCCGCCGCATAGCAGTCGCCGGTCGATGGGATGCACGTGATGGCCCCCAGCCCCATGTTCTCGGTGCCCGACTGCGGAGTGACGACAACCTCCCAGGCGCCTCCGTTGTAGTGCTCGACGAGCGGTTGGGAGAAGAGGGCCGGGTCCGGGCTGGGGGTGGGAGTGGGGCCGAGCAAAGCCGGGAGCGCCACGGCCGCGGGTTGCGTCGACCCCACCGCCCAGCAGTCGTCGGCGGAGACGCATGCGATGCCGGTTAGCAGAGCGCCGTTGGGCCCGCTGACGTAGGGGCTGGAGACGGGCGTCCAGCCGGAGCCCGTGTAGTGAGCGATCAAAGGTTGCGTCAGCTGATCAGGGACCGTGGGGTAGCCCGTGGACCCCACCCCCCAGCAGTCCTCCGGGCCGGTGCAGACGACCGTCCCGACCCCGCTCGCGCTGAAACCCGGGGACGGGGCCAGCTGTGGGTCGCTCACGACGCTCCACGACGAGCCGTCGAACTCCTCGATCACACCACCATTCGGCGTGCCGCCGCCGGCCCAGCACTCGTCGGAAGCGAAGCAGGAGACCGTGCCCAGCCCCGCATGGTCGATGAGCGGACCGGTGCCGGTCACGACGGTCCAGCTGTCGCCGTCGTAGTGCTCGATCAGGGGGTGAATGATGCCGTCCCCGCCGTTCTCCGAGTTGGCGGCGTAGCTGCCGACCGCCCAGCAGTCGTCCGCCCCGACGCACGTGACCTCGCTCAGCCCATCGGCGTCGCCGGGCACAGTGGGGCCGGTCACGGGGCTGAAGCCGGCCCCGGCGTCGTGCTCGATGAAGGGCTTGACAACCGCGTCGCTGTCGCCCGTCTGCGGCACGGTGATGTGCTGACCGACGGCCCAGCAGTCGTCCGCGCTCACGCAGGTCAACCCCTCGAGGGCGCCCGAGCCCACTCCCGCGATGGCGACGCTGGTCCAGGCTCGGCCGGAGTACTGCCAGATGGCGCTCGCGCTGGGGTCGCCGCCGGCGCCAGAGCCGATCACCCAGCAGTCAGCCGCGCCGACGCACGAGACGCCGGTCGCGCTGAAGCCCGGGGGAAGGCCGACCATCTGCCAGGTGTTGGGCACGGTTCCGCCGGTGGGAGCGGAGCTGCCGGGGCGCGCGGATCCGCTGCCCGCTCTGGACCCCCCGAGGAAGCCCACATGGACAGCCGTGGCCACCCCTGCCACGACGACGACAGCGGCGATCACGGCCATGCTCCCGGCCAGCCGGAGCGCTTTCGTGCGTCCGGAGCGCGATCGCTCCGGTGCAGGCCCCCGCGGTTCGCCGTCAGTCATGGCCATCTCGGAGATTACGCCGCCATGCCCCGAGACATGACGTGCGGGTGTGGCGCCGGCGGACGGCCCGAGGGGTGGCTTGGCTGGGCTAGAGCGAGCTCTCGATCGCGGCCAGCACGTCCTCCACCCGGATCTGCTCCATCGCGCCGCCCGCGCCGTCCGGGTGGTGGCGGTGACGGTGATCCTGTGGAGGCACCGCCTGGACCACCCGGTGCTCGTCCCCGTAGGCGCCGCGCCGCCGTCCGTCGGTGGGGCCGAAGAGGCCGATGGTGGGTGTCCCCATCGCGGCGGCGAGGTGGAGGAGCGGCGAGTCGCCGCTGATGACCAGGTCGCAGAGCCCGAGGAGCGCGGCCGTCCCGAGCACGTCGAGCTGACCGGTGAGGTCGGCGTGAAGCGCCGCGATGTCGAGCGAGGCCGCGGACGCGGCGGCCTGGTCCTCGACGGCCCCGACGAAGAGAATCCCGGCCCCGTGGCGCGCGGAGAGCTGGTTGGCGAGGTGAGCCCAGCACTCGGGGTCCCAGGCGGCGGTCTCCGGGTCGGGCCGCCGCAGCTCGGAGTGGCCGCTCCCCGCTCCGAGGGCGACCAGCAGCCTGCCGTCGGCGATGCCGGTGCTGTGGAGCTGGACCAGGGCCTGCTGCGATGCCGCCGGGCCCGGCTCGAGGCGCGGCTCGTGCCGCTGGGCGCCGACCCCGAGGAGGGGGGCGAGGCGGAGCCAGGTCGCGGCCTGGTTCTCGCCGGGCCGCGACCGCACGTGGTCGCTGAGCAGGACGGCGGTGAGCCCGCCGCCCACGCCGAGCCGGCGGCCGAAGCCGGCCAGGTAGGCGAGCAGGCGAGGCCGGGCCGCGGTGCCACAGATGACCACGAAATCGAAGCGCCGGCGGCGGAGCCGGGCCCAGGCGACCAGGCCACCGATCGGCGAGCCACCCGGGTCCAGGCCCCGGAGCGCGAGCACCTCGCCGGCGCCCTCGAGGGCGCGGGCGACCTGCGCGGCCGCCGGGGAGCAGGCCAGCGTCACGGTCGCACCGGGCAGGCCGGCGGCGAGCGTCCGCAGCAGCGGCGAGGCTTGCAGGGTCTCCACCTGGCGGCCCCACACCAGCACCAGCACTCTCATGGCGGCGTAACCTTACCGCCATCGAATGGGTCCCCGGCCACGGGTCGCACGTCGCGGGCGTGGGGGCAGGACACGTCCGGCCCACCGGAAGGAGGGCGGCGAGCCCGGCACGCGACCCCGCGAGAGAATCCGAGTCGCCATGCCGCTGGCAGCGCGGGGTGCGAACATAAGGCCCAAATGGACTCCCTGGCGGGACGTGACCTGATCTCCATCGCCGATCTCACCGCAGCCGAGGTCAGTGAGGTCCTCGACGTGGCTGTCGAGCTCAAGGCGGGCGCCGATCCCGGCCGGCCGCTGGCCGGGCGCAACCTGGCCATGATCTTCCAGCGCCCCAGCAACCGTACCCGGGTCTCCTTCGAGGTGGCCATCCGGCACCTGGGCGGCCATCCGATCCCCCTCTTCAACAGCGAGATCCAGATCGGCGAGAGGGAGTCGACCGCGGACATCAGCCGGATCCTCGACCGCTACGTCGACGGCATCGTGGCCCGGCTGAGCTCGCATCGCGACCTGATCACCCTGGCCCGTTCCGCCCGGGGGCCGGTGGTCAACGCCATGACCGACCGCGAGCACCCCTGCCAGGTCCTCGCCGACTGCCTCACCATCCGCGAGCTGCTCGGCCACCTCGAGGGCGTCCGGGTCTGCTACGTGGGCGACGGCAACAACGTCTGTGCCTCGTGGATCTACGCGGCGACCCTGCTGGGGATCGACCTGCGGGTCGTCGGGCCGCCCGGGTACGAGCCGCACCCCGCGGTCCTGGAGCGCGCCGACAGTCTCGCCGGGGGCCGCTCGCCGGTGCGCCACTCCCACCAGGCGGCGGAGGGCCTCGAGGACGCCGAGATCATCTACACCGACGTCTGGACCAGCATGGGCCAGGAGGCGGAGCAGCAGCAGCGGCGCGACGACTTCGCCCATCTGCAGGTCAACGAGGCGCTGCTCCAGATGGCCCCGCCGGCGGCGAGGGTGATGCACTGCCTTCCCGCCCATCGCGGTGAGGAGATCACCGACGCGGTCCTCGACGGTCCTCAGTCGGTGGTCTTCGACCAGGCCGAGAACCGGCTCTGGGCCCAGGAGGCGCTGCTCAGCCTGATCTTCGCGCCCGCTGAGGGGAGGCGCCGGGCCGGCGCGCCGGCCGGAGCCGAGGGGATCCCGTCATGACCGAATTCATCCACAGCGCCCTGGTCTTCCTGCGCGCGGTCAGCTGGCGGGACATCGTCGACATCGTCATCGTCGCCTTCCTGCTCTACCAGCTCTTCAAGCTGATCCGGGGCACCCAGGCGGTGCAGTTGCTGGTCGGCCTCGCGGTGCTGCTGGTGGTCGGGCTGCTGGCCCAGGCCTTCCAGCTCCGGCTTCTGCAGTTCATCTTCGCCAACGCCGGCCAGGCCATCCTGATCGGCGTCATCGTCCTCTTCCAGCCCGAGCTGCGCCGGGCCCTCGACCAGGTGGGGCGCCTGGGCACCGTTCACTACGTCCTGGGGCACCACCCCGTCCCCCCGATCGCGCGCACCGTGGAGGAGGTGGTCCGGGCCGCTGCGACCCTCAGCGAGGGTCGCACCGGGGCGCTGATCGTCTTCGAGCGTGAGACGGGCCTCGAGAACGTCGCGGTGAGCGGGGTGCGCATCAATGGCGAGGTGACCGCCGAGATCCTGACCAGCATCTTCTACATGGGGTCGCCGCTCCACGACGGGGCGGTCATCATCCGCGACACCCGGCTGGTCGCCGCCGGCTGCGTGCTCCCCCTGGCCGAGGCTCTCCCCGGGGTCGGCCGGATGGGCACCCGTCATCGCGCCGCGCTCGGGCTCACCCTTCAGTCCGACGCCGTGATCCTGATCGTCAGCGAGGAGACCGGGTTGATCAGCCTGGCCTACGGGGGCAAGCTGTACCGCGGGCTGGACCACGCCAAGCTCCAGGAGATGCTGACCACCCTGGTGCTCCCGCCGGTCCACCGGCGGCCTGGCGCCGCGATCCGGCCCCTGGTCCGGAGCGGGGCGGCTCTGAGGGCGCTGGGCCGGCGCAGCCCGTGATGCCCGGTTTTCTCACCCGCAACTGGAAGCTCAAGCTGCTGGCGCTGGTGCTCGCGACCGTCGCCTGGGCCGGGGTCGTCTTCGCGACCAACCCCCCGGGGACCAGGTCGGTGTCGGTGGCCGTGCCCCAGCCCCCGTCGCCGGACGTCAGCCTGCCCGCCGGCTACCTGCTGATCCAGCCGATCCCCAAGCTGACGGTGGACATCACCGGGACCGAGGACCATCTCAACAGCTTCAGCCTGAGCAGCCTCCGGGTCAGCGTCGACTACAACGCGATCAAGGCGATCGGCGACCACGTGCCCGCCACCGTCCGGGTCCCGGTCAAGGTCACCAACACGGATCCCAACATCGACCTCGACGACCCGCCCGCGTCGATCGAGGCGGAGGTGGACAGCACGGGGACCGCCAGCGAGCCGGTCAACGTCGTGGTGAGCCATGCCCCGCCGGTGGGCTACCAGAACGACCCCGGGCAGGCGACCCCGGCCACGGTGACGGCGACCGGACCGGAGCACGAGCTGGTCGGGATCGTGATCAAGACCGAGCCGATCGACCTCTCCAACCAGCGGGCAGACTTCGCCGGCACCGTCGCCCTCTACCCCTACAGCAGCGCGGGGCAGCAGCTCTCCGACGTCAACGTCAGCCCCTCGACGGTCAACGTGGAGATCACGGTGAACGGTCTCGACACCAGCCGGACCAGCTCCGTCGTCCTCGGGCCGATCATCGGGGCCGGCGGCTCCCAGGTGACGGTGGAGTCCTACAGCCCGATGACGGTGACGCTCAAAGGCTCCCAGGACCTGCTCAACGAAGCCTCCCTGGCGACGGTGACGACGGGCGCCATCGACGTGGCCGGGTTGACCGGGTCGGGGACCTATCACCCGGACATCGTGGTGCCGACCGGGATCAGCGTCAGCCCCACGAGCGTGACCGTGACGGTCACGGTCACGCCGCTCCCGACCCCCACCCCGTCCCCCACCCCGGCGGCGACCCCCACCCCGAGCCCGACCGGCTGATGGCCCGTAACCGCAGCGCGGCGGGCGACGTTGGACCTGACGTGGCCCCGACCCTTCCCTCGAGAGCCCGCGTCGACCCCGGGGCCGCACGCTGATGTGCGGCATCATCGGCTACGCCGGGTCGCGCCCGGCCGCCCCGGTGCTCCTCGACAGCCTCCGCCGCCTCGAGTACCGGGGCTACGACTCCGCGGGGATCGCGATCCTCGACGGGGCCAACGGCGGGCGCCACACCGTCGTCAAGAGCGACCGCAAGGTGGCCGACCTGGTCGCCCGCTGCGAGCGCGACGGTGTCCCCGAGGGACACCTCGGGATCGGCCACACCCGCTGGGCCACCCACGGCCGCCCGACCGTGGTCAACGCCCATCCGCACCAGGACTGCGAGGGCCGGATCCAGCTCATCCACAACGGGATCATCGAGAACTACCGCGAGCTGCGCGCCGAGCTCGTCGCCGGCGGCCACCAGCTGCGCAGCGACACCGACACCGAGGTGCTGGCCCACCTCATCGAGGAGCTGTACGCCGGGGACCTGGCCGGGGCGACCCGGGCGGCGCTGCGCCGCGTGGACGGCGCCTATGCCCTGGTGGTGATCTCCGCCGACGAGCCCGCCACCCTCGTCGGGGCCCGCCGCAACGCCCCGCTGGTGGCCGCCGCCGGCGACGGCGAGGTCTTCCTGAGCAGCGACATCACCGCGCTGATCCCCTACACCCGCCGGATCACGCTGATCGGGGAGGAGCAGGTGGTGGCGGGCACGCCGGACGGGGGGCTGGTGGTCACCACTCTGGCGGGTGACGCGGTGACCCCACAGGTCATCGAGGTCGACTGGGACGTCGAGCAGGCCCAGAAGGGCGGCTACCCCCATTTCATGCTCAAGGAGATGCACGAGCAGCCGGAGGCGGTGGTCAACGCCCTGCGCGGCCGCATCACCGCCACCGGGGAGGTCCGCCTCGAGGGTCTGCTGGACAGGGTGGCGATCCCCGAGCTGGAGGACGTCCGGGTGATCGGCATGGGCTCTGCCTGGATCGCCGGGTTCTACACCGCGACGGCCGTCCGCCAGCTCGCCCGGCTGCGCTGCGACGTGGAGAACGCCAGCGAGTTCCGCTATGGCGACCCCCTGGTCGGCGAGCGCAGCCTGGTCATCGCCATCTCCCAGTCGGGCGAGACCGCCGACACCCTGGCCGGCGTGCGCGAGGCCAAGCGCCGCGGCGCCCGGGTGGTGGCGGTGACCAACGTGGTCGGCAGCGCCCTCTCCCTGGAGGCCGACGCGGTGCTCTTCATGCAATCGGGGCCGGAGATCTGCGTGCTCGCCACCAAGACGCTGGTGGCGCAGATGGTCTGCGGCCTGCTCATCGCGCTCGCCCTCGGCGAGGCGCGCGGGGTGCTGACCGCCGAACGGCGGCGGGCCGTGGTTGACGAGCTGAGGGAGGTGCCGGAGCGGCTGAGGCGCTGCCTCGAGCTGGAGCCCCAGCTTGCCGAGATGGCCCAGCGCTATGCCCACGTCCGCAACGCGATCTACATCGCGCGCGGGATCAACGTCGCCACCGCCCTGGAGGGCGCCCTGAAGCTCAAGGAGGTCTCCTACATCCACGCCGAGGGCTACGCCGCCGGCGAGCTCAAGCACGGGCCGATCGCGCTCCTCGACCCCGAGATGCCGGTGGTGGCGGTGGCCACCCGCTCCGCCACCCTCGCCAAGACGCTGAGCAGCATCGAGGAGGTCCGCTCCCGGGACGCCCCGGTGATCGCCCTGGTCACCGAGGGCGACAACGCGGTGGACCCCACGCTGGTGCGCGACATGATCGTGGTCCCCGCCTGCAGCGAGCTGGTCTCGCCGCTCGTCAACGTGGTGCCGCTGCAGCTCTTCGCCTACCACGTGGCGGTCGAGCGCGGCTGCGACGTGGACCAGCCGCGCAACCTCGCCAAGTCGGTGACGGTCGAGTGAGAGGAGCGCGGGCACTGCGGTGAAGCGGCTCGCGGTCGGCGTCGATGTCACCTCCGTCGAGCGCATCGCGGCCGCGATGCGCCGGCATCCCCGCTTCGCCGAGAAGATCTTCACCGAGGCGGAGCGGCGCCGCGCCGGGGCCAGGCCGGAGCGGTTCGCCACCCGCTGGGCGGCCAAGGAAGCGGTCATGAAGCTCTACGGGGAGGCGGGCCTGCGCATCCCCCACTACCGTTCCATCGAGGTGGTCAACCGGCGGGGGGGAGCCCCGACGATCCGGGTGGCCGGCCGCGCCACCGAGATCGCGGTCAGCATGACCCACGACGCCGGGCTGGCGATCGCGATCGTGGCGGCTCCTCTCGACGGTCCCGGCGGCGCCCCGGCGCTGCCGCCCCCGGAGGGCTTCCGCCTCCCCGCCCGCCCGGCGGATGCCCACAAGGGGACCTTCGGAACCGTGGTGGTGATCGCGGGCGCGGTCGGCACCGCCGGTGCCGCCGTCCTCGCGGCGCGCGGCGCCGCACGGGCCGGGGCCGGACTGGTCCGCGTCTGCGTCCCCGCCGGCGTCTATCCGGTGGTCGCCGCCCAGTGCCTGGAGCTGATGGCTCATCCGATCGGAGCGCCGGGCGCGCGCGGCCTCGACGCCGCCGGGGTCGCCGTCCTCCGCCACAGCCACCTCCCCGCCGCCGACGCCGTGGTCGTCGGTCCCGGCCTGGGGCGCGCCCCGGCCACCGAGTCCGCCCTGCTCGAGCTGCTCACCGGTCTCACCGTCCCGGCGGTGGTGGACGCCGACGCCCTCAACATCGCCGCCGCGGCGGGGTTCGACTGGCGGTCCTGTCCGGCGCCGGTGGTGCTGACCCCGCACCCGGCGGAGATGGCCCGGCTGGCCGGGCTGACCACCGCGACGGTGCAGGCCGACCGTGCCGGGCTGGCCGGCCGCTTCGCCGCCGAGCGCGGCGTCACCCTCGTCCTCAAGGGGGCGGAGACGGTCGTCGCCGCCCCGGACGGCCGCCTCCACGTCGACCGGCACCAGACGGTGGCCCTGGCCACCGGGGGGACGGGCGACGTCCTGAGCGGCGTCTGCGGCGCCCTGCTCGCCGCCGGGCTGGACGCGTTCGACGCCGCCGTGGCCGCGGTCACCATCCACGCCGAGGCCGGCTGCCTGGTCGAGGCGGAGCGGGGGAGGGCGGGAGCGCTTGCCGGTGACGTCGCCGAGATGCTCCCCGCCGCCCAGGAACGGCTGCGTCGCGCCCTGGAGCGGCGGGGGCGGGGATGACCGGCGGAGTGGCCGTCCCCGCCACCGGCCGGCGGCAGCAGCTCAGCCGGTGGGCCGACGTCGACGCCGCCGCGATCCGGCACAACGTCAGGGTGATCCGCGGGGTGGTGGGGGAGCGGACCGCGGTCATGGCCATGGTCAAGGCCGAGGGCTACGGCCACGGCGCGGCCCTCGCCGCCTCTGCCGCCCTCGACGGTGGCGCCTCCTGGCTTGGGGTCTCGTCGGCGGAGGAGGCCCTGGAGCTGCGCGCCGAGGGCTTCGACGACCCGATCCTCGTCGCCGGCTACGTCCCCCCGACCCGGCTCCGCGCGCTCGTCGCCGCCGGCGTCCACCTCACCGTCTGGGAGCCCGACCAGGTGAGCGCCGCCGCCATGGTCGCCGGCCGGCTCCCGGCGCGCCTCCACCTCAAGGTGGACAGCGGCATGGGCCGGCTCGGGGCGCCGCCCGCCGCGGTCCCGGAGCTGGTGGCGGCGGTCGACCGCGCCGGCACCCGGGTCGAGCCGGTGGCGGCTTTCACCCACTTCGCCGACGCCGAGAGCGATCCCGCGTTCACCCTCGCCCAGCACGCCGTGTTCCTCGCCGCGGTCGCGGAGATGCGCCGGCGCTGGCCCGGCCTCCTCCTCCACGCGGCCAACAGCGCGGCGGCACTGGGTCACCCCGCGACCCGTCACGACCTGGTCCGCTGCGGCATCGCCATCTACGGGTACGCGCCCGCCGCTGTCCAGGGGGCATCCGAGCTGCGGCCGGCGATGAGCCTCCGCGCCCGGGTGACCCAGGTCAAGACGCTGCGCCCCGGTCAGAGCGCCGGCTACGGCCGCACCTGGATCGCGGAGCGGGACACCCGGGTGGCCGCCATCGCCGCCGGCTATGCCGACGGCGTGCAGCGGGCCCAGTCCAACCGGGGATCGGTGCTGGTGGGTGGGCGCCGCTGCCCGATCATCGGGCGGGTCAGCATGGACCAGCTCACCGCGGACGTGTCGCTGGTCGAGGGCGTCCGGCCCGGCGACGAGGCGGTGCTCTTCGGTCGCCAGGGGGATGAGTGGCTCGGCGCCGACGAGGTCGCCGCCGCCGCCGGCACCATCAGCTACGAGGTGCTCTGCGCTGTCTCAGGACGGGTGCCGCGACTGCCTGCCGGTTCCGGCGAGGATCAGCCCGGCCCGTAGATGAAGCCCTGGAAGTAGGTGGCGTCGTCGGGGAGGACCCGGTAGTCGACCTGGTCCCAGCCGTCCCAGTTCATCTCCGAGATCTCGAAGTCACCCGCCGGGACGAAGGCGACGGTGCCCACCCCCAGGTCCGGGCCGACGACCTCGACGTAGGCGACGTGCCCGTACCAGGCGTTGGCCCCGCCCTGGCCCTGGTACCAGATCGCGACCGCTCCCACCTCGGGGGTCGAGCCCTCCTGGTAGCCCATGCGCGAGGCGTTGTAGTACCAGGCGTTGGCGTTGCCCCCCCAGGGGATGCAGCGCCGCGTGGCCACGTACCAGGTGCAGTCACCGTACGCAAAGCTGTCGGAGCAGCTGCCGCTCGGGGGCACCGCCGCCTCGCCGCCCAACTCGTTGTCGATCTCATCGATCTGCTCGGCGATCTGCTGCGCCGGCCCGGTGAACTGCTGGAGGATCTGGTCGCGGTCGTACACGATGGTGAGCAGCTGGTTGGACTGGGCCGAGAGCTCGTCCTCGAGGGCGGAGGCCTGGGCGAAGTCGGCCTGGAGGTCGTTCTGCTTGGCGACCAGGTCAGCCTGGTCGTGGCTCAGCGTGTTCTCCAAGCCCTGGATCTGGGTGGTCACGCTGGACGCCCCCGAGATGCTGTCCATGGCCGCGCTGAAGTCCTTGGCACTCAGCACCGCGGTCATCACCGTGTCGCCGGAGACGCTCTCGTAGGTGGCGCGGGTCAGGGTGGCCAGCGCGTCTCGGGCCGAGCTCTCCTGCGCCTTGTCGGCGCTGATCTCGCCGTTTAGGGTGGACAGCTCGGCGTTCAGCTCGTTGAGTTGATCATGGTCCGCGTTCAGGGCCGCCGTCGCCTGGTTGAAGCTCGTCTCCGCGCTGTTCAGGGCGTTGGTGGCGTCGCTCTCCTGGGAGCTGAGGGCGGCAAGCTGCTGCACGAGCTGAGCCCGCTCCGCCTCCAGCTGCTGGGTGTCCGTGGCGCCCGGGGTGTCCGTGGCGCCCGGGGTGTCCGTGGCGCCCGGGGTGTTCGTGGCACCCGTGTCAGCGCGGACCGGACCGGCGCCAGTGGGTAGGCCGAGGACGATGACCAGGCCGGCCAGGCAGGCTGGGACCACCCTCCGGGTTACCCGCAATATTCTCTCCCCTGTCGTCTCCCCGCGCCCCGCGGCCCCGACGGGGGCCAGGGCGTGAGACCAAGCTCGCGGGACTGTACCCGTCGCGGCACCTTCCGGTCAACTCCACGTGATAGCTCAGCTATCATGAAATCAGACACCCAAACTCGGTCGCGCGGCTGCCCCGGCCGTGGAGTGGTGTTACCGGAGTCTTCACCCGATGGGGCGAGGCGATGGGAGCCCGGGCCCCCGCCTGGCTAGAGTGGGGACCCATGGACAGCGTCTCCACGCGGCCGCGGCGCCGCTTCGATGCCGGGGGCGAGACCCTCGATGACGTCGGCGAGGCGGAGCTGCTCCGCCGGCTCACCGCGACGGCGCTGCGCGGGGGCGGTGATCCCCGCCTGGTGGTCGCCAGCGGGGACGACGCCGCCGTCTGGCAGCCGCCCGCCGGTGCCGGGATCGTGCTCAGCCAGGACGCCGTCGTCGAGGGCGAGGACTTCCTGAAGGCATGGACCGACCCCGAGACGGTGGGCCGGCGGGCGCACGCGGTCGGCGTCTCCGACCTCGCCGCCATGGGGGCGTGGCCGCGGCTGTGCCTGGTGACGCTCTGCGCTCCGGGCAGCGCCGAGGTCGGCGACCTGATGGCCATCCAGGAGGGCGTCTGTGCCGCCGCTGCCGAGACCGGCTGCCGGGTGGTGGGGGGGGACGTGAGCGCCATCCGCGGGCCCCTCGTCATCGACGTCGCCGTGGTCGGCACGGTCGATGCGGGGCGGGCGCTCCGGCGCGACCGGGGCCGGCCCGGTGACGCCCTCGTGGTCACCGGGAGCCTCGGGGGGGCGGCCGCCGGTCTGCAGATCCTCCTCGACGGGGTGGACGCCCGCGGAGAGGGCGTGGAGCGCTGGCTGGACCGCCAGCTCCGTCCCCGTGCCCGGCTGGCCGAGGGCCAGGCTCTCGCCGAGCTTGGCGTGGAGTGCGCCGGCGATCTGAGCGACGGCCTGATCGTCGACGTCGGCCGGATCATCGAAGCCTCGGGCTGCGGTGCCCAGCTCTGGCTGGACCGCATCCCCGCCGACCCGGGCATCCGCACCCTGCTCGGGGACGGGTGGGTGAAGGCGGCCCTGGGCGGGGGGGAGGACTTCGAGCTGGTGGCCGCGGTGGACGCGTACCGGCTCGACGGCCTGCTCGCGGCCTGGCCCGCGGGGCTCGAGCCGCTGACCGTCGTGGGCGCGCTCGATCAGGGGTCCGGGCTGCGCCTCCTGGACCGCCGCGGTGGGGCACCCGTCCCGCTTCCCGCCGTCGCCTCCCGGCACTTCCGGCGGCCGTGAGCGGCGGTGATCTCCAGCTGACCACGACGGCGGTCGCCGGCACCGAGTCGGTGGCGGCCCGGCTCGCGGCGCGACTGCGACCCGGCGACCTCATCGCCCTGGACGGGCCGCTCGGCGCGGGCAAGACCGTCTTTGTCCGCGGGCTCGCCACCGGCCGGGGGGTCGACGCCTCGGTGGTCAAGAGCCCCACCTTCGTGCTTCACCACGTCTACGGTTCGCCACCCCGGCTCCACCACCTGGACCTCTACCGTCTCGGGCCGGGCGCCCGGATCGCGATGCTCGACCTCGACGGCCTGCTCGAGAGCGCTCCGGCGGCGGTGGAGTGGGCCGGCTACGCCGATCTCGAGCCGTGGAGGCCGCTGCGCCTGCTCATCGACATCGCCGGGGAGCAGGCCCGCCGGATCCAGGTTCCGGAGCCGGAGCGGGCTCCCGCCCGGCTGGTGGCCGCCTGGCGCGCGGCGGTGGCGGGGCGATGACCGCCGCACGGGCCCGGCGGCGGTGAGCGTCCTCGCCATCGATACCGCCACCCGGCACCGCCTGGTGGTGATCCGCGCCGGCCGCGGCGGCGAGCTGCTGGCCGCCCGGTCCGGGGATGGAACGGCTGCGCTCCCCTGGCTGGACCGCGCCCTGGGCGAGCTCGGGGTGGCCGGCCTCGAGGCGGTGGTGGTGGTCACCGGCCCCGGCTCCTACACCGGCCTGCGGGCCGGCATGGCTGCCGGGCTGGGGCTCGCCCACGCTCTGGGGCTCCCCCTCCACGGGGTGGGCAGCCTCGAGGTGACGGCCCGGGGGGCCCCCGAGGGCGAGGCCGAGACGCTGGCCCTGGTCGAGGCGGGCCGGGGCGGGGCGTATGCGGGCCGATTCTGCCGTCGTGAGGGCAGCCTGGAGATGATCGGAGAGCCGCGCCGCGTCAGCCTCGTGGAGGTGGCCGCCGGGGAGCCGCGGCCGGTCACCCTCGACCCCCTCGACCTCCCCGGCGTGCGCCGGGGCGACCCGGTGCGCGCGCTCGCCGCCGCCATCCCCACCGCCGTGGGACGGCCGCCGCTCGCCCTCGCTGGGCTGGCCGCCAGCTATCTCGATTGAGGCTGTCGCGGTGGGCCCGGGTGCCCCCGCGTATCATCGACGGCGATGAAGGTCGCGCCGCGCCTCCTCATCGAGCGGATGCGCCACTCCGACATCCCCGCGGTCCAGGCGATCGAGCGCGAGATCTTCCTCTCGCCCTGGCCCCGCAACGCCTATGCCTCGGAGCTCTCCCAGAACCGCCAGGCCCACTACTTCGTGCTCCGCGACGGCTCCGGCATCGTCGCCTACGGCGGGCTCTGGAAGGTGGCCGACGAAGCTCACATCACCACCATCGGGGTCCGCGCCCAGAGCCAGCACCGGGGCTACGGCACCGGAATGTTCGCCGCCCTGGTGCAGCGCAGCTACGAGCTGGGGGCGCGCTGGATCACCCTGGAGGTGAGGGCGAGCAACGGGCACGCCATCCGGCTCTATGAACGCTTCGGCTTCAAGGCGATCGGCCGCCGCCGCGGCTACTACACCGACAACGCCGAGGACGCCGTGGTGATGTGGAGCGACTCGCTGCACGCGCCCGCCTTCAAGCGGCGCTTCGTGGACATCCTCCAGGGGATCGACATCGCCGGCATGGGCCCCCCGCCCGCGTCCGACTACCCGCGCCCGTGAAGGTCCTCGCGCCCTCGTGAGCCGGCTCCCCGGGCCGTGAGCATCCCCGCCGTCGTGGCCCTGGGCGGCAGGCCGCGCGCGTGAACATCCTCGCCATCGAGACGTCCTGCGACGAGACCGCGGCGGCGGTGGTCCGCGACGGCCGCACCATCCTCTCCAGCGAGGTGTCGTCGCAGATCGCCCTGCACGCCCCCCACGGGGGGGTGGTCCCGGAGCTGGCGGCACGCGCCCACCTCGAGATGCTCGCCCCCGTCGTGGATGCCGCGCTCGCCCCCGTCGACGGCGGTTGGGAGGCGGTGGACGCGGTGGCGGTCACCCGGGGCCCGGGGCTGGCCGGCTGCCTGGTGGTGGGCGCCGCCTATGCGCAGGCCGCCGCCCGGGCCCGCGGCCTGCCCATCACCGGCGTGTCGCACCTCGCCGGCCACGTCTATTCGGCCTGGCTGGCGGACACCGGGCTGGAGCCGCCCTTCGTCGCGCTGGTGGTGAGCGGCGGGCACACCGACACCATCGAGCTCTCCCGGCACGGCAAGGCGCGCCGCCTGGCCAGCACCCGCGACGACGCGGTGGGCGAGGCCTTCGACAAGGTGGCGCGGATGCTCGGGCTCCCCTACCCGGGCGGCCCGGCGGTGGAGCGCGCGGCCCTGGTCGGGGACCCCCGCGCCTTCCCGCTTCCCCGGACCCGTCTCGAGGGCGCCTTCTCCTTCAGCGGGCTGAAGACGGCGGTGCGCTACGTCATCCGCGACCTGCCGGTGGAGGAGCTCGACGCCGGCGGCGTGCCCCGCCGGGCCGAGGTCCGCGACTCGCTGGCCGCCGCCTTCCAGGAGGCCGCGATCACCCAGCTGGTGGACGGGCTGGAGGCGGCGGTGGAGGAGACGGGCGCGGCGTCGGTCGCGGTGGTGGGCGGGGTCGCCGCCAACCGGGCGCTGGCAGACCGGGTGGCCCTGCGCTTCGCGGGGCTCCGGGTCTCGGTGCCACCGCTCCGGCTCTGCACCGACAACGCCGCCATGATCGGCGCGGCCGGCTGGCACCGCCTGGCCCTCCGGGGCCCCGACACCGACGGCTTCGACATCGACCCGTCGCTCGCCGAGTACGCCTGAATCAGGCCGGGGATGTCACCATCGGCGTGAGCGATGGCACAGATCCCCCCGGCCAAGGCGGGCCATCTCAGCGAGACCGCCGGACGCTACCTGGAGGCGATCTACTACATCGTCCACGAGGACGAGGTGGCGCGCCCGGGGGTCCTCGCCGACTGGCTCGGGGTGAGCCGGCCGACCGTGACCGTCAGTCTCCAGCGGCTCGCGCGCGACGGCTGGGTCGAGGTCGCCGGGGATCGCAGCATCAGCCTCACCCCGGCCGGAGAGGCGGCCGCCTCCGACCTGGTGCGCCGCCACCGCATCCTGGAGCGCTGGCTGGTCGACGTCCTGGGCCTCGATTGGGCCGCCGGGGATCGCGAGGCGTCGCTGCTCGTCCACGGGGTCTCGGACGAGGTGGTGGAACGCCTCGACCAGCACCTCGGCCAGCCGCTGTCCTGCCCCCACGGCAATCCCATCCCCGGGCGCGGCGCCGTCCCCCCCGGACTGGTGCGCCTGGACCTGCTACCGCCGGGGGAGCCGGCCGCGGTCGTCCGGATCTCCGAGGTCGCCGAGCACGAGGCGCCCCAGCTGCTCCGCCGGCTCCACGAGCTGGGGATCACCCCGGGTCGCGCGGTGACGGTCGTCACCCTCGGGACGCCCCTCGGGCTGGAGGTCGAGGGACGCTCGGTCGAGCTGGGTCGCGGCGCGGCCCGGGCGGTCTGGGTTGCGGCTCGCGGTTAGCTTAGACTAAGCTAACCGGCAGGCCGGAGGACGGTCCCCGGCGCACTGAGAGCCGCCCGCCATGCTCCCGGAGAGCCAGCCGATGAGCGAAGCCCAGACCCTCCTGCTCGGATTCATCGCCGGGGTGACGATCGTCCTGGGCCTTCCCATCGGCAGGATGCGCTCGCCGCGCCCCGGCCTCCGCCAGTTCCTCAACGCGCTGGCCGCCGGGATCCTGCTCTTCATCGTCTGGGACGTCCTGACCAACGCCTACGGGCCGGTGGACGACGCCCTCGGCGCCCTCCACCGCGGCACCGGGGGCATCGGGCCGGTGCTCGGCTACGGTGGCCTCTACCTGGCGGGGATCGCGGTGGGTCTGCTCAGCCTCGTCTACTACGAGCGGTGGCTGACCCAGCGCGCCCGCCCGGTGCGGCACGGGCCCGGCGCGCTGGCGCCGGGAGAGCTTGCCGCCGCCCGGCCCGGGATCGCCGGCTGGTCCGCGGCCCGGCGCCTCTCGCTGCTGATCGCGGTCGGGATCGGGCTCCACAACTTCGGCGAGGGGCTGGCCATCGGCAACAGCGCCGCGATCGGGGCGATCGGTCTGGCCACCGTGCTGGTCATCGGCTTCGCCCTCCACAACGCCACCGAGGGCTTCGGGATCGTGGCCCCGCTGGCGGCGGAGAGTGACCGTCCCTCGTGGAGGTTCCTGCTCGCCATGGGCGCGATCGGCGGCGGACCCACCTTCCTGGGGACCGCGGTGGGCCGGCAGTTCACCAGCCCGCCGGTCAGCGTCATCTTCCTCACCCTGGCGGCGGGCTCGATCCTCTTCGTAGTCGTCCAGCTGCTGGGGGTGGCTCACAAGGCGCCCCGCCGCGACCTGATGTTCTGGGGGGTGCTGATCGGGCTCCTCGCCGGCTTCATCACCGACATGGTGGTCACCGCCGGCGGCGCCTGAGCCCGCCCCCTACCAGTTGCGGTCCTGGCACTCGATTCGCTAGAGTGTTAGCAGTCACCCGTCCCGAGTGCTAAAGAGTGGAGGTCGCACCGTGGCCTTGAAGCTTCGTCCCCTGGCGGACCGCGTTGTCATCAAGCCCGTCGAGCGCGAGGAGGTGACCAAGAGCGGCATCGTCCTCCCCGACACCGCCAAAGAGAAGCCCCAGGAGGGGATCATCGAGGCGGTGGGGAATGGCCGCTACAACGAGCGCACCGGCGAGCGGATCAAGCTCGACGTCGAGGTCGGCGACCGGGTGATGTACGCCAAGTACGCCGGCAGCGAGGTCAAGATCGACGACGTCGACTACCTCATCCTGTCCGAGAAGGACATCCTCGCCGTCGTCCAGAGCAACGGCAAGGCCTGAGCCGGCGATCGGCCCGCCGCGCGCCGTGATGGCGGCGCGGCCCGATCGACGGTCGCGCCGCCAAACGCCGTCAGAGGAGCTGAGAGAGCATGCCTGCTAAGCAACTTCGATTCGACACCGAGGCGCGGCAGCTGCTCCGCCGGGGTGTGGACGCGGTGGCCGACGCCGTCGCGGTGACCCTGGGCCCGCGGGGCCGCTCGGTGGTGCTGGACAAGAAGTTCGGACCGCCCCTGGTCACCAGTGACGGGGTGACCGTCGCCCGTGACCTCGACTTCAAGGACCACTTCGAGAACATGGGGGCTCAGCTCCTCCGTGAGGTCGCGGTCAAGACCAACGACATCGCCGGCGACGGCACCACCACGGCCACGGTGCTGAGCCGGGCGATGATCGTCGAGGGGCTGCGCCTGCTCGGTGCCGGCGCCTTCCCGGTCGAGCTCCGCCGGGGGATGCTGGACGCCGCCGCGGTCGCCGCCGAGGCCGTCCGGCAGCGCTCCCACCCGGTCGACAGCAACGAGGACATCCGCCGCATCGCCACCATCAGCGCCGACGACCCCGAGATCGGGGAGATGCTCGCCGACGCCTTCGCCAAGGTGGGCAAGGACGGCGTGGTCTCGGTCGAGTCGGCCGACGGCATCGACACCACCGTGGAGGTGGTCGAGGGGATGCAGCTCGACCGCGGCTACGTCTCCGCCTACCTGGTCACCGACCAGAAGGAGATGGTCGCCGAGCTCGACCGGCCGGCCATCCTCATCACCGACGCCAAGATCAGCGCGGTCCGCGACCTGCTGCCGGCCCTGGAGCTGGTGGCCGCCGACAAGCGGCCGCTGCTGATCGTCGCCGAGGACGTCACCGCCGAGGCCCTGGCCACGCTGGTGGTCAACCGCATGCGGGGCACCCTCACCGCGGTGGCGATCAAGGCCCCCGGCTTCGGCGACCGCCGCAAGGCGATGCTCCAGGACCTCGCGATCCTCACCGGCGCCACCGTGATCAGCGAGGAGGTGGGACTCCGCCTCGAGGCGGTCACCGCCCAGCACCTCGGCCGCGCCGACCGGGTCACCGTCACCAAGGACGACACCACCGTGGTCGGTGGTGGTGGTGATCGCAAGGCCATCGACGCCCGCTGCGAGGAGATCCGCCAGCAGGTGGAGGAGACCGACTCGGACTGGGACCGGGAGAAGCTCCAGGAGCGGCTGGCCCGGCTGGTCGGCGGTGTTGCGCTGATCAAGGTAGGCGCCCCCACCGAGGTGGCGATGAAGGAGCGCAAGGCGCGCGTCGAGGACGCCCTCCACGCCACCCGCGCCGCCCTCGAGGAGGGCTGCGTCGCCGGCGGCGGGGTCACCCTGATCCGCGCCCGGGATGCGATCGATGCCCTGACCCTGGAGGGGGATGCCCTCGCCGGGGCGCGGGCGGTCCGCCATGCGCTCGCCGCGCCGCTCCAGGTGCTCGCCTCCAACGCCGGCCTCGAGGGCGCGGTGGTGGTCAACAAGGTCTCCGAGCTGACCGGGGACGAGGGCTTCGACGTCGTCACCGAGGAGTACGGCAACCTGGTCGAGCGCGGCATCATCGACCCCACCAAGGTGGTCATCGCTGCCCTCACCTCGGCCGTCTCGATCGCCACCATGATCATGACCACCGAGGCCCTGGTGGCCGACGCCCCCGAACCCGAGGAGAGCGAGGAGTACGGCCACGGTCACTCCCACGGTGGCGGAGGCGGGGGTTATGGTGGCGATGGCGGCTTCGGCGGCGACGACGACGACATGGACTTCTGAGTCCGAGCCGGACCGCGGCCACCTCGGCCGCGGTAGGGTCAGGCTCAGGAGGGAGCTCCAAGATGCCTGATCCCACCCCTACCGACGATGAGGTGGTCCGGCTGGTCCGCGCCTACGCCGGGACCCTGCGCCGCCAGGTGCCGCCCCCTGGGCTGCCGGACAAGGTGGTGGAGGCGGTCCGGGGGCGACACAGCGGCGCGCGGGTGGCCCGGCTCGCTGGGACCGTGGCGGTGATCGGCGCCATCCTGGCTTCGGGCGGCGCGGCTGCCGCCGTCCACCTGGGGATCCTCGGCGGCCCCAGCACCAGCTCCATCACGCCCACCCTCACCCCCACCTCCGCCCCCACCTCCATCCCCACGCCTGCTCCCACCTCCCAGGAATGGCAGGCGGTCACCCTTCCCTCCGGCTTCGAGGGCGCCAGCCGTGTCTCCTGCGTCGGCAACGACGAGTGCTGGCTGATGGGTTACAGCAGCAGCAGCAAACTCCAAAGCATCTGGCAATACGCGAGCGGAACGTGGACGAGTGTGCCCATCCTGGGGGCGGGCGGGCTTACGGACCTGGCCTGCGTGACCACGGACGACTGCTGGGCCGTCGGCTACCTGGTGCCGCCGGGAACCACCAGCGACGGCGTGCTTCAGCCCGTTATCGAGCAGGACACGGGGGCCGGCTTCAGCACTGTGAACAGCCCGCAGATGACCGGCTTGGACGAGCTGAATGCCGTGGCGTGTCCGACCCCTGACGACTGCTGGGCGGTCGGGAGGTACGGCTCGCAGAGCATCGTTCAGAGCCCAGGGAGCAGCGCCGCGACGGATGTCCTCGTCTCGGACCCCTTGGTCGAGCACTTCGACGGCACGGGCTGGACGGACGCGACGGTCCCGGCACCCTCGGCGAACGGCGAGCTGACGGCCGTGTTCTGCGTCAGCGCCGAGGACTGCTGGGCGGTGGGGCAGGAGTTCGAGGGTGGGGTGTTCTTCGAGCACTACTCGGACGGTGGCTGGGCACTGGTGAGCAGCCCTCCGGTCGGAGGCGGCCCCGGCGACGCGCTCGACGCCGTCTCCTGCCCGGCAGTCAACGATTGCTGGGCGGTGGGGAGCATCGACTCACCGCCATCCCCGCAGGGCGCGCCCCTGGTGGAGCACTACACCGGCGGCGGCTGGACGGTGGTGTCCAGCCCGGATATCGGCGCGGCCTTCGGTAGTGTTCTCGATGGCGTCGCCTGCATCTCCCAGGACGACTGCTGGGCAGTGGGCGGAGGAGAGGAATCCAGCCAGCTCCAGGATGGCGTCGGCACACCACCTCCCGACACGAACCAGAACGTGATCGAGCATTACTCGGGCGGCTCCTGGGAGATCGTGCCCAGTCCCCAGGCCGGCGGCGAGGCGATGGGGGTGTACGAGGTCACGTGTCCGGCCGCGGCCGGTGACTGCTATGCGGTCGGGGGCAACCTGTTCGAGATGCTGTCCGGCTCCTGATGGGATGCCGGTGCCAGGATCGAGCTCCGATCCTCAGCTGGCCCGCGGATGCGACCAGCGCGAGCCCGTCTCAATCCAGCAGGGCCCGCTCCCACTCCGCCTGGTGGCGCTCGATGTGCTCGGCGTCGGCGCGCCAGGATTCACCGTGGCCGTCCGCCCACAGCCTCGCCCAGGGCTCCACACCGTTGGCCGCCCCCTCGGCGAGGAACTGGTGCATGGACATCGCCCGACGGGCCAGGAGAGGCAGCAGACCTCGCCGCTCTGCCTCGTCGAGGCCGTAGGCGCCGGCGAGGACGCTGACACGGTGCGCTTGCACCGCGACGCCGTCGGGGCCGGCTGCTGCGGACAGGGGCGCGAAGCCGTGCATCGCAGAGGCGAGGTCCCACAGTCTCGAGCCGGGGGCGGCCCCATCCCAGTCGATGAGCACCCATCCCTCGTCGCCGATGACGAGGTTCCAAGGAGCCACGTCGTTGTGGACGATGAGGTCGCCGTCCGGGGCGGGGATCCCGACCTGCCACTGGGCGTCCGGCGGCGGGGTGAAGCCTGCCGTGGCGTCGTGCAGGTCGCGCACCAAGCGTCCCACCCGGGCCAGGGCTCGATCGTCTGCCAGCAGCTCGAAGTGATCCGGCCATGCCACGACCCCGGGCACGAAGCTCAGCACCTCGCGGCCGCGCTCGTCGACGCCGTACGGCCAGGGAGCTCCGCTGAACCCCACCGCATGGAGATGTCTCAGGAGCGCGTGAACCGCCGGCGTCCACGGTCCGGCCGGACGTCGCACCGTGTCTCCGACACGCACGATCCCGCTGGTGACGTTCCCTCGGGGAAGGGGCGTCCTCCCACTCGAGAGAGGGCGACGCCGCCGAGACGACGAACCATCCATGGCGCAGCACCTCAGCAGGCCGGTGGCCGGTGGGAGGCTGGGGCACAGGATATATGCCCGAGCGATCGTGATCCGGTCGCTGCCAACCGAGGCTCGACCCGCGCACGCGGCCTGCAGGGTAGAGTTGCCCGCGTGCTGACCCTGGAGACCTCCCGGCTCCTCTTCGCCTCGACGCCGATCTCGGTGATGCGCGAGCGGCTGCTCAGCGTCGACTTCCTGGCCGACGTCTGGGTCAGCTCCACCGCCGCCGCCACCGGCGGCCGGCTCAGCGTGCGCTTCTCCGAAGAGTGGCCGGGGGAGGACGCCCTGACCATGCTCCCGATCTGGATCGCCCGGCGCGAGCGCCTCCCCGAACCGGGGCCGTGGTGCGACGGCGTGGTGGTTCGCCGGGAGGACCACCTGGCGGTGGGAAGCATGGGCTTCAAGGCGCACCCGGACACGACCGGCACGGTCGAGATCGGCTACGCGGTGAACCGCTCACAGCGCGGTCGCGGCTACGCCACCGAGATGGCCGGAGCCCTGGTCGCCTGGGCGATCGCCCAGCCCGAGGTGCGCCGGGTCACCGCCGAGTGCCTGGCGAGCAACCTCGCCTCTGCCCGGGTGCTGGAGAAGATCGGGTTCGGCCAGCTGGGCCGGCGCCGCAGCGAGGAGGGCGAGCTGCTGCTCTGGGAGCGACGCTGTCCGGGGTACGAGCGCAAGCCCCCGGTGGCGGCGGACGGCGCCGCGCTCGGGCTCGGCGGCGCGCTCACCGAGCTGGGCTGAGGCAGAGTCGGTGTGCGGCATCTGCGGCTTCAGCGGCCGCCGCGACCATGCCCTGCTCCGGGCCATGACGGCGTCGCTCCGCCATCGCGGCCCCGACGACGACGGCTTCTTCGAGTCCGACGGCGCCTCGCTCGGCTTCCGCCGCCTCGCCATCATCGACCTGGACACGGGCGCCCAGCCGATGTCGACCGACGGGGGCCGGCTGCACATCGTCTACAACGGCGAGATCTACAACTACCGCGAGCTGCGCGCCGAGCTGGAGGCGGAGGGCCGGCGGTTCACCACCAGGAGCGACACCGAGGTCGCCCTGCACGCCTACGCCCAGTGGGGCCCGGCGGCGTTCCAGCGGTTCAATGGCATGTGGGCGATCGCCCTCCTCGACCTGCGCGGCCCGCAGCCGAGGCTCGTCCTCTGCCGCGACCACTTCGGCATCAAGCCGCTCTTTTACGCCGAGCACGACCGCCGGGTGGTCTTCGCCTCGGAGATCAAGGCGATCCTCGAGGATCCGACCTTTCCCCGCCGCGTCGACGAGCAGCAGCTGTACGAGTACCTCGGGTTCGGCCTCTACGACCACAACGACCTCACCTTCTTCGCGGGGATCCGCCAGGTGGCGGCGGGCGCCTACGTCAGCGTGGATGCGACCGGGATCCACGAGACCCGGTACTGGACGCCGAAGCTCAGCGAGGACGCGGACCCGGACCCGGAGGAGTTCCTCCGCCTCTTCACCCGCGCGGTGGAGCGCCGGCTGGTGGCCGACGTCCCGGTCGGCACCTGCCTGTCGGGAGGGCTGGATTCGTCCTCCATCGTCTGCGTCATGGACCGGCTGCTCGCCCAGCACGTGCCCGACTCGGTCTCCCTGGGCGATCGCCTCAAGACCTTCTCGGCGGTCTTCCCCGGCGACCCCATCGATGAGCGGCGCTACGTCGAGGCGGTGCTCGCGGTCACCTCCGCCGATCCCACCTGGGTGTATCCCACCTCGGAGCAGTGGCTCGGCGAGCTGGAGACCTGGGTGTGGCACGCCGAGGAGCCGATGATCACCACCGCCCCCTACGCGATGTGGTCGGTGATGCGCGCGGCCAGCGAGAGGGTCACCGTCCTCCTCGACGGGCAGGCCGGCGACGAGCTGCTCGCCGGTTACGTCCCCTACCAGTACGTCTACCTGCGCCAGCTGCTCCGCGAGCGCCGCTATCGCGACTTCGCGGTGGAGTCGGCGAAGGCGCGCGACACCGTCGGACGGCTGGCCCGCCGGCGGGTGTGGGAGAGCCGGCATCGCGTCGACGCCGGCTCCCTGCTTCGCCCCGAGTGGACGAGCGGGAAGCAGCGGCCCCACGACCCGCGGGTTCAGGACGACCTCAAGAAGCGGCTGCTCCAGGACCTCACCACCTTCTCGCTGCCGTCGCTGCTCCGCTACGAGGACCGCAACTCCATGGCCCACTCCATGGAGTCGCGGCTGCCCTTCCTCGACCAGGAGCTGGTGGAATGGATCCTCCGGCTGCCCGCCTCGGCGATCGTCTCGGGCGGATGGTCGCGACGCATCCTGCGCGAGGCGATGCGGGGGATCCTGCCCGACCCGATCCGCGAGCGGCGTCGCAAGATCGGCTTCACCACCCCCGAGTTCCGCTGGTTCCGGCAGCAGCGGTCGTCGATCCAATCCCTGATGCGCTCGCCCTCGTTCCAGTCGCGGCCGTATTGGGACGCCAGCGCGGTCGCCGACGCCTTCCGGGTCGCCTGCGTCGGGGGCAGTGAGGAGTCGCTCTTCTTCTGGCGCACCGTCAACGTCGAGCTCTGGCTCCGGGTGTACTTCGAGGGGGCGGCGCACGGTTCCCTGGACGGCACCGCGGCGGTCGCGGCGCGCGGCGCGCCCTCCGCCGGCCACGGCGCGCGAGGGCGACCGCGCTCCATCCCCGCCCCGGCTGTGCCGGGGAGCGAGGCCGCGCGCTTCGGCTTCACCGCTCACGGCGACCGGGCGGCAGCCGCCACCCTCGGCGTGGAGGCCCTCGTCGCCGCCGCCCGCCCCAACCCCGGCCGGCACCTGATCATCCGGAGAGACGGCGAGACCTGGGCGCGCGTGCCGGTCCGGGCTGGGCTGGTGCGCAGCCACGACGACCTGGAGGTGGCGCTCGGGGCGGCACTGGACGGTGCGCGGGCCGGGGGCGTCACCCTCGAGCCCGGCGACGTCATCGCCATGAGCGAGAAGGTCGTCGCCATCACCCAGGGGCGATCGTTCCCCATGGACGAGATCGCGGTGACCCCGCTGGCCCGCGTGCTCTCCCGCTTCGTCAGCCGGGTGCCGATCGGCATTGGCCTGGGGCGGCCTCAGACCATGCAGCTGGCCCTGGAGGAGGCGGGGGCGACCCGGATCCTCCTCGCCGCCGCGTGTGCGGCGGTCACCCGGCCGTTCGGCATCCGGGGCGTCTTCTACCGGGTGGCCGGCTCCCGGGTGTCGGCGATCGACGGCCCCACCGCCTACACCCTGCCCCCCTACAACACCCACGCCAGCAAGGCGCCGAGCGACCCGGATGGCGTGGCCGAGCGGGTCCGGCGGGCCCTGCGGGCGCGAACCGGGGCGGATATCGGGGTCGCGGTCGTCGACACCAACGACCTGGCCGCCGACGTCCTCGGCAGCAGTCTCGACCTGGATCCGCGGGCAATCGCCGGGGTGCTGGCCGACAATCCCATGGGACAGACCGACGAGCAGACCCCCTTCTGCATCCTCCGGCGGCTGGCGTAACAGACTGTCAGATTCAGATTGTCAGAATCTTATCGTGGCGCTGGAACCGTGACCGGGACGCGACCGGTTCGTTCTCTGTGACGCAAGCGTCACGGTTACTCTGAGCCCGCCGATGTTCGAATCCGGGACGCTGCACGTCGCGACGCCCTACACCTCCGCTTCACAACGCCCTGATCGGCTCGCCGTCCGGGGGGCGACCGCCGCCTGGATCGCCATGGCCGCGGTGCTCATCGCCGTCGGGATGTGGGTCCAGCCCTCCCGCCTGGACCTCCTCTCCGGCGTCCCGATCGTCCTCATCGTCGTCGCCGCGCTCGCCGTCGCTCTTCCCCTGGAGCGCGTCCCGCGCCTCGGGCAGGCGGCGGGGGCCTGGATCGCCATCGTCCTGGTGCTGGCCGCTCAGGTCGCTTTCCGGTTGAGGGCCGTGGACGTCGCCGCCCTGCTCACCCTCCCGCTGGCCTGGCTCGCCCTCCGCCACGGGGCTCTGGCCCTGGGCATCGGGGTGGGCCTCGCCCTCGTCGAGTGCGCCGTCTCCCTGCCCGTGGTCGGCGACCCCTACGCCCCGGTGGCCACCCTCGCGGCCATCGTCGTCGCCTTCAGCATCAAGGCGCTGAACGGCCAGGGGGCCGATCGCGCCCGCTTCGCCTCGGTGGCCTACACCGACTTCCTCACCACCTGCCCGAATCGCCGGGCCCTCACCGAGGAGCTGCCGCGCCGGCTCGAGTCCGCGGCCCGCCGGGACATCCCCCTGGCCCTCGCCATCATCGATCTCGACAGGTTCGGCGCCTTCAACGAGGACTGGGGCCATGCCGCCGGCGACCGCCTGCTCACCGACGTGGCGACGGTGCTGCGGTTCAGCCAGAGCAGCGATCCGGACGCTCCGGGCCTCTCCTACCTCGCCCGGGTCGGCAACGACGAGTTCGCGGTCGTCCTCGAGGGACTCACCACCAACGCGGTCGCCGAGGTGGTCCGCGACGTCGAGAGCGACCTCCCCGCCGGCTGCACGGTCAGCGTGGGGATCGCCTTCTGGGACCGCCGGGAGCCGGCCGACGACCTCATGAACCGTGCCCAGCGCGCCCTCGCCGCCGCCGGACGCGCCATGGGCGGGGGCCGGGTGGTCGTCGACGAGGGGGCCGGGTCGCGCGCCGGGAGCTGGCTGGAGCTGGTGCCGGCCATCGTGGCCCGCCGCGAGATCGAATCCGTCTACCAGCCGATCCGGGACCTCGCCGCCGGACGGCTGATCGGCTACGAGGCCCTCGCCCGCCCCACCGGCGCCCCCAACAACACCGAGGTCGAGGGCATGTTCGCGGCGGCGCGGCGCCTGGGCGTCTCCCGCGAGCTGGAGACCCTCTGCCAGGTCTCGGCCATGAGCGGCGCCCAGCGGCTGCTGGCCCGGGGCGGCTCGCTCTTCATCAACATCAGCGTCGGGGCTTTCACCGACCCCGATCGCGACCTCGACGTCATCCTCGGGCACCTCAGTGACGCCGGGCTCAGGCCGACCCAGATCGTCCTCGAGGTCAACGAGCAGATCACCCGCTTCGGACGCTTCGCGGAGGCCTGCGCCCGCTACCGGCGTGCCGGCTTCCGCTTCGCCATGGACGACGTCGGCGAGGGGCTGTCGACCATCGAGGCGATCGCGGTCGTCCGCCCGGAGTTCATCAAGGTCGCCAAGAGCCTGGTGGTCACGGCCCAGGACACCGGCTCGGCGGCGGTGATCCGGGGGCTGGTGGAGGTGGCCCGCAGCCTCGGCGGCGAGATCATCGCCGAGGGTCTGGAGACCAAGGAGGACTGCGTCCGGATGCTCGGCCTCGGCGCCGTCCTCGGACAGGGGTGGGCGCTGGGCACCCCGAAGCGGCTGCGCGACGTGCTGGACGCGGGCCCCGGTGAGGCCGCGACCCGCAACGGCATGCATGGGCGCGGCGGGCGGGAGCCCTCGAACCCGATCCTGGTCCCGTCCCGGCCGGTCTGACGAGGGCCGATCTGACGCCGGCCGCCCCGGAGCCGCTGACCGGGCGCGGGAGACCGGCGCCGTTCCCGGGGGCGTTGTCGTCGGCCCGTAGAATCGCGGGGTGGTCGCCGACACCGATGCGCTCCTCGCCGCCCTCAACCCGGCCCAGCGCGAGGCGGTGGAGGCGCCCGACGGTCCGCTGCTGATCTTCGCCGGCGCCGGCAGCGGCAAGACCCGGGTGCTGACCCACCGCATCGCCTACGTCATCGCCGCCCGCGGGGTGCGCCCCCAGGAGGTGCTCGCGGTCACCTTCACCAACAAGGCGGCCCGGGAGATGCGCGGCCGGGTGGAGAGGCTGCTCGGCGCCGGCGTCAGCGGCATGTGGCTGGGCACCTTCCACGCCGTCGGGGCGCGCATCCTGCGCCGTGACGGCGACGCCATCGGCATCCCCGCCAACTTCGTGATCTACGACGAGGCCGACCGGCTGGCGGCGATGCGGCGGGCGATGCACTCGATCGGCGTCGACGACAAGCGCATCGCGCCCGCCAAGGTGGTCCACGCGGTGAGCACCGCCAAGAACGAGCTGCTCGACGCCGCGGCCTTCAGCGCCCACGCCGGCGGCTACTTCGAGGGCGAGGTCGCCCGCATCTACCGCGCCTACGAGGCCGAGCTGGCCGCCGCCGCGGCACTCGACTTCGACGACCTGCTGATGCGCACCGTCCAGCTCCTCCGCGACATCCCCCCGGTTCTGGAGCACTACCGCCAGCGCTGGACCCACCTCTTCGTCGACGAGTACCAGGACACCAACCACGCCCAGTACCTGATGGTGTCACTACTGGCCGCAACCCACCGCAACCTGACGGTTGTGGGCGACGATGACCAGTGCCTGGCGGCGGGAACGCTCGTCACCATGGCTGACGGCTCGCGCAAGTCCATAGAGGAGGTCCAGCCGGGGGACATGGTCTGCTCAGCCGGTGGAAGTGGCACCCTGAGGCCGGCTCGGGTGCTGCGGGTCTGCCAGCTCAAGGCGGCGGAGTCAGTGCGGATCCGGACGGCCGCAGGCCGCGAGCTGGTGAGCACCCCGGAGCACGCCCACTTCGCCGGTTATCGACTTGGGCTGTCGCCCAATTACCACTTCCTCTACCTGATGCACAGGGTTGGGTACGGTTATCGTTTGGGGACCACTCAGGTCCACACTCGGGGGCGGGTCAAGCCGGTGGTCGGCTTCCGGCAGCGGGCAGCGCAGGAGGGCGCCGACGCGCTCTGGGTGCTGGCGGTGCATGGCTCTGAGAACGACGCCC
The DNA here is from genome assembly GCA_049511615.1 of Candidatus Dormibacteria bacterium. Taxonomy (GTDB): domain Bacteria; phylum Chloroflexota; class Dormibacteria; order Aeolococcales; family Aeolococcaceae; genus Changshengia. The sequence goes on along the minus strand of JBEKXW010000007.1, from coordinate 51,687 downwards.
GTCAGGACGAGTACGTGACCTCCCTCAGCTACCAGATCCCCACGCTTCCGTTCGTCCCGAGAAAGGGAGGATCGACGAACGGGCTGGTTCACGATGGCGCTCGGCTGAGGTCGGTGTTCAGCGCCTTCGACACGGAGGCCTCGGCACAGAGGCTCCTTCACGACCGCGGGCTGTTACCGGAACATCCGCATTACCAACCACGCTCAAGGAACAGCAGCCGCCGCAACATCGTGGTGACCCTGTGCGCTGATCGCCGCGGTGCGACACCGATGCACCTGATCGCGGTGGGTGGAAACGACGACGAGGGTGCCGATACCATCCGGGGCCTGGGCCTCACAGTCCGGCCAGCCCACGGTGACTCATCGACGAGCTGGCGGTACGAGACCGTGTTCAAGGACATGGCCACCGTGATGCAAACGGCCGCCCGACTCCGGGATGCCTTGAACGGGGTGATTGTGATGAAGGCACGGCTTGGGGCCAACGGAGAGGTCGACCGGGAGTCCAACTCACTCCCCGCGACCCGAGCCGACTCGGTGCGCTCGGGCATGGCGATGTTCGACGAGGAGTGCGGCTACGACATCGTCGCCGAGGTCGAGCGGATCGCCGGGCGGCAGTCCGTCTACGACATGGACGTCGAACACACCCACAACTTCATCGCCAACGGCCTCATCACCCACAACTCCGTCTACCGCTTCCGGGGCGCCGACATCCGCAACATCCTGGAGTTCCAGAAGGACTTCCCGGACGCCCGGGTGGTGACCCTGGAGCAGAACTACCGCTCCAGCCAGCCGATCCTCGACGCCGCCCACGCCGTGATCCGGGTCAATGAGGGCCGTGCCGCCAAGCGGCTCTGGACCGAGCGCGGCGGTGGCGAGCCGGTCCGGCTCATCCCCGTCTACGACGAGCGGGAGGAGGCGCTCGCCGTCTGCGGCGAGATCGAGCGGTTGATCGGCACCGAGGAGTTCTCGCTCTCCGACTTCGCCGTCCTCTACCGCACCAACGCCCAGTCCCGCGCCTTCGAGGACGTGCTGCTCCGGCGCGGCATCCCCTACCGGCTGGTGGGCGGGCTCCGCTTCTACGAGCGCAAGGAGGTCAAGGACGTCCTCGCCTACCTGCGGCTGGTCGCCAACCCCCGCGACCCGGTCTCCTTCGGCCGGATCGTCAACGTTCCCCGGCGCAAGATCGGCGAGCGAAGCGTCGCCGAGCTGGAGCGGATCGCCCGACGCCGGAGGATCTCGCCCTTCGAGGCCGTCCAGCACCTCGGCGAGGAGGCGGAGCTGGGCGCCGCCGCCCTCCAGGCCCTCGCCGGCTTCGCAGCCCTGGTCGCCCGCCTCGGCGCGCTGAGCGGAAGGCTGCCGGTCCCCCGGCTCCTCGAGCGGATCGTCGAAGAGACCGGCTACCAGGCGATGCTCCGGGATGGCACTCCCGAGGGAGAGGAGCGCTGGGCCAACGTCACCGAGCTGATCGGCTACTCGGAGGAGTACGCGGACGTGCCCCCTCCCGACGGCCTCCACCAGTTCCTGGAGAACGTCGCCCTGGTCTCCGACGTCGACACCCTGGACGACAGCAAGAGCGGGGTGACCCTGATCACCCTCCACCAGGTCAAGGGGCTGGAGTTCCCCGTCGTCTTCCTGGCCGGGCTGGAGGAGGGGCTGCTGCCCCACGTCCGCGCCCTCGAGGAGGGCGACGAGGGGATCGCCGAGGAGCGCCGGCTCGTCTACGTCGGGGTGACCCGCGCCCAGCACCGCCTCTACCTCCTCCACGCCTTCCGGCGCCACCTCTACGGGAGTGGCCAGCTGGCCCAGGCGTCACGTTTCCTGGCCGACATCCCGCCCGGCATGCTGGAGGTGGTGCGCCGCCCCGGCGGGCCGCCGGTCACGGCGCCGCGCCAGCCGGGCGCGGTCCGCGAGGCCGTCCACGCTCACGCGGTGCGGGCCAATCCCGTGGAGGTCGCCCCCCAGCGCTACACCGAGGGGATGCGCGTCCAGCACCCCAAGTACGGGACCGGCACCATCCTCAAGAGCACCATGACCCGGGCCGGCGAGGAGGTGGTGATCCGCTTCGACGAGGCGGGGATGAGGATCTTCGCGGTCGCCGACGCCAGCCTCCACCCAGCCGAGGGCTGACCGCGGCTATCCCCCGGTCACCGTGATCAGGCTCAATCCATCCGCGATGGGCACGATGACCGACTCGGTCCGCGCATCGGCCAGCACGTGGTCGTTGAAGGCGAGCATCAGCATGGTCCGCGCGTCCGGCGCCGAGAGCCCGGCCACCTTGCCGCGGCGGAGCACGTTGTCGACCGCGATCAGGCCTCCCGGCGCCATCCGCGGCACCAGCGCCTCGTAGTAGGCGATGAACTCGGCCTTGTCGGCGTCGACGAAGGCGAAGTCGAAGTGCGGCTCGTCGGGCAGGCCGGCGAGGATCCGGAGCGCCGGGCCGAGATGCAGCTCGATGCGGTCGGTGAGCGCGGCCCGCTCCCAGTAGCGACGCGCGACCGCAGTCCACTCGGCGCTGGGATCGCAGCAGAGCAGCCGGCCCCCGGGCTGGAGCCCCCGGGCGATGCAGATGGACGAATACCCCGTGAACGTCCCCAGCTCGACGGCGTGCCGGGCGCCGCCCAGCCGGACCAGCATCCGGAGCAGCGCCCCCTCGTCGGGGCTCACCTGGCAGTCGAGGTCCGGGTACAGCATGCTGGTCTCGGCGGCGAGCTCCTCCAGCAGGGGGTCCCGCGGCTGGGCGTGACGGACCAGGTAGTCGCTGAGGCGGGGGTCGAGGAAGTGCGAGGCGTGGGACATCGGGAAGAACGGTAGCAGCGCGCCCGGCGCGACCGGGCCGGTGGGAGAGGGCCGGTGGGAGAGGGCCGTCCGCCAAGGCCGGTGGGACCGGGCCTGCCGCTTGTCCATAATCGGCCGGAGATCCGAGCCCGTCACGAGGCGGTGGACCGATGACTGAGCCAGAGAGCGAGCCCGCCCCCGAGGAGGCCCGCCGGCGCGCCGCCGCGCTGCGCCGGGAGGTGGACCACCACGCCCACCTCTACCACGTCCTCGACCGCCCCGAGATCACCGACGCCGAGTACGACCGCCTGTTCCGCGAGCTGCTCGACCTGGAGGCCCGCTACCCGGAGCTGCAGACGCCGGATTCGCCCACCCAGAGGGTCGGCGCCGCCCCCTCGGAGTCGTTCTCCAAGTTCCGCCACCGCACCCCCATGCTCTCACTCTCCAACGCCTTCTCCCTGGAGGAGGTCGAAGCCTTCCGCAAGCGCATCCAGCGGATCGTGCCCGACGTCGACCGCTTCGTCTGCGAGCTGAAGATCGACGGCCTGGCCATGTCGCTCACCTACCGCGACGGCGACCTGATCACCGGCGCGACCCGCGGCGACGGCGTCGAGGGCGAGGACGTCACGGCCAACGTGCGCACCATCCGCTCCGTCCCGGTCCGGCTCCGCCACCTCCCCGAGGGGATGCCCGCGGAGTTCGAGGTGCGGGGCGAGGTCTACATGCCCAAGCGGAGCTTCGCGGCGCTCAACCAGCAGCTCGAGGAGCAGGGCAAGCAGACCTATGCCAACCCGCGCAACGCCGCGGCGGGGGCGGTGCGCCAGCTCGACTCGTCGGTGACCGCCAGCCGGGGCCTGCAGACCTTCATGTATCAACTGGACCCTCCCGGTCCGGCCCGCTCCCAGTCCGAGGTGCTGGCCCTGCTCGGGGAGATGGGCTTCCGCGTCAATCCCAATTGCCAGGAGGTGAACGCAGACGGGATCGCCGGCTACCTGGACCACTGGCAGGACGCCCGTCACGACCTCGACTACCAGACCGACGGGGTGGTGATCAAGGTCGACTCGCGCGAGCAGCAGGCGGAGCTGGGCGCGGTCTCCCGCTCGCCCCGCTGGGCCATCGCCTACAAGTTCCCGCCCGAGGAGCGGGAGACGAGGGTGCTCGACATCTTCGTCAACGTCGGACGCACCGGCACCTGCACCCCGGTGGCCGCGCTCGAGCCGGTGCTCATCGCCGGATCGACGGTGCAGCGCTGCACTCTCCACAACGAGGACGAGGTGGCGCGCAAGGACGTCCGGGCCGGCGACACGGTGCTGGTCCACAAGGCCGGCGACGTGATCCCCGAGATCGTCCGGGTGGTGCTGGAGAAGCGTCCCCCCGACGCCCGGCCGTGGGCCGTCCCCACCCGCTGCCCGGTCTGCGGCTCCGAGCTCGTCCGCGAGGAGGGCGAGGTCGCCCGCCGCTGCCTCAACCCGCTCTGCCCCGCGCAGCGCTGGGAGCGGCTCATCCACTTCGCCAGCCGGTCGGCGCTGGACATCGAGGGGATGGGCCCGATGGTCATCGCGGCCCTCATCGAGGCCGGCTACGTGGAGGATGCCGCCGACTTCTTCCGGCTGACCAGGGAGCAGGTGCTGACCCTGGAGCGCTTCGCCGACCGCTCCGCGGACAACCTGATCGCGAGCATCGCCGCCCGCCGCCGCGTGCCCCTGCACCGCCTGATCAACGCCCTCGGCGTCCCCCACGTCGGCGAGCACACCGCGCTGGTGCTGGCCGCCCACTTCCGGTCCCTGGAGCGGCTGGCGGAGGCGGACGAGGAGGATCTGCTGGAGGTGGAGGGCATCGGGCCGACCGTGGCCGCCGCTGTCGCCCGCTGGTTCCACGGCGAGGACGGCCGGAAGCTGCTCCGCAAGCTGGCCGAGGTCGGGGTGGCGGCGGAGGCGGCGCCGGTGGTGGGGGAGGGGCCCTGGACCGGCCAGACCTGGGTGCTCACCGGCTCGTTGGAGGCCATGCCCCGCCCGGACGCCGAGGAGCGCATCCGCCGCCTCGGCGGCAACCCCGGTTCGAGCGTCAGCCGCAAGACCCACACCGTGGTGGCCGGCCCCGGTGCCGGCGCCAAGCTGGAGAAGGCGCAGCGGCTGGGGGTCCGGGTGATCGACGAGGCCGCGTTCCTGAAGGAGCTGGAGGCGGCGGGGGAGGCGGGCTCAGGAGCTGCCGGCTGACGAGGGGAAGCCGACCGCCACCGCCTGGCCGTCAAGAGGGATGGACCCGATCGGCGCGCTGTCGGTCACGCTCACCAGGGTGAGAGCCCCCGGCGGGCCTTGGAAGGTCGAAGGTGCGGCCAGCACCGCCGTGCTCCCGTCCGGTGTGATCGCCAGCGCGGTGTATCCAAGCTGCGTCGTGGACCAGAGTAGGCGACCGCTGGGCAGTGCGACCTGGCTGGCCCCGTCCGGTCCCGCGATGAAGGCGCTGTGACCGTCGGGGGTGATCGCGATCATGGTGGCATCGATGGGACGGGCGACGGAGATGGCGCGCTCGACGGCGTCCTGAGCGGGGTCCTCGGCCAGCGCCACCGGGGTGAGGGTGTCGCCGTTGGTGCCACCGCTCAGCACGTAGGCGGTGGTGCCGTCCTGCGTTGCCGCGATGGCGCACGGGTAGCCCGGGTCCCCGACCGTCATCGGCGCTCCCGGGGCGCCGGTGGCGAGGGGAATCGGGGTGAGCGTGCCGTCGCTCGAGTTGACCACGTAGGCGGTGCTGCCGTCGGGCGTGATCGCCATGTCGATGGGGTCGACCCCGACCGGATCCACGCTCCCGAAGCTCCGGTGGCGAGCGTGATCGGGACCACCGACCCAGTGACGCCGACCGAGGGATCGACGGCCACGTAGGCGGTGGCGCCGTCCGGGCTGATGGCGACGGCGGAGAGCGAGCTGTCGCTCGCCACCTGGATCGCCGTCCCGACCGCGCCGGTCGCAAGGTCGACCGGCGTCAGCGTGGCGGTGTCCGCGTCGGCCACGTAGGCGGTGCCGCCGTCGGGCGTGATCGCGAGGGCGGCCGGGTTCGGGTCCACCAGGATCGGGGTCGCAGCCGTGCCCGCCGTGACGTCGATGGGGATGACCTCACCGTCGCTGACCGCGACGTACGCCATCAGGTCGGAGGCCGCCGGTGTCGGGGTGGGCGCCGCGGTCCGGGAGGCCGGCGCCACGGTCGGCGTCGGGGTGCCGGTCGCAGTCGCCGAGGTTTGCGGGGTACCGGTCGCGGTGGGCGACCCGCGCGGCGTTGCGGTGGAGCCTCCGCACGCGCTCACCGCCAGCGCCGCCGCAACCCCGACGGCGGTCATCGCCGTCCGGAGAGTGCGACGTCGACGGAACACGGGTCCCCGGGTGAGGCTGCCCACCTGCATTGCCAACGCCACTGTAACGGCACCCCGGGACCCACGGCTACGTGCTCTGTCCCCGCGCAGCCGCCGGGTGGTGGCTGGACGGCGCGGCACGGATGAGGTGGGGGACACCGAGGGCGGGAAGCAGGCTGAGCAGAGTCCCGATCAGGAAGTGCTCGGCAAACCTTCGTGCGTTCTTCCCCGTGAACTCGGGGTAGCGGGCCACCGACCGACAGCAACGACGGCCCGGAGATACAGTGCGGAGGTGGTGAGTGGTGAGCCGTACGCAGGGTCGCGGCGACGTGGCCGGTGCTGATCCGGTGAGGCATGAGGTGCTGCCGGCCCAGTTCGACGCCGGTCTGGATGGGCTGGGGCTGCTCCGCTCCTGGCCGGGCGTGGACCCGATCGAGCTGCGCGCCAGGTTCGACGAGCTCCGGCGCGACGCCGAGGGGGCGGAGAGCAGGACCATCGAGGTCCTCGACGTCGAGGCCGGCTACGTCGGCTGGTCGACCACCTACGACACCCGTGTCAACCAGCTGCTGCTGGCGGAGCAGCCGGCGGTGACCGAGATCCTGGCCGGGGTCCCTCCCGGCCTCGCCCTCGACGCCGCCTGCGGCACCGGCCGGCTGACCCGGCTGCTGCTGGGGCTCGGCCACCGGGTGATCGGCGTCGACGCCTCCCAGGCCATGCTGGCGCGGGCGCGACGGGACCTTCCCGCCGCCGAGTTCCGGGCCGGATCCATCACCGCGCTCCCCGTCACCCCCGCGACCTGCGACCTGGTCACCTGCGGGCTGGCCCTCACCCACCTCGCCAGCCTCGGGAAGGCGATCGCCGAGCTGGCCCGGGCGCTGCGCCCCGGGGGGCGCCTGGTCGTCTCCGACATCCACCCGGTGTCGGTGGCGCTCGGCGGCCACGCCTTCTTCCGCAGAGAGAACGGCTCCCGCTGCGTGATCCGCAACCACCTCCACTGGCACGCCGAGTACCTGGACGCCTTCGCCGCCGGCGGGCTCCGCGTCAGACGGTGCCTGGAGCCGCGCTACACGCTGGAGATCGTGGGCTCCTTCCTCCGGGAGGGCAGCTCCCCCGCCATCCGACACCTCGAGGGGCTGCCCTTCGCCCTGGTCTGGGACCTGGAGCTTCCCGCCGAGGTGCGCCCGTGACCGACACGGTCGCGCGCCAGGCCCGGCTGATCGACAACCCCGATCTCCTCCGGGAGCGGCTCCGGGCCGCCCCCCAGGGACCCGGCGTCTACGTCATGCGCGACCTGGCCGGCCGGGTGGCCTACGTCGGCAAGGCGGCGGTCCTCCAGAACCGGCTGCGCTCGTACTTCACGGGCATCCCCAGCCTGCCCGACCGCACCCGCCAGCTGGTCGAGCGGGTCTTCGACTTCGAGGTGATCGCCTGCGCCAGCCCGCGCGAGGCGCTGATCCTGGAGAACACCCTGATCAAGCGCCACCGTCCGCGCTTCAACGTTCGACTCAAGGATGACAAGAACTACCTCTATCTCAAGATCCCGGCGCCGGGCACCCCCGACACCCACGCCCCCGGCACCGCCCGGGAGACGCTGCGGCCGCCGCGGGGCGAGGCGGGGCAGCGGGCGACGCTCTTCCCCCGCCCCTACTACACCCGCAAGGTGCAGCGCGACGGGGCCCACTACTACGGCCCCTACACCAGCGCCCAGTCGCTGCGGACCACGGTGCGCTCCCTGCGCACCATCTTCCCCTTCCGCACCTGCGGCGACGAGGTCTTCCGCAGGGGCCGGGTCTGCCTCGACTACCACATCCGGCGCTGCAGCGGGCCCTGCGAGGGGCGCATCGACGAGGCTGGCTACGCCCGGCTGCTGGAACAGGTCGAGACCTTCATGGAGGGGCGGAGCGGCGTCCTCGCCGGTGAGCTGCGCCAGCAGATGGAGGCGGCGGCGGCGGCCCTCGACTTCGAGCTGGCGGCGCGCTTCCGCGACCGTCTCCGGGCCATCGACCGGATCAGCGAGCGTCAGGACGTGCTCAGCGGCCGGCGCGGCGACCACGACGCGGTCGCGGTCGCCGTCGAGGCCGGGCGGGGCATGGCGGCGGTGCTCACCGTCCGCGGTGGCCGGGTCATCGGCTCGGAGACCCACGAGGTCGAGGGCGTCGCCGACCGCTCGCCGGCGGAGTGCCTGGAGGCCTTCCTCCCCCAGTTCTACAGCGGCTCCCCGCAGCTCCCCCGCACCGTCCTCGTATCGGACGCGCCGGAGGGCCTCGCCGACATCGCCGACTTCCTCTCCGGCGAGCGGGAGGGCCCGGTCGAGGTCCGCGTCCCCCAGCGGGGCGAGCTCCGCCGGCTGGTGGAGCGGGCCCGGGAGACGGCGCTGGCCGCGCTCCGCCAGCGGCGAGTGGTCGAGGACTTCGACGCCGAGCGGACCGAGGCGCTGCTCGCCGACCTGGCCGCCCAGCTCGACCTGGAGGGCCCGCCGCGCCGGATCGAGTGCTACGACATCAGCAACACCATGGGGACCAACTCGGTGGGCTCGATGGTGGTCTTCGAGGACGGCCGGCCCCGCCCCGACCACTACCGGCACTTCGGGATCAGGACGGTGGAGGGCGCCGACGACTTCGCGTCGATGGCCGAGACGCTGCGCCGCCGCTTCGTCCGCCATCTCCGCGCCGTCCAGGAGGAGGCGGACGGGGACATCCCGGTCGACGACCCCGACGGCAGCAACGGCGCGGAGCAACGGCCCGGGAGCGGGGCACTCGAGGACGTCGCGGGGGAGGACACGGCGGGTGAGGGTGCCGCCGGCCAGGGCGCAGCGGGTGAGGGTGCCGTGGCCGAGGACGCCGCGGGTGCCCGGCGACGCCGTCCGCACCGTGCCGAGGAGAGCTTCGCCGCACTCCCCGACCTCCTCCTCATCGACGGGGGGAAGGGCCAGCTCGGCGCCGCCTACGAGGTTCTGGTGGAGGCGGGGTTGGCGGACGTTCCCGTCTTCGGCCTGGCCAAGCGCAACGAGGAGCTGTTCCGCCCCGATCAGGCGGACCCGATCGTCCTGCCCCGGGATTCGCCCACCCTCTTCCTGGTGCAGCGTGTGCGCGACGAGGCCCACCGCTTCGCGATCACCCGCCACCGGGCGCGGCGCGCGAAATCGGCGCTGCGCTCCCGACTGGATGTCGTGCCCGGCCTCGGCCCGGTGCGCAAGCGCGCCCTGCTCCGCCGCTTCGGCAGCGTCGAGGCCATCAGCAGGGCCAGCCTCGAGGAGCTGTCCGAGGTGGTCCCAGAGGTCGTCGCCCTGCGGATCAAGGAGCTGGTGTAGGCGGCAGGCTCACCCGACCGCGGGCTTGAGTGGCCACCGGGGAAGGTTGCGCACGACCATCCACGCGGCCGCGGAACCGGCCAGGCCGTAGGCCAGGCGGGGGGCGAGGACCTGGTTGTGCGGCATCGCCGCGCCGGCCCGGCTGCGGACCACGAGCGCCGCCAGCAGGGGCCCGCAGACCAGCAGGAAGGGGTTGTCGTGGACGGCGGCGTCGAGGTCGCCGTGGAGCAGGTCGTGGACCACGCGCAGGCCCCCGCATCCCGGGCAGTCGAGCCCGGTGGCCAGCTTCACCGGGCAGGCCAGCGGAGCGCTCGGGCGATGGGGGTCGCGAACCGTCAGATAGGCGAGCAGGGCGAGCGCCGATCCGCCCGCCCCGGCCAGGGTCGGGTGCCGGGCCAGGGCCCGGCGGGCGCCCTCAATCACGCAGCGGGCGACCGTACCTGTCCGGCACGTTGCCGGTGACCATCAGGATCGAGTCGATCAGCGCCCAGATGCCGAGGCCGCCGCAGGTGAGGAGCTGGGCCAGGGCGACCCCCGGGTAGCCGAGGTACCAGCGGCCGGCTCCGAAGCCCCCCAGGAAGAACTCGAGCAGGAAGGCGGCCAGCTTGGACTTGTCGGAATATGGCAGCCCGCTCTGGGGGTCCCAGCCGAAGGGGGCTCGGGCGTCGGTGACGGGGTAGCCGTACGGGGGCGGGTAGCCGGGAGGGCCGCCGTACCCGGGTGCCGGGGCACCGTAGGCCGGGGGCCCGGTGTACCCGGGCGGTTGACCCGGCGGACCGCCCGGACCGGGCGGCGGCCACTGCGGCGGGGTCGGCGGTCCTGCAGAGGTCATCCATGCCCCCGGTGGCCGGAGGCTCGGGCGCCGCGCGCGGCGCGAGCCGGTCGAGCCGCGGCGCGGGCGTGGAGCGGCCTCCGGAGCGGATTCCGCGGGAGTGTACGTCCGGGGGACTCCAACCGGCAAGGGCGCCCCGCTCACCGGAGCAGGCCGCGAGCCACCGACCGTCAGCGTCGGGCGCCCGGTGCCGGTGACGGCGTGCCATCGCCCCTACAATCGCGGCGAGATGACGGCTGACGTGGCGCCGGTGGACGCCTGGATCCTCACCGGGATGAGCGGGGCGGGCAAGTCCACCGCGGCCCGCGCCCTGGAGGCGGCCGGGGTGGACGTGGTCGACAACCTGGGTGTCGACCTGCTGGCCGGGTGGGCGGCGCCGGGGCGGGCACGCCCAGCGGCGGCGGTGGTCGACGCTCGCCAGGGCGAGGCGATCGCCGGCCTGATCCCGCCCGACGGGGTGCGGGTCCTCTACCTCACCGCTCCTGACCCGGTTTTGCTGCGGCGCCTCGCCGAGAGCACTCGCCCCCATCCCTGCGGCGATGCCGGTGGCCCGGCGGCGGCGGTGCGGCGCGAACACGAGTTGCTCACCGGCCTCCGGGCCGCGGCCGACACCGTCATCGACACCGGCGAGCTGAGCCCCGCGGAGCTGGGCCGGCGGGTCGTCGCGCTGCTCGCTCCGCCGGAGGGCGCGGCTCCGCTGCGGCTGCTGATCTCCTCCTTCGGGTACAAGTTCGGTCCCCAGGCGGAGGCGGACTGGGTGGCGGACGTCCGCTTCCTCCGCAACCCCTTCTGGGACCCTGAGCTGCGGCCCCGGACCGGGCTCGACGAGGCCGTCCGCGATTACGTCCTCGCCGATCCGCACACCGATGAGCTCTGCGAGCGGCTGGGCGAGCTGCTCTCCTGGGCGTCCGCCCACTACGCGAGCAACGGTCGTCGCCACCTCCACGTCGCGGTCGGCTGCACCGGTGGCCGGCACCGCTCGGTGGTGGTGGCCGAGGAGCTGGGCCGGAGGCTGCGCTCCGAGAACCTCGACGTCACCGTCCGCCACCGCGACGTCGGCAAGCCCGACCCGCGCTGACCTGGATGGGTGAGCAGCGCGAAGTGGACCGCGTGGTGGGATGAGACGCGAGTGGCCACCCATCGATCCACGTCTGAGCCCGTGCGCAGGCAGCTCGCGGGCCATCGTCCGGGTCGGGAGCACCCCGGGGCGATGCGGGGGGGTTCGTTCACCGAGCGGATCGTCGCCGAGCTGGCGCCGCACGTCCCGCCGCTGCCCTGCTGTCGGGCGGCGCTCATCGAGGGGATGAGCCTGGCCGGGGATGGGGGGGCACCCGTCACCACGCGCCTGGTGTCGGCCAGGGCCGCCCTCGCGGCCCTCCACGCCGACTCCATCCCGGCGTCGGTGGAGCGGCTCGCCACTCCCCGCCGCCACCGCTACCGGGTCGCCGTCCGCGTCGCGGCGCCCGGCGAGGGCACGCTTGCCGCCGCTCCGCCCGGGCTTCCCCCGCCCGCGACCGGGCTTCCGGCGCCGGCGCCTCCGACCCCCTCGGCCAACCTCTGCTGCGCCCGCTCCCGGCTGCGGGGCGTCTTCCTCGCCTGCGGCTCGCTCAGCCGCGGCGATGGACCGCCTCAGCTGGAGCTGCTGGTGGGGTCGGACGCGGCCGCCGCGCGCGTGCTCGCCGACCTCGCCCGGCTCGGCATCCCGGCGGTCACCCTCCGGAGGCGGGGGCGGCGGCTGGTGGCGGTGCGCTCGACCGCCGGGGTGGCGACCCTGCTCAGCTCGATGGGCGCCCACCTCGGCCGGCTGGAGTTCGAGACCAGCCGGGTCGTCCGCGAGGTGCGCTCCGAGGTGAACCGCCGGCTCAACGCGGAGACCGCGAACCTGCGCCGCACCGTCACCGCCGCACTCACCCAGCTCGAGGCGATCGACCGTCTCGAAGGCGACCGGAGCCGGTGGGAGGCGCTGCCCCCGGCGCTCCGCGAGGCGGCCCTGCTGCGGCGCCGCCACCCCCAGGAAACCCTGGACGGGCTCGCCGCCGCCGCCGGTTGCAGCCGTCCGGCGATGGCCGGGAGGCTGCACCGGCTGGTGGCCATCGGTGGGGGCGCCGACGGAGGCTGAACTGCCCGGGTGGCGCAGGGGCGGCCGGAGGGTGGGGAGGGGACCGGCGGCCCTGGTGGCCGGAGCCATGACAGGCCCATCATGGAAGGTGTCCGGAGGCGCGCGGAAGTGCCCTCTTGCTACCCTCCGGGCGGTTCTTCGGCGTCCCACACCCTGAGGAGTGCTCATGGCTGTCAAGGTCGGCATCAACGGCTTCGGCCGGATCGGACGCAACATCCTGCGCGCGGCGCGCCAGCAGAACGCGGACATCGAGTTCGTCGCCGTCAACGACATCACCACGCCTGCGACCCTGGCCCACCTGCTCAAGTACGACACCATCCTGGGACGCTTCCCCGGCACGGTCTCGGTGGCCGGTGACTCGATCGTGGTCGACGGCAAGAGCATCAAGGTGCTCGCCGAGCGCGATCCCAAGAACCTCCCCTGGGCGGCCCTCGGCGCGGAGATCGTCATCGAGTCGACCGGGAAGTTCACCGACGCCACCGCGGCCAAGGCCCACATCGACGGCGGCGCGCACAAGGTGATCATCTCGGCCCCCGCCAAGAACGAGGACCTCACGGTGGTCATGGGCGTCAACGAGAACGCCTACGACCCGGCGGTGCACCACGTCCTCTCCAACGCCTCCTGCACCACCAACTGCCTGGCCCCGGTGGCCAAGGTGCTCAGCGACAGCTTCGGGATCGAGTCCGGGTTCATGACCACGGTGCACTCCTACACCAACGACCAGCTGATCCTGGACGGTCCCCACAAGGACCTGCGCCGGGCCCGCGCCGCAGCCCTGGCGATCATCCCGACCTCGTCGGGCGCGGCCAAGGCTCTGCACCTGGTGCTGCCCCAGCTGAAGGGCAAGCTGACCGGCTTTGCGCTGCGTGTCCCCACCCCCGACGTCTCCCTGGTCGACCTCACCGTCATCCTGGAGAAGGCGGCCTCCGCAGAGGAGATCAACGCGGCCTTCTCGAAGGCTGCCGAGGGAGAGTTGAAGGGAATCCTGGGCGTCACCGACGAGCCGCTGGTCTCCGCCGACTTTCTGCACGAGAACCACTCCGCGGTCGTCGACCTGCTCTCGACGATGGTGATCGGGGACAGCCACGTGAAGGTGCTCGCCTGGTACGACAACGAGTGGGGCTACAGCTGCCGCACGGTCGACCTGGTCGAGTACATCGCCAAGCGTCTCTAGCGCCACCCTCGTGCTCGCCCAGCTCGGTGTCGCCGCCGCAGTTCGGGTGGTCACGCACGTGGGTGCGCTCCGTTCCTGCACGTTCATTCCGGAGGCTGCCAAGTCCAGCGCATGAAAGCCACCATCGACGACGTCAAGGTCCAGGGTAAGCGGGTGCTGGTGCGGGTCGACTTCAACGTCCCCATGAAGGACGGCAAGATCGTCGACGACCGGCGGATCCGGGCGGCGCTGCCGACGCTGCGCACGCTCCGCGACCGGGGCGCCCGGGTGATCGTCGTCACCCACCTGGGCCGGCCCAAGGGCAAGGTCAATCCCGAGTTCAGCACCGCCCCCCTGGCGGCCCACCTCGCTGAGCTGCTGGGGACGCCGGTTCAGATGCTGCCGGGCCTGGTCGGACCCGAGGTGGAGGCGGCGGTGAACCGCCTCGCCAACGGCGACGTGGCCATGCTCGAGAACATCCGCTTCGACCCCGGTGAGGAGGCCAACGACGAGGCGTTCGTGGAGAAGCTTGCCGCCCTCGCCGACCTCTACGTCAATGACGCCTTCGGCACCGCCCACCGCGCCCACGCCTCCACCGAGGGGATCGCCCACCACCTCTCCGCAGTGGCCGGGTACCTGATGGCCAAGGAGCTGGAGGCCCTGGGCGGGGTGCTGGAGAACCCGCGACGGCCGTTGGTGGCGATCCTCGGCGGCGCCAAGATCTCGACCAAGATCGGGGTCGTCGAGAACCTGCTCAGCAAGGTCGACACCCTCTGGATCGGTGGCGCGATGGCATGCACCTTCTTCCGCGCCCTCGGCAAGGAGGTGGGGAAGTCCCTGGTCGAGGAGGAGTGGGTCGAGACCGCCTCCAAGCTCCTCGAGGGGGCGGGCAAGGGGCGCGGCGAGATCAAGCTCCCCATCGACGTCGTGGTCGCTCCCGAGGCGGTCGCCGGGTCGCCGACGACCGACGTGGTCTGGACCGAGATCCCCGCCGACCAGATGGTGGTCGACGTCGGCAGCGAGACCTGCTCCCGCATCGCCGAGGACTGCAAGACCGCCGGGACGGTGGTCTGGAACGGGCCCCTCGGGATCTATGAGATCGAGGACTTTGCCCGCGGCACCCGTCGGGTGGCCGAGGCCCTCGGCGCCTCCGGCGCGACCAGCGTGGTGGGCGGCGGCGACCTCGCCGCGGCGCTCGACCAGGCGGGGGTGGTGGACAGCATCAGTCACGTCTCCACCGGCGGAGGTGCCACCCTCGAGTTCCTCGAGGGGAAGGAGCTACCCGGGGTCGCGGCCCTGGAGGAGAAGGTGGCGCTGTGAGCCCGCGCCCTCCGACTCCGCTGGTGGCCGGCAACTGGAAGATGAACACCACCGTCGGCGAGGGGCTGGAGCTGGCCCGCGCGCTGCGCGACGCCCTGGACGGCAGCGGGGTGGAGGTGGAGCTGCTGCCACCCTTCCCCCACCTCGTCGGTGTCCGGGGGGTGCTCCAGGGGAGCTCGCTCCTCCTGGGCGCCCAGGACTGCTACGCCGAGGACAAGGGGGCCTTCACCGGTGAGGTCTCCCCGGCGATGCTCGCCGGCCTCTGCGACGACGTCTTGCTCGGCCACTCCGAGCGCCGCCACATCCTCGGCGAGAGCGACGAGCTGATCGCCCGCAAGCTGCTCGCCGCCCGGCGCCACCACCTCCGAGTCATCCTCGCGGTCGGCGAGACCGAGGCCGAGCGACTCGCGGACACGACCATGGCGGTCGTCGACCGCCAGCTGAGGAGCGCGCTGGAGGGCCTGGAGGGCGTGGCCGACGGCGAGCTGGTCATCGCCTACGAGCCGGTCTGGGCGATCGGCACGGGCCGGACCGCCACCCCCGCTCAGGCCGAGGAGGTCTGCGTCCACATCGTCACCCGCCTCGACCAGCTCCTCGGTGAGGTGGCCAGCAGCGTCCCCGTCCTCTACGGGGGTAGCGTGACCGCCGGCAACGCGGCCGAGCTGTTCGCCGAGTCGCACATCAACGGCGCCCTGGTGGGGGGCGCCAGCCTCAAGGTGGACGCCTTCACCACCATCGTCCGCGCCGCCGAGGCGGCCAGCTCCGCCAGCGCGGGATCCCGGTGACGCCCGGGCCGCGTCCCTTCGTCCTGATCGTCATCGACGGTTGGGGGTACAGCCCGGACGGCTTCGGCAACGCCATCGCGGCGGCGAGGACCCCGAATTGGGACGGATGGTGGGAGAGCTCGCCCCACACCCTGGTCGCCGCCAGCGGGGAGGCCGTCGGCCTGCCCGACGGCCAGCAGGGCAACTCCGAGGTGGGCCACCTGACCATCGGTACCGGCCGGGTGGTCTACCAGCCGCTGACCAAGATCAGCCGCGCGGTCCGCGACGGCAGCTTCTTCGACAACCCCGCGCTCATCGAGGCCGTGGACACCGCCCGGGAGCGGGGCACCAGCCTCCACCTCATGGGCCTGGTCTCCCCCGGCGGCGTGCACAGCCACCAGGATCACGCGGTCGCGGTCTGCGAGCTGGCCCGGCGGCGGGGCCTCGACCGGGTCTTCGTCCACGCCTTCACCGACGGTCGCGACGAGCTCCCCAACAGCGGCGCCGGTTTCATGGAGCAGTTCCTCGAGGCGCTGGCGCGCATCGGGGTGGGCCGGGTGGTCTCGGTCGCCGGCCGCTTCTATGCGATGGACCGCGACAAGCGCTGGGACCGGATCGCCCGCGCCTACGAGATCATCGCCGGCTCCGGCGAGGCGCGTGCCAGCGATGCCGTCGCCTACATCCGCGACCAGTACGAGGCCGGGGTCACCGACGAGTTCCTGCCGCCGGTGAGCATCTGCGCTGAGGGCGAGGCACCGGTGCGTATCGGCGACGGCGACTCCGTGATCTTCTTCAACTTCCGGCCGGACCGGGCCCGCGAGATGACCCACGCCCTGCTCGACGCCGACTTCCCCCAGTTCGCGCGCAGCCGGGTGCCCCGCGACCTGACCTACGTGACCATGACCGAGTACGAGGGCGGCCTGCCGGTTCGGATCGCCTACCCGCCCGACGCCATCCGCAACTGCCTCGCCGAGGTGGTGAGCCGGAGCGGGGGACACCAGTTCCACGTCGCCGAGACCGAGAAGTACGCGCACGTCACCTACTTCATCAACGGCGGCCAGGAGCAGCCCTTCGACGGCGAGGACCGGATGCTGATCCCGTCGCGGAAGGACGTCCCCACCTACGACCTGGTGCCGGCGATGAGCGCGCTGCCGATCACCGACGCGGTGGTCGGACGCATCGGGAAGGGCGACGTCGAGCTGATCATCGTCAACTACGCCAACCCCGACATGGTCGGCCACACCGGGGACTTTGCGGCCACGATCCAGGCCTGCGAGGTCGTCGACGGCTGCCTCGGCCGGGTGGTCGACGCGGCCCAGGCGGCCGGCGGAGCGGTGCTCATCACCGCCGACCACGGCAATGCCGAGCACAAGATCGATCCCGAGACCAACGAGCCGCTGACCGCCCACACCACCAACCCGGTGCCGGTCGTCCTGGTCGGGTCCGCCGTGACGACGCTGCGCGACGGAGGCGGGCTCTGCGACATCGCTCCCACGGTGCTCGAGGTGATGGGTCTCGAGCAGCCCCCGGAGATGACCGGCCACAGCCTGATCGGCGCCTGACGGTCGCGCGCCGGGTGCGCGCCACCGCCCCGGTCGCGCCGGTCCGCGCTCAGCTCCGGGTGCGCGCCAGGGCCAGGTTGGAGCAGGCCTCGCAGACGCTGGTCGGGACGATGCCCATCCGCATCAGGACGTCGAAGACCCGGCAGCCGATGCAGAGGGCGAAGACGGACTCCAGGGTGGCGGCCACGGCGATCAACCCCACCAGCACCAGGGCGGGAATGGGGAGGCCGAAGACCAACCAGAGCAGGGTCGCGGCGGTGGTGAGCACGGCGCCCATACCCTGGGCGAAGCGCTTGGGCGGGCCGGCGATGAGCTTGACCGTGAAGGGCAGCCGCGGGACGATGACGCGGGTCACGACCTGTCCCCAGGGGCTGAGGGTGGGACCGGAGAGGACCCGGGCGATGAAGCCGTATGCCATGAGGGGGAGGAGATACGGCCACCGCGTGCCCAGGGTGACCAGGGCGGCCACGGCCACCCCGCCGGCGACGGTGCGGGCCGAGACCTCGTTCACGGGGTTGGGGAAGCGGAAGACGTCGCTCAGGGCCATGGCCGGAAAGTCTACTGAACTGCTCGGGATTCACGTTCCCGGCGACCGGTCCCGTCGGGAGGCCGCCCTCCCCGCCGCGCCCCGCTCCCGCCGACGTCGCCTCACCCGGACCGCGGCTTCCGATCGGAGGGGCGATCCCGACCAGGCGGTATACTGGCCGCCGATCTCACTCGGAGGAGCGTTTGCGTGCTACAGGTCGTTCTCATCGCCGTCCAGGTGGTGCTGGCGATCCTGGTGATCCTTGGCATCTTGCTCCAGACCCCGAAGGCGACCGGCCTGGGCGGGGTCATCGGCGGTGGTGGCGATTCTGGCGGCGGGTACCGCCGGAGACGGGGGCTGGAAGCTGGTCTCCTCCGCGCGAGCGCCGTCTTCATCGCCCTTTTCGTGATCGTCGCCGCGATCAACGTCTGGATCAACAACACCGCCTGATCCGCCGGCCGCCGCGCCGGCTGGAGATCGGCGCCACCCTGGCCCTGATCGCGATCGCGCTGGCGGTCACCGGGGTGGCCGTGGTCGGCCACTTCCGCACGACGGCTGCGGCGATCCCCCCGGCCCCCGATTACCGGGCGGCGCTGCTCACCGATCACCTCCCGCTCTCCCTGAACCCGCTCATCGACTCCGAGGATCCCGCGGTCGCGGCGATCACGCCGCTCCTCTACCGCGGCCTGCTCACGCTGGACCAGACCGCCTACCCGGCCCCCGACCTCGCCTCCCAGCTCTCGATCACCCCGGACGGGCTGACCTACACCCTGCCCCTGCGCCCCGGGCTCCGCTGGTCGAACGGCAGACCGATCACGGCCCAGGATGCCCTGGCCACGATCCAATGGGTCCAGTCCACCGCCTTCCCCGACGCCGCCTACGCGAGCACCTGGTCAGGGGTCGACGCCTCGACCTCCGGCGGGGCGCTGGTTCTGACCCTCACCACCCCGCGGGCCTCGCTCGCCGAGAGCCTGGCCGAGCTTCCGATCCTCCCGCTGGGGGCGATGTCGCCGGCGCAGCTGGCGGGGCTGGCCGGGCGTTCGTCCTCCGCGCTCCCCACCTCGGGCCCGTACCAGGTGGTGGGGGAGAAGTCTGGCGTGATCACCCTCATCGCCAATCCCCACGCTGCCCCGCCACCCCGGCTCACCCGGATCCAGATCGAGGCGATGACGACGTTCACGACCGCCGCCACGGCCTTCGCGGCGGGGTCGGTGCAGGCCGTCCTGGCCACCACCCCCGCCCAGCAGGCGCAGCTGCTGCGCCGGCATGGGGCGGTGGCCAGCGACGTGCTCACCTTCGGTTTCGTCGACCTCCTTTTCAACGAGATCGTTCCCGGCCTGGACGACCCGGTCGTCCGCGGCGCCGTCGCCGACACCATCGACCGCGCTGCGCTCGTGGACGGCCCCCTGGGAGGGCTCGGGACCGCTCAGTACGGCCCGATCCCCGCGGGCATCCTCTGGCTGCAGGGCGAGGAGCCGGCCTTCACCCCGGACCCGGCCGCGGCGGAGACCGGGCTCGACGCCGGCGGCTGGCTGGGCGTGCCCGGCGGCGCCCGCGCCCAGGGGGGGGTGGCGCTCCGGTTCACCCTCAGCGTCCCCGACGCCGCGCCCCTCCCCGCGGTGGCGCAGATGGTCGCCGACCAGCTCGACGCGGTGGGCATCTCGGTCACCGTGTCGGTCAGTCCCAGCGCCACCTTCCTCGATGACGTGCTGATCCCCGGGAACTTCCAGATGGCGATCGCATCCTGGGACGCGGGTCCCGACCCCGACCTGACCGGCTTCTGGAGCTCGTCGTCCACCCCGCCGAACGGCTACAACGTCTCCGGTGGCACGGCGGACCCGTTTCTCGACCAGGACCTGGCCACGCTGGCGACGCTGACCAACCAGACGGCGAGCATGGCGGCCGCCACCCGGGTGGTGGGGGAGATGAACCAGGATCTGCCGGCGGTCTTCCTGTACGCGCCCGCGGAGGACCTGGTGGTCGACAGCGCGTCGCTCTCCCACGTCGTCGTCCCGCAGGCGGGAGACCCGTTCGCTGATGCGGCGACCTGGCAGCGCGCCGAGCCTGCCGCGCCGAGCCGCTCCTGATACGATCGGTTCCCCAGCCGCGCCGGGATGGTGGAACTGGTAGACACGCAGCGTTCAGGGCGCTGTGAGCGTACGCTCGTAAGGGTTCGATTCCCTTTCCCGGCACCAGAGGTCCCTGGTGCGGCCTCGTTTTCCCGATCGGTACCCCCGTCTGTACCCCTGGCCCCAGGGAGGACGCGGAGTCGTCGGCCGTGACGGGCGTCGATCGAGACCCGGTGCCAGACGCGTGACGCTGCGGGGGGTCGGCCACACCGCCGCGGACAGCGGCCACCAGCCCGGACTCGTGGCGGCAGAGCTGCGCTCCTTCTTCGCCCAGCATCATCGGTCCCACCTCCTCGGCAGCGGCGGCGTGGCCGGGGCACTGCCCGGGCCGGGTCAGGGGTGGCGCCCGGTGCGCCGTCTGGGTCGAGTTCGCCGGCCCCCCCGGGGAAGTTAGGATCGTCGACGTGCTCGCCTGGATGGACCTCGAGATGACGGGCCTCGACCCCGCGCGCCACGTGATCGTCGAGATCGCGACGCTGATCACCGATGACGATCTCGTCGTGCTCGCGGAGGGCCCGGATCTCGTGGTGCACGCGGAGAGTGCCCAGCTGAACCGGATGGACGGACACGTCCGCGCCATGCACACGGGCTCTGGTCTCCTGGCCGCCATCGAGGCGTCGTCGATCACTCTTCAGGAGGCCGGCCGGCAGACGCTGGAGTTCCTGCGGAGGCACATTCCCGAATCACGGACCGTTCCCCTCTGCGGCAATTCGATCGGGACGGACCGGCGTTTCCTGGCGGCACAGCTCCCCGAGATCGAGGACTTCCTTCACTACCGGTCGATCGACGTCTCGAGCGTGAAGGAGCTCTGCCGCCGCTGGTATCCGGAGACCCTGGAGAAGGCCCCGCCGAAGGTTGAGGCGCACCGGGCCCTCGACGACATCCGCGAGTCGATCGCCGAGCTCGCCTACTACCGATCCACCATCTTCGTGAGCCGGCCGGCGGGGCTCCAGCCGTGACCTCGTCGACATCGGTGAGCCGGAGCCTCCGCCTCGCCGTCGCCCAGTACGAGCCGCGGATCGGCGACCTCGCCGGGAACCGGGCGGCGGCGGTGACCTGGGTGGAGGCCGCGGCGGAGCAGGGCGCCCAGCTCGTCGTCCTCCCCGAGCTCGCCTCCTCCGGGTACGTCATCGCCGGGGAGGAGGAGGCCGGTCAGCTTGCCGAGGACGCCGACTCCGGCGAGACCGTCATCGCGCTGGTCGACGTGTGCCGCCGCCGTGGCGTCCACGTGGTCGCGGGCCTGGCCGAGCAGGGCGATGGCTGCCGGCACAACAGTGCCGTGGTCCTCGGCCCCGTGGGCCGGCTGGCCACGTACCGCAAGCTGCACCTGTTCTACGACGAGCAGTCCTGGTTCCGGCCCGGGAACGAGGTTGTCGTCGTCGACCTCCCCGTCGCCAGGGTCGGCGTCGCGATCTGCTACGACCTCTGGTTCCCGGAGCTCGGCCGCGCCCTCGCGCTGCGCGGGGCCGAGGTGATCGCCGTCCCCACCAACTGGGTGAGCTCCTTTCGGGCGCGCCTCCATGACGAGCACGGCTACTGCCAGGGCGACATCATGGCGATGGCCGCCGCGGCCGCCAACGGCACCGCGGTAGCCTGCGCCGACCGGGTGGGAGTGGAGCGGGGGACGACCTTCCTCGGCGCGTCGATCATCGTCGGGCCCGACGGCTGGCCTCTGGCCGGGCCGGCGAGCCCCGAACGTGAGGAGCTGCTGATCGCGGACGTGGACCTGGAAGCGGTCGAGGGCGCGCGCTGGCGCACGCCGCGCAACCACCTTCTCCGCGACCGCCGGCCCGAGGTCTACGCGAACGACGCGCCCCCCGGCGGATTGAAGCCCTGAACCTGGCCGGTCTCGATCTCCCGGAGGTGGGCGAGCCGCGCGGCGAGCGGGGGATGGCTCGGCATGCGGCTGGACCACGGCCAGAGCAGCCAGCGCAGGATCGGCGGCCGGTAGAGGCGCCGGCGGATGTCCTGGGCCAGGTCCGCGAGTGCGGTGAGGCCCCGGGCGAGGGCGGCGGGGTCGCCCGCGAGCAGCGCCCCCTCCGCGTCGGCGCGCGTCTCCCGCGGGCGGTTGAGGACGCTGAGCGCGGCGCCACCGCCGAATACTCCCACCAGCCAGGCGGTGAACCAGATCGGGTAGTCGGCGGGGTTCGGTGCCACGACGGCCGCGGCGACGACGAGCGCGACGGCCACCGCCAGCGCCCCCAGGCCGCGGGCCCTCGCGGCGGTGCTGTCCTTGTGACGGACGTGGATGAGCTCATGGGCGACCACCGCACGCAGCTCGCGGTCCCCCAGACGGTCCAGGTGCTCGACTGAGATCAGAAGGACGGCGGGCTGCCTCCCCCAACCGCCGCGCACCCCGATCGGACGCGTGCCTCCCCGGGTGACGGTGACCTGCGGCATGGCGCAGCCGGCTCGAGGGCAGAGCTCGGCCAGGATGGTCTGGACCCGCCACTGCGCTGCGGCGCCCGGATCCACGCCTCGAAACCGGCCCGACGTGCACAGCAGGACGGCCGCGAACTGGAGGTTGAGGATCGCGGCGATCGGGCCCAGGGCCGGCTCCCCGTTGAACGCCAGGGCCGCCGACCACCCCGCGATGCACACGCACACCGCCGGCACGAGGACGACCGTCGCCCGCGAGGGTGCGCCGCTCCGCAGCCGGGTGGGTGGCGGGGGAGGGGGGTGCGCGTTTGGGGGCGGGTAGGGAGACGGGTACGGGGGCGGGCGGGGAGACGGGTACGGGGGCGGGTGGGGAGACGGGTACGGGTACGCGTACGGGTACGGAGGCGGCGCCGGTGCCGGTGCCGGCGGGGGCGTGCCGGCCGGTGCCGGTCCGCCTGCCGCGGGGTCGCCGGCCTCGGGCGCCTGCCATTCCGGGCCTCCGCCGATCACCCGGCGAAGTCTACCCAGGGATGGCGGTGGGTCCATGGCGGGAAGGACACGAATTCACGGGCCAGCCCGAACCCTCGGCAGCCATTCCTCCGACATGGTACATTGGTACCATGATCACAGTCGAGCGGGTGCAGACGGGCGTCCGGATGGAGCGCCGGCTGCTCAAGGTTCTCAAGGGCCTGGCCGAGTACCTGGACATCTCCCTGGGGGACCTGCTCGAGGGCATCGTGCTCCACGCCTTCGAGCAGAAGCTCCCCTTCGACGACTCGAAGCTGGTGGTCATCAACCGGCTGAAGGAGGTGTACGGGCTGGATCTCACCGCAGCCGACAGCCATCACCTGACCAGCCCCGACGAGGAGGTGCGGGGTGACCGCCTGTGAGCACGTGCGCGTGACCAGCAGCATCCCGGTGTCCCTTCCCCCCGATGAGGCCTTCACCCTCTTCACGGCGAGCGGTGAGCGCTCCTGGGTGGACGGCTGGGATCCGCAGTTCCCGAGCCAGCCCGCGGACGAGACCGAGCCCGGCACGGTGTTCACAACCGCCCACGGCCCGCACGGGACGACGTGGGTGGTGGTGCGCCGCGAGGGCCGTCGCCTGGTCGCCTACAGCAGCGTGACCCCCGGCGAACGTGCCGCCTTCATCACCGTCAGCCTGGAGCCGTCCGCGGCGGGGACGACGGCGACGGTCCGCTACGAGATCACCGCGCTGGTGCCCGAGGCGAACCCCGCGGTCCGGGAGTTCGGTGCCCACTACGTCGAGTACCTGGACGGCTGGCGGGACCGCATCGCCCGCCGCGGCGTGCCGGCGCTGGGCAACCGTCACCCCTGATGGGGAGCCCGGGGTCGATAATCGGTGCATGGCGTCCGATCGGGCCGGGTGGGGCGCTGCCCGGGGGCGGTCCCCCCAGGGGCTGGGCGCCGCCGCCCTGCTCCGGCACTCGCTCCTCTGGGCGTCCCGCCGGCACGGGGTGCAGCGGGTCGTCTCCGGCTCTCCGTTCACCCGCCGCCTGGTCCGCCGGTTCGTCGCCGGGGAGGACCTGGCCGACGCGGTCGCGGTGGCCCGGCGGCTGGCCGCTCAGCGGCTCTCGGTCACCGTCGACCATCTTGGGGAGGACACCCGGGATGCGGGCGACGCGCGGGCGGCGGTCGCGGTTCACCGCACGCTGATCGCCCGGCTCGCGTCCGAGGGGCTGGCGTCGCGTGCGGAGCTGTCGCTCAAGCTCTCCGCGCTCGGCCAGCACCTGGACGAGGAGCTGGCCTCCGCGAACGCGGGGGAGGTCTGCTGGGCGGCGGCGGAGGCGGGCATCCCGATCACCCTCGACATGGAGGATCACACGACCACCGACTCCACCCTGCGCATCGGCGGCCGGCTGCGCGCCGAGCACCCCGCGACCGGCCTGGTGATCCAGGCGTCGCTGCGCCGTTCCGAGGACGACTGCCGGGCGCTCGCCCATCCGGGTTCCCGGGTTCGCCTCTGCAAGGGCGCCTACCAGGAGTCGGCGGCCCTGGCCTGGCAGCGGCGCAATGACGTCCGCCTCGCCTACCTCCGCTGCCTGCGGATCCTGCTCGAGGGGGGCGCACTCCCCCTGATCGCGACCCACGACCCGCCTCTGATCGAGGCCTGCCACCGGCTCATGGCCGCCACCGGCCACGCCGGCGTCCCCCACGAGCACCAGATGCTCTTCGGCATCCGCGGCGACGAGCAGGCCCGGCTGGCCGCCGCCGGGGAGGAGGTCCGGGTCTACGTCCCCTTCGGTGAACGGTGGTACCCGTACCTGATGCGGCGGATGGCGGAGCGCCCGGCCAATCTCGGCCTGGTGCTGCGCGCGCTGACCAGCCGCGGGTAGCGGCGCCGCCTCGCGGCCCGGGGGACTTTCGCCCGGGATCACCGCGCGGGGCGCGTTCCCTTCGACACGTAGTCGAAGAAGCGCTCGGCCGTCCCGCCCGAGGTCCACTCCGCGCGCAGCCGCGTCCGGCGCTCCTCCCTGCGCAGGGCCGACAGCAGGTCGCGGTTGAGGTCGCGGGCGCTGTCGCCGGCGAGCTCGGCCTCGATGTGGAAACCGTCCGCCGTCTCGGTGACGCCGGCGGGGAAGAGCTGGGCGACCAGCGGGCGGACGCGGTCCGGGTCGTCGGTGCTGACGTCGGCCAGCAGCTGGAAGGTCGGCATGACCCCGGAGGGTACGCGCGTCAGGTGGTCGTCGCGATGCCGATGAGGAGGACGACGAAGGCGGCGGAGGTGCCGGTGATCATCGGGCCCCTGTGCGCCCCGCCACCTGAGCGAGGGCGACGATCGAGAGCGCAACGACCGCGAAGAGGGGCGGGCCGATCGAGCCCATACCGAGGAAACCGAGGGCCAGCCCGCCGCCCGCGGTGAAACCGCAGATCAGCGTCCGGGCGGTGGTGCCTCGGACGAGCGCCCCGATCAATCCGAGCACCGCCAGCAGGACGAGGAACCCGCCCACGAAGAAGACCCGGCTGCCGGCTGGCCTCCCCTCCAGGCCGAGGGGGCCCGTCTGCTGGGCGAGGAGGAAGGCGTAGAGGCCCAGGTCCGCGACCGCGACGGCGGCGATCCCGAGGCCGGCCCGGGTGACCCACCTCCCCCGGCGCCGTGGGAGCGGGAGGATCACCATGACCTCCAGCCTGCGCTCCGGTTCTCCGGCCCACCACCGGCCAGCTTCTGGCAGGGTCCGGGGACAGGCGGCGCTCGACCCCACCGCCCATGCCTCAGTCGCCGCGGACCTCCGCCGCGCGTGGTGGCCGGCCCCGGCGGGGGAGGGAGCCCGCGGTGGACGGCAGCCGTCCCGCCGCCTCCAGCCCCCGCCGGAGCATGAACTCGATCTGGGCATTGCTGCTGCGCAGCTCGTCGCCCGCCCAGCGGGCGATCGCGTCGTAGACGGCGGGGTCCAGCCTCAGCAGGATGCTCTTGCGTTCGGGCACCGGCTCCGCTCCCAACCGCCTGCAGCCGCGCTGCCTTCCCGCGCTCCTCTCACTGGTAGAGCGTGCCGGCGTTGACGATGGGCTGGGTGTTCTGCTCGCTGCAGAGGACCACTAGCAGGTTGGACACCATCGCGGCCTTGCGCTCCTGGTCCAGCTCCACGATCTCGCGCTCCTCGAGCCGCGCCAGGGCCAGCTCCACCATGCCGACGGCGCCTTCCACGATCGTCCTGCGGGCGGCCACCACCGCGCTCGCCTGCTGCCGGCGCAGCATCGCCTGGGCTATCTCAGGGGCGAAGGAGAGGCGCGTCAGCCGCGACTCGACGATCTTGACCCCCGCCGACGACACCCTCTCCGCGATCTCGGCGGTGAGCTCGGAGGTGATCTCCGTGGCGTTCACACGCAGGGAGAGCTGGCCGTCCTCGTGAGCGTCGTACGGGTGGGTGCTGGCCACGTGCCGGACCGCAGTCTCGGTCTGGATGTCGACGAAGCGGGCAAAGTCGTCGACCTCGTACAGGGCCTGCGCCGTGTCCTCCACCTGCCAGACCACCACGGCGGCGATCTCGATCGGGTTGCCGTCGGCGTCGTTGACCTTGGCCACCTGGGTCTCGTAGTTGCGGATACGGGTGGAGACCTTGCGCCGCTCGGTGAAGGGGTTGACCCAGCAGAGGCCGGGCTTGCGGATCGTGTCGACGTACCGGCCGAACAGCTGGACCACCCGCGCCTCCCCCGGGACAACCTGGGTCAGGCCGCGAAAGGCGATGTAATCCGCGAGGGTGACGAGGATGGCGGCGCCGATCAGGATGCCGCCGATGAGCCCGCCGCCCGAGCGGTTGGCCAGGATCGAGCCGAGCACGTACATGCCGATG
Organism: Candidatus Dormibacteria bacterium; assembly: GCA_049511615.1. Classification (GTDB taxonomy): domain Bacteria; phylum Chloroflexota; class Dormibacteria; order Aeolococcales; family Aeolococcaceae; genus Changshengia. The sequence continues at coordinate 25,164 of JBEKXW010000007.1, read as the reverse complement.
TCGACCAGCGCCACCACGATGATCAGGGTCAGCGCCCAGGGACCCGAGGCAGCCTGCTTGACCCGCTCTGTCATGATCGCCCGCGCCCCGGCCGGGACAGCGGTGGGGGTTGGGTCGCCTGTCATGGTGTCTCCTCCTCGGATGGCGTGAGCTCGGGTGGGCTCCCGGCGGCTGGTTTTGATACTATCATAGTGATATCAGATTTCACAAGGAGGCGCTGCTCGTGACCGGCCGGGTGCTGGAGATCGACCAGGTGTCCAAGCGCTACGGGAGCGTCCTGGCGCTCCAGGAGCTGAGCTTCGAGGTCCGGGCGGGCGAGCTCTTCGGCTTCGTCGGGCCCAATGGCGCCGGCAAGACCACCACCATGCGCATCGTTCTCGGCGTGCTCGCCGCCGATGCCGGGGCGGTGCGCTGGGGAGGGGAGCCGATCACCTTCGCCACCCGACGGCGGATCGGCTACATGCCCGAGGAGCGCGGCCTCTACCCGAGCATGGGGGTGACCGAGCAGCTCGTTTACCTCGCCGAGCTTCACGGGATGCGCGCTCGCGACGCACGCGCCGCCTCGGCCCGCTGGCTGGAGCGGCTCGGGCTCGCCGATCGCGGCGGCGAGCAGCTGCAGAAGCTCAGCCAGGGCAACCAGCAGCGGGTCCAGCTGGCCGCCGCGCTGCTCTTCTCGCCCGACGTGCTGATCCTCGACGAGCCCTTCTCGGGGCTCGACCCGGTGGCCGTCGACGTGATGAGCGCGGTGCTCCGGGAGCAGGCGGACGCCGGCATCTCGGTGCTCTTCTCCAGCCACCAGCTCGAGCTGGTCGAGCAGCTGTGCGACCGGGTCGGCATCATCCGCGCCGGCCGGATGCTGGCTGCCGGTTCCGTGGAGGAGCTGCGCAGCGGGTCGGCTCCCCGGTACTGGGTGGATGCCCCGGGGGCGGCCGCCGGATGGGCGGAGGAGGTGCTTGGTGCGACCGTGGTGCGGGTGGACGGCTCGCGAACGCTGGTCGAGCTCCCGACCTCCATCGGCGACCAGGCCCTGCTTCAGGCGGCGCTCGCCACCGGTCCGGTCCGCGAGTTTCGCCGCGACACGCCATCGCTCAGCGAGCTCTTCCGCAGCGTCATCACCGAGGAGCCCGCGGCATGAGCAGCGCCACCCCCGAACGCGCCGTGCTCAGCCCGCGCCGCGCCGTCTACCTGATCGCCCGCCGCGAGTTCATGACCAGGATCCGCGGCAAGGTCTTCATCATCGGGACGATCGTCGCCGTCGCACTGCTCGCCCTGTACGCCGTGCTCCAGCTGGCAGTCATCGACAGGATCAATACGACGACGACCTTCAAGGTCGGCTTCTCGGGTCCGGCCACGGCGCTGGCCCAGCCGCTCGAGTCGGCGTCGCCGTCGCTCGGGTTCAAGGTGCACGTGAGCGACATCGCGACCGAGGCGCAGGGCCGGTCGGATGTCCGCGCCGGCAGCATCGACGCCCTCGTGGAGGGCACGCCCGGCGCTCCCCAGGTGGTGGTCAAGACCGGGATCGACCCCACCCTGCAGGCCGCCCTGGTCGCGCTTGCCAAACAGGAGGTGCTCTCCAATGACCTGAGCGCGGCGGGGCTCAGCCCGGCCGCCGTCGAGAGCCAGGTGAACGCCGCGTCGATCCGCCTCGACATCCTGCAGCCCGCCACGGCCGCCGAGCTGCAGGGGCCGATCATCGGCTTCGTCATGGCCTTCGCCCTCTACGTCTTCATCGGCATCTACGGGGGCGTGATCGGGCAGGGGGTGGTCGCCGAGAAGGCGAGCCGGGTGGTGGAGATCCTGCTCTCCACAGTGAGGCCGGGCCAGCTCCTGCTCGGCAAGGTGATCGGCATCGGCCTGGTCGGGCTGATCCAGCTCGGCATCATCGCCCTCTGCGGGCTGCTCCTCACCGTGCCCACCGGCGTGCTCGCCCTGCCCGGCGCGGCGATCGGGGCCGTCCTGATCGGGGTGATGTGGTTCGTGCTCGGATTCATCCTCTACGCGCTGATGCTCGCCGCCACGGCGTCGCTGGTCTCCCGGGTCGAGGAGGTGAGCAGCGCGACCGTGCCGGTCACGATGCTGCTGGTCGTCACCTGGCTGCTCGCCTACGTGGTGGCCATCCCGGCCATCGACGCGGTGACCGGCGGTGGCACGGCGCCGCACGGGCTGGCCACGCTCACCACCATCCTCTCGCTCATCCCGCCGTTCACCCCGGTGCTGATGTCGATCCGGATGGCGGCGGGCGAGGTGCCGCTCTGGGAGGGGCTGCTCGCCGTGGCCCTGGTGCTGGCCAGCATCATCGGGGTCACCTGGCTGGGCGCCCGCATCTACGCCAACTCGATCCTCCGCTTCGGCGCCCGGATCAGGATCCTCGAAGCGCTGCGGCGCTCGCCGTGAGGGTCCCCCCGGCCGTGGCGGAGGGCAGCGATGCGCGGGGCACCCCGGGGGACGCGTCAGAGGATAATCGCCGCGCCGTGACGACCCCACCCGACGCGTGGACCTTCCGCGTCGACGACCTCGTCAAACGATTCGGCACCCTCGCCGCCAACGACGGCATCACGCTCCGCGTCGAGCCCGGCGAGGTGTACGGACTCCTCGGCCCCAACGGCGCCGGCAAGTCGACCCTGGTGAAGCAGACCATCGGCCTGCTCAAGCCGACCTCGGGCAGCATCACCCTCGGCGAGCACGACCTGGTGGCCGACCCCGACGCCGCCCGCCAGCTCTGCTCGTACCTGCCCCAGGCGCAGATGCCGATCGAGGCCTTCCGGGTTCACGAGGCGATCGAGCTGGCGGGGCGGATCCGGGGCGCCGACATGACCCGGGTCCGGCGCCGGACGGCCGAGCTCATCGACGGTCTCGAGCTCGGCGAATGGCGGAACACCCTCGGCACCCGCCTCTCCGGCGGCGTCAAGCGCCTGGTCGGCTTCTGCATGGCGACGGTGTCCCCCGGCCACCTGGTCATCCTCGACGAGCCGACTAATGACGTCGATCCATTGCGCCGCCGGCTGCTCTGGGACGAGATCCGCGGCCTGGGCGCCCAGGGCTGCAGCGTGCTGCTGGTGACCCACAACGTCCTGGAGGCCGAGAAGGCGGTCGACCGCCTCGCTCTGATCGCCAGCGGCCGCCTGGTGGCGGAGGGGACCCCCTCGTCGATGAAGGCCGCCGACCGGAACCAGATGCGCCTGCAGGTGATGCTCGCTCCGGGAGCGGAGACGCCGGACCCTCCCGCGTGGTCGGGCTCCGCGGTTCGGGTCGGCAACAACCTGGTGACCACGATCGCCGAGGCCGACGCGTCATCCGGGATCGCCTGGGCGGCGGGGCTCATCGACGCCGGCGTCGCCGAGGAGTACGCGCTCGGCGCCACCAGCCTGGAGGACGCGTACATCCGGCTGACCTCCGACATCCCGACCGACGGACTCCATGGCGAGCCTTGACGCCACCACCCTGACCACGCCGTTCGGCGGAGTCGAGAGGGGGATCGGACGCTGGGGCCGCGACTACGTCTCCATGCTGCACTGGCATCTCGCCAGCCTGCGCATCTGGCTGATGACGATCGCGGTCGTCCAGGTGCTCTCCGGCGTCGGGTTCGTGCTCGGCATCTCACTCTTCTTCAGCCACATCCCGGTGAGCGCTGCGCTCTTCGTGACCACCGGCGTCCCGGTCATCAACCTGCTCATCGTCGGGCTGATCCTCGGGCCCCAGCTGGTGGCGCAACAGCGGACCGCCGGCAGCTACGAGTACCTGCGCACCTTGCCGATCAGCCGGTCGGTCACCGCCGCCGCCTGGTACACGGTGTGTCTGTTCACCGGGCTGCCGGCCATGGTCGTGTCCCTGCTGGTGGGGCAGCTCCGCTACGACCTGCCGCTGCACATCTCGCCGATGATCGTCCCCGCGGTCCTGCTCACCTCCCTCGCCGGGACCATGCTCGGCTACGCCCTCGCCCACGCGATCTCGGCACCGATGGTCACCCAGCTGGTCAGCCAGCTGCTGATCTTCATCATCTTCGGGTTCGTGCCGATCCTCTACCCGATCACCCAGATGCCGGCCTGGCTCGCCGATCTCAACTGGTGGTTTCCATTCCGCCACATGGCGGTGGTCGTGCGCGCGGCCCTGACGACCTCCCCGGACGCGGCGGTGCCCACCGCCTACGCCGTGATCGGGGTGTGGACCGTGGTCGCCGCGGGGCTGGCGGGCTGGGCGCTGGGGCGGCGGCCGTGACCGCCGCCGTCGCCGAAGCGGGGCGCCGGGAGGACCTCCTCCCGCCCGGCCACGATCTGCGGTCGGGGCCGCCCTACTGGGTGGGGAGCCTGCGCGCCATGCTCCGCTACGACTGGGGCGGGATGCGCCAGTGGGTCGGGATGATGGTGGTGATCCAGGCCATGATGGGCGCGGGCATGGTTCTGATGTACGGGTTCTTCTACCCGCAGATCACCGTGGCGAGAGCGCTGTACATCGCCACCGGTGCCCCCACCCTGGCGCTGATCCCGCTCGGCTTCGTCATGGTCCCCAACCTGGTCATGCAGGAGAAGCTGCGGGGGACGTTCGACTACGTCTGGTCGCTGCCGGTGCCGCGGAGCGCCCATGCGGTCTCCACCTTCAGCCTCTTCACGGTGCTGGCGCTGCCGGGCACGGTGCTGGCGCTGCTGGTCGCCACCTGGCGGTACGGCATCCACCTCTCGCTCTCACCGCTCCTGATCCCCGCGGTGCTGCTCTGCGCCCTGATGGCGGTCACCGTCGGGTACGCGCTGGCGCTGGCCATCGCCAACCCGCTGGTGACCAACGTCATCGTCAACGCGCTGATCTTCGTGGTGCTGCTCTTCTCTCCGATCGTCTACCCGGCGTCGCAACTCCCCGGATGGCTGTACGACGTCCACCGGGTGCTGCCCTTCGAGAGCATGGCGGTGGTGATGCGGGCCGGGCTCACCACCGGGCTCGCGACGGACGTCGGGCTGTCGTTCCTGGTGCTGGGCGCCTGGACCGTCGCCGGGTGCGCGGTCACGGCGTGGGTGGTGGGCCGCCGCCGCTGAGCTCGCGGTCAGGCCGGATCGGACGCCGGCGCTTCCGCCCAGAGCACGACGTCGACGGCCGGCTGCCCGGTGTCCACCCCGTGGCTGCGCTCACGCCGCTCCAGGAGCACGGTCCTGAGGCCGGGGAGCGCGCCGGCCAGCGCGTCCTCCGTGTAGAGCCGCTCGGGGTCGGGCGGTCCCGTCTTGCCGAGGGAGTCCAGGTGGTGACCGACCAGGAAGAGGTGCCCGCCGGGGCGGACGGCCCCGGCCGCGGCCCGCAACAGAATGGTGCGCAGCGCGGGCGCCGGATGGATGTTGGCGATCACGACGAGGTCGAAGCTCTGTCCGCGGTCGAGGAAGTCCCTGATGTCGGAGAGGGTGGGGGAGACGCTCAGCCCCTCGGCGGCCGCCGTAGCGCGCAGCCGGTCGAGCGCGACCGACGACGCATCGACGGCGGTGACCTCCCATCCCTGCCGGGCGAGCCAGAGGCTGTTGCGCCCCTCGCCGGCACCGAGGTCCGCGGCGCGCCCGGGCGTGAGCGGGGTGACCAGCTCGACCAGCGCGGTGTCGGGCTCGCTCGAGAAGAGTCGCTCGACGGCCGCGTACCGCTGGTCCCAGCTCTCGGGGCGCTCCATCCCCGCATCCTGCGCCGGGCGGGATCCGGCATCACCCTCCACGGTCAGTCGCTCACGCAGCTGCCGTCGCTGACCGGTGCGGAGTGCCCCTGGGCCGCCTGGATGTCGCCGCTGATGTCGGAGGTCGCCAGGGCGTACCCCTCGTCCGCGATGGTCGTGCTCATGGCGAAGGTGACGCCGATCACCTGGCCGTTCAGGTTGACCAGCGGCCCTCCGGAGTCCCCGGGGATCACGGCGGCGGAGACGATCACCGTCTCCCGCGTGACGTAGCCGTTGAAGTAGATGTTCAGGGAGGAGGCGTCCTCGGTGCCCCGGACCGCCGCCGCCACCGTGGCCTCGGGCCCGCCGTCGGGGTACCCGATCACCGCCCCCTGGGTGCCCGCGGCCGGGTTGGCGGTGGCGATCGGGAGGGGGGTCATGTCCAACCCGGGGACGTAGAGGATGGCGACGTCGATGTTGGGGTCAAAGAGCACCACCCGGGCGGTGCGGACCGCTCCGTCGGGAGTGTCCACCTGCTGGAGGTACGAGCCGGCGACGACGTGGGCGTTGGTCAGCATCAGGTCGTCGCCCACCGGCCAGGCGGAGCCGGCCACCGCGCCCCCCGGACCGCCGCAGCCGTATGCGATCACCCGCGAGACGTCGGCCTCAGCGGCGCGGACGCCGGCGGTGTCGGTGCTGGCGGGCAGCGGCTCGAGGGGCAGGTCGGGCATGAGGCTGGTGAAGGGATTGGGCAACTCGTCGTTCTGCAGGAACTCCTGGACCTTGGCGAGGAAGGCGGGGGGCTCCGGGGCGATGGTGAGCAGGGCCCGTTCGATCGCCGACCCGCTGATCTGGCCGCTGACCACGCTCAGGGAGCTGTTGGCGAAGGTGAAGCCCAGGAACCAGGCGATGAAGAGCACCCCGAGACAGCTGGTGACGCTGCCGGCCACCGAGTCCCAGGTCGCCAGGCGGGTCCTCAGGGTGAGGACACGGGCCCGGTACCCGAGTGTGCTGCCGATCCCCTCGATGACCAGGATCGACGCCAGGAAGATGCCGGCGGCGATCAGCGGCTGGTTCACGCTGCCCGGCTGGGGCGAGAAGAAGCGGGTCAACGGAGGAGCGACCAGCGCCCCGACCACCGCCCCGACGACCAGCCCGAGCATCGCCAGACCTCCCCAGGTGAGACCGCGGCGGTACCCGGAGAAGGAGATGCCGAGGATCAGGAGCAGGATGAGCGCGTCCAGGATGTCCATCCGGTCCGGGAGTCTGACGGGTGGGGACACGACCGCGGGTGCGGGCAGTTTGGACGGGGTTCGGCGGGCCTCTCTCCGGCCGGTGCGGGCCGCAGGGGCGATCCGATCGGGGCGGCGGCCGTCAGGCCCCTGTGGGTGGCCTATCCTCTAGGGCATCGGGGCGTGGCGCAGCCGGTAGCGCGCTTGCTTTGGGAGCATGAGGTCGTGGGTTCGAGTCCCGCCGCCCCGACCAGCTGGTCACCCAGTGGCCAGTCCTGAATTCGACTGGTGCACTTGCTTTGGTGGTGGCGGTGCCGAGTAGGGCCCCGGAAAGGCATCCCGAGGGCAGAGGCAAGTGCTGCTCCAGACGACGATCAACGAAGCAAGTGCTCTACGGTCTGGGTTGACCGCCCGATCCCACCAATGGTAGGATGACTGCCCTCGAGTTCGTCCCCACGACCGGCCCTGAAGAAGTCGGTAACCATCGATCCCGACGTTTTCGAGAGCTTGGGTTCCGATCGCCGCAGCAACCTCTCCGCCACCGTGAACGACAGCCTGGCGCTGGTCGCCGCCTTGGATGCTCAGCGCCAGCTCGTCCGAGAGTGGGAGGAGGAGCATGGTCCCTTCACCGAGGATGAGCTGAGGCCCTTCCTCGATGTGGTCCTCAGGGCCCAGCTTGAAACGACTCTGCGCGCTGTCTCCGAGGCTCTTCGCGACACCCTTTCCGTGGCCTGAGCGTGCCCGGTCCCGGACCGAGACGGCGACGCCCCGCCGGCATCGCCACGATGGCCACGGTCGACACGGGCTGGCTCGTCGCGGCGGAGCGCAACCCTGCCGCCGCCCGGCGTCACGTCGCCGCGCTGACCCGGGTCGGTCAGGTGCTGGTGGTCACCCCTCCCGTCATCGTGGAGGCGAGGCAGGGTGCCGGCGACACGGGCAAGCTCCTCGTGGCCTTGGCCCAGCTTCGCCGTGAGCCGATCCTCCCCGAGGATGGAGACCGCGCGGCCGAGCTGCTCCAGGAAGCAGGTCGCCAGGCATCAGACCCCGCGACGCGGGTACGGACGATCGGCGTCGTCGATGCTCTTGTCGCGGCAGTTTCGGAGCGTCTGGGCGGAATCGTCTACACCGGGGATCCCAAGCACATGACGTGGCTGCGCGACGCCGGAGCCCGCATCACGGTGGCGCCGGTCCCGTTCTGACCGGACGATCCGTTCACCGTGGCGCTGCAAGGGTCCGGGCTGACCCGAACGGAGTGCGACCTCACATCCCTGATCTTGTCCGAATGCCCTTCTCCTCCGGATCTCCTCATTGAGGCGCTCCTGGGAGTCGTTCGGCCAGATTTGCCCCAGGGGCCTTGGGGAAGGCGGCGAAGGCCCAGAGCTCCTCGGCCGCGGCGGTGAGCAGGGTAGCGGCGTAGGGGAAGCGCCCCTTCAGGCGCGCGACCCTCCCTGGAGCCGAGCTCGCGTCATCTCGGCGTCGGACAGGGCGCAGATCGAGCAAACGATCGTCGCCACGGCATCCTGAGCGCCTCGCGGGACGCGGCTCGGCAGGTTGCGGAGGAGGTGAGCGTGGCAGCACCGCCAGCTACCCCAGGACGCTGGCGACGGTGTCGGGGGGGCCGGGGTGAGAGTCGGAGATCACCGCGTCCACCCCACTCAGCTTCCGCGCCCGCAGACCGCAGGTCTCGGCGATCGATACCTGCCCCTATGCCATCGCGAATACACACAAGCAGCAAAGATGGGACACTTGACAAACGCGATCGGTTCGCTCATGATCGCGACCACTTTATGAGTGCTCTGATCAGAAAAGGCATTGACTTGGAGCAATATCTGCCATGAGGGGCGATGAACGCCGTGAACTGATCCTGGCTGAGGTGCTGGCGAACAACGGTCATGTCACCGATCTCGCCACACGCTTCCGAGCTTCCCCGGCCACCATCCGTCGCGATCTGGAGCGGCTCAACGATGAGGGTCGAATCACGCGAACCTACGGCGGCGCTGTGGCCCGACCCCGCGCGATCGAGCTCTCGCTTCAGGAGAAGGAGTCGAGCCAACCGCGGGAGAAGGAGGCGATCGCAGACATCGCTGCAGGCCTCATCGACGACGGCGACGTCATCATCCTTGATGCGGGTACCACGCCGGGCCGCATCGCCCTCGCCCTTCGAGAACGCACTGGCATCACCGTGGTAACCAATGGGGTCAGCGCCATTAGCGCCCTCCGCGACGCCGACGGCATCGAGGTGATCGTCCTCGGCGGCACCCTGCGCCATCGCAGCCAAGCGGTCATCGGAAGTATCGCCGAGGAGACCGTGCGCCGGATCCGGGCCGACAAGGTCTTCCTCGGCGCCGACGGCGTCATTGCCGGCGAAGGACTGAACTCACCCACCGAGGCAGAGGCCCATTGGAAGAGTGTCATTGCCGAACAGGCGCACGAGGTCTTTGTCGTTGTCGACCACTCGAAACTAGGTGCGAGGCGCTTTGCCTACATCACCCCTATCGCTCGCGAGTACACGATCATCACTGATTGGGTGGCATCAACTGCCCTGATCCAAGACTTCGTGGATCTGGGTACTCGCGTAATACGCGCCGACGCGCCCACATGAGCGCGCAAGAGATGGGAGACGCAACCAGCTTAGAAGGAGTCGAAATGCCCGGTGTATCTGAACCCTCGCTACCGGATCTCTCTCCAGGACCCTCTGTTGGTGAAACGTCAGGAGCCTTGGCTGGCATCACGGTCGAGTTCCACGGACTAGACGTCATCCCGAGCGAGGAGCGTACAAGAAGGCCTCGAAGTCTGTTCTGGCCCTGGTTCGGCTCTAGCATCAACGTTCTCGGCCTCAGTTTCGGCGCTTTCCTGCTGTCCTTCGGCATTTCCTTCTGGCAGGCTCTCGTCGTCGGAGTCATCGGCTGCATCGTTTCGTTCCTCGTAGTGGGATTGGTCGCCATCGCGAGCAAGCGGGCCTCTGCCCCGACCATGATCGTCAGTCGAACCATCTTCGGTATCAACGGAAACAGGCTCGTCTCTTTCCTCTCTTGGATGCTCGCGGTCGGATGGGAGACGATCCTGACCACCTTGGCCGTGCTGGCGACCTACACAATCCTGGCTCGTGCCGGCCTGCGGGGGGCAACTGCCACCGAGCTGATAGCATTGGTGCTGGTCGCCGGGTGCATAGTAATGGCTGGCGTCTATGGCTATAAAATCGTCATGCGTTTGGAACTTCTCATCAGCGTGATTACAGGGGTGCTCACTGTCGTCTTCATTGCCCTCGCGTTCGGTCACATCAACTTCCAGACGCTGGTCGCAATGAAGGCGGGCTCGACGCCTGAGACCATCGGTGCCTTCTGCTTCATTCTAGTTGGGTTCGGCTTTGGTTTCGCCCCCATCGCCGGAGATTACGCTCGGTACATACCGCGAAAGGCGAGCGGGGCAGCCGTCACATTCTGGACCACAGCTGGCGCTGCGGCGCCCGGGGGCATTATGCTCATATTCGGTCTCCTGCTCGCAGGCTCGTCAGCAAACCTCAGCAACGCTATCGAGGCGAACCCCGTTGGCGCACTTGCCGCTATCCTGCCCGTCTGGTTCATGGTCCCCTTCTTGGTGGTGGCGGTGACCGGCTTGATCTCTGTGGCCACGCTTGAGATCTACTCCTCGGGGCTCGCCCTGCTGGTCGTAGGCCTACCTGTGAAGCGGCCGGTGGCCGCGCTAATCGACGGACTGGTGATGATCGTGGGGTGCATCTTCATCGTTTTCGTGGCGCAGAGCTTCATCGGGCCTTTTGAAGCGTTCCTGACGACCGTCGGTGTACCCGTCGCGGTTTGGTGCGGCATCTTCTTGGCGGACATTCTCATGCGGCACAAGGACTATGTGGAAGCCGATTACTACTCTGCCCAGGGACGCTACGGGAATGTCAACTGGGCACCCGTGCTGTTGCTGGTGGTTGGCACGGCGGTGGGTTGGGGGCTGATCACAAACAGTGCCGAGGGCTTCCTAAGTTGGCAGGGTTACTTCCTTGGGCCGTTCGGGCTTGGCGGAGTGAATGGCGCGTGGGCGTACTCTGATCTCGGTGTCGCGGTGGGCCTGATCATCGGCTTCGTGGGGTACTTGATCGTTGGCCTGCGCGCGGTGCGCCGGCAAGAATCAGTCCCCATCCAGCCGGCGGCGAGCGCCGCATTGGCTTCTTCCTTGGCTCGCGCGAGCGCCTCCAGCGGAAGGGCGTCATGAGGGCAGCTCGGCTCTACGGTCCGGGAGACATACGCGTCGAGGACGTACCCGATCCAGTTCCGGCGCCCGGCTGGGTAGTCGTCCGCGTGGAGGCGTGCGGTGTCTGCCCCAGCGATACCCGGGCGTATAGCGGAAGCAGGCCCGCCGGTGCCCCGTGGACTCCCGGCCACGAGGTCGCTGGCGTGGTCGCAGCCGTGGCCGACGGCTCCAGCGCTCCGTCACGGGGGGCGAGGGTGGTCGCCGACTGGCGGTCGGTCTGCGGGCTCTGCTTCTACTGTCAGCAGGGAGACGCTAATTTCTGCGAGAGGCGGCGGGACTTCGCGATCGCTGGATTCGCCCAGCTCACCCTGGTCCCCGAAGAGGTACTGCATCCTCTCCGCGATGAGCTCAGCTTCACTACGGCGTCGTTCTGCGAGCCTCTGGCCTGTGTGCTCAACGCTCACCGGTCCCTCCCAATACCCCTCGGCAGCGACGTCGTGGTGGTCGGGGCAGGACCCATTGGGCTGCTACACCTCCAAGTCGCCACGCACCGGGGCGCACGGGTGATCGTCACCGATGTCCTCCCCGAGCGACTTGACGTCGCCCGCCCTCTCGGAGCTGCTGCGACTATCGACGCCTCGGACTGTGACGCGGTTGCCGCGATCAAGGATCTGACCGGAGGCCGGGGAGCAAAGGCTGTCGTCGTGACCGTGGGATCGGCCGCGGTCGCCGAAACCGCCATGCGCATGGCCTGCAGGGGAGGGACAGTCAGCCTCTTCGCCGGGATTCACCCGCCGACGACCATTGACCTGGATCCCAACCTCGTCCACTACAACCAGGTGTCCCTCACCGGCAGCCACGACTACAATCCTGGCGATTTCGCCACTGCCCTGCGTCTCCTGGATGGCGGGGTCGTGTCGGTGGATACGCTCGTGACCGGCCACTACCTGCTCGCCGATATCAAGGCCGCCTATGAGGCGACCAACAGTCACCAAGGGCTCAAGTCGATCGTCCACCCGAACGGCCTGAGCCGGACCGAGGAGTCCGCATGAACACGGGAAGCACGGCACCCACCGCCATCGATGTCGAGTGGCAGAAGCGGCGCATGCATCACATCTTCGCGACCGACGGACGGGCCGTCATTGTGGCGATGGACCACGGCATTAAGGGCGTAGTCCCGGGCCTGATCGACGTCAGGACCGCGGTGCGCGCCGTGGTCTCTGGCGGAGCCGACGCGGTGATGACGACTCTGGGAATGGGCCGTGCGGTCAGCGCGACACTGGGCCGGACGGGATGGATCATGACCCTGGACAGCGAGCGATCAGTGGCGGGCTACGGGGTGGAGGCGGCGATCCGCCAGGGAGCGGACGCCGCCGAGCTCAAGGTCTTCCCGGGCAGCAACGACGACGAGAAGCTGGGCGAGTTGCGCGAGCTGGCCGCTCAGGCCCACGCGGTGGGCCTACCGCTGATGGCCGAGGCGATCCCGGTTTCGTTCACAGACACGGCGGCCCACACCGTCGAGAACTTCGCGACGGCGTCGCGCATTTGCGCTGAAGCCGGCGCCGACTTCGTCAAGGTACCCTTTGCTGGGACCGTCGACCGGTACCGGACGGTCATCGAGGCATGCTTCGTCCCAGTGCTGGTGCTCGGCGGCTCACTACAGACTGACCCCGTCTCGGCCCTGGAACTCGCGGCGGATGCTATGGCGAGCGGCGCTCGGGGCGTGGTGTTCGGACGGAACGTCTTTCAGGCACCAGACCCAGAACGCATGGTCGCGGCGCTGTGCGAGGTGGTCCACGGCGGCGCTGCAGTCTCCCAGGCCCGGCGACTGATCGAGCACTGAAAGGAGACACAGCGTGAGCACAGCGGCTGGGACCCGTACCATGAGGGCGGCAATCTTTTACGGGGAGAAGGACATCCGTGTCGAGGACCGACCCGCTCCCGAGCCGTTGCCGGAAGAGGTCCTCGTCAGAGTGAGGGCTGCCGGCATCTGTGGCAGTGACCTCCTCGGCTACAACGGCATCGGCCCGTGGCAGCCTCCCAAAGGTGTGGGGATCGAGGAGGGCCACGAGTTGGCCGGTGAGATCGTCCAGCTAGGAAGCTCTGTCACTGGGCTGGCAATCGGACAGCGCGTGGCAGTGCAACCTGAACATCTCATCGCCTGCGGGTCGTGCCAGGAGTGTCGGAGCGGCCTGCCCCACCTGTGCAGGCAGCTTGGCCTCCTACACGGACAACCCCAGTGGAGCCATGGGTTCTCGGAGTACGACACCTGCGTCGCCTCCAACGTGTGGCCGATGCCCGACGGTATGTCCTTCGAGAGCGCTGCGATCGCGGACTGCTACGGCGTCGCTCTCCACGCCGTCCACCGTGCAGGCTCCCTGGACGGCCAGACCGTGGCGGTGATCGGCTGCGGGACTATCGGCCTCTGTATCGGGCAGACGGCACGCGCCGTGGGCGCCGGGCGGGTGGTCCTCATCGGCGACCAGGCCAACGCGGTGGAGACGGCGGCGAACTCCGGGGCCGCCGACGAGGTCGTTCTCGTCCCACGTGATGACCCTGCCGCGGTCCTCGACCGCTTGACTGCGGGCATGGGTCCGGCCGTGGTCTTCGAGGCGGTCGGCCGGGCGGGATCGACACTCGAACAGGCCCTACAATGGATAGCGCCGGGGGGACGTGTCTGCGTCGCCGGAACCTTCACGGAGAGCCCGCGATTCTCACCCGATGTCGCCTACACGAAGGAGGTTTCGGTCCTCTGGTCGAACAGCTATGGGCTCGACGGCGCCGTTTCCGAGTACCAGCAGACGCTTGAGCTGATGTCGTCCGGTCGCATCCAGTCCGAAGCGCTGATCACCCACCGATTCCCTCTGGAGCAGATCACCGAGGCGTTCGCTCTAGCCAATGACAAGCTGACGACTCACGCCATCAAAGTGGTGATCAACTCATGACCGGAGAGGCGCAAACAGGACACCCGACTGGATCCCTCCCCATGCAGGCGGCCGTGCAGAGGTCGATTCCCGGGACGCCAGAGGTCGTCGAGGTCAGCATCGACCAACCGGGTCCGCGGGAGGTGCTCATCAAGACCGTCGCCGCCGGTCTCTGCCGGAGCGACCTCAGCTTCATCAGAGGGCTGCTGCCCAGCTATGCGGAGACGCCGTTCGTGGCGGGACATGAGGGTGCCGGCATCGTCCTCGCGACCGGTTCTGGTGTGACCAGCGTCGCGCCCGGCGACTTGGTGGTGGCGGCGCTGAGCGCCTTCTGCGGGCACTGCAAGTACTGCTTGACCGGTCACGCCAACATCTGCTTTGCCCCGGAGACGGTGAGAGCAGCCACTGACAGGCCGCGGCTGAGCTTCGAGGGCAAGGCGGCCGCCCAGTGCTGGAACGTCTCTGCCTTCGCTGAGATGATGCTGGTGCACGAGTCGCAGGCGGTGCGGATCCCCGCGGACGTGCCCGGAGAGGTGGCCCCGATCCTGGGCTGCGCGGTTGTCACCGGCATGGGCGCGGCGCTCCGCACCGCCCAGGTGCGCACCGGCGAGACGGTGGCGGTCTTCGGCTGCGGCGGCGTGGGGATCAACGCGATCCAGGGGTCGCGGATCGCTGGAGCCCGCCGGATCATCGCTGTCGATCGGCTCCCCGCCAAGCTCGAGCTGGCGCGGGCCTTCGGTGCCACCGATGGAGTGGTGGCCGGTCCCGACACCGCGGCCTCGGTGATCGAGCTGAGCGGAGGCGGTGTTGACCAGGCAATCGAGGTAATCGGGACGACGGAGACCTGCCAGCAGGCGATCGCGTCGACCCGCCGCGGAGGCACCGTCACCATCGTCGGAATGATCCCCGAGAGTGAACGCGTGAGCATCTCGGAGTTTGATCTGACGGCGGAGAAGCATATCCAGGGTTGCGACATGGGCTCGAACCTGCCCCCACTCGACATCCCCTTCTACTGCGAGCTGTATCGCCAGGGCCGCCTCAAGCTGGATGAGCAGATCTCGCGGACCCTCCGGCTGGACCAGCTCATGGAGGGGTTCGAGGCCCTGGACTCGGGCGAGGTGACCCGCACCGTGGTGGTGTTTGACTGATGGACGACGAGCGGATCATCGCCATCGACCAGGGGACGACCTCCATCAAGGTCATCGCCTTTGACTTGCTTGGGCACCCGGTCGCTGCTACAAGCGCGGTTACCCCCATTCACCTTGCCGGGCAGGACACCATGGAAGCCCACCCGCGGGAGTGGTGGCGTCAGGCGGTTCGGTGCCTCCGGCGAATCTTGGACGATCCCCGCGTACCGGCGGGCAGCGTCCGCAGTCTCAGCGTGTGTGGCTTGATGCACACCCTAGTGCCCTTGGATGGACGCTGCCGACCGATGGGACCGCTGCCGCTCTGGGCCGACCAGCGATGGGAAGCTGAGGTCTTGCCTGCCGTCCTGGAAACGGCGAACCACGAGGCCGAGCCGAGCAGCCGATCATGCCTCGGCCGCCTCGGCTGGCTGCTCCAAGCCCGCCCAGACATCCGGGAACGGACGCGCCTACTTCTGCCCGTCAAGGACTTCCTGCGCCAGATGCTCACCGGCGTCGCGGCCACCGACATTCACGAGGCGGAGGGGACGGGCCTGACTGTGCCAGGAGGCCACGAGTGGTCGACGGAGACGCTGGACCGGCTGGGCCTCGCCCCAAGGATGCTCCCGCCCATTCTGAGTCCATCCAGCCTCGTTGGATCGGTGTCGGAGCTGGCTGCCGAGATCACTGGCCTCAGAGCGGGGACCCCGGTCGTGGTCGGCACCACCGACTGGCACGCGGCCCTATTGGGGTCGTGCGCCGCGCTGCCCGGGAGGGCATCCCTCTACCTCGGGACGGCGGGCGTGGTCGGAGGCTATTCCTCTCGGGACGACTTGGACCGCCTCGACGCGGCGAAGTGCCTGGGCGCGGTCAGCTCGACGGGCTCCGCCGTGCAGTGGCTGGCGAGGCTCCTCTTCGGAAGGGGAAGTGGTCGTGACGGGAGAGCCGTGGGAGCGGCGGCGCGCTTGGCCGCCGAGAGCACGCTGGGGGCGCGCGGGCTGATCTTCCTGCCCCACCTCTTTGGCGAGCGCGGTGGCGAAGTGCGACCGTCCGCCACCGGCACCCTCGCCGGCCTGCGGCTCACCCACGGGCGCGATGACATGGCCCGCGCCGTACTCGAGGGCACCGCGATGTGGCTCCACTCAGTAACCGCGCAGTCGATGGCGCCTGAGGCCATTGAGTCGATCATCGTCTCGGGCGGCGGCGCCCGCGAGCCGCTGAACAGCGTCATCGCCGCTGCCCTCTACAGGAGGCCGGTGCTCATCCCCGAGGTTGTCGAAGCCGGCGCCTTGGGCACCGCGTTGCTCGCCGCGGTCGGCACGGGGCTCGTTCACGGATGTGCGGACACGGCGACGGCCTGGGTGCGCGTTAAGACAATCGTGGATCCGGACCCGGACTTGGCGGAAGCGTACGCCGAACTTTACGAGCGGTTCCTTCGGACCGAGGCTGTCCTACGGACACTTGAGACGCCGCTTGAGCGCGGCCCCCTCCACGGTCCCTCCCCGGCCGGCCTCTGAGGCGGCTCTGCGTGACACCGCCAGTCAAAGGAAGGTGCTCGATGGCCACCGGGGCGGTCAGGGCGGTGGATGCAGAGATCTACTACGAGGTTCACGCTGGGGGACCACGTCGCGTTCGCGACATCGGCGCCCGGGACGCGCATCGGGAGGTCGCGCACGCGGGTGGCTAGCGCCGGCGCCCGACAGCGTAGTTGCAGGCGGCCTTACCACCCGAGTGCCTCATTGCTTCTGGAGTCTCGCCTGACCATGAAAGCAAATGCCGGCCATGGCACGAATGGTGAAGCAAGTGGCCCAAGCGAATTCAAGAAGGCCTATGCGAACGATGAAAGTCGAACGCACTTGCTTTGGGAGCATGAGGTCGCCAGTTCGAGTCTGGCCGCCCCGACCAGCCGGTCAGCCAACGGTCAGATTTGAATTCGCCGGGTGCACTTGCTTTGGTTCTGGCCGGGCTCGGCCGGGGACCCGCGGTGCAGAGGCAAGTGCTGCTCCGGGGCACGGCGAGAGAAGCAAGTGCTCTGCTACGAGAGAGAGGCCAAGAGTCACGGCGCTCCCACGGCTGCGCCGCGCACGGGTAGTCCAGGCTGGGTTGACCGAACGATCCTACCAATGGTAGGATCGTGCCCATGAGTTCGTCCCCACGGCCGGCCCTGAAGAAGTCCGTGACCATCGATCCCGACGTTCTCGAGAGCCTGGGTTCCGATCGCCGCAGCAACCTCTCCGCCACGGTGAACGACAGCCTTGCGCTGGTCGCCGCGCTGGACGCCCAACGCCAGCTCGTCCGAGAGTGGGAGGAGGAGCACGGTCCCTTCACCGAGGATGAGCTGAAGCCCTTCCTCGACGTGGTTCTCAGGGCTCAGCTCGAGACTACTCTGCGCGCTGTCTCCGAGGCTCTCCGCGACGCCCCGTCCGTGGCTTGAGCGTGCCCGGTCCCGGACCGAGACGGCGACGCCCAGCCGGCATCGCCACGATCGCCACTGTAGACACCGGGTGGCTGGTCGCGGCGGAGCGCAACCCTACCGCGGCTCGGCGTCACGTTGTCGCGCTCACCCGGGTCGGTCAGGTGCTGGTCGTCACGCCGGCCGTCGTCGTGGAAGCGAGACAGGGTGGCGGCGACGTGGGCAGGCTCCTCGTCGCTCTGGCCAAGCTCCGCCGCGAGCCGATCTTCCCCGAGGATGGAGACCGTGCGGCCGAGCTGCTCCAGGAAGCGGGCCGCCAGGCAGCGGACCCCGCGGCTCGCATACGGACGATCGGCGTCGTCGACGCTCTGGTGGCGGCGGTCGCGGAGCGTCTGGGCGGAATCGTGTACACGGGGGATCCCAAGCACATGACGTGGCTACGTGATGCCGGAGCTCGCATCACGGTGGCGCCAGTCCCGTTCTGACCTGTTTGGCGGCAGTTCGAGAGTGAGGCGTCAAACCACGTCTAGCGGTCCTTCCGCGCGATCTCGGTTCTTGCGGAATGCCAGAGCGTGCGGCCGTTGGCCCAATCGGGATAGCGTTCGACCATGCGGGCAACGATGCCGGCTGCCGTGGTCTCCTCAGCGGCGATCCGAGAGAAGTCCCGCAGATACTGCTGGGATTCCTCGATGATCTTCGGATCGTTGCCGTTCTCGACCTTCTTGTGGCCGGCGATGACGATGCTGGGGTGGAGCGACGCGACCTTGTCCAGGTTCGCTATCCATTCTCCCCGCTCGGGTTCACCTGCTTCGGCGGTCATCATGTGAACCTCGTTGTAGGCGAGGTCCCCGGTGACGACCGCGCCCAGGGAAGGAATGTGGAGAAGGGTGGATTCCGCGGTGTCGGCTCGACCGATGCGGATCACCCGCAGTTCCTCGCCTTCCAAGTCGATCGTGTCGCTGCTTAGGAGCTGCGGCAATACCTTCTCCGCGCCGGTTGGGACCTCACCGGGGAAGATGGCCTCCCAGTAACCGGCGATGCTGGGGTCAGTCGCCTGGGCGAGAACCTCAGCTGTCGCCAGGCCGATCGCTCCGGGAAAGCGCTGGGTCAGACGGGCCAGACCGAGCCAGTGGTCCCCGTGGCCGTGGGTGATGTAGATGCGCGACAGCCGCCGCCCCTTCGTGGCGATCCAGTCGGCCAGAGCGTCTACCTGGGCATTTGTGGCAAGCGCATCGACAAGGACCGCGTCACTGTCGCCGTAGATCAGCGTGGCCGTCGAGGGGGACCAGGTCGGCTCATCCCCTGGCCCCTGGGGTGCGATTGCACTCACGAAGGTTCGGCCGGGGGCCGTATAGACCTCGATCGTGAGATGAGCTGGAGCTTCTGGTGCCATCGGTTCCGCCTCCCGAACGGGGCTCAACTACAAGAGGACGGTCGTCATCCTCACACCAGAGAGGATGACGGATACAATCTTCTTCTGTCAAGCCAGCCGGAGCAGCGGGAGGATCGAGCGTGGGCACGTCTCAGGCGGCAAAGGCGGCCAGCCATGACCGCATCCTCGACATCGCCGCAGCGCGGATCCGCCGCGACGGTATGGAGAGCCTCTCCGTCGATGAGCTCATGAAGGAAGCCGGGCTGACCCACGGCGGTTTCTACCGCCACTTCAACTCACGAGAGCAGCTCCTGGCCGAGGCCGCTCAGCGAGCCCTGACCCAGGGCAGCGCGTGGACCATCGCGGCCGGCCAGATGGGCGGGCACCGCGGATACGCCGCGCTCGTTGACGGTTACCTCAGCCCCCGGCATCGTGATCATCCCGAGGCCGGCTGTGGCGTGGCCGGCGTCGCTGCGGATGTGGCGCGTGCCGGCGGCTCAGCTCGCGCGAGCTACACCCACCAGGTGGAGATATGCCTCGCCGTGCTGGCCGACCTCATCGACATCCCTGACCGCCGGGTGAGAGATCGCGAAGCCGTCCACACACTGAGTGTCCTCGTCGGCGCGATCTCCATAGCAAGAGCGGTCGACGACCCTGATGTGTCTCGACAGATCCTGACCAGCGCCGCAGCCGTACTCAAAGAGCGCATCTCGAGGTAGATGAGGGGCGCGCGCGACGGAAAGGCCAGGGGTGCTCCTTGACGCTACGGGAGGTCCAGGGAGAGGCTGCTCAGCTGTCGAGGACGGCTTTAGGCCCCGCGCAACGGCTGGTGCCCAGGCACCGCGTAACCGTCGTGGGCGGCTTGAGCAGGCGGGAGCGAGCTCGGGAGCGTGGCGGGGACGCGACCCGGGATCGCCGCCGTGAGGAGGAAGGCCAGCGCGGCCCCGGCGATGGAGATCAGGAATGCCGCGTGGAAGGCCCCCATGGAGGGTAGGGTCACGGGCCCCAGCTTCATCGTCATGTGCGCGAGGACGGTGCCCATGACCGCCGCTGAGGTGGATGTGCCGATCGAACGCATGAGGGAATTGAGGCCATTGGCTGCGGCCGTCTGGGTCAGAGGGACTGCGCCGAGGATCAGCGCCGGCATCGCGGCGAAGCTGATGCCGACACCCGCGCCGATGATCATGCAGGCCAGCATGACTTGCCAGACGGCGGCGGTCAGCTGGAACGCGACAGCGAAGCCGGCCCCCATCACCAGCGTGCCGACCATCAAGGTAACCCTCGGGCCCCTCCGGGCGCTGATGAGCGCGGAAACCGGCGCCAGCAGCATCATCACGATTCCGCCCGGGGCCAGCTCGAGACCTGCTCCGACCATCGACTGAGCCAATCCGTATCCAGTCGCACCGGGCTCCATGAGCAGCTGAATGAAGACCAGGCTCATGCCGAACATCGAGAAGCCGACCATGATCGAGGCGAGGTTGGTGAAGAGCACCTGGGGGCGCGCCGTCACCCGAAGATCCGCCAAGGGTGCCGTGGTGCGGAGCTCGATGGCGGCCCAAACGAGCAGCACGACCACCGAGGCACCGAAACAGCCCAGGGTCAGCGCGCTCGTCCATCCCCAGCTGGCACCCTCGGTGATGGCAAGCAGCAGCGCCATGAGGCCCATCGCGAGCCCGAGGGCCCCGAGCGCATCGAAGCGGGCCGGCGTGCGCACGGACGACTCCGGAAGGAGCCTCACCACCAAGGCCAGGGCGACGAGGCCGAGCGCAGCCGACGCCCAGAACACCATGTGCCAGCCTCCCCCCTGGGCGATGAGCGCTGACACCGGCAGGCCGATAGCGGCTCCCACACCAAGGGTGGCGCTGATCGCAGCTACGGCCGATCCAACCCGCTCCTTCGGGAGCTCGTCACGGACGATGCTGATCCCCAACGGAATCGCGCCCATCGCGGCACCCTGCAAGACCCGACCCGCCACCATCAGTACCAGGGAGCTGGTCAACGCGCAGAGAACCGAACCCGCCGAGAGAACGCCGAGGCTGATGACCAGCATCCGTCTCTTGCCAAACATATCCCCGAGCCGGCCGCTGATCGGGACGATCACCGCACCGGCGAGCAAGGTGGAGGTGATCACCCACGATGCGTTGCTGGCGGAGGTATCCAGTAGTCGCGGTAGGGACGCAACCAGCGGCAGGACCAGAGTCTGCATCAACGCAGTGACGATGCCGCAGAAGCCGAGGACAGCGATGATGGCCCCGGGGTGTCTGACCGCGGCGCTACTGGATGAACGGATGCTCATGAGACTCCTTTGATGATCACGGCTGACTCGCTCTCAGCTGGCACGGCTCGGTTTCGCCAGGGCCGGCCAGGTGACGCCGGTCAACTCCTCGGATACTCCCCACAGTCGCCGCGCTGTCGCTTCTGTCTTTGCCGAGGCGATCGGCTGCACTTCGGTGGGCAAGCCGCGCATCTCCAAGAAGCCGCCCGGGCCGTAGAACCGACCGCTCTCCGCCTCCGGGGCGACGGCCGCGTAGAGCTCGTTGAGTGCGCCTCTCTCGGCGCTCTGGGCGACGAGGCGGTTGCTGACCTTCATCAGCTGCCTCACCAGACCGGTCGGACCGCTGCTCTGTAGGTTCGTGTTCGAGTACCCGGGGTGAGCGAGTACCGACCGGACGGGAATCCCGGCGGCCCGCACGCGGCGATCCAGCTCAAGGTCAAAGAGCACGTTGGCGAACTTGGACTGCTGGTAGAAGGCCCTCGGCGAATACGATCGTTCTCCGGTCAGATCGTCGAAATGGATCCATCCGCCCTTGTGCTCGGTCGAGCTGACCGTGACCACCCGCGCGTCCCGGCCGCGGCGGATGCCGTCGAACAGCAGTCCCGTGAGGGCGAAGTGGCCGAGATGGTTGGTGGCGAACTGGGATTCGAAGCCCTGCCGGGTCAACCGTCGGGGCGAGTACATCACCCCGGCGTTGTTGATGAGCACGTCCACCGCGATCTTGTCGGTCAGGATCGCAGCCGCGAAGGCCCGCACTGAGTCCAGGTCGGCGAGGTCAAGCAGCCGGAACTCGATGGCAGCGTCCGGCTGCCCCGCCTTGATCCGAACGACTGCGTCGAGCCCCTTCGACTCGTTGCGGGCGGCCAGCACCACCCGGCCGCCGTGCCCGGCCAGCTGACGAGCGGTCTCAAAACCGAGCCCGCTGTTGGCGCCGGTGACGATGAAGGTTCGGCCGGACTGATCGGTGATCCGGGCCGCGGTCCAGCGCTCCCGGCGTGCTCCTCGGGCCTGGGCACTTCGCATATCGCGGCTACTCGGTGAGAGCGCTCATGGCCTGATCGAGGAGCCTCGGCAGATCAGACAGCCCCTCCGAGGCGTTCCAACTGTCGATGGCCGCGTTGAGGCAGGCGAGTCCGGCCGCCACCAGGGCTCGGGGCCGGGGGTCGAGCGTTTCGCCGGTGACTCCAATCCGGCGAGCGACCACGGGCAAAAGCAGGCTCTGCCAGGTGAGTTGCTTGCCCAGCTGACTCGTCTTCAACGACGGGGTGTCGTCGAGCATCCGGGCCTCGCGGAGCCCCTCGTCCCCCAGGGCCGCGACTTCCTGGAGAACCACATCGAAGGCTCGGCGGAGAGACTGCCACACGGGCTCCTGCGGAGGGCGTGCGACGAGTGCCTCGAGCACGCGGTGCCCGAGCTCCTCGAGGCTGCCGAGGACCACGTCCTCCTTGGTCGCGAAGTAGCGGAAGAAGCTGGTGCGCGACAGGCCCGCCGCGGCGGCGATCTGGTCGACCGTGGTCCTCTCGAACCCCTGCTCGAGGAACAGCCGCATCCCGACGGCGCCGACCTCGGCCCGCACCGCTCGAGACGTCCGGTCACGCAGGGATAGATGCCCGGTGGCTGCCGGAGGGAGCTGAGCTGACGTCGTCATTGCCTTATGGTACTCAGTACCTAAGATGGATGTCAAGGCTTAATACGGTACTTAGTACACCTAACCCCAAGGCGAGGCGCTTCGCTACTGGCTTGACGGCCGAACACCTGATCGGTCCCTACTGCTCGTCCTATTGCTTCCGGAACTGCTCCTGACCCTCGAAGCAAATGCTGGCCTGAAGCACGGATGGCGAAGCAAGTGGTCCAAGCGAATGCGAGATGACCTATGCGATCGACGAAAGTTGAAAGCACTTGCTTTGGAGCAAGAGGTCCCCAGTTCGAGTCTGGGCGCCCCGACCAGCGGGTCAGTTAACGGTCAGTTTTGAATTCGCCTGGTGCACTTGCTCTGGTTCTGGCCGGGCCCGGTCGGGGACCCGAGGCGCAGAGGCAAGTGTTGCTCCGGGCCACGATGTTCGAAGTAAGTGCACTGTCGCCACGGCACCGGCAGGCCAGAGGTCCCACCGGCACCCTGCACCACTCCTCAGGCGCGTGGTGGCGGTGCGAGAAGGTCCAAGAACTTCGCTGGTGAGAGCACCGGCGGCGACACCGTCGCGAGGCTGGTGAGGTCCTTGTCACCGGACACCAGGTGGTCAACGTTGGCGGACTGAGCCAGGGCGACCAGGTAGTCGTCGTCGGGATCACGGCTGACTGCCGCGGCGGCCACCGGGTTCTCTGCCGTGATGGCACCCCGGCGGATGACGTCGACGAACTCCTCGACCTCGTCCGGCGTGACGAAGTCACCGAACTTCGGGCGGCGGAGGACACCCTCGAGCTCCTCGAGCAGATGCGGGCAGACCACCAGCTCGAACTCGCCGCTGAGCCAGAGAAGGTAGAGGCGAGCCGGAGCGCCGCGGGGGGAGAGGAGGGCGGAAACGAGCACGCCGGGGTCGAGGACGACCCGGAGAGCCCTAGCCGGCGGTGCCGCCGCCAGCCTCCCGACGCATCGCCCGCAGCTCACCGTAGGCGAGCGCCGCCGCCTGCTCGTCCGTGAGCGGGCTCCGTGCCCAGACCCGTTCGACCGCAGCCAGGCCAAGGAAGCTGCGCAGGGCCGCGTTCACGATCTCGTACTCGTGCTGACCGGTGCGGGCCGCGAGCACCCTTGAGGCGCGGACGACGTCCTCATCGAGATAAACGGTGGTCTTGCGTCGAGCCATGGCCATGTGGACTATCTTGAGGGGTTGACGCATATACGTCAAGACTGCGGCTCAAACCGGCGGGGGTAATCGTGGCGTGAACGGCTATGGGGACCCTCATGGACCGCCACCCTCCCCGCTCAGCCCCGTCCCGCCCGGCGGAAGTCGCCCGCCGGCGCCCCCGCAGGGCGTCTGGCGGCACGTGAGGGCGCGGTGGGGCCGGTACCTCGCCTTGGCTATCGGCATCTATGGGGTGATCGCCATTAGCTGGGGTGCGGTCAAGGCGATCTCCGGCCTGCCCTACTCGGCTCAGCAACTCGAGCACGCGACCACGGTGATCGGCGCTCCTCCGGGGTTCTCGGCCGGTCCGTTCGTATCCATCAGCGACGCAGGCTTTGGCGGACCTTCCAACTATGCTCGCGAGTTCTATGGCAACGGGTCGATGTCAGCGGACAGCGTGTACAGCTGGTATGTCAGCCGCCTGACGGCGATGGGCCTTAAGCTAACGGCCGAGGGCGCGCGATGACGGCGGGCGATCCGATCAGGGCAGCGCAGGAGGTCAAGCGGACAGCGACGTTGCTGCGCGACGCCTGAGCGGTGCTGCGCAAGCTCGACGTCCTCGCCGCTGCTGTCAGGGCGGCCGACGAACCAGCTCACGCCGATATCGCGGCCCTGCGCGATGGCTGCGAGCGCCTGGTCAGCCAGCTCGGCCACCGCGAGCAGACCCTGCAGCACCGGGCCCGCGACGCCGTCCGCCGCATCCGCTGAGCCGTCGCCCTGCCGGCTGGGGAACAATGCTCCTGGCGAGGGTCGGGAAATTTCCGGTTCACATGAAGCAAATGCAGGCCGCGTACCGCGCGACGCGCCGGAGCAGCTCCTCGGGATACGCTGACAGAAAGGAAGTGCCCCCTGGGATGGTGGGTGAGCTGAAGCGGCCGCGGAGCAGAGAGTCCGCCTTGAGGGCCTAACACCGCCTGATGCGCTCGTGAGCGCCACCGGGATCTCTGTCAACGCCAGCGGCAACCTGACAGCGGATGCCGGGCAGCGTAGTCTCGCCCCTGTGGTCGACGAGGTCGTGTGGGGGGGTGCGCGGGCGCGGGCTAACAGGGTGCTGAAGTAGGGTCCCTGCGCCTGCCGACCGCCGGGTCGGGTGGTCGGAGGTGGGTGCCGGTGCAGCGGCAGCGGTACTCGGTGCGACTCCGACCTCCTGACGGGCTGCCTTGGACC
>JBEKXW010000006.1:0-133785 GCA_049511615.1 Candidatus Dormibacteria bacterium | reverse complement strand
TCGATCCGATCCCAGATCTCAGCCTTCTCGGACTCCGTGAATCGCCGATACCCCGCCATGGCACCTCCTGGTCGCGGCAATCATTCGCCACTCACCGAGGCCGTGCGCTGATCCCTTGAATCCGCCCTTGAGACATCACGATGGCTGGGGAGGCAGGATTCGAACCTGCGATTGGCTGATCCAGAGTCAGCTGCCTTACCACTTGGCCACTCCCCAGTGGCGCTCGCGAGTCTAACCGGACCCGCGCTCGTCGCTGCTCTGGAGGCCCCTCCCCACCGCGGGGAGATGCCGCGCGGCAACAGCCGGAGTCGCGCCCCGCCAGATGCGCGGGGTGCCGCGCGAGCGGCCTGGTGTGACGTGAGGGTCCCACCCGGTCGCGCCACGGTCCAATCCACCCCGGCCGAGGTGATGGAAGTTTGACGGGTTCGTGGCGCTTTCGCCACGTGCCGGAACCCGTGCCACCCTTCACCCTGCCTGCGCGTCACGGCGGGGCGCCATGGCTTGGGACCGCGAGGAGGTTGGGGTGAGCACGAGCACGTGGGGCCAGGTCCCGGCGGGGGTTGCAGCCACCCAGGATCGCTGGGTTGCGGTGGGCCGGTCGCAGGACCAGCGCTCCCGCACGGCCGGGGTCGAGGCGGCCCAGCAGGCGATGGCCCGCGATGATGCCGCCCTCCTGCTGGTCTTCTGCTCGCCGGCGCACGACCTCCCCGAGCTGCTGGCGGGCGTCCGCGAGGTCAGCGGCGACGCGCCCCTGATCGGCTCGACCACGGCGGGGGAGATCGCAAGCAGCGGTCCCCTGAGCGGCGGGGTGGTGGTCATGGCCCTGGGCGGTTCCGGCTTCACGGTGGCGACGGCCGCCGCCACCGGCGTGAGCCCCCGGCTCCGCCAGGCCGGCGCCGAGGTCGCCACCTGTGTCAATGCCGTTGCCGCCAAGCCCCACCGGGTCCTGCTCCTGCTCACCGACGGCCTGGCCGGCGACCAGCAGGAGATCCTTCGCGGCGCCTACAGCGTCGCCGGAGCCGCGGTCCCACTCGTGGGAGGGACTGCGGCCGACGAGATGAGGATGGACGGCACCCACGAGCTCCACGGCGGCGACGTCCTGGCCAATGCGGTGGTGGCGGCGGCGCTCGGCTCCGACGCGCCGCTCGGGATCGGCGCCCGGCACAGCTGGCGGCCTTTCGGCGAGCCGATGCTCGTGACCGGCAGCTCCGGGCACTGGATCCAGACCCTCGACGACGAGCCCGCGATGGATGTCTACCTGCGCCGCCTGGAGGCGCCGGCGGAGTGCCACTGGGAACCGGCGGCCTTCAGCCGCTTCGCGGTGACCCACCCGCTGGGCTTCAGCCGGCGCAGTGGCGAGCGGCTGCGCTGCGTCTTCCGGGCCGACTTCGAGAACCAGTCCATCGCCTGCAATGCCCAGGTTCCGAGCGGTGCCGTCACCTGGTTCATGGAGTGCAGCCGGGCCTCGATGCTCGCCTCCACCAGCCAGGTCTGCGCCGAGGCGATTCGCGGCCTCGACGGTCAACCCCCCCTCGGCCTGCTCGCGGTCGACTGCGTCGGCCGGCGGATCTTTCTCGGTGACGCCGGCGCCGACGCCGAGGTGGAGCGGATCGTCGAGCACGCCGGTGGAGCGCCGATCGCCGGCCTCTACAGCTACGGCGAGATCGCGCGCGTCCGCGGCGGCAACGGGTTCCACAACCAGACCCTCGTCGTCCTGGCCATCTCCTGATCCCGGGTCGATTGAATCGCATGGATCGGAGCGTCGGGATGTGGAAGGGGGATCGCTGAGGTGCGGGCGGAGTGGTGGGCCACCCATCAGCTGGTCGAGTACGTCTCGACGCTCGTGCACTCCCCCGACGAGGACACCGCGCTCCGCGTCGGGCTGGAGAACGCGGCGGAGACCCTGGAGGCGGAGATCGCCGTCCTGGTGAGGGACGGGGAGGCCGTCCGGACCGTGGGCCTTCCGGGGATCGCGCCGCCGGAGCTCCTCGCGGTGGTCGGCAAGACCCGGTCGCGCGGGCTGGACCTGCCCGGGCTCGGACGCTGCACCGCGGTCTCGGTGCCGCTCGCCCCGCGCACCGCCAGCTACGTGGTGCTGGCGCGCCTCGGCGACCAGCGTTTCCTGCCCGAGGAGATCAACCTCCTGCGCGGGATGGCCGGGGCGCTCCGGATGAGCCAGGAGACGATGCGGCTGCTCGAGGCGGAGCGGGGAGCCCGTGCCCTGAGCGAGCGCCGGGCGGCGGAGAATGCCGCCCTGGCCGTCTCCCTCCAGGAGCGTCAGCTCCTGCTCGAGAGACTGTCCAGGATCCAGCGCTCCATCTCCCACCGGGTCCCGCTTCCCGAGGTGCTCCACGCGATCACCGCGGGGGCCGCCGAGCTGCTGGGCGACAGCGTCGCGTGCCTGCGCATCGTCGACCCCGGCGATCCCCGCTCGACCGTCATGATGTCGGCGGTGGGGCTGCCGGAGAGCGTCCGGGTCAGCAGCCACCGCCTCCCGATCGGGGCCGGGTTTCTGGGGCAGGCGATCGGCGGCAACCAGGTCGTCGTGGCCGACTCCTCCTCCGGGACGGCGGAGGCGGCTTCCCTGGTCGAGCAGGGGCTGGCGAGCGCCATCGCCGCCCCGGTGCACGACCAGGGCCGACCGGTCGGCGCGCTGATGGTGGGGTCGTCCAGCCCCGATCGGCGCTACCGTCCGGCGGAGCGCGAGGCCCTCGAGGCGTTCGCCCAGCACGCCAGCCTCGCCCTCACCGACGCCCGCACCGTGGAGGCCATGGAGCTGGCCTACCAGGACGGGTTGACCGGGCTGGCCAGCCGCGCCCTCTTCGTGCAGAGGCTGGAGCACGCCGGGCTCCGCAACCGCCGCCACGGCTCTCGCTTCGCCCTCCTCTACCTCGACGTTGACGGCTTCAAGGTGATCAACGACAGTCTCGGCCACTCGGCGGGTGACGAGCTCCTGGTCCAGATCGGCGACCGGATCCGCGGCTGCCTGCGACGGGGCGACTTCGCCGGCCGGCTGGGCGGCGACGAGTTCGGGATCCTGATGGAGAACGCGCGCCGTCCCGCCGACGCGATCGGGCTGGCCCGACGCCTGCTCGGCGCGCTGGAACCCCCGTTCTTCGTGGAGGGGAAGCGGGTGGTGGCGAGTGCCAGCATCGGGGTGGCCGTCTCCAGCACCGCGGTCCACGGCGCCAGCGACCTGCTCCGCAACGCCGACGTGGCCATGTACCGGGCCAAGGCGAGCGGCAAGAACCGCTACATCCTCTTCGAGCCCCAGATGTACGCGGCAGCGCTGGCCCGCATGGAGCTGGGGTCCGACCTCCTCCGCTCCCTCGAGGCCTCCGAGCTGAGGGTTCAGTTCCAGCCCATCGTGGACATGGAGACGAGGCGGGTGCAGGGGTGCGAGGCCCTGGTGCGCTGGCAGCATCCCACCCGCGGGCTGATCTCGCCCCTGGATTTCATCCCCGTCGCCGAGGAGACCGGGATCATCCACGAGGTGGAGCGATGGGTCCTCCGCGAGGCCCTGGCCGGGCTGCGCAGCGTCCTCGCCCAGCTCCCTGGCTGGGCGCGGCTCGGCGTGAGCGTCAACCTCTCCCCCTTCTCGATCCGCGGCCTCGACCTGGTCAACGATGTCCGGGATGCCCTCGACGGCGCCGGCATCGCGCCGGAGCAGCTCACCATGGAGGTGACCGAATCGGCCCTGCTGCACGACAGTGAGACCACGGTCCGCACCCTCACCCTGCTCAAGGAGATGGGCATCCGGCTCGCCATCGACGACTTCGGAGCCGGCTATTCCTCGCTCACCTACCTGACCATGTGCGACTTCGACGTCCTCAAGGTGGACCGGGCCTTCATCAGAGACATGGTCGGGGCCGGCGAGACGGCGCCGATTGCCCGCGCCATCCTGGCCATGGCCAGGATCCTCGATCTCGAGGTCATCGCGGAGGGGGTGGAGACCGTCCACGAGGTCGCCCGGCTCCAGGAGATGGGCTGCCGGCTCGCCCAGGGCGACTACTACTCGCCCCCCGTCGACCTCGACGACTTCGCCGCCCTCGTCCACCGCGAGCACGCGCGGGATGGCCGGCCGGGGATCGTCAACCTCTCCGGGTCGGCCGCCGAGCGCCTGGCCCCGGAGGGCGCCAGCGCCTCGTAGGGACGCCGGCCGGTCGGGGTGTGTGCGGCGATCCCCGCCTTTGCAGTCGCGCCCGGCTGCCTATACTGGGGTGGTGGATCTCGTCCAGCTGCTCCGCTCCCAGGCCCGGCGGTACCGCTGCGTCCAGTGCGGCGAGAGCATGGCCGAGTGCGGGATCAACGTCCTGGCCCAGCAGGGCAACCGGGCACTGGTCCGGGTCACCTGCCCCTCCTGCAACGACGAGAACCTGCTCCAGATCATCTTCCAGACCGAGGTGGAGGCCCCCGATGCGGCGCCGGACCAGCCGGCCCTCGACGAGGGCGGGGAGAAGCAGGCCGCGCCGATCACGGGCGATGAGATCCTCGAGCTCCACGAGATCCTCGCCGGGCACGCCGGCCCGCTGACCGAGCTGCTGGCCCGCCGCTGACGGGTCCCGGCTCACCGCTTCCCGGCTTGGACCGCGGGATCGCCTCGTCGTCGACCTGCCGCGTGCTCCCCGGGGCGGCCGCGCATCGACCGGCGGCCGCCTGATCACACACGGCGCCGTGACGGACTGTGAGCAGGCCGTCACGCAACCTCACGCCCCCTTCATGGCGGTGGGTGATACATCTGAGAGCCGTACCGGAAGCCGCGCCGGCTGGGCGTGGCACGGATGGAGGCCGTCATGGTCAACTTCGGAGCCCTCATCCGGCGGATGGCCGGCCGGTTCCTGGTCCGGATCATCGCCGGGGTCGTCGCTGCCGGTGTCGTCATCCTGGGTCTTCTGATCGCGGCGATCGCCGCCGCCACCTCCGGCAACGCCCTGCCCGCGGCCGCGGTCAGCCAGGTGCGGACCACCACGATCCTCGTCTCCCTCCTCGGTCTGGTCCTGCTCGGTGCCGCCGCCGCCCTGGTCGCGTACCGCGAGACCAGGCACATCAGTGCCCTCGGCCAGCTGGCCCGTCGCGTTGCCGCGGGCGACGTCGGTGCCCGGGTCGAGCCGGGCGGGGCCGCCGAGCTCAGGGAGCTGGGTGGCGCTCTGAACCTGATGGTCGAGCGGCTGGGGGGGATGGTCGAGCGGATCAGGGGGGTGAGCGGCGAGCTGGCCGCCTCGGCCGCCCGCCTCTCCGAGGCCTCGACCCAGCTGGTCTCGACCACCGCCGAACAGACGTCAGCGGCGGTCGAGACGTCCGCGAGCATGGAGGAGCTGGCCAGGACCTCGGTCCATATCGCGGACACCGTGGAGCGGGTCGCCACCCAGGCCGCCGAGACCCGGGACAACCTGGACCGTGCCCAGGAGCGCATCCTCACCTCCAGCCAGCGCACCCTCGTGCTCACCGACCGCGTCCGCGACATCAGCCGGATCCTCGGACTCATCAACGAGATCGCGGATCAGACCAACCTGCTGGCCCTCAACGCGGCCATCGAAGCGGCGCGCGCCGGTGAGGCGGGACGCGGCTTCGCGGTGGTGGCGGACGAGGTCCGCCGGCTCGCCGACCGCTCCAAGGCCCTGGCGGCCGACATCTCCACCATCACCGCGAGCGCCGAGTCGGAGACCAGCGCCACCGTCATCGCCATGGAGGAGGGCGCCGCTCAGCTCCAGATCGGTCTCGGGCTGATGGAGCAGGTGGCCGAGGCCAGCTCCAATGTCCGGCTGGCCACCCAGCAGCAGCGGTCGGCCTCGGAGCAGGTGGTGGAGGCGATGGAGCAGGTGAGCGTCGCCAGCCGCCAGGTCTCGGCCACCGCCCAGCAGATCGCCGTCGCCGCGGGCGGTCAGGCGGAGATGGCGGGCGACCTCCAGATCGTCGCCTCCGCCGGTCCGGACCGGGACACGGCCCCCGGGTTCCCACCGTTTCCACCGGACGGCCCGTTCGCCCAGGGCGCCGGCGCCGGCGGGTTCTCCGCGCCCGACCCGCCCTTCACCGTCGTCGCCGCCGGCTGATCCCGAACCGGTCGGGTTCTTCCGTCGCGGGCCGGGGTGACGCCCCGCATTCCGGCCGGTCAGACCGGGTCGAGCGGCTCGCGGCGCGGGATGCCGGCGATGTGCCGGGGCGGGAGCGACCGCCGGATCCGGACCCGGAACACCAGCAGCTCCTTGATGGCGCGCGCGATGGCGCGGGGGCGGGCCCCGGAGCGCCGCCCGGCCACCCGGGGGTGATGGGGCACGGGGACCTGGGCGATCCGCCACCCCGCGTACCGGGCCTTGTAGTACAGCTCCGCATTGATCAGCGCGCTCCGGGCCTCCAGGGTCAGCGAGTCCAGGACCTCACGCCGCATCAGCTTCAGGGCGCAGTCGACGTCCCGGTAGGGGAGGCGGTAGAGCACCGCGACCAGGGTGTTGAAGACCCAGCTGACCAGCTCGCGGGCCCAGGCGTCTCGCCGTTCCTCCCGCCAGCCGGCCGCGAGGTCGGCCCGGTCGAGGAGGGGGACCAGCCGGGCCAGGTCGGCGATCTCGAACTGCCCGTCGGCGTCGGTGAAGGCGACGAAGTCCCCCC
The DNA here is from genome assembly GCA_049511615.1 of Candidatus Dormibacteria bacterium. Lineage (GTDB taxonomy): Bacteria > Chloroflexota > Dormibacteria > Aeolococcales > Aeolococcaceae > Changshengia. The sequence goes on along the minus strand of JBEKXW010000006.1, from coordinate 127,182 downwards.
GTGCGGCGCGGAGGCCGTCGCCCACCGTCTTGCCGTACCCACTCTTCTGCTCGTGGCGGACCACCCGCAGGGGCATCCCGAGCTCCCGGGCGAGGGTGGTGGCGAGCTCGCCGCTCCCATCGGTGCTGCCGTCGTCGACGATCACGAGGTCGGGGTGGCGGGCGAGCCCGGCCAGCACCGCGGCGGCATGGGGGAGCAGCCAGACCAGGTTCTCGGCCTCGTTGTGGACCGGGAGCACCAGGGTGAGGCTGCTCAGCGGCGGACGGTCGGAACCACCCGGCCCGGCCTCCACCTCGGGGCCGGCCGCCGCCGGCCGGCCTCCTCCGGCTGAGGACGGCTTTTCGGGGCGGTCGGGGGGGCCGCTCGCCCTCCGGCTAGGCACCGACGCCGGTCGGGACGGCGGTCGCCGCCGCGCGCGCCCCGGCGTAGACGGGGCCGCCCTTCCGCCAGTCGACGGTCGCCTCGATGGTCTCGCGCCTGACCCGGGAGATGTTCGCCTCCACGGTCTGGATGACGCTGTCGATCAGGGTGTCGCCCAGCCGGTGGGGCTGGAGGCCGAGGTCGAGGAGGTGCTGGTGCTTGGCGTTGTAGTAGTGGTCCTCCTTCTCCCGGCGGGGGTTGGGGACGTGATGGATGGTCGTGGGCAGGCCGTGGGCAGCCCGCGCGTGCTCCACCTTCTGGGCCAGCTCGAGAACCGAGAACTGCTCGGTGAACTGGTTGAAGACCCGGTACTCCCCCGCGGCGGGCGGGTTGAGGGCCGCCAGCTCGATGCAGCGCACGGTGTCGCGGATGTCCAGGAAGCCGCGCGTCTGGCCACCCTTGCCGTAGACGGTGAGCGGCTCGCCGACCGCGGCCTCGACGCAGTAGCGGTTGAGCACGGTACCCCAGATGCCGTCATAGTCGAACCGCGTGATCAGCTGCGGGTGCAGCGCCGTCTCCTCGGTGGTGATTCCGTAGACCACCCCCTGGTTGAGATCGGTGGCGCGCAGGTCCCAGATCCGGCAGGCGAAGTCGAGGTTGTGGCTGTCGTGGACCTTGGAGAGGTGATAGATCGACCCCGGCTGCTTGGGGTAGAGCATCCGATCGCGCCGGCCGTTGTGATCGATCTCGATGAACCCCTCCTCGATATCGATGTTCGGCGTCCCGTACTCGCCCATCGTTCCCAGCTTGATGACGTGGCAGTCAGGGGCCAGGTCGCGCACCGCAAAGAGGAGGTTGAGGGTGCCCACCACGTTGTTGAGCTGGGTCTCCACCCCGTGGCGCGGGCTGATCATCGAGTAGGGGGCCGAACGCTGCTCGGCGAAGTGGACGACCGCATCGGGCCGGGCGGTGCGGATGAGCTCCTCCACGGCGGCGGCGTCGCGGAGATCGAGCTCGTGCCACTCGACCCTGCGTCCGCTCTCGGCCTGCCAGCGGGCGAGCCGTTCCGCGACCGAGGCGATCGGCACCAGGCTGTCGGTGCCGCACTCCTCGTCCCAGCGCCGCCGCACCAGGCTGTCGACCCCGACGACGTCATGGCCGCGGGCGGAGAGGTGAAGGGCGGTCGGCCATCCCAGGTAGCCGTCGGCCCCGAGGACCGCGATGCGCATTGCCTATCTCCCCTTGGTGTCCGGCCGGTCTCCGGCCGGCGCTGTCCGTGCGATCTGGGTCGCGAAGTGCCCGTGGGTCAGGGCGAGACCCTCGCCCACGGAAGTTTGAGGCTTCCAACCGAGCCACCGCTCGGCGCGGCCGGGGTCGAGGCAGGCGCGGGCCACCTCGCCGGCCCGGGCGGGCTGGAAGTCGGGGTTCACGCCTGCCCCCGCGGCCCGGATCAGCTCGTCCACCACCTCGAGGACGGAGGTCTCCCGTCCGGTTCCGACGTTCACCGGACCGCTGGCCGAGCTCCGCAGCGCCGCCCGGGTGGCGGCGGCCACGTCGGCGACGTAGACGAAGTCGCGGGTCTGGGTCCCATCGCCGTAGATCACCGGCCGCAGGCCCCGGACCAGCCGGGTGGAGGAGATGGCGACCACCCCGGCCTCCCCGGTGCCGTCCTGGCGGGGCCCGTAGACGTTCCCGTAGCGCAGGGCAACGGTGCGCAGCCCCCGCTCCCGGTAGGTCCAGAGATAGGTCTCCTCGCAGAGCTTCTCGGCCCCGTAGGCGGAGCGCGGCGCCGGGGCCATCTCCTCGGTGGCCGGGAGCCGCTCCGGCTGGCCGTACACCGCGCCTCCCGAGGAGGCGATGAGGAGCGCCTGGCAGCCGGCCCGGGCGGCGGCCTCGAAGCAGGCCACGGAGCTGGCCAGAACCCGCCGGACGTGGCCTCCCGGGTTCCGCAGAGCCCGGTTGACCCCGCCCTTGGCGGCGAGGTGCACCAGGGCCTGGGGCCGGAAGCGGGCCAGGGCGTCGGCTGCCTGGGCGCCCCCGGCATCCGCCTCGACCAGCTCCACCGCCGCCGGCAGCGGGGCCCCACACGGGTGGGAGAGATCGTCGATGACGAGGACCGAGACCGAGTCGGCGGCCAGCAGCTCGACCAGGTGGCTGCCGATGAAGCCGGCGCCCCCGACCACTGCGACCCGGGCGGGTGTGATCCCGCCCTCCCCGGCTGGAGCGGCGCTCTCCTCGGCGGTCACGGGTTGGCCGGGGCCGCGGCCGCCGTCTCGTCGCTGACCCGGGTCTCGTCGGGTATCCGCGGCCGTCCCAGCAGGGAGATCCCGATGGCACCGGCGATGCCCAGGGGAAGGGTGATGGCGAGCCGCACCAGGACCGTGACCGCCACCGCGTCCACCTTGCCGAGCCCCCCCGCCACCAGCAGCGCGGCGGTGGTGACGTCGGCGGCGCCGATGCCGAAGGGCAGCGTGGACAGGCTGCCGATCACCTGGGAGATGCAGTAGGCGGCGATGGCCACGCTCAGCGAGACACCGGCTCCCACCGCCCAGACGAGGATCAGGACCTGGAGGCCGCTGATCACGAAGACGAGGAGGCTGTAGAGGGCGAAGATCGCACCGACCCGCACGGCCAGGCCGAGCTCCTCCAGCCGCACCAGCGACCGCACGATCCCGGCCAGCACCCCGTGGCGCCCGGCTGGCAGCTCGGTCCTCAAGAAGTGCCGGGTGGCGAGGCTCACCCACCACGGAGCGGCCAGGACGACCAGTCCGGCCGCGCTCAGACCCGCCACCGCGGCGGGCGGCAGGTAGATGGCGGCGGCGAGAACGCCGCCCACCACGCCCAGCTGGACGATCGTGACCAGCCGCTCGTAGATCACCGTGGCCACCCCCGCACTCACCGGCACCCGGTCGTGGTTGCGCCAGAGGTAGGGGCGCGACAGGTCGCCGCTGGCGGCGGGGGTGAGCCAGCTGAGGGTCTGGCCGGCGAGGTCCACCCAGTTCATGCGCACGAACGGGACGTGGTGGCCGAGGTGCCTGAGCAGGATCTGCGATCGCCGGGCGCGGAGCAGCGTGGTCGCGAGGTTCAGCGCGATCGCGAACCCCACCAGCCTCCAGGAGACGTGGCCGGCCTTGCTGATCACCTGGCCCGGGTTCACCTTGCGCACCAGGCCGTAGATCACCGCGGCGCTGATGACGAGGACGACCAGCTGGAGCCCGGCCAGGAGCAGCCGCCGCCGGGTCAATCGCTGCGACCGTGCCGCCCCGGCCGCCCGAATCGGCGAGCTCGCGGGGGCTTCGCGGACCGTCCGGGCATCGGCGGGCGCGTCATCGCGCCCGCGCCAGACCACGTCGGCCGCGGACTTCGCGGACAAGAAATCTCCCCATTCGTCCGTATTGGATCGGCAGGATGCTGACCAACCGAACCTTACAAGAGCGTTACCACTTCTGGCCTGAGACGCGGCGGAGAGGCCAGTCATCGGCCTGCAAGGTTCCGCCGCCTATCCTGGCCGGCATGGCGCCGGCCCCCGTCATCATCCTCCTGGCCGCGGCCCTGGTCGGCGCCGCCCAGCTCCTGGCCCAGGCGGACCAGGTCGTGGCGGCACTGCTGGGCGCATGTACGCTCCTGCCGGCACTGGTGGTGGTGCGCCTGCGTTCGGCTTCCACCCGGCTCGCCGCGGTCCGGCTTCGGGCCTCCGGACGCCGGGGGCCTCTCCCGATCGGCACACAGCGCCTCCCCGGCGGTGTATGAAGGACCCGTGATGCGCCTCCTGCACCGGGCCGCCAAGCGCCCCAAGCCGCGGCCCGCGACCCCGCTCCGGCCGGTCTGTCCCATCTGCGAGCGGCCGATGGAGCGGCGGGGCTCCACCGTGTGGATGTGCCCCGACTTCCCGCGCTGCCCGGGGGCGATCGCCGCCGACTGAGCTCCCGAGCTCCGAGCTCCGCTCCGCCCCTCTGAGGCTCCCGGCGCGCCCCGCGGCGGCCGGAGACTCAGACGTCCGAGCCAGACCTCTGGGGGACGGGCGCGCCATCCCCGGCCGGACGCCCCATCGCCTGGCGGGCCAGGGCGGCTCCGCCCGCGGCGGCGGCGGTGGTGGCGGCCCGCACCGCCAGCTTCTGCCAGAGGGGGCCGCTCTCCTTGCGGCGCTTGGCCAGCTCATCCCTGATCTCGTCGAGCTGGGCGGCGATGTCCTCCAGCGAGGTGACGCTGATCGGGGGGCTCTCCTTCCGGCGCCGGCGCGACCGGAGCACCACCACCGAGACGGTGATGGCCAGGGTCACGGTCCCGATGACCGCGTAGCGCAGCCCATCCCGGCGGAGCCGGGCCCGCCAGTCGAGCTCGTCCCGGACCCGGGCGTCCAGAGCGGAGACGTGAGCGGCGAGCGCCTGCTTGCTCAGCTCCCGTTCGCGTTCGGCTTCACCAACTCCCTGACCCACTCCAGGTCCTCCTTGACGCTGCCACCAACCTTGCGGCCTTCGGCGATCGCCCCCCTGATCATCCGGTACCCCAATCCAGCCAGGAGGGCCGCGACCACCAGGACGAAGCCGGCCATGATCAGCCACCCCAGCCAGGGATGGCCGAGGGCCCCGCCGACCGCCGCGGCGCCGGCTCCTAGGAGCAGTGCCACCACCATGAGGACGGCGATGGCGGCGGCGGCGAGCAGGGCGGCCGCGAACGCGGCCCGCTTGGCGGTCGCGGTGCCCTCGGCCCTCACCAGCCCCACCTCGGCGCGGGCGAAGCGGAGCGTGTCGGCCAGGATCTCCCGCAGCGCGTCGATCAGGGGCGTGCGGGAGGGAGCGTCGGGGGGGGGATCCTGGGTCGCCATGCGCAGAGCTTCTCAGACCTGGGCCGGCGAGCGTCGCGCGCCACGCACGTTCATATCTTCAGGGCCGCGACGTCGATGTCCTTGAGGGAATCGGGTGGGGGGATGCCGTGGTCATGGAGGGTCTTGAGAAGGGCCAGCACGTAGCGGACGCCGGTCAGGTTGACGCCATGCTGGCGGGTCAGGCTCTGGATGGTCTGCAGCTTGTAGATGTCCCGCTGGGAGAACCGGCGGCGGTTCGTCGAGGTGCGCTGCGGCACCACCAGCCCGATGTTCTCGTACATCATCAGGGTCCGGGGGTGGGTCTCCAGGATCTCGGCGGCGACGCTGATCGTGTAGATGGGCTTGTCCAAGCCCGGTGAGCCGGGCAGCGCGGCGCCGGCGGGACTGCCCGTGGCTACTCCTTCAGCCACTCGTTGATCCCCTCCGAGATTGCCAGGGGCGACGTCTGCGCCTTGACCAGGAACTCGAGCGCTCCCAGCTTGAGGCCCCGATCGACGAGGTCCTTCTCGCCGAAGTTGCTGAGGATGATCACCGGGGTCTCCGCCGTGGGCCCGTGGCGCCGGAGCTCCTGGAGCACCTCGAGGCCGTCCTTCCTGGGGAGGCGGACGTCGAGGAAGACGATGTCCGGCTGCAGCTGCTTGGCCCGTTCCAGCCCCTCCTCGCCGTCGAGGGCGACGTGGACGCGATAGCCATCCAGCTCCAGCTTGGTCCGGTACATCTCGAGGGTGTCCCGGTCGTCCTCGATCAGGAGCACGTCGATGACCGCGTCCTCGTCCGTCATCGCCTCCGCTGCCCTCCTCGGCTGGGAGCCGCCTCCGGTGGTTCCGGGAGCCTGCCGGAAGTATAGCCGCGCTGTACCTGCCCTTCAGATTGGCCTTTTGTGCGATGAGCACGCGCGCAATCCGATAACTGTGAGGATTGGCGTCCGGTCTATCCGGTACTGTCGCCGGCCCGTGGATCGATGCGAACGGCCTGAACCGGCCGGTCATCGGACTGAAGATCGAATGCTGCCCGGCGGCCAGGTCAGATGCGGACATGGGCGATGTCGACGTCGGCGACGAAGTCCGGCCGCGGGATCCGATGCGAGTCCAGGGTCTGCAGGAGCCGGATGACGTGGCGGGCGGCGTTCAGGTTGAGGCCGTGGGCCTTGGTGAGCCGCTGGACGGCCTGGAGGGTGATCAGGTCGCGCTGGCAGTAGCGGCGCCGGTTGGTGGGGGTCCGGTGGGGCACCACCAGACCCAGGTGCTCGTACATGATCAGGGTCCGGGGGTGAACCGCGAGGATCTCGGCCGCCACGCTGATCGTGTAGATGGGCTTGTCGAGGCCGAGCCGGGTGGGGTCGGAGCTCGCGGCCGGGGTCACGGCGGGCACGCGCGGTCACCTCTGTGCCGGGAGACGCCTGGCCGTCGTGCCCCGAGGCCCGGGCGCTCCCCGCTGCCCGAATGGTAGTCGCTGCCCTCCGGCCGCAGAGCGATCGAGACCGGCTCCGCGGCAGTCTCCCGTCCCGCCACCAGCACGGTGGGGGGGTGGCAGTGGTGGGGGGACCCTCCGGCGTGCCACCATTACCGCCCGTGTCCCCCACCTCCCCACGCCGGCCGAGCGGGCCGGCGCCGGCTCCGGCCGGCGGCGCCGTGACCCCGCTCCGTAACCGCCCCGGCCTCGGGCTCGTTGCACGGTGGTGATGACCGACACGCCCCGGCCCACGGCCCCCGCTCCCAGCGGGCTCGACGACCTCGCGGTTCGGGAGCGCTGGCTGAGGCAAAGGCGGGCCCGCGCTTTCGCGGCCCGGCGCTCCGGGCTGATCGCCCTCTGGGTGGCCGTCGCCGCGGTGGTCGCCTGGCTCTTTGTGGCCGGCTTCGCCGGCCTGGGGCACTAGCGCCGCTCATCTCGGTCCAGCTCGGCGTCGGCTCCATGCTGCGAGGACGCCGGCCCGTGGGGTCGCCCCCGGGCACGCCCGTCAATGCGCTCCCTCCCTCCACGCAGGGGGACCGCCGCTCCCTGATCTGGACGGCCTGAGCGGTGCGCCACGGACCGCGGCCTAGCCGATCAGCTCCCTGAGGTCCTGCAGCTGGTTGCCGATCCAGCGGGTGACGTCGTTGCTCCGGATCACCTCCCTCATCTTCTCGGCACGCGCCGCCTTCTGGGGTTCGTCCATCACCAGGCCGAGGAGCAGGGCCTCCGCCGTCTCATCGATGTCGAAGGGGTTGACGGTGAGGGCGAAGTCGCCGATCTCCTCATGGGCGCCCGCGTTCTCGCTGAGGACCAGCACGCCGCTGCGGGTGTTGCAGAGGGGCCCCTCCTTGGCGACCAGGTTCATGCCGTCGTAGATCGGGTTGACGAGGAGGACGTCGAAGCACTTGTAGGCGGCGATCGCCTTGTGCATGTTGTCCTCGACCTCGACCCGGATCGGCGTCCAGCCTCCGCTCGAGAAGCGCCGGTTGATCCGCGCCGCAACCGAGAGGACGCTGCCGAGGTAGGAGCGGTAGTCGCCGATGTCCTGGCGGCTCGGTTGCAGGAAGGCCCAGAACTGGACGCGGCGGTGGAGGTCGGTGTTGGTCTCGAGCATCCGCTCGTAGGCGAGGAACCCGCGCACGATGTTCTTGCTGAGGTCGGTGCGGTCCACCCGGAGGATCAGCTTCTCCGGCCGCCAGGAGGCGATCCGGCGCTCCTCGTCGCGCACCCTGGGGTCCTGGACCTGCTCGGCGAAGCGGGGGATGTCGATGCTGATCGGGTAATGACGGACCCACACCGCCCGGCCCTGGTAGTAGACGGTGCGCTCGCGGAGGTCCACGCCCAGGCCCAGGTTCTCCTCACAGGTGAGCAGGAAGTTGCGCACGTCGCGACTGGTCTGGAATCCGACGATGTCGTTGCCCAGCAGTCCGTGGACGATCTCGTCCCGGATCGGCTTGGGCAGCACCTTCCAGTACTGCGGCGTCGGCCAGGGGATGTGGACGAAGTGCTGGAGCCTCACCTCGGGCACGCTCTCCCGCACCATCTTGGCGACCAGGTACAGCTGGTAGTCCTGGATCAGCACCAGGGGGGGACGGTCGCCGCCGGCCGCCTCCCGGATGACGCGGTCGGCGAACATCCGGTTCACCGCGACGTAGCCCTCGCGCCAGGCGTGGCGGGTGGACGCGTCCACCACCGGCTCGCGTGCCAGGTCCCAGAGGTAGTGCTGGATGAACCAGAGCAGCGGGTTGGCGATGACGTTGTAGTAGAGGTCGTAGGCGGCCGGGTCGGGCTGGATGAACGCGACCCGGTAGTCGGCCCCGTCCTCGGTGCGGAGCTGGGCCGGATCGCCGCGTGCGGCGAGGCGGAGGTCCTGCTCATCCCGCGCCGCTGCCACCCAGAGCGCGCCGGTCTCGGCGGCGAGCGACGAGAGGGCGGTGACCAGCCCACCCGCGCCCTTGACCAGCCGTTCCGGTCGTCCCAGCAGCGGGTCCGCCGGCTCCAGCACCAGGGGGGCCCGGTTGGCGACGATGATCGGCCGCACGTGGCGGAGCAGCCGGCGTGTGTACGGTTCGAGCGCGGGCAGTGTCGGCCTCCTGTTCGGCGGCGGATGGCGGGGTCCGAACGCCCCGAACACCACGGGTGCGCTGCCGGAGCCGCCGCCGGCCGATGCCGATGCGACGCTATCAGTCTGGGACACGGGTCCGGGGACCCGCCGCCCGGCCCACCGCCTCCGAGCGCGCTCCGACCCCGCTCCGCCCCTTAATACAGCGGCCCGCTAGACTCGGGTCATGGTGCGTCCTGCGGGCCGGTGCCGGGCTCCCGGCGGGCGCGGCGGCAACGGAAGGCGGCCGGCCGGGCCGCCTCCGGAAGTCTGACCGACCGCCGTGTCCTTCTTCGGACGTCTCTTCGGGTCCACACCGCCACCGTCGCGACCGGCCAACACGGCGGTCATCGCCGCCGACCTGGTCGCCGGCCTCACCGCCGGGGGGACGCCCCTGGACGCCGCCGTCGACGCGGCCCTGCGCCGCCACCTGGAAGCGGAGCGGCGCGCCGCCGAGGCCGAGCAGCGGGGCGAGAAGATCCCCTTCTGGCTCCGCCGGGAGGGCGGTGGCTCGGGCGAGATGGAGGACGCGCTCCGTGACCGGATCGCCCAGCGGCGGGGCGCCGAGGAAGATCGCTGACGTCGGCGGGGCCGAGCCCGCCCGAGGGCAGCCGGGTCAGGCCTCGTGAGCCCTGAACCCGTTGCCGATCTGCGCCGACCGCTCCGCCGCCTGGCCTTCGCCCTGGTCGGTCTGGTGCTGCTGCTCGGCTACGGCACGGCCGGGTACGTCCTGATCGAGGGCTACAGCTTCCTCAACGCGCTCTTCATGACCGTGATCACGGTGAGCACCGTCGGCTACGAGGAGGTGCGCCCGCTGGACGCGGCCGGCAAGGTCTTCACCATCTCGGTGATCGCCCTCGGGGTGATCGGTTTCCTCTACACCTTCAGCGTGCTGGTCGAGCTATTGTCGAGCGGAGAGTGGCAGCGTCACGGGAGGGCCCGTCGGGTGCAGCGCCGGCTCGACAATCTGCGGGACCACGTCATCGTCTGCGGATATGGCCGCACCGGGCGCAACGCGGTGCTCGAGCTGAACCAGTCCGGACAGCCGTTCGTGGTCGTCGAGTGGAACCCGGACGGGCTCGCCAACGTGGAGCAGGACAGGGTCCTCCACGTGCTCGGCGACGCCTCCAGCGACGAGGTCCTGGAGCGAGCCGGGATCCGCCGCGCTCGGGCGCTCATCAGCGCCGTCGACTCCGACGAGCGCAACGTGTACATCGTGCTCACGGCGCGCTCGCTGCGCCCCGACCTCTACATCGTCGCCCGGTCATCCCACCCCGACTCCGCTGACAAGCTGCACCGCGCCGGGGCCGACCGGGTGGTCAGCCCGTACACTCTCAGCGGCCGGCGCATGGCGGCGCTGGCGATGCAGCCCGCGGTGGTGGACACCTTCGACCTGCTGGTCGGAGGTGCGGACACCTCGATGCGGGTCGAGGAGCTGGTCGTCGGCGCCGATGCGGGGCGTGGGCGCACGGCCGCCGACCTCCGCCGCTCCGGAGCGGTGCTGCTGGCGCTGCGCTCCGGTGACGGCGCTCTGCGGGTGGGCCCCGGTGACGACGAGGCGCTGCGTCAGGACGACATCGTGGTGGCGATCGGCACCCGCGACCAGCTCACCGCGCTGGCCGCCGCGCTCGGTCCCGCGCCGGCCAGCCGCTGACCGGAGGCCCTGGAGCGAGCGGCACCCCTGGCGGGCCCTCGCGGTGCTGGGAACCTCAGGGCCCCCGGCCGCGTTATCGAAGGGTCCGGCCCCCACGGAGAGCGTCGATGCCCGACCCCACCCGACCCCCCTCCCTGCTCGCGCGTCCCCTGGTCGCACGGCTCGCCTACCTCTTCGGGGCGGCCGCCATCGTCGTCGCCATCGTCCTTACCCGCGCCCCGGGCACCGCGGCGTCGCCTGGGCCACTGGACATCCACACCACCTCGGCGGGAGTCCAGGTGGACCCCCCGCAGATCACCGTCACCGGCGTCGGCGACGTCTACGGAACCCCCGACACCCTCAACGTCCAGATGGACGTCTCCAGCCAGGCGAGCCACGCCAGCGCCGCCCTCAGCCAGAACGAGAGTGAGACCAGCTCCCTGATCCAGACCCTGACCGGCGCCGGCGTCAGCCAGAGCGACATCCAGACCGCGAGCCTCTCGATCGAGCCCGTCTACGGCAGCGACGGGGACCAGATCACCGGCTACGAGGTGGACGAGACGGTGGCGGTGACCCTCCGCGACCTCAGCACCGCCGGCAGCGTCCTCGACGCCGCGGCGCGGTCGGTTGGCGACGACATCCGCGTCGAGTCGATGTCGCTCTCCATCAGCGACACCAGCTCGCTCATGGCCCAGGCCCGTGCCGAGGCCATGACCGACGCCAAGACGAGGGCGAGCCAGCTGGCCTCCGGCGCCGGCGCCAGCCTGGGGGCGATCGTCTCGGTCACCGACAACACCCAGACCTCCACCGCTCCGCCGATCTCGTACGGCGAGAGCGTGCCCGCGGCAAGCCCCGCGGTTCCCGTGCAGGCGGGATCGGAGCAGCTGAGTGTCAGCGTCACCGTGGTCTACCAGCTGGGAAGCTGAGTCGCCGCCAGCCGGGCGGGGCGCGCGGCCGCGGGTGGATCCCCGCCGGCCGCACTCACGCCAACCCGGATCAGGCCCCGATCAGCGACTCCATCTCGGCCAGCGCCGCCGCCCGCTCCGGGTCGGCGAAGTGCCTGCGGGCGGGCTCGAGGCGGTCGATCAGCCGGTCGGCCAGGGCGGCCTTGGCGTCCATGGGGTGCAGTGCTCCGCTCGCGTAGGCCTCGCGCACCTCCTGGATCGACGCGAAGGTGACCGTACCGCCGTCCTCCGGCCTCCGCTCCACCCGCAGCTCGGAGTCCCCCAGGTCGAAGCAGAGCCGCTCGATCCAGTCGAGCACCGGGTTCAGCTCCACCTCCCCGGGGGGACAGAACGCGGAGCGCAGCTTGGCCCTGATCTCGTCGGGGGAGTCGTGGACGAACACCGCCGACCGCGGTTTGGACTTGCTCATCTTCATGGCCGCGAGCGCGTCGGTGCGCTCCTCCGGAGGCACCGGCCAGCGGTCCGGCTTGAGCAGTCCCGTGAGCAGTGGGTGGTGCGCGGCGAGCGGCTTGATGGCGGTGCCAGAGGCATCGCGGAGGGTATTGATCCTGATCTTGGTGGCCACGTCGCGCGCGACCACGTGGGCCTTGCGCTGGTCCAGGCCGGCCTGGGCGATGTGGACCCCCAGGGCGAAGATGTCGGCAGCCTGGAGCGCCGGGTAGATGAGCTTGGCGAAGTCGACCTGCTCCCCCTCCCGCCGGCCCAGGATGGTGATGCTCCGCTGCATGCGGGCCACCGACGTGTGCTTGGCGACCTCGATGACGGTGGCCCAGTACTCACGGGCCGGGTCGGCGTAGAGGTCGGAGGCCAGCACCAGCTGGAGGGCCGCCGGATCGCCGCCCACGCAGAGCAGCGACGCCTTCATGGCCTCCCCGTAGTAGGAGAAGGCAAGCCGCCGGATGCGGTCCCGGTCGCCGCCCAGCTTGTCGTTGATCCAGGTGTGCCAGTCGGCCAGCAGGATGGAGCAGTCCACCCCCGCCTCCTGGAAGTCGCGCACCTTGGCCATGGCCACCAGCCCGCCGCCGAGGTGGACCCGGCCCGAGATCTCGTAGCCGATGTAGTGGCGGAGCCGCTGCCCGCCCTCGAGCAGGGCGATCAGCTCGTTCCGGGTGAGCAGCTCGGCCAGGTTGCGCTCGATCAGCTCAGCCCGACGGGCGATGTCGGGAGCGGGGGAGGAGGGCGTGGGGGTGGTCATGGGGGAGCCGGGGACCGGTGGACGCCGCGGGCGAATCCCAGGACCGAGACGGTAGCACCCCCCGGGGGTGGTCCCAGGGGCTGGACTCGAACCAGCGATACACGGTTTTACAGACCGTTGCCTTGACCAGCTTGGCTACCCTGGGATCCCTGGGCGAAGGATACCCAAGGGGAGGCGGCCGGAGCCGGGGAGCGGGTCAAACGCCACCGTTCCGACCCCCACCGGGCGGCCCCCCAGTCCGGGGATCGGCCCCGGGTCGCCGAGGGGCTTCGAGCCACAGAGGGCCGCAGACCCTTGCGCTGGCGCAACGTATAAGCTAACCTTTATTCAAGGTACCTTTATGAAAGATTCGGTTATGCGTTCCCGGCCCCCGCGGCGGGCGGTGCCCCTGGCCATCGCCGCCGGGGTCTTCGACCTCTCGGTCTACTTCGAGGGGCTCGCCAACCCGACCCGCCTGGCCATCGTCGAGATCCTGGCCCGCCGGGGCGAGCTCCGGGTCTCCGAGCTGGCCGAGCGGTGCAAGGTCAGCCAGCCGCGGATGAGCTGGCACCTCCGGACCCTCCGCCACGCCCAGGTGATCTCCACCCGGCGCGACGGACGCGAGGTCCTCTGCCGCCTCGATCGCGAGGCCAACCTGCGCAACCTGGAGAGTTTCGTCCAGATTCTCGGGGCGGGCGTCAACCCGAAGGACGCCGCCGAGTTCAGCCGTGCCACCGAGGCGCTGCGCGCGCCCGTCAGTGAGGGAGTCTCATGAGCAACAAGGTCCGGGTCGCCATCATCGGCGTCGGCAACTGCGCTTCGTCCCTGGTCCAGGGGGTGGAGTACTACCAGCACGCCGAGCCGGGGGAGCAGGTCCCGGGGTTGATGCACGTCGACCTCGGCGGCTACCACATCTCCGACATCGAGTTCTCCGCGGCCATCGACATCGACGTCGAGAAGGTGGGCAAGGACCTCTCCGAGGCCATCTTCAGCGGCCAGAACTGCACCGTGAAGTTTGCCGACGTGCCCGCCAAGGGGGTCAAGGTGGTCCGGGGCATGACCCACGACGGCCTCGGCAAGTACCTGAAAGAGGTGATCACCAAGGCGCCCGGCTCGACCGCCGACATCGTGCAGGTCCTCAAGGACAGTGGCACCGACGTGGTGGTCAACTACCTCCCGGTGGGCAGCGAGGAGGCCACCAAGTGGTACACGGAGCAGATCCTCACCGCCGGCTGCGCGATGGTCAACTGTATGCCCGTTTTCATCGCCCGTGAGGACTACTGGCAGGACCGCTTCCGCAAGGCCGGGTTGCCGGTCATCGGCGACGACATCAAGTCCCAGGTCGGCGCCACCATCGTGCATCGGGTGCTGACCCGGCTCTTCCAGGACCGCGGGGTCAGGATCGAGAACACCTACCAGCTCAACTTCGGCGGCAACACCGACTTCCTCAACATGCTGGAGCGCGAGCGGCTGGTCAGCAAGAAGATCAGCAAGACCAACAGCGTCCGCTCCCAGCTCGACCAGAAGCTGGATGACCGGAACATCCACATCGGCCCGTCCGACTACGTGCGCTGGCTGGACGATCGCAAGTGGTGCTACATCCGGATGGAGGGCCGTTCCTTCGGCGACATCCCCCTCAACCTGGAGCTGAAGCTGGAGGTGGTGGACTCGCCGAACAGCGCGGGCATCGTCATCGACGCCGTCCGCTGCTGCAAGCTGGGCCTGGACCGCGGCCTGTCCGGCACCCTGGAGGGCCCCTCCTCCTACTTCATGAAGTCGCCGCCCAAGCAGTTCTCCGACAACCGCGCCCGGGAGCTCACCGAGGCGTTCATCGCCGGGTCCCCCCCCGCGGACGGCAACGGGCACACCCAGGCCGCCGCGGGGAAGGCGCTGGTGGCCAAGCACGCATCCGAAGCCCCCGTCTCCTGATAGCCTGCACCCCGTAAGACGAGCCCCCACGGGGTGGCGATGAGCAGCGTCGGCCAGCAGATCGAGCGCGGCCCTGGCGGTGGAGTTCCCGCCGCCGGGGCGGGCGCCGTCGTTCGCGGCGATGACGGGTCGATGCTGCCCTACTACGCCTACCGGGTCGCCGAGGCGCTGGTCCGGGTCCTGCCCCGGCGCGCCGCCTACGGTCTGGCGGTGGGCTGTGTGGAGGTTCTCCGCACCGTCCGGCCCGGGGCGGTCCGGGGCCTGCGTTCCAACCTCGCCCACGTCCTCCCCGAGCTGCCCCCCCGGGCCCTGGACCGGGTCGTCCGGCGCAACCTGCGCGACCTCGGCCGGGCCTGGGTCGACGTCATGGCGATGCGCTTCGAGGGCGACGACATCAGCAACGGTCTGGTCATCGATCACCTGGAGCGCTACCAGGAGGCGGCCGCCAGCGGGCGGGGCGTCGCCGTGATCTCCCTCCATCTCGGCTGCTGGGAGAAGGGGCTGGCCGCCGGCAACAGCCTCGGGTTTCCCATGGCCCTGCTCGCCGAATACCTCAGGCCGCACCAGCTCTTCGAGCGGGTGGTGGGCTCCCGGCGGGCGCAGGGGGTGAGGATCGTCCCCATCGACATCGCCGCCATCCGCGAGGCCGACGAGGTCACCGCGCGGCGGCTGGGCGCCGCCGCCATGCGGGAGGTGCTGCGCATCCTGAAGGGCGGCGGCGCCATCGCCCTGGCCATGGACCGCGACCTGGTCGGCAACGGCGAACGCTTCCCCTTCTTCGGGGCCGAGGCACCGTTCCCCATCGGCGTGGTCGACGCCGCCATGCGGGCCGGATCCGTGATCCTCCCCATCGCCCTTCCCCGGATCCCCGGAGGCCTGGGAGCCTACGTGAACCCGGAGATCGTCTACGACCGGAGCGCGCCCCGGCCCCAGGAGCTTCGCCGGGTGGTGCTCGAGATCCTCGCCTTCTTCGAGGAGGCGATACGCGCGCACCCGGAGCAGTGGCACGTCCTCGACCCCATCTGGGAGCCGGGCCCATGAGCCGCTGCCCCGGCGCGGGCCGCCGCGCGGCCCGTGACCACGCCTCACCCACGGCCGCGCGCCCATGAAGGTCTGCCTGGTCTCCCCCTACGACTTCACCCACCCGGGCGGGGTCACCGAGCACGTCCGCCACCTCGCCGGCGAGCTGCGCCGCCGGGACCACGAGGTCACCATCCTGGCGCCGTCGGCCCACGTGCGGGACGTGGAGAGCATCCCCGGGTTCGTCCGCATCGGCCGCAGCGTCCCGGTGCGTGGCAACGGCTCGGTGGCCAGGATCGCGCTCTCCTTCCACCTGGTGCGCCGGGTCCGCAGCCTCCTGGACCGCGCCGACTTCGACGTCGTCCACTATCACGAGCCGCTGGTTCCCGGGCTGCCCATCACCACCCTGCGGTTCCACCGGGGCGCCAATGTGGGCACCTTCCATGCCATGGCGCGCCGCAACCTCGGCTACTACTACGGCCGGCCCTTCCTGCTCCGCTACTTCCACCGCCTCCACGGCCTGATCTGCGTCAGCGAGCCGGCGCGCGAGTTCATCAGCCACTACTTCACCGGCGACTACACGATCGTCCCCAACGGCATCGACGGGGGGTGCTTCCGGCCCGACCTCCCCCCGCTTCCCGAGCTGCGCGGCGAGGGCGCGGCGACCATCCTCTTCGTCGGCAGGATGGAGCAGCGCAAGGGGCTCCCCATCCTCCTCGCGGCCTACGCCCAGCTCCGCCGCCAGAGGGCCGGCTGCCGGCTGGTCATCGTCGGCGACGGCCCGATGCGCTGGGCCTACGAGCGGCAGTGCGAGGCCACCGGGGTCCCCGACGTGACCTTCCTCGGCCACGTGCCGGCCGACGTCCTCCCCCGCATCTACGCCAGCGCCGACGTCTTCTGCTCGCCCGCGACCGGCCGCGAGAGCTTCGGCATCGTCCTGCTCGAGGCGATGGCCAGCGGGGTGCCGGTGGTCGCCTCGGCGATCCCGGGTTTCAGCCAGGTCGTCGACCCCGGTGGTGACGGGCTGCTGGTGCCACCGGGCAAGCCCGAGGCTTTCGCACTCGCCCTCGAGTCGCTGATCGCCGACCCGGGGCTGCGCCGGAGCATGGGCAGGCATGGGGTCGAGAAGGCGCGGCGCTACGACTGGCGGGTGGTGGTCGACGGCATCCTCGACGTCTACGCGCAGGCCCGCGAGCGCGCCCGCGCCGCCCTCGTCGCGGAGTCGCGCTGAGGCGCACGGGCGACGTGTTCACCCAGCGATTTCAGGAATGGGTGCGCCGTCAGGCGCGCCGCCTGGTGACCGCCATCCACCTCCGCGGGATCACCCCCAACGCCCTCACCCTGACCGGGCTCGCCGTCACCATCGTTGCCGCCGTCCTCATCGGCCTCGGCCTGCTGATCCCGGGCGGCCTGGTGCTGCTCTTCGCCGGGCTCTTCGACATCCTGGACGGCGCCGTCGCCCGGGTCACCCACCGGGTCCGGCCCTATGGGGCCTTCCTGGACTCGACCACCGACCGCTACGCCGAGATCGTCACCTACGCCGCCCTCCTCTATCACTTCGTCTCCCGGAGCGGCGGAGAGCTCCCGTCCATGCTGGTGATCGTGGCCCTGGGCGGCTCGCTGCTCGTCTCCTACGTGCGCGCCCGGGCCCAGTCGCTCGGCTTCACCTGCGACGGCGGCCTCCTCGCCCGACCCGAGCGGGTGGTGATCACCGTCGCCGGTCTGGTGGTGCCGCCCCTGCTCATCCCCGCCCTCTGGGTGCTCGCCGTGCTCACCAACCTGACCGCCCTTCAGCGGATCTGGCTGGTATGGCGCCAAGCCCGGCGGATGGCGCCAACGGACTCCTGACCGTGGCGAGCACGGGTCGACGGCACTAAACTCCCACGCGCCGTGACCGACACCACCCCCACCTCCCCCCAGCACACCAACCCGCTGGCGCTCGTCCAGGGACTGGCCGGGACCACCCGGGCGACCATCATCGCCGACGTCATCGCGGGAGCGACGCTCGCCGCCGTGGCCATCCCCGAGTCGATGGGCTACACCAAGATCGCGGGCATGCCCGTGATCACGGGCATCTACACCCTCGCCCTCCCCGTCATCGTCTTCGCCCTGGTCGGGTCGTCGCGTCATCTGGTCGTTGGTGCCGACTCGGCGACTGCCGCCATCATGTTCGCGGCCCTGATCAGCCTCGCCAGGCCGGCCAGCCCCGAGTACGTCGGCCTCGCGGGGTTGATCGCGCTGCTCGCCGCTGGCTATCTGCTGCTGGCACGGTTGCTCCGCCTCGGCTTTCTCGCCGACTTCCTCTCCCGCACCGCCCTGGTCGGCTTTCTCAGTGGCGTGGGCGTCCAGGTGGCGCTCACCCAGCTGCCCGGCATGCTCGGCATCCACGCCAGCGGTAGCGTCGTCAGCCAGATGGGGACGGTGCTGGGCTCCCTCGGCCACATCGTGATCCCGGCGGCCGCGCTGGCGATCGTCGCGGTCGCCGCCATCCTGCTGCTCGAGGTGGTCTCCAAGCGGATACCGGGCACCCTCCTGGTGGTCGCCGTCTCGATCATCCTGGCCGCCACCCTGCGCCTGGATCGCCACGGCGTCGCCATCGTCGGGTCGGTGCCGGCAGGGCTCCCGCCCATCGGGCTCCCCCACGTGTCGTGGGGCCAGGTTCCCGGCCTGGCCGCGGTCGCCGCCTCGATCTTCGTGGTCGTCCTGGCCCAGAGCGCCGCCACCGCGCGCAGCTTCGCCCAGAAGCGGGAGGAGGAGCTGAACGAGAACCGCGACCTGGTGGGGCTCGCCATCGCCAACCTGGCCGCCGGGGTCACCGGCACCTTCTGCGTCAACGGCAGCCCGACCAAGACCGCGGTGGTGGACTCGGCCGGAGGGCGCACTCAGCTGGCCCAGCTGGTGATGGCGGTGATCGCCATCGTCGTGCTGGTGGCGGCGACCGCGCTGCTCCACTTCCTGCCCGACGCGACCCTCGCCGCGGTCGTCTTCGTCATCGGGATCCACCTCGTCGACGTCGCCCATCTGCGCGAGCTCTGGCGGCTGCGGCGCGACGAGCTGGTGCTGGCCGTGGCCACGGCTGTGGTGGTGGTGCTGGTCGGCGTCGAGCAGGGGATCGCGCTCGCCGTCGCCCTCTCCGTCCTCGACTTCGTCCGCCGCGCCTACCGGCCCCGGGACACGGTGATGGTGCCCGTCGCGGGGTCTGCCGGCGACCTCATCCCCGAACCTGCGCGCCCCGGCGTCGAGACCCTGCCTGGGGGCATCGCCTACCGCTTCGACGGGACCCTCTTCTTCGCCAACGCCGACCGCTTCCGGCAGCGGGTGCTGGCGCTGGTCGCGGCCGCACCGGACCCGGTCAGCTGGGTCGTCATGGACCTCTCGCCGGTCGCCGACATCGACTACAGTGCCGGCCAGGTGCTGCTCACCCTGCTCCGCGACCTCCGGGCCCGCTCGGTGAGCGTCCACCTCGCCCACGTCGAGGACATCCACGACCTCCTCCAGCGTTACGGCGTGCTGGACCTGGTCGGTGCCAACCACGTCCATCACGGGGTCCGGGATGCGGTGGCCGCCGCGGTCGCCCCCGACACGGCGGGGTGATCCCGTCAGAGGATCTGGAGGGTCTCCACCAGGTTGAAGATGCCGTGGACGACGGCCCCGGGAAGCAGCGACCTCGAGTACTCGTAGAGGAGCGCCAGCAGGATCCCGAGCAGCGCCAGGGGGAGGAACAGGATCTCCTCGCTCGACGTCCCCCAGCCGACGTGGGCGGCGGCGAAGAAGCAGCCGGAGAGCACGGCCGCCGCCGGGACGTTGAGCTGCCGGCGCATCCAGCCGTATACGAAGCCGCGGAAGAAGGTCTCCTCGGCGAGCGGGACCTCCACCGAGAGCAGCACGAGAGCGATGCCGACCTGGTTGCCGTACTCGCCCCGCACGGTCGCGACCTGGGCGTTCTGCACGTGGACGATCCCCGCCTCCGCATTCAGCAGCCACGTCAGCGCGACCAGGCAGGCGGCGCTGGCGACGACCGCCACCGGCAGCCAGCGCCAGCTCGGCATCCGCCAGCCGAGGTCCGACAGCCGGGCGTGGCGGCGGCCCATGGCCAGCCCCGCGACGATGATCATCGCCAGCGCGTACACCGCCGTCTGCTCTGCGAAGTTGCCGAGCGCGGTCTGCTGCTGGGCGCTCAGCCCGTGGACGAGCGTCCGGGCGAATTGCTGCACCGCGGAGGAGAGGAAGAGCTCGGACAGCAGGGAGAGCCCGAGGAAGTAGGCGCCGAAGAAGAGGACCACGTCCGTCCAATCCCAGGCCACCCGCGGGGCCGGGCGGCTTCGGCCCGGCGTGGGCAGGAGCCAGCCGGCGGCGAGCCGGCGGATCGATCCCTCGCGCACCGGGCCATTGTGGCGTGCCACCTCACCGGAGCCGGGCCGGCGGGGGCGGTGCCGGCACGGGGCGGCGGCCGTCCGGTGGCTACACTGCCCGGGTGGCGCTCGGTGACCTCCTCGGCAACCCCGGCGCCGTGGCTGGGCTGCGCCGAGCCCTCGACACCGGGCAGTTGGGCCACGCTCTCCTGGTCGTCGGTCCCGACCAGGTGGGCAAGACCACCCTGATGCTGAGCCTCGCCGGCGAGCTGCTCCCGCGCGGCTCATGGCCCGGTGAGGTGACCAGCCACCCCGACCTCTGGCTGGAGGACTCGGCGGAGGAACGCATCTCGATCAGACGGGTGCGGGCCGGCCGCGATCCGGGGAGCCTGCAGGATTTCCTCAGCCTTCGGCCCTATGCGGGCGGTGCCCGGGTGGCGATCCTCGCACGGGCCGATCGGCTCACCGAAGAGGCCGCCAACTCGCTGCTCAAGACCGTCGAGGAGCCGGCGGCCGGAACCCACCTCCTGCTCACCGCCCACAGCCCCGAGCGCCTGCCCGCCACCATCGTCTCCCGCTGCCGCCAGCTCACCCTGGGGCTGGTCGAGGGCGGCGCCATCGAGGCCTGGCTCCGCGACCGCCACGGCGTGGACCCCGCCACCGCGGAGCTGGCGGCGGAGCTGAGCGGCGGTCGCCCGGGCCGGGCCCTGCGGCTGGCCGCCGACCCCGCGTCCCTGGAGGGTGAGCTGGCGATGCTCGACCGCTTCCTCGCCATCGGTGGGGGCGGGGCACCGGCGGCCCTGGCGGCGGCGGCCGAGCTGGCTCCCGCCGCGGGCGGCGAGGGTCGGGAGCGCCTCCTCGTCAACCTCTCGATCTGGACCTCCTTCGTCCGCGACGCGGCGGTGCGGGCGGCCGGGGCGCCGGAGCTCGCGCGTCTGCGCAGCCGGAGTCGGGAGGCGGACGCCTGGGCGAGAGCGCTCTCACCCGGGGAGCCCGGCCGGATCCTTGACGCGCTGCTGCGGGCTGGGGCTGAGGTCGCCGCCTACGCCCAGCCGCGCCTGCTGCTGGAGGCCCTCTTCCTCGACGTGTTCGGGGGGAGCCCGGCCCCGCCCGCCGTCGATCGCCCGGGCGCGCCGGCAGCCGGGGCGGCCCCCAGCCCCTCGGCGCGAGGCGGTCACCCGCGCCCCGCCGGCTAGGGGGTGGGCTGAGGCGGCGGGCAGATTGACAGTCTGCCCCGGCGCCCCTAGAGTGTGGGAACGCTCTCACCGTGCGGCCGCGGTACACCGGTGGCCTGCCCAATGAGCCTGGCGGTCGATTCCCAGCCGGGGAGGGCTGCGCGACAGACCAGCCCTCGTCGCAAAGCCCTCCCACCGGCGGGATCCCGGACCCGGCCGGCGAGTGCGGAGACCGTCGCGGACCGGTCGTGGCGAGCTTCCGCGCGGTCACAGGTTGGCCACTGCCGTCCACCCCGTTACCCACCTTCGGCAGCGTGCATCGGCGCTGTCACAGGTGCCGGGAGATGATGCGGCGGTCAGGGCTCGGCCGCCGGGAGCCCGGCCTGACCTCAGCCGGGGTGCGGATTCGCCGCCGTGGACATCCTGAAGAGAGCGCTCTCCAGATTCGACCGCCTGGGGGGTCACTACTTCACGCGCTTCCTGTTCGGAGTCCTCGCCATCTGCGTGGTGGTGATGGGTTCGATGGTGCTCGTCCTCACCAACCTCTCGTCCGGGAGCCTCTCCACCGCCACCTCCAATGGTGTGGAGACGGTGGCCCAGGAGGTCTCCAGCAAGGTCGACTCCTGGGTTCAGGACCGCGAGCGCGAACTGACCCAGCTGGCTGGCATCATCTCGAGCTCCGACACCGCCGACGCCAAATCCGCCGTCACCCTGATCGCCAAGGCGACCTCCAGTGACCCCTTCTCGGAGCTGGAGCTGGTCGACGCCAGCGGCCAGCCCGTCGCGGGCACCGGCCTTGGCGGTGAGGTGTCTCTGGTGGGGCAGTCCTGGGTGGCGGGGATCATGGAATCCGGTCAGCCCTATGTCGGTGACATCACCAAGAACGCCGCCGGCAACGACCTCCAGTGGCTGATGGCGGTGCCGGCCAGCACCAGCAACCTGCAGTTCAGCGGGCTTCTGGTCGGCGTCGTCGGCCTGGAGCCGTGGACGGGACCCGGCGGCGGCAGCAACCAGGTCGCCAGCCTCTTCGTCGGCGTCAGCGGCGCGGGTGGCGTGTCGACCTCTGTCACCGCAGTGGACAGCTCCGGCTGGCTCGTTTACACGACCTCCATGGGGAGCTCCTCCACGCTCACCTCCGCGCAGATGCTCGCCCGCGGGGCGCTACGGACCCGCATCGACAACGCGGCTGTCGCCGGCGCGCTCCGCGGCCACTCCGGTGCAGCCCGCATGACCATGAACGGCACCGACACTATCACCGGGTACGCTGAGGCCGCCGACGTCCAGTGGGCGATTCTGGTGAGCGAGCCCGCCGGCCAGGCGCTGAGCGGTGTGACCGCGCTGCGCAACTCGGGCTTCCTCGTGCTCGGCATCGGCCTGGTGCTGGCGGCGATCTTCTCCTTCATGATGGCCCAGCTCGAGGTGCGCCCGATCCGGGCCCTCTCGCGGGCGGCACGCCGCGTCTCCGCGGGCGACCTCAACGCCCGGGTGGCCCCGGCGGGTGCGGTGGAGGTCGCCACCCTGGGAGCGGCCTTCAACCAGATGGTCGAGCGCCTCGGGGCGCTGATCGGCCGGGTGCAGGGCACCAGCAGCGACCTCTCCGACTCGGCGGTGCGCCTGGCCGCGGCCTCCAACCAGCTTGCCGCCACCACCGCCCGGCAGAGCTCGAGCGCCACCGAGACGTCGGCGAGCATGGAGGAGCTGGCCCGCACCTCGGGTCAGATCGCCGAGACCGTGGAACGGGTCGCCGCCCAGGCCGCCGAGACCAGGGACAAGCTGGAGCTGGCCCGTCAGGACATCCTCGCCTCCACCGAGCGGACCCTGCGCCTCACCGATCGGGCGCGCGACATCGCCAAGATCCTCTCGATGATCAACGACCTGGCCGACCAGACCAACCTCCTCGCTCTCAACGCCGCCATCGAGGCCGCGCGGGCGGGGGACGCGGGGCGCGGCTTCGCGGTCGTCGCCGACGAGGTGCGGCGGCTGGCCGACCGGTCCAAGGCGCTGGCCGCCGACATCTCCCAGATCACCACGAACGTCCAGGTCGAGACCAGTGCCACGGTGCTGGCGATGGACAAGGGGGCCGAGCAGCTCACGGCCGGACTGAGCCTCATGGAGCACGTCGCCGAGGCCAGCTCGGGGATCCGGCTGGCCACCCAGCAGCAGCAGTCCGCCACCGAGCAGGTGGTGGAGGCCATGGAGCAGGTGCGGATCGCGAGCCAGCAGGTCTCGACCACCGCTCAGGAGCTGGCGGTGGCTTCGGGCAGCCAGGCGAATATGGCCGGCGACCTCGAGCAGGCCTCGGCCATGGACCCCTCCCGCCCTGGCGGCAACAGCCGGCATCAGCCTGCCGGCACGAGCTCCGACGTTCCCGGCCGGCCCGGTCGCGGCCATGGCCTCGAGCTCGGCAGGGCTCGGGCAAAGCCTGGACAGTCCAGCGGCTGACCGGGTCCTGGGCAACACCCCGTGGCCTAGGATCACGGGATGCTGGAGGGAACCGGCACCGCACCCAGAGGAGCTCAGAGCGGTGGCATCCGCACAGCCGACCCCTGAGGACCCGGCGGTCCGGGACATTCCGGCGCTCGTCCGCCGGATGACCCTCGACGAGAAGGCCTCCCTCACCGCCGGCGTCGATAGCTGGCACACCGCCGCGATCCCGCGACTCGGCATCCCGGCGGTGAAGCTCACCGACGGTCCCAGCGGGGCCCGGGGCGAGACCCGTGGCGTCCACAGCGCCACCCCATCGGTGTGCATCCCCTCCGCGACGGCTCTGGGCGCCACCTGGGATCCCGATCTCGTCGCTCAGGCCGCGGCCATGGTCGCGCGCCAGGCCCTCGACAAGGGGGCGCGGGTGCTCCTCGCACCCACCGTCAACCTGCACCGGCACCCGCTCTGGGGACGCAACTTCGAGGCCTTCTCCGAGGATCCGATCCTCACCGCCAAGCTCGCGGTCGGATATATCCGGGGCGTGCAGGCCGAGGGCGTCGTGGCCACGGTGAAGCACTTCGTGGGCA
The DNA here is from genome assembly GCA_049511615.1 of Candidatus Dormibacteria bacterium. Taxonomy (GTDB): domain Bacteria; phylum Chloroflexota; class Dormibacteria; order Aeolococcales; family Aeolococcaceae; genus Changshengia. The sequence goes on along the minus strand of JBEKXW010000006.1, from coordinate 103,185 downwards.
ACGAGACCGAGTTCGAGCGGAACACCTCCTCCTCGGTCATCGACGAGCGCGCCCTGCGCGAACTCTACCTCCTGCCCTTCGAGCATGCGGTCAAGGTGGCCGGGGTGCTGGCGCTGATGACCAGCTACAACCGGGTCAACGGCAGCCATGTGTCCGACGACCCGCGACTTCTGGGCGACGTCCTCCGCCGTGAATGGGGCTTCGAGGGCGTGGTCATGACCGACTGGTTCGCCCTCGCCAGCACCCTCGACGCGGCGCGCGCCGGTCTCGACCTGGAGATGCCCGGACCCCCTCGTTCGTTCGGCGCGGCGCTCGCCGCCGCGGTTCGCGCCGGCGATGTGGAGGAGACGCTCCTCGACGCCAAGGTCTGCCGCCTGATGACTGTCCTGGACCGAGTGGGCGCTCTCGAGGACCCGGCAGCCCAGCCCGAGCATCCGATCGATCGCCCCGAAGACCGGAGCCTTTGCCGCCGCGCGGCTGCCGACGCCCTGGTGCTCCTCCGCAACCGGGGCGTCCTTCCGCTCTCACCGAGCGGCCATCACCGGCTGGCCGTCGTCGGACCGAACGCGGACCACCCCGCGATCGTGGGCGGTGGGAGCGCCGGGATCGTCCCTCACTATCTTCTGTCCCCGCTCACCGCCCTCCGCGAGCGCTTCGGAGATACCCACGAGATCGTCCACGAGGCGGGCACGGACGAGGCCGGCGTCGAGCGGGCGGTCGATCTGGCTCGCGCCGCCGGCGCCGCCATCGTCTTCGTCGGGACCGGCTCGGACTGGGAGAGCGAGGACTACGACCGCGAGACGATGGAGCTTCCCGGTCACCAGGACGAGCTGGTTCGCCGGGTCCTGCAGGCCAACCCCCGCAGCGTGGTGGTGGTCAATGCCGGGGCGCCGGTGACCATGGAGTGGGCGGGAGAGGCCGGCGCGCTGCTCCAGACCTGGTTCGCCGGGCAGGAGTACGCCAACGCGCTGGTCGACGTCCTCTTCGGGGACGCGGAGCCCGGCGGGCGCCTGCCCACCACGCTGCCGCTCGCACTCGAGCACACGCCGGCCTTCCTCAACTTCCCGGGGGAGAGCAGCCAGGTTCGCTACGGCGAGGGGCTCTTCATCGGCTACCGGTGGTACGAGGCCCGCAAGCTGCCGGTGCGGTTCCCCTTCGGCCACGGCCTCTCCTATACGACCTTCGAGATCGGGGCCCCTCGACTGTCGGAGACGAGAGTGGTCTCCGGCCGGCGGCTCCGCCTCGAGGCGACGGTGACCAACACCGGTCCGCGGCGGGGATCCGAGGTGGTCCAGCTCTACGTGGCCCCGCCCGGCGGCGGCAGGGACCGGCCCGGCGGGCGGCTCCGACCGCTCAAGGAGCTCAGGGCCTTCGCCAAGGTGCGGCTGGACCCGGGGGAGGCCACCATCGTCGGCTTCGAGCTGGGGGAGCGCTCTTTCGCCTACTACGACGTCGCCGACGAGGACTGGCCGAAGCTGCAGCAGCGCCACCCCATGTCCTGGGCACCCCGTGAGGTGCACCTGCACCGCCGGGAGGCGGGATGGTATGTCGACCCGGGGGACTACCAGCTGCAGGTGGGGCGCTCCTCGGCCGAGATCGCGCACACGGTGACAGTCGCGGTTGCCGGCAGTCCCGAACCGCTCGATCCCTCGCTTCCCCTCGACTGAACCCGACCTCATCGGAGGGGCCACCCTCGACCGGGCGGCCCCCGACCTCCGACGCGGGTGATTGCCGTCACCGATCACCCGTTGGGGTGATTGACACCCCACCGAGGCCGTCCCTAAAGTGTGGGACCGCTCCCATGAAGGCTCCCCGCGACCCCAAGGCGACCCTCGAGGAGGTGGCGCTGGCGGCAGGCGTCTCGCGGTCCACGGCATCCCGGGTACTGAGCTACGACCCCCGGGTGAGTCCGGACGCCCGGCGGGCGGTTGAGCGCGCGGTCAGCAAGCTTGGTTACATCCCCAACCAGGCAGGACGCGCCCTCGCCACCGGGCGCAGTGACGCCATGGCCCTGGTGGCGCCCATCACCTTCCTCATCGGCGACCCCTTCTTCCCGCGTCTCATCCGGGGTGTCAGCGACGTCCTCGCCTCGCGCGAGCTGCAGCTGATCCTGCTGGCGGTCCAGACGGGTCCCGACGCCGACCGGGTGGAGCGCTACGTTGCCGCCGGCCATGCCGACGGGGTCCTGCTGGTCTCCCTCCCCACCGCCCATCCGCTGGCGGGACGTCTCGCCGCCCGGGGGATCCCGGTCGTGGTCAGCGGGCCCCCCTCCGAATCGGAGCACGTCAGCCACGTTGACGTGGACAACGTCGGCGGGTCCACGCGCGGCGTCGCCCACCTCGCCTCCGGGGGGCGGCGGTCCATCGCCACCATCACCGGCCGCCAGGACATGCCCGCCGGTCACGACCGGTTGGTGGGCTACCGCGCGGCGCTGGAGGCGGCCGGCCTTCCCTACGACGACAGCCTGGTCGAGGCGGGTGACTTCACCCGCGAGGGCGGCGCTCGGGCGATGCGGTTTCTGCTCATCAAGCACCCCCGCCTCGACGCCGTCTTCGCGGCCTCGGACCTGATGGCCGAGGGGGCCCTCCAGGCGCTCGCCGAGGCTGGCCGCCGGGTCCCCGAGGACGTGGCCGTGGTCGGCTTCGACGACCACCCCATGGCCGCCATGCTGCAACCGCCGCTCACCAGCGTGCGCCAGCCCGTCGAGGAGATCGGCCGCGAGATGGCGCGGCTGCTCATGGACAGCGTCCAAACCCCGGATCGGCCGCCGCGCAACGTCATCCTGCGCACGCGGCTCGAGGTGCGCGCCTCCTCGGCGCCGGTGGTCCCGAAGCTCGGCGGGGAGGCCGGCTAGCATGCGCCTGCTGATCCGGCGGCTCGGCTTCTACCTCATCGCCGCCTGGGCGGCGATCACCTTCAGCTTCCTCCTCCCGCGTGTGGTGCCCGGCGACCCGGTCGCGGCCGCGATCATCCGAGCCGAGACGTCGGGGGTGTGCAACGCGGCCTGCGTCCATGCCATCGAGCTGCAGCTCGGCTTCCACGTCCACACCAGCCTCTGGACCCAGTACCTCCAGTACTGGGGGAACCTCTTTCACGGAAACCTGGGCTGGTCATGGTCCGAGAACGCGCCGGTGGGCAGCCTGATCGTCTCCTATCTGCCCTGGACCATCGGGTTGCTGGCCGTCTCCACGACCCTGGCCTTCGTCATCGGGACCCTCATCGGCGTCCTGATGGCCTGGCGGCGCGGCACCTGGGTCGAGTGGGTGATGCCGGTCACGACCTTCTTCCAGGCGATTCCCTACTTCTACCTCGCCCTGGTGCTCATCCTCATCTTCGGGGCGACGGGGACGATGCTCAAGTGGTTCCCGAGCCTCTTCGGCTACGACATCTACGCGGTGAACCCCGGTATGAACTGGCCCTACATCGCGAGCATCCTCAGCCATGCGATCCTGCCCGCGGCGACCGTCGTCCTGGCCTCGATGGCAGGCTTCATCCTGACCATGCGTAACAACATGCTCACCACCATGGACGAGGACTTCGTCCTGGTGGCCCGGGCCAAGGGCCTGCCGAGCCGAAGGGTGGTGACGTATGCGGCGCGCAATGCCCTGCTGCCGGTCGTCTCCAACTTCACCATCGCGCTGAGCCTGGTGGTCGCCGGCCAGATTCTCGTCGAGATCGTCTTCAACTACCCCGGGATCGGCTACCACCTCTACCAGGCCCTGAGCGAACTCGACTACAACCTGGTGCAGGGGATCTTCGTGGTCATCACCCTGGTGGTGCTGGCCGCCAACCTCCTGGCGGACGTGGTGTACGTGCTGATCGACCCCCGGGCGCGGCAGGCGGGCTGAGCAGATGTCCAGCAACAGCATGCTCATGGGCCAGACCGCCGGTGGCAAGACCCCTCCCCCGGAAGGGTCTCCGCGGCGCGAGCGGGTGCTGCACCTGCCGCACTCGCCCAAGGTGACCGTCGGCCTCGTGATGCTGGCCATCTTCGTGGTGATCGCCATCATCGGAGGGTGGGCCGCCCCGTACTCCCCGAACGCGACCAACGTGGCGACCTGGGTGAAGCACGTCCTGGTCCCAGGAACCGGGCCCGGCACCGGCTTCCCGGCGCACTACTACCCGCTCCCGCTGCCGCCGTCGGGCAGCCACCTGCTGGGGACGACCGTCTTCGCTCAGGACGTCCTGTCCCAGCTGCTGGCCTCCACCGCGGCCACCGTGTTCGTCGGCGTTCTCGCCGCGGCGATGGCCACCGTGCTCTCGGTGCTCGTCGGAGTCACCGCGGGCTACATGGGCGGCGCCGCCGACGAGGGGCTGTCGCTGCTGTCCAACGTCTTCCTCGCCATTCCCGGGCTTCCGCTCCTGATCGTGCTGGCCGACTACGTGCCGGTCGCAGGGACCAGCGTCATCCTGGTCGCCACCATCATCGCCGTCACCGCCTGGGCGTACAGCGCCCGGGTGCTGCGCGCGCAGACCCTGTCCCTGCGCAATCGCGACTTCGTCGAGGCGGCGAGGATCTCGGGGGAGGGCCGCCTGCGCATCATCGTCGTCGAGGTTCTTCCCAACCTGGTCCCCATCGTGGCCGCCTCGTTCCTCTTCACCACCCTCTACGCGGTGGGCGCCTATGTGGCCATCGCCTTCCTCGGGCTGGCCGGATCGCCCACGTCGTCGCCCGCCGGTCTCTGGAACTGGGGTGAGATGCTGCGGGAGGGATTCGCCAACAACGCGGTGCGCGGCGGGTGGTGGTGGTGGTGGGCACCTCCGGGCCTCTGCATCGCCCTGCTCGGCACCTCGCTCGCACTCCTCAACTTCGGTATCGACGAGTTCATCAACCCGCGCCTGCGAGTCGCCGGCCTCTCGCGCAGGGCGGCCAGGAAGGCGGGGATCAAGACCCGACCGCCCTTTGGCATCACCCCGGTGGCGCGGCGGGAGGGGGCGACCGGCGGCGAGGTGGCCGCGCCGTGACCCTCCACGACACGACGGGGAGCTCGCCGGCACCGGCCGCTCTGGTGCCGATCTCGGATGGGAGGGCGGACCCGGTCCTCGAGATCCGCGGGCTCTGTGTTGACTACGGCATCGGCGGCGACGCCGTGCATCCGGTGGTGGACTGCGACCTGGTGCTGCGGCGCGGACACGTGCTGGGCCTCGCGGGTGAGAGCGGCAGCGGCAAGTCGACCCTGGCCATGGCGGCGATCCGCCTGCTCCGCTGGCCGGGCGTGATCACCGCGGGCGAGGTCCTCTTCCACTCCAGACCCGCCTCCGGGGACGGGTCCTCGCGCACCGTGGACATCCTGGCGGCCAGCGAGGAGGAGCTGCGCTCCGTGCGCTGGTCCGAGATCTCGGTGGTCCCGCAGAGCGCTTTGAACGCTCTCAACCCCGTGGCCACGACGCGTGCGCAGTTCGACGATCTGCTCCGCGTGCATCGCCGCAGCCTCTCCGGGGCGGAGAGATTGGACCGGGAGGTGGAGCTCCTGGAGATGGTGGGGTTGACCTCTGACCGGCTCCGCAGCTACCCCCACGAGCTCTCTGGAGGCCAGCGGCAGCGGGTGATGATCGCCATGGCCCTGGCCCTCGACCCCCAGGTCATGATCCTCGACGAGCCCACGACCGCCCTCGACGTCGTCACCCAGCGGGAGATCCTCGAGGAGCTGATGGACCTGGGCACGCGACTGGGCTTCGCCGCCCTCTTCATCACCCACGACCTCTCCCTGCTCGTCGAGCTCGCCGACGAGATCGCGGTCATGTACGCCGGGCGGATCGTCGAGATGGCTCCGGCGGACTCCCTCTTCCACGCTCCCCGGATGCCGTACACGTACGGCCTGCTCCACTGCTTCCCGCCGATGCACGGGGAGAAGGTGCCCATGGAGGGCATCCCGGGCTCACCGCCCGACCTGCGCGCCCTGCCCCGCGGGTGCGCCTTCCATCCCCGCTGCCCGTGGGCGATGGAGCGGTGCCGGTCGCAGACGCCGGCGCTCGTGTCCCTGGGCGAGTCGGGTCGCCTGGCGAGCTGCTGGCTCCACGCGGGCGATGTCAGCGTCCCCCAGGACCTGGGCCTTCCCGACCCACGGCAGCCGGCCACCGGCGCGCGGGCCGCGGTGCCGCAGCGCCGCCGGAGCTCGCGATGAGCGTTGCCGCGCGCACGCCGTTCGCTTCGACACCGGTCGCCACCGAACCGGTGCTGGAGGGAAGGAACCTCAGCAAGCACTTCTCCGTCCGGCACGGTCGCGGCCTGTTCGCAAGCCGGGCTCTCCTCTACGCGGTGGAGGATTTCTCCGTCGGTCTCACCGCGGGCGCCGTCACCGCCCTGGTGGGCGAGAGCGGGTCAGGGAAGACGACGGTCGCCCGGTTGCTGGCCAAGGTCATCGCTCCCGACCACGGTGAGCTGTTCCTCGATGGTGCACCGGCGCCGCAGGGCCGCCCCCGCTCGTACACCGCGCAGGTTCAGATGGTCCTGCAGGACCCCTTCACCTCCCTCAACCCGGTGTACCGGATCCGCCACAACCTGGTGCGACCCTTGCGGATCCACCACACTGCCACCGACATCGAGGCGAGCGTTGCCGACCTGCTCACCCGGGTGGCGCTGGAGCCGCCCGAGCAGTTCGCGGACATGTTCCCTCACGAGCTCTCCGGAGGCCAGCGGCAGCGGGTGGCGATCGCCCGGGCACTGGCGGTCCGGCCGCGGGTGCTGCTCGCCGACGAGCCGGTCTCGATGCTCGACGTCTCGGTCCGCCTGGGATTGCTCAACCTGCTCGCCGACCTGCGCGATCGCGAGCACCTGGCGATCCTCTACGTCACCCACGACATCGGCTCGGCGCGCTACCTCGCCGACACCATCATGGTGATGTACGCCGGGAGGCTGGTGGAGTCGGCGCCGAGCGCGACTCTCACCGACAGCCCGGCCCACCCCTACACCCAGCTCCTGCTGTCGGCCGCTCCCGACCCGGACCGCGTGGAACCGCCGAGTCTGGCCGGCAGCGGCGCGCCGCCAAGCCTGATCTCTCCGCCGAGCGGATGCCGCTTCCATCCCCGCTGTCCCCACGCCATGGAGATCTGCAGCCGGGCGACCCCGCCCGACGTCCGGGTCTCGTCCGGCCACACCGCCGCCTGCTGGCTGCACGTTGACCCGGCGGAGCGCAAGGTGGACAGCGACGGGGGTGGGGCCCCGCCGGGAGACGGCGGCGGCCATCCGCCGGCCGCTGACGGCGTGCGGTCCGATCGCGAGCACGACCCGATGAGCACCAGCGTGCACGAGGAGAACTGAGGAGGACTGAGGAGGAACCGACCATGGCCTATAGCGTTCCGGGCTCCGCCGGCGCCCGGGGGGCATCGTGGAGAGGCGTGTGTGGCTCACCCGTCGGTGAGGCCGGACGCGACCGCTCTTGGTGGCGGTGCCTCGCCTCGGCATCAATCATCAGACGGTGCACCGCCCCCCGCGGGCTGTGCCTTACGGAGATCACGAGCGTATGAATCGAAGAGCATTGACAGGCCTGCTCGGGACGGCGGTACTGACCGTGGCCGTCGCCGCGTGCGGGAGCTCCAGCACCTCGACGACGTCGTCGTCGCCAAGCACGACGACGACGGCAGGGCCGCCTCTGATCGCGGAGCCGACCACCGGGGTCACGTTCTCGGACGACTTCAACCCCTATGACGGCAACTCGGTTGCGGAACAGATGGGCACCCGCACGATGGTCAACGAGCCGCTGATCGAGTTCGACCAGCTCGACCCGACCTCGAGCGGAACCCACTACTGGCTGGCCAGCGCCTACAGCTTCAGCAACAGCGGCAAGACCCTGTCGGTCACCGTCAAGCCGAACATCAAGTTCAACAACGGCACCGCCTTCGGGCCGGCCGACGTTGTCGCCACCTACACGATGCTGATGAACGCCAAGGCGAACATCAACGGCGTTCCGGCCCAGTCGTCGGCCCCGACCGCTTCGGGGAACGTGGTGACCCTGAACTTCGCCACGGCGCAGTACACCAGCCTCTACACCATCCTCGGCAACGAGTACATGCTGCCGGCGTCGGAGGCGAACTCGATCGCCGCCAACCCGACCGTCAAGATCACCGACCCGGTGGGAACCGGCCCCTTCATGCTCAAGAGCTACACCAGCTCGTTGATCACGTGGAAGCCGAACCCCTACTACTGGGGCGGTAAGCCGCCGGAGTCCGAGATCGAGACCCCGTCCCTCGCCACCAACGCCGCCGCGAGCGACGCCCTGGTGAGTGGCCAGCTCGACTGGGCCGGCAACGACATCCCCAACGTCTACTCCAACTTCGTCGACCTCGACCCCCAGACCAACAACGCCTGGTTCGCCCCCGGCAGCACCGTGACCCTCTGGTTCAACCTGAACTCGGGTAACGGCGGCGCCACCGGGATCGGCGACGCCCAGGTCCGCAAGGCGGTTAGCTACGGCATCGACCGCAACGCCCTCGGCCTCCTGGGTGAGTCCGGGTACGAGCTGCCGGCGAGCTCCTCGAGTGGGCTGATCATACCCGCACAGAAGAGCTACCTTCCATCGGACGGCAGCCTCACCAACGATCTCTCGACCTCCGGGAACGTCGCGGACGCGGCGACCGCCAAGGCCGACAACCTGCCCTCCGGCGATGATGTCTACGACATCCTCACCGCGGACGGCTACACGGCCCCGACCAGCTCCAGCTACAACAGCAGCACCGGGACGTACACCCCCGGCGGCACCTGCACCAGCAACAACCCGGCCAACTGCTGGGAGAAGTCCGGTCAGGACATCAGCTTCTCGGTCTACGACCCGATCGCGTTCTCCGACTACTGGGAAGACGCTGCCCTCATCTCGTCGGAGCTGCAGGCCGTCGGCATGGACGTGACCACCAAGGCCGCCCAGGGCTACTCCGACTGGTTCTCCGGGTACTCCACGAGCACCTCTGACTGGCAGACGCTGATCCACTGGGGCAGCGGCGGCAGCATCCCGTACATCCAGTACGAGGACTGGTTCGACGCCACCAGCTCCACCAACTCCGCCGCTTACGCCGGGCTGAAGAACTGGTCCGGTGACGCGGCCGCGGAGACCGCCCTGACCCAGTACGCCAGCACGGACCCCAGCGACACCTCGACCCTGCTCCCGATCGTCCAGTCGCTTGAGACGGCCATGTCGACCCAGGTCCCCTATGTGCCCCTCCTCTACGGTGCCGACTGGAACGTCTTCAGCAGCGCGGCATACACGGGCTGGCCGAACCAGTCGCACCCCTACATGGACCCATCCCCGAGCGATCCGCAGATGCCCTACATCCTGATGCAGCTCAGGCCGGTGGCCTCCTGATCGGATCACTTCACTAGACCCACCCGCTGAAGGTGGGCGGGTCGGACCCGGCCGGCAGCGCGCCGGCCGGGTCACCGACCCGGCGGCCGGCGCGCCACACGGCGATGGGCGCGCCGGCTCAGAGGCCCCGGATCATCATGGACTGCGGTCGACGCGACCACCGCGGGCCAGGTCCCGGGTTGGACCGACGCTCCGCAGGCGGCGCCGGATGCTCAGCCGAGCTGGTACCGCCGGCGAGCCGTCAGACCACTCGGACCGCTTCGCTCAGCCGCAGATCGCGTGACGAGCGGCCCGCACGCAGCCGCCAGCTTGCCGACGGCCAGCTCCACCCATGCGCGCTCTCGTCGAATCGGGCGAAGGCACGGGACGGCACGGTGAGGCTGACGGTCACCTCCTCGCCCGGGCCGGCGTCGACCGGGGCGAAGGCGGCCAGGACCCGCAGTGGGCGGGTGCCATCGTCGGCACCGGGCGCCGGCTCCACGTAGAGCTGGACGATCTCGCGGCCGGCGCGTCCGCCGACGTTGCGGACGCTCACCGCCACCGCGAGATCCTCTCCGGGCCTCAGCTCGACGGTGGCGGGCCGCAGCGCCACGTACTCCCAGTCGGTGTAGCCGAGCCCGTGGCCGAAGCAGAACCGGGGCTCGGTGCCGGCGTGGTCGTAGCCGCGGTAGCCCATCAGCAGCCCCTCCGCGTACTCCAGCCGGCCGAAGTTGGGCTCGGCGCCGAGGACCGGGCAGTCCGCCTCACGCCGGGGGATGGTCACCGGGAGCCGTCCCCCCGGCTCGGCGACGCCCAGCAGGACGTCGGCGATCGCCTCGCCCATCGCCTGACCGGGAAGCCACACCTGGAGAATCGCGGCGACCTCGTCCACCCAGGGCATGAGCACCGGCGACCCGGAGTTGACGACCACCACGGTTCGGGGGTTGGCGGCGGCAACCCGCCGGACCAGCTCATCCTGGCGCCCGGGCAGGGCCAGCGAATCGCGGTCGTACCCCTCGCTGTCGCTGCTCTCCACGGAGCCGACCACGACCACCGCCGCGGTCGACCGACCGGCGGCCTCGACGGCCTCGGCGATCATGGCCTCCTCGTCGGGGGCGGGCGCGATGCCGAGACGGAAGATGACCAGCCGCGCGCTGTGAACGCGGGTCGTGGGGATGCCCTGGGCCCCGGGCCGCGCCTCGACCTCACGGCCGGACTCGAGTGATGCCGGAAGATGATCCTCGATCTGGACCTCGACCTCCCGACCGGCCTCCAGCTCGACCGCGACGCGGAGCTCGGGAGGCCGCGCGAGCAGGCCCACCAGCTCCGGGGGCGCCAGGGTGGTCGCCTCGGCGATCCGCCTGCCGTCGATGCTGATCGCCATCTCGCCCAGACCGGCCGCGCCGATGAGATGAGGGCCGCTCACGGCGGGGCGGTAGCGACCGCGGATGACGATCCTCGACGCGCCGGCATGGACGGTGTCGGGCAGGTCGTCCCACCAGGTGACGGCGTTGCGATCATACGGCGCGTCGTAGAGGAGGGCTCCGTCCTCGGCATGGACGGTCAGGCGCACCCCGGGATCCCCGCCCACCGGGTCGTGCAGCGTCCCCTCCTCCGCCTCCGGGACGATGTTCCAGGGGCGGCAGCCGGGATGGAGCTCCACCGTCCCGTCACCGGCGGCGGAGCGCAGGGCGTCGACCAGGCCGGGTCGCCTGACCGCGAGGACCATGGCGCTTCCCCCGCCCTGGATCCGGGGCCAGGCGGCGTTGGGCCCCACCACGGCGATGCGTCGCCAGGCGTCGCCCTCGAGGGGCAGCGCTCCGTCCCGGTTGCGCAGCAGGACGAAGCAGCGCCCGGCGACCTGGCGCAGCAGGGCGGGGTCCACCCTGCGGGGCGCCGACGAGCTCCCGCTGGCACCGGGCGTCGGTTCCTTCCACGTCGCTGCCGCTCTCTCGGGGGTGCTCAGGGCCCCCACCTGTCGCGCCAGCCGCAGGAGGCGCAGCACCTTGTCGTCGATCTCCGCCACGGACACCCGGCCGGCCTCGACGGCGGCCAGGAGGCGGTCCCCCCACGGGCCGTCGGGGCCGGGCATCACCAGGTCCAGGCCCGCCAGCGCCGACTCCTCGGTGCCTCGGGTCGCGGTCCAGTCGGACAGCACCACCCCACCGTACCCCCACTCGTCCTTGAGCAGATCCCGAATCAGCGGACGGTTGGCGGTCATGGGGAATCCGTTCACCGCGTTGTAGCCGGCCATGATCATGGCCGGAGCCGCTTCGCGGACGCAGACCTCGAAGGGAACCAGGTACAGCTCCCGGAGCGTCGGCTCGTCGATCCGCGCGTCGTAGAGCTTGCGCTCGGTCTCGGAGTCGTTGGCCACGAAGTGCTTGAGGCAGGAGACGACTCCGGTCTCCTGGACCCCCTGGACGTAGGCGGCGGCGATTCCCGCGGTCAGCCATGGATCCTCGGAGAAACACTCGAAGGCGCGCCCCCCGAGCGGTGTGCGCACCAGGTTCAGATTGGGGGCCAGCAGGACGTCGACGTCGAGAGCGCGGGCCTCGCGGCCGAGGGCGGCTGCGAGGTCATGGACCAGCGCGGGGTCCCAGGTGGCGGCCAGCGCGATCGGGGCGGGCAGCGAGGAGACCGGGCGGTCGGTCCGGAAGCGGACGCCGCGGACTCCGGCCGGACCATCGGAGACGACAATCGGTCGGAGTCCGACCTGGTCGTCGCCATGGAAGTACCAGTGGGTGGCCCCGGTCAGCAGACGGATCTTTCGCCCCAGGTCGAGCTGCGCCAGCAGCGCCTGCTCGGTGCCGAGGACGCCATCATGGGAAGTCTGCGTCACTGCGGGCAATTCTACCCTCGCGGCTCATGTCCAGGCCCGGCTCGTCACCCAGGGCGCCGACCCCAGCTACCCACCCCAGACCGGCGTGATAGTGTCCCTGTGGCCGCGGGCCACCCGATGCGGTCTGAGCCTGCCGCGCCGGGCCGCACAGTCGTGGGCGTCACGGGGGATGCCGTTGCGCTACGGGCACTTCGACGACGAGCGCCGGGAGTATGTCGTCTCCCGCCCCGACACCCCCCTCCCGTGGATCAACTACCTCGGTCTGGAGGAGTACTTCGGGATCATCTCCAACACCGCCGGCGGCTACGCGTTCTTCCGGGATGCCAGGCTGCGCCGGATCAGCCGCTACCGCTACAACAATGCCCCCTTCGACGTCGGGGGGCGCTACCTGTACCTGCGCGACGATGCGACCGGCGACCGCTGGTCGCCCTCCTGGCAACCGACCCGGACTGCGCTCGGCGCCTACGAGTGCCGGCACGGGCTCTCCTACACGATCATCGCCTCCACCCATCGTGGGGTCCGGGCCGAGACCCTCTACTGCGTGCCGCTGGGCGAGACCCTGGAGGTGTGGCGGTTACGGCTTGCCAACCTGGGCGGCGACCGACGCCAGCTCTCCGTCTTCTCCTCGGTGGAGTTCTGCCTCTGGGACGCCCAGGACGACTCGACCAACTTCCAGCGCAACTTCTCGACCGGAGAGGTCGAGGTGGAAGGGAGCGTCATCTACCACAAGACCGAGTACCGGGAGCGGCGCGACCACTTCGCTTACTTCGCGTGCTCCGAGCCGCTGGCCGGCTTCGACACCCAGCGCGAGGCCTTCCTCGGGCCCTACCGCGGCTTCGACAATCCCATCGCGGTGGAGCGCGGCAGCGCCGGCGATTCGGTGGCTCACGGCTGGGCGCCTCACGGCTCGCACCACGTTCGCCTCGAGCTGGGACCGCACGATGAGCGCGAGATCGTCTTCCTGCTCGGCTACCACCAGAACCCGGTCGCCGAGAAGTTCGACCCTCCCGGCTCCCAGGTCGTCAACAAGCGGACGGTCAGACCGGTGATCGAGCGCTGGCTCCGCTCCGACACGGTGGAGGAGGGGATGCGGGGGCTGCGCGCGCGCTGGGACGAGCTGCTCTCCAACGTCCGGGTCGAGACCCCCGACGAGCACACCGACCGGATGATCAACGTCTGGAACGCCTATCAATGCGTGGTGACCTTCAACCTGAGCCGGGCGGCGTCCTTCTACGAATCCGGTATCGGCCGGGGGATGGGCTTCCGCGACTCCAACCAGGACCTGCTGGGGTTCGTCCAGATGGTCCCGGAGCGGGCTCGGCAGCGGATCCTCGACCTCGCCGCCACCCAGCTCTCCACCGGGAGTGCCTATCACCAGTACCAGCCGCTCACCAAGCGGGGCAACGACGACATCGGCTCCGGCTTCAACGACGACCCGCTCTGGCTGGTGCAGGGGGTCGCCGCCTACCTGCGCGAGACCGGGGACAGCGCCATCCTCGACGAGCAGGTGCCCTACGACAACGCTCCAGGGACCGAGGTGCCGCTGCTCGACCACCTGCGCCGCAGCGTCGCCCACACCCTGGAGCGGCTCGGCCCCCACGGCCTGCCGCTGATCGGCCGGGCGGACTGGAACGACTGCCTCAACCTCAACTGCTTCTCCGACACTCCGGGCGAGGCATTCCAGACCACCGAGAACCGCAGTGGAGGGGTGGCCGAGTCCGTCTTCATCGCTGGCCAGTTCGTGCTCGCCGCCCGGGAGCTGGCTGCCGTGGTCGGCCCTCTCGGCCACGCCGGCGAGGCCTCCCGACTGCTCGACGCGGCGGCGGCGATGGGAGCCGCCATCGACGAGCACGGCTGGGACGGGGAATGGTTCCGGCGCGCCTACGACTTCTTCGGCAACCCGGTGGGGTCAGCGCAGTGCGACGAGGGCCAGATCTTCATCGAGACCCAGGGGATGTGCGTCATGGCCGGGGTGGGGCTCGCCGACGGCCGGGCCCGCCGCGCCCTCGACAGCGTGCGCGAGCGGCTCCTCACCGATCACGGCGTGGTCCTGCAGCAGCCGGCCTACACCAGCTACCGCATCGAGCTCGGCGAGATCTCCTCCTACCCCCCCGGGTACAAGGAGAACGCCGGCATCTTCTGCCACGCCAACCCGTGGATCATGATCGCCGAGGCGATGACCGGTGACGGCGACGCCGCCTTCGACTGCTATCGCCGGATCAACCCTTCCGTGCGCGAGGCGATCAGTGAGGTGCATCGCTGCGAGCCCTACGTCTACGCGCAGATGATCGCCGGGCGCGATGCCGCAACTCACGGCGAGGCCAAGAACTCGTGGCTCACCGGGGCCGCTGCCTGGAACTTCGTCGCCATGACCCAGTGGATCCTCGGGATCAGGCCCGAGCACGAGGGATTGCGCATCGACCCGGTGATCCCGGCCGACTGGCCCGGATTCAGCGCGACGCGGCGCTTCCGCGGCGCCACCTACCGGATCACGGTGCGCAAGCCGCCGGGGACCACCGGCCGTGTCCACCACCTGGTCGTCAATGGCGCCCGGGTCGAGGGGAGTCTCGTCCCCCTCGCTCCGGCCGGCGCCACGGTCGAGGTCCAGGCGATCGTCTCCGGATAGCGACCGGCGGTGGCCCCGCCTTGCGCATACTCCCCACCATGTCCCGCCACCGACGCGCCTCCCTCGGCTCCGCTTTCGGCTACGTTCCCGGTGAGCAGCCGGCCGACGGCGCGGCCTGGATCAAGCTCAACACCAACGAGTCACCGCTTCCCCCGTCGCCCCAGGTGGCCCCCGCCGTCGCACAGGCGGTGGGCTCGCTGCGCCGCTACCCGGACCCGCGGGGGGAGCCGCTGCGCTCCGCGCTGGCCCGCCACCACGGGTTGAGCCCGGAGGCGGCGGTGGTCGGCAATGGCGCCGACCAGATCCTGGAAAGCTGCTTCCGGGCCTTCGCCGACCCCGGAGACACCGTGGTCCTGACCCGGCCGACCTACTCGCTGCTGCCCCTGCTCGCCCGGCTCGGGGGCGCCCGCGCGGAGAGTGTTGCGATCACAGACGATGGGTCCCTCCCCGAGGCCCTCGCCGCAATCCCGGGGGTGATGCGCATTCTCTGCAATCCCAACTCCCCGACCGGGAGCTGGGCGCTTCCGTCCGCGGTCGAGAGCCGCCTCGGCGAGGCCAGCTCGGTGGTGGTCATCGACGAGGCGTACTGCGACTTCGCTCCCGCGTCCTGTGTCCCCCTGCTCGCCGGCCACCAGAACTGGCTGGTGGTCCGCACCTTCGCGAAGAGCTACGCGCTCGCCGGGCTTCGGGTCGGCTACGCGCTCGGTGCCCCCGACCTCATCGCCGACCTCTCCGCCGTGCTCGAGTCCTACCCCGTCGACCGGCTCGCTCTGGCCGCCGCCGCGGCAGCGCTGGCCGACCAGCCCCACCACCGCTGCATCGTCGATGCCGTGATCAGGGAGCGCGAACGGCTGGCCGCCGCGCTGCGGGGCGCTGGATGGGACGTCGGCGAGTCGCAGGCCAACTTCGTCCTCGGTAAGCCCCCGGGGGGCGACGCCGTTGGGGTCGCCGCCGAGCTCCGCGGCCAGCGCATCCTGGTCCGGCACTTCCCCGACGGCGACCACGCCGACCGCCTCAGGATCACCGTCGGGACCCCGGACGAGAACGGGGCGCTGCTCAGGGCCCTCGGTATCGGGGGCTGAGCCTCCGGTCAGCCCGCCCGGCGTGGCGTGACGTGCCACTCCGTGGTGCCAGGAGCCGTCCCACCTCGGACGGCGCGCACCACCACGACCCGCGGCCCCCGGCGCACCAGGAGGATGGCGATGACCCCCAGCAGCACCGCGGGAACCAGCCACGGCCTGCGCCCGAGGAACTCCTCGACCCGGGCGCGCGGCCCGTCCTGGCGCGGGAGGACGATCGGTCGCTCGGTGACCAGTTCGACGGTGCCTCCCACCTCCGTCTCTTCGAGCGGCGCGCTCGCCGCCGCGGACGTCGTCTCCATCGCTCTTCTCCCCAAGCGCTGCGGGCCGCGCAATCCTACTCCCCACGCGCCAGGCCGCGTGGGGACCCCGGTGCCGGACCGGAGGGTGGTGCGCCCCCCTCGCCCCCGTGGCAGAGCCACGCGGGGCTCACCCCCCACTCGGCGCGACTCCGCGCCGGCGCGCTCCGCGCGCTCGCGGCAGGCCGCGTGGGGACCCCTGTGCCGGGCAGGGGGGTTGCTCAGGGAGAAGGTTATTAGAATCATCCGGAGTCCAGGGACGATCACAGGCGAGGTGAGCAGCGGTGACCGACTACGCGCATCCTGAGGTTCTGGTCAGCACCGAGTGGCTGGCGGAGCACCTGCAGGACCCTTCCGTGCGGGTCGTGGAGGTGGACTGGGACCCCGCGTCCGCCTACGAGCTGGGACATATTCCCGGCGCCGCACTGGTCGACTGGAAGCGGGACATCAACGACACCGTCCGTCGGGACATCCTGTCGAGCGCCCAGTTCGCGAGCCTGATGGGACGTCTGGGGGCCACCCCGCAGACCACCCTGGTGCTCTACGGGGACATGCGCAACTGGTTTGCGGCCTTCGCGTTCTGGACCTTCACCATCTACGGCCACCCGGACGTCCGGCTGCTCAACGGCGGCCGCCGCAAGTGGTTCGAGGAGGAGCGGCCGGTGAGCGAGTCCGTCCCGACCTTCCAGGCCACCGTCTACGAGGTCCCCGAACCGGTCGCCGGCCTCCGCCAGTTCCTCCCCGGGGTCCGGGCGGCCCTCGGCCGCGCCGACCACGGCCTGGTCGACACCCGCTCACCGGCTGAGTTCACCGGCGCGATCTCGGCCCCGCCCGAGTACCAGAACGAGGGCGCCCAGCGCAGTGGCCACATCCCGGGCGCCGTCAACATCCCCTGGGCCCAGGCGATCCAGGAGGACGACACCTTCAAGCCGGTGGAGCAGCTCCGCGACCTCTACCAGAGCCGCGGGGTGACCCCCGACAAGCACATCATCACTTACTGCCGCATCGGCGAACGCGCCTCGCACACCTGGTTCGTCCTCACCTACCTCCTCGGATATCCGCGGGTCGCCAACTACGACGGCTCGTGGAGCGAGTGGGGCAACGCGGTGGGCGTCCCGGTCGAGAAGGCAGGGGTGGAGGTACCTGCGCCGGCCCCCGCGTGATCCCTGGCGCCGGCGCGC
Organism: Candidatus Dormibacteria bacterium; assembly: GCA_049511615.1. Classification (GTDB taxonomy): domain Bacteria; phylum Chloroflexota; class Dormibacteria; order Aeolococcales; family Aeolococcaceae; genus Changshengia. The sequence goes on along the minus strand of JBEKXW010000006.1, from coordinate 85,883 downwards.
GCCGTAGACTGCGGACCATCATGGAGACCAGGCGCCTCGACCTCTCGGACGCCGAGATTGAGTGCGGGGACAGCGCCATGGGCCGGGTCCGCCGTGCCTACGGGACGCTCGCGGCCGGCGAGCGGCTGGAGGTGGTGACCGGCGTCGCCGAGCACGTCTTCGCCGTCCGAGCCTGGAGCCGGCGGGTCGGCGGCGAGGTGGTCGAGGAGAGCCGGGAGCGAGGTCTGACCAGGCTCGTCCTCCAGCGCCCGGGCGCCTGAATCGCGCGGCCGCCGGTGGCCTCCCCGCCCAGCCCAGACAGCGGCACCCTGCGCATCCCTCAGGGCTTCCTGCTCGGCACCTCCAGCGCCGCCCACCAGGTCGAGGGCGGGCTCTGGAACGACTGGATGCGCATGGAGCGGGACGAGCCCTGGCGGATCAAGGACGGCGCCTCGGCGGCGGTGGCCATCGACCACTTCCACCGTTACCGCGACGACCTCGAGATGCTGGCGCGCATGGGCCACACCGCTCAGCGGTTCTCGGTGGAGTGGGCCCGGGTGGAGCCCGAGCCCGGCCGCTTCGACGTCTCCGCTCTCCGCCACTACGCCCGCGTGACCGCCACCTGCCGGGAGCTGGGGATGGAGCCGGTGGTCACCCTCCATCACTTCACGCTCCCGGTGTGGCTTGCCGACCGCGGCGGCCTCCTCGATCCGGAGGCGCCGCGCCTCTTTGCCCGGTACGCGGCCGCGTGCGCCGAGTCCTTCGGCCGGGAGGTTCGGTGGTGGGTCACGATCAACGAGCCGAACGTCCTCTTCGCCCTCGCCTATGCCGAGGGGCGGTGGCCGCCTCACCGCCAGTCCATGGTGCTCGCCCTGCGGGCTGGGGTGGGGCTGCTCCGCATGCATGCCGCCGCCGCCACTGCCCTCCATCAGATCGGCGGCGCCCACGGCTGGCAGACGATGGTCTCGGTCGCCCACCACGAACGGCCGTTCCGGCCCCGGCCCGGCTCGGTGGCGGCGCGCCTCCTCGCGTGGCTGCCGGGAATGATCTTCAACCGCTGGTTCCTCGCGAGCTGCGTGCGGGGGTGCGTGCTCCCCCCTGCCGGGACCGGCCAGCGCGTGCCGGGGTTGCGCGGCTCCCTCGACTACCTGGGCCTGAACTACTACGCGGAGGAGCAGGTCCGCTTCGACCGACACGCCCGCACCCGTCTCTTCGTCGGCCCCGACCCGGAGCTGTCGCTGCCGCGCAACAGCCTCGGCTGGCCCATCGACGCGGGCGGCCTGCGGCGGGCGCTCGTCGCGCTCGCGGAGGAGCGGCGACTCCCGCTCCTGATCACCGAGAACGGTGTCGCCGACGAGGACGACGAGCTCCGCCCCTGGTTTGTCGCCGACCACCTCCGCGCGGTCATGGAGGCCATCGCGGAGGGTGCCGACGTGCGCGGCTACCTCTACTGGACCGGTTTCGACAACTTCGAGTGGCTCGAGGGATACGGGGCCAAGTTCGGCCTGGTCGCCGTCGACCGTGACACCCTCGAGCGCCGCCCCAAGCCCAGCGCCGAGCTCTTCGCCGACATCTGCAGGACCGGGGTGATCCGCCCCGTGGGCCCGCCCCGCGCGGCGGTCTAGTGCACTGTCTCATGAAACAGTGCACTAGTAGGGGGGCTCGACGCGACCGGGAGCGAAGGCGAGGCCGGACGTCGCACGGGCAGTCCACCGTCGACGCAGGCGGTGCGCAGGAAGCGGCTAGGCTTCGGCGAAGCCCCAGTAGACGTCGACACGCCGCACCGCGCCGGTGCGTTCGAACACGCAGCTGCTGATGCCGGCATCCAGGGTCAGGCCGGGGATCACCCGGCGGGAGCCCTCGCGTAGCGTGAGCTCGATCCGCGGCGGCCCGGCCTGGTGGGCCACCACCGGGACCTGGCAGGTGGTGAAGGCCAGGCTGCCGGGTTCCAGCCGGAGGCTGCTCTCCTGACCGTCGACGTCGAAGAACCGGAACGTCCGGCTCTCCGACAGGAACTCCGCACGGGTCGCGACGTTGGGTCGAAAACTGAGCCGCCCGCCGTCAACCCGGACCCCCATCTCGCCGAGGCGGACGATCAGGTCCTCCTTCACCTGTCCGGTCATCCCCGGTTGCTGCGCTCCGATGAAGCTGGGCGTGTGGGAGTAGGGGTCGATGGGCATGGCCCCGTACACCTCAGGCGGCTTGCGCAGGCCCAGACCGCCTCGGACCTCAGCGTAACGCTTCCGGATCCGCGCCACGACGGAGTCGTCCTCGCGTGCCTCGACAGCGGCGTCGAGCACCTCCTGAATCGACAGCAGGAGCTTGGAAACCATGTGCCAGTAGACACACCCGAGCCCCTCGTACTTGTAGAACGCCCCAGACCGGCCCGTGAACTCCCGGTGATGGAAGACGGACTCGTACAGCTCGAGGATCTCGGCGCACTCCGCACCCGGTAGGCGTAGCGTGGCAAGCGCGTCGGCGAGATGGTTGCGGTTGTGAAGGTCCGGCTGGAAGTGGGCCATCCCATTCGTGTCGCGAACCACGATCCGATCGTCGCCGTGCGCGATCATTCGCGCCAAGGTCTTGGATCTCTCCACCGTCGTCGTATCGAGATTGTTCTTCTCGAGGAAGCCGGGGAGCCGGCGGTCCGGGTAGAGGAGGTAACTGTCCTGATCGGCCCGGTACAGCCTGCTTTCGCGCAGCGCATCGAGGACCTCGGCGCACTCCCGAGCGGAGAGCGCACCGGAGCTGAGCACCGCGACCTGTCCCTCCAGCATCTCATCGAGGCGACGAATCGCGATGCCGTCTCCCGAGACCTCCATGAGGTTGTAGGCGTGGTACAGGCCGTCCCCCCGACGATTGGCCCGGATCGAATGGTCCAGGTGGCGGAGGGCGACGTCGCAGAAAGCATCGACCTCAGCGACCCCGATGAGCGTCCGCTCGCCCGAGAAGCCGTCGGCGTACAGCCGGCTTCGGTAGTCGCTGCCCGCCTCCCCCAGGGCGTCGAGGACCGCCTTCCGGTCGCGATCCGAGATCGGGTCACCGAGGAGTCCAGCCTGCCGCTCCAGCACTTCGGCGACCCGGCGAAGAGCCTCGGTGACCTCTGAGGAGACGTGAAACCCAGCCGCCCCGGCGGCGGGGAAGAGCCCTCGACAGAACGCCACGAACCGTCGCAGCTGGCAGAGCGTCACCACCGAGACGCCGTATCCGACCAGGGCGTTGTTGGCGTCGTTCCACTCCGGCCTCTGGGTGTTCATCCACACGCCGGCATCCGGGATGTAGTTGAACATCCTGGCCAGCACGAGGATGAGGAGCTTCTCGGCGAGGTTCGCATGGTAGGGCGTCGCCGCTGGGCCGGGGAGGAGCCGGCCGTCCGACCCGACCGAGGCGGCGCGCTGACGGATCTGCTGATCGAGGGTGGAATCGAAGTCGATCGTGGAGAACGGATCACGCAGCATCGCCGCGTACGGCTTGATCCGGTAAGGTAGGTCCGCGTACGTGAAGACGGGCCGATCCAACAGCTGGGCAAGCGCGCCCGGACGGTAACGCGCGGACGCTTCGAGAAGCCTCAGGAGGTAGATGACCTGATGGTCCCCCCAGTAGCCGATGTGGGACCACGGCCTGGAGGGATCGTCCGTTTCCCACTCGAATCCCTCGCGGGTGACGCGGTAGGGGTTGTACCCGTCAGCGGTCGATGCATCGACGAACTTGAAGATCATGCCCTCGACGTAGCCGGGGAATGAGAGGGCCAAGGCCTCCCAGTTCTGGAAGATGTCACGCCAGTTGCCTTCATAGTCCAGGCGCGGCCGGCCGTCCGCGGACTTGACGTTGATCGAGAAGATGTTCCACGGGCGGCTGGGGTCGCCATGGCGGCGGCTGAAGGTCAAAGGCAGGTACTCGCTGATCAGGCGTTCGAGATCGGGGTCATTCCGATCTCCGGTGAGCTCCAACAGCCGGCGGTGGGAGATCACGGCCGGGAGTGCCGCCAGGAATCCAGCCGCGCGCGCTGCCACCGGGCGGCTGGCGGCGTCGATGTAGGACCTGAGGTCGGCAGTGGAGATCGCGTATCCGTGGTCCGGCACACCGCCGCGCATGGAATTGAACAGGGCGTTCGAGAAGTGGCGCCAGCTGCCCAGGTCGTCTGCGGTCGATTGCAGGCCATCCGCGCTGGCCACGAGGCGCAGGAGGTTCCGTGTGCCGAGCCGCACGTCCTCCTCGATCTCGGCGCGCAGATCCCGTCCTCCGGTCAGGAGGCGGATGAGATCGGCGACATCCGCAGCGTCCCGTCCAACGTCGGCCACCGTGCTCCAGTCCTGGCGCCCGTGGGATGGGAGCACCACGCGGGCGTTGATGAAATAGGCACCACGGCGTCCGCGGACGAAGCTCTCCCCTTCGATCTCGAGCCCGCGGCGAAAGCGGTCCACCTGAACGGAGGAGAGGAGCCGCCGCTCCGGTGGGAGTCCCTCCGACCATACCGTGGTCGCCCTCAGAGCCTCGTTCGGCTCGTTGCGATCCGTGGGGATGGCACTGAGGTGGAAGAGACCCAGCCCGCTCGCGGGTTCGAGCTCAGCCTCCTTGTACGCGTCCGCCAGGGTGCTGAACTCCATCTGGAACTCGCGGGTCAGCCCGTCGGGCAGCAGGCTCTGGATGCCGTCGAGCAGGTCGAGCGCGACCGGATCCGGTTCCCGGTTGATGACGGCGGCGCGCCGTACGAAACCGAATCGATCGCTGGTCATCCATGTGGCGGAGAAGGAGAGCCCCAGGTCGTGGTTGACCTCCTCGAACACCAATTTGTTGCCATACACGCTCTTGGCGAGAGTTCGAGTCGTGTTGTAGAGCCCAAGATAGCGCGGCGAGAACGGCTCCCACAACGCAATCCGTTCCCGTCGCCTGACGCGGAGGATGGTCTTGCCGCCCACCTGGTCCTCGGCGTCGTGGATGCGGTCGTCTGTCTGGTAGGGGAACAGGGCGTGGTCAGGATCGCGGCGACCAGCGGTCAGTGCGCCGTTGCTCGAGACGAACATCCAGTGGTTGGAGTCACTGACCAGGCTCATCAGGAAAGGGGGCATCGCGTCGTGGTCGGTGATGCGATAGAAGACCTCGCCACCGATGTCGACGAGCTGCCCCTTCGGCAGTGGGGTCGTGTTCTTGAAGCTGGCGCCGTCAACGTACTGCCGTTTCATGGGTCTCGTCGAACAGCGGGCGCTCGTCTTCCCCCTCGAACCCGGCCTGTCCTCACTGCGGAATCCTGCCCCGGTGATCTCTGATCAGACGTTCCCGGGTCTCCGCCGTGGGCTGACCAGGCTGGTTGAGGACGCGGGAAACCGAGGCATTCGACAGGCCTGCGGGGCGCGCCATGGTGGATGGTCGCGCTCCCTTTCTGCCTGGGGTTCGCTCCCAGCGTCTGCCGCGAGCCTCGGCACCATTGTAGCGGGCGAAGGAGGTGGCCAGTCACGGCCGGGGAGGGCCGACATTCCCTCGCCACGATCGCGGACGCCCTCCTCACCTCTGCCGGCGCCGAGCTCGGACGCCCGCCGGATGCGCAGCTCGAGGTCGAAACCGCGATGGGCGGCCGCGCCGCGGGGCCGCCGGGCCGCTCGCAGAGAGGGTGGGGGGTGCGGACGCGCCGGCCCGTCGCTCCTCGACCCCGCCGCCGGGTCTGGCTCAGCGCGTCGCGGCGATGGCCCGCAGAACCGCCGGCTCTCCCTCGATCTCCCGAATCGGTCCCCTGACCGTCTCGGGTCTGCCGAAGAGGAAGCCCTGAGCGCGGTTCACTCCCAGCCGGATCAGTTCGGCGGCGACACTCAGCTTCTCGATGCCTTCGGCGACGACATCCGCGTTGATCTGCTCGGCGAGCGCGATGCACTCGAAGATCAGCGCCCGCGCCTCGCCCTCGAAGCAATGGTTCGTGACACTGGCGTCGATCTTGATCACGTCGGGACGGGTCGCGTAGAGGAGATCGAGACCGATCCCCGGCCGGCCGGTGTCGTCGATCCCGATCTTGAATCCCGCCCGGCGGTAGACGTCGATGCGGGCCGACAGCTGGCCGAGGTTGGTGAAGCGGCCGGCGTCCGCGATCTCCAGGACCACGTTGGCGGGGGGCCGGCCGATCCAGCGAAGCAGGCTCCGCATCTGCTCCACGTCCTCGTCGACGTCGGAGACGGCGGAGAGGTCGATGTTGAGGTAGAGCTGGGCGTCGCTGCGAATGCCCTCAGCGCCCCGGACCACGGCCCGTCTGCAGATCCAATCCAGCTCGTTGGTCACTCCGAGACGCTGGGCCGTGGCGAAGAACTCCTCGACACTGTCGGCGCCGTCCAGGTTCACGGGTCGCGAGAGTCCCTCGTAGGCGACGATGTGCGCGTCGGGGAGGGCGACGATCGGCTGGTAGACGGGGTGGATCTGCTGGGAGGCGAGCGTCCGGCTGAGCAGCGTGGTCCAGCCGCGCCCGGGGGCGGCGGCCGGGCGGCCGGTGATGGAGCCGGCCACCCGGTTGCGTCCCTCGCGCTTGGCGCGACCGAGCGCTTCGTCGGCGCGAGCCCACACGGAGGCGGGGTCCTCGCCGGCGGCGCCCACCGCCCAGCCGACGCTGACCCGAGCCGGAAAGGCTCCGCTGACTAGGTCGGACACCGCAGCGCGCATGCGCTCGGCGACGCTGCCCACGATGGCGGTCGCCGCCCCGACGGTGAGGATCGCGAACTCGTCATCGCCGGTGCGGCTGACGACGTCGCGCTCTCGGGTCGATGCCTGGAGGGCTCGGGCCACGGAGTGCAGGGCGTCGTCGCCCGCCTCCCGGCCCAGGGCGCTGTTGAGCTGGTCAAGGTGGTCGACATCCACCGAGATGATCGCGAAGGAGTCGCGCACCTCACGGCAGTGCCGCTCGAACGCAGAGCGGCCGATCAGCCCGGTGAGCGCATCGGTCGGCTCGGCCTGGGCCGCAGAGATCCCCTGGGCGCGGACCAGGTTGGAGATCGCCAGGGTGGTGATGCCGCTCAGACCCTCGACCAGGGTGACCTCGGGGTCCCGGAACGCCCGGTCGCGTCTCTCGGCGAGGATCACGAAGCGGATCGCGCTGCCGGCGTGGATGGGGCTCGCGATCCGGTGGGGAGCGGAGCCGGCCTCCGCGAGGGTGTGGTCCCCGGTGACCGCAGCCAGGATGAGGGGATCGGCGCTCAGGAGACGGGTCTCCCCAACGGTGGCGCCGGCGGCTGCGCCGTGCCCACCGGCGACCACCATCGTGTCGCGCTCGATCCTGTACACCCGGGCGATCACCGGGGACGCTGTGCGGGTCGTGAGCAGATCGACGATGGCTCCACCCGCGGCCGCCATCACCGACTCGACATTCCCTTCCGCGCTGATCCGGGTCATGGCCTCGAGGATCCGGTCCAGGCGGCTTCCTCGGTGCGAGCCCCGCGGGCCGCCACCACGACCGAGGCGGCCCAGCTGACCGATATCGTGCCGCGCGGCGCGGCGCGCAGCGCGCGACGCCACGGCTTCGCGCGGGAGGGCCACGGCGCCGGCGGCCGCCAGGATGGCTCCGATGGCTGCGACGGCCATGGCCAGCGCCGCGCCACGCGTGGCCGCCAGGCTGTCGGCGCCAAGCGGGCCGTGGCTGCTGGCCAGGAGGTACGCGGTGAACAGCCCGGCTCCGGCCACCACCAGGGAGAGAGATGCCGCCCTGGCGCGCCCCGATCTGAGAGGGCGCGCGCAGGGCGGGGAGAGTGGGGGGCTGGAGAGGGTCGGGCGGAGGGAGCTCACAGGTTCATTTCTCGGGCGGTGGTGGGATGACCCCATTCTCACGAGCCGACCGATGGCGACCAAGAGCAACGGGTGCCAAACTCTGCTAGTGCACTTGCACCCGTTGGTGCGATCTGTCACACGGCGGCGTCCCGCCCGTCACGCCCCGGGCGTCGCCGCCGGCGCCTGGCGCCGGCGCCGCGCGCACGCCTCCCGTCATGTTCCCCGGAGGGGCCGCGGGGTCGGGCGCCGCGCACGCCGGAGACGAGGATCGTCACCCGCGCGACCCGCGCGCCCTCCCACGCCACCGCGGGGCGGTGCTGGAGATCTTAGCTTGTGCGGCAAGTCCAATTCCATCCAACATTCTGCCGGGCAAATCCGCTCGCTCCCTGGACATCTGGCGTTGACGTCCGATATCCTCATGCATTGAGTACGAAACCGTGAGGCCTGCATCTCAGGGCCTCCGCCATCCGAGGTGCCCATGGCCTCCCCTCGCGTCCGCCCCGAGACCCCCGACGTCGTCGCCGTGGCCCAGGCGGCCGGGATTCGCCATCTCGACCTCCAGTTCACCGACGTCACGGGCTCGGTCAAGGCCGTGACCATCCCCGCCGACGAGCTGGCCGCGGCGCTCGAGCACGGGGTGTGGTTCGACGGATCGTCGGTCGAATCCGTCGCCCGCACCGCCGAGTCGGACATGTACCTGGTGCCGGACCCGGCCACCTTCGCCGTCCTTCCCTGGGCCCAGGGACCGACGGGACGGATGATCTGCTGGGTGACGACCCCGGAGGGCGAGGCCTATCCGGGCGACCCGCGCGGGGCGCTGCGGCGGGCGATCGAGCGAGCCGCGGCGCTGGGCTACGCCTACCGGGTGGGACCGGAGATCGAGTTCTACCTGCTCGAACGGGACGAGCACGGCCGCCCGGTCCCGCCGCCCCACGACCGGGGTGGCTACTTCGACTTCGCCACCGATCCGAGCGTGGCGGTCCGCCAGACCATGGCCGAGCAGCTTCGGGCCATGGGGATCGGGGTGAACAGCCTCCACCACGAGGTGGCGGGGGGTCAGCACGAGATCGACGTGGCCGCCCAGGAAGCACTCAAGGCGGCGGACGATGTGATGACCTTCCGCTACACCCTCAAGGCGATCGCCCAGCAGCGCGGGCTCACCGCCACCTTCATGCCCAAGCCGTTCTATGCGCAGCCGGGGAGCGGGATGCACGTTCACCAATCGCTGACCCGGGCCGGCGATGGAGCCAACGCCTTCGCGGGCGACGACGACTACGGTCTGAGCGACGTCGCCAAGCACTTCATCGCCGGCCAGCTCTACCACGCCGCCGGGATGTGCCTGGTGCTGGCGCCGCTGATCAACTCCTACAAGCGGTTGGTGCGCGGTTTCGAGGCTCCGGTCTTCGTCTCCTGGGCCCGGACCAACCGTGGCGCCCTGGTCCGGGTGCCCCACGTCGGCCGGCCCGAGGTCACCCGGGTCGAGCTGCGCAGCCCCGATCCGTCGTGCAACCCCTACCTCGCCTTCGCGGTGATGCTCCGCTGCGGCCTCGACGGCATCGAGCGCCGGCTCGCCCTTCCGCCCCCCGTGGAGGAGTCCCTCTACGGCTTCGACGACATCGAGCTGGAGCGTCGCAATGTCGGTCTCTTGCCCGACAACCTCAAGGACGCCATGACCGCGCTCGAGGCCGACGAGGTGGTGCTCGACGCGCTCGGCGACACCCTGGCCGAGCGCTTCCTCGAGGTCAAGCACCTGGAGTGGAAGGAATACCGCGCCCAGGTCACGCCGTGGGAGCAGGAGCAGTACCTGGAGCGGGCCTGATGGCCGGCACAGCTGGCGGGTCGGCGGACGGAGAGCCCCGTGATCACGGTTAAGGATGTGTGGCGCGGCGCGCTGCCGGCGGGGACCGAGCTCCTCGGCGGCCGGGCGGGCCTGGAGCGACCGGTGGATTGGGCCACGTCACTGCGCACCCGCCCTCCTGCCTTCGAAGCCATCAAGGGCGGCGAGATCGCCTTCATCGCGGTGCGGTCGATCAAGCTCCTCGACGAGCGCCTCGACCTCACCCGGGTCCTGGACAGCTTCGCGGAGAAGGGCGGGGTGGCGGCGGCGGTCATCGGTGAGGTGGCCGACGCGTCGGTCGAGCTTGCCGACCGCCTGATGCTCCCCCTGCTGCGGCTGCCCGAGCAAGCCCACCTCGCCGACGTCCAGCAGACGACGACGCGGTTCATCCTGGACCAGCGCACCGCCCTGCACGATCGAGCCCAGGAGCTCCAGACCGAGCTGATGGAGCTGGCTCTCAACGGTGCCGGACCCGCCGGGATCGTCGAGCGCCTCTCCGAGCTGCTCGGGCTCGCCACCGCCTGGCAGAACGAGTCGGGCGAGCTCCGCCATGCCGCCGGCACCCTCCCGGCGGCCGCCGGGGAGCATCCCTGGATCGCCGAGATGGCGGCGATCCGCCGCTTCGCCGACTCCGCGGTGGTGCTGGCCGCCAACCCGCCGGTCCGCGAGTTCGCCGTCGGAGCGTCCGGGATCGCCCGGGTGGTCGCGCCCATCCCCCTGCGCGACGGCATCGGCGGCTTCGTCTCGGTGCTGGGAGGGGAGGGTGACCTGGGCCAGCTCGCCCGGCTCGGTTGCGCCCGGGCTGCCTCGGCCTGCGCCATCGAGCTGGACCGCGAGCGGGCCGTCCTCGCCGCCCGCGACGATCTCGAGGGGGAGTTCGCCACCGCCCTGCTCACCGGCGCCTACAGCTCCGAGGTGTCGATGCGCGAGCGGGCCCGCCGGGTCGGCGCGTCACTCGGCGACGAGTCCGTGGTCCTGGTGGTCCGGCCCTCGGCGCGCACCATCGCCCCCGAACCCCAGGGATGGCCGGAGAGCGGCGTCCGCTCCGCCCAGCGGTGGTCCCAGCGCCGCCAGCTGCACGCGCTCGCCGCCGCTCACCAGGGCGCCGTGGTGGTGATCGCCGGCGCCGGTCAGAGCGACCTCCGGCGGGCGGCGGCGGAGCTGGCCGCCGACTGCCGGGCGGTGGCCGCAAACGTGCCCATGGCGGTGGGCATCGGCAGGCCCAAGCCCGGCCTGGCCGGCGTCCACGCCTCCCACCGCGAGGCCGAGCAAGCTCTCGGCATGGGCCTCAAGCTCGACGGGACCGCCGTCGTGGTGAGCTTCGCCGACCTCGGCCTGCACCGCCTCCTCTACTCGGTGGCGCAGCACCCGGAGCTGCACGAGTTCTTCCGGGACAGCCTCGGCGCCCTGCTCGCCTACGACGAGAGGGGGGGAGGCGACCTCCTGCGCACCCTCGACGCGTTCTTCAGGTGCCACGGCTCCCCCACCGAGACCGCCCAGCGGTTGAAGCTGCATCGCAACACCGTCCTCTACCGTCTCCGGCGGATCGAGGAGGTGGGGCGGCTGCGGCTGAGCGATCCGGACACCCGCCTCAACCTCCAGCTCTGCCTCCGCATCCGGGACGTTCTGCAGGCGACGAGCTGATCTCCGCCCCGCTCGGGGCGCGTCGCCGCCGGCCTTGCCGGATCGTCTTGTGCGCGAGGCCCAACAAACGGGCCGGTCGATTGGTGCGTTGAGCACCCTGTCTCTGGTGGATCGCCGCGCTTAGGGTGAGCGCCGCAGGATCCAGGTCTGGCACGGAGATCTCCCCTTGCGACTGATTACGCGCGTCCGCGTCGGCAGCTGCCTCGGTCTCGCCCTGGCCAGCCTCCCGCTGGTCACCCGCGCCGCCGGCCCGACCGCCGGCCAGCAGGCCGGCGTCGCCGTCGACACCCTCTGGGTGATCCTGGCGGCGGCCCTGGTCCTCTTCATGCAGGCCGGCTTTGCCATGCTCGAGGTCGGCTTCACCCGAATGAAGAACGTCGGCACCGTGGTGGCCAAGATCGTCGTCAACCTATCGATCAGCTCGATCATGTGGTGGGCGGTGGGTTTCGGCCTCGCCTTCGGCGCCGGCAGCGGTTCCCTCGGCCACCTCATCGGGGGCGGAGCGGGCTTCTTCCCCTCCTTCCTGCCCGGCTCGACGCTGGATCTGCCCGCCCTGCAGGCCTCGGATGTTCCGGCCGCGGCGAAGTTCTTCTTCGAGTTCGTCTTCTGCGCCATCTCCCTCGCGATCGTCTGGGGCACGATGCTGGAGCGGACCAAGTTCATCGTCTACATCCTCTTCGCCATCCCCTTCGCGGGCCTCATCTACCCGCTGATCAGCCACTGGGTGTGGGGGGGCGGCTGGCTGGGGGCGAACCTCGGTGTCCAGGACTTCGCGGGGTCGGGGGTGGTCCACCTCACCGGCGCCAGCGCCGGTTTCGCCGGGCTGCTCCTCCTCGGCCCGCGCATCGGCAAGTACGGTGCAGATCGCAAGCCCAACGCGATCCCCGGCCACAACATGCCCCTGGCCCAGCTCGGCGTCCTCATCCTCTGGTTCGGCTGGATGGGCTTTAACCCGGGTTCCACCCTTCAGGCTCTCAACCTGCACTTCGCCGACGTCGTGATCGTCACCAACCTCGCCGCCGCCTCTGGGGCGCTGGCCGCGATGACCGTCATCTACCTCCGGCAGAGGAGCCTGGACGTGGGCATGATCGGCAACGGTGCCATCGCCGGACTGGCCGCCATCACCGCCCCCTCAGGGTTCGTGCAGCCGTGGGCCGCCCTGATCGTCGGGGCGGTAGCCGGGGTGATCGTGGTCTTCGGTGTCCTCCTCGTCGACCGGTACCTCGACGACCCGGTCGGTGCCCTCTCCGCCCATGGCCTCGCCTGCGTCTGGGGGCTCCTCTCCTGCGGCCTCTTCGCCGACCCGGTCCTCGCCAGGTTCGACGGCGTTGGGCGGGGCGGCCTCTTCTACACCGGCAACTTCGCCCAGCTGGGCGCCCAGGCGGTGGCTGTCCTCGCCATCTTCGCGACCGTCTTCTGCCTCTCCTTCGGGTGCTTCTGGGCCATCAAGAAGACGGTCGGCCTGCGGGTGAGCGCGCGTCATGAGCTCGACGGTCTCGACATCAGCGAGCACGGCATGTGGGGTTACCCGGAAAGCTTCATGCCCGTGCCCGGAGGCGCGTACATTCACCCTGATGCCATCGCCGGGGCGACGCGCCAGCGCGCCGCCGCGGCCCCCTCGGAGACGACGATATGAGGAAGGTTGAGGCGATCATCCGGCCGGACAGGCTCCAGGCGGTCCAGGATGCCCTCGATGCCCTGGGCTCGTCGGGGGTCACCGTGACCGAGGTGCTGGGCTGCGGCAAGCAGCGGGGCTACACCGAGATGTACCGGGGGACCCGCGTCAACATCTCCCTGCAGCGCAAGGTGAAGGTCGAGGCGGTGGTGGTGGACGACCGCGTCACCGCGGTGGTGGAGGCCATCGTCGGCGCGGCGCGGACCGGCGAGATCGGCGACGGCAAGATCTTCATCCTTCCGGTCGAGGACGCGGTGCGGATCCGAACCGGGGAGCGGGGCGACGAGACCATCCGGCATCTGGAGCGCGAGCACTGGGGTCACTGACACCGCTCGGCCCCTTCGGGCCGCGCACAAGCCGCAGCGGCCGGCGATTGTGCGAATGGCACATATTCGCGTGGGGCCGCGGCCGGTAGCATCGCAACATTCAGCCGCCATCCCCTGAAGAGCCCCAGTGGAGGCGCCAGCCAATGACCGGACGTTTGCCCGACGGGTCGGACATCCACCTCGCCGCGGCCTTCGCGACCAGCACCGCGGGCCTGGCAGGAGACCTCTGCAATGCCTGCAAACCGCTGCTGCCGGTGCTGCAGGGGCGGATCCTGCGCGTCGACGAGCTGAGCGTCACCTCCGCTCTGGAGCGGCAGAGTCCGCTCGCGGCTGCGGTGATGGCGCTGGGGCCGGCGGTGGCCGCCGCGGGCGTCGGCGTCTCCGCCATCGGAAGGATGGCGGCCGGGGAGGTGGCCACCATGGTGGGGGTGGCGGAGAGCGTGGTGGAGGTCGCCATGGACGCCCTCGACGCTCTGGACGGCAAGGGGGACAGGGGAGATGCTCCCGTCGACTTCGCTCATCGGCTGGCGCACGCGACCCATCAGGCGAGCGCCCTCGCCACCGGGTTGCACACGGCCGGGGTCCGCACCGGTCGCGGCCACCCGCTCCGCACGCCGGTCCTCTGGCCGAAGCTGCTGGACCAGCTGAGCACCCGCATCCGGGTCAAGCAGCACTGGAAGGACGGCCCCGGCGCCGACGCCTGGCTGCGCCGGGTCCAGGCCGCCTCCGCATGTCGCGACGCGGCGGTGCACAGCATGAGGGCGCACGCCGCGGCCGTGGCCGGCCGAGCGGCATCCTCCACCGAGCGCCTGATTCGATGCCTCACCTTTGCCAGCCTTTACTGCGGCTTCGCAATGCTCGACCGCCCCCCCTGGCCGAGCAACTGCGCCGCGGCCCGGGCTGACAGCACCGCCACCAGCCGGGTCCCCGTGCCGGTGCAGCTCAGGAGACTCGTCTACCCGTTCCGGCCGGACGGACAGGGCGCGCTGGCGCTCTGACCAAGGCCGGGCGCCCTCCCGCGCCCATGGGCCCCCTGCCCCGTGCCGGGCAGGGGGCCCGCCAGTCTCAGGGCCCTCGCCCCCACCTCCCACGCCGCCTCCTCGCCCCGATCTGACCCTGCCCTGGGGCGCTGGGGGCGGGCGGCCGAAGCTCGCGGCAGCCTTTGGTAGACTGCATTCTCGTGACCTACATCGTCACCGAGACCTGCGTCGACCTGAAGGACAAGTCCTGCATCGAGGTCTGTCCGGTCGACTGCATCCACGAGACCGACGAGGACCGGATGGTCTTCATCGATCCCGACGAGTGCATCGATTGCGGTGCGTGCGTCGACCCCTGCCCGGTCGACGCGATCTTCGCGGAGGAGGACGTCCCCACCGCTCAGATCGCCTATGTCGACATCAACAAGCTGTACTTCAAGGACAGGGCGGCCGCCCGGGCCAGGGTGGACGAGGTCAAGCCTCCGGCCTGAGGCCGACCGGTTCCGGGGACCTGGGCCGACGGTCGGCGCTCGGTCGGGACGCACCTACGCGGCGTCTGTGCATTCCTGGCAAATCCCGACCCCGTTTCTTGTGCTGATCGCACAAACAGCGCGCGGTACCTCTCGTCTTAACCGTCCATGGCAGATCAACCCCGGAACTCGCTAGGCTCACTCGGATGTGATCAGCAGGGCCCTGCCCACGAGGACCGGGCCGGGCGGCCAGCCTTTTCAAGGGGAAGTGGATGCCAATTGACGTCACCATGGCCAAACCAACGGATGTAATCAAACGGGCCAAAGAGGCCGGCATCAAGATCGTCGACCTGCGTTTCACCGATCTCCCCGGAACCTGGCAGCACTTCAGCATCCCGGTCGGCGAGCTGAACGAGGCCCTCTTCGAGGAGGGGATCGGGTTCGACGGCTCCTCGATCCGCGGCTTCCAGAAGATCCACGAGAGCGACATGCTCCTCTTCCCCGATCCGGGACGGGCATTCGTCGACCCCTGTCTCGAGGTCCCCACCATGGCGGTGGTGTGCGACGTCAAGGATCCGCTCTCCAAGCAGCCGTACTCCCGTGACCCTCGCTACGTCGCCCGCAAGGCCGAGGCCCATCTGGCCACGTCGGGGGTCGCCGACCTCTCCTTCTGGGGGCCGGAGGTCGAGTTCTACATCTTCAACTCGGTCCGCTTCGACCAGAACGCCCACGAGGGGTACTACTTCGTCGACTCCGACGAGGGGGTCTGGAACAGCGGCAGCGCCAGCGGCACCGACGGCAGCGCCAACCTGGGCTTCCGGCCCCGGCACAAGGAGGGCTACTTCCCGGTGCCGCCGACCGACCAGCTCCAGGATCTGCGCAGCCGCATCGTGCTGGCCATGCTCGACGCGGGGATCGACATCGAGGTTCACCACCACGAGGTCGGCACCGCCGGTCAGACCGAGATCGACATGCGCTTCCGGCCGCTGGTCGAGATGGCCGACAACGTGCTCCTCTACAAGTACGTCGTCAGGAACGTCTGCCGCCAGCACGGGTACACCGCGACCTTCATGCCCAAGCCACTCTTCGGGGACAACGGCAGCGGCATGCACGTTCACCAGTCGCTGTGGAAGGGCGGCGTACCGCTCTTCTACGACAAGGCCGGCTACGGCCTCTTCAGTGACCTCGGGCGCTGGTACATCGGCGGCCTGCTGAAGCACGCTCCCGCGATCCTCGCCTTCGCGGCGCCGACCACCAACTCCTACCGGCGGTTGGTCCCCGGCTACGAGGCACCGATCAAGCTCGCTTACAGCGCCCGCAACCGCAGTGCCTGCGTGCGCATCCCGACCTACAGCGATTCGCCCAAGGCGCGGCGTTTGGAATTCCGCTCTCCCGACCCCACCTGCAACCCCTACCTCGCCTTCAGCGCCATGCTGATGGCGGGTCTCGACGGTATTGCCAACAAGACCGAGCCGCCGGCTCCGGTCGAGGCCGACCTCTACGAGCTCGAGGGCGAGGAGGCGGAGCGGGTCAAGGACCTGCCCGGTTCGCTGCCCGAGGTCCTGGACGCGCTCGAGGAGGACCACGACTTCCTGCTCAAGGGCGGCGTCTTCACCCAGGACGTCATCGACACCTACATCTCCTACAAGCGCGAGCGCGAGGTCGACCCGGTGGCCCTGCGCCCGCACCCCTACGAGTTCTTCCTGTACTACGACGCATAAACGGAGCGAGGCCGGGCACGCCTGAGGCGTGCCCAGGCCGACGCCCGCCCGGGCGCCGCGCGCGCAGCGCGAGCGTCCGGGGGAGGCGGAGGCCGTGAGGGCGCGCAGCGCCCGGCCGAGCGGAGTGCTCGCGGCGTACCGTGGTACGACGCGGGGAGACACACCGAGACGGCCCCGCTACGCCCGCCCGGGCGCCGCGCGCGCAGCGCGAGCGTCCGGGGGAGGCGGAGGCCGTGAGGGCGCGCAGCGCCCGGTTTCCGCTCCTCTGTCAGGCGATCCGGCAGGGGATGTCGGCGTCCTCGTCGAGGTGGTAACTGGCGCAGATCCGGTGGTAGCCGTCGGCGATGGTGAGCGGGACGTCCGCGTCCACCTGCCCCCGCACCAGGAGCACGGGGGAGAGGAGGTGTCCACCCTCGACCTTGGCGAGGTCCTTCTTGACGTGGACGTTGTCGGCCGGGAGCGGCTCCAGCCGGCTCGCCCTCAGCAGGTCCTTGGCCTTGCGGTGGGCGAGCTCGGCGCTGCGCAGCTCCGCCACCACCTTGGCCACCTCCCCCTTGTCCATGATCAAGCTCAGGTAGTCGGCGGCGGCGGGGTAGTCATGGTCGTCCGGCTCGCTCTTCCAGTGCTCCTTGGTGGCCGTCATGGAACGTCTCTCCTGTCGAGGTGATGTCGTAAGGTCGCGCCGCGGCGCGGGTGGCGCGGGTGGCGCGGGGGTCACCATCGGGCCGCCCATCGCCGGGCGGTGCCGGGTCAGCCGTCACTCTACAGCCGCGGTCATGGTCTGGGACCAATGCTCACGCAGAGGTCCGTGATCGCGGCGACCCGTCACCCGACACCGGTCTCCGGGCATCCCGCCCGGCAGCCCGTCGAAGGGTCGCGGCGGTGAGGAGGAGTTCCTGCCTAAGCCAGGCTCATCCCGTCATGTAGGCCGGCTGGTGGAGGAGGGCTCGGGTTGCGGCAACCCGGCAGGCCAGCATCTCCAGAATCTCATCGAGCCGCTCGATCAGCTCGGGGGGCAGCTCGATGGGGTGGTTATCGATCTCCCGCAGCAGTGCCGACAACCTCAACGCCTTCTGGTCGATCTTCGCAACGGTCTCCTGCGGGTTTCCGACCGCTGCGGCTTCCTGGCTCGGCTCCATACGTCGACCTCCGTGCTGGCGGCCATCCGTGCCCCTTCAGTCGGGCCGGCCTGCACCCAAGCCTAGGGGTCGGCGGGAGTGATGTCCAGGGCTGTTGGTCGCAGGCGATTGGGGTCGACGGAGGTGGGCTGCCGGCACCGTCCCGGCCCGTGGGGCACACCCACCCAGCCGGCCGCGCGACGTCTCCGATGGGTGCAAATCCCGGTGTTACACTCGCCGCGGGCCTGCCAAGATCGGCGCGGGTGGCGGAATCGGTAGACGCGCGGGACTTAGGATCCCGTGGGGTGACCCGTCCGAGTTCGACTCTCGGCCCGCGCAGATGGGCGGGTGGCGCCGCCCGCGCCGCGGCGTCGCCCAGAATGGTGGGCGTGTGAGAACTGAGGAGAGCATGTGACCAGCGCAACCTCCGAGCTGTCTGTCTTCGTCGAGCGCAAGCCGGGCTGGATCGTCGAGCTGACCGTCGAGGCGCCACCCGAAGACCTGGAACGGGCGCTCGGGGATGCCAGCCGGAGGGTCGGAGCCCGCCTTCGCATCCCGGGATTCCGGCCGGGCAAGGCCCCGGCCGTGCTGGTCGAGCGGGCCGTCGGCTGGGAGGCGCTGCGCAACGCGGCGACGGAGGATCTGATCCCCCGGCTCTATGCCCGCGCCGTCGAGCAGGAGAACCTCGACCCGGTCGGCGACCCGTCCGTGAAGGTGGGGTCGGTGGAGCGCGGCCAGCCGGTGAAGTTCACGGCCGAGGTCACCGTCCGCCCCGTCGTCGACCTCGGCGACTATCGCTCGCTGCGGGTCGATCCACCGCATACGGAGGTCGGCGAGGAGGACGTCGACGCCGCCCTGGAGGAGGTCCGGCGGCGCTTCTCCGACCTCGAGGAGGTGAGCCGGCCGGCCCAGGCCGGCGACGTGCTCCGCTGCGTCCTGGTGATGCGGCGCGCGGAGGAGGTGCTCTCGGGAGGGGAGGAGCGGGACCTGGAGCTCGACCGCGAGCGTCTGGTCCCCGGCCTGGTCGACGCCCTCATCGGGCTCGAAGCCGGCGCCGAGAGGCGTTTTCCCCTCACGCTTCCGGCCGACTACCAGCAGGAGGAGCTGCGCGGCGTCACCGTCGAGGCCGATGCCCGCATCGTCGCGGTCCGCGAGCGGATCCTCCCGCCGCTCGACGACGAGCTGGCCAAGCGGGACGGCAGCGTGGGGACCCTGGAGGAGATGCGCGATCACTACCGGCGCCAGCTCGTGGAGGCCGCCTCCCGTGACGATGAGGAGCGCTTCCACGCGGATGTCCTCAAGGCCCTGCGGGCACGGGTCACGGTGGACGTTCCCGCAGCCATGGTCGAGCGCGAGACCGAGCGCGAGCTCGCCGCGTTGGAGGTCCGGCTGGCAGAGCTCGGGCTTCGCTTCGATCGCTACCTCGAGTACACCGGCGGGAGCATCGAGAAGCTGAGGGCCGAGCGCCGCCCGGCCGCCACCGAGAACGTGCGGCTGGAGCTGGCCCTCGACGCCCTCGCCGCCGCCGAGCAGCTCGAGGTCGACGAGTTGCAGGTCGACCGCGAGGTCGAGCGGATCGCGGCCGGCCGCCGCCTCTCCCCCGCGGATCGCCGCCGTCTTCACGCGGCCGCCCATGCCGACCTTCTGCGCCGGGCCGCTGCCGAGCGGGCCTACGAGATCGCCACGGGGAACGTCTGAGCCGGAGGACGCGGCGACCGTTCAGCCGAACCGCAGCGCGGCCGAGGGCCGGTAGAAGCGCACCCGGCAGCGCTCGCACCGGAAGACCAGGCGCAGCCCGAGCCGGCCGATGACCCCGGAATCGCGGTCGTCGCAGACCGGGCAGCGCGCACGTTCCTCCGCCAGGTCGATGGGCACCCTGCGCAGCGGCAGCTCGACGGGCTTGTACCTGCGGGCCATGTCCGAACTCCCTCCCACCTTTCGCCGTTCCCAGCCGGGAGTATCAATATACATGATATCATCAGTATCAGCAATATCCTGGCATCGGAGCCGGCTCAGACCACCGGTGGAGGCGGCGGGACGGTGCCCTGCGCGGCGTGCCGCCGGAGCTCGACCGGGGTGCGATTCACCGCGGAGGGCACGGCGACGGCCCGTGGGTATACTGGCCTGGCAATGACCCTGATCCCCTACGTCATCGAGACCACCAACCGGGGTGAGCGCGGGATGGACATCTACTCCCGACTGCTCAAGGACCGGATCATCTTCATCGGCACCCCCATCGACGACCAGGTGGCCAACGTGGTCATGGCCCAGCTCCTCTTCCTCGCCGGCGAGGACCCCGAGAAGGACATCTGGCTGTACATCAACTCGCCAGGTGGGTCGGTGTATGCCGGCCTCGCCATCTACGACACCATGCAGTACGTCGAGGCGCGCGTGGGCACCATCTGCATGGGCCTGGCGGCGTCCATGGCCGCGGTCCTGCTCGCCGGGGGGGCACACGGTCTCCGCCACTCCCTTCCCAACACCCGGGTGCTGATCCACCAGGCCAGCGGCGGTTTCAGCGGGCAGGCGGCCGACATCCAGATTCACGCCCAGGAGATCCTCCGGGTCAGCCGCCGCATCGACGAGATCCTCGCCCATCACACCGGCAAGAGCATCGAGGTCGTGCACCGGGACTCGGATCGAGACTTCTTCATGAGCGCCGAGGAGGCCAAGGACTACGGCCTGATCGACGAGATCATCCAGGCCCGGCCCAAGAGCAGTGGCGACGGGTCCTCGCTGCGGGGGGCCGGCGGCAACGGTGCGAGCACGGCCCGCGGCGACGCGAGCGGCGGGCCCGCGGCCGGGGGCGGCGCTGCCGCCCGCTAGGGGCACGCCATGCGGGTGAGGACATGACCGACCGCGAGGATCGGCGCCGGCACACCCGCTGCTCCTTCTGCGGCAAGGGGCAGGAGCAGGTTCGGAAGCTGGTCGCGGGCCCGGGCGTCTACATCTGCGACCAGTGCATCGACCTCTGCCAGGAGGTTCTCGAGGAGGACAACCGCTCGACCTCGCAGAAGCGGGTCAAGTCGGGGATGATGCCGACGCCGCAGGTGATCATGGCCTCCCTCGACCAGCACGTGGTGGGGCAGGAGCACGCCAAGAAGGTCCTCTCCGTCGCCGTCTACAACCACTTCCGGCGGATCGCCAACAGCAAGGCCAACAGCGACATCGAGCTCCAGAAGTCCAACGTCCTGCTGGTGGGCCCGACCGGCTGCGGCAAGACCCTGCTGGCGCAGACACTTGCCAAGATCATCGACGTCCCCTTCAGCATCGCCGACGCGACCAGTCTGACCGAGGCCGGCTACGTGGGGGAGGACGTCGAGAACATCCTGCTCCGGCTCATCCAGGCGGCGGACTTCGACATCGCCCGTGCCGAGCGCGGCATCATCTACATCGATGAGATCGACAAGATAGCGCGCAAGGCCGACAATCCCTCGATCACCCGCGACGTCAGCGGTGAGGGCGTCCAGCAGGCTCTGCTCAAGATTCTGGAGGGGACGGTGGCCAACGTGCCACCCCAGGGTGGACGCAAGCATCCCCACCAGGACTTCATCCAGATCAACACCACCAACATCCTCTTCGTCTGCGGAGGCGCCTTCGACGGTCTGGAGAAGATCATCGAGCACCGCACCGGGCGCAGGGCCATCGGCTTCACCAGCGAACCGCTCAAGCGGGCCCGGACCAAGGAGTCGACCAAGCTGCTCCGTGAGCTGCAGCCCGAGGACCTCCTCAAGTACGGGCTGATACCGGAGTTCGTCGGACGGCTGCCCATCGTGGTCACCCTCGACTACCTGGACGAGGACGATGTCGTCCGCATCCTCACCGAGCCCAAGAACGCCTTCGTCAAGCAGTATCAGAAGTTCTTTGCCCTGGATGACGTCGAGCTCGCCTTCAACGAGGGGGCGCTGCGGGCGATCGCCAAGCGTGCCCTGGCGCGTGGCACGGGAGCGCGCGGCCTGAAGTCGATCATCGAGGACGTCCTGCTCAACAGCATGTTCGAGGTCCCGAGCCGTCCTGACATCAAGCGCTGTGTCATCACCGAGCAGTCGATCCTCGAGGGGGTGGAGCCGCTGCTCCTCACCGAGGAGCCGCGGCGCGGCGCGGCGGAGGCGGAGGGCGGACAGGAGGCGGTCGCCGATCAGTCCGCCTGACGGCGGCGCCGAGCGACGCGCGCCACGCGGCCCGGCATCCCCCCGGAGCCAGGCCCGTATACTTCGGGCCACCCATGGAACCGAAGTTCGACCCGGTGGAGGTGGAGCCGCGCTGGCGCCGTCGCTGGGAGGAGCTGGGGGTGGGTCGGGCGGACGCCGCCTCCAACCGTCCCAGCTTCACCATCGCTCTGCCGCCCCCGAACATCACCGCCCCGCTCCACATGGGCCACGCGATGGGCTCCTCGGTGCAGGACACCCTGGCCCGCCACTGGCGGATGAAGGGTGCCGAGGTGGAGTGGTGCCCGGGCACGGACCACGCGGCCATCGCCACCAACGCGGTGATCGAGCGCCAGCTGATCGCCGAGGGCACCAGCCGTGAGGCGATCGGCAGGGCGGCATTCCAGGCCCGGGTCGACGCCTGGTACGAGGAGTGCGGTGGTCGCATCTACGACCAGATGCGCCGGCTCGGCTTCACCTGCGATTGGTCGCGCTCGCGCTTCACCCTCGATGAACCATACGTGCGCGCGATCCGCACCGTCTTCAAAGCCCTTTTCGACGAGGGGCTGATCTACCGCGGTCCCCGGATCGTCAACTGGTGCCCTCACGATCGCAGCGCCATCAGCGATGAGGAGGTCGAATGGGTCGAGCATCACGACACCCTGACCCGCCTGCGCTATCCGGTCGAGGGCGGAGGCGAGGTGGTGGTGGCCACGGTGCGTCCCGAGACCATGCTGGGTGACAGCGCGGTGGCGGTGAACCCCGAGGATCCCCGCTACCGACACCTGGTGGGCGGTCACGTGATCCTCCCGCTCACCGGCCGGCGGGTGCCGATCATCGCCGATGCGTCGGTGGAGATGGACTTCGGCACCGGCGCCCTCAAGGTGACCCCCGGCCACGATCCCACCGACTACGAGATCGGGACCCGCCACCGCCTTCCCATCATCACCGTGATCGCACCCGACGGGACCATGGACGTACGCGCGCTTCCCCGCTTCCACGGCCTCCCGGTGGAGAGCGCCCGTGACGAGGTCACCGCGGCCCTCCGCGAGCAGGGGGCGGTGGTGGGTGAGGAGCCTTACGTTCACGAGGTCAGCCACTGCGACCGCTGCCACCACGTCATCGAACCGCTGGTCAGCGAGCAGTGGTGGGTGCGGATGCCAAGCCTGGCCGCCCCCGCCATCGCGGTGGTCGAGAGGGGCGAGGTCGCCTTCCATCCCGAGCGGTACCGGGACCAGTACCTCACCTGGATGCGGGGCATCCGGGACTGGTGCATCAGCCGCCAGATCTGGCTCGGCCATGCCATCCCGGTGAGCACCTGCGGCGAGGGTCACCGCTTCGCCTGGGTGGAGCCGCCGCGGAGCTGCCCACGCTGCGGCAGCGACCAGCTCCAGCACGATCCCGACGTCCTGGACACCTGGTTCTCGAGCGCCCTCTGGCCGTTTGCGATCTTCGGCTGGCCGGAGCAGACCGGCGACCTGCGCCGCTTCTACCCCACCCAGGTCCTGGTGACGGCGCGGGAGATCATCAACCTCTGGGTGGCCCGGATGATCATGACCGGCCTCCGGTTCGCGGGCGCCAAGCCGTTCGGCGACGTGATCATCACCTCGACCATCATGGCCCGCGACGGCACGCGGATGCAGAAGTCGCGGGGCAACGCCGTCGATCCCCTGGACATCATCGAGCGCTACGGGGCCGATGCCATCCGGGCCTGGGCCGGGGCGGTGGGCACGAGCGGCCAGGACGTCCGCTACGACGAGGAGCGGGTCGCCAGCTACCAGCGCTTCGCCAACAAGCTCTGGAACGTCACCCGGCTTCTGGTCACGGCACTCGGCGACGGCGAGCGGATCGCGACACGGCCCGCGACGGTTCCCGGGGAGTCCCTGCTGGCCGAGGACCGCTGGATCCTGGGGCGGCTCTCCGACGCCGTGATCGCCGTCGACCAGGCCATGGTCCAGTTCCGCTTCCACGACGCCATGGAACGCTTGTACAGCGCGATCTGGCAGGATTTCTGCTCCGACTACATGGAGATCGTGAAGGTGCGGCTTCGGGATGGCCAGGGCAGGGAAGCGGCGGCGGCGACCGCCGTCACCGTCCTGGACTCCATGCTCCGGCTGCTCCATCCCTTCATGCCCTTCGTCACCGAGGAGTGCGCCCAGCGGCTCCCCGAGGCGGCCCCCACGCTGCAGCGCCGGCCCTGGCCCACCCTCCAGAAGGCGTGGGCCGACCGGTCGGGGGCCGGCCAGCGCGACGGTGTCGACGAGCTGCTGGAGCTGGTCGGCCAGCTCCGCGCCCGGCGCCAGGAGGCGGGCATCAGCGCGGCCGACAGCACCCGTCACCCGGTGGCCGTCCGGGGCGGCAACCCGACCCTCGCCCACGGTGATCGCCGCCGGATCCTCGAGGCGCTCGTCAAAGTCCGGGTCGTGGACGGCGACGGGGGGGTGGCCGCCGCGGAGGAGGATGGGGCTCAGCTGGTGATCGCCGGCAGCCTCGAGGCCGAGCTCCGCCTGGGCGCAGGCGGGGGCGAGGAGCGGCTGCACCGGCAGCTCGCCGACGTCGAACGCCAGATGGACCGGCTCCGCGCCCAGCTCGCCAACGCCGCGTTCCGGGAACGTGCCCCCGAAGGCGTGGTCCAGAACACCACCGACCATCTCCGCGAGGCGGAGTTGCAGGCGCAGACCCTGCGCCGCCGTTTGGGGATCCCCGAATGACACTCCTCGCCGACACCGGCAGCACCCTCCTCTACCTCGGGATCGCTCTGATCGCGCTCTACGTCGCCCTGCTCCTGGTGGCGCTGGCCTACAACGTGGTGCGGGACGCGCGACGCCGCTCGGACTCGATCCTCTTCGCGATCTTCGCCTTCCTGCTCGCCTTCATCCCGCCCTTCCTGGGCGCGCTGATCTACCTGGTGATCCGTCCGCCGCGGACCCTGGACGAGGAGCGGGCGGCGACACTCGAGCAGCAGATCCTCGCCGAGCCCGCCACCGGTGCCCCGGAGACGCGTCCCTGCCCGACCTGCGGGCGTGACATCGAGGAGGAGTTCGTCATCTGCCCGTACTGCCGCACCCAGTTCGCCCGCCGGTGTGCCGTCTGCGAGCGGAGGCTGCGGTTGGGCTGGCCGGTCTGCCCGTACTGCGCGGGGGAGGTGGGCGTTCACACCCTGCCCCAGGCCCACCCCAGGTCCGCCGCCCCGCACTGAGTGGGGCGCTGATGCCCGACCTCCGGGACGCCGACGGGGGACCGCGC
This sequence comes from Candidatus Dormibacteria bacterium, assembly GCA_049511615.1. Classification (GTDB taxonomy): domain Bacteria; phylum Chloroflexota; class Dormibacteria; order Aeolococcales; family Aeolococcaceae; genus Changshengia. The sequence continues at coordinate 61,005 of JBEKXW010000006.1, read as the reverse complement.
CGTTGCTGAGCGTGGGGAACCGGCCCGTCCTGGTCCTCGGCCTGCTGCTGGCCGGAGCCCTGGTCGCGTTCCTCCTCCCTGCGCCGTGGCGGTCGACGCGCCGGCTGGTCGCGGCGACGGTCCTCGTTCTGGCCGGCTGGGCGGCCCTCAGCATCGCTCCGCTCACCTCGAGCGGTCCGGTGGTCGCCAGCTTCGGCGACGCGGTGGCCGGAGTGCCGCTGACGCTGCGAGCCGACCAGATCGGGCTGGTGCTGGTCCTGATCTCGCTGGTGGCGACCCTCTTCGCCCTCGGCGCCGCGGATCGGCAGCCCGGCGAGGAGGCGGCTCTGCTCGTGACCGCCGCCGGCGCCGCCCTCGCCGCGCTGGCCGGCAACGCGGTGATCCTCTTCGGCGGCGCTGAGATAGCGAGCCTCGGCGGTCTGCTGCTCGCATCGGCCGGTCGCGGACGCGTCAGCCGGGGAGCGGTCGCCGCCTTCACGATCCAGCACGTCTTCGCGCTCGGACTTCTCCTGGCGGCGGTGGAGCTGATCGTGGCCACCGGGACCAGCGACCCCTACGCGGTTCCGCAGAGCGCGGTCGGCCTCGCCGTGGCACTGCCCTGGGGCCTGGGCGGGGCGGGACGCCTCCTCGCCGCCGGCTGGTGGCCGGGGGCTGGGGGGGGGCGCTCCACCCGGAGCTGGCTCGCCATCGGGGCGGTCCCCTGTGGCGCCGCCATCCTGCTCCGGCTCGACGCCGCCACCGGTGGCGCTGGCGAGACCGCCTTGACCGTCGTCCTCGCAACCTTCGGCGCGGCCGCGGCACTCTGGGGCGCTGTCGCCGCCTGGCGGTGGCAGCACGAGTCGCGGCGCGCCGGCCGCGCCCTCCTCGCCGTCTCGGCCGGCGCGCTGGTCGCCGTCGCCGGGCTGCCCGGCGGAGCCGGTGGGTTCGCGGCCGGGGTGGTGGCCCTGGAGCTGGCTCTGCTGGCGGCTCCCGCCTGGAGCCAGCCGACCCGCCCCAGCCGTCCTGGACGCGTGCTCGCGGCCACCGCGCTGGCAGCCGCCGGTGGATTGCCCCTCGGGTTCGGGGCGACCGCCGCAGTCCTCGAGCTGGGGGCGGTTGCCGCTCTCGGGCGTGCCTACGCGCCGCTGCTCCTCGCCCTCGGAGCGGCGGCGGTCATGGCCGCAGCCGGTGGGCTCGTCGCGGCCCGGCAGGCCCTCGGCTCCGCCGCCACGGCCGCGGAGGGGAGGGCAGAGCTCGAGGCCCCGAGCGGGACCGTCCTCCCGCGGCCCGACGCCGTCCTGGCCCTCGCCCTGGGGGCGCTGGCGGCGCTCCTACCCGGGGTCGTGGGCACGGTGATCCTCGGTCCGCTGGTGGGGAGCTCGGCCCCCGCCGCGATCGATCCCGCCACGCTCCACGGACCGGGGGGATCGTGGCCCGGCGGTTATCTGAGCCTGGCGCTGCTGGTCGTCCTCGTCGGGGTCGCGAGCGCCGGGATGCTCATGGGCCGGCCCGTCCCCCACCCGGCGCATGGCGCAGAGGGGCCGCGTCCACGCCCTGCCTGGCTCGCCCTGGTGGGCCCTCGCCGTTCCCTCGGCCCAGCCGCACGTCACCTCGGGCGAGGGCTCGCCCGGATCGACACCTGGCTGGTCACCCAGCCCCGTCTCTTCTTCACCGTGATCGTGGCCCTGGCCGCACTCATCGGCTTCCACTACCTGTGAACCAGCCACTTCTCGACCTCATCGCCTTCGCCGCCGGAGCCGTCGCCGTGCTCGTCGACCGGCGCCGTGCGGTCATGGTGGCCTGCATCGCCGTCGCCCTCGGCCTCTCTCCGGCCGCTGCCATCTACGGCGGTGGTTGGGCGGCGGTGCTCGTCCTCGGGGCCGCTGCCGCGGGCGCCGGCGCCGGCCCCCTGGCCGGACTTGTCGCCGCTCGGATGCCTCCGCGCCCGGGGCTGGATCCGGTCCAGCCGGTGGAGGCGCCGCCCGAAGGGCTGTTCGGGCCGCGGAGCGCGCGCGTCGCCGGCGCCGTCATCGCCCTGATCGCGGCATCGTGGGTGAGCTTCAACGTGCCCGTCGGTTCGGTCGCCGTGGTTCAGGGAGCGCTCTTCCCGGTGGCCTTCGTGTTCACCTGCGGTGTGCTCCGCGTCTTCCTCGCCCGCAGTTTCACGGATCTCGCCGTGGGGGTGGCCGTGATCGCCCTGGCGGTGGGTGTGGGGTGGGTGCTCCGGGGAGGGACCGATCCGCTTCCCGCCGCGGCCGGCGTGATCGCCATCGCTCCGCTGGCAGCTGGGCTGGAGGGCTGGCTGGCGTCCCGGCGCCGCCCGCCGGCCCCGGTGACGGGGCCGTGAGCGCCGCCTGGCTGGCGGCCGCCTGGGCGGGCATGGGGGTCGTGGCCGGCCTCTGCCCGGTGCGCGTCCGCCGCCCGGTCGCCCTGATCGCGCCCCTCGTTCTCCTGGCTCTCAGCCTCGTCACCGCCCAGGCCGGAGCGCGTCCGGACGAGCTCGGGGGTGGGGGGCTGTCGCTGCCCCGCGAGGGAGCCGGCCTCCTCTCCGCCGCGGCCGCGGCCCTCTGGATCTGCCTGCTCCTCGCCGAGCGCCTCGACGGTCGGGAGATGCTCGGGATCGGGACCGTCGGGGGGGCGACGGTGCTCCTCCTCTCGACCGGGTCGCCCCTGCTCTTCGGGGTCGCGGCCCTGCTTGCCGTCGTCGCCCTCAGCCTCCGCTGGATCGACGCGGCACCGGGCCGCGCCACCCTCGCCACCGGACGGGTGGCCGGCACCGGGGCCGCCGCCCTGATCGCGGCCGCCCTGCTGCTTCCGGCCGTCTCCCCGGACGCCCAGCTCGGCTTGCTCGGCGCGCTGCTGGTGGTCGGCGTGCTCGCCCTCGCCGCGGTGGTGCCGCTCGGCGGGTGGGCCTCCGGCGCCCTGGCCGAGCTGAGCGCTCCCGAGATCGCAACCTGGCTGCTGCTCCTCGCGCCGGCCGTCCTCCTCAGCGCCTTCTCCATCCCCGGGAAGCTCCCGCTCCTGGCGAGCCTCGCCTTTCAGCACACCATCCTGACGTGCGGTCTGATCGGAGCGGTCTGGGCCGGCATTGCGAGCCTCCGTGCGGGTCCCGCGACCCGCTATGGCCGGGTGGCCCTCGGCGATCTCGCCCTCGTCGCCGCCGGCGTCGGCACGGGGGAACCCTCGGCCGTGGCCGGTGCCCTGGTGCTCATCCTCACCCACCTGGTGGCCGCTCCGATCCTGCTCCAGAGCCCGAGACAGGGCCTCGGCTCCCCGCGCCGCCTGATCTGGCTCGCCCTCTGCGGGCTTCCCCCGTCCCCCGCCTTCTGGGGACGCTTCCTCATCCTCGAGGCGTGCGTCGCCTTCGGCTCCGCCGCCGCCGCCCCCTGTGTGGTCGCGGGAGGGCTGGTGACGGTGGCGGCGGTGGTCACCGTCGCTCGCGGAGAGCCCGGCAGCGGGGCGCCCGCGCCCCACCACCGGGTGGTGGCCGCCTGGGTGGTCGCCCTGGTCGTGCTGGCGGTCGGCCTGCTCCCCATGAGCGCCGTCCACCTCGTCTTCGGGCCCAGCGCATGAACCCCCTCGCGGCCCTCAGCGCGGTGGTCGCCCTGGCCATCTTCCCCGGAGCCGCATATGCGGGCACGGTGGCCCTGCTGGTCGCCGTCGCCGCGAGGATGCCGTCCGGGCTCCGCCCCGCCCAGCTCGACGAGCTGGTGGCGGCGGTCGGCGTGACCGCGGCCTGCGGGCTGCTCGCTCTTCCCGGCTCACCGCTCTTCGGCCTGCCCACCGGGGTGAGCCTGGCCGCGCTCGTGACCGCCATCGCCGCTGGCATCGCCTGGAGAACCGCGGACACGTGGCCGTGGCACCGGCTGGTGGCGGCGGGCGCGGCCGTCGCCGCGCTCCTCGGTCTCGCCTCGACGGCCCTGACCCTGGATCTGCGCACCCTCGCGGCCGCCGGGGGTCCGGTGGGATCGGCGCGCCCCTGGGCGATCGTCGCCAGCCTGATGGCGCTGCCCGCCGTGGTCCGGCCCTTCGACCCGCGGACGTCGCGCGTGGGCCGGGCGGCGCTGGTCGCCGCGATCGGGTTGGTCTGCTTCTCGCTGGCCGGCTTCGCCCCCCTGGGCGACCATCCGGCCGTGGCGGTGGCGGGGCTCGGCGCCCTCGCCGTGGTGGCGTACGCGGGGCTGCTCGGGGCTGCCCGCCGTCTGCCGGTGGTTGCCGGTCCCGCGCTCGGGGTGCTCGCCGTGGTCCCTGCCGCGGTCGCCCTCGTAGTCGCGCTGAGCTGAGAGTGTGGCGACAGGGGGGCGTGTGCCACAATAATTGATTCAATCAGCTCAATCGCTGCGCATGGGCTCGGACGACGCCGCCTCCGATGGTACGATCGGTTCTGGGTGGGGCCGTACGCGGGGGAGAGGACCGAGATATCACTCACGTGGCTGAGGGACGCATGAAGCCAGACGAGCACCTGCCCGGCGTCCGGGCGGCGTCCCCATTCCGGCACACCGGTCTGCCGGTGCCGGGCGCACCGTCGGTGCGCATCGTGCTCGCCTCCTCCAGCCCGCGGCGGCGCGAGCTGCTCGCCCGGGCCGGGATCCGCTTCGCCGTCGCCGAACCTCCGCCGGATGCGCCGCTCCCCCCCGGTATGTGCGCCGACCTCGGCTGCCAGCTCCTCGCCCGGCAGAAGGCTGTGGTGGTCGCCGCGCGGGTCGAGGCCGGGAGCTTCGTGGTCGCCGCCGACACCGTGGTGGTCGGCCCGCGCGGCCCGCTCGGCAAGCCCGGCACGCCCGAGGCGGCGCTGCGCATGCTGGCCGAGCTGCGCGGCCGCCGCCACACCGTTCTCACCGGGGTGTGCGTGTTGCGGGCCGGCACCGAGATCGAGGCCCTCGCGGTCTCGCGCTCGCTGGTCAAGATGCGCGACTTCTCCGACCAGGAGCTGATCACCTACGTCGCCAGCGGGGAGCCCCTCGACAAGGCGGGTGCCTACGGGGTCCAGGGAGGCGGAGGGGACCTGGTCGAGGCCGTGAGCGGGCGGGTCGACACCGTCGTCGGGCTGGACGTGGCCCTCACCCTGCGCCTTCTCGCCGAGGCGGGTTTCCCGGATCCGCTCCCCCGAGCCACCGACGTCCCCCTGACGCCGCCTCGACGCGAGCGCCGTCCGCTGGCGCCGATGCGCGCCGCCCAGAGGGTGTGAGCCGCCCCGGCATGGGCCCGGCGCACCTCGCGGGGCCGGTTGAGTCTGGCGGGCGCGCCGGCGGGCGCTCGGCACGGCCGGGCCGCCGGTAGCGGGAGCGCGCCGGTGCCGAGGCTCACCTGCTGGATCGCCGTCGGGGCTCTCCTGGGGGCGCTGGCCGCCACCGGGTGCGGCGCGGGTCCGACCTCCCTCAGCGTGCGCCTGACCGGCGGTCAGCCGGCGAGCCTCGCCCCCGGTCAGGAGGTGAGCTTCGTGATCACCGTCACCGACACCGGGGTGGCGGGCACGTCCGGGCTCACCGTCACCGCCGACCTGCCGGCGGACTTTCGCTACACGGACACCGGGACCGTCGGCGGCACCGCGGTGCGCACCTCCCCGGTGGAGGCTCAGGGGAACAGCCGGCAGCCGACCTGGGGGGTCTGGGAGCTGAGCGGCCACGGCGACACCGTGGTCATCCCCTTCGACGCCCGCGCCGGCGGCAACCCGGGGACGTATGAGACGACGGCCACCGCATCCGGGGCGACCACCGGAACCACCCAGAGCAACGCTTTGCCCCTGAAGCTGACGCCGGCACCCCTGCTCTCGGCCACGGTCGCGGTGAGCCCCAGCCAGGCCACGCCCGGGCAGGATGTCACCTACGAGGTGGGCGTCTTCAACAGCGGGACCGGCCCGGCCAACGGCGTCAGCGTGACCGTCAGCCTTCCGCCCGTCTTCGTCTACAACGGCGGGGTGCAGATCTCGGGGGACTCGGGCCGGAGCAACGGCACCGACCCGGTGGAGGGGACCGAGATCCCCTACTTCGATGGCTTCGAGGTCCCCCCGCAGAGTGCTTCCGGCCCCGGCAAGCTGATCATCAAGTTCGAGGCACAGGTGCTCTCCTCCGCGGGGGCGGAGGGCACCTACCCCTGCGGCGTCCAGGTGCTCGGCGACGCGGGTGTCGAGGTCGTCGAGCTCCCCGACAGCGCCCCGGTCGTCGTCAGCCGCTGAGCCTGGCACCTCCCGCTGCGGGCTCTGCCCAGGTTCTGGCTGGGCTGGTGCCCCGTGGTCAGGGGGGCGGCGGAACGGTCGCGATGCTGACGTCGAGAACGCACCGGCAGTGGGGGTCGACGGTCATCCTGACCCCGATCCGGCGGGCCGCCGTCGCGGCGGGGGCCGGCCCGGGCCAGGCGGCGACCGGCCCGGTGAGGCCGCCGCCCGGACCGCCGCCGGCGATCTCGGTGAAGCTGGCCAGGGCCTCGATGGGGGCTCGTGGGTCGCGCGGCCAGCTCACGCTGAGGCTGAGGTCGGAGAGCGCGCCGTCGGCCACCCGATCGAGACGCCCCGGCGCCAGCGCTCGGAGCTGTCGGCGGGCCTCCGGGGCCGCGTATTCGAGCAGGGGATTCCTGCAGGCCCGGATGCGGGAGATGTCGCCCACCAGACGCTCGGCGAGGTCCATGATGCGCCGGCGGCGCGCGTCCGGCTCCGCCGCACCCGCTGACGCGCCGATCCCGGGATCCGGTCCCCGGCCCGCGCCGCTGACGTCCGGGGCGACCATGTCGCGCAGCTGGAGCTCGGCGCCGTCCAGCACCCCCAGCGCCGCGAGGCTGCACCGGGGTGGGAACGGCTCACCGCCCAGGGGCCCCAGGGCCCAGCGGCTCCAGGGGCGGGCGCCCGGCTCGCAGCGCCGGACCATGGCGGGGATGATCTCGCCGGCCGGGGCGTCGTCAGGAAGCGCCAGGTCGACCGGCGCGCTGGACGCGGTCACGGTGACCAGGACGGTGCCCATCGGGGGGTGTCCCGGCCGTCAGGTCAGGACGGGATGGCGCCCGGCGGCGGCCAGCAGCTCGCGCGCCGACCTGGCCACGCCCTCCGCGTCCAGCCCCAGCTCGCTGAGCAGGAGCGCCTGGGCGCCGTGCTCGACGAAGCGGTCCGGGATGCCCAGGCGGTGCACCGGCACCGCCACCCCGGTGTCGCCGAGGAGCTCGGCGACGGCGCTCCCGAAGGCTCCCACGCGGGTCCCGTCCTCCACCGTGAGGACGGCCCGGTGCGCGGCCGCGACGTCGGCGAGGTGGGGGTCGATCGGCTTGACGAAGCGGGCGTCGACGACGGTGGCGCTGATGCCCTCGGCCTCGAGCTGGGTCGCGGCTTCGAGCGCCACCGGGACCATCTTGCCCACTGCGAGGAGGGCGACGTCGCTCCCCTGCCGGCGGGTCACCGACTGGCCGATCGCGAGCGGCTCGAGCGGGGCCGTCGCCGTGGCCGGCGCGGAGCCGCGGGGGTAGCGGAGGGCGAACGGCCCGTCCTGGGCCAGTGCGGTGGCCAGCATCCGGCGCATCTCGTCCGGGCTGCTCGGCGCCGCCACCACCAGGTTGGGGATGCAGCGGAGGTAGGCGAGGTCGAGCATGCCGTGGTGGGACGGCCCGTCCTCGCCGGTGATCCCGGCGCGGTCGATGACGAAGGTCACCGGCAGGCGATGCAGGCAGGCGTCGCACGCGACCTGGTCGAAGGCGCGCTGCAGGAACGACGAGTAGATGCAGACCACCGGTCGGAGCCCCTTCATGGCCAGCCCGCTGGCGAAGGTGACCGCGTGCTGCTCGGCGATCCCGACGTCGAAGAAGCGGTCCGGGAAGCGCTCGGCGAACTCCAGCAGGCCGGTCGAGGAGGCCATGGCCGCGGTGATGGCGACGATCCGCGAGTCCTGCTCGGCGGCCTCCAGAAGGGCTTCGCCGAAGAGGTCGGTCCAGGAGACCGGCTTGCTGGTGAAGCTGCCGTCCTCGGGGTTGAAGGTCGAGACCCCGTGGTATTTGTCGATCTCGTCCTGAACTGCCGGGGCGTAGCCGTTGCCCTTGTTGGTGACCACGTGGATGATCACCGGCCCCCGGTAGGAGGCGGCATCGCGGAGGGCGCGTTCCAGGGCGGGGATGTCGTGGCCGTCGATGGGACCTCCGTACTTGAGACCGAGGGTCTCGAAGATGGAGGTGGTGGACACCAGCTGCTTGAGGGACTCCTTGACCCGCTTGGCGGCCTGGTAGGCGGAGTCGCCCACCAGGGGGAGATGGCGCAGGGTGCGAGCGGTGGCGTCCTTGGCCGCCTCGTAGGTGGGCGACAGCCGGAGCTGCCCCAGGTTCTCGGCGATGCCGCCGATGGTCGGGGCATAGGAGCGCCCGTTGTCGTTGAGGATGATGATCAGGTCGGGCCGGAGGTGGCCGATGTTGTTCAGCGCTTCGTAGGCCATCCCGCCGGTGAGGGCACCGTCGCCGACCACGCAGACGACCTTGCCGGGCTCTCCGGTCAGCTGGCGGGCGCTGGCCAGGGCCAGGGCGTAGCTCAACCCCGTGGATGCGTGGGAGTTCTCGACGATGTCGTGCTCCGACTCGGCGCGGTTGGGATAGCCGGAGAGCCCGCCTCGCTGGCGCAGGCTATCGAACGCCGCCAACCGCCCGGTCAGCATCTTGTGGACGTAGGCCTGGTGGCCGGTGTCGAAGACCAGGGCGTCGCGCGGCGAGTGGAAGACCCGGTGGATGGCGACGGTGAGCTCCACCACCCCCAGGTTGGGCCCCAGGTGGCCACCGGTGCGGGAGACGGCGGCCACCAGGAACTCGCGGATTTCGCCGCAGAGGCGGCTCAGGTCCTGGGGGCCGAGGCCGCGCAGGTCGTCGGGACAGGTGATCTCGTCCAGCAGCATCCCCATCTCAGTGTATTCGCTCCGGTCACCCCTCCCGGCGGTCCCGGGTGCCCGGCCGGGCATCATACCCGGCGATGCCGCCCACCGATCCCCGCAGCCTGCTTCTCGCCGCCGCCGACGACCCCGCCTCCGACGTCGCCGAGGCGGCCCTCTGGATCGCCGTCGAGGACTTCCCGGCCGTCGACCCCGCGCCCTGGCTCGGCCTCCTCGACGACCTGGCCGGGCACCTGGACGGCCGCGTCGGGGCGGGGCCGTCCGCCGCGGTCGCCGCCCTCCTCCGCGACCGCCTGAATCTGCGCGGAGCCGGCGGCGGCGACCCCCGTACCCACTACCTCAACTCGGTGCTGGAGCGGGGCGCGGGCACCCCGATCGCCTGCGGCGCGATCTGGATGGGGGTGGGCCGGCGGGCGGGCATCCGGGTGGAGGGCATCGCCCTCCCCGGACACTTCGCGGTGCGGGTCGAGGGGCTGGTGGTCGACGCCTGCTCCGGGGAGCCGCTCGAGGACGGCGACCTCCGGCGGACCGCTGGGCGCCACCTCGGCCGCGAGCCCGAGCGGGTCGAGCCGCGGTGGTTGGAGCCGGCCTCGCCGCGGCGGATCCTGGCCCGGATGTCTCGGAACCTCCGGGGCTGCTACGCGAGCCTGCAGAACTGGCCGCTGGCGCTCCAGGCCGCCGACCGCTGCGTCGCCCTGCTCCCCGACGAGCCCGCCGAGCGCCGCGACCGGGGTCTCCTGCTCTGGCAGATGGGGCGGCCCCAGGTGGCCCTCCGGGACCTCAGCGACTACCTCGCCGGGGCGGCACCTGACGCCGCGGACCGGGGTCACGTGAGCGAGGTGGTGGGGAGGCTCCGCTCGTTCCTGAACTGACGGCTGGCGCGCCGGCTGCCGCCCGCCGAGGCGGCGCGGCTCGTAGAGTCGATCCTGCCGAACTCGAACCTGGGGAGCGTGCGATGGCTGAGACGATGAGAGAGCTTCCTGACTTCAACCTGGCCACCGGCGGGGGAGGCCGCCTCCGGCGCTCCGACCTCGCCGGCCGCCGGACGGTCCTTTACTTCTACCCGGAGGACAAGACCTCCGGGTGCACCCTCGAGGGTCGGGAGTTCACCCGCCTGCTGCCGGAGTTCGAGCGTGCCGGGGTTGCCGTGTACGGGGTCTCGCCGGACTCCGAGGAGAGCCACGACCGTTTCGCCGAGGACTGCGACCTCGGAGTGCGGCTGGTCAGCGATCCCGAGCGCCGTCTCATCGACTTCTTCCAGCTCTGGAGCCCCCGGATCAAGGACGGCGTCAGCCGCATGCGCGTGGAGCGCTCCACCTTTCTGATCGGCCCCGACGGCCGCGTGGAGCGCGCCTGGCGGGCGGTCCAGCCGGAGGGGCATGCCGCTGAGGTCCTCGCGGCCGTCCGGGGCGGCGCGGACCCAGCCTGAGAGCCCCGACGCCGCCGAAGCGCGCGGGTGGTCGCACCCGCCTCGATGAGCTTCTCCGCAAACGGGTCGTCTTTGTCGCCGGCAAGGGCGGGACGGGCAAGACCACGGTCGCGGCGGCACTCGCGCTGATCGCCGCCCGCCGCGGCATCCGGGTCCTCGCCGTCGAGGTCGATGCCAAGGGAGACCTGCCCGAGGCGCTGGGGCATCCCCCGGTGGGGTTCCGCCCGGTGGTGGTGCAGCGCAACCTGTCGGTCCTCGCGCTCCACCCGGAGGAGTCCTTCCAGGAGTACCTGGCGATCTTCTTCAAGGTTCCCCGCTTCACCCGCCTGACCCCTCTGGCCGGCGTCTTCGACTTCGTGGCCACCGGTGTCCCCGGACCCCGGGACATGCTCATGGTCGGCAAGATCGCCCACGAGGAGCGCCGCCGCGAGGGTGACCGGCGGCCCACCTGGGACCTGATCGTGGTGGATGCGACGTCCAGCGGTGAGGTCCTTCCGCAGCTCACCGCCGCCCGGTCGATGCGCCAGCTGGTGCGGGGCGGCATGCTCCGGTCCCAGATCGACTTCGTCGACGCGATGGTGACCGACCACCGCAAGACCGCCCTCTGCATCACCGCCCTCGCCGAGGAGATGCCGGTAGCCGAGGCGCTCCAGCTCCACGACCAGGTGGTCCAGGACACCGACATCGGCCTCGGACCCTGCTTCCTGAACCGCTGTGTCGCGGTGGCGGGGTCCGCCCGGCAGCGACGCCTGGTGGAGCTCCTGACCGAGCCCGGCCGCGCTCGAGCCGCCGCCCAGGTCCTCGGTAACGGCGTGGAAGGGCTGGTGGCCGGGGTGCGGCTTGCCGATGCCCTCGGCCGTCTCGCCCAGCCCTTCGCACGCCGGCTCGCCGCCGGCATGTCCGTTCCGGTGGTGGACGTCCCCCTCGTCGCCGCCCGGCCGGGGCTCGCCACCACCCGGGGCGTCGCGGCCGCGCTGGAGGCGGCGGGGTGACCGGGGCGGACGGCGCGCCCCGCCTCGCCTCCCTGGTGGGCGGTCTCGAGGTGGTCATCTGCTGCGGCAGCGGTGGCGTGGGGAAGACCACCGTCAGCGCCGCCCTGGCCGCGGCGATCGCCTCGACCACCGACAGGCGCGTGATGGTGCTCACCATCGACCCCGCCCGGCGCCTCGCCAGCGCGCTGGGGATGACCGGGATCGGAGCCGACCCGGTCGTCGTGCCCGCCACCCGGCTGCGGCAGGCGGGCCTTCCCCTCCGGGGCGAGCTGGTCGCCGCCATGCTCGACCAGAAGTCGGTCTGGGATCGGATGGTGGAGCGCTACTCGCCCAACCGCCACGTGGCCCGGCGCATTCTCGACAATCGCTTCTACCAGGGGATCAGCGACGCCTTCGTCGGAAGCCATGAGTACGCGGCCATGGAGGCCCTGTATGAGCTCCACGAGGAGGGTGAGTACGACTGCCTGGTCGTGGACACTCCGCCGTCACGGAGCGCCCTCGACTTCCTGGAGGCCCCGGAGCGGATCTCCGACTTCGTGGGGGCGCGGCTCCTCTCCTGGCTCGCCCATCCGTCGCGCCTCGGCTTCCGCGCCATGAATCTCGCCGCCGCCCCGCTCCTGCACATCGCCGACCGGCTGCTGGGCAGCGACGTGCTGGGCGAGCTGGGCGACTTCGTCGGCGACCTCCAGACCCTGTACGGGGGCGTCCAGCGGCGGGCGCGCGCCGTCAGCCGTCTGCTGCGCAGCGCGCGGGTCGGGTTCGTCGTGGTCACCACCCTCGAACCGGCGGCCTTCGCCGAGGCCGAGCACTTCGCGTCCAAGCTCCGGGAGCTCTCGATGCCGCTCCGCGCCGTGGTGGTCAACCGGGTGCTTCCCGACTTCCTCACCGACGAGGCGGCGATCCGGGCTGCCGAGATGCTCACCGACAACCATCGCGGCGCCCAGGCGCTGAGCCGCGCCCTCGACGTCGCCGTGGACGCCGCCACGGCCGCAGCCGTGGGCCGGGCGTACCGGACGCTCTCCGAGCTGGCCCAGCGCGATGCTCACCAGCTGGCCCGGCTGGGACGCCTCATCGACGTCCCCTCGGTCCAGGTGCCCCTGATCGCCGCCTCGGTCAGCGACCTCGAAGGCCTTGCCCGGGTGGCCGCGGCGCTGTGACCGCCACCTCGGCGAGCGGGACCGCGCCCCCGGGGGCGTCGCCCCCCACCCCGAGGTCGATCACGGCGGCCGACCCCGGGTCGCCGAGACCCACCAGGGTGGCGGCGATGCCCGGATCACTGGTGGTCACCACCACCTGATTCGTTGCTGACAACTGTGCCAAGAACTCGAGGAGCCCGCGACGGCGCCCCGGGTCCGCGGAGGCGAGCGGCTCGTCGAGGAGGAGCGGGATCGACTCCCCGGCGTCGCCGAGCACCTCGCAGAGGGCGAGCCGGAGCAGCAGGGCAACCTGGTCGCGGGTCCCGTGGGAGACCAGGTCCAGCGCCACCAGCTGGTCGCGATCGCCGGACGCCAGGGCGATCGCGAAGTGATCCATGTCCACATTGGCCTCGGAGTAGCGGTCGCCGGTGAGCAGTGCCAGCCGTTCCGAGACCGACGCGGCCAGCCGGGGCGCGAGCCGCTCGTGGACGTCGTGACCAGCGGTTTCGATCATGGCGATGGCCCGCTGGAGCGCCTCCTGCTGGTGGAGCGCCCGGTCTCGGGCGGCGCTCACCGTCAGCCGCTCGTCCTCGAGATCGGGGAGGGACGGGAGGCTGCCGGTGAGCCCCTCGAGGCGCGCCTCCAGCGTCCGGACAGCGGTCGTGGCCGCGGCGGCGCGCTCCTGGGCCTCGACGGCCGCGCGCTCCAGTCGGGCGAGACTGCCCGCGTCGACCGGTGCGTCCGCCACCGCGCCGTCCGGCTCGGCACCCCGCCGGCGCAGCTCCTCGACCAGCGCGGCCCGCTGGCGGGCGACGGCTGCGAGGTCGGAGCCGCCAACCCGCTGGCGGCTCTGGGTCCCGGCCAGCGCGGCCGCAAGCCGGTCGTGCTCCCGGCGGCGCGCGCAAGCGTCGCGGAACGCGGCCACCGCGGCCGGGAGCGGGAGCCCGGGGTCGATGCCCGCGGCGGAGGTGGCGTTGCGGATCCTCGACTCGACGGCCTCAGCAGCGGCGCGGCTCCTCCCGGCCTCCTCGCCGAGCCCGATGAGCCGGGTCTCCTGATCGGCCAGGCGGGCGTCCTCCACCTCCAGCTCGCGGCGGCGTGACGTCACCCGCGCCGCCTCGTCCACACCGGCCAGGGCGGCGGCGGCCGCCTCCGCCAGCGCCTCCGTGCGGCAACCGGCCGGCGGCCGCGGGGGCGCGCCCAGGCCGGCCTCCGTCACCAGGGCGAGGCACCTCTCGACCGCCGACTCGAGCTCGGCCCTGGCTCGGGTCTGGCCGGCCCGGTGGACCTCGTCCAGAGCCGCCTGCTGCTCACGCTCGCGGTGGAGGCTGCGGGCCGCCGGCAGGCCGGCTCCGAGCCGTTCCAGGCCCTCGGAGCTCAGATCCAGACCGGGGAAGCCGCGGCCGAGATCGCGCCGCGCCCGCCCCTCGCTGCGGTACGCGACCACGGCGACCACCGCCACGGTGGCGAGCGCGGCGGCGAGCGCGGCCAGCGCCGCGAGCGCCGGCGCACCCCGGCCGGTGGCGGTCAGGCCGGCGGCTGCCGCCAGTCCAGCCACCGCGAGCGCGGGCGCCAGCCCGGCCGCGCGCCGGACCCGGGCTCTCCCGGTCCGCGCCGTGGCGACCAGGCGCGCCACGACCGCGAGATCCGCGGGGTCGACGCCCCCCAGCCCGGTCACGGCGATCTCGCGGCGCAGGGCGTCGTCCCGGGAGGTGGCCGTCAGCTCGGTGTCGCGCCGGGCGATCGCAGCGGCCACCTCGACCCGGCGGCGGAGGGCGTCCACCTCCGCCGACACGGCGGTGGTGATGGGCGGCGTGTCGGGCATCGCCCGGAGACCGGCGGCGATCTCGGCACGGCGTCGCCGGACCGTGTCCAGGGGCCCCTGGGCGGCAGCCCAGCGGGCTCCGGCTTCGGCGGCGGCCCGCGACGCCTGGTGCAGCTCTCCCCCGAGCGCGATCACCGCGGCCTCGTGCTCCACCGGGAAGCCCGCGAAGTCCTTCTCGACCTCGAGCGCCCGGACCAGCGAGGCTGCCTCGTCGGCGGCCATCCTCATCTCCGCCTCCTGGGCGCCGAGCTGGGCGATCCGCCCGAGGGTCCACGCGCGCTGCGCCGCCAGGGCGGCCTCGACAGCGAGCCCGGCCTCCACCTCCAGATCGCGGAGCCGCTCCTCCTCCCCGGCGAACGAGGCCAGCCGCCGCTGCGCCGCTTCGATCTCGGCCTCGAGGCGCCGGGCCTGGGCGACCGCAACCCCCAGCGGGCTTCCGGTCCGGCGCTCCGAGCCCACCCGCTGGAGCGCTTCGCCGAGTCGCTTCACCGCCTCGGCAGCGGTGGTTCCCTCGGCGCCGGCGTCGACCAATCGCTCGAGTGCCTCGCGGAGCCGCGCCGCCTGCTGAGGAGCCGCCTCGGGTGCGGCGAGGAGCAGACCCTCCTCGCCCAGCCAGGCGGCGGCGCAGAAGACGGCCTCGTCGACCCCCAGGTGAAAGCGGCCCGGGCACACCGTCCGGCCCGCCCGGAACTGCTGGGTGACGTCACCTCCGCCCAGCTCCTGGACCTGGGCCTGCACCCGGTCGCGGTCGAAGCTCTGGGCCACCCGGAGGCGCCGGCCGCCGTCCAGCCGGTAGGTGAGGGTCAGGCCGAATCTCCCCGGCGCCCAGGGGAGCCAGCGGGCCCAGTCGCTGCGCTCCCGGGGCCTGCCCTGCCCGCCCGCATCCAGGCCGTAGAGGGCGGCGCGGATGGCCCGGTGCAGCGTCGACTTGCCCGATTCGTTGGGCCCGAGGACGACCGTGATCCGCTCGCCGAAGTCGAAACGCCGCTGTCGCAGCCGCCCGAAGCCGGTGACCTCCAGCCGCTCCAGCCTCATCGGAGCCCCACGTCGGTGCCGGCGAACGCCTCCAGGCCGTAGCGGAGCGCGTCGTTCACGACCGCAGCCGACTCGGCGTTCTCGGCGGCCGCCAGCGCCGCCATCGCCACCCGCACGAAGGCTCCCCGCGTCGTCCCCTCCTGCGCGAGCGCGTCCAGGTCCGTCGCGGGCGCGGTCAGGTCGCGGATCCGCACCGCCGCCACACCGGTGGCGTCGCGGACGGCGCTCTCGCAGTCGAAGACGTCGACGGCGAGCTGGGGTGGGACCGCTCCAGCCAGGTCGACGCGCAGGGTGGTCCGCTCCAGGGGGAGACCCGCGGTCGCGGTCAGCACCTCCGCGCTCACCCGGTCGACGGTCGCGGTCAGGCTGGTGACGCCGTCCAGCCGGCACTCGATGATGCCCGCATGCCACCGGTTGGTCTCGAGGCCGGTGCAGCGGATCTCGCCCCGGCCGCCGATCTCCACCACCACCGGGCCGCGCGGCGCGCTCTCGTCGAACGCGAGTGGCTCCGGGCTGCCCGGGTAGACCAGGCCGGCGCCGAGATCGATCCGCCGGCCGTGGTAGTGACCGCAGAGCGCCAGGGCATAGCCATGCTCCCGGATCTCGGCCGCGGCGAACGGACCATGGATCCCCTTTCCGGCCGGACGGCTGCCGGTCTCGGCACCGTGGAAGAGGGCCAGATGGACGCCGTCCCGGGACCTGGCGCGGCGCCCGCCCCCCTCCCTCCCGAGGCCGCCCTCCAGCGGGTTGCCGGTCCAGGCCGGCTCGTGGTGCCCGAGCCCCCACACGGTCAGGCCGTCGGCCAGCTCCAGGGGCTCGAGTCGCGTGCCCTGGAAGAGATGGACGTTCGCCGGCCAGCGGGTGCGCAGATAGAGGCTCCCGGGGACCAGGGGATCGTGGTTCCCGGGGGCGAGCAGCACCCGCATGGGTTCCCAGGCGGCGAAGGTCTCGACCAGGAACTGAGCGGTCTCGGCGCCGGCGCGCTCGTGTTCGAAGAGGTCGCCGGCGATGGTCACCGCGCCGCATCCGCGCTCCTGGGCGGCCTCCCCTGCTCGCCGCAGGGCCTCGCGCAGTCCCTGGCGCCGGCGCCGGGCCAGCTCCCCATGGCAGCCCATCTGGGCAAAGGGGCGATCGAGGTGGAGATCAGCCAGGTGGAGGAGCCGGTACGTCATCGCGTGGGGAGCCGGTGCGTGATCTGGTGGCGAACGTCAGTTCGCAAATGACCCTACCAGGGGTGGGCGCTCCGGTCAACCCGGCGGCGGGAGCGGGGGCCGTGGGTCCTGCTCTTTCAGGCCCGGAACTCGGGAGGCCGGGCGGGGTTCGCCCGGCGGAGTGCCTCCCGGACGCCCGCCGCGTCGAGGTCGGCGGTGTAGACGGGCGTTCCGGGCTGCTGCCGCCACGACTCGTCAATGCCACCCGCGTCCACCGGATCGAAGCCCATCTCGTCGATCACGCGCATCACGATCGCCTTGGCCTCCGGTTCGTCGCCCGCGACCGGGAGGGCGATCCGCCCCGGCGTGCCGGCGGGCCGGCCCAGCTCCAGCAGGTGCTGGGCGCGGATGTTGTTGAAGGCCTTGACCACGGGCCGGCCGAGCCGCCGGCTCACCCACCGGCTCTCGGTCATCCCCTCCTCGATCTCGGCGATGCGCCCGTCGCGCTGCGGGTAGTAGTTGCCGGTGTCGACGATCACCGCCCCCGGCGCGGCACCGTCGAGGATGCCCGCGGGGAGTCCCGGGATAGCCCGCTCCGGGATGGTCACGACCACCAGCTCGGCGCCCTGCGCTGCGAGCGATGCATCCGCCGCGGTGGCGCCCGTCTCCTCGGCCAGATCCTCGAGGGTCTGGGGACCGCGCGAGTTGGCGACCACGACCTCGTGGCCCAGCGCGGTGAACCTCCGGGTGAGGGTTCCGCCGATGTTGCCGGCCCCGATTATTCCGATCCTCATCGCGCCCTCAGGACCTCCAGAGCTCGGTCGGCGTGGACCTTCATGTTGACCCCGCTCTTGATCACCTCCAGCACACGGCCGTCGGTGGCGATGACGAAGGTCCAGCGCTTGACCGGGATGATGCCGAAGCGAGTGTTCACCCCGAACTGCCGGGCGACCGTGCCCTCCGCGTCGGAAAGGAGGGGAATGCCCAGAGAGTGGCGCTCCGCGAACTGGCGCTGCTTGGCGACGCTGTCGTGGCTGATCCCGACCCTCTGACCCCCGGCGGCGGCGAAGTCGGCGGCCAGGTCCCGGAAGTGGCAGCTCTCCCGGGTGCAGCCCGCGGTCATCGCCGCTGGGTAGAAGAAGAGGACGACCGGCCCCTTGGCGAGGAACTCGGAGAGCCGGCGCCGCGTGCCGGTCTCGTCCTCGAGCGCGAAGTCGGCAACCAGGTCACCCTTCTCCACGAGGCTCAATCTAGCAGCGGCCCGCCGCCCACCGCCTCGCGCCATCTCGCCGGATTGGATCCTTCCCTGCCGGCGCCGGCGAGCTACGGTCGCGGCACCGCGGAATCCGGCGTCAGCAGCAGCTCCATCGCCTCCGCCAGGCTCGCGACCACCGGCACTCCGGCGCTCGCCAGGGCGTCGGAGGTGTGCAGGCCCGCGCCGCCGTCGAGGAGGAGGCAGCCGACGCCCGCCTCCTGTGCGGCGACGGCGTCGTCGACGGTGTCGCCGATCATGACGGTGCGATCTGGCGCCGTTCCCAGGCGCCCGAGGTGCGCGACCAGATGGCCCGCCTTGGTGCCGCCGCGCTCACCGCCGGTGAGCCCGTCGACCCGGATGAAGTACCCGCCCAGGCCGTGTCCCTCCACCGCGGGGAGCAGATACGGCTCCGGCAGCATCGAGCACACCGACTGCGTCCAACCCCGTCTCCCGATCAGCTCCAGAGCCTCGACGGCGCCGGCGCTGAGACGGCACCCGGCGGACAGCCGCTGGTACTCGCCGTGGAAGGCGTGGTCGAGCCGCACCCACTCCTCGGGCGCGACCGGCCTGCCCAGGAGGCGCTCGTAGAAGAGCCTGATCGGACGGGTGAAGTTGCGGCGGTAGCTCTCCTCGGTGACGGTCACCGTGATGCCGGCCCGGCCGAAGGCGGCGGTGGTCGCCGCGATGACCACCCGCGCGTCATCCAGGAGGGTGCCGTTCCAGTCCCAGATGACGTGGCTGACAGTCTCGGGGAGTGGCCTGCGCAGGTCGCTGTCCGCTCGGGGCATGCCGGCGATGCTACGGGGCAGGACCGTCCCCGTGGCGGGGACGGCAGTCACCGGGCGCCGGGTCAGTCCCCGGCGTGCCGGTAGCGCTCGGCCCGGCGCCGCAGCAGCTCGTCGATCGGGACCGGCCGGAGCGCGCCGAGATGGCGGAGCAGGGCGCCACGCAGGGCTCCGGCCATCACCTGGGGATGGGCGTGGGCGCCGGGAGCGGGCTCGGGGATCAGCTCGTCGATCAGCCCGAGCTCGTAGGCGGTGCGCACCCAGGGACGCTGGGCGGCGGCGGCCCTTCCCTTCTGGGCGGCGTCGCGATAGAGGATGGCGGCCACCGTCTCGGGAGGGGCGACGCAGAACACCGCGTTCTCCAGGGCCAGCACCGAGTCGGCGATGCCCAGGGCGAGAGCCCCCCCCGAGCCGCCCTCGGAGAGCACGCAGGAGACGATCGGCGTGCGCAGCCGGAGCAGCGTCAGCAGCGACTCGGCGATCGCCCACGCCTGGCCCCGCTCCTCCGCGCCGACCCCGGGCGCGGCGGCCGGCGTGTCCACCAGGCAGACCACGGGCAGCCCGAACTTCTCCGCCAGGCGCATCAGCCGGATGGCCTTGCGGTAGCCCTCCGGGTGGGGCATGCCGAAGTTGTGGATCGCCCGGGAGGCGGCGTCGTTACCCTTCTCCTGGCCGATGACCATGACCCAGGTGTCCTCCTCGGGCGTGACCCCCGATCCGCCCAGCTGGGCGGGTCCGCCGATCACGGCGCGATCATCCCCGAAGAGGCGGTCTCCCCGCAGCTCGGTGAAGTCGTGGAACACGCTCCTGATCAGCTGCAGGGTGCGGGGACGGCCGGTATGGCGGGCCAATTCGACCGCTGCGAACGCCCGACGCTCCCGTTCTGCGGTGGACAGGGGATCGGCGACCGACGGGCCCGGCGGGGCGGGGAGGCGCTCGCCGGGAGGCGCGCCGGCCGGGCCGGGCTCGGGCCGCGACCCGGCGGGTGGGGTGGCCGGGTGACCGGAGTACCGGGGTCCGGTCGCGGAGCGATCACCGGCGGGGATGGCCGCGGCCGTGCCCGCCCCGCCCTCGCCGCGCTGGTGCGCGCTCATCGCCTGGAGAAGCCGGGCCACCAGCTCGCGCAGCTCGCGCCGGTCGACCACCTGGTCCACCATGCCGTGGCTGAGCAGGAACTCGGCGGTCTGGAACCCGTCCGGCAGGGCCTCGTGCGCCGCCTGCTCGATGACCCGGCCCCCGGCGAAGCCGATCCTGGCTCCAGGCTCGGCGAGGATGACGTCGCCCTGGGCGGCGAAGGAGGCGGTGACGCCCCCGAAGCACGGGTCGGCGAGCACCGAGATGTACGGAAGCCCGGCGCCGCTCAGCATGCTGACCCCGGCGCTGCAGCGGGCCATCTGGGCGAGGGAGGCGATTCCCTCCTGCATCCGGGCACCGCCGCTGCTCGAGACCGCGACCAGGGCGCGCCCCTCGGCCACGGCCAGCTCGCAGCCACGGAGGAACTGCTCGCCGGCGGCGGACCCCAGCGATCCGCCCAGGAAACCGAAGTCCATGCAGGCGAGGATCACCGGGACCCCGCCCACGTCGGCCCTGGCGATGACGAAGGCCTCCGTCAGCCCCGTCTTCTGCCGCGCCTCGGCCACCCGCGCCGGGTAGGGGCGCCCGTCGTCGAAGCCCAGGGGGTCGCGGTCGGAGAGATGGATTTCGACCGGCTCGAGGCTCTCCGGGTCGGCGAGCTGCGCGGCCCGCGCCACCGCCGGCAGCTGGCCGTGGTGGCCGCACCAGGGGCAGACCCTGAGCGCCCCCTCGTACCGCTCGAGGACGAAGCGGCGCCCGCATCCCTTGCAGGCGACGCTCCCGGAGCGGGCGACCGGGCGCAACCTCGGCCCGGGCGCCGGCAGGGGCCGCTCCCGGGGCGGCCCCGGTGCGGTGAAGCGCCCCAGCATCACTCCCCGCCCCACTCCCAGGCGACGGCGCCCCAGGTGGCTCCGGCGCCAAAGGCAGCCGCCACCACCCTGTCGCCTGGCTGGAAGCGGCCCTGGGCGGCCGCGCCGGCCAGGGCGAGGGGGATCGAGGCGGAGCTGGTGTTGCCGGTTTCGGACACGTTGACCACGACTCGCTCCATGGGAAGACCCAGCCGCGTTGCGGTGGCCTCGATGATGCGCTGATTGGCCTGGTGGGGGACGAAGTGGTCGATCTGGGCCGGGTCCCATCCGGCGTCGGCGCAGACCTCGGCGGTGACCTCGCAGAAGTGCTCGACCGCCAGCCGGAAGGTTCCCTTGCCGGCCATCCGCAGCCGGTCGGGGCTGCCGGGGTCGTCGAGCTTGGGACCGTAGTAGATCAGATGGCCCTTGCCCCCGTCCGCTCCCCAGCGGCGGGCCACGATCCCTCCCTTCGACACCGCCCCGACCACCGCCGCGCCGGCACCGTCCCCGAAGAGGACGCAGGTGGTTCGGTCGGTGAAGTCGACCAGGGACGTCATCGTCTCCGCGGAGACCAGGAGGACGCGCGTGGCGACGCCGCTCCGGATCAGCCCCTCGCAGACGATCAACCCGTAGGTGAAACCGCTGCAGGCTGCGTTCAGGTCGAACGCCGGGATCCCTTCCAGGCCCAGCTGGCGCTGGATCAGGCATGCGGTCGATGGGAAGAGGGTGTCGGGGGTGACCGTCGTCACCACCAGGGCGTCGACGTCCGGCCAGCCCGCCATGGCGAGGGCACGGCGCGCCGCCACCGCACCCATCATGGAGGTGGTCTCCCCCGGCCTGGCCCGATGGCGGAGGCTGATGCCGGTCCGCTGCATGATCCAGGCGTCCGAGGTCTCGACCATCGCCTCCAGGTCGGCATTGGTCAGGATCCCGTCGGGGAGGTGAGCGGCGACGGACAGGATGCCGGCCCGGCGCTCCCGGGCCGCGGCCTGCGTCGTCGCCACCGTGGCGGCGAGGGTGGCCATCTCCAGCCCAGAAGCGCGGGCCGGACCGCATGGTTACGGTGGGCGGCGCGCCCACCGCGGGAAATCGCCCGGCGGGGCCCCGTGATCCACCGGTCGGAGCGCCGACATCCGGTCGGGTGGCCTGCTAGCCTTCACACCAGACAACTCCGCCTGACCCGATTGGAGCGAGCCCGCCCGGCCGGCCCCGCCTCACCCGGGTGGGCGCGGGCTCGACAGCGTTGCCCGGGGCGTTCCCGGGTGGAGGGCAAGGTCGTCAGCGGGTGGACCCAGGTCGAGGTCTACGCCACCTTCATGAAGCTCACCGGTGAGATGGAGGTGGCCCGTCCCGATCGCCTCAGCGACGGCGTGAACCACGCCGGCCGGTTCCTGTCCCTGCGCGACACCCGGGCCGAGCCGCTCTCGGTGAACTACCCGGTGCTGAGCCGGGTCGAGCCCCGGACCATCATCGCCAAGTCGGCGGTGATCCTCCTCTGCCCCCTCGAGGAGCCGGAGGCCGAGCGCAGCCCCGCGACGCGCCGCAAGAAGGCCACCCGCCAGGCCGTCTTCAACACCGTCGCCTTCTCGCTGGTCGGGGACATCCACCTGGACCCCGGCCAGACCCTCCAGGAGCACCTCGAGGCCCATCCCGACGACTTCCTGCCCCTGACCAACGTCTCGGCGCTGTGGGTGCCCGCCCTCTCCAGCGAGACGAGCACCGTCCAGCGCCCCTTCGCGCTGCTCAACCCGGCGGCGATCCTCAGCTTCTCGGAGCGTGAGGCGGCGCCGCGACGGCCGCCCCCCCGGTGAATCGACAGGGGTCAGCGACGACGTCGGCTCAAGCCGGCTCGGCAAAGGTCGTGTCCAGGTCCAGGAGCATCGTCCAGGCTCCGCCGGCGTGTCGAATCCGCTGGAAGTCGAGCCCCTCGTAGAGGCGGACTGCCGCTCGGTTGTCCTCCTCCACGCTCAGGCTCAACGCGGGGCAGCCCGCCTCCTCGGCAAGCCGGATGAGGCCGAACATCAGAGTCCGTCCGACCCCGCGCCGCCGGTGCTCGGGCAGCACGGCGATCCCGAGCTCGGGCACCTCCTCGGCGACGAACCCGTAGCCGTGGTCGGCTGGAGTGAAGTGGCGGTACCAGGCCGCACCGATCCGCTCGCCCGTGCTCGACTCGGCGATGAGCGCGGCATCGCCGGGGCGGCCCCAGTCCACGAGGTACGTCGCCAGCTCCGGGTAGTCGAGGATCTCCGCGAGGGCACGGCGCGGGCTCCCCGCCCTCCGGGAGAGGGTCTCGATGAACATCGCCCTGAGGAAGTCGACGTCCTCGGGACCCGCGCGACGCAACACGGCATCGTCCACGACTAGCCCTTCGAGCTCGAGCCGTCGCCGGGGGGCAGGAGATGCACCTCGCCGGCCACCAGGCGGACCTGGCCGTGGTCGGTCGCAACCAGCAGCGCCCCCTCGTCATCGATCCCCACCGCGGTCCCCTCGACGATCGCTGTCCCGACCTCCGCCCGGACCGGGCGACCCAGTCCCGCCGCGCGCCCGGTCCAGTCGTCGCGCAGGCTGCGGATCCCATCCTCCTCCACCTGCCGGAGGCGGCGTCCCAGCTCCGGCAGGAGCGCGGCCAGGACGGCGTCCCAGTGGTATACCGCGCCGGCCAGCCGGTCCAGGCTCACCCCGCCGACGTCCGGCGGGAAGGCGTCGACGGTGAGGTTCACGCCCATCCCGAGAATGATCCCGCCTCCCGGTTCGACCTCGGTGAGGATGCCCGCGAGCTTGCCCGGCCCGGCCACCACGTCGTTGGGCCACTTCAGCCCGCAGCTGACCCCGGCGAGGTCGGCCAGCGCGTCGGTGAGGGCCAGGCCCGCCACCAGGGGCACCGCGCGCGCCACCGCCTGCCCGCGCCGCAGCAGCAGGCTCGTCAACAGGGCGGTGTTCGGGGCGGCCAGCCAGCGGCGTCCCGACCGGCCCCGGCCCGCCGTCTGCTCCCCTGCGACGCAGCAGAAACCCTCGGGCGCACCCCTCGCCGCAGCCGCTCGCACCACGTCCTGGGTGCTCGCCGTCCGGGCCAGCCGGCGGAGCTGGAAGCTGGGGAAGACCCCCACTCCGGCCTGCCGCACACCCGCCTCGAGACCGGCGGTCCCCGCCCGGCTCATCGCGGGGGCGCAGGTCCCGGCCGGGGACGTTTTAAGTCTTGACCGCCAGCACCTTTCATGCCTAGCATTCTGCGGGCTCTCAGGGAGAGAGGACGCATCAACCCACCCTTCAGGAGGGGGAGCGGTTGTTGATTCAGGACACCTGCCTGACCATCAGCGTGCTCAAGGAGCGCGCCGAGGCGGAGCACGACGCGAGGTACGCGCGTCGGAGGAGGATCCGGGCCATCGACCAGCTGATCGACGAGTTCGAGATGCTGAACCTGGCCGACGAGGTGGATGTTCCCGGTGAGCTGAGGTACCGGGCCAGCCGGTTCATCGTCGACGCCGCCCACCCGCTGGTGAAGCGCCGCAGCGACGAGATCCCCATCGCCGACTGGATGGAGGCCCTGTACGACCTCCAGGACACGCTGATGCTCCCCAGCGAGGATGAGGTCGACTAGTCCCACGCGGCGCGCCCCGTGGTCAGCACCAGGAGCGGGGGGAGGGGCGTCATCGCGGCGTCGAGGAGCTCCCGACCAGGCCGCCGCCGATGATCGGCGCATCGGGGTGCTCATCGCGCCGTTACCGGGTACGCGCCCGGACCGGGCCCTTCGGCCTGGCCTCACAAGTGCTGATCGGCCTCAGCGGATGACAGCCCGCTCCCGCCACAGATCGAGCACGCCTCGCTCCCCGTCCACCGTCACCCTCGCGTCCGCCGTCCGCCGGTTCCAGAGCAGCAGGTAGAGGTCGCTCGCCGCACCGCGCAGCGTGCAGTCCGCGTCGCCGGCTCCAGGTTTCACCACGCGCCGCCCGGGCTCGATCCTGATCGTCCAGGCGTCCCCGGTGTCGTCTGCCCGGATGGCGAGAACCACCGCCGGGTCGGCAACGAGACGTCCCTTCGGGCGGCTGAAGAAGCCGTTGAGCAGCTCGTCGATGCCGTCCACGGCGAGGTCGGGGGCGCACCGCGAATCCTGGCCGGCGGCCCTCTGGGCGTCGACGCGGTGGATGGTGGTCTCATGGGCCTGGCGCCGGGCCCAGAAGGCGAGCGGGGAGGGCGCGGCCAGGAAGGTCCAGCAGGCGAGGTCGGGCCCCGCCCCCGACAGCGCCGCCACCAGCCCGGCGTGGGCCCGCCGGTACTCGGCGATGAGCTCGCCGTCGCCCACCGCCGCGAAGAACCTGGTGTCCTCCTCCTCGCTCCTTGGGCGCGGGTTGCCGCTCACCACGTACGACGTCGCCCAGCGGTGGATGCCGCCCAGGTGCTGGACCAGGTCGCGGACCTTCCACCCCGGGCACGTCGTCACCTCGGCGTCCAGGCCGGCGGCGGCCACCGCCTCCGCGAACAGCTCGCCCTCCCCGTCGAGGTGGGCGATGTGCTCGGTGATCTCCATCGGATCCGTCCTCCTACTCCGACGCCACCGCGCGGGAGGCGCGCGCTCGGCCGGGGCCGATGCCCCAGGTGATGATCCGGCGGGGGCGTATCCGGATCACCTCGGCACTCCAGTAGCCGCTCGGCGGCGTCTGGCCGGTGAGGGCCTCGGCCCTGCCGCGGATCTCGATGCCGCGGACCACCCAGGGCGTGACCGAGGCCAGGTCGTCGACCACGAAGGCCACCTCACCGTTGGCGGCCACGTTGTGGAACTTGCGGGTGTTGCCCATGTCCCTTCCCCAGATCTCGATGACGCCGGCGCCCTCGTCGACCTGGAAACCGACCGGGCTGTTCTGGAGGGTGCCACGCGGAGTCAGGGTGGCCAGGCGCCCCAGCCGCTGGGAGTGCAGGTATTCGAGCTCGAAGTCGGTGAACGCCATGGTGGCTCGCCCCTGGATCCGGATCGGCCCCGTCGGCATCGCGGGATGCTGGGATTGGCCCCATCCTATCCCGGCTTCCTCCGATCCCGAAGCCAGGCCGGACGTCCCGCTCGCACCACGCACTCCGAGCGCCGGACGCCCGCCGGTGAGCGCCCGACGCCCGCCCGCTTCGCGCCGGAGGCCTGGCCTAGAGCGCTGGACACCCGCCCCCCCCGAGGCGTTCGTATACTCGAAGCCTCGATGACCGACGCCACCCCGCCGGACCCCGATCTCGACACCATCACCGCATCCCTTCATCTCGACGCAGCGGACATCGGCGTCTTCTTCCAGGTCTTCTGCTCCAAGCTCCTCGACGCCGTGCCCGGCTCCGTCGAGGTCCAGCGCGAAGGCGGTCTCTTCAAGAAGGAGCACCCGATCAAGAAGATCACGGTGCGGGCGGGTGAGGACGTCTTCGAGGCCGAATTGAGCCGTGGTGCGGTTGCGTGCCGGCACGCCCATTCGGTCCGCGGTATCGTTCTCCGCTCCGAGGATCTGGGCTTCGAGGCCTGGCGTCGAGCGCTGGTCAAGGTCCTGGGCAGCCAGGCTCAGGTCAGCGCCGAGGCCCTGGCGGGGCTGCGCTCCGAGGTCACCTGAGCCCTCAGCATTGCCGTCCATCCCCACAGGAGGCGCGTCCGTCATGACCCAGCAGGAGGATTCCCCCCAGCCGGTCGCAGCGCCCCCGGCGCCGCTCGAGGGACTGCCCAAGGATGCACTCCGCCGTCTAGCCGAGCTGCAGGGCAAGGACGCCCTCTTCACCAGCGACCTCTCGGTCAACGAGTTCCTGCTGGTCAAGGAAGCGGGCTTCCACCCTCGCGGCCTGGTGGTGGGCAGCAGCATCTACCACATCGGCTTCAGCGCCAAGGGATGGAGCACGAGCCGTGAGGTCCAGACCCTGACCCAGGCGATGTACGCGGCGCGCGAGCTGGCCATGAGCCGGATGGAGGAGGAGGCCGCGGTGCTGGGCGCCGACGGGGTCGTCGGGGTCCGCCTCGACGTCGGCTTCTACGAGTGGGGCCGGGGCACCGCCGAGTTCCTCGCCTTGGGCACGGCGGTAAGTGCCGAGGATGGCAGCAACTGGAAGACGCCGGAGGGCAAGCCCTTCACCTCCGACCTCTCCGGCCAGGACTTCTGGACCCTGCTCCAGGCCGGGCACGCGCCGCTCGGGCTGGTCATGGGCACCTGCGTCTACCACGTCGCCCACCAGGGGATGTTCAAGGCGATGGGCAACATCGGGCAGAACAAGGAGATGCCCAACTTCACCCAGGCGCTCTACGAGGCCCGCGAGCTGGCCATGGAGCGGATGCAGGACGAGGCCAAGAAGGTCGGCGCCGAGGGCATCGTGGGGGTGCAGATCCAGGAGAAGTCGCACGTCTGGGGCAGCCACACCATCGAGTTCTTCGCCATGGGGACGGCGGTGCGCAGGCTTCCCGACCGCGAGATCGCCACGCCGCGCATGGTCCTCTCGCTGGACCGCTGATGAGCGATCAGGCCGCCGCCCAGCAGCGCCAGCAGGCGAGCATCGCGGCCCTCGAGCGGGGAGGGCTGCCGCTCGCCGCTCAGGAGCGCATCGAGGAGCTGCGCGAGGGCAGGACCGCCTGGACCAGTGACCTCACCGTCGCCGAGATGGCGGCTATCCAGCATGCCGGCTTCGAGCCGGTGGGCATGGTCATGGGTTCCAGCGTCTGCCGGATCGCGGCCCAATGGGGGTATACCACCGTCTACGGCTTGGGCGGGGCGACCGGCGGAGGCAGGGTGCGCACCTACCCGTGCCCGCACGGCTTCTACGGCTACGGAGTCGGCACCGAGCACCGCACCGGGTTCAACTGGGAGCACCGCTACTACGAGGCCGGGATCACCGAGACCCGCAACCTCGCCCTGCGCCGGATCCTCGAGGAGGCGCGCGGCCTGAACGCCCACGGCGTGGTCGGGGTCCGCATCATCCGCCGGCACCTGGAGGGCGTCGGCAACTCGCTGGAGTTCACCTGCATCGGCACCGCCGTCCGGCGCCGCGGCGGTCCTCAGCTGCGCGCCCCCTTCATGTCCCACCTGGACGGCGTCGCCTTCAGCAAGCTGCTCCACGGCGGTTACGTCCCGGTGGCCCTGGTGATGGGCATTGGGGCGCTGGAGATCGACCCCGGCTGCGGCACCGAGTGGGCGCTGCGCTCGTGGTCGAACTCGCGCATCCAGCAGATCAGCGATGGCATCGAGGAGGCCCGGATGCTCGGCATCAACCACCTCGAGGCCGAGGTCGCCACCGTCGACGCCGACGGCGCCGTCGGCGTGGAGACCGACCTGGCCACCTATGAGCTGGGCGGCGAGTCGATGCTGATCGAGCTCTTCCTGCTCGGCACCGCGGTGCGGCGCTATGCCAAGGAGCCGCTCGACGAGCCCCCGCTTCTGATCATGAGGCTGCGCTGATGTCGGTCATGCCCCACCCGCGCGCCGACGCCGCCCTCGCCTGCCTGGCCGGGAAGGGCGGGGAGCGCCACCAGGGTCGCGCCTTCAGCAGCGATCTCTCGGTCGACGAGGCGGTGCTGCTCAAGGAGATCGGCTACGAGCCGCGCGGGCTGGTGGTCGGAAGCGCCGTCTATCACATCGGCATCCAGTACGGTAACTGGAGCACCAATCAGGAGATGGGCGACCTGACCCGGGCCATGTACCAGGCTCGCCAGGAGGCGCTCACCGCCATGGAGCGGCATGCCGAGCAGGTGGGTGGCCAGGGGGTGGTCGGACTCAAGCTCGAGGTGCAGATCCATTCGGGGGGTCACCCCCTCGCCGAGTTCGTGGCCATGGGCACCGCGGTTGCCAATCCCGACGTCAAGTCGAGGGGGATCTGGGTCAGCGACCTCTCCGGGCAGGACCTCTACCTGCTGATCCGGGCCGGCTACCAGCCCATCGGTCTCGCCTTCGGTTGCTGCGTCTACCACGTGGCCCACCAGGGGCTCAGCCAGTGGATGGGCCAGCAGACCCAGAACGTCGAGCTCGGCAACTACACCTCGGCCCTCTACGAGGCGCGCGAGCTGGCCATGACCCGGATGCAGGACGAGGCGGTGCGGGCGCGGGCGCAGGGGATCGTGGCCATGCGCATCGAGCAGAAGTCGCACATCTGGGGCAGCCACGTCATCGAGTTCCTGGCGATCGGGACCTCGGTGCGGCTGGCGGCCGCCGCGCATCAGCGGTTGGGACCCGAGATGGCGGTGAGCCTCGACGACGAGCCGGCGCCGGTCACCGACGCGGCGCCCGCCCCGGAGGCCGGAGCCGAGGGCTGACCGGGATGGCGGCGCCGGCCCACGGACCTCGCATCGTGCATGCCCCGCGCGGCACGCAGCTCTCCTGCAAGGCATGGCCGCAGGAGGCGGCGATGCGGATGCTGATGAACAACGTCGACCCCGAGATCGCCGAGCATCCCGACCAGCTCATCGTCTACGGGGGCGGCGGCAAGGCGGCGCGCAGCTGGGCGGCCTTCGACGCCATCGTGGCCAGTCTCCGGGATCTCGAGAACGACGAGACCCTGCTGGTGCAGTCGGGCAAGCCGGTCGGTATCTTCCGCACCCACGAGTGGGCGCCCCGGGTGCTGATCGCCAACGCCAACCTGGTCCCCGAATGGGCGACCTGGGACGAGTTCCGCCGCCTGGACGCCCTCGGACTCACCATGTACGGCCAGATGACGGCGGGGTCCTGGATCTACATCGGGACCCAGGGCATCCTCCAGGGGACCTACGAGACCTTCGCGGCGGTGGCCGCGAAGCGCTTCGGGGGGACCCTGGCGGGCACCATCACCCTCACCGCCGGGCTGGGGGGCATGGGCGGGGCCCAGCCGCTGGCGGTGACCATGAACGAGGGGGTGGCCCTCTGCGTCGAGGTTGACCCGTCGCGCATCCAGCGTCGATTGGAGACCGGCTACCTCGACGTCGTCGCCGACTCCGTGGACGACGCCCTGGACCGGGCGCTGGAGGCGAAGCGGCGCCGTGAGCCCCGCTCCATCGCCATCGTCGGCAACGCGGCGGAGGTGGTGCCGGAGCTGCTGGCCAGCGGCGCCGAGATCGACGTCGTGACCGACCAGACGTCGGCGCACGACCCGCTCATGTACGTGCCCCGCGGGGTCAGCGCGGAGGAGATGCCCGAGCTGCGGGCCCGGGACCCGGCCGGGCTGATCGCGCGTGCCCGCGAGTCGATGGCCGCCCACGTCGACGCCATGCTCGGCTTCCTCGACCGCGGCGCCGAGGTCTTCGACTACGGCAACTCCATCCGCGCCGAGGCCAAGCTGGGCGGCTGCGCCCGGGCCTTCGACTTCCCGGGCTTCGTCCCCGCCTACGTCCGGCCGCTCTTCTGCGAGGGCAAGGGGCCGTTCCGCTGGGTCGCGCTCTCCGGCGACCCCGCCGACATCGCCGCCACCGACCAGGCCGTGCTCGACGAGTTCCCGGACAACGCGGCGCTCGGTCGCTGGATCCGCATGGCCGGTCAGAGGGTGAGGTTCCAGGGCCTGCCCGCCCGGATCTGCTGGCTCGGCTACGGCGAGCGCGACCGGCTCGGTCTGCGCTTCAACGAGATGGTGGCGCGCGGGGACCTCCAGGCGCCCATCGTCATCGGCCGGGACCACCTCGACGCCGGCTCGGTCGCGTCACCGTACCGCGAGACCGAGGGGATGCGCGACGGTTCGGACGCCATCGCCGACTGGCCGCTCCTCAACGCCCTGCTCAACACCGCCTCGGGGGCGTCGTGGGTGTCGATCCACCACGGCGGCGGCGTCGGCATCGGCCGCTCGATCCACGCCGGGCAGGTGACCGTCGCGGACGGGTCGGCTCTCGCCGCGCGGAAGCTCGAGCGGGTGCTGACCAACGACCCGGGCAGCGGGGTGGTGCGCCACGCCGACGCCGGCTACCCGGAGGCGGAGCGGGTTGCCGCCGCCAAGGGACTCCGGCTTCCCATGCGCGAGCTGGAAGGCTGAGCCGGGAGCCTGCGGCCGGTTCCGGATCCGGGAGCGAGCGTGCGTTCCGGGGTGCTGCCGGTCAGGTTGAGACCGTCAGGCGTGCTCGGAAGGCGGTCTCCAGGTCGGCGAGCGTCGCTGCCGCCCGCTCCCGCACCCGCTCCGCCTCGTCGCGGACCGCGTCGATGCGGGCCGTGTCGGTCCGCGCGGCCAGGTTGATGCTCACGTTGGCGAGGCCGCCGGCCACGGCGGCGTGGAGCGTCTGGCCGGCGGAGTAGGCGTCGGAGACGGCGTTGGCGTTGCCGGTCTCGACCAGCTCGCGGGCGACGGGGAGGAGATCCGCGGCCCGCCGGGCGATCTCCAGCGGCACGTCCGTCGCCTGGATGAGCGCGGCCTGCACCGCCTCGCCACGGGTCGCCCGCTCCGCGTCGGAGCGGTGGGGGAGGCGGTAGGCGGCCATCACCGCGTCGAAGGCGCCGGCGTCCCGGTCGGCGAGAGCGAGCAGGGCACCGCTCTCCGCGCCGGCCAGCGCCGCCACCTCGCCCATCCGCCCGGTCAGGGCCTCGTAGCCCTTCCGCCCGGTGGTGAGCCGGGCCACCATGGCGAGCAGCGCCGCGCCGGCCGCCCCCGCCACGGCCGCCGCCGCGCCGCCCCCGGGGGTCGCCCGCGCCGATCCCAGGGCGTCGAGGAACCCCGCCACCGTCATCGCCCCGAAGCCGGTGCCCGAGGCCGCGGCGGGGCCACCGGCACCGCTCCCCTGCTGCGCCACCAGGGTCTCGATCACCTGGGCATCCGCCTCGAAGCCGCGGAGCTGCAGGTAGTGGGCCGCGGACTCGGCGAGCGCCGCCAGGGGGATGAGACCGACGATCTCGGTGTCCAGAACCTGCATGCCGAAGCGGGCGGCCTCCAGGCGGACCAGCTCGAGGGCTCGATACGGCGGCGTCGCCACCGGGTCGAGGAGGTTCATCGAGACCTGGACACAGCCGCGCTCGGCGACCGCGAAGCCGATGGCGCGGACGTGGACCAGCCCGCCGGAGCGCTCGCGCACCCGCTTGGCCACCTCCTTGGCGGCCCGCGCGTCGGTCCCGCTCAGGTAGACGTTGAAGGCGACCAGCGGTGGTCGCGCTCCCACCGCGGTGGCCCCGGCTTTGCCGATACGGTGCGGGCCCATGTCGGGCGGGCGGCGGCCCTCGGCCACGTCCGCCCGGAGCCCTTCGTACTCGCCGCGCCGGACGTCGGCCAGGTTGACCCGGTCGGGCGTGACGGCGGCGCGCTCGTACAGATACACCGGCAACGAGAGGGAGTCGGCGAGCTCGCGGGCGACGTCCCGGGCCAGCTCGACGCAGTCGTCCATGGTCACGCCGCGGATGGGGATGAAGGGGATCACGTCCACCGCCCCCATCCGGGGATGGCTGCCCTGGTGCTGGTCCATGTCGATCAGCTCGACCGCCCGGGCGGCTCCGGCCAGGGCGGCGGCCCGGACCGCCGCGGGAGAGCCGATCAGGGTGGTGTCGAGCCGGTTGTGATCCGGGTCCGACTGGCGGTTCAGCAGGGTGGCCCCGGGGACGGCCGTCATCGCTGCCACGATGGCGTCCATCACCTCGACGCGGCGACCCTCGCTGAAGTTGGGAACCACCAGCACCAGCGGTTCGGGCGCCGTCACCGGACCTCCGGTCATCGGCGTGATCGGGAGCGGCTAGGCGGGCGAGCCGGCTGCCGGCTGGAGCCCCTCCTGGTTCATGATCCCGGTCACCTCGTCGAGGGCCATGTCGTCGCTGGGCAGGATGATGTCGCTCCGGGTGACGTCGGCGCTGCCGAGCACCACGCCCTTGGCCTTGACGAAGGCGGTCACGTCGCGCAGCACCGCGTGATAGTCGGCGTCGTCGTTGGCCTGGACGGCGGCGACCAGGCGCCGGTCGTAGGTGTCCAGGTCGGGACGGAGGGACGCGTCCAGCCGGTACTGGTCGTCGCCGTGGATGCGAACTACGATCCCCTGCGCGCTCAGCGCCGGGGGGGCCGGCGCGGCCGGCGCGGGCAGCGCGGCCTGCTGCTTCATGGCGGCCAGCTTGGCCTGCACGCTGCTGTCCACCACGGTGGCGCTGATCTGGTCCTCCAGGGTGCTGGAGCCACCGGTGAGGAGCGGGGTGTCGAGGGTGCCGCTCTCCAGCAGGGCGTCGACGGCGTCGGCGTGGGCCTGGGTGCGGGCGATCTTGTCCTGGGCGCGCTGCATCATCATCGCCGCGTCGCTCGTGTGCTCGCCGATGCCCGCCAGGGTGTCCCCGGCGGTGCTGGTCGCCTTGGCGGCCTCGTACGAGGCCTTGAGCGATTCCCGCTGGGTCGCGAACGACTGCACCTTGGCCTGGTACTTCTGGAGCGCCACCTGCAGCTTCTCGACCTGGGCCTTGAGCGTCGCGATCTGGGGGTCGAGGGCCTGGCGCTGCTGGGTGAGCACCTCGGCCTGGGTCAGCGCCTGGGTCGCGAGATCGTCCTTGCCCGCAGCGACCGCCTTCTGGGCGGCGTCGTTCAGCTGGGCGATCCGGGTGTCCATCGTCTTGGCCTGGTTCTCGACGCGCTTCTGGCCGGTGGTGGCCTCGACCAGGGCGGTCCGCAGCTTCTGCTGCTGCTCCAGGAGCTGCTGATAGGAGAGGTCGATCGCCTGGGAGGGATCCTCCATCTTGTCCAGGGCGGCGTTCGACTTCTGCTGGACGATGTTGCTGAAGCGCCGGAACACGCTCATCGGGGGTCTCCTTCGGGGTGGCAGCCGCGTGGCGGGGACGCTGCGAATTCTATGCATTGGGTGCGGGCGGGTGGACGGCACCGATTCGCCCTTTCCGGGCCCGGCTCGGAGGGCGGGTGGGCGCCCGGAGCCGCCATCGCGCTGGTGGCGTCAGCGGAGACCGAGCGGCGCGGCAGCCGCCGCGGCGGCCGCGGCGCGGGTCAGCGCCCCGGTCGCGACCAGGCGGTCGAGGACGTAGGACTGCCGCTCCCGGGCGAGCGCCAGGTTGTGGAGGGGGTCGAGCAGGCTGGGCGCCTGGGGGAGCCCGGCGAGCAGCGAGGCTTGCGCCCAGCTCAGCTGGGCGGGGAGAAGCCCGAAGTACCCCTCGCTGGCGGCGAGCACCCCGTAGTAGCCGTTGCCGAAGTAGATCGCGCTCAGGTACATGCTGAGGATGGCCGGCTTGGTGTAGTGGCCGTTGAGCTTGAGGGCGAGCGCGACCTGGGCGACCCGGTCGGTGATCCCGGTCCGCCCCCCGGTGTAGATCACCTTGGCGAGCTGCTCGGTGATGGTGCTGCCGCCCTCGTCCACCCCGGTGACCCATCCCCAGGCCGCGCGGACGAGCCCGGTCACATCGATCCCGGGGTTGCCGTAGAAGCCCGCGTCCTCGGCGGCGACGATGGCCTGGGAGACCCGCCAGGAGGGGTCGGCCGGGATCGGCACGGTGTGGTGGTCGCGGTCGACGGCCGCCACCAGGGCGGGGGCGCCGGCCACCGGCGGGGTGGCCAGCTCGACTCCGGCCAGGAACGTGCAGGGGAGGAGCACGACGATCAGGAGGGCCGGGAGCAGGGGTCGAGGCCAGCCTCCCCGGCGGGGTCGGCGTGGCGCCGGAACCGACCCCTCCGGCTCGGCAGGCGGGTGTCCCGGGAGTGGCGGCGCGGCCACCCCGGCCTCGGGCACGGCCTTTGCGCCCGGGGTGGTCCCGTCGGTCCGGGGATGATCCGCGGCCCTCTCCGGTCCGACCGTCGGTGTGTCCAGCACTCTGCTCATGAGAACGGACGCCGGGGGCGCCCCGCTACGGTCGGGTGGGCCCGGGCGGGCGCGGAGCCGTCCCCTGACGCATTGTCTCCCCACGATCCTTGCGCTTCCCTTCCGACCCGGCGGTGACCCCGCTCCCCGCCGATGCCCGGGGGCGTCACGGCGCTACCCTGCCGCCAGCCCGTTCCCAACCAGATGCCAGGAGCCGTCCATGGACCTCACATCGGTCACCATCCACAAACCGGACGAGGTCAACCTCATCCTCGGCCAGAGCCACTTCATCAAGACCGTGGAGGACCTCCACGAGGCCCTCGTCGGGGCCGTCCCCGACATCAAGTTTGGGCTCGCCTTCTGCGAGGCGTCGGGGCCGGCGCTGGTCCGCTGGAGCGGCACCGACGAGCAGCTGACCGACCTGGCCCGGCGGGAGATGCTGGAGCTGGGCGCCGGCCACGCCTTCCTGATCCTGCTCCGCAACGCCTTCCCCATCAACGTGCTCCCGGCGGTGCGGTCGGTCCAGGAGGTGTGCGGCATCTACTGCGCCACCGCCAACGAGGTGGAGGTCATCGTCGCCGCGACCGGGCACGGCCGGGCCATCCTCGGGGTCGTCGACGGGGCGCGCAGCCGGGAGATCGAGAACGAGGCGGAGATCGCCGAGCGCAAGGCCATGCTCCGCCGCTTCGGGTACAAGGCGAGCTGAGGCCCCGGACCGACCGCGGCGATCGGCTGTCGTGGTGCCCGGCGGCCCCGCTCAGGCGGGCGGAGGCGCCAGCCGCTCGGCCAGGTAGCGGAGGGCGATCGGGTACCTGTAGTCGATCCCCATGTGGCCGCCGTCGAAGAGCTCGAATCGGACGTCGGTGACCCCGATCGCCTCCAGCGCGCGCCGGAAGGCCTCGCCGCCGAGCTCCAGGTACCACTCGTCGCTGCGGCCGCCGTCGATGAAGACGGCCCGGAGCGAGCGCAGTGCCTCCGCGTACCGGGGGACCATCCGCACCGGGTCCCACTGCAGCCAGCGCTCCCACACCTCGGGGATCAGCATGCCGGTGGCGGTGTCGAAGGGGAGGTGGACGGTGCCGTCGGGGTCCGCCGAGTAGGCGGCGGCCATCGCCCAGGCGTTGGACAGCTCGCCGTCGCCGTCGCGGGTCATCGCCGTCCGGGAGCGGAAGTCCTCCCAGAAGCGCGCATACGAGCCGTCGTAATGGTCGCGGAGGACCCGGGCGCACCTCCGGAAGTCAGGCAGGTAGCAGTTCTCGAAGACGGCGTCGCCGGCGTGGTCGGCCATCCCCCCGAAGAGGTCGGGCCGGAGCATGCAGGTCACCATCGCGCCGTAGCCGCCGCTCGACTTGCCGGCGATCCCCCGGTGGGCGGCGGCGGGCAGGGTCCGGTAGTGGGCGTCCACCCAGGGCACCACCTCCCCGCAGAGGTGGGTGTGGTAGCGGCCGATCGCGGGCGAGTCCAGGAACTGGCTGCCCCCCAGCGAGGTCCAGCAGTCCACGAAGACCACCACGACCGGCGGCGGGGCGTCCTCCCCGCTGAAGAGGGCGTCGCAGAGCTCGCGGAAGTTGGGCCGGAAGGCGCTCCGGTTGTGCCACATGTCGAGCTGGCCGGAGTACCCCTGGATCACGTACACGGAGGGGTAGCGGCGCTCGGGCTGTTCGTCGTACCCGGGCGGCACGTAGACCTCGATCGGCCGCACCCATGGGTCGCCGAGGGGGTTGTCCCGGAGGACCTGGCTCTCGACCGCGGACTTCTCGAAGCGACCCCGATAGGTGCGCCGCCAGGGCGGGCCCACCGCGGGGGCTCCCCCCTGGCCGGACTCTCGATCGGACATCTGGCGTCCCCCGATGTGCGTGAACCGAAGCTGGATCAATGGATCCTAACCCGGCGTGGCCGGCCGCCAGGGCGACCCGCGGCCCGTGCTCAGGCGGCGGCGCGGCGGGGAGCGGAACGCCGGCGCCGGAAGGACCCGGCGGGACGCCGCGGGAGAGCAGGCCTCACCGCGCGGGGCGGCTGGGAGGCCGGAGCCGGGCCCTCGCCCTCGGCCAGGTAGAGCCACTCGCCGCGCTCGAGGAGCGGCGCGGCGTGCAGCCGGCGCAGGCGCGGGGCGCCTCCCCGCTGCAGCTTGTGCCACTGCTCGGCGTCGGCGCTCGAGAGCAGGGTGACCGCGCGCCCGGTCGCGCCGTTGCGCGCGGTCCGGCCGATGCGGTGGGTCAGCCACAGCGCCGTCTCGGGCAGCTCGTAGTTGACGACCAGCCCGACGTGGGGCACGTCCAGCCCGCGCGCTGCGACGTTGGTGGCCACCAGGACGTCGACGTCGCCGTCGCGGAAGCTGCCGATGGAGCGCTCGCGGGCATTCTGGGAGAGGTTGCCCTGGAGCTCGGCCACGCGCATCCGGAGCGCGTCCAGCTTGCGGGCCAGCTTCTTGGCGCCGTGCTTGGTCCGGGTGAAGACGATCGTCCCCGAGCC
The DNA here is from genome assembly GCA_049511615.1 of Candidatus Dormibacteria bacterium. Lineage (GTDB taxonomy): Bacteria > Chloroflexota > Dormibacteria > Aeolococcales > Aeolococcaceae > Changshengia. The sequence goes on along the minus strand of JBEKXW010000006.1, from coordinate 24,527 downwards.
CGAGGGCTGGAGCTTGAGGAGCGTCACCAGGGCGTCCAGGCGGAGCTCGTCGGCGACGTCGAGCAGGCCGTGCTCGAGGGTGGGCTCAGCCTCGGCGACGACCCGCACCCGGCGCGGCTCGCGCAGGTGGCGGTCGATCATCCGCTGCACCCAGTCCGGCATGGTCGCGGAGGCGAGCACGGTCTGACGCCGGGGACCGGTGGCGCAGAGGGCGATGATCCTCTCGACCTCGCGGGCGAAGCCAGCATCCAGCATCTCGTCCGCCTCGTCGAGCACCAGGTACTCGACGGCGGCGAAGGACACCCGGCCCTGCCCGACCAGGTCGAGGACCCGTCCGGGACAGCCGACCACGATGTCGGCGCCGCCGGCCAGCGCCTGGTACTGGGCCCCGTAGCCGACGCCGCCGTAGAGGACGGCGACGCGGAGGGCGCGGTCGAGGCTCGCGATCACCGCGGCGACCTGGAGGGACAGCTCCCGGGTCGGGCCGATCACCAGGGCGCGCGGCCCGCCCGGACGGTGGCCACCGAGGCGTTCGATCATGGGGAGGGCGAAGGCGAGGGTCTTCCCCGAGCCGGTGGGCGCCTCGACGACGGCGTCATGGCCGGCGAGGAGAGGGGGAAGCGCCGCGCGCTGCACCTCGTTGGGGGCGCTGATGCCCTGGCGGGTGAGGGCGTCGAGGGTGCGCGGGCGCACTCCGAGTTCGGCAAACGATGTCATGGGTTCTCCGGGCGCATACCAGCCTGGTCGCGGGTGGGCGGCTGGACCGCGCTGGGCCCCTCTCGGGGGTGGGAAGCGTTCTTGATGACCCCGCGGGGAGCGGGGGAGAGGGTTCGCCAAGATGCCGTCGACGTGGTCGACTGTCCCCACGGTAGCAGACCTGGCGCCTCGGCCCGCTCCGGTCACCGATCCGGGGTCAGATGGCGATGGCCGGGCCCAGCTCGAATCCGAGCCTCAGCTGCAGGTCCAGGTCTCGCCTCCGCTCACTGATCAGCCTGTCCACCAGGGCTGGGCCGGAGGCTCGGTGAGGATGCACGACCGCAGCAGCGCGACCGCCTTGCGAACGCCCTCCTCGGGGCTGGCCAGGGCGTCCTCGTGCTCGATGCTCACCACGTCGTCGTATCCGGCCTCGCGGAGGGCGCTCAGGAACCGCCGCCAGAGCAGCTCGTCGTGACCGTAGCCGACGGTGCGGAACACCCACGATCGCTGGCCGGCCTGATCGAGGGGGGTGGTGTCGAGAACACCCTTCGCCCTCACCAGGTCGGGATTGAGCGCCGCGTCCTTGGCGTGCACGTGGTACACGGCCCTGCCCAGCTGATGGACGGCGGTCACCACGTCGATGCCCTGCCAGAAGAGGTGGCTGGGGTCGAGGTTGGCGCCGATCTCCTCTCCCACCGCCTCCCGCAGGCGGAGCAGGGTGGGCGGGTTGTAGACGACGAAGCCGGGATGCATCTCGAAGCAGAGCCGGGTGACGCCGTGGCTGCCGGCGAAGGCCGCCTGCTCACGCCAGTAGGGGATCACCTTCTCCTGCCACTGCCAGTCGAGGATGCTCAGATAGTCGGTCGGCCAGGCGCAGGTGACCCAGTTGGGCCCACGGGAGCTGTCGCTGTCCCCCGGGCAACCGGAGAAGAGGGTGAGGCGGTCCACGCCGAGCTTCTGGGCGAGCAGCACCGTCTGCTGGAAGGTGTGGTGATCACGGGCCGCGACCTCGCGGTCGGGGTGGAGGGGGTTGCCGTGGCAGGCCAGCGCGCTGATGCGGATGTCCCGCCTGGACAGCTCCTCCTCGAAGCCGGCGCGCGCCTGCGAGTCGGCGAGCAGGCGGTCGGGATCGCAATGGTGGTTACCCGTGTAGCCGCCGCTCCCCAGCTCGACGTGCCGCACTCCGTAGCTCTGAACGAGATCCAGGGCCTCGGCCAGACGCCGGTCCCGGAACACCGCGGTGAGAATCCCGATCTCCATCCGGCCACCTCCTGCTGGCTCACCGCCGCGGCTCCACAAAGCTCGGCGGGTCGATATTGGACCGTCGGTCGTGGCCGGCCGAGGAGGTGCGGCTCGGCCCCGGCCCAGCCCGCCTCCGGGTGGGCCGCCCCGCCGCCTACGCCGGCACTCGCAGCCGGGCACCCGCCAGGATGGGGGTATGTCGCGCCTCCTCTCGGCCCGCGGCCAGGGCGGCACGGTCCAGCTCGTACCAGCCGTCCTGCCGGACCAGCCGGTGCAGCGCCCGCACCAGGGCCTCGTCGGGGAGCAGGCCGGTGGCCTCGAGCAGCGCTCCGAGCAGCACCATGTTGCCGGCGCGGGCCGACCCCAGCCGATCGGCGATGGCGGTCCCGGGGATGGCGGCGACGCGGACGCCCTCCACTGCACAGTCCGCCGGCACCCGGTCGGCGTTGAAGAGGACCAGGCCGCCCGGCTCCGTCGCGGGGAGGAACTTCCGCAGCGACGGCTCATTGAGCGCGACCAGCAGGTTGGGATGGGAGACCAGCGGCGAGTCCACCGGAACTGCCGAGAGCCTCACCTGGCAGTTCGAGGTGCCGGAGCGCATCTGAGGGCCGTAGGAGGGAAGCCAGGAGACGTGGTAGCCGGCGCTGAGCCCGGCCTCGGCCAGCAGCTCGCCGAGCATCAGCACGCCCTGGCCGCCGAAGCCGGCCACCACGACGCGGTGGTCAGCGCTCTCCGGCGGCGGGGCGATCTCGGCCTGGCCGGGCGCCGCGGGCGCGCCCGGGGTGGGGGCGATGCCGAGGATCCGCGGCAGGTCGTCGAGGCTCGGCACGGGTGGGGCGGGTCGCGGCGGCGCGGGGGCCTCGCTGCGGTCGCGGAAGTTGCCGAGCGGGAAGGTCCGCGTCATGGTCTCGCGAACGAAGGTCTGCGCCGCCGTCGGCTCCAGCCCCCAGATGGTCGGGCAGGGCGAGAGCACCTCGACCAGGGAGAACCCGAGGCCCCGGACCTGGTTCTCGAGGGCGCGGCGGAGCACGCGCGCGGCCGCCATGATCTGGCGGTTGCTGCCCAGCGCCACGCGCTCCAGGAAGACCGGCGCTTCCAGCGTCGCGAGCAGTTCGCACACCTTGATCGGGTAGCCGTGCTCCACCGGGTCCCGGCCCAGGGGGGTGGTGGTGGTCCTCTCGCCGAGCAGGGTGGTGGGCGCCATCTGGCCGCCGGTCATGCCGTAGATGGCGTTGTTGACGAAGACCACGGAGATGACCTCGCCGCGGTTGGCCGCGTGGATGATCTCGGCGGTGCCGATGGCGGCGAGGTCGCCGTCGCCCTGGTAGCTGATCACGACACTGTCGGGACGGCTGCGCTTGACCGCCGTGGCCACCGCCGGGGCGCGCCCGTGCGCAGCCTGGATGTTGCCGACGTCCAGGTACTCGTAGCCGAACACCGAGCAGCCCACCGGGCTGACCAGCACGGTGCGATCCTGGATGCCGAGGCTGTCGATGGCCTCGGCCAGCAGCTTGCTCACGATCCCGTGTCCGCAGCCCGGGCAGTAGTGGGTCTGATACTGGTCGTCGTCCTTGCGGTCGAAGCGCGCGAAGAAGCTGGGGGAGCGGCCGTGCACCACGGTCATGGGGGTGCTCTCAGTGGCCATTGGCGTCCCCCTCGGCGGCCGTCCGGGCACCGGCCGGATCGCGCTCCACCAGCTGCAGCACCTCCTCGGCGGTGGGGATGTTGCCCCCCACCCGGGTGTAGGACTCCACCGGACGGGCTCCCTCCAGCGCCAGCCGGACGTCCTCGACCAGCTGGCCGGTGCTCATCTCGACCACCAGGAAGCGCTGTGCCGTCGCCGCCAGCCGGCGCAGCTCGACGGTGGGGAACGGGTAGAGCGTGATGGGCCGCAGCAGCCCCGCGCGGATGCCGCGGCGGCGGGCCAGCTCCACCACGGCGCGCAGGACGCGCCCGACGATGCCGTAGCCGACGACGACGACGTCGGCGTCGTCGACCCTCCACGCATCCCAGCGCGCCTCCGACCCCTCGGCGGTGCGGTATTTCGCCTCCAGGCCGCGGATGTGCGGCTCCAGCACGTCGGGGTCGAGGTGGAGGGAGTTGACCAGGTTGCGCCGCGAGGCCGCGGTCCCGGTGACCGCCCACGCCGGCGCCGCCGGGACCGGGATCGGCTCCGGGAAGGCGACCGGCTCCATCATCTGCCCGATGCTGCCGTCGGCCAGCACCACCACCGGGTTCCGGTAGCGGTCGGCGAGCTCGAAGGCGACCACGGTCAGGTCGACCAGCTCCTGCACCGACGCCGGCGCCAGCACCAGGTTGCGGTAGCAGCCGTGGCCTCCGCCCTTGACGATCTGGAAGTAGTCGCCCTGCTCGGGACCAATGCTGCCCAGGCCCGGTCCGCCCCGCATCATGTCGACGATGACGCAGGGGAGCTCGGCGCCCGCGAGGTAGCTGAAGCCCTCCTGCATCAGGCTGATGCCGGGTCCGCTGGAGGCGGTCATGGCGCGCACGCCCGCGGCCGCGCCGCCGTAGAGCATGTTGATCGCAGCCACCTCGCTCTCGGCCTGGAGGAAGACGCCACCCACCCTGGGCATGTCGAGCGCTGCCGTCTCGGCGATCTCGCTGGCCGGCGTGATCGGGTAGCCGTAGAAGGCGCGGCAGCCGGCGAGCAGAGCCGCCTTGACCACCGCCTCGTTGCCCTTGAAGAGCTGTGCCTCCATGGCTCAAGCCGCCCGCCGGAGCACGGTGAGAGCGCCCGGCTCGGGGCACACGTAGTAGCAGATGCCGCAGCCGGTGCATCCCGATCCCCCGTACTCGGCGGGGTGGTAGCCATGGGTATTCAGCTCCGCCGAGAGGCGGAGCACCCGCGGTGGGCACGCCTCGATGCAGAGGCCGCAGCCCTTGCACTCCTGCGCATCGATGGTGACTGATCCCCGATCGGTGACCGCTTCCATTGTCGTTTCCTAGGCGGGCGCGGTGTGCGCCTCGAGGTGGAGCTCGCGGGCCGCGAACTCGGCGAGCTGGTCGCGGAAGCGCGGGTGGGCGATGCTGATCAGCGCCTCGGCACGCTGCCGCAGGGTCCGCCCGCGAAGGTGCGCCACCCCGTACTCGGTGACCACATCGCAGACGTCGGCGCGGGTGGTCACCACTCCCGCGCCGGGTGAGAGGCTGGGCACGATGCGTGACATGCTGCCCTGGTGGGCCGTCGACGGCAGCGCGATGATCGCCCGTCCGCCCCGGGCGCGGGCCGCGCCCCGGATGAAATCGAGCTGGCCGCCCACCCCGCTGTACGGCCGGGTCCCCAGGGAATCCGCACAGACCTGTCCGGTCAGGTCGACCTGGATCGCTGAGTTGATGGCCACCATGTGGTCGTTCTGGGCGATGACGAACGGGTCGTTGACGTAGCTGGTGGGGTGGAACTCGAAGGTCGGGTTGTTGTCGATGCAGTCGAGGATCCTCCGCGAGCCGAGCACGAACCCGCTCACCACCTTCCCCGGGTGGAGCGTCTTGCGGGCTCCGGTGATCACGCCGGCCTCGATGAGCGGCACCACGCCGTCCGGGCACAGCTCGCTGTGGATGCCGAGGTCCCGGCGATCGCCAAGGCCTGCCAGCACCGCGTTGGGCAGCCCGCCGATCCCGACCTGGAGCGTGGCGCCATCGGGGATCAGCTCGGCGACCCGCTCGGCGACGCGACGCTGCACCGGGTCGGGGGGCTCGGACAGCAGCTCCTGGAGTGGCAGTGACACCGGGACGATGGCCTGGACCTCGGTGACGTGGAGGAAGGTGTCGCCCAGCGCACGTGGCATCCGATCGTTCATCTGGACGATGACCCGCGACGCCTGACGGGCGGCGGTCAGGGTGCAGTCGGGGCCGATGCCCAGGCTCATCCAGCCGTGCGCGTCGGGCGGCGTCGTCTGGACCAGCGCGACGTCGAGGGGCAGCTCGTCGCCGAAGAGGCGCTCGATCTCCCCCAGGGACACCGGCGTGTAGTCGGCGCGCCCCGCCGCCACCGCTGGGCGCGTGTTGTCACCCAGGAAGAGCCCGTTGTGGCGAAGATGACCAGCCAGCTCCGGTGCGGCATAGGCGAGAGGTCCCAGGGTCAGCATGTGGCAGACCTCGACGTCCTGGAGCTCGACGGCCCGCGCGGCCAGCGCCTCCAGCAGCACCGTCGGGGTGGCGCAGCCCTGCTGCACCCAGACGCGGTCTCCCGAGCGAATCAGCGCCACCGCGGCGTCGGGGCTCATGAGCCGGCGCTCCACGTCGCCCGACCGCGAGGACGTGCCCGGCAGCGAGGTCCCTCTCATCGTGGGCGTGCCTCCAGTCAGCGGCCGGATGCCTGCCGCGGCCGGGTGGTCAGTTGGCGCGACGCGGCGCCGATTCACCGGGGTCTTCGTGCTTCATGTCTGGCGCGGGTTGGGCCCGCGACCATGTGCTACCCCCTGAGCCCCGCCTTGGCCAGAGGTCATCGACCTCGCCTACTCGGGCCGAACGGCTCTTGCCGGCGCCGTGGGTGGGGCCCGAGCCCACCTCACCCAGCCTCCGATCTGCCCGAGGTGGCTCAGGGCCAGCTCGGCGGCGCTCCCGATGAGATGCGCTCGCCACCCCGGGGGCGACCAGGGGATTATCCTGCGCGGCACCGTGACCAGCGCACGAGCAGACCGGGCAGGGGCACGGGGATCGTCCGAGCCGGCCACGTCTGCGCCCATGGCGGCGCCGCGCGGGAGGGCAAGGAGGCTCGGCAGCGGAACGCACCCTTCCCTGGCGCGCCGTTGGCCAGCCCTTGCCGTGCCGCTCAGCTACGCGCTGGGCGCGCTGATCCTGTTCGCCAATGCGCTCCGATCCCCGGGCCAGGCACTCACCGGCAGCAATCCCGATGCCATGCAGCTGACCTGGTTCCTGGCATGGACGGCGCACGCGCTCACCCATCACCAGGCGCTCCTCTTCTCGTCCGCGCTCAACGCGCCGGCAGGCGTCAACCTCGCCTGGAACACGGCCATGCCCCTGCTCGGCATCGTGGCGGCCCCGATCACCCTGCACTGGGGCCCCGTGGTCGCCTACAACGTTCTCATCTGCGTCGCGGTGGCCACCACCGCATGGGCCATGTACGGGGCCGTCATGCACTTCACAGGCCGGCACCTGGTGAGCTGGTGCGCCGGACTTGCGATCGGGTTGTCGCCGTTCGTGATCGCGCAATCCCTGGGACACCTTGACCTGGTCTTCATGGCCTGCGTTCCGGCCGCGGTCGTGCTCTGCGACATCATCCTGGTGCGCCAGCACCGCCCGTGGTGGCTGGTCGGGGGTGCTCTCGGCGTGATCGCCGCCGCGCAGCTGTACATCTTCCAGGAGACCGTCGCCGCGGTCGTGGTGGCGATGGCGGTGGCGGTCGCCGTCCTCGTGATGGTGTCCCCGCGCGCCCAGGTGCCGGCACGGGCCCCCTACGCGCGACGCGCCTTGGCTACGGCCCTGGTCGTGGTCGTGGTGGCGTCCGGCCCGCTCCTGATCACCCAGTTCTTCGGGGCCCAGCACCCGGCCTACTACGTGGAGGTCGGCAGCAACGGCTTGGGCAGCGACCTCACCGCGCTCGTGGTTCCCACCGCCAACCAGTGGCTGGCCCCCGCCACGGCCCAGCAGGTGGCCTCGCGCTGGACGGCGCAGGGCACGGGCCAGGACGGCTACCTCGGGATCTTCGCCCTGCTCCTGCTCGGCATCGCCGTGGCGGCCCGGCGTCGCGATGTGGCGGTCCGGGTGCTCGGCATCACCACGGCGGTGCTGGTCGTCCTGTCGCTGGGGCCGTGGTTGTCGGTGAACGGAGTGAGCCTCCCCGTTCCGCTGCCGGACATCGTGCTGCAGCACCTTCCCCTGATCACCGACATGGTGCCGCTGCGCTGGTCCTTCTACGCCGCCACCTGCGCCATCCTGACGGTGGCCATTGTGATGGCGCGGCAGCCGGCCGGCCGGCTGCGGCTCGTGATGGTCGGTCTCGTGGCGCTGACCATGGCCAGCTGGCTGCCCGGCCTGCCCCGGCCGCTGATGCCGGTGCCGGTCCCCGGTGCCCTGCCCAGCGCGGTGGAGGCGCGCATCCCCACCGGGACCACCGTGCTGTTCGTCCCCTGCGCCTCGGACTCCGCCCCGGCGGGCATGTACTACCAGGCGATCGGCGGCTTCCGCTGGTCGCTGGTCGCCGGCTACGCTTACTACCAGACCGCCGGCTCACCCGTCGCCGCCGGCCTCTGCAGCAGCACGCCGAGCGCCGCGCAGCCGCAGGGGGCCGCCCTCGAGAAAGCGCTGGCGGGCGAGGGGGTGGACGTGATCCTGGTACCGCCCGGCGCCACGGTGGACGCGGCGCGCATCGCGGCGGCGACCGGCGAGACACCGGTCGTGCTGGACGGCTTCTCCGTGTGGGTGACCGGCGCAGGCTGACCTGGGTCGACCGGCGGCTGCCACTGGCAGGGAGGCGCTCGTCCCTACATGCAGGTGTTGGGGATGTCCTGGTCCACGGTCTGCCCGGCGCGGACGGTGACCTCGACCCAGCGCGGAGACCCTTCCTCTCCGGCCTGGTACCCGGCCAGCACGTACCGGCCGGGTACCAGGGTGAACGAGTACGTGGCGTCGACCCCCACCGGCTCGCTGACCACGACCCGGGTGGGCAGCACGGCCTGCCACGAACCGGCTCCCAAGCTGCGCCACGTGACCTGACCGGCGAGCACGCTCACGGTGCCCGCCGCGTAGTGGGGCTCGCCGGCGAGCGGAATGGCGGCGCAGGGCTGGATCCCGCCGCTGACCGCGCCCGTGGAGGAGCGGGAGCACGCCGCCGACACGCAGGCCAGCAGAACCACCGTGAGCAGCGGGATCCTCATGGCTCGAAGAACGGTACGCCGGGTGACGCCGGGACGCCACCTCTGATGCGTCAGGGACCGTGCTCGCCGAGCTCATGGAGGCTGCTCTCCGGTACCCGGCCCGTCGGATCAGATCCGGGGCGGTTGCCGGCTCCCCCAACAGCTCGCGTCGTGCCAGCCACCGGGTGCCCGGCTCGTCCACGGCGAACAGCCAGGGCGCCGTCGTGCGTCCTCGAGCGCGTCCACGCGGGCTGATCGTCGCGCCCGGTGCGCGTCGAGCGGTCGATCAGCAAGCTCTGTTGTAATTCCACCGTGCAGCCTCGCCGGCCCAGCCGTCCGTCCGGCTCCGCCTGGCAGTCCCCGCCACGGAGGTCGAGTCACGGACGGGACCGCGGACGCCGGGCCGGCCACCTCCGCTGAGGGGCGTGTTCCCCTCCGGGTGATCGCCCGGGAGTGGGCGCGCATCGGCTGCATCGGCTTCGGCGGACCGCCGACCCACATCGCCCTGCTCCGCCGCCTCTGCGTCACCGACAGGAGCTGGCTCTCGGCGGGCGACTTCGAGGACGGGGTCGCAGCCACCAACCTGCTTCCCGGACCGGCCTCGACCCAGCTGTCCATCTTCTGCGCCTGGCGTCTTCGCGGTGCCGTCGGCGCGCTCGTCGGCGGACTCTGCTTCATCGTCCCCGGGCTGGTCCTGATCCTCGGCCTCTCCGCTCTCTTCCTGGCCAGCCATCCTCCGCGCGCGGTCGAGGGGGCGGCCGCCGGTGCAGGAGCGGCGGTCGCCGCGGTGGCCCTGAACGCCGCTCTCGGCCTCATGCCAGCAAGCTGGAGGCGCATCGGAGCCCGGCGCACCGAGAGGAGCCGGTGGGCCCTGTACGCGCTCTGCGGGGCGGCTGCCGCGGCAACGGTCGGACCTTTCCTGGTGCTCGTCCTGCTCGCCGCCGGGCTGGCCGAGGTGGGCGCTCGCGGCAGCCGGCCGCGATCGGCACCGGCGCTGCAGAGCGTCGTCGTCATGCCGCTGCTCGCCATTGCCGCCGTGGGAGGGCTGGGAGCGCTGGTGTGGGAGTCGTTCAAGGTCGGCGCCCTCTCCTACGGCGGGGGCTTCGTGATCATCCCGCTGATGCAGCAGGACGTCGTCCACGTCTACCACTGGATGACGGGCCCTCAGTTCCTCAACGCGGTGGCCCTCGGCCAGATCACCCCGGGGCCGGTCGTCCAGACGGTCGCCATGGTGGGCTACGCCGCCGCAGGGCTCGGCGGCGGGCTGCTGGCGGCGCTCATCGCCTTTGCACCCTCCTTTGCCTTCATCCTCCTCGGCGGGCGGCACTTCGACCGCCTCCGGACCAATCCCGCTGTCCAGGCCTTCCTCACCGGCGCGGGCCCCGCCGCGATCGGGGCGATCGCGGGCTCGTCGATCCCCCTGGGGCTCGCCCTCACCCAGCTCTGGCAGGTCGGTGTGCTCGGCGCCGCGCTGGTCTGGATGCTCGCCCTGCGCCGGAACGTGGTGATCGGACTGGTCGCCGCCGCTCTCGTCGGCGTCGTCGTTTCGCTGTTCGGGGTACCGGTCGGGGGCTGAGCGCTCTCCGCCGATGGTCGTGATGTAGGCGGCGACGGGGATCGCCGTCTGCAGATCGATACTGCCCGCTGGACGCGCCTCGTGATCATCCGGGAAGTGCGCGGATGCGCTCGTCGACGTGGTGCAGCGCGCCCGTAGGGCCGCGTGAGCAGGGCGCTCGAGCTCCTGGATCTCCTCATGTTCACCGGATCACGAACACGGAGTCAGCGACTTCGCGTGGAGACCAGCGCGTGTTCCCGGCGGTGAGCGGGATCGCGCCAAGTGTCGGGCTCGAGGCTGGGGGCACCTCGGTCACCATCAGCGGGGCCGGCTTCACCGACGCCACAGGAGTCAGCTTCGGCGGGGTGCCGGCCGCCTCCTTCTCCGTCAGCTCCGACGGCGATATCAGTGCGCAGAGCCCGCCTGGCACCGGGACGGTGGACGTCACGGTGACCACTGCGACGGGGACGTCCACCACGTGGAGGGGGGATCAGTTCATCTACCAGTAGCGGCACGAAGACGCCGGACAGGGCGGTGAGGCCAGGGTTCCCTGCAACATCGGTATCCGGAGTGTCGAGACGACCGGAGACTCGAACTCCAGATCAGGCGGTTCGATGGCCGAGTCCGGGAGTACCCTGACGGTCGAAGCATGGATGCTCAGCTTCCCTCTGGGGCGGCCGGGAGGTGGCAGCGGAGCACCCAACCTTGCCCATCGGTCCGGCGGCTGCTGGCCGTGGGGTTGGCGCTGACCGCCCTGGCTGCCTGGGGCTCAATCCAAGCCTTCGCCGGCAGCTACCCCCTCCTCCCCTGCACCGCCGGCACCTTCGTCAGCTCCAACTCGTCCGCTCAGGCGCAGCAGCTCCTTCCCCAGGCCCTGGCCTACTGCTCCGAGTACAACCAGGTGATGGACCTCCTCGATCGGGCCCAGACCGAGGGCTGCCTCAGCTCCGGCGACCTGTCGCAGCTGGACGGACTGGTTGCCAAGACCTCCGCCTTCGAACGCAGCTACGGGACCATCTTCGTGACCGAGCTGGACTCCTGGTACGAGACTCAGGCAGGGGCTGTCACCACCTGCAGCGCCGCGGGCAGCGCGGGCTCCGGTGGTCCGACGCCCCTCTCCCTGGCGATCGCCGGTGGGGCGGCGGTGGTCGTCGCCGGCGGCCTGACGCTGGCGGTGCGGGCGAGCAGGCGACGGACCGCCGGGGCGCAGGTGGGACAGGGTACCGGCTGGACCGCGGCGGCAGCGCCGAGCGGCCTGCAGGGCCCGGGCATTCCCGTCGCACCGGCTCCGGTTGCGGGCCTGCAGGGCCCGGGCATCCCCCAGCCCGGCCTTCCCCCTTTCATCGGCGCGGCCCCGGGAGGGGTGCCTCTGGGCGGGGCCGGGGCCTCGGTGGCGCCGCCCGAGAAGCCGGCGGCCGGCGACCTGCGCCTCGCCTGGGGAGCGGACGGCCGCCCCATCCTGAGCTGGCTGCCACCGCAGCTGGATCCCAGTCAGTGGCAGTTGAGCGGCTACACCCTCTACCAATTCCAGTTCTCAGGGGCGAGCACGGCGCCGCAGCCCACGGCCATCGCGACCCTCCCGCCGGGCAGCACGACAGTCGGGATCAACTGGACGGCCGCCAACCAGACCTACATGTTCTCGACCGGTGGAGACGTCGCCGGCTGGGGCGTGCAGCCGGTGTTCAACGTCACCGGCGGCCAGTTCGCCGGGACCGTCGTCCACGGACCGCTGAGCTGGGTCGCCACCGGAGGCTGACCCTCGTGGTCGCATCGAGGCGGGTCAGTCCGCGCGGGCAGGCTCGGCCTCCCGCCGCCAGCTGAAGCGGGGCTCGTAGCCGAGGACACGTCGCGCCTTGTCGATGGAGAGCAGGGTCTGATTCTCCCCCGCGCGCTCGTCGAAGGGGACGCCCGGGAAGAAGCGGGCAACCAGCTCTCGGTTCGATGTGCTCATCACCGTGTCGGCGTTGGCGATGATGAAGACCTCAGCCCCGGTGATCGGGGCCTCCAGCGACCTGCGAATCGCCCGGGCGCCGTCGCGGGCGTCGATGTATCCCCACAGGTTCCACCTGCGCCGGGCCGGATCGGCATCGAAGCCGGGGAACTCGGCGTAGTCGGCGGGCTCCATGACATTGGAGAATCGCAGCCCGATGATCTTCGCCTGGGGGTCCCAGCGGCAGAACTGCTTGGCCATCTCCTCGCCCATCAGCTTGGAGAGCGAGTAGGCGCTCTGCGGCCTGCCCGGGTACTCCTCGTCGACGGGGATGTACGGCGGAGGGAGGTCGAAGGGGAGGCCCAGAACGGTCTCGCTGGACGCCCACACCACGTTGCGGATGTGCAGATGGCGCGCCGCCTCGAAGACGTTGAAGGTGCTCAGGATGTTGTTCTGGAACAGGGCTGCGTTGGGACGCAGCCCCGGCGCGGGGACCGCCGCGAGATGGACGACGGCGTCGACGCCCTGGTGGCGATCGTCGACCCGGGAGAGGACCTCGAGAGCCTGGCCCATGTCCGTAAGGTCGGCCGCGACGTGGGGGCAGAGCTTCTCACGTGGCGGGGCCAGGTCGACGTTGACGACCGTGTGGGCGTGCTCCACCAGGTCGCGCACGCAGGCGCGACCGAGCTTACCGCTGCCCCCTGTCACCGCCACACGCACAGCGAGATTCTGACGGCACCGAGGTGCTTCTGGCGAAGCCAGAACGTCAAGCCCCCGAATCACTCCACAGAACCTGGAGCCGACGGGGAGATTCGAACTCCCGGCCAGCGGTTTACGAAACCCCCGAACGCGTCATTTATGGTGCTCTCTAGTGCAGCTGCGTATTCAGCCGTCGGGCCTCCATGCCGCCCTGTGATAGGGGGTGCCGCTCCTGTAGGGGTACGTTAAGGGGTACAGCGTGCGCGCTGGTCGGCGGCTTCAGGGTCCGTGACGGGTGATCTGGGCACCCGGATCGAACCGGGGTCCTCTTGCTCCCAAAGCAAGCGCCTTCGACTTTCGTCGTTCGCATAGGCCATCCCGAATTCGCCTAGTGCATCTGCTTCACAAAGTGTGCCTATGACCGGCACTTGCTTCAAGCGTCCGGCGAGCGTCCAGAAGCAATGAGGCGCTCGACGGCAGCCGGAAAGGGAATCGAACTCCAGGTGGTCACACTTCCGGACGCGCTCACGACACCTCGGGTGGTGGCGCCATAGACCCACCAGACAGCCTGGCAACGGTGTCCCCCACCAAACTGATCACCGTCGCGCCGCTTACGGACGCATAGCGTCTCGGGTACGACGTGAGCACGATCACCTGGCACTGTCGCCCTGCGAGACTCAGGATGTGGCACATGTATTCGAGCCGATCCTCGTCCGTGTGGCCGAGAGTGTCGTCGAGGATAATCGGCACCTCGCCGGTGCCGGCGACCAGCATCCCCGCTGACAACCGCGCGATCAGGGTGAGTTGCTCCTGTGCCCCTGTGCTCAGCTGTTCGAAATCGAGGGTGATGTTATTCAAGGTGCGCCGACTGACGGCCAGCCTCTCGTCTAACTCGATGCTGAAGCTGCTTCCATAGAGGATGCGCCCGAGCTCGGTGATCCGGTCCCGCAACGGGCCCTCGCGACGCTGGCGTGCCTCCTCACGGCATGCCCGCATAACAGCTAGCAGATGTTTGGCTGCGCTCGCTCTTCTTTCCAAGAGCTCGAGATCGCGTCGACCTCGGTCACGCTTGGATATCGCCTCATCCTGAGACTCCGCAAGCCCTTCCTGGCCTCGAACCTCGAGCTCGGCTTCTAGGCGCAGTCGCTCTTCGATGCGCCCGCTGCGCTGCCCGTTTAGACCGTCGTAGGTGGTCGCGGCGATCTCGGCTCGCGTCCGGAGACGCTCCGGCTCCAGGGTCGCCAGTTTCCCTTGCTCCGCCACGTAGAGCTCCTTGGTCTCCCTCTCCTCCCCGGTCGCCGCCAAGAGCTCTCGCGCTAGATCCTCGTCAGCTGCAGACGCCCGAGCCTGCGCGAGCTCATGGACAAGCTCCGCGCGGTTGTCCGTCTGGAGGTTGAGTTGGGCGCTAGCCTCCTGCGCCTTGAGCCGGAGATCCTGAACCCGATCATCTGCGATCTTGGAACCGTGTAATAGCCCCTCATGGGCTGCCTTGGTGCTGCTTGCATCGGACTCAGCGGTCCCGCGCAGCTCCTCACATAGCTCGATCGTGGTCCCCATCTCCGGTTGCGGTGAACGCGCTGTACAGTAGGCGGCTGTCCGCCGCTGCAGATCGTCTATCTTCGCAGCCATTTCCTCAAGGGTCAGATCGCGAAGGTCCTGCCGCTGCCGAGCCTCGGCTTCGTGGACGGTACGTTCCGCCTCTACCCGGCTCTTCAGCTGCCGGTCAGCTTCCTCTCGATCGACCACACCGTAGCTCTTGAAGAGACGAGCGAGTTGCGCTTCAGCATTGCGAACCTGTTGCGTCAGAGCCTCCACGCTGGTCCCTGAGCGGACCGATAGCCTGAACAGGCTCGGAAGGTGAAGATCCAGCCGATCGGCCACTGTGCGCTCGAGTACTTGGCCTTGCGCCAACGGAACCACCTCACCGTCGACCTGGAGCCCGAGCTCAGCTTCAGCTTCGAATCGCAAGTTAGGACTACCGGCCGCCAGCGCGGCGCGGGCCCGCTCCAGCGTGAGGCGGTGATCGTCTATGCGCTTGAGCCCGGATTCCGTGATCTTGATCCGCTCAATGAGCTCACGTGCTCGAATCACCTTCTCTCGACTATCCACCACTCGCTCGCGACGTTCGCGCAGCTGGACCAGGCCCAGCTCATCCTGGCGGAAGTCGTAGTCCTGGCGGCGCAGCTCGTAGATCTGCTCGGCCTGCTCTCGTCTGACCGCAGCGGCCTCTGCTTCGTGTGCCTGGTGGGCTTGCTCGGCGGCCGCAACGTCAAGACTCGACCTCAGCTTCATGTGCGTCTGTTCCAGGACTTGAACCGCCTTATCCATACTCTGTAGGCGCGCGGACAATTGCTCCCGAGCTTGGTGGCGGTCTCTCGCCTGCTCTGCCTTGGCGGCCGCCGCTTCGGCATTGGCCCGGAGCCGCGCCAGCTCGGCCTCAAGCTTCTCAAGCTCCCGAACCTCTGCCTCACGCTGGGTACGGTTTCGCTTGGCCTCGGCCACTTGGTCGTCGAGCTCGCGGAGTTGCCCTTCCAGCCACTGTAACTGGTCGATGGTCTTCTGCAGCTTCCCCAGCTCCGCGGTGAACTCGTCGACCTGCTCCTCCAGCTTCGTCATCTCCCGTCGATCTTTCACTAGCTCCTGGCCGGGCTGACCCGTGGGAGTGAAGTAGCGAAGCGCCTCTCGCTCGATGCGCCCGAAAAGCGTCAATTCACCTTGCCCGGCCGGGGCCGTTCCTGCAGCGGCGTCCAAAGCCGCCATCAGTGAGCGCGAGTCGGCCAGGGCGACCTGACCAATGGCCGCGCCCTGCTGCACCCGGACCGCCTTCCAGAGATCGAGGTCGAGGCTCTCCGAAAGAATGCTCTCCACCCGCTCGTGCGCTTCGCGCCCAGTCAGCTGCTCAGGGTGTGGCCGCCGGATGCGCAGCAGCGTCTCTGGCCGACGGGTGTCAAAACGCTTGAAGTAGGTGAAGGAGTAAGGTCCGGAGTCCGCCTCGAGCTCCACTTCAGGCGCAGCATCCTGATCGGCTGGTCGCTGGATCTTAACCCGGGTCTTGTTGCTGTCGGCGTGGACCTCAAGCAGCAGGTCAAGCGCCTCTTGGAGTGCGGTCTTGCCCACTTCGTTGGGGCCCTGAATGACAATGACGCCGGAGGGAGGAAACTCGATCTCTCGGCTGACGACGTCCTTGAAGTTCGCCAGTCTCAGGCGCTTGAGCCTCACCTCGCTGTCCCGGCCAAACGGTAGAGCAAGGCGAGCGATTCTCGCGCCAACTCTGCATCGACTCCCCCTGGTCTTGCCTCCGCCATCAGCCGCTTACGGGCTTCCTCAGCGAAGCCGGACAGCTGGAGTCCCCCGAAATCGCCATCGTCTGGCAACACGACAAGGTCAGATTCCGCTTCCCACCAATCGATAGAGGCGAAGAGCTCCCGTTGCTCTTCGAGGAGTTGATCGAGTTGAGCCTTGAGCCCAAGTGTGAGCGTTCCCCGGAGGCCAAGCCGGATGACGGTCCGCCCCTTCTCTGCCTGGCCAGCTAGCCATCCCCGCAGTCTCCCCAGTTCCTCCGCGCTGAAAAGGTCGAAGTCCTGGCGCACGAAGCGCCATGTGCCGATGGGAACGGGCTCCACCGAGCAAGACTGCTCGTCCAGTTCCACCACCAGAGCGCGCCCCGAGTCCGTCTCGCCGAAGTCGGTCGCCTCCGGGCTTCCTGAGTACCAGATGCGGGTCACGACCTCAGTCACCGAATGGCAATCACCCAGGGCGGCGTAGTGCAGACGGCCAGAGGCAACCGCCTCCTCCAGGGCCTCGAGTTGGATTGTCGCGGGATTATCGCGGCTGACCTCGAAGGAACTGACGGCCCCGTGACCGACCAGGATTCGGAGGCCAGCTGGTACGAGTTGCCGGCAGGCCTGAGCCACAAGGTCGATGGGTGGTCGCTTGGAGGGCCACGGCACGGCGACCAACTCCAAACCTGGTCGAACCTCGACCAGGCCCGGCCGTTCCAATACCGTCACGTTTGCAGGGCGGCGCGAGCGGAACGTTTCGGAGCGGTAGACCGAGCCGGGATCAAGCGGATCATGGTTGCCGGGGAGGAGATAGGTTGGGACGGGGATTGACGCCATTGCGTCCAGACCCTGAGCGATGGTTCGGCGGTCGACCTGGTTCGACTCGAAGACGTCACCGGCCACCACGACAAACTCACAGTCCCGCTGAGCAGCGAGCTGGCCTAGCTTGCGCACCGCATCGAGCCGAGCCTGGCCGAAGAGCTCAGCCCGCCCCTCGTCCAGTAGATGTGGGCGCATTCCGAGTTGCCAATCGGAACTGTGAACAAACCGGACCCGACGCCCCTGGTCCACGGTGCGGAGTATAGACACCTGTATGAGCACTCTGGGTGCCCAAGCGGCAGGGTCGTAGAGGAGCTCAGCCTTTGTGCTGGCGTGTGAGCAAGGCGCCACTCTCTCGCCACTCTGATAGGCGACGAGCCGGTCGTTCGACGCGTTCGCGCGCTTCGCTAAGCGCGGCTGGAGATCACTCAGGGCTCGAACCCGCGACATCCAGCTTGGAAGGAAAGACGCCACCGCGCGGGCGGTGCGCGTATTCAGAGAGGCCCTCGACGCCAGCGTGGCGCACTTTCTTGAGCGTTTACCTCCTCTCTCTCAACCCTCCCTCTGCGTGGCTAGACGCCGCGCAGGATACTACCTCAGCAGGAGACCACCAGGGCCTGCGCAACGCGCGGGCCTCAAGATCGCAGCTCGAAGGTCGGACGGACTCCGGGAGTCGGACCAGCTCATTGGGGAAGGCCTTCTCACATCGGCGTATCTCACGCACGAGGCCGTGTCTTGTCAAGTGGTGTAAGAGGGACCGACGCCATCCGCGCGCCGTTCGACTCGTTCACGCTGCTGCGGTGATGGCGGGCACGCCCTCCGTGTCGATGGTGGTGTAGGTCTTGGTGAGCGACTCCGCGCTCATGTAGCGACGGGCCACCGCCCACTCGTCGTTCTGCTCGGCGAGCACGGCCCCGACCAGGCGGATGACGGCGTCGCGGTTGGGGAAGATGCCGACGACGTCGGTCCGCCGGCGCAGCTCCTTGTTGAGGCGCTCCTGGGGGTTGTTGGACCAGATCTGGCGCCAGTGCTCTTTGGGGAAGGCGGTGAAGGCGAGCAGGTCGGGCGTCGCCTCCTCGAGCAGATCGGCCGCCCGCGGGAAGCGCTCGCGGAGCTGCTCCACGATCCGGCCGTGCTGGGCCCAGGTCGACGCGGCGTCGGGCTGGGCGAACGTGGAGCGGACCAGGGTTGCCACCACGGCCTGGGCGGATCTGGGCACCCGGCTGAGCAGGTTGCGCATGAAGTGTGTTCGGCACCGCTGCCAGCTGGCGCCGTCGAGCACGGCGGCGATGGCGTTCTTGAGCCCCTCGTGGGCGTCGGAGATCACCAGCCGGACCCCACGCAGCCCCCGGGCCACCAGGCCCCGCAGGAAGGCCGTCCAGGCGGCTCCGTCCTCGGCGCTGACCACGTCGACGCCGAGGATCTCCGGCTTGCCCTCGGCGGTCACCCCGGTGGCGATGACGGCGCAGGCGTTGACGATGCGGCCGTCCTCGCGGACCCGCTGAGTCAGGGCGTCGACCCAGAGGTAGGGGTAGCCGGCGGGGTCCAGGGGGCGGTTGCGGAAGCTCGCCACCATCGGATCGAGTTCTTGGGCCATGGCGCTGACCCGGGACTTGCTCAGCCGCTCGATGCCCAGGGTCCGGACCAGGCCCTCCACGCGGCGGGTGGAGACCCCGCGGACATAGCACTCGGCCACCACCGCCACCAGGGCCCGCTCTGATCGGCGGCGCTGCTCCAGCAGCCAGTCCGGGAAGTAGCTGCCCGACCGCAGCTTGGGGATAGCCAGGTCGATCGTGCCCGTCCGCGTGTCCCAGGTCCGCTCGCGGTAGCCGTTGCGGAGTTCACCCGCTCCTGGCTCCGCTCCCCATAGCCGGCCCCGCACAGGCTGTCCACCTCCGCGTTCATCAGCGCGCCGGCGAAAGTCGTGATCATCTCCCGGAGCAGGTCGGCGTCAGCCGCCTCCACCTGCTTGCGGAACCAGGTCAGGGCATCCATGCTGGGTGTGGCCACCGTCGTCTCCTCGAGGTTGGTGAAGCTTCCTCAAAGGATGGCGGTGGTCTCTCTCTTTGTGGGGACCCCCGGTGTCTCACGCTGCCTTCTGGAATGCGCTCAATAAGGCTCAGGGCATTATCGACGCTGCCATCTTTGTGCTTGAGCAACTCCACAGAGTGCAGCTCCGATCCCAAACGCTGGCTATGACCCCGAACCGTGGGGACACGTCAGCGCGCATGTCTCTGCGAAGGAGTGGGCCAAAGTCGCCAGTCAGGCGTCGATCTTCACCGAACATCGCATTCGCACCTGGACAGGGCACCCAGACGCGGAAGTTGGACGAGATCTGATGGTCCGAGTCTTTGGCCCCAACGGTGACTTTAGGCTGGGACGCACCGACCCCGAAAAGGAAGGCTGGTGACCTGACCCTCTGAAGTTGGTCAACCCTCTATGAGGGATCCGGGTGGGTGACGGGTCCATCCGCGAGGATGGCCGCTGCCGCTGATGGTAGTTGGTCGTGGACCAGTTCTGGGGGGTCAGGTCAGCCCCATCCGGCATCCGCTCGGGGAGCGCTCCCATCGGGGCCAACAGCGCTAAGGTGTGAGCTCTGACACCCTATTGATCGGTATCCAGGCCTCAACCACCGTGCCGCCAGGGGGGTGGTCGATTCGCAACCAGCCGCCGGCTAGTTCGGCGCGCTCTGTCATATTGGCGACTCCGATGTGACCGATACCGTTCGCCACTGGAGGTCCGCCGGTAAAGCCCACGCCGTCGTCGGCAACGCGCAGCAGGATGCCCTCGGCGTCGTCCTGGAGAGACACTGAGACGGATCGCGCTCGCGCGTGCTTGCGCACGTTGGCCAGCGCCTCCTGCCCGATCCGAAAGAGAACAGCGCGCTCCTCAATGTTAGGTGATGTGGCGAGGTTGCTCGTCACGGTGAAGCTGACATTCGCCTCCCCGGCCCACCCCGCAAGGGACTCTCGGAACGCAGCCTCGAGACCCTCGCGGTCGAGGGACGGCGGTCGAAGCTCGAATACCAGATGCCGCAGACTCTCGATCGAGTAGCCAAGCAACGACGAGAATTCGCCGAGCCGTGCACTGAGGGCAGGGTCCGAGATCCTGTGGCGTATCGAGCCCAAACGTATGATCGCGGCGGCGAGCATCTGGATCGAGTCATCGTGGACGTCTGCGGCCACACGGCGCCGCTCCGCTTCTTGAGCGCTGACAATCGCGCCGAGAAGGCGCCGGCGTTGCTGGTCGGAGATCCGCAACTTCTCAAGCGATGAACGAACCTCGGAGCTCTTGAGGCGCAGTTCCTCGTTGGCGCGCTCGAGCGCCATCGCGGCGATCTTCGCTTCGGTCACATCCTGGCACACTCCCAGGATGGGCGTGAGATTCTCGCCGCGGGAGGCCGGTACCCGCTGGCAGACGTATCGGATGTCTCCGTTCGGGCGCACGATGCGGTGCTCGAGGTCGATTGCGTCACCCAAGAGCATCCGATCAAAGGCCTGCTTGACCGCAGCTCGATCATCCGGATGGACCAGGTCCAGAAGTGCCTCGCGGGTGCCTCGCCACTGATTGGGCGTGATTCCATGGATCGCAAACATCTCGTCGGCCAGCCAGTGGATTCTCCCGCCAATGAGGTCCCACTGCCAGTGCCCCACATGGGTGATCGCCTGTGCCTCGCGGAGGAGCGCCTCGCTCCGGGCCAGACGCTCAGCGTCGCGGAGCCGCCCAATCCCGTACGCCAGGTCAGCGGCCAGCTCGCTCAGGGCTGCGACCGAGGCAGGGTCAAAGGCCCCCGCTTCACCGGCGTAGATCGTCAGGGCTCCGATCGCATCGTCGCTCACGATGAGTGGGAAAGCACACGAGGTCCGAAAGCCGTACTCATCGGCGGCAGCTCGCCACGGTGCGAACCTCGCCGAGCGGTGCATGTCCTTCAGCACCTGGACTGAACGAGTTCGGATCGCCGTGCCTGTTGGGCCAGACCCAAGCTGATCGTCGCCCCAGCCGACGCGGATGCGCCTCAGATACTCCGTGCGCCCCGCCCACGCGAGCGGGCGCACAGTGTGCGCGCTGTCGTGCTCGGCGTAGCCGACCCAGGCGAGCAGGTATCCGGCAGCGACGATGGTCTCGCACGCGTCAGCCAGTAGCGAGGCCTCTTCGGTGGCATGCACCACCACCTGATTGCCCTGAGTCAGGGTGCGCAGCGCCCGGGAGAGGTTGGTCTGCTCGGTGACGTCGTGAGCATTTATCACGATCCCAGCGATGGCTGGGTCTCCAAGGCAGTTGGTCGCAACCGCTTCAAGAGTGCGCCAATCACCCGATGCCGTCTTGAATCGGAAGACGACCGAGGGGTGGATCCCAGGCTGATGGGTACCTTCCCGGAAAATGGTTGTTATGGCGTCACGATCGTCGGGATGGATCAGCTCGAGTGTGCTACGTCCGACACGCTCATGCGGTACGAAGCCGAGCATGCGTTGGGCGGAGGGATTGGCGTAGAGCACCCGCGCTTGGTCGTCGAGAACGACGATGATGTCGCTTGAGCTGGCCACCAGTGTGCGGAACCAGCGCTCGCGGGCTGCCAATTCTCCATTCGAGGCATGGTCGGTCGCGTGCGCCGCAGAGGCGTCAGGGAGGAGCTCGTCAGAAGTCATGGATCCGCCGCCCCGAGCGAGGGGTACTCCGACACCGACTCCGGTGGAGCCGT
Source organism: Candidatus Dormibacteria bacterium (assembly GCA_049511615.1). Lineage (GTDB taxonomy): Bacteria > Chloroflexota > Dormibacteria > Aeolococcales > Aeolococcaceae > Changshengia. Next base: position 2,770 of record JBEKXW010000006.1, on the reverse strand, counting down.
TGTTCGTGTGGGAGGGGCTAGCCGGCCTTGGTTCCGACGTCGATCGTCTGCTTCGTGCGAGCACAGACCCGCCGTCTCCTCCGACTGATGCGCCACCGCCGTATCGCGTAGCGGTCGGGGTGCGTTGAGAGCCGGGTAGGCCCGCCCGTTCCCCCACAGCGAGGCTTGGGGGCGTCCCGCCCACGATGTCGTCGCCCTTCTTCACTCTGTCGCCTGAGGTAACCGCCGACGTGACCCCAGTGGCTGCACGCGCTGAACCAGGGCGTCCGTACGACGGTCGATTCGGTACTCTGCGACGCATTGGCATCCTGAATCCATGTTGGCTGCTAGGCGTGACGGCCCCGTCGTCTTTCTGTGACAGAGGAAGACGGCGCAGTGGCGGGCCGGGCCGGTTTGGTCAGCGTTATATCAGCGGCGACGTGAGGGCGGTGAGGTGGATCAGGGGGTGATGCATGGAGTCCTTGCAGCGCGGACTGAGGCGCCTGCCCCTGATTCAGTGCCGGTCTGTTCGCAGCAGCGGTTTTGTGGGGAGAGGATCCTGGCTCTGGGCAATGCAGCGAGTAGTTACGTCCCGTACCGTGGTGGGAATTGAGGCCTTCTCGGCCGATCTGACCGGGTAGACAGAGAAGGCCACCGTGGGGTTCTCTTTGGAGTGCTCAACCTTCAAGGAGATCCACGAATGGCCCACCCCAGGATGACAGACCAGGACCTGCTCGACCAACTCGCCGCCGCCGACCGCGACCAACTGCGCCTGATCCTCGAGCACAGCCTCCAGCGCCTGATCGAGATGGAGGCCAGCGCGGTGATCGGGGCCGACCCGTACGAGCGCGTCGCCGATCGGGCCACTCACCGCAACGGCCACCGCCCCAAGCCGCTGGACACCGGGGTGGGCCGGCTCGAGCTCCAGATTCCCAAGCTCCGGGTGGGCAGCTTCTTCCCGACCCTGCTGGAGCCCCGCCGGCGCATCGACCGGGCGCTCTTGGCGGTGATCCAGGAGGCGTACGTCCAGGGGGTCAGCACCCGCAAGGTCGACGCCCTCATGGAGGCGCTGGGCGGCTGTCAGGTCAGCAAGAGCGAGGTGAGCCGGATCTGCGCCCAGCTCGACGAGGAGCTGGCCGCCTTTCGGGAGCGACCCCTCGACGACGCCCGCTACCCGTACGTCTGGTTCGACGCCACCCACCACAAGGTCCGCCAGGCGGGGCGGATCGTCAGCCAGGCCACGGTGATCGCGGTGGGGGTCCGGGAGACCGGGGAGAAGAGCGTGCTGGGCCTGATGTCGGGGGCGGCCGAGACCGAGGCCTTCTGGCTGGAGTTCTGCCGCAGCCTGATCCGCCGCGGCCTGGGTGGGGTCGAGCTGGTCATCTCCGACGCCCACGAAGGCCTCCGCAGCGCTCTGGCGCAGTGCTTCACCGGGGCCACCTGGCAGCGCTGCCGGGTTCACTTCCTGCGCAACATCGGCGCGGCGGTGCCTGCGTCCCACGCTCCGGCGGTGCTGGCCCTGACCCGGACCATCTTCAGCCAGCCCACCTCAGAGACCGCCCACGAGGCCGTGAGCCACGCCCTCCAGCTGCTCGAGCCCCGCTTCGCCAAGGCGGCGGAGCTGCTCCGCCACGCCGAGGCCGACGTGCTCGCCTACATGGCCTTCCCGGCCGACCACTGGCGCTCCATCTCCAGCACCAACGCCATCGAGAGGCTGAACGCCGAGATCGACCGCCGGGCCAAGGTGGTGGGCATCTTCCCCAACACCGCGAGCCTCCTGCGCCTGGCCACCGCGGTGGTCCAGGACCAGCACGACGAATGGCAGGACGACCGCCGCCTCTTCAGCCAGCACAGCATGGCCCGGCTGCTCCACCCCGACGGCCCCCCGCTGCTCACCAACCCGCTCACGGAGGGTTTCGCTGCTTAGCTCATCGACCTCGCGAGAGCTCCACCCAATTCACACCACCAGATGGGACTTGACCCAGCGAGTTTCGACCTGTGATCAGACGTGAGCACTACCTGTGATCACACACATGCGTCCGGAGCGAAGACGCTGGGCGGTTACCCAGGCGCTTGATGGTGCATGTGGACCATGCGAGAATGGCGCATCCGAATCGTTGCGGTCCTGCCCCGAGCGGCGACCATTAGTCGTCGTGAGCCGAGATGAGAACGCCGCAATGACGGACCGCGTCGAGCCTGCCGACGCCGATTCGTGGTCGGCGGACGTTCCCGAGGGCGTGCCTGTGCTCCTGCTCGACGACAACTTGACGGTGCTTGAGGCACTGAAAGAGGCCGTCGCGGCAGACGAGACCCTGACCGTCGTCGGCACGGCCTGTCGGATTTCCGATGCGATCAGAGTGGCGGCTGCCACGCACCCCCGGGTTGCGGTCATCGACGTCAACATGCCCGATGGTGGCGGTTGGGCGGCCGCACGCGGTCTGCGGGAGATCTGCCCAGACATCCGGCTCGTTGCATACTCCGGGTTCGGCGACGGACTGGTGCTCCGCACGACCGCGGCCGCGGGAGTCTCGGCCTTCGTTGCCAAGGGCTCTGATATCGAGGTCCTGCTTGCGGCGATTCACGGAAGTGATCTCAAGCCATCACCCCGCGATCCGACGCCACTGCTGGGCCGCTTAGCCGTCCCGAGCTGACCCTGGCGGACTAGGCTTAGAGCTTGCGCCGATAGGTGATTGACGCGGTCATGGGCAGCGGCTCGGACGGCCCTCCCAGCGGTAGCGCCGCCAGCCTTCGCGGATGAGGCGGCGGACGATGATGATGGCGTTGACGAAGC
>JBEKXW010000005.1:0-134885 GCA_049511615.1 Candidatus Dormibacteria bacterium | reverse complement strand
CGCTCGAGTCGGCCCAGGGGTGGAGGCCGCCGAAGCCGTCGAGGACGCAGCCGGCGGCGTGCTGGACGCCGCCCACGGTGATGCAGAAGGCGACGAAGTCGTTGGCGATGTCCCATCCGGGCCAGTAGCCGGTGGTGTAGGGGGCGGCCGGCATGGGGGTGCCACTGGCGGCGAAGGGATGGAGGCCGCCGAAGCCGTCCATGACCCAGCCGGAGATCTGCCCGGAGGTGTCGCACGGGTTCATCTGGATGGACCGTGCGATGGTCCAGCCCGGCCAGTAGCCGGTGGCGGTGACCGGCGGGGAGTCACCGAAGGGATGCACGCCGCCGAAGCCGTCGAGGGTGTAACCGCCGCCCGCAGCGTAGGAGTAGGCGGAGGCCTCGGTCGATGACGGGCCGGTCGGGTTGGTGACGGTGACGCTGACCGTCCCGACGGACTCTGCGGGCGTCACCGCGGTGAGCTGAGTCGGACTGACCCACTGCACCCCGCTGGCCGGCTGAGAGCCGAAGGTCACCGTGGCTCCATGCTCGAAGCCGCTGCCGCCGATGGTGACCGTCTGGCCGCCGACCACCGACCCCGAGGGCGGGAACACCGAGAGGACCGCCGGGGGCGGCGGCGGCTGGACGGAGCCGTAGGCCACGGTGAAACCGTTGGCGTCGCTGTCCGGGTTGGAGGGGATCGAGACCACCCCACTGCCTTCGTTCATCTCCAAGCCGCTGCTCGGGGACAGATCTGGGTTGTCCCCGTTCACGCTGACCGGATCGAGATTCGTCTGACCGTAGTTCGCCAGGGGGCAGGGGCCGCAGGTGAAACCGGGGCCGGAGACGAAGGGGGCCTCGACGATCCACTCCACAGTCGCCCCCGGACCGCTGTACGCCTCCACCGTGCTGAACTGCTGGTTGGCCGTCTCGTCCGTGATCGAGATCGTCGAGTCTGAGCTCCCCCGGGTGATGCTCGCGCAGATCGCGTCACCAGGAGTGACGCCTCCGATCACGTTGGCCGGGGCAACGTTATCGGGCGTGATGATCTCCCACCACGCCACGTATTGCGGACTGGACGAGTACCACTCCTCCTCGGTGCCGGTCTGGATCAGATAGTCATAGCCAAAACCGTCGATTCCGACCCATTGGGAGGCGAAGGCGACCCCGCTGCTGGGTGCTGAGATCGCGGGCACGGTCCAGCAGCCGGCGGCGGCGTTGACGTAACCGGGTGCCCCGCTGATTTCGTAACCGGACCAGTAGGGTTCCTCAATGAAGCCGGTGGTCTGCACCGCGTTGGTGCTTCCCGGGGCGGGAACCAGCGGATGGCTGTGGAACGCCACCGCGGTCGACACCCCGGCGGTGGAGAAGGTGCCCGCCGTCGACGCGACGGTGCCCTGGACGGCCGTCGCGGCGACCATGCCCATACCGGTGACGATGGCCAGATACAGCCTGGTTCCGCTCACGTCGACAGCACGGTCATGGTCCGGCCTCCGTCGAAGCGCAGGCGGACCGGCATCTCCGCCGCGCGGGACGTTCCGGCTCGCCGGCCGTCGCCTGGATTATCCACGATCGGATCTCCTGCCATGTGACCGTTTGCGAACAACAGCGAGGCCGGCCCGGGAGGATGAAGCGAGCGGGGGCTCAGGCCCACATTTTGCCGTGATCTCCGCCAACGGGCGCGTCAGGGAGCCGCGGCGATGTCGATGGCCACGTCCCAGCCGGGCCAGTAGCCGGTCACCGACAGGGAGGGGGCCCCGCCTGCCGGGTGCACCCCGCCGAAGCCGTCCAGGGTGTATGCGCCGGTCCCGCCCGAGGCCATGGCGATAGCGGTCACGATGTCCCAGCCCGGCCAGTAGCCGCTGGGGGTGATCGCCGGGGCGCTGCCGAAGGGGTGGATGCCCCCGAAGCCGTCCACCGTGTAGCCCCCGTTGGCGGTGGCCACCACGCCGGCCGCGATCTCCCATCCCGGCCAGTAGCCGGACGGGCTGTAGTCGGGGGCGCTGTTGAACGGGTGCAGGCCGCCGAAGCCGTCCATCACGTAGCCCTGGTCGGTCCCCGGGATCACCGTGATCTTGGTGGCGATGTCCCAGCCCGGCCAGTAGCCGGTGCCGTTGCAGGACACGTCGCCGATGACCGCGCTCGAGTCAGCCCACGCGTGGAGGCCGCCGAAGCCGTCGAGGACGCACCCCGCGGCGTGCTGGACCCCGCCCACGGTGATGCAGAAGGCGACGAAGTCGTTGGCGATGGTCCAGCCCGGCCAGTAGCCGGTGGTGTACGGGACGGTGGGCATGGGGGTGCCGGCGCCGGCAAAGGGATGGAGGCCGCCGAAGCCGTCCATCACCCAGCCCGAGTACTGGCCGTCGGCGTCACAGGGATTCATGGCGATAGAGCGTGCGATGGTCCAGCCCGGCCAGTAGCCGGTGGTGGTGACCGACGGCGAGTCGCCGAAGGGATGAACGCCGCCGTACGCATCCAGGGTGTAACCACCGCCCTCCTGACCCGGCGCCAACGGCTGGATCGACCCGTAGGCAACGGTGAATGCATTCTGTCCAAGGCCTGGGTCGGAGGGTACTGAGACGAGGTTGCCGTGCTGCACCATCTCCAAGCCGTCGGCGGGGATCAAGGACGGGTTGGAGAAGGGATTCACCGTGGTGGAGTGGAAGGTGGTCGCGCCGTAGTCAGCGAGGTTGCAGGGTGCACAGCTGTAGTTCGCGGTAGTCACATCTGGGGCCTCCACGATCCACTCTGCCGAGTCCTCCGGCCCCGTGTACGTTTGCGTGGTGCTGAACTGAGTTCCAGTAGTCACGTCGTTCAGCGAGATTTGCCGGCCGGTCGGCGTCACCTCGATGATGCTGGCGCACATCGCATCACCGGGGGTAATGGACATCGGGATCAGGGTCGCCGGAGCGGGGAGGATCTCCCACCAGGCGAAGTACTGGGCCGAATACGGGGCCAGCCCGGTCGTCGAGGACCAGTCCTGCTCGGTCCCGGTCTGGATCAGATCCGTGTTGCTGACGCCGTCCATGCCGATCCAGGCCGACGAGTAGGTCGGCCCCGTGCTCGAGGTCACCGAGGGCACGTTCCAGCACCCGGTGATGCCGCTGAAAGCTCCACTGAGGTCGTAGCCCGACCAGTTGGTCGACTGCTGGAAGCCGTTGCTCTCCGGCGACTCGGCGGGGCCAACCGGTGCCGGCACCGGGATCATCGGATGGGTTCGGATGACCGGCGGACCGGTGGCGGCCCGGACCGGCGCCCCCATGGCACCCTGTGCCGCCAGGACGGCGAGTATCCCGAGGGCGGCTGCGATGGCGCGGCGCCGCAGCCCTCCCGAGGAACTTGTCAGCAAGGCCATTTGGTCCCCGCTCCCTGCCCGGGCCGGGCATCCCCGCCACGGGGGCCGTTCTGGCCGATCCGGCTCGGCCAGCGGGATTATCCACGATCCCGCCCGGGGATATGCGGCGAATCGGCTGCGGCTCCCAGGACGTGCCGCCGCGCGGCTCCTCAGGCGACCCTCAGGCGGCCTCGCCGGTCTCCGCGCGGGGCGGCTCCAGGGCCACGGCGAGCACGTCGTCGACGCGGCTCACCAGGTGGAAGGTGACCGCCTTGCGGACGCTCTCCGGGACGTCGTCCAGATCCTTCTCGTTGCGCCGGGGGAGGATCACCTCGGTGAGCCCCATGCGGTGGGCGGCCAGCACCTTCTGCTTGACCCCGCCGATCGGCAGCACCAGGCCCTGCAGGGTGACCTCGCCGGTCATCCCCACCGTGCTCCGCACCGGGCGGCCGGTGAGCAGGCTGACCATCGCCGTGGTCATGGTCACCCCCGCCGAGGGGCCATCCTTGGGGACCGCGCCCTCGGGGACGTGGATGTGGAAGCCCTTGGCGGTCGCCTCGGGGTCGATCCCCAGCCGCTCGGCGTGGGAACGGACGTAGGAGAGCGCGATCTGCGCCGACTCCTTCATGACGTCGCCGAGCTGCCCGGTCAGGGTGAGGCTGCCGTCGGTGCCCCCGGTGGCCGCCTCGACGAAGAGGACCTCGCCGCCCGCCCCGGTGACGGCCAGCCCGGTGGCCACCCCCGGCACCGCGGTTCGCTCCGCGACCTCGTTGTCGAACTTGGGCTTACCGAGGTACTCCCTGATCTGGTCAGATCCGACCATAACTGGCGTCTCCAGGGCGCCGGTGGCGATCCGGGTGGCCACCTTGCGGGCGATCCGGCCCAGCTCGCGCTCCAGGTTGCGGACCCCGGCCTCGCGGGTGTTGTCGGTGACCACCTTGAGGATGGCCTCGTCGGAGACCTGCAGCTCGTCGTCCTTCAGGCCGGCCTGGGCGACCTGACGGGGGAGGAGGTGGTCGCGGGCGATGGCCAGCTTCTCCTGCTCGGTGTAGCCGTCGAGCCGGATCAGCTCCATCCGGTCGAGCAGCGGCGCCGGGATGGTCTCGGAGACGTTGGCGGTGGGGATGAAGAGCACCTCGGAGAGGTCCAGGTCGACCTCCAGGTAGTGGTCCCGGAAGGTGGTGTTCTGGGCCGGGTCGAGCACCTCGAGGAGGGCGGACGAGGGGTCGCCACGCCAGTCGGCGCCGACCTTGTCGATCTCGTCCAGCATGATCACCGGGTTCTTGGTGCCGGCCTCCTTGAGGGCGCGGACGATCCGGCCCGGCTGGGCGCCGACGTAGGTGCGCCGGAAGCCGCGGATGTCGGCCTCGTCGCGGATGCCGCCGAGCGACATGCGGGCGAACTTCCGACCCAGGGCGCGAGCCACCGACTCGCCGAGCGAGGTCTTGCCCACGCCCGGGGGACCGACCAGGGTGATGATCGCCCCCGAGCCGCGGCCTCCGACCACCTCGAGGCCGCGCTCCTGGCGCAGCTTGCGGACGGCGAGGAACTCGATGATCCGGTCCTTGACGTCCTCCAGCCCGGTGTGGTCGTGGTCCAGCACCTCCCGCGCCGCGCCGAGGTCGAAGTTGTCGTCCGAGCGCCTGCTCCACGGGAGGTCGAACATCCAGTCCAGGTAGGTGCGGATCCAGCCGTGCTCGGGGCTCTGCTCGCTGGTCCGCTCCAGCCGGTCGATCTCGTGCTCCACCTCGGCGGCGACCTTCTCCGGCATCCCCGCCTCCGAGAGGCGCTTGCGGTAGGTGGAGGCGACGTCGTCACCGCCCTCGCCCAGCTCCTTCTTGATGGCCTCCAGCTGCTGGCGGAGGATGAACTCGCGCTGGGTCTTCTGCATCCCCTCGGCCACCTCGGTCCGGATGCGGTCCTTGAGGTCGGCCTCGCCCAGGGTCTCCTTGGTCCACGCGATGACCTTGGTCAGCCGCTGCTCGACGTCGATGGTCTCCAGCACCTCCAGCTTCTGGGCCAGGCTGAAGTCGGGGGAGTACCCCGACAGGTCGGCCAGGTGCCCCGGGCTGCGGGCCTCGCGGAGGAACTGGACGGCACCGGTGGCACCGCGGATCTCGAGCAGGTTCTCGACCAGGGCGCGGTACTCGCGGGCCAATTCGAGAACTGCCTCGGAGGGCTCCTCGTCCTCCGCCACGGGATCCACCTGGACCCAGAGGGCGCCGCCCACGTCGGCCTGGCCGGCCCCGAGGCGGGCCCGGCGCTGGCCGGTGAGGATCGAGACCTCGGCCCCGGTGGGCAGCTTCCCCGACTCCTGGACGCGGGCGACGGTGCCGACGCTGCCGAACTTGCCGTCGATGCGGGGCACCAGCAGGACCAGGCGGTTGCCCTGGTTGGCCGCCTCGATGGCGGCACGCTGGCCCTCCCCCTGGACCGCGACGGTGACGGTCATGTGGGGGAGGACGACGACGTCGTCGAGGGGCAGGACGGGAAGAAGCTCGGCGCTGGGCTCGGTCATGGGGACGTTGTACCCGCTCGCCGAGATCTCACACCTGGCACCAGGACCGCGGTTCCCCGCACCCGGCCGGTCCGGAGCAGGTCCAGGGCCCGGTCCGCCTCGGCGAGGGGGAGCACCTCGGTCTCGACCTCGATGCGGGCCTCCCCCGCCACCCGCATGAAGTCGACGCCGTCCTCCCGGGTGAGGTTGGCCACCGAGCGGATCGAGCGCTCCTCCCAGAGCAGCGAGTACGGGAAGCTCGGGATGTCGCTCATGTGGATGCCGGCGCAGACCACCGTCCCGCCCGGCCGCACCGCCCCCAGGGCGAGGGGGACCAGCTCGCCGGCGGGGGCGAAGATGATGGCGGCGTCGAGCGGTTCCGGGGGCGGGCCGGTGCTGTCCCCCGCCCAGCTCGCCCCCATGCGCAGCGCGAACTTCTGGGCGGCACCATCGCCGGCCCGGGTGAACGCGTACACGACCGAACCGCGGTGGCGCGCCACCTGCACGATCATGTGGGCGGCGCTGCCGAAGCCGTACAGGCCGAGCCGCGGCGCGTCGCCGGCCATCCGGAGCGCGCGGTAGCCGATGAGACCGCCGCAGAGGAGCGGCGCCGCCTCCGCATCGCCGTATCCGTCGGGCAGGCGGATGCAGAAACGGGAATCCGCGAGCGCGAGCTCCGCGAACCCGCCGTCGACGTCACAGCCGGTGAACCGGGCATTGGCGCAAAGGTTCTCGCGGCCGGCGCGGCACAGCTCGCACTCACCGCAGGCCCAGGCCAACCAGGGCACGCCGACCCGGTCACCGACCCGGAGCACGGCGGCCGGCCCGGCTGCGGCCACGTTGCCGACCACCTGGTGTCCGAGCACGACGGGAAGGACGCCGCGGCCCAGCTCGCCGTCGACGACGTGCAGGTCGGTGCGGCAGACGGCGCAGGCCGCCACCCGCAGCAGCACCTGGTGGGCGTGCGGCTCGGGGACCGGGCGCTCCTCGAGCACGAGGGGCGCGCCGCGCGCGCGCAGGACCATCGCTCGGTAGGTGGGCGGAGGCGCGCCGGACATGTATGCCGATGATGCACCCGCTCGCCCGGCATGTAACCTTCTGCCGTGACCGCGTTGCCCGAGCCCGCCGCCAAGCGCGGGCCCGAGGTGGTCATCCGCCGCCTCGACGCCCTCTCCGCCCGCCGCCACCTCGATGACCTCGCCGATCTGCTGGTCGACTCCGTCGAGGGCGGCGCATCGGTCAGCTTCATCGCCCCGCTCGCACACTACGAGGCCCGCGATTGGTTCGCCGGCGTGCTCCACGAGATGGACCTGGGCCGCCGCGTCGTCCTCGCCGCCTTCCTCGAGGACCGGCTGGTCGGCTGCGCCCAGCTGGTGCTCTCCTGGCAATCCAACGCGACTCACCGCGCCGAGGTCCAGAAGATGCTGGTCCACCGATCCGCCCGGCGCCGGGGGATCGGTGCCCGGCTGATGCGTCAGCTGGAGGTCGAAGCCCGCGCCCTGGGACGCACCCTGCTCACCCTCGACACCGAGACCGGCAGTGACGCCGAGCACCTCTACGCGCACCTGGGATGGACCAAGGTCGGGGTCATCCCCGACTACGCCATGCGGCCGGACCGGTCCGGGCTGAGGCCGACATCGCTCTGGTACCGGCGCCTCGATTGACAGGGACGGCGAGCCCGCGACTCACCGCGCGGAGCGGGAATCCCATCGAGGTGGCGCTGACCGCGACATCGGCGCCGCGATCGACCGGTATCTACACAACCAGCGCGGTCCGGAGCGTTCCGACCACGCCATCACCGTCCGGTCAGCACTGACTGCAGGCGAGTTGCGGCTGTCGCCCGCAGCTCCACGACGTCACCGATCGCCCTGACACGTTGACATCCGTGTATGTACGCTGCATGCTATGGGGCGATCCTGACGGGGACGATTATCCACTCCCTGTCCAAAACGCAGGACGGGCAGCCGGCACACCGCGGGCTGTCACTACCAACGGAGGCTTTCAGCTTATGGCCAGGACCAGACGAAGCAAGAGTGGCGGCGCAAAGCGAGCCGTCAAACCCACGGTTCGACGGGCTCGCGCCGCAGCGCCTCGCTCCGGCGCCGGCGGAGATCTCCTCAAAGCGGTCCAGGGGTTGGTGAAGGCACTGCCCGTCGGCGAGCTGGAGAAGAGACTTGCCGGCCTCGAGAAGTCGGTGGAGAAACTCGACGGTGAGCTCCGCAAGGCGCTGTCGCAGGTCGCCGCCAAGGTGCGTGGGACGGTCAAGCGGGCTCCCGCCAAGCGCGCCGTCAAGCGGCGCACCGTCAAGCGCGCGACCCCGGCCAAGCGGGCACCGGCGGCCAAGCGCACCGTCAAGCGGACCGCGGCCAAGCGGACCGCGGCCAAGCGGACCGCGGCCAAGCGCACCACGGCCAAGCGCACCGCGGCCAAGCGCACCGCCGTCAAGCGCACCGCCGTCAAGCGCACCGCCGTCAAGCGGGCACCGGCGGCCAAGCGGGCACCGGCGGCCAAGCGCACCGTCAAGCGCACCGTCAAGCGGGTAGCCCCGCCGGTTGCCGCTCCCGAGGCACCCGCGGCGCCCCCGGCGCCCTGACGGATCTGATCCCAACACCTGAGGCCCTCGGGAGCGGTGCTCCCGGGGGCCTTTTTCGTGGCGTGGTCACCCATCGCTCCTGCTACGCTGCCCCCGTGCCGCTCGTCCTGATCAGCTTCCTGGACGGTGAAATCATCCACGCCGAGGTCGGTGATCTCAGCTTTGACCGTCCTCTCCTCGAGGCCGAGGTGCGCGGGGCCGACCCCAACAACGAACGCGCGCTGTTTCCCCTGACCGCGATCCGGCAGCTCCTGGTGGGTCAGCCCGAGCCGGTGCCTGACGACCTCCCGGCCTGGGATCGCGCCGCCTTCCATTTCATTGACGGGCAGGTGCTGCGCGCCTCGGTTGCCCCCGACTCCCTGCTCGGCCGCTTCGGCGGCCTCTGGAGGGCGGTGGAGCCCGGGACCCCGGAGCTCCGGATCCTGGGCATCCCCTACTCCTCGCTCAAGGGTGTGTTCAAGCTGCGCGAGTGGGACAGCCGGCCCGTCGGGGCCCGGTCCGGAGCGGACGCGCACCTCGACCAGGTGGCGCGCATCCTGGCCGAGCGTGACGCGGGTGGCTCCGCTCCGTCCCCCCTCCCGCAGCGGCCCCTCATCAGCCGCGTCCGGCAGTGACCCGTCGGGGGCACGAGCCTGCCGCAGCGGCGTGACCACGCCGTCAGGGACGTCGTGCTAGGGTGCGAGCCACCGTGAGCGGAGCCACGCCCGCGGTCGACGAGACGGGACCTGAGCCGGCTCCGGCCCTCGCCGGCCGCTTTCTGACCAAACGAACGCTTCTCTCGATCCTGGCCGCGGTGGTCATCGTGGTGGTGGTCGTGTGGCGCGCGAACATCCCCTGGGGGGAGGCCTGGGCCAAGATCCGGGCCGCCAACCTCACCTTCTACCTCCTCGCCATCGCCGTCTACTACCTCTCCTTCGTGGCCCGCGGGATCCGCTGGCAGGTGCTCCTGGCCAATGCGGGGGAGGTGCGCAGGGCCCGCCGGCTGACCCCGCTCATCCTCTCGTCGTTCTTCGTCAACTGCGTCGTCCCGGCCAAGATGGGCGACGTCTACCGTGCCTACCTCGGCCGGGTCCGCGAGCGCGTCCCCGGCAGCAAGGCGCTGGGCACCGTGGTCAGCGAACGGCTCCTCGACCTCTGCGTGCTGATGCTGCTGCTGCTGGCATCGGGAGCCTACGTCTTCCACAAGCGTTCCTCGGGCACGCTGGTCCCCTACGTCGTCTTCGGAGCGCTCCTCTGCGCGTTCGGCGTCGGGGTCATCGTGCTGATGCGATCGGGGCGAGGGATCCGTGTCCTCCGGCTGCTCCCGGACCCGATCTTCCGTCGTTACGAATCCTTCCGGAGCGGCGCCGTCAGCTCCCTGCGCCGCTGGCCCACCCTGCTGGTCCTCACCGTTGCGGTCTGGATCTGCGAGTCCGGCCGCCTGGGGCTGGTCATCGCCGCCCTCGGCTTCAGCAGTCAGGTCGGGCCGTCGCAATTCGTGCTGGTCGCCCTGGTGGCGGCGCTGCTGACCACCGTCCCCTTCACCCCCGGCGGGGTGGGGTTGGTCCAGTTCGGGGTGACGACCGCCCTGATCATCGTCGCCGGAATCAGCAAGGCCGCGGCGATCTCGATCGCCCTGCTCGACGGGAGCATCAGCTACGGCAGCCTGCTCATCATCGGGTTCATCGTCTTTGCCCTGGTGAACCTCCGGATGTCGCGCGAGGCCGCGGCGATGGGGCAGGGGCAGCCGGGTGGCCGGCCGCGGCGCGACGACAGCCTCCCCGCGACCAGGTCGGCGATGTGAGAGCGCTGGTCACGGGGGGAGCGGGGTTCATCGGCTCCCACCTCGCCGAGGCCCTGGTGAATGACGGCCACGAGGTCACCGTCGTCGACGACCTCTCGCGGGGACGCCGTTCCCTGGTGCCGGCCCCGGCGCGGTTCGCCAAGGCGGACGTCAACGACGATCTGAGCGCCATCCTCGCCGAGAGCCGGCCCGAGATCGTGTTCCATGAGGCGGCCCAGATCGATGTCCGGCAGTCGATGGCAGACCCCCTGCTCAACACCAGGGTCAATGTCCTGGGCACCGTCAACCTCCTCCAGGCCTGCGCCAGCGCAGGCGTCCGCCGTCTTGTCTTCGCCAGCAGCGGGGGTGCTCTCTACGGCGACACGGAGGTCATTCCCACCCCCGAGGATCACCCGCAGCGGCCGGCCTCCAACTACGGTGCCGCCAAGGCGGCGGCGGAGCTCTACGGCAACGTCTACAGCCAGGTCTACGGCATCGCGTTCGTGGCGCTCCGCTACGCCAACGTGTACGGCCCGCGCCAGGACCCTCACGGCGAGGCGGGGGTGGTGGCGATCTTCACCGAGCGGATGCTGCGGGGCGAGGTGCCGACGATCAACGGTGACGGCACCCAGACGCGCGACTACGTGTACGTGGCGGATGTGATCGCGGCGAATCTGGCGGCGCTGGCCGGACCTCCGGGTGCCTACAACGTGGGCACCGGCACCGAGTGCGATGTCAACGAGCTGCACCGGCGGCTGGCGCGGATCCTCGGGGCCACCGGGGAGGCGGCACACGGGCCGGCCAAGCCCGGGGAGCAGCGGCGCTCCTGCCTCGACCCATCACGCGCGGCCACCCGGCTGGGCTGGCGTCCTCGCTTCTCGCTGGATGCCGGCCTGGAGGCGACGGTCGCCTACTTCCGCGGCCGGGTCCCGGACTACTTGTAGCGGAAGGTGATCCGTCCCCGGCTCAGGTCGTAGGGGCTGAGCTCGACCCTCACCTGGTCGCCGATCAGGATGCGGATGTAGAACTTGCGCATCTTGCCCGAGGTGTAGGCGAGGACGTCCTGACCGGTCTTGAGCCGGACCTTGAACATGGCGTTGGGCAGAGGCTCGACGACGGTGGCGTCCATCTCGATCGTCTCCTCCTTGACCTCGGCCGGAGCCACGCCGTCGGCGGGCTCACGCCGGCGCGCCGGGCTGCGCCGGCGGGTGGTGCCAGGTCGAGGGGGACGTCGCGCCAAAGTGTCTCCTCGTATAGTGACGGGAACGGATCAACCGGAACGGTAGGGACTGTCGAGCGTAGCACGGCCGCCTCGGCCGGCACCGGAGCAGGGCCCACCCACCCTCCAAGTCCCATGAACGAAGCCACCCCTGGTCACGACATACCCCGCGCGACAGGTCGCGCCACTGCGACCTACCTGGACGCGCTGGCCCAGCGCGTCCTGGTCTTCGACGGCGCGAATGGGACGAGCCTTCAGGCCCTCGAGCCCACCGTCGAGCAGTTCGGAGGGCCGGCGCTGGAGGGGTGGGTGGACGGGCTGGTGCTCCACAGCCCGGAGCTGGTCGAGCGGGTCCACCGCTCCTTCCTCGAGGTCGGCGCCGACGTCATCGAGACCTGCACGTTCCAATCGACCCCCCCGCGCCTGGCCGAATGGGGGGCACGGGAGCGGACCCGGGAGCTCAATGAGAAGGCCGCGCAGCTGGCCCGGCGTCTCGCCGATGAGCACGCCAGCGCCGAGAGGCCGCGCTTCGTCGCCGGCGGCATGGGCCCGTCCGGGTTCCTACCCTCCAGCAGCGACCCGAGCCTGGGCCGGCTCGGCTTCGGCGACCTGGTCGCAGCGTTCCAGGAGCAGGCCGAGGGCCTGCTCGCCGGCGGTGTTGATCTCCTCCTCATCGAGACCGCCCAGGACCTCCTGGAGGTCAAGGCGGCGATCTTCGGCTCCCGGCAGGCGTTCGAGACGAGCGGTCGCACCGTCCCGATCCAGGCGCAGGTGACCCTGGACGTCTCGGGCCGGATGCTGCTCGGGACCGACATCGCCGCCGTCCTCGCCGTCCTCGAGTCGCTTCGGGTGGACGTGGCCGGCCTCAACTGCTCGACCGGCCCCGAGCACATGCGCGACTCCATCCGCTACCTGACCGTGCACACCCGGCTGCCCATCTCCTGCATCCCCAACGCCGGGCTGCCCATCAACGTCGGCGGACGTGCCCACTACCCCATGCAGCCGGAGCCCATGGCCGACCAGCTGGAGGAGTTCGTCCGCGACCTGGGGGTCAACGCCGTCGGCGGCTGCTGCGGGACCACGCCGGCCCATATCGCCGCGCTGCTCGCCCGCGTGGGCGGTGCCGTGCCCCGCCCGCGCCAGCCCGATGTGGCACCCCGGCTGGCTTCCAGCATCCGCGCCATCGAGCTGCACCAGGAGCCGCGACCGCTGCTCATCGGGGAGCGGGTCAACGCCCAGGGCTCGCGGCGGATCAAGGAGCTGCTCCTCGCGGACGACTACGACGGGATCGTCCGGGTGGCCCGCGGCCAGGTCGAGGGCGGTGCCCACACCCTCGACGTCTGCGTCGCCCTCACCGAGCGCAGCGACGAGGCCGACCAGATGGCGGCCGCCGTCAAGGCGCTCCAGCAGGCGGTCGAGGCGCCGCTGGTCATCGATTCCACCGACGCACTGGTGATCCGGCGCGCCCTGGAGTCCACCCCGGGCCGCGGCATCGTCAACTCCATCAACCTGGAGAACGGGCGCGCCCGCTGCGACGCCGTGCTGCCGCTGGTCCGCGACCACGGCCAGTGCGTCATCGCCCTCACCATCGACGAGCAGGGGATGGCGCGGACCCGCGCGCGCAAGCTCGAGGTCGCCCGGCGCATCCGTGACATCGCCTGCGGCGAGTACGGGCTGGCGCCCGACCAGCTCCTCTTCGACGATCTCACCTTCACCCTGGCGACCGGCGACGCCGAGTGGGTGGACTCCGCGGTGGAGACGATCGAGGGGATCCGCCTGATCAAGCGCGAGCTGCCCGGGGTGCTCACCTCGCTCGGGGTGAGCAACGTCTCGTTCGGCCTGACCCCGCCGGCCCGGGCGGTGCTCAACAGCGTCTTCCTCTACCACTGCGTGGAGGCGGGCCTGGACGCGGCGATCATCAACCCCGCCCACACCGTCCCCTACGCGGAGGTCAGCGCGGAGCGGCGCCAGCTCGCCGAGGACCTCATCTTCAACCGCCGCGAGGACGCGCTGGCCCGCTACATCGAGCACTTCTCGGGGGTGACCGAGCGGGTGGGGGCGGAGAAGGTCGACCCCTTCGCCGGCCTGGCGGCGCCGGAGCGCATCCATGCCCAGATCCTCCACCGGCGCAGGGAGGGGATCGAGGCGCTCATCGAAGAGGCGCTGCGCGACCGGGCGCCGGTGGCGGTGCTCAACGACATCCTGCTCCCCGCCATGAAGGACGTCGGCGACCGCTTCGGAGCGGGGGAGCTGATCCTTCCCTTCGTCCTCCAGAGCGCCGAGGTGATGAAGCGCGCCGTCGCCCACCTCGAGCAGTACCTGGACCGGGCCGAGGGGCACGCCAAGGGGCAGGTGGTCCTGGCCACGGTCTTCGGCGACGTCCACGACATCGGCAAGAACCTGGTCAAGACGATCCTGAGCAACAACGGCTACACCGTCCACGACCTGGGCAAGCAGGTCCCGGTCACCACCATCATCGACAAGGCGGTCGAGGTCGAGGCCGATGTCATCGGCCTCTCGGCGCTGCTGGTCTCGACCAGCAAGCAGATGCCGGCGATGATCGAGGAGCTGGACCGCCGCGGCCTCGGCTACCCGGTGATCATCGGCGGCGCCGCCATCAACCGGGGATTCGGCCGGCGCATCCTCTATCTCGACCAGGAGCGCGTCTACGAGCCCGGCGTCTTCTACTGCAAGGATGCCTTCGAGGGTCTCGAGACCTGCGACCAGCTCATCGACCAGGAGCGTCGCGCCCCGCTGCTGGAGCGTGTCCGCGAGGAGGCGGCGACCTTCCGCGGGCAGGAGCAGGCGAAGGCGGCTGCGAAGGCGGATCTGCCCAGGGCCGAGGTCAGCGCGCGCAGCCACACCCGCACCGATGCGGCCATCCCCACGCCGCCCTCCTGGGGGCCCCAGGTGGTGACCGGGATCAACGTCCAGTCCGTGTATCCCCACATCGACCGCAATTCGCTCTTCAAGATGAGCTGGCAGTTCCGCGGCGTGCACGACCCCGAGCGCTGGGACGAGCTGGTGCGCACCGAGCTGGAGCCCCGCCTGGAGAGGTCGATGCGGGAGGCCCAGCGGGACGGCTGGCTGGAGCTCCAGGCGGTCTACGGCTACTGGCCGGCCCTCGCCGACGGCGACAGCGTGGTGGTCTTCGACCCTGAGGATCACGAGCACGAGATCGCCCGCTTCGGCTTCCCGCGCCAGGCGGAGCAGAACCGGCTCTGCCTCGCCGACTACGTGCGGCCGCGCGAGCTGGCCGGAGCGGGGGAGCGCGACGTCATCGCCCTCCAGGTGGTCACCACCGGGCCCCGGGCGAGCGAGCTCTCCAACCGGCTCCAGGCCGACGGCGACTACGACGACATGCTCCGAGTCCACGGCTTCGCCACCCAGATGGCCGAGGCCACCGCCGAGTACATCCACGCCCACATCCGCCGCGAGCTGGGGCTCGGCCCCGACCAGGGCCGCCGTTACTCCTGGGGCTACCCCGCCTGCCCCGACCTTGCCGACCACGAGGTCTTCTTCCGGATCGTGCCGGCGGAGCGGATCGGGGTCACCCTCACCGAGGGCTTCCAGCTGGTGCCCGAGCAGTCGACCGCAGCGATCGTCCTCCACCACCCCCAGGCGCGCTACTTCGCCGTCTACGGCAGCCGCTTCGAGGAGGGGCCGGGCCCCGGAGCGCCGGAGGCTGCCGCCTAGGAGCCGGGGGTCAGAGCACGCCGAGGAGGCTGTCGGCGGCGGCGATCGTGGCCGTCGAGCCGGTGCTCAGGTTGACCTCCACGAGCGAGGTGGATGGATACGTGCCCTGCAGCTCGGCGATCGCATTCGTGCCCAGCAGCCTGTACCAGGCGAAGACGCCGTCGAGCAGGCCGGGCCCAGCACTGGGGATGAGGGTCGTCGGTGACGGGCTCGACCCACTCAGCCGAACGGAAAGCAGGGTCTCTGTCCAGGTGTCGTTGCCGGCGGCGGAGGTGCAGTAGGTGAGGAGCGATGAGCCGCCCACGAAGGCCACCTCTCCCGCCGACTCAGAGCGGGTGTCGATGATCGTGGTCGAGCCGCCCTGCTTGGTCACCTCGATCTTGGCGTCCGAGTTGAGCCCGGTGATGCAGGCGACGGTGCCGTCGGGCGCCTCGTCGGCGAACCGCCCGCTGCCGCAGAGCGGCGCCGACACCGCCTTGGTCTGAGGGTCGATGCGCACCACGACCCCGAATGAGTAGCTCTCGGTGATGAACGGCCCGGCGCCGCCGACCTCGGTGGGGTCCGAGCCCAGCAGCACGCCCAGCGTGTCCCAGCGCAGCACCTGGTAGCCACCGGCATCAACGCCGTTCAGCATGTTGGGCCGGGTGAGCGTGGCCAGGAGGGTCGGGGCGATCCCCGTACCGCCGACGTACAGCTCGGATGTCGCCACCGCGTTGGCGTCGTAGGAGTCGACCGAGAAGGCCCAGCACGTGCCGCTGGGCGATTCGGCCAGGCTGATGTTGTCCGTGTCGTTCCAGCCGCCGGTGGGAGTGACCGTGCCCAGGTTCTGGGCCGCGCCACTCCTACCCAGGACGCTCAGCTCCCCTGTGCTCTTGGTGTAGAGGTACACCCCGGCCTGTCCCACGCCGACCCAGACGGGCACCGTGTCGCCAAGACCGGCGAGGGACGTCTCGTTGAGCACGGTGCCGCCGGTGCTCAGCACCTCGATCTCCGATCCCTTGATCACGCCGAAGCCCCCGGCGGCCGGCGTCCCCCCCGCCGGGGCGCTGACGCAGGTGGCGAGCGGACCTACCGGCGCCGGCGTCGGAGTCGCAGTCGGAGTGGGCGCCGGCGTGACGGTGCTCGCTGGACTGTTGCTCGTCTGGACGGGGGCAGTCGGGGTCGGGGTCAGTGAACCGCACGACGCCACCACCAGCACCAGTGTGGAGAGCCCGCCAACGCGCCATCGATTCATCGTCGTCGACCTCATCTGACTCCGATCCGTCTCTGACCATGTGCGACGCCGGGCGGAGAACCTGACGGGAGAAGCAGGTTACGCCAGCCGGATGTGCTCGTGGTGGCCACGGGTCGGCCACCCCCGGGGGCACCGTGGCGGCCGACCGCTGTGATGCCATCATCGAGGGCGATGGACACGGGCGGCCGGCACGACTCCGCCGCCAGTGACGCGGTCGTGGCGGACCAGACCGGAGCGGGGGGCGTGGATCACATCTCGGCCGCACGGCTCGGCGTCACGCTCCCCCAGCACCCGCTACCCGCCCGTGCCGCCGACGAGCTCGCCCCGCCCCCCTCGGGGTGGCGACGCTTCCTGGTCGAGCCCGCGCGACCCCGGAGCATCGCCATGCGGCCCGACGCCCACTGGCTGGCGGTCGGCACCGTCTGCATCGGCGCCTTCATGGGCCAGGTCGACGCCAGCATCGTCACCGTCGCCTACCCCACCCTGCGCACCGCCTTCCACGCCGGGCTCGGGTCGGTCACCTGGGTGGGGCTCGCCTATCTCCTGGTGCTGGTGGCGCTGGTCACCGCGGTGGGCCGGTTCGCCGACATCGTCGGCCACAAGCTCCTCTACACGTACGGTTTCATGGTCTTCATCGCCGGCTCGACCCTCTGTGGTCTGGCTCCCAGCCTCGGCGCCCTGGACGGCTTCCGGGTTCTCCAGGCGGTGGGGGCGGCGATGCTCCAGGCCAACAGCGTCGCCATCATCGCCCTGGCCATGCCGCCCGAGAAGCTGGGAAGGGCCATCGGCATCCAGGGGACGGCTCAGGCGTTGGGCCTGGCCCTGGGTCCCACCCTGGGGGGCCTGCTGATCGCGGCTGGCGGGTGGCGGCTCATCTTCTTCGTCAACGTCCCGGTGGGCGTCGTGGCCTGCGTCCTGGCCTGGTTCCTGATCCCGCGGAGCCGGCACCTCCAGCGGGGGACGCGCTTCGATTGGGCCGGACTGACCCTCTTCGTCCCCGCCGTCGCGGCACTCCTCTACGCGATCACCTCACTTGCCGATGGCGAGGGGCGGCTCACGGTCGGGATCGTCGGCCTGCTGGTCGGTTGCGCCGTCCTGGGGGCAGCCTTCCTGCTCCGGGAGAGGAGGACGAGCGCCCCGATGCTCGATCTCAACCTCTTCCGCCGGGCCGGCTTCTCCGCCGGCATCTCCAGCGGCCTCCTCTCCTACCTGGTGATGTTCGGGGCCCTGTACGCCACCGCCTTCTACCTCGAGGGCGCGCCGCAGCATCTCGGGTCCGCGATCGCCGGCCTCGAGCTGAGCGTGATGCCGGTGGCCTTCGGGGTGGTGGCCCCGTTTGCCGGCCGCGCCGCCGACCGGCTCGGGGCCCGACCGCTCACCGTCGCCGGCATGCTGCTCGCGGCGGCGAGCCTGGCCGTCCTCGGTGTCCTTCACCCGGCTGGAGCCGCCCTACTCCCCCTGCTGGCCGCGCTCGGGGCGGGACTCGGGCTCTTCACCCCTCCCAACAGCGCCGCCATCATGGGGACGGCGCCGCGCGAGGAGGCGGGGGTGGCCAGCGGTGTCCTCAACATGACCCGAGGCATGGGCACGTCGATGGGACAGGCCTTCGCCGCCCTGGTCCTCAGTCTCGCCGCCGCGGGACTCGTGCACCCTTCGTCGGTGGTGGGCGGGTTCGCCGCCTGCGCGCTCTTCCTCGCCGTGGTGTCACTGGTCGCCGCCGGCCTGGCCTCCCTGCGCGGCGGGGGGCGGCTGCAAGTCGCCGTCCCTGATCACGGGTGAGGCGGCGTCACGCCCCGCCCCGGTGCGGATCACCAGCGTGGACAGACCGTCGCGCACAGCTGTAGCCATCGTCGCCTACTCGCGTGGACCGGGAACTCCCATCCCCATGGCGGCCATCCCGGTTGGCGGGGTTGCTGCGCGCTTGAAAGGGTCTTGGCAAGACCCAAGCGTGCGCTACTGCGCCAGCATCCCCTGGATGCGGCTGCTGAGCTCCTTGATCTTGAAGGGCTTGGCCAGCGTCTGGACGTTGCCGAAGGCCTCGAGTTGAGGTGCGGTCGTAGGGTTGACCAGGGCGCTCACCACCAGGACTTTCGGCTCCTGGCCGCGGTCCGCCCTGATCCGCTCCAGCACCTGGGTCCCGGTCAGCTCTCCGGGGAGCATGAGATCGAGGAGGACGAGGTCGGGGTTGAACTCGGTGACGGCGGCCAGCCCCTCGTCGCCGCTCTTGGCCACCCTGACCTCATGGCCCTCCATCGTGCAGAGCAGGGACTCGATGTCGGCCAGCGCGTAGTAATCCTCGATGATCAGCACCTTCCGGACCGGCGCGGCGGGGGATTCTCGGGAGGCCACGGCCGACCGAGCATAACCCCTGGAGAGGCCCCCCGGACCGATCACCCGGCCCGCCAGACCCGGACGATGACGGCCTCGCGGGCCGCGGCTCCCGAGCCGGACGGCACGCTCGCCGACTCGCTGAAAACGGGGACTGAGCCAGGAGGCGGGGTCTCACCGGCAACCAGGACCAGCAGGTCGCCGGGGCTTGCCGCAAGCTGGGCGGCGCGACCCGGGATGGTGTGGAAGCCGGCCTCGGCGAGCTCGAGGCTCACGCTCCCTGCCCCCACGTCGTGCCTGGGAGGGGGAGGCGTCGCCAGGAAGCAGGCATCGATGTACGGCTGATCCAGCTCCGAGGAGAGCCAGACGGTGTGGCCGGCGGCCATCGAGTGGGCGCGGCTGATGGCCGCGACCTGGGGGGCGTCGAACCAGGCCGCGGCGCGCGTGGTGTAGGCGCCGAAGAGGTCGACGGTGAAGACGGCGGTCTCGGCGGCCACCGCCACCACCAGCACCAGCGCCCAGGCTCGGCGGTTGCTCAGCACCTGCAGCAGGCCGTCGATCCCGTAGGCGGTGATCGCGATCCAGAAGGGGAGCGCCGTGGCGTCGCGAAGCGCGTGGGGCGTCCCCTGGTTGGTCAGCGCCGCGGCGACGGGGGCGATCACCAGACCGATCAGGATGAAGCGGGGCAGGGGCTCCCGCCAGCGGCGGACGCAGACGACGATGCCGGCGACCAGGAGGGGCAGGGTGACGACCAGCAGCTCGCCCCCGAAGCCGGTGCTCTGACGCAGGTTCGGGTCACCGCTCAGGAACAGGAAGGCGGGGCCGAAGTAGGCGGCCATGTTGCTCAGGAAGCGGCCCGCCACGGTCCACACCGCGGGATGTCCGGCGGTGATGCTGATGGCGTTGAAGTACACGGTGAGCTGCCCCGGGTGTCCCGTCGCCCAGAGGGCCAGGAGCAGGTAGGCGGCGGCGACCGGGACGATGAAGAGGTTGAGCCGCCTCAGCTGCCGCCCCGAGCCGAAGCAGACGAGCACCGCGGCCGCCAGGAGCACGCCCTCCAGCCGCCCGACGGTGTAGGCGAACACGCTGAGGCCGAGGGCCAGGCCGGCGAAGCCGAACGACAGGCGATCGTTGGGTGAGGTGGCGGCGCGGCTGACACACCAGAGCATCACCGCCAGGCACGCCACCATCGAGGGGACCTCGAACGCCACCCGGCTCTCGAGGGTGAGCCACGGCGTGGCCCCCGCGATCAGCAGCGTCGCCAGCGCCACTCCCCGGGAGCCGGTCGCCCGGCGGGCGCACCCGGCGAGCGCGACGGCGGTGACGATCCCGAGCAGCGCCGCGGGCGTCCTGACCACTGTGGTGGTGAGGCCAAAGAGCCAGACGAAGGGCGCCAGGAGGTAGACGTAGACGGGGTTCTTCCATTCGCCGAAGGCCTGGAAGAAGAGGGGGAAGCTGGCGCCGTGCTCGTCCACCCCGAAATGGGCGATGGTCCAGGCGTTGTAGCCGATGGAGGCTTCGTCCGCGTAGAGCCCCGGGGGTGTGGTGCTCAACCCGACCAGGTTGCGCACCCCGATGGCGCAGACCAGGGCGGCGAAGGCGAGGGCCCAGCGGTGGCGGAGCAGCAGGTCGCCGGCCCGGGCGAGCGGGCGCCGTGGCCGTGGCGGCGCCTCCGGCACCGCGGAGATCGTCGGTGGGGATGCGGCCACGGTTCGCGAGGCTACCAGCGCCGCCGCTGCAGCGGGGCATCGCCCCGGTAACAGGAGAGGCCGGGCATCCGGGGCGGGGTGAGCCCCGGGTGGCTCTGCCACCGGGGCGAGGGGCGACGAGCCCCCGTGAGAAGAGTGGGGCCCCCACGCGGCCTGCCGCGTGGGGCTCGCGAGGCTACCAGCGCCGCCGCTGCAGCGGGGCATCGCCCCCGTAACAGGAGAGGCCGGGCATCCGGGGCGGCGTGAGCCCCGAGCAGGTGACTCTGGAGGACGTGGTCCTGGGGAGGCTCCCCGACTCGGTGAGCGAGCTCACCGAGGACCCCGGCGCCTGGAACGCCCGCCTCAGGAAGTGAAGGCGAAGCGGCGGATGCTGAGGGCGGGAACCAGCATGGCCCGCTCGCCCTCGTCCAACTCGATCGACCGCTCACGACCGACGCCCTGCACGTCGGCCAGGGCATCCACGATGCTCTGGGTGAAGCGGAGGTCGCGAACGGGGCGCCCCACACGCCCATCCTCGATCAGGAACGTTCCGTCGCGGGTCATCCCGGTGATGACCGCCCGCAGTGGATGGACGTCGCGCACGTACCAGAAGCGGGTCACGTAGAGGCCGCGGCCGCACCCGGCGATGAGCTCGTCGAGGCTGCTCTCCCCGGCGGAGACCACCAGGTGGCGGGCCCACGGGCCGAAGGTGTTGGGCATGGGGAGGGCGTGCCCGGTGGAGGGGACCCCCTCCCGGAGCGCAGTGGCACTGTCGTGCAGGAAGCTCCGGCAGACCCCCTCCTCGATGCAGCTCACGCCCCGCGTGGACACCCCCTCGTCGTCGAAGGGGAACGGCATCGCCTCGGGATGGCTGGCGTCGTCAGCGATGCTCACCAGCGAGCTCATCAGCTTCTCGCCGGGGCGCATGAAGCTGCGGTGCTCCTGGTGGGCGAGGGCGCTGAAGCCCAGGTCGGCGAGGTGGCCGACCAGGTCGGCGACCGCGTAGGGGGAGAGCACAACGGGGTAGATGCCGGGCTCGAGGGTCGTGGCGCCCTGGTTGCGGCGGCAGGTTTCGACCGTCTCCTCGGCCAGCGACCTGGCGTCCAGACCGCCGATGTCGCGGTGATGGCGGTCGGCGTACCCCCAGCCGCTCTGGCCCCGGGCGACGCAGACCAGGCCGGCGGCGGTGCTCTCGGCGTGGCGTCGGACCCCCAGGCTGTTGGCGATCGCGGTGTGGGTCACCGACGTCTGCACCGCCCCGAAGGCCTCGAGGCCGGCCGCAACGTGGAGGCCGGCCACGGTCAAAACCTGGTCGGCGCGCCATTCAGGGGTGCACGCGGCGGTGGCGGGGCTGTGAGCAGCCGGGCCGTCCGACCCGGCGTCGGGGCGGGGGAGGGGAGTGACCTCTCCCGGCGGGGCCAGCTGCCGGGCGGCCTCGGCGGCCGCGACCAGGCGCCCCGGGAGGTCCTCGACGTCGCCGCGGATCTCGGCGACCCCGACCTGCTCGTCGCCCATGAGCCGGAGCCGGAACCGGCGCGACCTCTCCGCCACGTTCTGGTGAATCTGGTTGCGGGCGAAGCGCGTCAGGCCCTCCTCGTGCTCGACCACCGCCACTTCGGCGCCGTCACGACCCACCCGCTCGAGGATGGAGTCGGCGAGCGCCAGGAGGTGGACGGCGGGGGTGAGGCTCATCACGAGGCCGCGGTGACGGTCACGTCGTGGAAGCGGCAGGGGGCGGCGCCGTGGCCGACGCGGATGACCTGGCTGGGCTGACCCTTGCCGCAGTTGACCGTGCCCCAGACCCGCCACTCCGAGGGCCCGGCGACGGCGTCGCATGTCCGCCAGAACTCCGGCGTCCGTCCGGCGTAGAGCGCGTTCTTCACCAGCCGCACGCGCTTGCCGTCGCGGATCTCCCACCCGTTCTGGGTCCCGAACTGGAAGTTGAGCCGGCGGTCGTCGATGCTCCAGGAGCGGTTGGTCTCGAGGAAGACACCGTGCGCGGTGGTGGCGATCATCTCCTCCAGGCTCGACTCGCCCGGCTCGAGGTTGACGTTGGTCATCCGGATCAGGGGGATCCGGTTCCACGACTCGGCCCGCATCGCCCCGCTGCTCGACCAGCCGTAGTCGGCGGCGGTCTCGCGCGACGACATGTAGCCGCAGAAGAGGCCCTGGTCGACGAGGACGGTGCGCTGCGCGGCCACCCCCTCGTCGTCCCACCCGTAGGTGCCCAGGCCTCCGGGCGTGGTGGCATCGGCCGTGATCGTCACCTGCTCGCTGCCATAGCGGAACCGGCCGATGAGGTCGGGGGTGAGGAAGGAGGTTCCCGCGTAGGCGGCCTCGTCGCCGCGCACCCGGTCCAGCTCGGTGGGATGCCCGCAGGACTCGTGGACCTGCAGGGCGGCCTGGGTGCCATCGAGGATGAGGGTCAGGCTCCCTGTCGGGCAGGGTGCGGCGCTCAGCAGGGCGATCGCCTCGGTGGCGATCCGCTCGGCGTTGCCGGCCAGGTCCATGGCCTCGATCGCCTCGTAGCCGGCGCAGAGCTGGTGGCGCCCGAAGCTGTTGGGGAAGCTGCGGGTCTGGACCTCGTCGGCGCTGGTCGCGGTGGCGTCCATGCCGCCGCCGGACTCGACGATGACCTGCTCGATCTGCGACCCCTCGCTGCTCGCGAAGAAACGGTGCTCCCGGACGAACTCGAGGGACGCCTGGTGGGTGGTGATCCCCTCCACGCCGGCCATCGCCTCGTCCGCTCGGACCAGCAGGTCCATCTTCTCCTCGAGGCTGACCTCGAAGGGGTCGCGCTCCACCGGGGTCAGGTATGCGCCGACGGCGACGGGAGCGGGGGCGAGGCGGACCGGCTGGCGGCGCAGCCGCGCCGAGGCCCGGGCGATCCGACAGGCCGTCCGGGCGGCCTCACCGAGACTGTCGGAGTCGAGGCGGTCGACGCTCGCGAACCCCCACGCCCCGTCGACGATGACCCGGATACCCACCCCCTCGTCCTCGAAGGAGGAGACCTCGGCGAACCTGCCGTCCTTGACGGTGAGCGCCTGGATCCCCCGCTGGACCACCCGGCAATCCGCGTAGGCGGCGCCGCTCGACGCGGCGACGTCGAGGGCCAGCTCGGCGATGTCTTTCATCGTGGGCCGTTGACGGCGGCGGGTTCGGGATTCCTCACGCACCCGTGACTCTAAGGGCTGGGGTGCCGCAAGCTCCGTCGTGCCGGTGCGATTGGCGCGTTCTCGCGGCCCGAGGGGCGGCCGTATACTCGGAGCTCAGCTGGGAGCTGATGATCAGATGATCAACCCGGACCGGTGAGGTGGGAATGAAGCGTCCCTGGCTGACGCTGTCCCCGTTCAATCCCCGACGGCGGCTGCGAGACCGGCTTCTGGCCGCCATGCTGGTGGTCGCCCT
Source organism: Candidatus Dormibacteria bacterium (assembly GCA_049511615.1). GTDB lineage: Bacteria > Chloroflexota > Dormibacteria > Aeolococcales > Aeolococcaceae > Changshengia. Next base: position 111,148 of record JBEKXW010000005.1, on the reverse strand, counting down.
GGTGCCCGCGGCGGCCTTCTTCATACTGACCGCGGTGAGCCTGCACGGCATCACCCAGCAGACCGTCAACGGCGCCTACGCCAGCATCGTCCAGCACCAGGAGGGTTCGTTCCAGACCGGGCTCAACACCACCGCGAACAGCGTCATCCAGAACCACCTCTCTGGGCTGCGCGCCGAGGTGCAGGCGCTCGCCACCACCCTGGGCAACGAGGCCAGCGCCGCCTCACCGTCGCCCTCCCCGTCGGCCTCGCCAGCCCCCTCCGCCTCCGCCAATCCGGCCACGCCCGCCCCCACCCCCGGCGTGACCAGCGGGAGCGCGGGGACAGCCGGGGCACCCGCAGCCACCGGCAGCCCGGATGCCACGGGCGGTCTCAAGTCCACCCCGCTCGGGGACGGCGTCTACGAGGTCAGCTCCCAGGCCTCGTCGTCGGCCGCTGAGCTGCTGGTCGGCGTACCGCCGAACACGCCGAACACGCCGCCCGTGCTCACCCGGGCGGCGGCGCTCGAGAGCCTCGGCCTCGACCAGTTCGCCACGGGACCGCTGGCAAAGGCGGCCGTCAAGGAGGGGAGCCTGGTCGACGCGGTCTGGGTCATGGACCCGGCCGACTACGCGGTGTGGATCAGCCCGGGTGGCTTCTCCTCGCTGCCCGAGGGTGAGGCTACCCTGGCTAACAACCCGCAGGGCATCGCCCTCACCAGGCTCGACCTGCTCCCCAACTTCCCCGCCCCCCAGACGCCGGCCGGATCGCCGGCCGCGCAGTGGACGGACCCGTACACGAACTCCCTGCACGGCGATCTGGAGGTGACCGTCTACGCCCTCGCCGGCCACGGGCTGGTGGTCGGCGCCGACGTACCGCTGGCGCAGTTCTCGAGCGCGATCTCCCAGGCCCCGGCCGAGCTCAACTCCTACCCGCTCCTCCTCGACAACGACACCAACCAGGTGATCGCGACCGGCTCCACCGAAAAGGACTTCACCTCGCCTCCCCGGGTCGGAGCCCAGCTCCCCGCGCCGGTGGGCAAGGACGGCGAGGAGGTGCTCGCCGGCCTGCGGGAGGCCGAGGGCGGCTCGCCGAACCTCATCGAGGGGACGATCGACGGGGTGGACCGGCTCTTCTTCGTCAGTCCCGTCGGCGACCCGGGGTGGACCCTGGTCGATTCCGTCCCCAAGACCAACTTCGAGCCCAACGTCTCGGCGCTCAAGGAGGGCATCGACTCGGCGCTGACCGGCGTCTTCCAGGGCGCTCTCTGGATCGTCGCGATCCTGCTGCTGGTGTCCTTCCTCCTCGCCACCCTGCTCTCCCGCTACGTCGTCGCCCCGGTCAGGGCGCTGACGGCGTCGGCGGAGCGGCTCGCCGAGGGGCGCACCGACGAGGCGGTGCCCTCGCAGGGCAGGGACGAGGTCGGTGACCTCGCCGACTCCCTGGAGCGGATGCGGAAGGAGATCAATGCCTCCCGGGAGGTGATCCTCGCCGCCAGCCGCGAGCTGGAGCAGAAGGTGGCGATCCGCACCGCCGAGCTGAGCGTCCGCAACGAGGAGCTGCTGGCCCTCAACGAGCTGGCCGGGTCGCTGACCCGATCCCTGGACCCGGAGGCGATCCTGGCGGGTGCGCTGGAGGCCGTCCGGGCCGTCCTCCCGACCACGGCGGGCTGCGGCTACCGGCTGGGTCGTGACGGCGTCCTCACCCCGAGCCAGACGGAGCCCGAGGAGCGCAGCCCGCAGCTGGAGGAGGTCGCCCTCGCGGCGGTGGCGGACAACCACCTGGTCACCCGCGAGGACGGCGACGGCGTCCTCATCGGCCTGCCGATGGGCACCGGCGCCGGGCCCCTGGGAGCCCTCGGATTGCGCGCGACGATCGCCCCGGGGGTCCAGATGACGGCGCTGCTCGCGGCCATCGGCAACCAGGTGGGACTGGCGCTCAGCACCGCGCGGCTCTCCGACGAGGGGCGGGAGATGGCCGTGCTCGAGGAGCGGGCCCGGCTCGCCCGTGAGATCCACGACACCCTGGCCCAGCAGCTCACCGGGATCGTGATCCAGCTCGAGGCCGCTCAGGCGCTGGTGGGCCGGGACCCCGAGCGATCGCTGCCGGCGCTGGCCTCGGCGCAGGAGCTGGCGCGCTCGGCCCTCGCCGAGGCACGGCGGTCGGTCTGGGACCTTCGCCCGTCCCCGCTGACCGTCACCGGGCTGGTCGCCGCCACCGAGAGCGAGGTGGAGCGGTTCCGTCACCTCACCGGGATCGCGGCGAGGCTCAGGGCCGAGCACATGGCGCCCCCACCGGCGCTGCGGCCGCAGTCAGAGGTCACACTTCTCCGCATCACCCAGCAGGCGCTCGCCAACATCGCCGCCCACAGCGGCGCCTCCCGGGTGACCGTGCGCCTGCGCAACCTCGGCGACCACGTCGAGCTGACGGTGAGGGACAACGGTCACGGCTTCGACACCTCAGCGCTGCCCCTCGGCTCCTTCGGCATCGTCGGCATGGCCGAGCGAGCCCGCATCGCGGGCGGCAGCTTCCAGGTCGAGAGCGTCCCCGGCCGTGGCACCACCATCACCGTGGACCTGCCGGTGACCGCGGAGGCCGGGGTGCCCGGCCCCGCGCCCAAGTCGGCGGTGCCGGTGTGATCCGCGTTCTGGTCGCCGATGACCACCCGGTCGTGCTTCACGGCCTCTGCACCATGCTGGAGGTGGAGGACGACATCCGGGTGGTGGCTCGGGCCACTGACGGGGCGGAGGCGATCGAGCGAGCGCGGGAGACCCATCCCGACATCATCCTCATGGACGTCCAGATGCCCAATGTCGACGGCATCGAGGCGATCCGCCGGATCCGGGCCGACGACCCCGAGGCCAAGGTCATCGTGCTCACCACCTACCGCAACGAGGACTACATCTTCCCGTCGTTGCAGGCGGGGGCCCGCGGCTACCTGCTCAAGGACGCGAGCCTGGAGGAGCTGGCCAGCGCCATCCGCGCCGTGGCCGCCGGCGAATCGCTGCTCGACCCCACCCTCATGACCAACAACCGGCCCGAGTACAACCTCACCAGCCGCGAGCTGGACGTGCTGCGGCTGATGGCGGAGCACTGCAACAACGGGCAGATCGGCAAGCGCCTGTTCGTCAGCGAGAACACGGTCAAGACCCACGTCAGCAACATCTTCGCCAAGCTCGGCTGCAGCGACCGCGCCGCGGCGGTGCTGATCGCCTGGAAGGCCCACCTGATCTGACGGCGCCGGAGGCCACATCCCACCCCGCCGGCGGCTCAGCACGCGGTACCGAGGGCTCCTCCGATCGGGGAAGAAGTCTGCGGCTCTCGCCCCTCACTCCGTCAGTAGATGACGGTCGCGAACTCCCCGACCTGCCGGAAGCCCAGGCGCCGGTAGAGCCGCAGCGCGGGCTCGTTGTAGGCGTTCACGTAGAGGGAGCAGACCGGAACCTCAGCGAGCAGCTCGGCGCACACGGCGGCGAGCGCGGCGGTGGCGATCCCACGCCGGCGCAGCCGGGGCTCGGTCCACACCCCCTGAAGCTGGACCGCCTCGGGGGTCCAGGCGGAGAGCTCGACCTTGAAGGCGATCTCGCCACCCTCCATCAGCAGGAAGGACCATCCGCGGTCGATCAGGGTCGCCATCCGGAGCCGCCACCCGACCGCGTCGAGCACCATCGGATCCACGCCCATCTCCTCCAGGTGCATGGCCGCGGCCGCCACGGTGAGCAGATCGAGGTCGTCGCGCCTGCCCCGCCGGACGGGCACCCCGGGCAGGCTCGGGGGTGAGCCGTCGAGCACCAGCACCGGCTGGGGGTCACGGACCTCCACGGGAGGCCGGCGCGCGGCCAGTGAGGCAGTCAGGGCACGGACCGCGGGGGCGGGGCCGATGATCAGGCGGGGAGGGATCTGCTGGCGGAGGGCCGCGGCGAGCGCCGGAACGTCACCGGGGTCGGGAATCCAGGGGACCACGACCGAACCTGCCAGGAGCGCCGCCCGGAGCTCGCGGGAGTCACCCAGCCCCCACCAGCCCTCCAGGGCCGCGCCGAGCCTCAGCTCGCTCCGCATGAAGACGTTGGCCACCGGGTCCTGGTCGAGGAGCGCCACGAGGGGGGCACGGAAGGCGGGCCCGAGCCGGCAGAGGTCGGACTGCCGGCGCCGGGCCCGCTGGCCCATCCCCCGAATTGTGAGCTTCATCGACGAGAATCCCCGCATGCTGATTCTCATGAGCCACCAGGCCACCCGCGACGAGGTGGAGAACGTCATCCGCCACGTTCGGGACCGAGGGTACCGCCCCATCGAGCTGCCCGGCACCGACCGGCTCGCGATCGGGGTGCTGGGGAGCAACCCCGGTCAGATCCGGGACGCGGTGGTCGCCCTCCCCGGGGTCCTGGCCGCGGTGCCGGTCAGCAAGCCGTACAAGCAGGTCGGGCGGGAATGGCACCCGGAGCCGACCGTGGTGGAGGTGGGCGGCGTCCGGATCGGGGAGGGCGCCCCGCTGGCGGTCGCGGCCGGCCCCTGCGCCGTCGAGTCCCGGGCTCAGCTGCTGGAGACCGCGCGGGCGGTCAAGGCGGCCGGTGCCACGCTGCTCCGGGGCGGCGCCTACAAGCCGCGGACCTCCCCGTATTCGTTCAAGGGGCTCGGTGCCGAAGGCCTCGAGTACCTCGCCGAGGCCAGGGCCGAGACCGGCCTGCCGGTGGTCACCGAGGTGCTGAGCCCGGGTGACGTCGAGCCGGTGGCGGCGCTGGCCGACATGCTCCAGGTGGGCACCCGCAACGCCCAGAACTTCGCCCTGCTGGAGGCGGTCGGCGGCGCCGCGAAGCCGGTCCTCCTGAAGCGCGGGCTCTCCAACACGATCGAGGAGTGGCTGCTCAGCGCCGAGCACGTGGTCAACCACGGCAACCCCGACGTGGTGCTCTGCGAGCGCGGCATCCGTACCTTCGAGACCGCGACCCGGAACACCCTCGACCTGAGCGCGGTCCCCGTGATCCGGTCGGTGTCCCACCTCCCCATCGTGGTCGACCCCAGCCACGCCACCGGCCACCGCGACCTGGTCCCGTCCATGGCCCTCGCCGCCGTCGCCGCCGGCGCCGACGGCCTCCTGGTGGAGGTGCATCCCAACCCGGACGAGGCCCTCTCGGACGGCCCCCAGTCGCTCACGCCCAGCCAGTTCCACTCGCTGATGGATGACGTGCGCCATCTCACCGCCGCCCTCAGCAAGGTGGCGGAGCCGGCGTAGGATGTGCGCCATGGGATCGCGGCGCGAGGCGCGGTGATGCCGCTCTTTCGTCGCGGCGATCGCGGCACCGGTCCTCCGGCCCCGGCGGCCCCCGCGGAGCCGGTCACGCCGGCTGCCCCCACGGCTCCTCCCGCCCCGGGCGGCTGGCCGCCGCCACCCGCGACGCCGCCGGCCTTCCCCCCACCTCCTGGCGAGATGTCCGCCGCACCGTCCCCCGCATCGCCGTTCGCGCCACCGGTCGCCCGCTTCCCGATCACCGAGGGCGACCTGCCCTGCCGCGCGCGGGGCTGCCCCCACCACAACGGGGTGCTCTGCCACTATGTCGACCGGCGCGGTCGGCGCTGCGACACCGCCTGGTGCCCCAATCACTGGGCCACCGTGGGCGGGATCGTCTACTGCCGCCGCCACGCCGGCACGATCGCCGCCATCGGCTACTTCGACCATCCGGCCGGGATGCCCGACGTCGACAACCGCGCCCCCTCGCTGGTCAACTGGGTGGCACGCGACCTCGACGCCTTCGTGGCGGCGACGCTGGTGCAGTGCGCGACCGTCGGGGAGACCTTCGTCCGGGAGCCCGTGGTGTCCACCCACGCCGACCGGACCGGGGGCCGGCGCTACGAGCGCGGCTGGAAGCTGGTCGACCACACCGGGCTCCGCCTGGTCGTGGCGGTCTACCTCCTCGAGGGCGAGGACACCACCATCCGGGTGAGGGTGGGCTCGACCGTTGTCGCCGAGGGGGTGCCGCCCTGGGTCGAACGCCACCGGCGCGGGATCGAGGTGCCGGAGGAGACCGATCGCAACCAGCGCGGCCTCTTCTACGCCTTCCTCCAGAAGCACATCGTGGCCGCGGTCCGCGCCAGCCGGGCCCTCGACGAGGACGTTCGCCAGCGCTGAGCCGGGCTGGGCCCTCGCTCGCCCGCCGGTCCGGCTGCGGCGCCGGCCTCAGCTGGCGGCGGACGCCGCGCCGACCGTGTCCAGGAGCTGGGCGAGCAGCCCCGCTCCCTGCACCGGCGCACCGGGGCCCGCCCCGCCGCCCCTCAGCCGCTCGGCCAGGCGGTCGGCGACCTCCAGCGCTCCCGGGACGTCGAGGTCGTCGTCGATCCGCGCCAGGAAGTCCGCACGCCACCGCTCGGCCTCCGCCGGGTCGAGGACGGTCGCTGCCCCGGCCGCTGCGGCGTAGCCCCGGCGGCGGGCGTCCGCCACGTCGAGCTCCCGCTCCGTGTACTCCCAGGCCGCGCGGTGGTGGTGACCGGCGAGCAGCAGCCGGACGGTGGCCCCCGGCACCCGCTCCAGCAGCCGGTTGACGAACACCAGGTTGCCCATCGACTTGCTCATCTTCTCGCCCTGATATCCGACCATCGCCACGTGGACCCAGAGCCGCACGTACGGCGAGATGCCGGCGCCCGCAGCCTGGGCGATCTCGGACTCGTGATGGGGGAAGATGAGGTCGTCGCCACCCCCGTGCACATCGATGGGGGTGCCCAGCTCCTGGGTCGCGAGCACCGAGCACTCGATGTGCCAGCCGGGGCGTCCCGCTCCCCAGGGCGATGCCCAGCTGGGTTCGCCGGTTCGCGACGGCTGCCAGAGGACGAAGTCGAGCGGCCCCCGCTTGCGCGGGTCGTCGGGATCGGCGCCGCGCTCCCGGGAGAGCCGGAGCATCTCCTCGACGCCGAGCCCGGAGAGGCAGCCGTAGTCGGGGAGCCGGGCGACCTCGAAGTAGACCCAGCCGTCGACCGCGTAGGCGAAGCCGGCCCCGGCGAGCCGCAAGATCCAGTCAATCATGGCCGGAACATGCTGGCTGGCGCGGGGGTCCGCGTCCACCGGCAGGATGTCGATGGCGGCCATGTCCCGGTCGAACTCGCGGGTCACCTGCTCGGCGAGCTCGCGCCAGCCGATGCCGCGGGCCGCCGACACCCGCATGATGTCGTCGTCCACGTCGGTCACGTTGCGGACGCTGCGGACCCGGTGACCGAGGCTCCGCAGCCGGCGGGTCAGGACGTCGAAGGTGTGGTAGGTGAAGGCGTGTCCGAGGTGGCCGCCATCGTAGGGGGTGATGCCGCAGACGTAGAGGCGAACGGCGGCAGCGCCAGGGTCGAGCGGCTGCAACGACCGGGTGGCGGTGTCGAACAGGCGGATCACGGATGCAGCATAGCCACCGATCGCTGCCGCCCCACCGGCATCCCGCAAGCCCGGATGAGGCGGCGGCGGGTTAGACTCCAGGGGCTCACGGCCCCGTGGTGTAGCCTGGCCTAACACGCCACCCTGTCAAGGTGGAGATCGTCGGTTCAAATCCGATCGGGGTCGCCAGCCCGGCGCCGGGCATCAGAGCTGGCGGGGCAGGAGCACGCGGATGACCTCTCCGCCGCCCGGACCGACGTCCGCCCAGGTGACGGCGCCGAACCTCAAGGAGGCCAGCGCTCCGGTGGGAAACTGCTCGCGCAGCGCGGCCGGCGCCGTGTCCCCGGCCAGCGCCAGGGCCAGGTCGTGAATGCCCGGGTTGTGCCCGATCAGCAGCACCTCGTCGGTGCCGGCGGGGACCCGCCGGAGACGGGCCATCAGCTCACGCCCGCTGGCCGCATAGAGCCCGTCCTCCACCAGGATCCCCGGGGCACCGGGCAGCGCCGGGCGGATCAGCTCGAGGGTCTGGCGGGCGCGCCGGGCGGACGAGCAGAGGACGAGCCCAGGGGAGACCCCCTCCCGCGTCAGCCGCCGGGCCAGCTTCCGGGCGGCGCGCTCGCCGCGCGGGGCCAGCGGCCGGGCGGCGTCAGCGACCCCGGGGTCGTCCCAGCTCGACTTGGCATGCCGGAGCAGGTGCAGGGTCAGGGATCCGGGCTTCTGCGGTCGCGTCATCCTGGCCGGCCGATCCTCGCCCGCAGCCACTCGACCAGGTCATCGAGCACCCGCTCGCGCTCGGGCTCGTTGAGGATCTCGTGGTAGAGGCCGGGGTAGACATGGATCGTCCGGTCGGGACTCCCCACCCGGTTGTGCACGTAGGCCGCGGCGGAGGGGTCGACCAGGGCGTCGGCGCTGCCCTGCATGACCAGCACCGGCAGGGTGAGCCGGGGGAGGCCGGCGGCGACCTCGTCCATGGCACGCAGCATCTCGGCTCCGAGCCGGGCCCGAACCCGCCGGGGGTGGACGAGCGGGTCGGCGAGGTAGGCGGCGACCACGCCCGGGTCACGGGAGATCTTCTCGAGGGGCAGCTTCATCGCGCCCAGCTCCGGGGCCACGCGGGCCAGCAGCCGCCCGATGGCGATGGCCGGGGCGGAGACGGCGCCGGGGACCACGGCGGGGGCGGAGAGCACCAGCCCGCGCAGCTCCGAGGGATGGCGCAGGGCATACACCGCCGCGATCAGACCCCCCATGCTGTGGCCGAGGAGGACGGTCGGAGCCTCTCCCCCCTCGGCCGCGGCGTCGAGCGCGACCCGGTGGAGGTCGTCCACGTAGTCGTCGAACCGGCGCACGCTCACCGGGCGGCCCCCGGAGCGCCCGTGGCCGCGATGGTCGGGGACCACCACCGTGAGGCCGGCCGCGGTCAGACGCTCCGCCACGTGCCGGTACCGCCCGCCATGTTCGGCATAACCGTGGGAGATCAGCACCCGGCCGGCGGGCGGACCGTCGTCGGGTGACCACAGCCTCCAGAAGAGACCGAGGCCGTCATTCCCCACGGCGTGGCGCTGGACCTCGCGCACCGGCCGGACTCTAGCCCAGCCCCCGGCGGATCAGCTGGACAGTGCCTTCATCATCTCGTCGCACAGGTCGCTGAGCGAGATGGGCTTGGTGAGCAGGGCGCGGGCCCCGACCGCCGCCGCGCGCAGGGGATCCTCCGCGGAGTCGCGGCCCGTGACCATGAGCACACGCATCCCGGGAGCCGTGGCGAGCAGATGCCGGCAGACCTCGAGACCATCCATCCCCGGCATGTTGATGTCGAGCAGGACGAGGTCGAAGCGCACCTGCTGGGCGGCGAGGAGGGCCTCCTCCGCGCTGTTGGCGGGATGAGCCCGGAACCCCTGCATCTCCATGAAGGCGGCCACGGTGCTGGCCAGCCGGACGTTGTCATCGACGATCAGCACCGCCGGCGCCGGCGGGCGTTCCTCCGGGGCGGGGGCGACGGCCGCCTCCGGCCCGGGCGCCGGAGCGGGACGCGGCGGCGCGGCGGGCTGGGGCGGCCCGCCGAAGCCGGTCAGCCGGATGCCGGCCACCTGCGAGAGATCAAGCATGGTCATGACAATTGGAGCGATCCTTGCGCTTGATCACACCGTACAGGGTGGAGGCACAGAGGTACACCACTGTCTGCGGGAATTCAGCGGACCGTTCCCCAGGCGTTGCGGGTTGTCGCAACCGATCGGATGACACCCCCCCCGGCGTGCCGCCGGGCTCTCCTCGTACCATCCGGGACCATGCCGGAGAGCCCCACCGACACCGATGGCATCCAGCGGGTCCTGATCGTGGTCGCCCACCCCGACGACTGTGACTTCGGCTGCGCCGCCACCACCGCCCGCTGGACGGACGCCGGGATCGACGTCAGCTACTGCATCGTCACCGACGGGCAGGCGGGCGGCTGGGACCGATCGGTGCCGCGCGACCGGATGGGCCCGACCCGGAGGGCGGAGCAGACCGCCGCCGCCGCGGCCGTCGGCGTCCGGGAGATCGCCTTCCTGGGCTACCCCGACGGCGAGCTGACGGTGACCCATGAGCTGCGCCGCGACATCACCCGGGTCATCCGCCAGAAGCGGCCGGACCGGGTGGTGACCCAGTCCCCGGAGCGAAGCTGGAGCCGGCTCTTCGCCTCCCATCCCGACCACCTCGCCGCCGCCGAGGCGGCCATCTGCGCGGTCTACCCGGACTCCCGCAACCCCTTCGCCCACTCCGAGCTGCTGGAGCGCGAGGGCCTGGAGCCCCACACCGTCCGGGAGCTCTGGCTGATGGGCATCCCCGAGCGCGTCAACGTCTGGATCGACGTCACCGCCACCGCCGACCGCAAGCTGGAGGCGCTGCGCTGCCACCGCTCCCAGTACGAGGAGTGGGAGCCGCTGGAGAAGCGGGTGCGCGGCTGGCTGCGCACCTCGGCCGAGGGCGCCGGGCTGGGCGAGGGCGCGGCAGCCGAGGGCTTCTACCGGGTCGGCACCGGCTGAGGGGGCGCGGCCGGCCGAGACCTCAGACGATGCTGAGCAGGTCGGCGGCGCGAACTCCGCGCAGTGAAGCGTGGCGCGTGCCCGCCGTTGCGTCGATCACGTAGCGGTTGTTGCGACCGACCCGCTCCCGGTGGACCAATCCCCCCTCCTCGAGGTCTCCGACGATCCGGTAGCAGGCGCGCTCGGTGATGCCCACGGCGGCAGCGATGTCGCGCATCCGCATGTGCGGATCGCGGGCGAGGCATACCAGGACGTGGCCGTGGTTGGAGAGCAGCGACCAGGGACGCCTGGAGTCAGGGTCGGTGGCAGGTGGCGAGTCTGTGGTGGGGCTCATCGGCTCGTCGGAATGGGCTGAACCGATCATCCGCGCCCGCGGCGCGGAGCCGGCGTGTATCCAAGAGCATAACAACGCGACCGCTAACGCGGGAGATCCAATTCGGGCGTTGTGCTGCCGCCTTGACCCGGGCTCACTGCCCGCGGTACACCGCCAGGTGCCACAGGCAGGCGGAGGGGGTGACGACGTTCAGCCGGTACGACCCCGCACCCAGTGCCAGCGAGACCAGGCCCCCCTCCAGCAGATCCGCGGCGTCGCCCCGCGGGGCGGCGATGGTTGACGTGCCGGAGTCCGCGGGGGCGGCGGTCTCGTCGACGGTCAGCGTGGGTCCGGTGCTCTGCGCCGCCGTGCCGCTGGGGCAGGTGTACGAGACGGCGAGCGTCCACGCGCCGCTGACGGTGAAGGGGGACCCCGCCGGGACGGTCGCGCCACCGCAGCCGACCCAATCGAGCGCCGCGTCGGCCGAGTAGCCCGAGGGCGGCGCCCGGAGCGGGTCCAGGGGCTGCTCGCCGTTCGCCAGGGGGGAGCAGGTGGGAGGGGAGGCGGTGGGTGTCAGGCTCGGGGTCGGCGCCGGGGAGGAAACGGGGGTGGGGCTGCCGGCAGGCTGGGTTCGACCCGCTGGCGAGGAGCCCCCGGCGGCGGGGGAGGCGGCGGCGAGCGCCGGGGCGCGGGTGAGGGTGAGGAAGCCCGCGACCCAGTGAGCGGTCGGCAGGCCGATGCCCGTTCCCAGGATCAGGCCCGCACCGAGAGAGATCAGGGCGGCGAGTCGGGGGGCGCCCCGGCGCACACGGCTCATCGCTACCCGAAGACCGACCAGATCACGACGCCGACGGCGAAGCTGATCGCGGCCCCCATCACCACGCCGAGTCCCAGCATCAGCAGCGGCGGCATCCCGGTGAAGAGGTTGGGGGCGGCCCGCGGGCCCGCCTCGGACGGCTCGCGGTCCGCCAGCGGTGGAGGGGTCCCGACCAACACGTCTCTCCTCGCTCGGGTCGCCGCTCGCGTCCCTCGGCCCAGAGGTGGCCCAACGCGCCGCCGGCGCGGGGTCCCGGGATCGCGGCGGACCGGCCGGGCGTCTAGTGTGCCTCAACGCCGGCGTGCGCGGCAAATAGTTAGGCTATATAATTACTTTGAGATGACGGCAACCCTCACCCCCCCGCCCCCCCGGACGTCGACGCCCGAGGACCTCGTCCTCGCCAACCGCCTCCGTCCGCTCCTCCTCCACCTCGCCCGTCACCTTCGGCGGGTGCTCAAGGGGACCACCATCACCGGCGGTCAGGTCGAGATCCTCGCCCTGATCAGCCGCAAGCCCGGGGTGGGGATCAACGAGCTGGCCGGCCACGAGGGCATCTCCGCACCCTCGATGTCGAACGCCGTCGACAAGCTGGAGGCCGCCGGCCTGGTCACCCGGGTTCGGGGCATCGCGGGTGATCGCCGGCGGGTCGACATCGCCGTCACCCCGGAGGGGGCCCGGGTCCTGCGGTCGGCGCGGAGCAGCCGCACCGCCTGGCTCGCCGAGCAGCTCCGGCGGCTGACCCCGGAGCAGACCGCGGCGCTCGAGGCGGCCATCGAGCCGCTGGCCGCACTCGTCGAGGGCGACGCCCCTCGATGAGCATGGCGACCGCCTCGGCGCGGACCTTCCGCAGCCTCCAGCGCCACCGCAACTACCGGCTGTTCTTCGCGGGACAGTCGATCTCCATCTCCGGGACCTGGGTCCAGAACATCGCCCAGGCCTGGCTGATCGTCGAGCTGACCCATTCGCCGACCGGGTCACCGCTCGCCCTCGGGGCCCTCGCCGCCTTCCAGTTCCTCCCCTACACCGTCTTCGGACTGCTGGGGGGCCCGCTGGTGGATCGCTTCGACAAGCGGATGACGATCGTCGTCACCCAGACGACCCTGATGCTGAGCGCCACCGCCCTCGCCCTCCTCTCCCTGAGCGGGCGGGCGACCGTCTGGGAGGTGTTCCTCCTGGCCGCGGTCGGAGGGGCCGTGCAGGTGGTGGACACGCCGGCCCGCCAGTCGTTCGTCTTCGAGATGGTGGGCCGGAAGGAGCTGCCCAACGCCGTCTCGCTCAACGCCTCCCTCTTCAACCTGGCCCGGGCGGCGGGGCCGGCGGTGGCGGGGGTGCTGATCGCCACCGTGGGCGTGACCCTCTGCTTCGCCATCAACGCGGCCAGCTTCCTCGCGGTCATCGGCAGCCTCCTGATGATGCGCAAGGACGAGCTCTACACCACCCAGCGCGACGAGGAGCGGGGAATGCTGCGCAGCCTGGGCGAGGGCGTGGCCTGGGTGGTGCACACCCGCGCCGCCTGGCTGACCTGCGCCCTGATGCTGGTGGTCTCCACCTTCGGCATCAACTTCAGCGTCCTGCTCCCGGTGATGGCCACCGAGACCCTGCGGTCCGGGCCTGTAGTCTTCGGCATCCTCACCGCCTGCTTCGGTTTCGGGGCGCTGGTCGGCGCCCTCTTCACCGCCACCGTCGGCCGGCCGAGCTGGCATCTCCTGTTCGGGGGAGGCGCCGCCTTCTCCGCACTGCTGATGATCCTGGCGCCCCTCCACTGGGTGATCGTCTGCGCCGTGATGCTGGCGGTGACCGGGATCGCCTTCACCACCTACACCTCGATGAGCAACGCCACCATCCAGCTGGCCGCGCCCGACCGGCTGCGCGGCCGGGCCATGGGCTTCTACGGGTACATCTTCACCGGCGTTCCCGCCCCGATCGGCGGTCTGCTGGCGGGATGGCTCAGCTCGGTCGGCGGCACCCAGCTGGCCTTCCTGGTCGGGGGCGGGGTCAGCCTCAGCGCGGTGGCCGCGGCGGTCGGCGTCCGGCGCGGCGGTGTCACGCTCACGCGCGGCCGGCGTCCGGCGCCGAGCAGCTCGGCGACCGCCGGTCGGGCCACGTCGCCCGCGGGAAGGGTGACCCCCGCGCCCGCCATGGCGGCGAGCAGCAGCACCTCCGACGCGAAGTAGTAGTTGAAGAACATCTGCTTGGCGAGGATGAAGGCGACGACGTTGAGGATGGCCGCCTGAAGGGCGAGGTCACCCTCGGTCTGGGGACGTCCTCTCCACGCGATCAGCGCCGCGGCGACCGCCAGGGGCAGGAAGGGGAAGGCGGTGGGGAGCTGCGCATGGGTCAGCCGGAACAGCTCGGCCGCCAGGCTCAGCGAGTCGCTGCGGAACGGCAGCGCCAGCTGATATCCGAAGACGCTGTAGACGAAGGTCCCGACGCCGGTGATGAGGGCGAAGGGGACGATCACCACCACTGAGGCGGCCACCGCGACGGCGATCTCCACCCTCCCCCGTTTCGACCAGAGGAAGGCGGGCACCATGAGCACGAGCGAGGTGGGCTTCACCATCAAGCCGACGGCGAGCGCCACCATCGACCAGCCGCGGTGGTCGCGGCGGAGGGCGAGCCAGCCGACGATCCCCGCCATCATGTAGACGTCCACCCAGGCCTCGTGGATCATCCCGACCAGGAGCGGCGAGGCCAGCGCGAGGGCGGCCACCCGGTGGGCGTCGGAGCTCGCCTCGCCCTGCCGGGCGATGCGCCAGAGGCCGGCCACGATGGCCGCCACGCAGACCACCGACATCACGCGCACGTCCCCGATCAGCCGGCCCAGCGCCGCCAGGATCGGGACGCTGGGGCCGTACGCGAAGTGTCCGTACACGTAGCCGGTGCTGGACTCGACGTAGTAGCGGTAGACGGGGCCATACGGGTTGTGGCCCTGGAGAACGCTCTGGGCGGCCCCCTGGAGGGCGGTGAAGACGTCCACGGCGGCGGTGCCCCAGGGCCAGTCGGAGGCGGTCAGACCAATCAGGGAGAGGAAGGCCACTCCCAGCAGGGCGGCGGCCCGGCGCCCCGGCGGCGACCAGGCGGCCCCGGCGGCGGCGGCGGTGAGCAGGAGGGCGAAGCCGACCTGGAGCTCGGGGTTGAGGTGGTAGTGGTGGGCGTAGAGCAGGTTGGTCAGACCGCAGACCGCGGTGATCGCCACCCACCAGCCGCGCCCCTGCCGCCAGCGTCCGCCGCGCACGGCCGCGATGGCGAGCACCGAGGCGACCAGCACGAGCAGCAGCGCGAGGTGCGAGAGCTGTCCGAAGGTCCACAGCACGCCCAGGCCCATGGAGGCCGCGGCCAGCCCGCAGAGGGTGAGCCGGCCGGCGCTCGCCCCGACCCGGGAGGCGGCCGCATCGAAGCGTGCGAGCCAGTCCACGGCGGCATCCTACGCAGCCGGGGCGGCGGCGGGTGCGCGCCCGCGCTTCCGGCCCCTCGAGATATCGGCGCCCGGAGCTCGGCTGCGATAGTCAGAGCGTGAGAATCAGGCCGGGGCGGGGGCGGCCCCACGTGGTGGTGGTGGGTGCCGGATTCGGCGGGCTAGCCGCCGCCCGGGGCCTCCGCCACGCCGACGTCGACGTCACCGTGGTCGACCGCCACAACTACCATCTCTTTCAGCCACTGCTGTACCAGGTGGCCTCGGCGCTGCTCGATCCCTCGGACATCGCCCGCCCGGTGCGGTCGATCCTGCGCCACTACCGGAACTGCGACTTCCGCCTGGCTGAGGTGACCGGCGTCGACCTCGGGGGCCGGATCCTCCACACCACCACCGGGGACCTGGGGTACGACCACCTGGTGCTGGCGACGGGCAGCGCCAACAGCTACTTCGGCAACCAGGCCCTGGCCAGCCGTGCCTACGGGCTCAAGGACCTGGGCGAGGCGCTGGCGCTCCGGGCGCGGGTGCTCGACGTCTTCGAGCAGGCGTCCCGCACCGACGCGCCCGGACCGCGGCAGGCCCTGCTCACCTTCGTGATCGTCGGCGCCGGGCCGACCGGCGTGGAGTACGCGGGAGCACTCTCGGAGCTGGTCCACCACGTGCTGAAGCGCGACTTCCCGGGCATCGACATGGAGGCCGTGGA
Source organism: Candidatus Dormibacteria bacterium (assembly GCA_049511615.1). GTDB lineage: Bacteria > Chloroflexota > Dormibacteria > Aeolococcales > Aeolococcaceae > Changshengia. The sequence continues at coordinate 95,560 of JBEKXW010000005.1, read as the reverse complement.
CATCGTCCTGGTGGAGGCGCTCGGGAGTGTCCTCGTCGGCTTTCCCGCAGGTCTCGGACGGAGAGCCGCGGCCGCCCTGCGGCGCAAGGGGGTGCGCATCCTCTTCGAACACCGGGTCGCCGAGGTCGCCCCCGGCGAGGTGGTCTTCGCCTCCGGCGACCGCCTCCCCGCCGCGACCATGGTCTGGACCGCCGGCGTCGCCGCCGAGGCTCCGGTGGGACTGGACGGCGTGGAGCGCGCGGCCCAGGCCCGGGTCCCGGTGAGCCCGGATTCCCTGGAGGTGCCCGGCCATCCGGGAGTGCACGCGGTGGGCGATCTCGCCGCCTGCCCGGGCCCGGACGGACGGCCCCTGCCCATGCTGGCCCCGGTCGCCATCCAGCAGGGCGAGCACGTGGCCCGGGTCATCGCCGCCCGTCGACGCGGGGAGCCCGACCCCGGGCCCTTCCGCTACCGGGACCATGGGACCATGGCCACCGTGGGGCGCAACGTCGCCGTCGCCCAGATCGGCCCGCTGCGCCTCTCCGGCCTGATCGGGTGGCTGGCCTGGCTGTTCGTCCACCTGATGTCGCTGGTGAGCTTTCGCAACCGGCTGCTGGTGCTGATCGGGTGGGCCTGGAACTACGTCTTCTACGACCGGCCGGTGCGTCTCATCGTCTCGCCCACGCCGCCCTCGGGAACCGACGGCCCGCCGTCCGCCCTGCCATAGTGGGGACCCATGGACGATCTTTACGGCGGGCAGCCCCCAGACCTCGCCGGCGCCCAGCCGGCGGGCCCATCCGGCGGGCGCGGGGCCGACGATCTCTATGCCGAGCAGCAGCCCGGCGACCTCTACGACGAGCAACAGGTCTCCTGGCTCGACGTCCCCGCCCACGCGCCCGTCCTCGCCAGCGACGGCACCCAGGTCGGCACCGTGCTCGAGGTGGCGGCGCTCGCCAACGAGGACATCTTCCACGGCATCGTCTTCCAGCACAGCCGCCACGGGCATCCCTGTCTGGCTCCGGCCTCGGATGTCGCGCGGATCACCGACCGGGCGGTCCATCTCTCGGTGGACAGCGCCACCGCCGACGGCTACGGGGAGTTCCAGCAGCTGCACGTCTCCCGTCTCGGGCTGCGCGGCATCTCCCGGTGGAAGCACCTGGGCTGGAAGGACTCGTCCGAGTAGGGCGAACGTCGGACTCGGCGCCGGCGACCCGACCCGGGGATGGAGCTCAGGAGGAGCCCAGGAAGGACCCCATCCACTGCGACATTCCACCCATGGCCCCACCCATCGCCGGAAGCGTGGAGGTCGCCGTGGGCTTGGTCACCGTGACCGGGCCGCCGTAGTCGGAGACGTCGGCGTCCAGGCTGAGGGTCACGCCCAGGCTGCCGGTGGGCAGCGATCCGAGGCCGGCGCTGGACCCGAGGCCGGCACTCGACCCGAGACCGGCCAGCGCCGAGGCGGCGGCGCCGACGTCCACGGTCAGTGAGCCGGCGAGGGCGGCACGCACCAGGCTCCCGTCCGTCGTGCTGAGCCAGAGGTCCACGGATCCGCTGCCGGTGACGTAGGGCGAGAGCATGGCCAGCACCGGCGCCAGCTCGGAACTCCCGCTGCCGCTGCCGCCCAGGTCCTGGGCCAGCTTCTCCAGGGTGGAGACGGTGATCGCCGCGGAGTACTTCTCCGTGCTCACGCCGTCGACGGTGGCGGGGCCCTGGTCCTGAAAGCTCAGGGCGGCGACCGCGCTGCTGAGCTGGGACGGGCTGGCGACCGGGCTGGACGGCAGCGCCTCCGAGAGCTCGGCGAACGCGCCCCCATCCTGGCTGACGTAGCCGTGGCCGTCGTACTCCACCAGGGTCAGGCTGTGACCGGCTGCGCTGGCGGTGAGCTGGCGGCGCGCGCTGCTCTCCTGCGCGAGCTGGCCGGTGGCCGAGCCTCCGTTCCCGACCTCGCCGAGGGCCGTCTGGATCGAGGCGGGGAGGTTGCCGAGGCTCGCGGTGTCCAGACCGAGGTCGCCGGTGAGGCTCATCCGCAGCGGGGTGGTCTGAGCCGACTGGAGCGCCGCCGAGACCGCCTGGTCCGGGCTCTCCGAGGTCAGGATCGCTCCGGGGCCACAGCCGGCGGCGACGGCGGCGGCGGCCGCCACCGCCAGGACGGGAAGGAGACGGCGATACCCAGCCACGTTGATCACCTCCAAGCCAGCATACCCCAGCTCCCCGAGATGGCCCCACACGGAACGGCTACATTGGACCCGGCGTGGTCACTCTCGACGGTTCTCCGCTCAGCCTCGACGACCTGGTGGGGGTCGCCCGTCAGGGGGCGGCGGTCGAGGTCAACGAGGCGGCGCGGCGCCGGATGGAGCCCGCGCGCGCCCTGGTCGAGCGGCTCGAGGCCGAGGCCGACCCCGTTTACGGCGTCAACACCGGATTCGGAGCCCTGGCCGACAAGGTGATCCCGCCCGAGGAGCGGGGCGAGCTGCAGCGGGCGGTCCTCCGCAGCCATGCCGCCGGCGTGGGCCCGCCGCTCCCCGCCGAGGTGGTGCGCGGGATGCTCCTGCTCCGGGCCCGCAGCCTCACCGCCGGGCACTCGGGGGTCAGGGCGGAGCTCCCCGCGGCGATCTGCGCCCTGCTCAACGCCGGGATCACCCCGTGGGTACCGGAGCACGGCTCGGTGGGGGCGTCGGGCGATCTCGCGCCGCTCGCCCACGCCGCCTCGGTCCTGGTCGGTGAGGGATGGACCGGCGACGGCCGGGGGGGACGCCGGGCGGCGGCGGACGCCCTCGCCGCGGCGGGGATCGAGCCTCTGACGCTCGGAGTCAAGGAGGGGCTGGCGCTGATCAACGGCACCGAGGGGATGAGCGCCATCCTCGGGCTCGCGGTCCACGACGCGGAGGCGCTGCTGGTCGCCCTGGACTGCGCCTGCGCGATGACCGTCGAGGCCCTCCTGGGCACCCCCCGCGCCTTCGACGCCGAGGTGGTCGCCCTCCGACCGGCGCCGGGGCAGCAGGCGAGCGCCGCCAACCTCCGCGCCCTGCTCGAGGGCTCCCCGATCGTCGCCTCGCACCGGAGCTCCCACCACGCCGTCCAGGACGCCTACTCGCTGCGCTGCGCCCCCCAGGTCCACGGCGCCGCCCGCGACGTTCTGGGCTTCTGCCGGGAGACGGTGGAGCGCGAGATGGGGAGCGTGGTCGACAACCCGGTGGTCCTCGCCGGCCGGGGCGAGCTGTTGTCGGCCGGCAACTTCCACGGCCAGGCGCTCGCCTACGCCGCCGACCTGCTGGCCTCGCTGGCCGCCGACACCGCTGCGATCAGCGAGCGGCGCATCAACCGGCTCCTCGACCCGGCGAGGTCCCGCGGCCTCCCCCCATTCCTGACCCCCGCCGCCGGTCTGAACAGCGGGCTGATGATGGCCCAGTACACCGCCGCGAGCTGCGTGACCCAGCTCCGCCAGGCCGCCACCCCCTACGCGGTGCAGAGCCTGGACACCAGCGCCGGCCAGGAGGACCACGTCTCCATGGGCTTCGCGGCCGCGCTGCGCAGCCGGCGGAGCCTCGATCTGCTCCGCGAGGTGCTGGCGGTGGAGGTGGTCTGCGCCGCCCAGGCGCTCGAGCTCCGGGCGCCCCTCCACCCGGGGCCGGCGACGGGCGCGCTCCTCCGCTCGCTACGGCAGCGGGTCGCCCATCTCGAGGCCGACCGCCCCCTGGCGCCCGACCTGGAGGCCGCAGCGGAGTGGCTGCGCAGCGGGGAGTGGCGCGCGGCCGTGGAGCCGGTGGGCGTCACGCTGGTCTGACCGGCTGCTCCGCGGATCCGTGCGAGGGCGCCGCCGTGACGCCCCCGGCCGGTCGCGGAGGGACCTGAGGGTCCTGGCTCAGGAGGAGGAGCCCCCGTCCGATGCGAAGGCGAATCCATTCACCCCGTCACCGAGCTCGAGCCCGCGGGCTTGGAGCCGGCTCACCCCGCCGCCGCCGTCGACGAGGACCAGGTAACCGTCCACCGCCAGCATGAAGTCGGCGCCGGAGGGAGAGGCCACGACGGAGAAGCTCAAGTTCCCGGGCAGGGTGACGCTGCGCACGTCCGCCCCGGTGGATGCGGCGATGAGCTCCAGGGTGGTTCGGGTGCCGGGCGCCCGGACGCTGGTTCCCGTGAAGTCGGTGTTGGTCGCCAGGATCCGGGTGCCGTCGGCGCTGATCGCGAGCCTGGAGGGGCAGGTCAGCGCCGCAACGTCGGGCACCGGCTGACCGGACGGGATGTGCAGCACCGCGAGGCTGGAGCAGCCCGCCGCCCGCCTGGTGGCGCACTCCTCTGCTCGGATCTGATCGGTGAGGGGCCGCTGCACGAGGGGTTCGGCAACCTCCGCGTAATCGGGCATGACCATATACGGGTCACACGGGTAGAAGGTGTCGCCGGCACCCTCTTCACCCGGGAGGATCGCTTCATCGGCGGCCCACCGCGAGTGCTAGGTTGGCGGCGTGACATCGGCCCTGGGCGAAGCTGCAACCCTGCTGGTGGTGGACATCGGCCAGCTGGTCACCAGTGACCCGCGGCTTCCGGCCCCCGGGGTGATCGAGGACGCGGTGCTGGCGGCGAGCGGAGACCGCATCGTCTACGCCGGCCCGGCGGCAGGGTTCGGCGTCCCCTTCGGTCCGGAGACCGTCGAGGTCGACGCTCGCGGGGCGGCGGTGATCCCCGGCTTCGTCGACGCCCACACCCACCTCGCGTGGCTGGGCGACCGTTCGGAGGAGTACGCCCGGCGGGCGGAGGGGGCCACGTACGAGGAGGTCGCCGCGCGGGGCGGTGGGATACAGAGCACGGTCGCCGCCACCGCCGAGGGCTCCCTGGAGGCCCTAGTGGATGCCACCCGGGAGCGCGCGCGCCGGATGCTGCGGCTGGGCACCACCACGGTCGAGGTCAAGAGCGGGTACGGGCAGAGTCACGAAGCGGAGCTGCGCCAGCTTCAGGCCGCCCGGATGGCGGGGGCGGAGCCGCGCGTGCCCGACGTGGTCACCACCTACCTCCCCCTCCACGGCGCCGTGGACACTGACCGCGAGGAGTACCTGGAGGGAGTGCTGCGCGAGGGGCTTCCCGCCGCCGCCCGGCTGGCCCGCTTCGTGGACTGCTTCTGCGAGACCGGGGCCTGGAGCGTCGAGGAGTGTGAGCGGCTGCTGAGCGCCGGCCGGGCCCACGGGCTGCGGCCCAAGGTCCACGCCGAGCAGCGGAGCCGGAGCGGCGGTGCGGCCCTGGCGGCGCGGGTGGGGGCGGTCTCCGCCGACCACCTGGAGCACGCCACCGACGACGACCTGCGTGCCCTGGCCGCCGCCGGGGTGACCGGGGTGATCCTCCCCGGAGCCTCGCTGGTCCTGGGCGGTCCTCCGCCGCCGGGCCGCCGCCTGCTGGAGGCCGGGGCCACGGTCGCCCTGGCCACCGACTGCAACCCGGGCACCTGCTGGTGCGAGTCGATGCCGCTGATGGTGTCGCTGGGGGTGGCGACCGCCGGTCTCACCCCGGCCCAGGCGCTGCTGGCCGCCACCGCCGGCGGTGCGACTGCCCTCGGCCTCACCGACCGGGGCCGGCTCCTCCCCGGGCTGCGCTGCGACGCCCTGGTGCTGAACAGCCGCAACTGGCTCGACGTCGGCTACCACCTGGGAGCCAACCCGGTGGCCCAGGTGATCGAGGGAGGCCGCGTCATTCCGGCCTGGTGAGCCACGCCGGGCCGGTTTCCGGCCGCTGCCGGCTCGGCGACGCGGAATCCCGAGTGCTAGGGTGGGGCCATGACTGTCGCCCCGATCGGCACCGACATCGGGGTCGGTCTCCGTCCCTGGGAGCCGGCCGACGCGGAGGAGCTGGCGGCGATGTACGCCGCCTCGGCTGCCGAGCTGGCCGTCGAGGAGCCCTGGTGTGGACCCGACTTCCTGACCGCCGCCGGGCAGCGGGAGCGGGTGCGGCGCTGCGCGGACGACCCGACCGCGGAGGGGTTCGTGATCACGACGTCGGGCGCGATCGCCGGCCACCTCTCCCTGGACCGGATCCGCGGGGACATCCTCCAGAGCGCCGACATCGGCTACTGGGTGGCCCCGTGGCAGCGCCGCCGCGGCGTCGCCACCCGGGCCATCGGGCTGGCGGTGGTCCACGCCTTCGACCATCTCGGCCTCCAGCGCATCCACGCCACCGTCGACCTCGACAACCCGCCCTCGTGGCGGGCCCTGGAGCGCAACGGCTTCCGGCGGCTGGGGGTCATCCACGACCTCGCGCTGGTCGGCGGTCGCTGGCGCGACCACCACCTGTACCAGCTCACCGCCGAAGCGTGGAGGGGCCGGCTGCGGCCGTAGGGCCGGAGCGGGGCCTCGGCCCGCCCGACCCTGGCCACTACCGTCCCGGGGCGGCGTCCAGCTGGGCGGCCAGCTCCTCCGGGTCGGTGGTCGGCGACCGGCAGACGAAGCCCTCGCAGACGTAGGCGGTGGGACGGCCGTCAACCTGCGGTCGCGCGGCCAGCAGGGGCACGGAGGCGGCCGCGCCCCAGGCGAGCACCCGGTACGGGTCGCGGCGCCGCCAGACCTCGCGGAGCAGGGCCCGGGTGGCCGCGTCATCGCGGGGACCGGCGACCGCCACCTCCCGGGACGGGGCCATCAGCTGATCCAGGGCGCAGCCGAGGCTGCCGAGCGCCAGCGGGACCCGCGCCACCGCCGGCGCCAGCGGCCGGACGATCTCCAGGGCCCGATCCCGCCAGCGCGGCTCGCCGGTCAGTCCCGCGAGCCGGACGAAGAGCTGCGCCGCCATCGACTGCCCGGCGGGGAGGGGATTGTCCTCCAGGCCACGGGGCCGGACCAGCAGCGGCTCGGCATCGGCCGCGGTGTCGAAGTAGCCTGCATCGGGATCGCGAAAGCGCGCCAGGACATCCTCGGCGAGACCGACGCCGCGCTCGAAGTACAGCGGCTCCCCCGTCGCCTCGTACACCGCGAGCAGGCCGTCGCCGAGGAAGGCGACGTCCTCCAGGAAGGCGCCGGCCCCGACCGCGCCGTCCCTCCAGCTCCGCCGCAGCCGCCCCTCCACCACCAGCTCGCCGAGCAGGAAGTCCGCGCAGTTCTGACCAATCTCGACATAATCACCCCTTGCGAGGGCCGACCCGGCCTCCGCGAAGGCCCGCAGCGCCAGGCCGTTCCAGGCGGCGACCACCTTGTCGTCACGGCCCGGAGCCACCCGCCGCTGCCGGGACGAGAGCAGCCGGCGGCGGAGCCCCTGCAGCAGCCGAGCCACCTCCGCACCGCCGGTCCCCAGTTCCTCGGCGAGCTCGGCCGGTGAGCGCGCGAGCGAGAGCACGCTGCGGCCCTCGTCGAAGTTCCCCGCCTCCGACACTCCGAAGACGCGGCAGGCCAGCGTCGCATCGTCCTCGCTTCCGAGGGCGGCGCGGACCTGCTCCGGGGTCCACACGAAGTACCGCCCCTCCACCCCCTGGGAGTCGGCGTCCTGCGAGGACGCGAAGCCGCCCCCGGGGAGCCGCATCTCCCGGGCCAGGTAATCGAGGGTCGCCTCCACCGCGCGGCGATACTCGGGGTCGCCGGTCAGCTGGTGGGCGTGGAGGTAGACCACCGCCAGCTGCGCGCTGTCGTAGAGCATCTTCTCGAAGTGGGGGACCGCCCAGCCCGCGTCGACGCTGTAGCGGTGGAAGCCGCCGCCCAGCTGGTCGCAGATCCCGCCGCGCAGCATCCCGTCGAGCGCCCCACGGGCCGCCCCGCCCGCCGCCGCTTCGGAGCCGAGGAAGCCCCGGCGGAGGAGCAGCTCGAGCGCGGCGGGATGGGGGAACTTGGGGGCGTCACCGAAGCCGCCGTGGCGGACATCGCTCTGCTCCACCAGCCGCGCCACCGCCCGGGCTACGGTGTCGGGCGCAAGCTCCTCGCCCTCCGTGAGCGGCACCGGCGTCAGCATCCGGGTGATCTCCGCGGCAGCCCGCTCGACGTCGTCGCGCCGGCGGCGGTAGGCGTCGTGAGCGGCACGGAGGACGGTGGGGAAGCCGGGCATGCCGCCACGCCGCTCGGGCGGGAAGTAGGTCCCGCCGAAGAACGGCGCCCCGTCAGGGGTGAGGAACACCGTCATCGGCCAGCCACCCTGGCCGGTGATGGCCTGGACCGCCTGCATGTAGACGGCGTCGACGTCGGGGCGCTCCTCGCGGTCGACCTTGACGTTGACGAAGAGCTCGTTCATGAGGGCGGCGATGCGGGGGTTCTCGAACGACTCGTGGGCCATCACGTGGCACCAGTGACAGGCGCTGTAGCCGGCCGAGAGGAGGATCGGGCGGTCCGTCTCGCGGGCCACCCGCAGCGCCTCCTCTCCCCACGGGTACCAGTCGACCGGGTTGTCGGCGTGCTGGCGGAGGTACGGGCTGGAGGCGGTCGCCAGGCGGTTGGCCATCTGCGTGGATGGGGTCAGCCCGGCCGGCGCTGGGCGATGCCGACCACTGCGACCGCGGCCGAGCCGGCGGCGATCGCCGCGCACACCACCACCCCTGCCGCGGATGGCCAACCGCCCCTGCGTGCCAATCCGACGGCGCACAGCACCGCGACGGCGATGGCGCCCACCGCGGTGACGAGGCAGAGGCCGACGGTGGCCGGGGTCACCCAGGTCGCGCGCAGACTGCCGCCCGGCGGCCGGGACAGCATCGCCCGCATGAAGAGGTCGGCGATAGGCAGCGCCGCCACTCCCCAACGGGGAGGAGGGGGCGGAACGCCGTCGGGGACGCGGGTCCAGAGGTTGGGCACCGCCCTGAGGCTAGCGCAGGGGGAGGCTGCGAGGAAGCGTTCCCAGGGTGGACGCCGGGGTCGCGTTGACAGCGAACATGCGCGCCCATCACCATGCGTGGGACGACCCGGGCCCAACTCGCGAATTCGATCGATCCACGGGGTCGGGTCGCACGACGGGGATTCATGCCGCCTGGCGGGGATACCGAAGCCGGCGCTCGCGGAGCCGGCGCAGCGCCCGTGGAAGATGGCGCTGTGGTCACCCTTCGACAGCTGCCCCAGGATTTCCTGGGCGATCCCGAGTTCCTCTTCCGGTTCCGGGTCGAGACCCCGATCGTGGCCCACCTCGACGGCACCTACGTGGTCCGCACCCGCGCTTATGTGGAGGACGCCTTCGGGATAGCGCTGGTCACCGACTACATCGACGGTGCCTGGCTGCGCCAGCTCATGCCCTCGGGGGTGCTGCGCGACCATGAGGCAACCCTGGTGGTGATGCGCGACACCCTGCTCGGTCTGGAGGCCGCGCACCGGGAGGGGATCCTCCACCGCGACCTCCGGCCCGAGAAGGTCCTGGTCGACCGCCAGGGGGTCGCCCGGATCGCCGAGCTGGGGCTGGTCGCGCGCACCCGGGGCGGGCGCTGGATCCCCGGGACGGCCGAGTATATGGCCCCCGAGCTGTGGCGGGGTGAGGAGCCCTCGATCGAGTCGGACGTCTACGCCGCGACGGTGATGCTGGTCGAATCCCTCACGGGCACGCCCCCCTACCTCGGCGGCGTGACCGTGGTCTGCGACCAGCACCTGCGCGCTCCCCTGCCGGGTCCCGATCTTCCCGAGGAGATCGCACCCCTGGTGAGGTTCGGGATGGCCAAGTCGCCGCATCAGCGCTATCTGAGGGCGTGGGACTTCGCCGAGGCCGTCGAGAGGGCGGGCCGGACGGTGGGCGGGCCGGAGTGGGAGCGCCGCGGCCGCCGCCGGCTCGCCACTGCGGTCGCGGCGGTGCTGGCCCCGCGCCCGGGTCACGACCACCCGGACGCCCCCCGGAGGCTGATCGGCCGGGCGCGCTTCCGCCGGAAGGTCCAGACCTGAGCTACGAGCGCGGCCGGGGCGCCGCCAGCACCTGCCGGTACACCTCCACGGTGCGCTCGGCGACCCGCGGCCAGGTGAAATGTTCCAGGACCCGGTGCCGGCCTGCGACCCCGAGGCGCGCGGAGAGATCGGGGTCGGCCACCAGCTGATTGATCCGCGCCGCGAGAGCGTCCTCGAACCGGCGCGCGGCCGCGGCGTCGAAGGCCACGGCCTGGGGGTCACAGGGAACCAAGAAGCCGGTCTCCCCGTCGACGACGATCTCGGGGACGCCGCCGACCGCGCTGGCGACCACCGCCGCCTCGCAGGCCATGGCTTCGAGGTTGACCAGACCGAACGGCTCGTACACGGAGGGGCAGACGAAGGCGGCGGCGTGGCTCAGGATCTGGATCAATTCGCGCCGCTCCACCATCTCCTCGATCCACACGACGGACGCGCCCTGGGCACGCGCCGCGTCGCGGAGCGCCCGGGTCTCGGTGGCGATCTCGGGGGTGTCGGGGCTGCTGGCGATGCAGACCAGCTGGGCCGCCCGATCGATGCCGGCGGCGGCGCGGAGGAGATGGTCGATCCCCTTCTGCCGCGCGATCCGTCCGATGAAGACGACCAGGGGCCGGTGCGGATCGATGCCGTGGCGGGCCAGGGTGGCGTCGCCGCGGTCGGGTCGGTACTCCTGGGCGTCGATGCCGTTGTGGATGACGTGCACGCGGTCGGGATCGATGCCCGGGTAGCAGGTGAGCACGTCGCGGCGCATGGCCTCCGAGACCGCGATCACCGCGTCGGCGGAGAGCAGAGCGGTGCGCTCGCAGAAGAGGGAGAGGGCGTAACCGCCCCCGAGCTGCTCGGCCTTCCAGGGGCGCAGCGGCTCCAGGCTGTGGGTGGTGCACACGTGGGGCACGTCCCAGACGAGCTTCGCCAGGTGACCGGCCAGGTTGGCGTACCAGGTGTGCGAGTGGACGAGGTCGACCCCGTCGAGCCCGTGCGCCATGGCCAGGTCCACGGACATCACCGCCAGCGCCGTGTCCTCGGGTCGGCCTCCCTGGAGCGCGTCCCAGGGCTGGTAGGCGGCGGCCACCAGCGGCGAGCTGCGCGGCTCCCCGAAGCAGTGCACCGCCACCTCCACGTGGCGGGCGAGCTCTCGGGTCAGGTGCTCGACGTGAACCCCGGCGCCGCCGTACACCTCGGGCGGGTACTCACGGGTGAGGATGCCGACCCGCATCAGTCGAGCGGCCCAACGACCTGGCGCTTGGCGATCACGACGATGCCATTGTCGGAGACGGTGAAGCGCCGGGCCTCGAGCTGCGGGTCCCGGCCGATCTCGGCGCCGGGGGGCACCGCCACCTCCTTGTCGATGATCGCCCGCCGGACCACGGCGCCCTCACCGACCTCGACCCCGTCGAGAAGGACGCTCCCCTCCACGGTCGCGCCCCACCCCACCCGCACTCCGGGGGAGAGCACCGAGCGGCGCACCGTTCCCCCGGACACGATCACCCCGGGGGCAACGATCGAGTCCACGGCGACGCCGCGCCGACCCTCCTCGTCGAAGACGAACTTGGCCGGCGGCAGCGGCCCGTAGAAGGAGTAGATCGGCCACTCCAGGTTGTAGAGGCTGAACATCGGGACCACCGAGACCAGGTCCATCTGGGCGTCGTAGTAGGCGTCCAGGGTCCCGACGTCGCGCCAGTAGCCGTGGTCCTGCTCGGTGCTGCCCGGGACGACGTTGCGGTCGAAGTCGTAGACGCCCGCCTCGCCCCTCTCGACGAGGCGGGGAATGATGTCGCCGCCGATGTCGTGACGGCTGGTCTGCTTCTCCGCGTCCTCGACCAGGGCGTCGATGAGGAGCTGAGCCGTGAAGACGTAGTTGCCCATCGAGGCGAGGCAGCGCTCGGGGTCGCCGGCCAGGCCCCTCGCCCGGGTGGGCTTCTCGTCGAAGCGGGTGATCCGGTCGCCGTCGGCTTCGATGACCCCGAAGTTGCTGGAGTCGGCGGTGGGGACCTTGACCGCCGCCACCGTCACCCCGGCTCCGCTCGCGATGTGACGGGCGAGCATCTGGCGCGGGTCCATCCGGTAGAGGTGGTCCGCGCCGAACACCAGCACGTAGTCGGGCTTCTCATCGCCCAGGAGGTTGAAGTTCTGGTAGATCGCGTCGGCCGAGCCGGAGAACCAGCGCGGCCCGCGGCGCATCTGGGCCGGCACCGGGGTCACGTAGTTGCCGAGCAGCGGCGACAGCCGCCAGGCCTGGCTGATGTGGCGGTCGAGGCTGTGGCTCTTGTACTGGGTCAGGACCGCGATCCGGGTGAACTCGGCGTTGACCAGGTTGCTGAGCACGAAGTCGATGAGCCGGTACACGCCGCCGATGGGGACGGCCGGTTTGGCCCGGTCCTTGGTGAGCGGCCAGAGCCGCTTGCCCTCTCCCCCGGCGAGGACGATGGAGAAGACGCGCGGCGGACGGCGCAGGGCTCCGGCGGGGTCCGCTGGCCCGGATCGGTTGTCTGCCATCTCCTCCGGCGATCATGGCAGACCGCCGCCCGCGACGGCGGGCGCTCAGCCGGGGCGAGACGCCTCCCCCGCCGCCTCCAACCGCCGCGCCGCCCCGGCCAGGGCGGGGATCATCAGCGCCGCAGCCAGGGCGGCGGCGAACGAGAAGCCGGCGCCGGCCGCCAGGGCGATGCCGAGCCCGGCACCGATCAGCGGCCCGGCGACCGCCGAGCCGATCGGGCTGCCCATCCAATTGAGGGACATGCTCACCGCGAAGGCGCGCCCGAACCAGGCCGGGTCGGTGCGGCGCTGGCGCATCGAGAACATCCCGATGTCGATCAGCCCGCCCGCGGCTCCGTAGACCAGCATCGCGGCGGTCACGACGGCGAGGTCCGGGACCGTCACCAGGGCCGCCAGAGCGACACCCACGGCAAGAAGTCCGACCAGCACCAGGCGCCGCTCCCTCCCCTGGCTCCCCCGATGCCCCGCCACCAGCGCAGAGGCTCCCCCGGCGACAGCGCTCAGCGCCCAGAGGACGCCCACCACGGCGGCGTTCTGGTGGAGGTGATCGAGAACCAGGACGGGGAGGGCGACGATGAGCAGGCCTGAGCCCAGGTTGGACACCGAGAGGCTGACCGCCAGCCCCCGCAGGCTCGGGTTGCGGGCCACGTAGGCCAGCCCCTGCCAGGCATCGCGGAGGACGTGCTGCTCGCGTTCCCGCGGGGCGGGCAGCGGCAGCGGCGGCATCGCGACCAGGGAGAGCGCCGCGGCGGCATAGACGGCGGCGGTCGCGACCAGGGCGGCCGGCCGCCCCACCAGCCCGGCGATCACCCCGGCCAGCGGGGCGCCAACCACGGCGGCGACCACGTAGCCCGTGCTGTCCACCGCGTTGGCCCGATCCCAGAGGTCACGGGGCACGAGCATCGGGAAGAGGGTCCGGGTCCCGGCGCTGCTGAGCGGGTTGGTGAAGGAGCTGAGCGCGGCGACGCCGATCAGCAGCCCGGCGCTGAGCACGCCGGTGGCCCCGAGGGCGACGATGAGCGCCATCGCCAGGGCGGCGATCGAGTAGTCGAGCATGATCAGCCTGATCCGCCCGCTGCGGTCGAGGAGGGCGCCGGCAAGAGGGCTGAACACGACCCCGGGGAAGGCGGCGGCGAACACCGTGACCCCGGCGATCGCCGGCGAGTGGAAGCGCTGCAGGGCGAAGAGGACGAGCGCCACCGACCCCATCTGCCCGGCGATCCGCCCGAGGAGGGCCGCGCCCACCAGGCGTGGCAGCCCGCGGACGTCGAGGAGGCTGCGGTAGGTGAGTGGACGCGTGGTGTCTGTGCTCATGGTCTCGGGAAGCGCCACGGGGGCCGGCGTTGGGCCGGCCGCCCCCCGGTGGACGCCGGCGGGCTGGGCAAGGGCGCGGTCCAGATAGTAGTCAAGTGCCCGCACCCCGCCAGGCGCTCCGCCGCTCCTGTCATTCCGGGTGATGACAGATGGATTCGTGACGAAATATTCGTCACGAAATGCCGTGGATCCCCACGATCATGACACCTCCCATCGGCGTGACTCAGCGCGTACCGCAGCAGGGGCCGCAAACGGATCGGAACGTCCCGCGCGCCTCCGGGGCTCGGTGAGCCGGGGTCAGGCCTACCGGGCCGACCCGGCCGCGGCCGTCTCCTCCGCCGGGGCTGAGCCGGCGACGCGTTCGAGGAGCTGGACCAGGGTGGCGCAGTCCTCGTCGCTGAGGCCCTGCAGGGCCTGTCCGACACCCTCACGCCAGGCTGCCTCCCGGCGGGCGAGCAGGTCCCTGCCCCGAAGGCTCAGCGCGACCCGGACCAGGCGCCGGTCATCGGGGTCGCTCATCCGCTCGACGAGCCCCAGCTTCACCAGCCGGTCGGACATCTGGGTCGCGCTGCTCAGCGAGGCGGCGTCGAGGCAGTCGGCGAGCTCTCCCATGGTGACGGCGCCGCTTCGGGCGATGGTGTGGAGCGCGTGCATCTGCTGCACCGTGATCGCTCCCATCTCGGCGTGAACATCGGCGGGGATGACCCGCGTCAGCCAGCGCCGCATCCTCGGCTGCAGCTCCAGGAACCGCGCGAGCAGCTCGTCGCGGGAGAGCGTGGGGGGGACGGGGCCGGCGCTCGGGCTCAACTCGCCTCCTCCACCAGCGCGTTGGCGAACTGGCTCGCGTAGAGGTCGTAGTAGAAACCACGACGCTCCATCAGCTCGGCATGGCTGCCCTGCTCCACGATCCTGCCGGCGTTCATCACCACGATCTCGTCCGCGTTCCGGATCGTCGACAGCCGGTGGGCGATCACGAAGCTGGTGCGCCCGTGGCGGAGGCGCGCCATCGCCTCCTGGATCAGCACCTCGGTGCGGGTGTCGACGTTGCTCGTGGCCTCGTCCAGGATCAGGATGGCCGGGTCGGCGAGGAAGGCCCGGGCGATGGTCAGGAGCTGCCGCTCGCCGGCGGAGATGTTGGACGCGTCCTCGTCCAGGACGGTGTCGTAGCCCTCGGGCAGGGTCCGGATGAAGTGGTCGGCGTGGGCGGCCTTGGAGGCGGCCACCACCTCCTCGAAGCTGGCCCCGCCTTTCCCGTAGGCGATGTTGTCGCGGACGCTCCCGGCGAACAGCCAGGTGTCCTGCAGCACCATCCCGAACATGCTGCGGACGGACTCGCGAGTCAGCTGCCGGGAATCCACCCCGTCGAGGTAGATGCGACCGGAGTCGATCTCGTAGAAGCGCATCAGGAGGTTGACGATGGTCGTCTTGCCCGCTCCGGTGGGCCCGACGATGGCCACCGTCTCTCCGGGCAGCACCTCCAGGTCGAAGTCCTGGATGAGGGGCTTGTCGGGCTGGTAGCGGAAGGAGACGTTGTCCAGGACGACGTGCCCCTGCGGGGCCGGCAGCGCCGCCAGGCTGTGACGCTCGGGCACCTGCTCGTCGGCGGCCAGGAACTCGAAGACGCGCTCGGCGGAGGCGAGCCCCGACTGCAGCATGTTCATCTGGCTGGCGATCTGCATGATCGGGTTGGTGAACTGGCGCGAGTACTGGATGAAGGCCTGGATGTCGCCCAGCGAGATGTTCCCCGACACCACCAGGTACCCGCCGATGACACCGATGGCGACGTAGTTCAGGTTGGAGAGGAACATCATCGCGGGCTGGATGATCCCGGAGAGGAACTGGGCGCGGAAGCTGGGTTCGTAGAGGGCCTGGTTCTCGCGGTTGAATTCGTCCAGCGTGCGCCGGGAGCGGCCGAACACCTGGACCAGGGTGTGCCCGGTGTGGGTCTGCTCGACCAGGCTGTTCACCGTACCGGTGCGCTCCCACTGGGCGGTGAACTGCTTCTGCGACCGGCGCGCGACCAGGAAGGTCACCCCGATCGACATCGGGACCATGATCAGCGAGATCAGCGCCAGCAGGGGGCTGATCCACAGCATCATGGCCAGCACGCCGAGGATGGTGAGGATGGACGTGAGCAGCTGGCTCAGCCCCTGCTGGAGGGTCGTGGTCACGTTGTCGATGTCGTTGGTGACGCGGCTCAGCACGTCGCCGTGGGGATGGCTGTCGAAGTACTGAAGCGGCAGCCGTGCCAGCTTGGCCTCCACGTCGCGGCGCATCCCGGACACGGTCCGCTGCGCAACCCCGGCCATGATGTAGCCCTGACCCCAGCTCAGCACGGCACCGAGCACGAAGAGGAGGGCCACGACGCCGAGGTCGGCGCCGAGCTGGTTGAACTGGATGCCCTGGCCCGGGGTCACGGTGGTTCCACTCAGCATCTGGGCGATTTGGCGGTCCTGGCCGCCTTGAAGCCTCAGGTACGCCTCCGCCTGTGCCTGGCTGATCCCCGCCGGGAGGCTCTTGCCGATCAGGCCGTCGAAGAGCACGTTGGTGGCGTTGCCGATGATCCGGGGCGCAGCGACGGTGAAGGCGACCCCCAGCGAGCCGATGCAGGCCGCCAGCGCGATCCTGCCCCGTTCCGGGCGGAGCCGCGCGAGGAGCTGGCGCAGAGCCTTGCCGAGATCCTTGGCCTTCTGCGGCGGCCCTCCTCTCATCATCCCGTGCGGGCCGCCGAAGCCGCCACCGCCTCTCCGCCGCCCGTGCCCCGGGCCGCGCGCCATCATGCCGCGTTCTCCCCGAGCTGCGAGACCACGATCTCCCGGTACTCCTCGCAGGAGACCATCAGCTGCTCGTGGGTGCCCGAGCCGACCACCAGGCCGTCGTCGAGGACGATGATCCTGTCGGCGCTCAGGATGGTGCTCACCCGCTGGGCCACGATCACCACCGTGACGTCACGCGTCTCCGCGCTCAGCTCGGCCCGCAGCCGCGCGTCCGTCGCCGCATCGAGCGCGGAGAAGCAGTCGTCGAAGAGGTAGATCAGGGGCCGCTTCACCAGAGCGCGGGCGATCGCCAGCCGCTGCCGCTGGCCACCGGAGACATTGGTCCCTCCCTGGTCGATCGGCGCTTCGAGCTGCCCCTCCATGGTGGCCACGAAGTCCCGCGCCTGGGCCACCTGGAGGGCGTGCCAGAGATCCGCGTCGGTGGCGTCCTCGTCGGCGAAGCGCAGGTTGTCGGCCACGGTGCCGCCGAAGAGGTACGCCTGCTGCGGCACCAGCCCGATGCACGCCCACAGCTCCTCGAGGGTGCGGTCCCTCGCGTCCACGCCGTCGATGAGCACCGCTCCCGAGGTCGGGTCGAAGAAGCGCGGGATCAGATTGAGCAGGGTGCTCTTGCCGGCGCCGGTGCCGCCGATGATCGCGGTGGTCTCGCCGGGGCGGAGCTGGAACGAGATGTCGCGGAGCACCGGCTGCTCCCCACCCGGGTAGCCGAAGCTGACGTTGCGGAACTCGATGATCCCACGGGTGGCGGCCGGCGTCACAGGATGCTCGGGGCTTCTGATCGCCGGCTCGACGCGCGCCACCGCCTCGAGGCGCTCCGCGCTCGCCTGGGCGCGGGGAACCAGGATGAACATGACCACGGCGAGGAGCACCGACATCAGGATCTGGAGGATGTAGGCGAGGAACGCGGTCAGGTTGCCGATCGGCATCTGGCCACTGCTGATCAGATGACCGCCGAACCAGAGGACCGCGACGCTCGACAGGTTCATGATCCCCATCATCATCGGCATGGCCAATACGAACAGGCGGTTGACCCGCAGCCCGGTCGCCGTGAGGCTGGCGTTGGCGACGGCGAAGCGGCGCTCCTCGTCGTCGGACCGGACGAAGGCACGGATCACGCGGACCCCGGTGATCTGCTCGCGCAGCACCTGGTTGATCCGATCGATCTTCACCTGCATCGACTTGAACTGAGGCACGGCGACGAACAGCATGGCGACGACGATCAGGGCCATCAGGGGCACTGCCACCACCAGCAGCAGGGAGAGCGTGACGTCCTCGTGGAGCGCCATGATCACGCCCCCGATCATCATGATCGGCGCCGCCACCATGAGGGTCAGCGCCATCTGCAGGAAGATCTGGATCTGCTGGACGTCGTTGGTGTTGCGGGTGATCAGCGACGCCGTCCCGAAGCTGTTCATCTCGCGAGCGGAGAAGCGCATGACCTGTCCGAAGATGAGGCCCCGCAGGTCGCGGCCGACCCCCATCGAGGTGCGCGAGGCGAAATACGTGGCCACGACCGCGGTCACCCCCGAGAGCAGGGTGAGCGCCAGCATCACGCCGCCGGTGCGCCAGATGTAGCCGACGTCGCCCTTGGTGATGCCGTTGTTGATGATGTCGGCGGTGAGGTTGGGCAGGTACAGGCCGAGCACCGTCTGGGCCACGATCAGCGCGAGCACGATCGAGACCTGCAGCCGGTAGGGCCGCAGGCGCGCCAGCATCATGCGGACCAGGGTCATGGCCGGCGCCTCCCGGGACGCTGGCGTCCGGAGGTCAGGGGCTCGACCGGATCCAGGCTGCAGGGGGCGGGGCGAGCGCTGGCCGGGAGCATTGCTTCATGCACTGTACCATACCTGACCTGCACGGTTGCCGTTACGAAGTTGTTGTGGCCGCCTGACGGGTGCGGCGGCCCCAGACCACGAGCACGGCGCCCCCCAGCCCGATGAGGAGGACACAGAGGGCGATGGTGATCAGCCACTTCCCGGTGAGGCTGCTGCCCGCGTAGTTGGGGATGAAGGGGAGCGCCCGCAGGCGGTGGACGTAGAGGCCCTGGCTCGTGCCCGCCCAGATCGCTGGGGCGACGCTGGAGGGGTCGGCGGCCAGGCTCAGCACGTCGGGGGGAAGCCCGGGGTCGGCCCGCACCCAGTCTTCGCCGCCGTTCGAGGTGAGCAGCGTCCCGTACCCGGCGGTGCCGATGTAGACGACCCCGCTCACGGTGCTGGTGTTGAAGGCGGCGATGGACGTGACCGCCGGCGTGCCGGTGACCAGGGTCGAGGGCAGGAGCGCGAGCGATACCGACCAGCCGCCGTTCTGAGCGCGCCGCCACACCGTCCCCGAGGTGCTGACGGCGACGATGAACCCGGGTGCCACCAGCGGGGCGGCGATGAGATGGGCTCCCGGCCCGAGATCGGGGCTGCCGGGGTCGAGGCGCGCGGTCCCTCCGGCCTGGGCCACCAGCACGTCCCCCGCCGCGTCGATCGACCAGGTGCGCGAGCCGCTGGTCACACTCGCCGCGGCCGGTGGCGGCGCCGTCGAGACCGGGGTGAAGCCGGTGGCCGTCTGCTCCTCCGCCTTGCCCCCGACCACGGCGACGACCCTGCCCTGGACCAGAGCGACGCGCGTCACCGTCTGTCCCGGAAAAGCCGCGAGCTGCCACCACGGCGCCTCCGCGCCCACGGGCGCGGGCACCGCCGTCGCCAGGGCCATGGCGATCAGGGGACCGGCGATGATCACCAGAGCCCGGCGCGCCCGGCCCGAAGCGGCGGGCACGGCACCCAGCCTCACCGGTCCCTCAGCGCAGCCTCGACGTCCGGATGAGCATGCTCAGCCCTCCGAAGAACCAGAGCCCCCCGAAGATGATCAGGAACCAGGGGACGTAGACGAAGCCCGCGCCGGAGGGGGCGCTGTTGAGGCTGGCGACGGCGATGATGATCCCGAGGACCAGGAATATGGCTCCCATCACGGTGTGGGTGATGGCTCGGCGGCGGAGAAAGGCCCCCACCGGCCGGCCGGACATCGGCCCGTACATGCCCCGCCGCCAACCCCGGTAGCCCATGCCCGGATAGCCGAAGAGGCCCGGTCCGTACTGGCCGGGTCCGACTTGGCCCGGTCCGTAGGGGCCCTGCCCGTATTGGCCCGGCCCATAAGGCGGCTGTCCGTAGGGGGGCTGACCGTAGGGGGCTTGTCCGGGAGGGCCCGCGGCATTCGGCGGCGATCCGAAAGGCCCCGATGGTGAACCCGCAGCCGGTTCGCCGGGCACACCCCAAGGGGCTGCGGGGTCGGCTGGGGGAGCGGCCGACGCGGGTTGGTTCTCGGGCGGCGTGAGCGGCGGTGTGCTACTGGGATCCGGCGTCCAGGGCGTGTACCAGCCCGACTGGTCTCCCAGCGGTGACGGGGACGGCGCGAAGGGATCCGGGTTTTCGGGGGAACCCGGATCCGGTGTGGGGGGGTAGCCTGACTGGGTCATCCGGCCGTCTCCAGTGCGAGAGGGGTGGAGAGATCGAGCATACCCGTTGGGGCGCCACGCCACCGCTGGGCGGCGACGTGAACAGCGTTCCCCACATGCCAGACTCTCGATCTATGAGCCGAATCGGGGTCGCGGTGATCGGGTATGGCCTGGCCGGGTCGGTCTTCCATGCGCCGCTGGTGGCGGCGACCCCCGACCTCGAGGTGCGGGCCATCGTCACCGCCAACCCCGCGCGGCGCGAGCGAGCCACCCGCGACTTCCCCGACGCCCGCGTCCTGGCCACCGCCGACCACCTCTGGAGTGACACCGCCGGGATCGGACTGGTGGTGGTGGCGACGCCCAACCACCTCCACGCGCCCCAGGCGATCACCGCGCTGGAGCAGGGGCTCGCCACCGTCGTGGACAAGCCGATGGCGCTGAGCACGGCGGAGGCGAGGTCGATGCTGGAGGCGGCGGGGCGCAGCGCGGGCCTGCTGGCGGCCTTCCACAACCGGAGATGGGACAGTGACTTCCTCCTGGTTCGCGAGACGGTCGAGAGCGATGGGCTCGGCGGGCTGTTCCGCGTGGAGAGCCGCTTCGAGCGCTTCCGCCCGGAGGTGAACACGGCGTCGTGGCGGGAGGAGACGTCACCGGAAGCGGGCGGCGGGCTCCTCCTCGACCTCGGCAGCCACCTCATCGATCAGGCGCTGGTCCTGCTCGGACGCCCCCAGGGCGTCTACGCGGAGATCGCCCGGGCGCGGCCGGGGGCGGTCGCCGACGACGACTGCTTCCTCGCCCTCGAGTTCGCCGGCGGCTCGCGCGCCCATCTCTGGATGAGCAACCTCGCCGCGGCGATCGGGCCGCGCTGGCGCTTGTGGGGCCGCCGGAAGGCCCTGGAGGTGTGGGGTCTCGATCCTCAGGAGCCGTACATCCGAGCGGGCGGGCGTCCCGGCGACCCCGGCTTCGGCCAGCCGGACGGAGGCCAGCGCGCGGTGCTCACCGAGGGCGGTGAGGCGGGCGCCGTGCGCGAGCTGCGGTTGCCCGCCGGGCGGTACGGCGACTTCTACGCCGGGATGGCGGCGGCGATCCGGGGGGAGGCTCCGGTACCCGTGCCGGCCCAGGCGGGGTGGGACGTGCTCGCGGTGATCGAGGCGGCGCGGCGGAGCGCGGCGACGGGGACCGTGGTGGCGCCTGAGGCGAGAGGCTGACCGTCGGGGCGGCATCCCCGGCGTGCGGCCGGCTCAGAAGCCGTACAGGCCGGGAAGCACGGCGAGGGTCACGACCACATCGGCCACCCCGTGGACGACGATCGCGGGCCAGAGCGAGCCGGTCCGCTGGGTGACCCAGCCGAGCACGAAGCCGAGCAGCATGGTGAGGGGGACGAAGGGTGCGATCGGACCCTGGTAGACGATGGCGAGGTGGGCGAGCCCGAAGAACACCGCCTGGACGGCGTTGGCCAGGAGCGGTGACGTGAACCTTTCCAGGCTGCCCAGCAGGAGGCCGCGGAACTGGAGCTCCTGGGCCGCCCCCTGGAGCATGTTGGCGGGGACCAGCCAGGGCGCGTCGCGGAGCAGCGCCGGGATGGCGAGTCCCTCGCGCCCGAGCAGGGTTGCGGGGATCAGGAGGAACACCACGAAGAAGAGCGCGGTCCCTCCCAGAGCCCAGGCGGCCGCGGGCCAGCCGAGGTGGAGGATCCGGAGACGGGGGTGGTCGCGGCGCATCACCAGCCACACCAGGCCGAGGATGACGGCGGTGACCCCGAACCACGCCGCCGAGGCGTTGAGGTTGGCCTGATCGCCGGTCTGCTGGACGCCGGCGTGGGCGATCAGGGCGGGCGCTCCCAGGAACGCGGACCAGGAGAGCGTGATCGCGACAAGACTGACTAGAACAAGCCGGGCACGCGCCAGGCTCGGGACCACCAGGGCGATGGCCAGCAGGCCCAGGGCGACGGCGCTGGTGCGGAGCGTGTAGGGGTCGAGCCCGTTGGGGTCGCTGTAGAGGTTGGGGGCCAGCACGACGGCGGCCAGGGCGGCGGCGCCGACGAGGAGGGGTACGAGCGGCGCCCAGCCGGCGGCGCGGGGCCTGGCCGGCGCCGCGCCGGGTTCAGCCAGCGTCGCGCCGGGCACACCGGCCGCGCCGGGTTCAGCCGGGGGCGGTCCGGACATCTCGCCAGCGCTCGATGACCTCGCCCACGCCGAGGCCGGGCGCCCCGGCGGCCTCGGCCAGGGAGGTGTTGGCGGCGGGCACGACCTCGACGCCGATCAGGCGGTGGCAGGCGACCAGGAGGTCCATGTCGTCCTCGGCGATGGGGGCGACCGCCATCATCCCCCGCATCACCACCCAGTCGCGGGTGACCTTGTACCCCAGGCCGGCCAGCTTGCGGCCGTCCACGGCGACGTCGCTGAACCCGGGGCACCAGCCACCCTCGACCCGCCCGGTGACGGCACGCACCCCGAAGCCGGCGAGGGCGGCGCGGAACCACGCGCTGAGCGAATCATTGATCCAGTCGAGGGGCATGCCCCGCTCGGGAGGGGGCACTCCGACCGCGCAGAGCCCGAGCCATCCGGGACCGCCGATGACGAAGGTGCCCCCGGCGGGGCTGGTGGCCAGGCCGGGGAGCCCAGGCAGGGCGCGGACCGCCGCGAGCAGCTCGGGCCTGCGGGCCAGACCGGCCCCGATGGCAACCCGCCGCACCGTGGTGCGCAGCTGCACCGCCACCGTTCCCGGCTCACCGGCGAGGTGAAGGGGCAGCTCCGGCGGATCCTCGAGCCCGCCCTCGGCGCTGACCTCCGCGACCCGGACCGGGCCGGCTCGTGGCCGCGCGGGCGCGGTCTCGAGCGCGGTGACGGTGTCGGCACGATCGGCGCTCACAGGGGCGACGGTAGCGCAGCCGGGGGGCGGGACCCGGCGCTGGAAATGGCAGCATTGCGAGCCGTGCCCGACAACCACCCGGTGCCCGACCGCCACGTCCACACCGAGTGGTCCTGGGATGCGGCCCGGGGGGACATGCAGGCCACCTGCGCCCGGGCGGTCGAATTTGGCCTCCCCGCGGTCGCCTTCACCGAGCACGCCGACTTCACCGTCTGGATGGCGGACGCCGCGGCCACCGGAGGGGCGGCGCCGGGCGGCGGCGGCTCCAGCAAGGATCGGGACGGGAAGGGGGCGCCGGCGGCCCCCGACCGATGGGACTGGTCGACGGGGCACCTGCCCGGCCACCGGTGGCCCGTGCGGGTGCCGGTCACCCCCACCCGGAGCGGGTACCTCGACATCGCTGGCTACTGGGAGGCGATCGACCACTGCCGGGCGGCGTTCCCCGGGCTGCGCATCGAGTCCGGGGTCGAGCTGGGCGAACCGAACCTCTTCCCCGACCAGGCCGCGCGCCTGCTCGCTCACCGCCCCTTCGACCGGGTCCTCGGGTCGATGCACACGGTCGAGGTGGAGGGGGAGCTGGTCGACATCAGCGTCCCCGAGGTGCTCTCCCCGGAGCAGGCGGCCCCGCGGTTCCGCAGCTACCTGGTCGCCACCCGCGAGCTGGTGGAGAGCCGGGCCCCCTTCGCGATCCTCACCCATCTCGACTATCCCAAGCGCTACTGGCCGCATGCGACGGTGCGGTTCGACGAGCGGGACTTCGAGGAGGAGTACCGCGCCGTCCTCGAGGCGCTGGCCCGGAGCGGGCGGGCGCTCGAGGTCAACAGCAGCCGGGCCATGGCCCCGCCCCGGGGGCCCTGCCCCGGCCTCCTCCCGCTCCGCTGGTGGCGCGAGGCGGGCGGCGAGGCCGTCAGCTTCGGCAGCGACGCCCACCGCCCCGAGGACCTGGCCGCGGGGCTCGCCGACGCTGCCGCGATCGCCGAGGCCGCCGGCTTCCGGCCCGCGGACGACCCGCTCCAGCTCTGGGCGGCGGGGCTGAGTCCTCAGCCGGCCGTCCACCGTCCGAACGCCAGGTCCGCCGGCTGGCGCACGGCCCTGTCCCACCGGGAACAGAGGAAGATCATGAGGGGGCAGCGCATCCGCTTTCAGGAGGGCCAGGTCCATGGTCACCGCAAACGCCGACATCGAGATGGGAATCCCCGCCGACGAGCGGGTGGCGGTCGCCGGCGGCCTCTCCCGGCTGCTTGCCGACACCTACACCCTCTACCTCAAGACCCACAACTACCACTGGAACGTGACCGGGCCCATGTTCCAGTCCCTGCACCTGATGTTCGAGACCGAGTACATGGAGCTGGCCCTGGCGGTGGACGAGATCGCCGAGCGGATTCGCGCGCTGGGCGTTCGCGCCCCCGCCTCGTACCACGAGTTCGCGAAGCTGGCCACGATCCAGGAGGACACCGACACCCCGGACGCCACGGAGATGATCCGGCGGCTGATCCACGGCCAGGAGGCCGCGGTGCGAACCTCCCGCGAGGTGTTCCCCATCGCCGAGACGGCCCGCGACCAGTCCACCCTCGACCTGCTGACCCGGCGCATGCAGATCCACGAGAAGACCGCCTGGATGCTGCGCAGCGTGCTGGAGTAGCGGGGGCCGCGCCGGCTCGGCCGGTCACGGAGAGGGAGGAGCACCGGGACAACCCGGAGCCGGCGCCCCCGGGCGGGGCGCGACCCGATACGCTGCGCGTGCTCGATCCGCGCGCCAGGAGGCTCCGGCCATCAGCGTCACCATCCTCATCGGCGGCCAGTGGGGCGACGAGGGCAAGGGAAAGGTCATCGATCTCCTCGCCGGCTCGGTGGACGTGGTCGTCCGCTCCCAGGGCGGTGACAACGCCGGCCACACCGTGGTCGTCGACGGCCGGACGTTCAAGTTCCGGCTGATCCCGAGCGGCATCCTCTCGCCCACCACGACCTGCGTGATCGGCCACGGCATGGTGGTCAACCCGAAGTCGTTCCTCGCGGAGCTGGACGAGCTGCACGCCCACGGGGTGAACACCCAGAACCTGGTGATCAGCGACCGGGCCCACATGGTGATGCCGTACCACCCCGTATTCGACCGCCTGGGGGAGCAGCAGCGCGGCGACGACCGTCTCGGCACCACCCACCGCGGCATCGGGCCCGCGTACGAGGACAAGGCGCGCCGGGTGGGATTCCGGGTCGGCGACCTGAGCAAGCCGGTGTTCCTGGAGAAGAAGCTCAGATTCGTCCTGAGGCTGAAGAACGAGTCGCTGACCCGGCTGTACGACCACGAGCCGTTCGACGAGCGGGCGATCCTCGATGAGTACCTCGGCTACGCGGAGCGGCTCGAGCCCTACATCCGCGACATCTACCCGATCATCCAGGGCGCTCTCCGGGAGGACCGGCGGATCCTCTGCGAGGGCGCCCAGGGGGCGATGCTCGACCTCGACCTGGGCACCTACCCCTACGTCACCTCGTCGGCGCCCACCGCCGGGGGGGCGCTCACGGGGAGCGGCATCCCGCCCTCCAAGGTCAGCAGGACGATCGGGGTCTTCAAGGCCTACACCACCCGCGTCGGCTACGGACCGTTCCCCACCGAGCTGGACGGCACCCTGGGCGAGCTGATCCGCGAGGTGGGGGCGGAGTTCGGCACCGTGACCGGCCGAGCCCGCCGGGTGGGCTGGTTCGACGCCTCCGTGGCACGTTACTCGGTGAACACCAACGGCATCGACTCCATGGCGATCACCAAGGTGGACGTCCTCGACCAGATCGAGACCCTCAGGATCGCGACCGGCTACCGGAGCAAGGGGGAGGACTGGGACCACCCGATGTCCAACATCTCCCATCTCAAGCACGCCGAGCCGGTGTACGAGGAGATGCCGGGCTGGCTCGCGTCCACCCGCGACTGCCGGCGCTTCGAGGACCTCCCCGACGCCTGCCAGCGCTACGTGGAGCGCCTCGGCGAGCTGGCCGGGGCTCCGGTGGACGTGGTCTCGGTCGGCCCGGATCGGGAGCACACCCTGGTCCGGCGCCCGATGGTCTGATCGGCGCCCCTGACGCCGCATATGGCGAGGAATAATGGGCGCGCCCCAACGCGCGGGCGCCGCGCAGGCCCGGCACAGGCACCAGTTGGAGTGCGCCCCGGATGAAGACGGTGTCGATCGACCCGCAGAGCTCGGTCCCCAAGTACTCCCAGCTTCGCGAGATCCTGCTGGACCTCATCGACGCCGAGCTGGCCTACGACGCGCTGATCCCCTCAGAACGCGAGCTCGTCGACCGCTACGGGCTCTCCCGGATGACGGTGCGGCAGGCGATCAACAACCTGGTCGCTGAGGGCAGGCTCTACCGGGTCGCCGGAAAGGGGACGTTCGTCGCCCGCCCCAAGGTGGAGATGCCGCTCCGGCTCACCTCGTTCACCGAGGATATGATCGCGCGCGGCCAGCGGCCCGGCTCACGGGACCTGGAACGCCGCATCGGTGGGGCCAGCGGTCAGGTCGCGCGAGCGTTGGGGCTGAACGTCGGCGATGCGGTTCACGCCATGGTGCGGCTGCGCACCGCCGACCACGTGCCGATGGCGATCGAGCGCTCGTACATCCCGGTCCAGGTGGCCCCCGGCCTCGAGGACGTGACACTGACCGA
Organism: Candidatus Dormibacteria bacterium; assembly: GCA_049511615.1. Taxonomy (GTDB): domain Bacteria; phylum Chloroflexota; class Dormibacteria; order Aeolococcales; family Aeolococcaceae; genus Changshengia. The sequence goes on along the minus strand of JBEKXW010000005.1, from coordinate 69,227 downwards.
CCGCTCCCTGTACGAGACCCTGGAGACGCGGTTCGGCGTCAAGCTCGATCACGGCGAGCAGACCATCGAAGCAGGCATCGTCGTCGCTGACGACGCCCCGCTCCTCGGGCTGCGACCAGGCAGCGCGGTCCTTCTCGTGGAGCGCCGGTCATTCGCACAGGGGCGGCCCGTCGAGCTCACCATCTCCGCCTACCGCGGAGACCGCTACCAGCTGCACGTCGGGCTCGATGTGACCCATTCACCCCTGGCGGGAACCCCCGTGGCCATGCGGGTTTGACGAACTGGTACATACCAGATAAGCTACGACCCAAGGGGCCGACCTGAACTTCCGAAGAGTGGTTGATCGCCGGCTCCGGTTAAATAATTGCGAATTGGGGGGCCGATGGTGGGCACGGGGCAGCGGAGGCGGGAGAGGCCGGCCGGCTGCCGCCTCCAGGCCCTCGAGCTGCCGCGCGAGCCGCGGCTATGAGGCGATCCCGCGCGGACGCGCGCCACCGCGCGGCCACGAGCCGGGCTCCTGGACGAGACAGCCACAGCCGATGCGAAGCCTGAACGAGAGGACGATCCTCGAGCGCCTCCGTCGCGGCGGGCCGGCATCGCGGCCACGGCTGGCGGAGGAGACAGGCCTGTCCCGGCCGACGGTGGGAGCCGTCCTGACCGTCCTGGAACAGGCGGGGCTGGTGCGCGCCGTCGGCCCGAGCCGTCAGCAACGGGGGCGCTCCGCGCTCATCTTCGAGCACCTCCCGGGCGACGGCCATGTGGTCGGCGTCGATGTCGGGCACGGCTGGCTGCGCTGCTCGGTGGCCGACCTGAGTGGCACCGTCGTGGCCCGCCGTGACATCCGGAACGCGGCTCGCAGCGCACCCAACCTGGTCAGGATGGTGAGCGCCCTGGCTCGGGGAGTGGCGCGGAGTGCCGGAGTCGGCTGGCCCGAGGTGGCCTGGACGGTGGTGGGCAGCCCCGGGGTCTTCGACCCTCGGGACGGGACCCTGCTCCTCTCCTCTCGACTCCGCCGCTGGGGCCGGCCGGGACTTCTGGACTCCCTGCGCACCGAGCTCGGGGATCGAACCTCGGTGGCGAACGACGCGAACCTGGCGGCACTGGGCGAGCTGCGCAGCGGGTGGGGCGCCACCTTCGACAACTTCGTCTACCTGATGGTCGGCACCGGCCTGGGAATGGGCATCATCGTCAACGGCAAGCTCCAGGTGGGCCTGCGTGGCGCGGCGGGCGAGGTCGCGTACCTGCCCTTCGGCGATGAGGCGACCGCCCGGCCACCCGTCTCGGGCACCCGGTGGGGGGCGTTCGAGGAGAGGGTCTCCGCGCGAGGAGTGGTCCAGGCAGCGGTCGAGCTCGGGATGTCCTCCCGGCTCTCGGCTCGGCAGGTCTTCGACGCGGCGCGCCGAGGTGTGGCGCCGGCCCGCGCCGCAGTCGAGCGCGAGGCGGAGCGCCTCGCCCTCGTGATCGCCGCCGTCACCGCCGTGCTCGACCCCGAGGCGGTGGTGATGGGCGGGGGCATCGGGGGCGAAGTCGAGCTGCTTCGCGAGCCGCTGGAGGCCCGGCTCCAGCAGTTGACGCCCTTCCGGCCGCGCATCGTCAGCAGCGAGCTGGGCGATGAAGGGGTGCTGCGCGGGGCCATCGCCTTCGCCCTCGAGCTGGCCAGGGATGATCAGGAGAGCGATCGCCCCCATGTCCCCGCCCCCGACGGCACACCGGGGAGCTCGGGAATCGGCGAGCTGCGCCAGGATTCGACGACATCGTCGCGTTCCAGCACGGCGAGGGCTCCGGCCGCCGCGCCGAGGACTCCGGCGACGCTTCCCAGGGCGGCGACGACCAGCTCCGGCACCGGTCCCAGGCTCAGCCGCTGAGCGAGCGCCTCGCGGAGGGGGTCGAGCAGGCGCTGGCCGGCGGCAGCCATCCCCCCGCCGAAGATCACCAGGCCGCAGTCCACGACCGCCACCGCAGCCGCCACCGCGACGGCGAGCGCGGCGATGGCATCCGCCCAGAGCCGCGTGGCGATCGGGTTGCCGGCCAGCATCTGATCCACCACCGCCTCAGCCGGCATGGCCCGCCCGGTGGCGGCAGCGAAGCGGCGGGAGAGGGCGGAGGCCGAGGCGACGGTCTCGACACAGCCACGGCCGCCGCAGCCGCAGACGAGCCGGTGAGCGTCAACCTGAAGGTGTCCGATCTCCCCTGCCAGCCCGTGGGCGCCGCGCAGCGGGCGTCCGTCTATCACGACGGCGCTGCCCACCCCGGTGCCGAGGAGGACGGCCAGGAAGGTGTCCGAGGTCCGCCCTGCTCCGAAGATCGCCTCGGCGTGCGCCGCGGCTCGGGCATCCTGGAGCAGCGTCGTCGGCAGCGCGATCCGCTCCTCCAGTCGCCTGGCGAGGGCGGTGTCCCGCCACAGCAGGTTGGCTCCGTGCCGGGCGATGCCCGTGGTCTCGTCAATCACCCCCGCTGCCGCGACTCCGAGGGCGGCGGCGGGAGACCCGAGAGCGAGCGCACACTTCTGGAGCCGGCAGGCGACGGCGATCACAGCGTCGACGAGAGCTTCCTCGCTCTGCTGCGGGGTATCCGCCCCGTCGGTGGCCAGGATCGCAGCGTCGGCTCCGACCAGAGCGCCCTTGATCGAGGTTCCCCCGACGTCGACGGCGAGGACGGCGGGGGCCGCGGCGAAAGGTGCGACGGGGGCCTCAGTCGCCAAGTCGCACTCCGCTGGCCGGGTCGAAGACGTGGGCCTCCGCCACCCGGACCGCCACCGAGATCCGGTCCCCCACCAACGGCAGGTGCCGGGCGTCGGCCCGAGCCACCAGCCGCAGCGGGGCCGGCTGCGCGGGGGCGTCGAGGTGCACCCAGGCGTCGGACCCGGTGTCCTCGACCAGGTGCACCTGGCAGCTCAGCCGGGTGGCACCGTTCGAGTCGCCGGCGGTCACCGGGGAGAGCGCGTCGGGCCGCAGGCCGAGGATCACCTCGGAGAGGCCGGCCTGGCGCGCCGCCGAGGCGGCGGGGCCGGGCAGGGGGACGGCGACGTCGCCCACCCGGGCCGCGGTCCCGTCGAAGGGCAGACGGTCGAGGTTCATCGCCGGCGACCCGACGAAGCCGGCCACGAACACGTTGCAGGGATGCTCGTAGAGGCGGCGGGGAATATCGCACTGCTGGAGCAGCCCGTCGCGAAGCACCGCGACGCGATGCCCGAGGGTCATCGCCTCGACCTGGTCGTGGGTCACGTAGACGGTGGTGACCCCGAGGCGGCGCTGGAGGGCGGCGATCTCGGCGCGGGTCTGGACCCTGAGCTTGGCGTCCAGGTTGGAGAGCGGCTCGTCCATCAGGAAAGCCTGGGGCTGCCGGACGATCGCCCGGCCCATGGCGACCCGCTGGCGCTGGCCTCCGGAGAGCTGCCGGGGCCGGCGGTTGAGCAGCGGTTCCAGCTCGAGCAGGCGAGCCGCCTCCAGGACCCGCTGGCCGCGCTCGGGCTCGGAGACTCCCTTCTGCTTGAGGGGAAAGGCAAGGTTGTCCCGCACCGAGAGATGCGGGTAGAGCGCGTAGCTCTGGAACACCATGGCGATGTCGCGGGCCTTCGGTGGCGCACCCGTCACCACCCGATCCCCGATGAGGATCTCGCCGCTGCTCACCATCTCCAGGCCGGCCAGCATGCGCAGGGCGGTGGACTTGCCCGACCCCGAGGGGCCGACGAGGACCATGAACTCGCCATCCTCGACCACGAGGTCGAGGGAGTCGACGGCCGGAGCGCTCATCCCCGGGTAGGTGCAGGTCGCCTGCCGATACTCGACGTTTGCCATTCAGCTCGATCTCCTGGCGGTCGCGTTCCGCCCCCTGGGCGAGGTCATGCCTTGACCGCCCCGGCCGTCAGCCCGGCGGCGAGCCGGCGCTGGATGATGAGGAAGAAGATCATCACCGGAAGGGTGAAGATCAGTGAGGCTGCGAACAACTCGCCCCACGGCGTCACCCGGCTGGGGTTGATCAGTCCGAACAGCCACACGCTCGCCGTCTCGGCTTGGCCGCCGAAGATCGTCCCGGAGTTGCCCAGGATGGTGTAGGCGTAGACGTAGTCGTTCCAGGCGAGGATGAAGGCGAAGATCGAGGTGGCCACCAGCCCGGGTGCAATGAGGGGAAAGATCACCCTCCAGAAGGCGCTGAGGCGGGAGCAGCCGTCGGTGAGGGCCGCCTCCTCGATATCCACCGGGACGGAGGCGACGAAGCCGCGCAGCGTCCAGATGGTGAAGGGAAGGACCGGCGCCACGTAAGCGATGATGAGCGCCGGTACGGTGAAGATCAGACCGACCTTGTTGAGCTCGATGAAGATGGGGATGAGCAGGGAGGCGAAGGGGACCATCTGGGCCACCAGCAGGGCGACCAGCATGGTGCCGCGGCCGCGGAAGTTGAAGCGGGCGACGGCCAGGGACGCGAAGAGCGAGACGGCCATCGAGAAGGCCACCACCACCAGGGCCACAACCACGCTCACGAACAGCGAGGTCAGGAAGCTGGGCTGGGGGACGGTCGGCCCTGCCCCGTTCACCGTGAACGCCTCCTGGAAGTTGGCCAGCGTCCACTGGGCCGGCCAGAGCTGGGGCGGGTAGTGGAGCAGATCGTTGTTGGGCTTGAAGGCGTCGATCAGCATGTAGTAGATGGGGAAGAGCCAGATCGCCGCGATCACCAGCAGCGCCACCGTGGCCGGCACGCTGCCGCGACGGCGGCGCCGCACCGAGGTGACCCTCGCCGCGGCGGCGACGCCCTCGGCGCCCATGGGTCCGAGCGTGGTCATGTCCTGGCCCCCCGCACCATCATGCGCACCGCGGCACCGGTCACGATGCAGAGCAGCAGGACGCCGAGCATGGTGACGGCTGCTCCGGCGCCGTAGTTGTTGCCAACGAAACCCACGTCATACGCCCACACGCCGAAGATGGTCGTCTGGTCGCTGATGCCCCCCACGTTCTGCAGCACCGCGACCTGGTTGTACACGTTGAAGTCCCAGATGATGGAGAGAACGCTGAGGAGAAGGAGGATCGGCAGGAGAAGGGGCACGGTGATGGTGCGCAACTGGGACACCCAGCTGGCGCCGTCCACCCGAGCCGCCTCGTACAGCTCATCGGGGATCTGGAGCAGCCCGGCGAAGAGGGTGATGGCCACGAACGGCACCGCTCCCCACACCACCACGGTTCCGGCCAGGGCCAGCACCGAGATGGGGTAGTTGAACCACTGGTTGGTGGAGAGGCTGGCGTAGCTGCCCAGGTGGAGGGCGGAGAGCAGCCAGTTGGCGACTCCATACACGGGATCGAAGATCCAGACGAAGATCTGGGCCGCTGTGATCTGGGGCACCGCCCACACGGTCACCAGCACCACGGTGAGCACGACCCGCGCCCAGGTATGGGCGCGCCGCATCAGCATGGCCATGCCGAGGCCGATGATGAGGGTCATCCCCACTGTCCCGATGACGAAGAGGAGGGTGCGCACCAGGACCGGCACGAACTGACCGGTGAAGAGAGCCTGGTAGTTGCGGAAGCCGACCCAGATGGTCGGCCCTCCGGTGACCAGCTGGTAGCCCTGGAAGTGCTGGAAGGAGATGACCAGGCAGAAGACCAGCGGGAAGCCGACGATCGCGGCCAGCACCAGCAGCGACGGGCTGGACAGAGCGTACGGGACCCAACGGCCCACCAGCCGGCGCTGGGCCCGGGAGGTGGCGGGTGCCACTCCCCCGGGCCCGGCCGGTGTCGGGGGCTCACCCCCCGACGGGGTCATCCGGGTACCGAGGCGGCGCCGCCGAGGTGTGGCTGGGATCTCCCCGACCGCGCTCATCTCGGTTGTCAGTCTATCGTCGGGCTCAGGACCCGTTCAGGACGCTGTCGATCTGGCTGTCGTACGTACTCGCAGCGGCGCTCGCGCTCTGCTGCCCGGAGAAGATCGCTCCCAGGAGGTCCTCGTAGTAGTTGTCGTTCTCGACGGTCGCCTCCTGAGCGTTGTTGGGGGTGAACCAGCTCGTCTTGGCCGCCTGCGCGGCGGTGTTGAGGGGCGGGTTCTCAGCCTGCAGGTTGAGCAGGGTGGTGCTGTTGGGGATCACCCCACCCACCGTCGCCATCTCGGACTGGTACTGGGTGCCGGCCACGAGCTGGATGTATTCCTCAGCGAGCTTCTGGTTGGGGCTCTTCTCGGCGACGCCGAGGTTGGAGCCGCCCAGGAAGGTCGGCATCGGGGCGCTGCTGGTGTATCCGGGGAGGGCGAAGGAGCCCACGTCGGAGGCGGTGAACGAGGTGCCGGTGCCGTAGACGCTCGCGTAGTCCCAGCCGGGCTCGACGATGATCGCGGCCTTGCTGCTGTCGAAGACGGTGTTGGTGGTCGTGGTGGTGTCGTTCTGGGTGGCCGGAGCCAGGTCGTAGCCGGTCTGAAAGAGGTTCGTGTAGATCCAGCTCAGCGCCGTCTGGTCAGCCGACGAGGAGAACTGGGCGCTCCACTTCCCGCCGCTCTCGGTGGCGATGGCGCTGGTGCCGTTGCCGGGCTCGCCGAAGAGGAAGGAGTCCATCGCGTACCAGTACTCACCCGGGATGTAGATGCAGGAGGTGCCGCTCGGCTCGCTGGCCTTGATCTTGGCGCAGTCGCTGAGCAGGTCCGTGGTGGTGGTGGGAGTCGAGGTGATCCCCGCCGCGGCGAACATATTGGTGTTGTAGATGGCGATGCGGTCGCCGGCGTAGTACGGCACCCCGTACAGCTTGCTGTTGTAGGTGCCGGCCTCGGTCAGGCTCTGCAGCCAGGTGTTCTGGTTCTCGAACGTGACGCCGCTGAGGTCCGCCAGGCCGCCGGTGGCGGCGAAGCTGGCCACGTAGGTGTTGCCCATCTCTAGGACGTCGGGCGGAGTGCTGGTGGCCAGGGCCGTCTCCGTCTTGGTGACGATCCCGGTCCACTGCTGCAGGCTGACGTTGACGGTGACGTTTGGATGGGCCTGCTCGAACTGATTGTCCCAGGCGGTCACCAGCGGGGCCGGGGCGCTCCCCGACATCAGCCAGACGTTGAGGGTGACGTGGGCGGGGGCGGTCGGGCTGCCGCCGCTCCCGGTCGAGCTGCTGCCGCAAGCCGCCAGCCCGGCGGTGAGCAGCGCGACCGCCGCGGTGCTGATCTGACGACGCTTCACCATGACAGCCTCCATGACCCCCCGCAAGGGGCTCAAACCTCCGCCTCCACCAGGGACGACGGCACTACTGGTCTATACCAGCTTCGCAGCCTGGCACACTCCGCGCGGTCTTGTCAAGCACCCACCGGCATGAGATCTGGCGTTGGAGCCTCACGCGGTGGCGAATTCGGCAGCTCCCCAATCGAGGGCGCAGCCGCCCGTCGGTTTGCCATCCCGGCGGGTCGGGGTCCACAATTGGTCTAGACCAGTTGCAGTAGCTTCTAACGCAGCAAAGGGGACACCATGCGCCTGGGGGTGGCGGCTTCCCTGGTGGGCGATGCCCTCGTGCCCGGGGATGTCTCGGTCGAGTCCGGCCGGGTGTCCGGCCTGGGGCTCGCCCCGGCGGGGGCGGCCGGCCTGGCGGTCCCCGGCTTCGTGGACGTGCAGGTGAACGGCGTGGCCGGCGTCGACCTCCTCTCGGCCGACGCCGGCGGGTATGCACGCGCCTCTCGGGCGCTAGCAGGCACGGGGGTCACCGCCTTCCAACCGACCTTCATCAGCTCGCCCATCGGCTCCGTCGGCGAGGCGGTGGCCACCCTGGCCACGCTGGATGTGATGCCCGGGGCCCGGGTGCTGCCAGCCCATCTCGAGGGTCCCTTCCTCTCCCCCCTCCACCACGGGGCCCACGATCCGCGGCACCTGCTCGCGGCCAGCCGCGAGGTCGCCGACTCCGTCTGCGGACTCGGCCCGGTCGGCTACGTCACGATCGCCCCTGAGATCGAGGGCGGCCTGGCGCTGGTGCGCCATCTCGTCTCCCGCGGAGTGGTGGTCTCGCTCGGACACACGGACGCCGACGCGGACGTGGCGGCCGCCGCCTTCGATGGGGGCGCTCGGGCCGTCACCCACGTTTTCAACGCGATGCGACGGTGGGCCCCGCGCGACCCCGGCGTCTCCGGCGTCGCCCTCTCCCGACCTGACGTCTTCGTCACCGCCATCATCGATGGCGTCCACCTCGCGCGCGAGACCGTCCAGCTCCTCCTCGCCGCCGCCGGCAACCGCCTGGTCCTGATCACCGACGCCATCGAGGCCGCCGGGCTCGGCGACGGCACCTATCACCTCGCCGATCGCGAGGTGCACGTGCGGGGCGACGAGGCGCGCCTCGCGGACGGGACCCTCGCGGGCAGCGTCCTGGCCATGGACCGGGCGATCCGGAACCTGATCTCGGCCGGGGCCAGCCTGGAGCTGGCGGTCGGAGCGGCGACGCGGGCGCCGGCGCGACTGCTCGGGCGCCCGGACCTGGGAGAGCTGCGGGTGGGCGGCGCCGCCGACATCGTCGTCCTCGACGGCTCCCTCGAGGTCCGGCGCACCCTGGTCGCGGGCAGGGAGGTGTACTACGCATGAGAGCAGGGCCGGCGCGCATGACCGATGTGATCCCGGCTCCGATGGTGGTCCGACCTGAGCCGGGGGCGGACTTCACCCTCACCGAGTCGACGGTGCTCTCGGCCGGCGGTGGGGCGGCGGCGGCGCCGGCCGCGACCTGGCTGGCCAAGCTGCTGCGCCACGGGACGGGGTTCGCGCTGCCCCTCGTGCCAGCTGACGGCCATTCCGACAGTGTCATCACGCTGGAGCTGGGCACCGGCGACCCGGATCTGGGCGACGAGGGATACACGCTCGCGGTGCATCCCGGCTCCGTGGTGATCCGAGCCGGCACCGCGTCCGGGCTCTTCCACGGGGCCGAGACCCTGCGCCAGATGCTTCCCGCCGGCATCGAGAATGCGAGCGGGAGGGGCCCGTGGGTGGTTCCCGGAGGGTCGATGGTGGACCGCCCGCGCTACCCGTGGCGCGGGGCGATGCTGGACGTCGCCCGCCACTTCTTCAGCGTCGCCGACGTGGAGCGCTTCATCGACGAGATCGCCCTCTACAAGGTCAACGTCCTGCATCTCCACCTCACCGACGACCAGGGCTGGCGGGTCGCCATCGGCGGGTGGCCGCGGCTCACCACGGTGGGTGGGAACAGCGAGGTCGGCGGCGGCCCCGGGGGCCACTACACGCAAGAGGAGTACGGGCGGATCGTCGTTCACGCCGCCAGCAGGCACGTCATGGTGGTGCCCGAGATCGACATGCCCGGACACGTCCACGCCGCCCTCGCCTCCTACCCGGAGCTCAACCGGGACGGGACCGCCCCGCCGCTGTACACGGGCATCGATGTCGGCTTCAGCTCCCTCTGCGCCGAGATGCCGATCACCTACCGGTTCGTGGAGGACGTCGTCAGCGAGCTCGCCGCCATGACCCCGGGACCGTACATCCACATCGGGGGGGACGAGGCCAGCAGCACACCGCCCGCGGACTACAGCCCCTTCATCGAGAGGGCCGGCCGGATCGTGGCCGAGCATGGCAAGATCCCGGCGGTCTGTGCGGAGGCCACGGCGGTCCCACTGCCCCCCGGGACGGTGGCGGAGTACTGGGACACCGCCGCCGGGCGGGACAGCCTCGACCAGGCGGCGCGGGCCGGCGTCAGGGTTGTGCTCGCCCCCGCGAACCGGTGTTACCTCGACCAGAAGTACGACTCCGGCACCCCGCTCGGACTCACCTGGGCAGGCCCGACCAGCGTGGAGAGCGCCTACGACTGGGACCCCGCCGGCTACGGGGTCCTTGATGACCGGCTGGAGGGGGTCGAGGCTCCACTCTTCAGCGAGACGCTGGCCACCATGGGCGACATCGAGCAGATGGCATTCCCCCGTCTGCCCGGCATCGCCGAGATCGGCTGGTCACCGTGGGCGGCTCATGACTGGTCGAGCTATCGGAGGCGGCTGGCCGCTCAGGCCCCACGCTGGGAGGCCATGGGGCTCAACTTCCACCGCGCGCGCGAGGTGCCCTGGCCCTAGCCCGAGCCGGGGCTAGTGGGTCAGCGTGACCTTGCTGAGCCCGGCGGGGTTGTCCGGGTCGAGGCCGCGGCGCCGCGCCAGCGCGGCCGCCACCTGTTGACCCCTGACCACCGCCAGCAGAGGGAGCAGCCCCGCGGGCACGTCCGCGGGGAGGGGGCAGTCGGCACCGGGGTCCGAGCCGATCACCTGCACCCCAGCCCCGCGGCGCGTCAGGGCGTCGATCAGCTCGGGGACGTCCTGGTCGGCAACGCCAGCGGAGCGGAAGCTGAGGACCGGGAACCCGGGGCCGACGGCGGCGATGGGGCCGTGCCGGAGATCGGCCGGCGAGATGCCCTCAGCGAGGATCCCGACCGTCTCCCGGATCTTGAGAGCGGTCTCCAGCGCCGCCACCAGCAGCAGCCCTCGGCCGGTGACCAGCACCCGGTCGCTCTCCCCGATCGCAGCGGCGAGCCGGTCCGCCGGCACCGGGTCCGCGAGCAGGCGCGCCACCTGACCCGGGAGGGCGGCGACCTCGGCGTCGCTCCAGGCGACGTCACCGACCGCGGCGGCGATCAGACCGAGGGCCAGCAGCGTGGCGGTGAAGGTCTTGGTCGCCGGCACCGCGACCTCCGGGCCGGCGTCGAGGTGGACCGTCGCCTCGGCCTCCTCGTCGAGCGGTGAGCCGGCGCTGTTCACGATCGCCACGGTGCGAGCCCCCTGCTCACGGAGGCGGCGAAGCACCGTGCGGATCTCCGGGGTCCTGCCCGACTGGCTGATCGCGACGGCCAGGTATCCGTCCATCTCCACCGGCGACCGGTAGAGGGTGTGGATGCTGGGGGCGCTCAGGCCGGCCGGGCGGCGCGCCGCCATCTCCAGGATGTAGCGACCGTACAGGGCGGCATTGTCGGATGAGCCCCGGGCCACCAGGGTGATACCGCAGAGGCGGGGGGGGACCACCGCCCGCACCGCCGCGGCCACCGCGGCGCGGCGCTGGACCAGGCGCTCGAGCACCCCCGGCTGCTCGGCCATCTCCGCCGCCATCGCCTGTCCGTTCACCGCTGGCAACCTCCGAGGTGGGTCGGCGCCGGCTTGCATCCCTGGATGGGCATGCGGCGATTGTACAACTGGTATAGACCAGTCGGGTTTCGAGACTGCACGGGCCCCTGAACGTCTGCCCAAGACGGGCGGGGATCCCGGGAGCGCCCGGAGGTACGGTGGCACGCACCGGGCAGAGCCGGAGACGAGGCATCGAGAGGGCATCGCTGCTATCCTGGCGCGGCTCGCCGGACCGCCGTCGCGGCCGGCCGGGGCGGGGACCCCACCCCTGCGCCACATCTGATTCGCCCGCCCTTGGAACCATTCGGATCGCCACTGTCATCAGCCAACTGACTCCCCCACGGCACCGGCTGCGGCCGCGGCTGCTAGCGGCACCCCTGGCGGCCGGTGCCGCCGCTGCCCTCCTCGTCAGCGGAGCCCTCTCGGGACCGGTCCGGGCCGCGGGCTGGGCGCCGGCGGGTGGCCTCCCCGACCTGGGAAGCGGCGAGATCTGGCAGGTCGTCTTCGCCCCGGACAACCCGAGCCTCGCCGCCGCGGCCACCGACGACGGTGTCTACGTCAGCTCTGACGGGGGCAACACCTGGTCGGCTGCCGGGCTGCACGGGTCCCGGGTCTGGGCGGTCGCCTTCGAAGCCGTGCCCGGCACCGGGGAGACCCTCTACGCCGGCCTCGCGAACGCGGGCATCCGGGTCTCGACCGACGACGGCACCACCTGGTCGGACGACTCGACCGGGCTGCCCAACCTGGATGTCCGGGACATCGCGGTGACCGCCGGAGGCCTGGCCGCGGGCACCGATGACGGGGTCGCCCTCTCCGCCAACGGCACCACCTGGTTTCAAGGAGGGCTGAGCGGCGACAGCATCAGCGCCGTGGCGGGGGTCCCCGGCTCCTCGGGACCGGTGTTCTTCGCCGGCGTCGACTACCCCAGCACCGGCGGGGCCTTCCTGTACCGGCGCGATCCGGCCAGCGGGGACTGGGCGGCGATCAGCTCCGGGCTCCCGTCGAACGACGTGGTGAGCTCGATCAGCATCGGGCCCGCCACCCGGGCGCTGACCGCCGGCGCGTCGGCGACCGCCAGCCCTTCGGGGACCGCCCGCCCGTCCGCCACCACCAGCCCGTCGGTAACGACCAACCCCATCCTGGTGACCACCGCCAAGGGGACGTACCGCTCCGGGAACGGGGGGGTGGCCTGGACCGCGAGCAACGGGATTCCTCAGAACACCTTCCTCACCGATGCGGCCTTCAGCCCTCTGGACCCCAACCTGGTCTATGCCGGGGCCGACGCGGGTGGCAGCAGCGGAGGCGGGCTCTTCCGCTCCACCGACGGCGGCCAGAGCTTCGCCGCCGCCAGCCAGGGCCTCCCGACGGACCACAGCCCGGGAGAGCCGGCGCGCCAGGAGGTGGAGAGCATCGCGGTGGCCCCGGGGCGGCCGTACGCGACCGTGATCGCGGCGCTCGATCCCGACCAGGGCAGCGCCGGCATCTACCGCGAGGTCGACACCACCGCACCGTCGCCGCCGGCGCTCTCCACCGCCTCGGGCAGCTCCGCCACCCTCCCGGCCACGGCGGCGACCCTGCCGCCGCCGACCACGACGCCGGCAGCCAAGCCGAAGTCCAGCCCGACTCCCTCCGCCTCCCTCATCGCGCGGGTCACGGGCACCGCGTTCCACTTCCCGACCCCGCTCGTGTTCGAGCTCGCATTCGTCCTGCTCGCGGTATTCCTGTACATCCGCTGGCGCCGCCACTACTACGTGGACGGCCCCCCGTAGCGGCGGGCTCGGATGCGGCCGCCGGGCGGCCGGTTTGTCCGCGTGGTGTCCGTGAGGGGCCGGTAGCGTCCGGTCCATGCCATCGGGGGGCGCTCCGTCGACCTTCTTCGTCACCGGAGCCGGCGACGTCCTCGGCGACATCGGAGGGTTCTGCGCCGGGCCCCCCGGCGACCCCGGCCGCGTCCGCCAGATCGCCAACCTGGTGGACGCCGTCGACAGCGAGTACAGCCGGGCCGCCCTCGCCCTCGACGACGCCGTCCTCACCCTCACCCAGGCCTGGACCGGGACCGCCGCCACCGCCTTCCGCAACGCCTGGACCGCCTGCACTCACGACTCCCCCTCTACGATCCTCAGCTCCCTGGGCGACAACCTCACCCTCTTCGCCCGGGAGCTACGCGACTACGCGGACAAGCTCGAGCACGCCCAGAACGAGCACTGGGTCCAGCTCGGCGTGCTGGCCGCCCTCACCATCCTCAACGCCGCCCAGGGCGGCGCCGACCCCGCCACCGACGCCGCCGAGGTGGCGGCCGGGGTCGGCATGGAGATCGGCGCCGACCTCACCCTCACGGGGCTGGGGGAGCTCGCCCTGGGCGGGGCCCTGACCGGTTTCGGCTCCGACGTCATCAGCCAGCTCGGCGCCGACCTGCTGGACCGGCTCGACCCCCAGTTCAACGAGACCGGCGACGACGCGGTCCCCCTCTTCGACCCCGGGGAGGCCGCCCAGAGCGCTCTCGAGGGGGTCCTCTCCTCCCTCGACGACGGTCTCGGGGAGGGGCCCGGGGAGGGGGAGGGCCCGCTCGACGACATCGAGGCCGAACCGGACCCAGGCCTGCCGGCGGACCTCCAGGGCACGGAGGACATAGAGGGGTGGGACGGGGCCGACGAGGTGCTCGGCGATGGCCCCAGCGCGGCCCAGCAGATCCTGATGCCGAACGGGCAAGCGATCGGTGACCCAGGTTCGACCCCCGATATTCGCCGGGTCCCAGGCTCGGAGCTGCCGGGAATATGGAACGAGATGATCACCGGCGGGACACCCCGAACCCCGGCGACATACCAGGGTCGGGGCTATGACCTCCCTGGGGGAGGTTGGGTAGGATGGCGTCCCCAGTCGAAGTCGGGAGGTCCGGTCATCGACGTCAACATCCTGCGAATACCCATCGAGAAGATTCACGAGGCCCCATGACATCCTACGGTGACGCCCTCGACGATGCGTTCTCTTCGCTGGAGTTGGAATGCCGAGACGACTACGTCGGTCTTTGGAGCGTGCTGTGGAGAGTTCGCCAGCGGCCAGTGCTTAGTGTGTCACCTGCGTTGCAACGCGAGGCAACGCTCGAACTGGTAGCGCGGTTACTCGACGAGGCCCCGGGGGCGGTCGCCGGTCAATTCACTCTCGACACGCACGAGTTCCAGGTTTGGAGCGGACCGACGGATCAGATAGTCGAACGCATCGCGCGTGAGTGGAACGCGATGGACCGAGAATTGATCGGGGGAGACATCGTGTGGCTAACCATCAACTCGCCCTGAGATGAAGGCGAAGGACTACGACCGGATCCGCACAGTGATGGAAGTTCGAGAGGGGCTCGGAGGACACCGGGTCTTCCCTGCCGGGACGGAACGCATCGTGGTCGAGTGCCACGCCGGGCCCGAGGAAGGGTATGCGGTAGGCCTCGCTATCCGGGACGACAGCTGGGTCACGGGGTTTGACTATGCGAACGTGATCCTCACGCCCGAGCACTTCGAGATCGTCGACACAGACTGATCCGGGTCGGCTCTTCTCGAAAACGAATAGGAGGGCGCTGATTGTAATCCCCGGTCGGCTTCTGCCGATGGTGACCGTGAGCAAGCCCCCTTGCACGAAGAGGGCGGCGGCTTTGTCCGGCTCATGTCCGCGAAGGCCCCGTAGGCTCCGGGCCATGGTGAGGCAGTCGTTCACTCCGGCGGTGCGGCCGCCGCCTGCCTCCGGACAGCATCTCGATTTGGGACTCGATTGGGGCGTTCGCGACCTCTGGCGGACCGGCGACGGTTGTCTGTATGCTCCGTCGCCGCAACCAGTGGTTTCTTGGGAAGGAGGGACCATGGGCGTCCGATCCGTGCGCCCACCGGTGGCCGATCCGCGGCCCGGTGGGGCAGGGCGACCCGCGCGAGCCGCGGCACTGGCACTTCTGGCCGGACTACTCGCCGCTTGCGGGGCGACGTCCGCGACAGCCAGCCCAACACGGCAGCAGGCGGAGCACACGACCTCCGCCATCCCCACGCCGACCCCGGCTATCGCGCCCACCGCGTACTGCGACGCGCAGGACACCCCCATCCCCGGCGCGGCCGCAGCCCTCGCCAACGGCCAGCTGAACCTCTCGAACCCGACTGCGGTCGAGCAGGCCTGGTGGGAGATGGGCGCAACCATGGTGCCCGCGTGCTCGGAGATCACGTCCGACCCACCCGCGATTCAGACGAAGAACCTGACCAACGGACAGCTCAGTGACGCCGCCTTCACCGCTTGGCTGATAGCTGACAACCAGACGTGGACCCTCATCGAGTGGGCTCAGCAACACGATCAGGCCAGGGTCATTCAGCTCCTAGACTGGGGACCGGCTGTCGTCGAGTTCGTCTCCGATGGAGGAAAGATCGCCGACGACAAGACATGCGAGTACCCCGAGAAGGTCTATGCGGTCAGTGTGACAGCTGGACAGATGTCGGATCTCAATTCGGGTGGTTCATCCAGCCCCGGGGTGGTCTACGTCCAGGCGGCGGTTGGACCCTGCACGAGCCTATGGACATCGGCCGACGGCTCAGTGGCGAACAAGGATGTTGGCGAAGGACAGGAGAGTGTCGAGCTCGACCTGACCGTATTGACGGAGAGTCCGGCGTTGGGTCCGTACGTCACGTTCGCGGGCAGCTACGACCAGGGGTGGGACCCAACCGTGGACGGCATCATCAGCGCGTCTGGAATCTAACACGTGAGACAACAAGCAAGCGTCGCGCTCGTGCTTGTGATGCTCGCAACTTCGGCAGAGGTTACCCCTGTTCTAGCGGGGTTAGGACAGGGTCAAACCCAGTCCACCTGTACCATTGACACCAACCTGACCATCCTCGACCCCAGCTCCCAAACTCTGTCAGCGCAGAGCCAGCTCAACCTGTACTGCCCCGGCACGGGCACCGACGGTCGCAACGGGCAGCCCTCACAGGGCAACCTCGCCACCGTGACTCCGACCGGCGAGTGCACCATCGACACCGGCTGGGAATATGCCCAGGTCATCGGCGAGCCGTCCACCTCTGACATCTCCGGGGCCTCGGGGAGTGGCGTCGGAGGGCTCGAGACCTTCCCGATCGCCTTCTGGAGCGGCACCACCGATGCGGTGTTCTTCTCCACACAGACCGACACGTTCTACTCGGGCAGCGACACCACGCCGGTGCCCGGGGGCAACTGGACCACGGACCTCTCCCCGTATCCGGAGGCGCCTCCCGCCTACCAGCTCGGCGGGGGCCTGGCCAACGGGCTCTACGTGTTCTCCGGCATCAACAACGACGTCGCCGAGGTCAGCCTCACCTCCGACTCCACCACCCCGGGCACCTGGGTGGACGGGCTCTGCCATGACCCCGGCATCGTCAAGATCTCTGTGAGGACCGTCTCGCCCCTGCCGCCCGACGCTGCCCCGACCCCACCCAGTCCGCCGTTCTCTGTGCCCGGGAATGCGGCGCAGGCGGACGCCCTGCTGCCGGCCTCGGCGGGTCAGGTCGAGACCGATGCTCCCGACAACTACGTGGTCTTCGCCCCCACCGAGTTCTGGATCTCCCCGCAACCCTCCGACAGTGACGACTCGCCCGTCACCGTCATCGACGTGATGGGCGCCCCCGACAGCGACGGGATCTCGGTCGTCTACTCCTTCTACCTCCAGGTCGCGCCCTCCGACGACGTGTACTGGGACTTCGGTGATGGCGTCACCGTGCCCATCCTGGCGGCGACCTCGGGGACCCCCTTCGACTACTACTACAAGCAGATCAGTGGCGAGGGGGAGATCCCGGCCACGGGCGCCGTCGTCACCGCCTTTCAGGACGTGGTCGTCACTGCTTTCGTCGGCTGGATCGACTACCAGGGGAAGACCCACTACGAGTGCGTGCTCCCCGGCGGCACCCTGGGCGGCACCGACCTCGGCACCCAGGCGCAGGCCGAGACGAGCTGCGGCCTGACCTACCCGGGCGCCCTGGTGGACACGCCGCTCCCAGCCAAGCCCGTCTACCAGGTGCGCGCCATCCCGGTCGCCTGACCGAGTCGAGCCCCGCCGCTACGCGCTGCCCCGGGCCAGCGGCAGCCAGAAGGTCACCGTGGTCCCCTGGCCCTCGGCGCTGGCGATGGCGACGTCGCCGCCCTGCGCACGAACCAGCCCCATCACGATGGCCAGCCCCAACCCGCTCCCCCCCTCCTCGCGGGTCCGGGTCTTCTCCCCGCGGTAGAAGCGCTCGAACACGTGCGGTAGGTCCGACGCCGGGATCCCCGGCCCCTGATCGTGGGCGTCGACCCGGGCCCGGTTGCCGTCGACTCGCACCGACCACACCTGGCGAGCCCCCGGGGCGTACTTGCAGGCGTTGACGAGGAGGTTGCGGACCACGGTGGTGAGGGCGCTGTGGTCGCAGTGGACGATCACCGGGGATGGCGGGAGATCGCCGTCCACGCGCTCCGGCATCCCCGGTACCCCCTCGTCGAGGAGCCGGCCCAGCGCCTCCGAGAGATCGAAGTCCTCCGGCTTCTGCTGGGAGCGGGCGTCCAGCCGGGCCAGCGCCAGCAGGTCGAGGACGAGGACCCGGAGCCGGTCCGCCTCACCGGCCATCATCCCGAGCGCCGCGTTCATCGCCTCCGGGCTCTGGGCGGCGCCACGGCGGAGAACGTCGATGTAGCCCGAGAGCGCCGTGACCGGCGTGCGCAGCTCGTGCGAGGCATCGGCGATGAACCGCCGCACCCTGTTCTCCGATTCCTGCTGGACCGCGAACGCGCCCTCGATCCGATCCGCCATGTGGTCGAAGGCGGTGGCCAGCTGGCCCACCTCGTCCTCGCGTGGGACCAGCCGGCTCCGGGCGCGCAGGTCGCCGTCCGCAAGCTCGCCGGCGGTGACGGTGAGCCGGCGGAGCGGCCGGAGCGAGCGGCTGGTGATGAGAAGTCCGATCAGCAGCACGAGGAGCAGGAGCACGCCGCCCCCAAGAGCGAGCCCCGCGACGTCGCCGTGGAGGACGTCATCGATCGGGGTCATGGGCTCGGAGACCTCGACCACCGCGGTGGTGCGCAACACCGTGGGGTCCGCCACTCCCACCGGGAAGCCGGCCACCAGGTCCGAGCCGACGATCTCGTGCTGCTCGACCTCCTGCGATATCACGCCGTCGAAGGTGCCCGGGTCGAGCTGCGGGGGGGCAGCGCCGGCGGGGATCACCGCACGGAGGATGCCCCGCGGACTGAAGAGGGCGACGGTGACGGACTGGCCGGATGCGGAGCGGATCAGCGTGCCGAGGGTGCGCACCTTGTCTGCGGCAGTCGCCGACGTCAGCTCGCCGCTGGCATAGAGCTTCTGGGCGGCGAGCAGATCGCCTTCCAGGGCGTTGACACGGGCATCGATGAGGCTGTGCCGGAGGCTCACGTATTGGAAGGCACCGAGCCCCGCCAGCAGGACGGCGATGAGCACCAGGTAGGTGAGGGTCAGCCGCCAGCGGAGGCTGCGCAGCGCCCGGCCTATGCCGCCCACGCGGTCACCTCACGCCTGCGCCACTCCGCTGACCGCATGCAGGCGGTATCCGACGCCGCGCACCGTCTGGATGCGCTGGTGGTCGGTGTCCCCCAGCTTCTGCCGGAGATAGCGGATGTAGACCTCGACGTTGTTCTCGTCGCCGAAGAAGTTGTAGCCCCAGACCTCGTCGAGGATGCGCTGGCGGAGCAGCACCTCGTCGGCATGCACGGCGAGGAAGTGGAGCAGGTCGTACTCGCGCACGGACAGCTCGAGCTGACGGTTGCCCACCCGCACCTCCCGGGTGGCGGTGTCGATGCTGAGGTCGCCCACCGTCACCACCCGGTTCAGGTCGGGCTGGCGGCGGCGCAGCACCGCCTTGACCCGGGCCAGCAGCTCCGCGAACTCGAAGGGCTTGACCAGGTAGTCGTCGGCCCCCAGCTCCAGCCCGTGGATGCGGTCGGTGGTCTCGTCCCGGGCGCTCAGGATGATGATCCCCCGCCGCGGCTCGCCGGCGATGGCCCGGCACAGCTCGAATCCGTCCAGCCTCGGCATCATCACGTCGAGGATGACCAGGTCGGGCTTGAAGTCGTCGACCGCGCGCAGCCCCTGGCGGCCGTCGGCGGCGGTGGCCACCTCGTAACCCTCGTGGCTCAGGCCGAGCTGGATGAAGTCGGTGATCGACGGCTCGTCATCCACGACCAGGATGCGGCCCCGTTCGGTCATGTCGGCTTCGAGTATATGAGCCAATTGGTCCGCTCACGAAGCCAGTCACCGCTTCTCATGGTCCTCTCAGCACGGAATCGCCGGCCCCGTCGGGCAGATCGGTCAGGCCGGGATCGCGTGGCGCCACGCCCGCGGCCGGCGGTGCGACCGGCTCCGGCGGGCAGGAGGGACCCTGCCACGCCCGTCCCCGGCGCGGCGCGAACCCCATTAGGAAGAGATCAAGGGAGAGACGGTTAGACTGCCCGCCATGCTCCTGGAGGACCGCGCTACCGGCGAGAGCGGGGTAAGCGCCGAACCGGTGGCTCCGGGCCCCGGCGCCAGCCCTTCCCCGCCCGGTGGTGGCTTCCCCGCCTGGGTCAGCCGCCGGCCCGCCTGGGCCCGCCGCTCCGGCCCCATGGTGATCGTCGGGCTCGCCTACGTCGTGGTGGTCGCCGGGATCATGATCTGGCGCGGGATCTCGGTCTCACCCGACTACCTGCTGCTCATCTTCATCCCGGTGGCGCTCCTCAGCGGGCGGTTCTTCCGCTTCATCGGCGACTGGGTGCCGTTCATCGCGATCTTCCTGGGCTGGGAGGCGATGCGCGGGATCGTCCACAACGACGGCATCGCCCCGCAGGTGGCGAGCCTCGCCAATGTCGAGAAGTGGCTCTTCTTCGGCCACGACCCCTCAGAGGTCCTCCAGCATGCGGTGAGCGGGACCACCCTCCACGTGCTGGCGGTGGCGGCGACCGTCGTCTACTTCTGCCACTTCGTGGTGCCGCTCCTGGTGGGGCTGGTGCTCTGGCTCAAGGACCGCGCCCAGTACCTGCGCTTCGTGACCGCGCTGCTCGGGATGTGCATGGTGGGGTTCGTCTTCTTCCTGCTGGTGCCGACCGCGCCCCCGTGGTACGCGGCTCAGCAGCACGTGCTCAGCGGGGTCACCGACCTGATCGGCTCCCAGCACACCCTTCCGAGCGCCATCAGCCCCTACTACAAACTGCTCAACCCCAATTCGACCGCCGCCTTCCCGTCGCTGCACGCGGCCTTTCCGACCCTGGGGTGGCTGGCCCTCCGCCGCGTCTATCCGCGCGGCTCCTGGATCCTCTTCGTCTGGTCCCTGCTGGTCTTCGCCAGCGTGGTGTTCCTCGGCGAGCACTACGTCGTCGACGTGATCGGCGGGGTGATTCTGGCGGCGGGCTCCTGGTGGGTGATGGTGCGCGTGGTCGTCCCCCGCGTCGCCATCCTCCGCACCGCGCGTCCCCTTCTGGAGGCGCCGGCCGCCGCCGGGACCCCCGGTGCGTGACTGGATCCCGCTGGGGCCGGGGCTGAGCGCCGCCGAAGCCCACAGCCACACCCTGGCCAGCGACGGCATGGTCACCGCGGCGGAGCTGGTGCGGGCCGCCGCCGCGATCGGGCTGTCGGTCATCTGCATCACCGACCACGACACCCTCTCGCCGCTCGAGGAGGCCACCGAGGTCGGTGCCGAGCTGGGGGTCGACGTGGTGGGAGGTGAGGAGGTGACCTGCGCCTTCCCTCCTGGGATCCACGTGGTGGCCCTCTTCATCCGGCGGCCGATCCGGATGCACCTGTCGGTGGAGGACACCGTCGACGCCATCCACGACGCGGGGGGCCTGGCGGTGGTGGCTCATCCGTTCATGCCCACCTGGTTCGCCTCGATCTCGCAGGGCCGGCTCCGGCGGCTGCTGGAGACCCACAGCCTGGACGGGATCGAGGTCCGCCACACCGCCCCGGTCCTGCCCGGCGCCTGGAAGCAGCTGGACGAGTTCTGCGCCGCCCACCGGGAACGGGTGGGGGCGATGATGGCGGCGGGGGACAGCCACTTCGGCGTCCACGACCTGGGCCGGTTGGTGACCGTCTTCCCGGGGAGCGGGGCCGCCGACCTGCGCCGGGCCATCGAGGCGCGCACCACCTCCCCACTGCGGGCGCTCGACCCGGGGGGTCCGCCGCTCTCGATGCGGCTCGGGCAGCAGCGGCGGGCGCTCCTGGAGTTGAACCTCAAGCGGTGGCGGGGGGTGGTCGGCGGCCGGCGGGGATTCCAGAGCGGCGCCGACGCGCGGCGGTAGAATCGGACGCTGAGGGGCGGCAGGCGGCTCGGATCGCCGGCCCCGCACGGGCCCGCTTAGCTCAGTTGGTAGAGCAGGGGACTCTTAATCCCTTGGTCACAGGTTCGAGTCCTGTAGCGGGTACCAGGTTCTCCTGAATTCGGGATTCCGGCTGGGCCGGTCGCTCGTGAGGAGGGAGCGCTCGCGGACCCCTCCCGTCCGGTCCGGGCTGACCCCGCCGGGCGCCTGACCCGGCCGGGCGGTTTCAACCGCCGGCGGGCACCTCCACGCCGCCGTGGTCGCGGTAGGTGTTCCGGTGCACGAACCGGCCGATGGGACGGCGCACCCGCAGCTGGGGGCGGGCCTCGCCCGCTCGGTAGCCGAGCCGGCAGGCGAACGCGATCCGCAGGTGGCTCGGTATCGAAAGCAGGCTGCGCAGCTCGTCCTCGACAGCGCCACCGCCGAAGACGCTCATGATCTGCATCCCGATCCCCCGCGCCTGCGCCATGAGCCACATGTTCTGCATCACGCAGCCCAAGCTCATGATGCCGAGAAAGTCGCCCTCGGAGGCCGGCGCCCGTCTCAGCGGGTCGTAGAGCACGATCAGGGTCACCGGACATGAGCGCATGGTCGCGTCCAGGGTCGCCCTCTCAGCACCGGCGTCGGGCTCGGCGTCCCGCGTGCGCCAGGATGGCGGGAACATGGTCGCCAGCACCCCGGTTCCTTTGCGCATCAGCTCCTCTTCGCTGAAGGAGAGCTGGGCGTAGTTCTCCTTGACGAAGTCGCGGGAGACGCCGGCGCGGAGACGGCCGATCGCGGCCAGGGTCGACCTGTCGTCGACCACGATGATCTCGTGGTTCTGCATGTTGTGCGCCGTCGGAGCCCACCGGGCCGCTTCGAGGATCGCCTCGAGGTCGGCCTCTAACACCTGCCGTGACGGGTCGTAGGGTGCCCGTTCCGAGTGGCGGTCGTGAATGACCTCACCGAGCGACGCGGCGGCATCGAGCGCAGGGATGTCAGACATGGCGGTTGGCCTCTGTTCTGGTGGTTACGTCGAGTCTGGGGCACGGGACGGCATGGAAGTGGACCGTCGAGCTCGCCATCGGTTCGTAGGCGGGCTCGCGCGTCGGGCGGCCGCCACCGCGGCCTCGGATCAGGAGCCCCGGCGGCCCTGAACGCGGAAGGCCGGGTAGCCGGGCGCGAACCTCGCCAGGTCGGCGTCCGGCGCGTCCGGTCCCACCCCCTGGAAGAAGGCGCCGATCTCCACCTTCCAGCGGCGCAGGTAGGCGCGCAGCACGGGAACCTTCGCCTCCTCGTCGAGTTCGACCAGAGCGACCGGCTCGCGGCGGCGGCCGATGCGCAGCTCGACGGTGCAGCCGGCGCGGACGTTGCGCACCCACTGGGTCACGCCCCGCGGCGCCACCAGGTAGCGTGCGCCGTCGTGGGTGAGCAGGTTCACCGGGGTCGTCCGCCACTGGCCGGTCTTGCGTCCACGAACGGCCAGGATCCGTGAGCCGAGGACGCTGATCCCGACGCGGGACAGCCCTGCCACCAGCCGGTTGAATACGTTGGTCGTGAACCACCCGGGTCGGAGGTAGCGCGCGGCCATCCGCCCATTCTCCGCGCGGCTGCCCTGACGGCGCCGTCCTCCCGGATCTCGACGGCCTCCCGGAGGTGGTGGGGCGCCTGGCGGCCCCGACTGCGTAGACCATCGCCTCGCGGCGGATCACATCCCATGTGAGCGCGCCGCGACGTCGCCGCCAGCCCTCGTCGCCGGTTATCCGGGCAACCCCCACTCCCCGGGGTCGGTCAGGACCGTGCTCGCCGCCACCGTCTGGAGGTCGTGAGCCTCGGCGGCGGGGAGGCCGTCGTCATCTCCCAGCCCGGTCGGGCTCTCCCGGAAGATCGCGGCATAGAAGACGCACGCGGCGAGGTAGGTGCCGCTGACCGTGGGGTGGGTGCCGTCGGACTGCCACATGGCGGGCAGTGAGGGCGCATCGACGACCGTCTGCCAGGCGGCTCCCACCGGCACCACCGGAACGCCGAGCTCGCCCGCTATCTCCAGGTAGCCGTCATCGACAGCCGCCTGCATGCTCCGGTAGTCGGGGAGCCCCTCCTCGGGCCAGCCGTCCTGGTGGGCCATGGTCAGATAGAACATCGGCTGCGCGCCCCGGGCGCGGGTCTCCGCCACCAGCTTGGTAGCCGCCGGATCCATCAGGTCGGTCCTGTCGACGGCGAGGGACGGGATCTGACTCTGCTCCTGCAGGACGACCAGGTCCCAGCGCTGGGAGTCGAGCGCGGTCGCCGTCTCGGGCGCGGCCAGGTGCTGCTGGAGCGTCCAGCCGCCCTCATCCAGCGCCTCGGTCTGAACCCGGTGGCCGCCGGCCCAGGCCAGGTCGGCGAATGTGTCCGGGAGGTCGTTGACGGACGTGTAGCTGTTGCCGATGAAGAGAACCCGCGTGCAGGTCGCGCCGGGGAGGCTGCAGCCGGGATTGCCCCAGAGACCGAGCTGGGGCAGCGGGAAGATGCCCAGGGCAAAGATGAGGACGATGCTCAGCGCCAGGCCCCAGCGCAACCAGTGCCGGCGGGGCTCCCGCCCGACCCCCGCCTCATGGAACGCCGGGATGGCGGGAGGGCCGGAAGGGGGAGTCTGCGCCGGCGCAGCGTTCGCGGCGGTCAGGGGAAGGCCGCACGCCGGGCAGGTCCAGACGCTGCCGGGAAACCACCTCCAGCACCTGGTGCAGACGTTGTCGACCACGGCGAGGCTGAGGATGGCACCGGCCACCGTGAGCGCCGGCCCGCACCATGGCTTGGTGACAGCTTCGAGTCCTGCATCGGGCGTCCGGACGGGCGGGCGGTGCCGGCGTCGCGGTGCGTCTCAGGTGGGGGCCCAGCGGGGGACCAGCCGGGTGACCGCGACGATCACCGCCAGCAGGATCACGGCCACCACCAGGGTCGCCGTCACCTGACCGCGCAGGATGAGCATCCCGCCGACGACCGCTCCCACCAGCATCGCGGCGACGGAGATCAGCCGGCGGCCGGCTCTCGATCCGCTCCCGCCGGCGGCGTGCGCGTCGGCGGCGATGCCGGTGATCGTCAGGGTGAGGACCGTCGTGGTCAGGTCGGGAACGGCCAGGCCGCGGGCGGTGGCGTTCTGGATGCCCAGGGCCGCCGCCATCACGGCGACCAGCCCGTCGCGGAGGCCGCCCTGCACGGACCCGCCCACCGTGGCACAGAGGACCAGGGCGGCGGCCAGCAGGAGCAGCTGGATCCCGGTGGCGACGACCAGCTGACGGCCGACGTCGGCGCCCAGGTGCCAGCGGAAGAGACCGCCGCCCAGCGCCCCGAGGACGAAGGCGCCCACCGCGACCAGGGAGGTGACCACCGAGAACCCGCCGACGCCGACCAGGGCGAAGCCGAGGAAGACGATGTTGCCGGTCATGTTGGCCACGAACACGTGGCCGAGCACGAGGTAGCTGAACGCGTCGACCAGGCCAGTGATCACGGTCATGCCGACGAGCAGAGGGGGCAGCAGGCCGTGCTGGGCACCACGGCGCGGCATCAGGGTCTGCCGGACATCGTCGATCAGCGATCTCACCGCTGCGTTCATGAACCCTCCTCCTACGTGGACGCGTGGCGGCTGACGCCCGACCAGCGGGGGGGCGGTCGCCACCGCCCGCCACCAGAGGATGGCAGGGGAAGCTCGCATTCCGCCGCCAATCTGCGATGCTTACTCTGACCACACGAACACACCCCCCTTTTGCGGTGGCCTGTCCCAACTGCGGCGCCCACAACCGTCCGGGGAGCAAGTTCTGCTCCGAATGCGGGGCGTCGACGTCCCGGGTGTGCCCCGGCTGCTCAACACCGGCGGAGCCTGCTGCCAGGTACTGCGACGAGTGTGGGATCGAGCTGACGGGCGGGACGACCCCTCCCCGGCCGGTGGCGTCAGCCGCGGCCCCGGCGACTGAACGCCGGATCGTCTCCGTGCTATTCGCCGACCTGGTCGGCTTCACCACCCTCTCCGAGGGGCGCGACGCCGAGGACGTGCGGGAGCTGCTGACCCAGTACTTCGAGGTCTGCCGCGCGCTCATCAGCCGCTACGGCGGCACCGTCGAGAAGTTCATCGGTGACGCGGTGGCGGCGGTCTGGGGCGCACCGACCGCTCACGAGGACGACGCCGAGCGTGCGGTCCGCGCCGCCCTCGACGTCGTCGAGGCGGTGGGGACGCTGGGTCAGACCGTCGGCGACCCCACCCTGCAGGCGCGCGCCGGCGTGCTCACCGGCGAGGCCGCGGTCACGGCTGAGGCGAACGGCTACGGGATCGTGGCCGGCGACCTCGTCAACACCGCCTCGCGGATCCAGGGCCGGGCCCGGCCCGGCACCGTCCTGGTGGGCGAGATGACCCGCCGGGCCACCCAGGCCGTGCTGGTCTATGAGGACAGCGGCGAGCACACCTTGAAAGGCAAGGCGGAGCCCGTGCACCTCTGGCAAGCCGTCCGCGTCATCGGAGGGCGGGGCGGCGCCCTCAAGACGGAGCGCCTGGAGGCGCCGCTGGTGGGCCGCGAGCGCGACCTGCGCCTGGTCAAGGAGCTCTTTCACGCCAGCGCCGACCAGCACCGGGCGCACCTGGTATCGGTCGTCGGCATCGCCGGGGTCGGCAAGTCACGCCTGATCTGGGAGTTCTTCAAATACCTGGACGGCGTCGCGAAGGAGATCTTCTGGCACCGCGGACGGTGCCTGGCCTACGGGGAGGGGGTCACCTACTGGGCCCTCGCCGAGATGGTCCGGATGCGGGCGGGCATCGTCGAAGGCGAGGAGCCCGCGACGGCCCGGAGGAAGCTGCAGGACTGCCTCGACGAGTACCTGCCCGACCCGGAGGAGCGGCGCTGGGTGGAGCCGCGGGTGGCTCACCTCCTCGGCCTCGAAGAGGGGGGCAGCCACGACCGCCAGGATCTCTTCGGCGCCTGGCGGCTCTTCTTCGAGCGCTTGGCCGACGTGAGCCCGACGGTCCTGGTGTTCGAGGACGCCCAGTGGGCGGACACCTCGCTCCTCGAGTTCATCGAGCACCTCATGGAGTGGTCGCGCAGCCACCCGCTGTTCGTGGTGACCGCGGCGCGCCCCGAGCTCCTGGACCTGCATCCCAACTGGGGAGCGCGAGGACGCAACTTCACCTCGGTGCACCTGGAGCCGCTTTCGATCCCTGCTGTGGAGCAGCTCATCGACGGACTGGTGCCCGGTCTCCCGGATGAGGTTCGCGAGCATCTGCTCCAACGTTCGGAAGGGGTGCCCCTGTATGCCGTCGAGACCGTCCGCATGCTCCTCGACCGCGGTCTCATCACCGCCTCCGGAACCGTCTACAGGATCAATGGTCCGATCGAGGACACCGCTGTCCCGGAGAGCCTCCATGGCCTCATAGCCGCCCGGCTCGACGGCCTGCGTCCCGAGGCGAGGCATCTCCTGCAGAACGCCGCCGTGCTGGGCAGGACGTTCACCGGCCCCTCGCTCGCCGCGGTGAGCGGCCTCCCCGCCGATCGGCTCGAGCCCCTGCTTGCGGAGCTCGTCCGCAAGGAGCTGCTGTCGCTCCAGGCGGACCCCCGCTCCCCGGATCGCGGCCAGTATGGATTCGTCCAGGAGCTGGTGCGGCGGGTCGCCTATGAGACCCTGTCGAGACGCGACCGGAAGGATCGGCACCTGGCCGTGGCCGCCTGGCTCGAGGGCTCACGCGGAGCGGAGGATGCCGAGGTCGTGGAGATCGTCGCGTCGCACTACCTCGAGGCCTACCGTCTCGCCCCCGAGGACGCCGATGCCGAGCGGATCAAGCAGCGGGCCGCGGAAGCCCTGGCAACGGCCGGCGAGCGGGCCAGCTCGCTGGCTGCCAACACCGAGGCGGAGCGCTACTTCGACAAGGCGGCAAGCCTGGTGGCGACGCCGGCCGCCCAGGCTGGCCTGCACGAGCAAGCCGGCCACGTCGCCTGGCGTGCGCTCCGCGCCGAGGCCGCCCTCGCCCACTACGGACGCGCCCTCGAGCTCTACGAAGAGCAGGGGATGGCGCATGCGGCGGCGCGCGTCTCCGCCTACCTCGGACGGGTGATGTGGACGCGTGGTCAGGCCGACCAGGCCATCGAGAGCATGGAGCGTGGCCTTCGCATCATCGAGAACGACGAGCCCGACGCGGACCTGGCCACCCTGGCGGAGGCGCTGGGAACCCTCTACTTCTTCACCGGCAACACCGAGATGGCGGCACGGCGGATCGCCAAGGCCCTCGATATCGCCGAGACCCTGCGTCTTCCCGAGGTGATCTCGCGCGCTCTGAACACGCGCGGCCTGGTCGCGTTCCGCTCCAAGCATCCGGAGGAGGGGCTGGCGCTGATCACCCACGCGCTCGAGATCGCTCTCGCCAACGACCTGCCGTCGGCCGCGCTGCGCGCCTATTACAACCGGGCGGGGGGACTGGTCAACGCCGACCGCTACGCCGACGCCCTCGTCGAATACCGCAAGGCGCTTGCCCTGGCCCGCAAGGTGGGCGATCGGGTCTTCGAGATGGCGGCGGCAAGCGAGATCACCTTCGTCCTCGCCCTGACCGGCGACTGGGGCGAGGCTCTGAACCAGGCCGGTGAGATCTCGGAAGCGGCGGCCCGGGAATCCCTGCATGAATCCCAGCCGATGATGACCGCGATCGCCGAGATCGAGACCCAGCGCGGCAATCCCGCCGCGGTGGAGCAAGCGCTCTCCGCGATGGACCGGCTCAAGGACTCCTCCGACGTCCAGGAGCGCGCCGGCTACCTGCTCATCCGCGCCGCCTGGCTGCGGATGATCGGCAACCACCGCGAGGCACTGGTGGCTGCGGAGGCCGTCTTCCGTTTGGGGGAGGACCTCCACGAAGCGCAGGAGTTCATCCGGCTGGGTTTCGTCCACGCCATGGAGGCGGCCCTCGCGCTGGGCGACCAGTCCACTGCCGCGCGCTTGCTCGACATGGTGGAACAGATGCAGCCCGTCGACAGGTCCCCCTCCCTGAACGCCCAGGCTTCCCGGCTCCGGGCTCGGCTCCTGGTCCTCCAGGGCCAGGACGGCCCCGCCGTGGAGGCGGAGTTCGCGGCCGCGAAGGATCGCTTCCGCCAGATCGGCGCCGGGTTCTGGCTGGCGGTGACCCAGCTCGAACATGCAGAGTGGCTGATCTCCGAGGGCGGGCATGCCGAGGCGCAGGGCCTGGTGGACGGGGCGCTGGCGGCCTTCACCCGCTTGGGGGCGCAGCCCTGGATGGAGCGTGCCCGGCGCCTCGGTCACGTGGAGGTGGGGACCGCCTCGGTCTGATCGGTACGGCTCCCCGGCCCTCACCGATGGCCAGGCACCGGTCAGCCGGCCCCCTCGGCCCGCCGGACCCGGCGGCTCAGCTGCTCCAGCAGGCGGTAGCTGACCTCCGGATGAGCCACCAGGAAGGGTTTGAACTCCCACGCCGGCAGCCAGTAGATGGTCACGTCGGTCCTGGCCCGTACGCTGGCGCTGCGGCGCTCCTTGTCGAGCAGCGCCATCTCGCCGAAGGCGTCCCCGGGGCCGAGCTCGCGGGTGCGTCCGTCGGGCAGCACGACCTCGAGCTGCCCCTCCCCGACGACCATGAAGCCCGCGCCGGCCGCGCCCCCCGCGACGATCTCCCACCCTGCCGGGTGGCGACGCTCGTCGAATTTCTGCGTGATCTCCCGGATCTCGCGCTCGGGCAGTCCGGCGAACAGGGTGGCGGTGCCCAGGCTTGCCATCGCCAGCATGGTACCAAGCAGGCGGCGGAAGGCCAGGGCGGGCGTGCCGGTGCCGACCGGAGCTCGTGAGAGGATGCGGAGGGTCCCCACCGGCGTCGAGTCCCGCGGTGGCTGGAGGAGGTGACCATGGAAGACACCGAGGTTCTGGAGCACATCGAGCGGCTGGTCGGCGAGGAGGACGCCCTCTACGCGCGGGCGGAGCAGGGCGAGGGGATGGGTCCCGAGCAGCGGCGGCGCCTCCACGACGTGCAGGTCCACCTCGACCAGTGCTGGGATCTGCTCCGTCAGCGGCAGGCCCGGCGCGAGTACGGCCTCGACCCCGACGAGGCGTCGGTGCGCCCGGCGGAGACGGTGGAGGGCTACACCGGCTGAGCCCGCAGCCGGACGCGGTCGACGCCGACAGCCTGGCCGGGGCCTTCTGCGCGGCTCACCCGATGTCCTGAGCCGCGCCCCCTCACTCGGTGGGGCCGCCCAGCCAGCCCCGCCGGCGGAAGAGGTAGAGGAGCCCGGCGGCGGTTACCAGCTCCAGGCCGATGCCGAGCACCCAGAACGACCAGGTCTGGGTCAGCACGTGGCCGGTCAGGAGGGCGAAGTTCTGCCCGAAGAACCCGGTGAGGAAGCTGAGCGGCAGGAAGATGGTCGCGATGATGGTCAGCTGCTTCATCACCACGTTGAGGCGGTTGGACACGGTCGAGAGGTGCGTGTCCATGGCGCCGGTGAGCAGGTCGCGGTACGAGTCCACCAGGTCGCTGATCCGGATCAGGTGGTCGTAGAGGTCGCGGAAGTAGCGCTCGTCCTCCGGCGTCATCCCCTCCACGATGCTCATCCCGGAGAGCAGGCGGGCGAACATGTCGCGTTCCGGGGTGACCACCTTGCGAAGCGCCACCAGCGTCCTCTTCATGCCGAACAGCTCGCCGAGCTGGGCCTCGGTCGGCCGCTTCAGGATGGCGTCCTCGAGGGCGTCGATCCGGTCGTCGAGCTGGGCCAGCACCGGGAAATAGGTGTCCACCAGCTCGTCGACGATCAGGTAGAGGAGGGACACTCCCGGCGACGAGCCGGCGGCAGCGCGGTGCCGCGCCGCGCGCTGGCGGACCCCGTCGAAGAGGTCGCCGTCGTCCTTGTGCACGGTGACCACGTGCTTGGCCGCATAGAAGACGTGGACCTCACGGGTGACCGACTCCCCCGATGAAGCCCGGGCTCCGTGGAGCACGAGGTAGGTGAAACCGTCGAAGTCGTCGACCTTGGGGCGCTGGCCGAAGTGCTCGGCGTCCTCAACCGCCAGCGGGTGGAACCCGAAGTCCTGGCGCAGCAGGTCGCCGGTCTCGGCGTCCAACCCCTCCAGGTCCAGCCAGAAGAAGGCGTCCCCGCCCAGGCGCCGGCGCACCGCGTCGAGGGTGGCCTCGACGGTCTGGCCGTCGGCGTCGGTCAGCTTCCCCTGCATGCCACGCATTCTCCACGCCGGGGGGTGATGCCGCCGCCCCGCGTCGGAGCGGCGGCACCCTGTGCCCTGGGCGAATTCAGCCCTGGCTGGGCAGCGCCTCGCCGGTCTCCAGCAGGGTCTTGAGGTTGCTGACCACCCAGCTCCAGCCCGAGGCGACCTCGTGGAAGGTCGCGTCCTCGCTCTCGAACTCGTGGATCACCGTGAGCTTGCTGACCTGGCCGTCCTCGGAGGCGATCTCCCAGGTGACCTGGCTCGGCTCGTCGCCGGCGAACTTCGGGTCGTAGCGGATGTTCCAGGTGTGGACCAGCCGGCGCGGCGGGTCCGCCTCGACGATTTCGCCCTCGACCATCACCGCCGAGCGGTCGCCGCTGTAGTGGGTCAGCGTGGCCTTGGGCTGAAACGTGGATTCAACATAGCTGCCGTAGAAGTACCGGGTGGTGAACTCCGGGTTGGTGATCGCCTGCCAGACCTTCTCGGGGCTGGCCTTGATGTAGACCTGGTAGAGCTGCCGGGGCTTGGTCGCAGTCGGGGACATGGGGGCTCCTCCTTCCTCGAGCGCCGCTTTGAGGTCGGCGAGCGCCGCCGCCCTCTCGCGGGTGTATTTGCCGACCCAGCGATCGGCGATCAGTTGGACCGGGACGGCGTTGAGGAAGTGGAGCTTCTCGCGACCGGCGCGCCGGGTCACGACCATCCCCGCTCCCTCCAGGATCCGGAGGTGCTTCATGACCCCGAACCGGCTCATCTCCACCCCCTCGAGGAGCTCGGTGAGCGTGCGGCCGTCGCGCTCGAAGAGCCGGTCGAGAAGGTGGCGCCGGGTGGGGTCGGCCAGCGCCCGGAAGACCCTGTCGTCGTCCATGACCGTGACTATAGGTTACTAATCAGTCACGTGTCAATAAGGTCACATGGAGGGGCACCGCCGGCTCGCGGGCAGACGGTGTCCCTCCAGTGAGCATCCGACTTCGGTCAGGCCGCCGCCCCGGCTTCGTCGGCGTCTCCGAAGATCGGCTGTCCGGCCGCGCGACGGCGCAGGGAGCGCACCCCCGGCACCATCAGGGCGGCGACGGCCCCGACCGCCAGCACGCCGCTGCCCACCAGCACCGCGGGCTGCAGACCGTCGACGAACTGCTGGGGGCTGGCGTAGCCGCCCAGGTGGGAGAAGACAGCGGCCAGCACGGCGATCCCGAAGACACCACCGACCTCGCGAATGGCGTTGTTGGCCCCGGAGGCCTGGCCGGCCTCGTGGGGGCGGACCGCCGAGAGCACGGCGTTGGCGGCCGGCGCGAAGACGAGCGCCATCCCGGTGCCGGCGAGGATGAAGGGGATGATCACCGACGAGTACGCCATCCCCGGCGAGAGCACCCGGTCGATCCAGACCAGGGCGATCGCCTGCAGGGCCAATCCGGTCGCCATCAGCGGGCGGCTGCCCAGCCGGTCGGAGAGGATCCCCGCCACCGGCGCCACCAGGATCGGCATCCCGGTCCAGGGCAGGGTGCGCAGCCCCGCCTGCAACGCGGTGAAGTGCTGGGCGGTCTGGAAGAACTGGGCCAGCAGGAAGACCGACCCGAACATCCCGAAGTACATGGTGAAGGCGACGGCGTTGGTGGCCGAGAAGGCCCGGCTGCGGAAGAAGCGCGTCGGCAGCATCGGGGCCGGCGAGCGCAGCTCCCAGAGCGTGAAGGCGATCAGCAGGGCGGCGCCGCCCAGCATCGCGCCGAGCACGGTGCCGCTCCCCCATCCGATGGCGTTGGCGCGCACCAGCCCGTAGACGATGCCAAAGAGACCACCGGTGGCGAGCACCAGCCCGGGGATGTCGAACCTGCCGTTGGGGCCCCTGCTCTCGGTCAGCCGGAGTACCGCCAGCGGACCGACCACGAGACCCACCGGGACGTTGATCCAGAAGATCCAGTGCCAGGAGATGCCGCTGATGACGGCGCCCCCGATCACCGGGCCCAGGGCGACCCCGAGGCCGCTGATGCCCGACCAGATCCCCAGGGCCACGCCCCGCCGGCCGGCGGGGAACGCCTCGGAGAGGAGCGTGAGGGTGAGCGGCATGACGACCGCTGCCCCGGCTCCCTGGAAGGCCCGGGCGGCGATCAGCGCCGCGGCGCTGGGAGCGAGCGCCGCGGCCGCCGAGCCGAGGGTGAAGATGCCGAGTCCGACGATGAACATCCGGCGCCGGCCGAACCGGTCACCGAGCGCCGCTCCGGAGAGCAGCAGGACGGCGAAGCTCAGGGTGTAGGCGTTGACTGTCCACTCCAGCGAGGCGATGTCGACGTGGAACTGGAGCCGGATGCTGGGCAGCGCGAAGGTCACCACCAGGTTGTCGAGGGTGACCATGAAGAGGGCGAGCGACACCAGGGCGAGGGTCCATCCGGTCCGCGTGGGGGCGAGGGGCCGGATGGGGGCAGGGCCGAGGGCGGGCTCAGGGGACATCGGGGCTCTCCTTATTGATGCATCCATCACTTTGGTTGACAAAAAAAATTTGCACCCGCCATCAGCCGCCGCCCGGAGTGTTTATCGACGGGTGCTTCTCCCAAAGGGGCGTGCACAGCTCCGGGAGCCCGAGGACGGTGGTGACGTTGGCGAGCATCCCGGCGGCGAAGAACTCCGCGACCTGGCGCGGCGACGCGCCGCTGTGGCGGGCGACGTCGTCCGCCAGCGTCCGGAAGCTGCGCGAGATGTGTCCGTGGATCTCCGGGTCGGCGGCGGCCGCGTAGGCCTGCAGCTGCATGAGCAGCTCGTAGCGGTCGGCGATCAGGTCGGGGTAGGCCAGGCCCATCTGGTCCAGCGCCTGCTCGGGGCTCTGGGCGCCGCGGGCGGCATCGCGGAAGGTGGCCCGGATGCGCCCCTCCACCCGGTCGTACGCGGCCAGGAAGAGGTCCCGCTTGCTCGGGAAGAGGGCGTAGATGTACGGCTGGCTGATGCCCGCCCGCTCGGCGATGGCGGCGGTGCTGGCCGCCGCGTAGCCGGCCTCGGCGAACTCCCGGATGGCAGCCTCGACCACCTGGTCGCGGCGCTCCTCGGAGGTCTGGCGGAGGCGGGCGGCGGCTTGGCGGGGGGTCATGGGGAGATTATTGATCAGCCGATCACTAGCGTCAAGCCCTCTCCTCGCCTGCCATCCTTCATCCGGGAAGCCCCCAACGCGCCCCCCAGCCGCCTGCTCAGGTGAACCGGCGGGTGGATCAGCCCATCGCGGCGAGCGCCGCGACCAGGCGGTCGCAGGCGCCCTTGACCCCGTGGCGCGCCGCCAGTGCCGCCACCGCTGCGGGGTCGGCCGGGTAGCCGTCGCGGCGTCCCGCCGGCAGGGCGATGGGCAGGTCCAGCACCGGCTGGACGACCCGCATCGCCCGCTCCAGGTAGTCGCGGTCGTCGTCGCCGAGCGGCGCGTCACGGAGCATCTCGGCAACCCCCCCGTGCCGGCGGATCAATGCGGCCGCCCGGCCGGCTCCCACCCCCCGCAGGCCGGGGAGCCCGTCGGAGGGATCGCCGCGCAGGATCGCGAAGTCCGCGTAGCGACGGCCGGGCACGCCGTACCGCCTGGTCACCTCCGCCTCGTCGACGACGGCCGTCCCGCCCTTCTCGGGGTAGAGCACCCGAACCCGGGGATCCTCGACGAGGGCGAAGAGGTCGCGGTCGCCGCTCACCACCTCCACCGTCCCGGTGGCGAGCGCGCTCCAGGTGGCGATGACGTCCTCCGCCTCGTGGTCGGCCACGCCCACCTGGTCGACCCCGATGGCGCGGAGGGCCTCGCCGATCACGGCCATCTGCGGTTCCAGGAGTGGGGGCACCGGCTCGGCCACCCGGTGGGCCTTGTAGCTGGGGATGAGCGCCACCCGCCAGGCGGGACGCCAGTCTTGGTCGCTCGCCACCGCGAGCCGGTGGGGCCGCCGTTCGACGATCAACCGGGTCAGGGCGTCGAGGAAGCCGCGCACCGCGTTGATGGGCTGCCCGTCAGGCCCGCTCACGCTCGACGGCACGCCGTAGAAGGCCCGGAAGATCAGGCTGGAGCCGTCGACGAGGAGCCAATCGCAGGCCATCGACCCCCCATTGTGGGCGGCGGCGTGGCGGGTATCGTTGACCGGGGGCAGGCTGTGAAGGAGGGCGTGGCGATGCAGAAGCGCAGGCTGGGATCCCAGGGCCTGGAGGTCTCCGCCGAGGGCCTCGGCTGCATGGGCATGAGCCAGTCGTACGGCGAGCCTGACGACACCGAGTCGCTGGCCACCATCGATCGCGCCCTCGAGCTGGGGGTGACCTTCCTCGACACCGCCAACGCGTACGGCCCGTTCACCAACGAGCGGCTGGTGGGCCGCGCCGTGGCGGGCCGGCGCGACCAGGTGGTGATCGCCACCAAGTTCGGCCTGCAGCGACGCGACGACAGCTGGGGGATGCAGGTCAACGGCCGTCCCGAGTACGTCCGGGAGTGCTGCGACGCCTCCCTCGAACGCCTGGGCACCGACCGCATCGACCTCTACTATCAGCACCGGGTGGACCCCACCGTCCCGGTGGAGGAGACCTGGGGGGCGATGGGGGAGCTGGTCGCCGCCGGCAAGGTCCGCTGCCTCGGCATCTCCGAGGCGGCGCCGTCCACGATCCGGCGGGCCCACGCCATCCATCCCGTCACCGCCGTCCAGAGCGAGTACTCGCTCTTCACCCGCGACCCGGAGGCGGCGGTGCTGCCCGCCTGCCGCGAGCTCGGCATCGGCTTCGTCCCCTTCAGCCCGCTGGGCCGCGGGGCGCTCTCCGGCACCGTGACCAGCACCGCCGGGTTCGACACCGCGGACTTCCGGGCTCACAACCCGCGCTTCCAGGGCGAGAACTTCGACCGCAACCTCGAGCTGGTGGCGCGGCTGAGCGAGGTGGCGGAGAGGAAGGGGTGCACCCCCGCCCAGCTGGCCCTGGCCTGGGTGCTGGCCCAGGGGGAGGACGTCGTCCCCATCCCGGGAACCAAGCGGCGGCGCTGGCTCGAGGAGAACGTGGCCGCCCTCTCGGTCGAGCTGACCCCCGAGGACATCGCCGACATCGAGGCCATCGCTCCCCCGGGGGCGGCGGCGGGCGACCGCTACCCGCCGGAGGACATGGCCCGGGTCAACGTCTGATCAGGAGGCCCGCGTCTGGACGGGCAGGCCCGACTACAAGGGGGTCGGCCGCCGGCCCCACCTCCCGCTGCCTGGAGGCGATCAGCTTCCGGATCGACGGGGCGTCCTGCGGCGGCGCCAGGTGATACCCCTGCGCCCATTGCTGGGGGAAATCGGCGAGGGCGCGCAGATGCCCCAGCTCCTCGACCCCCTCGGCGACAACGGTCAACCCCAGGCTGTGGCCGAAGGCGAACACCGCATGCGACAGCCCGCCGCCGTCACGGCCGGGCTCGAGGGTGCTGGTGAACGCCCTATCGATCTTGATGATGTCGATGGGGAAGTCGCGCAGCCGGCTCAGCGACGAGTGGCCGGTCCCGAAGTCGTCGAGGGCGATGCGGATGCCCAGCACGCGCAGCTGCTGAAGCCGTCCCGTGGCGCTCTCGACCTGGTCGACGGCCAGGCTCTCGGTCACCTCGAGGATCAGGTTCTCCGGTTTGAACCCGGTGCGGACCAGGATGTCCTCGAGCTCGGCGATGAACGGGCCACGCTGGAGCTGCTTCGGCGAGACGTTGACGGCGAGCGCGATCTCGCGGTGCTGGCCACGCCCGTGCCAGTGGCGGGCCTCGGTGCACGCCTGCTCGAGCACCCAGCGGCCGATTGGCGCGATGAGACCCGTCTCCTCGGCCAGCGGGATGAAATCCGCAGGCTGGACCAGCCCGTGACGGGGATGCCTCCAGCGGAGCAGCGCCTCGGCGGCCACCACCTCGCCCGATGGGACCTGGAAGATCGGCTGATAGTGGAGGAGGAGCTCACCACGTTCCTGCGCCCGGTGGAGATCGGCCTTGAACTCGTGCCGGCTGAGCACGGTGGCATGCATGCTCGGGGCGAACACCTCCCACCGGCCCTTGCCCAGTCCCTTCGC
The DNA here is from genome assembly GCA_049511615.1 of Candidatus Dormibacteria bacterium. Lineage (GTDB taxonomy): Bacteria > Chloroflexota > Dormibacteria > Aeolococcales > Aeolococcaceae > Changshengia. The sequence goes on along the minus strand of JBEKXW010000005.1, from coordinate 32,759 downwards.
CGTGTACATGGCCTCGTCGGCGTTGCGGAGGATGTCGTCCGCATCGAACTCCCCGCCGTCGCCGGTGGCGATGCCGATGCTGGCCCGGACCATGACCTCGGAGCCCACGACGTGAAAGGGCTGGCGCAGCCGGTCCACGATGCGGCTGGCCACCATGGTCGCCGCGCCGCTGTCGTCCATCCCCTGGACGAGCACCGCGAACTCATCGCCGCCCAGCCGCGCCGCGAGGTCTCCGGGTCGGATGCAGTCGGCCACCCGGCCGGCCACCGCGCGGAGCAGCTCGTCGCCCACGACGTGTCCCAGGCTGTCGTTGACGGTCTTGAAGTCGTCGAGGTCGATGAAGAGCACTCCGACTCCCTCGCACCCCGCGGTCAGGGCGTCGCGCACCTTGGCCTGGAAGAGGGTCCGGTTGGCCATCCCGGTCAGGGGATCGTGCAGGGCTTGGTGGCGCAGCTTGTGCTGGAGGTCGGTGAGCTGGCGGAGTGAGTGCGCCAGCCGGCCGTTCTCGAGCGTGCTCCCGGTGTGGGCCGCGAGCATCGCGAAGAGGCGCAGGTCCTCCTCGTCGAAGGTGCTCACCTCGCCCAGCCGGTTCCCGACCACCATCAGGCCGATCGGCCGGGTCTCACCGCGAAGGACCGCGACCATCCCGTCGCGAAGCCTCTCCAGGGCCAGGAAGCGCAGCGTGTCACCGTCGCTCGACTCCGGGTCGAGGATGACGGGGGCGGTCGTGACCATCCGGGCGATGACCCCCTGCTCGGTCGAACCCGCATCGACCGGCCGCATCGGGTCGACCCCGTGCGCGCCGACACCGGTGCGGACCATCACCTCGCCCTCGCGGGTGGGGAAGATGATGATCTCCGCCATCTCCACGCGGAAGGTCTCACACGAGCCCTTGAGCACATCGATCAGGGCCTGGTCGAGGTCCCCTCCCTGCTGCAGCTGGCGGCTGGACTCGTAGAGGAAGGCGACCTGCTGGCGATTCTCGCGCTCCGAGACGTAGGCGCGATACGAGAGAGCGACGCCGGCCACCGGCACCGCGAGCAACCAGACGACCTGCGGATGGAACCACATCAGGTTGACGACGATAAGAGCCAGGCAGGTGTTGATCACGGTGCCGAGCATGGCCAGACCGAAGTTGGTTGCCAGACCGCTCCGGTCGATGAATCCCTCCGACAGGAAGAGGACAACAACGAAGGTCGCCGTCTGGAGGGTGCCGGCGACGACCACCGCGGCCAGGGCCGCCAGGGCTCCAAGGTTGCCGGTGGAACTGCCGCTCGGGGCCAGCCAGGCGAAGAGCGCCACCGCGACCGCGGCGGCGAGCGTGAAGTTGCTGAGGTTGAAGGCCAGCTTCAGCCGCGACTGCCGGCGATGCAGGGTTAGCGCCACGGCGCCGCCGAGAAGGTAGGCGAGGACGACGGTCAGCGGCCGGTCGAAGAAGAGGCCGATCACCAGCGGAACCTCGCTGAGCGAGAAGGATTGAGCCTCGCGGCGGAACTGGACGTGGACGACGCAGATCTCGGCCACGCAGAAGAGCGCGGCGAGCAGCCACCAGGGGACTGTGAAGGGGGAGGTCCGCTCCGGGAGCGGGGCGATGGCTGCGGTGGCGACCGCGGCCGCGACGGCCAGAGCGGCGACGAGCAGGGGCACGCGACCCACCCGCACGGTGAGCCAGGAGAGACCCCGGCGGCCCATCAGCGCCCTCCGGGTGGACGCGGCTCGCGGTTCACCGTTCGGGACCAGTCACTGACCCCAGGTCAGGGGTTGGGGAGAGATTCGCGCTACCACGAGTAGGAGGACCAGCCGGCGTTGGACCACGACGTCCCCGACCACGACGTCCCCGACCATGACGTCCCCGACCACGACGTCCCCGACCATGACGTCCCCGACCACGACGTCCCGGTCCAGATCCCTGAGGGGGTGGTGACCGCGGACCACGGGACGCCGGCCCATGAATCCGACGTCCACGGTGCGTAGGCCCAATCGATGACCGTGGGGCTCCACACCCAGTAGCTCCCGGACCAGGTGGCCCCGTTCCAGGTGCCGCCCCGCCAGCTGTCAGCATGGCTCTCCAACGCGGCCAGCGCGGCCGTGTTGACCGCGTCGCCGAAGATGTCCTGCTCGCCGCTGAGGACGACGCCGTGGAGGGTGACGTGGAGGGAGCCGCGGGCGGCCTCCAGCGAGCCGGTGCCGGTGGAGTCGGCGAAGGACTGGACGGCGCTGCGGAGCGGTGCCTGGACCGCGGTCGAGGCCATCGCCTCACCACTGCCCGAAGCTGCCGGCGCCCCGCCCGCCACCGGTGCCGCGGTCGAGGTGAGCAGCGCCTTGATCTGGTCGGGGGTCGCCTGCGGATGCTCCTGGACGAGCAGGGCGGCCAGGCCCGACACCACCGCGGCCGCCTCGGAGGTGCCGCTGCCCCGGAAGAAGCGGGTTCCGACGGCACCCGTGGAGGCGTATTGATCGGCGATCACCGAGCCGGGGTCGGCGAGGCTCACGACCGACGTTCCGGGGGCGATCAGGTCAGGGTGGCGGGTGGCGTTCCCGTGGCTCGAAAAGGAGGCCACGCGGAAGCCGCCGGTGGAGCCCGGCTGGCTGGCGCCGACCGCGATGACATAGGGATCGATGGCCGGGTCGGAGACCCGCGGCGCGCCCCCGCCCTGGTTGCCGACGGAGGCCACCACCACGATTCCCTGGTGCCAGGCCGCCTCGGCGGCGTAGGCCAGCGGGTCGAGCAGGTAGGACTGGCTGCTGTCGGTGCCGAAGCTCAGGTTGAGGACCCGGATGTTGAAGCCCTCGTCATCGCGGTGCATCACGACCCAGTCGATGGCCGCCAGCACCTGCGAGACGTCGACGGCCCCGTTGGCCCCCGCCACCTTGACGTTGATGATGTGGGCATTCGGAGCGATGCCGAGAAAGTCGGTGCTGTCGCCGGCGTAGTCCCCGCTCACCGCGGCGGGATCGCGCCCGGCGATGATCCCGGCCATGAAGGTGCCGTGGCCGTTCTCGTCGAGGTAGCGGAGCGACGGCGAGCTGCCGTCGAAGGAGAGATCGGGGCCGTTGATGAGCTGTCCCACGCCGTCCAGACCCTCGACCGGGGACACGCCGGTATCGATCAGGGCCACACCGACGCCGCTGCCGGTGTAGCCGTCCGCCCAGGCCTGGGTGACGCCCAGCTCGCGCTCGATGGTGTTGAGGGAGCCGGGATCGGTGGACGGGGAGTACGAGTCGCACATGAGCTGCACCGGCCCGTCGGGTGTCACCTCGACGACGCCCGGCTGAGCGCCGAGCCACCCGAGGGCCGAGGCCGGAACCTCGGCCGCGCTGGCGGTGATCAGCGGGATCTGCTCGGTGACCCGGCCACCGGCCTCGAGGATCTCCCGATCGACGGCGGCCAGGCTCCCGGAAGCGCCCCGGACGATCACCGGGACCGGGGCTGACTGCGGGCCCGCCGGGAGCGGGGCGGCCGCCACCGACCCGGTGGCCGAGGCGATCGCGACGCCGGCGCCGAGCAGGCCGTTCAGAACGGCGCGGCGTCGCTTCTTGTCGTTCCAACTCAGCAGCGAGAGCGGAAGCACTGCGCCCACCTCCAGTTCCACCTGCGCTGGCCCCCCCGCGAGGGACCCCACCTGGTACTGAGACTAGGCAGAGAACGTCTCAATCCGACCAAGCATCTCGTGACGAAATGCCGATGTCGGAGATTTCGCTGGCGGTCCCGTCACAACGTGCCAACGAGATCGCACAGGTAGGTGCGTGCGCGCTCCGGGGACCCCGGGGACACGCCTCCACGCGGTCGCGCAACCGGGCGACGGTATCCTCTTTCCAGTGAGCGCCACACCGCCCCCGGGCCCCGCCCCGGTCTCCCTCCACGCGCCACGCCCGGTGCGGAGGAACCTCGGCCTGGCGGTGGTGATGACCGGGGTGCTGATCACCGCGGTCGACACCACCATCGTGGTCCTGGCCCTGCCGGAGATCGAGCGCGGGCTGAAGATCGACCTCTCCTCGGTGATCTGGGTGGTGATCGGGTACCTGCTGGTGATCACCCTGCTCGCCACCCAGGTGGGCCGGCTCGGCGACATGTACGGCCGGGTGCGGATGTACGAGGCGGGATTCGTCGTCTTCATCATCGGGTCGGCGCTCTGCGCACTCGCCTGGGACGGCTCGTCGATGATCGGGTTCCGGATCCTGCAGGGCATCGGCGGCGCCCTGGTCACGTCCAACAGCGGCGCCGTCATCGCCGACCTCTTCCCGCCTCACCAGCGCGGCAAGGCCTACGGCTTCAACGGCATCGGCTGGAGCGCGGGGGCGGTCCTGGGCATCGTCCTCGGCGGGCTGATCGTCACCTACCTGTCCTGGCGCTGGATCTTCTGGATCAACGTGCCGATCGGGCTGGCGGCGGTCCTGCTCGCGGTCCGCGTCCTTCACGACGTGGGCGAGCGGCGGCGGCACCGCCTCGACCTCGCCGGCATGGTCACCCTCGGCCTCGGCCTCTTCGGAGTGCTCTGGGCGATGACCTCGCTGGCGTCCTCCTCGATCGACCCGACGATCCTCGGCTACCTCATCGGCGGTGTCGTCTTCATCGGGATCTTCGCCCTGATCGAGTGGCGCCAGGCCGAGCCGATGCTCAGGCTCTCCCTGCTCAGGATCCCCACCATGACGCCGTCCTTGCTGGCCTCGTTCTTCCAGGGGCTCGCCAACTTCTGCGTGCTCTTCCTGGTGATCATGTATCTGCAGGGAACGCGCGGGCTCTCCGCCCTCGACGCCTCGCTCCTGCTCGTCCCCGGCTACCTGGTGGGCGGCGCCGCCGGCCCCTTCGCCGGTCGCCTCGCCGACCGCGTGGGGCCGGTGATCCCGGCCACCTTCGGCCTCTCCGTCCAGGTGGTGGCGCTCCTCATCTACGCCCAGCTCTCGGCGGGCACCGGGCTCTGGGTGGTGGTGGTCGCCAGCCTGGTCAACGGCCTGGGGGCCAGCTCGTTCTTCCCGGCCAACACCTCGGCGGTGATGAAGGCGTCACCGCCTCAGCTCTTCGGAATCTCGTCGGGGATGCTGCGCACCTTCGCCAACGTGGGCATGGTGTTCTCGTTCTCGATGGCCATCGTGCTCGCCTCCCGGAGCATCCCCCGCCAGCTCGCCTTCGCCATCTTCGTCGGCTCCACCTCCCTGCACGGTCAGCTGGCCACGGCCTTCGCCAGCGGACTGCATTCGGCCTTCTACGGATCGATGGTCCTGATGGCGGTGGCGGCCGTGTTCTCGGCGACCCGCGGCGCCCGCGGCCTGCGCTACCAGCCCCATGCCGCCGGATACGCGGCGCCGGCGGCACGACAGCCGGTCGCCGAGGCGCCACCGAGCCGGGCTGGGGACTGAGCCTCCGAGGAGCCTCTAGTCAGTTGGGCAGGTGGGTGGCTGCCACCGGCTGCGGCTTGGGCACCCGGACGGTCAACCGCCGCCCTCCGCCCGCCCGCACCGAGCCACGCGCCGGCACGGTCTCGGGCAGGTGGCGCACCCGCTTCAGCATGCGCGACAGGCTCTCGCCGTCGATCGGGCGGGCGAAGTAGAAGCCCTGGCAGAGGTTGACGTCGAGCGTGTTCAGCACGTCGGCCTGCTCGAGGGTCTCCACGCCCTCGGCCACGGTGGCGATGGAGAGGGCCCGGCTGAGCTGGGCCACGGTGCGCATCAGCTGCTGGCTCTTCTTCGACTCGGTGATGTTGTCGGTGAAGCTCTTGTCCAGCTTGAGGAAGTCGACGGGCAGGTCCTGGAGGTGGCCGAGCGAGGAGTAGCCGGTCCCGAAGTCGTCGATGGCGATGCGGACCCCGATCTCCTTCAGCGCGGCGAACTGGCGAAGCGCCGCATGGATGTCGGTCATCACCTGGGATTCGATGATCTCCAGCACCAGGTGGCGGGGGTCCAGCCCCGAGTCGTTCAGGGCCGCGACCACGTCGTTCTGGAGCTGGGTTCCGAAGAGCTGCCGCGCCGAGACGTTCACGCTGAGCAGGAAGTCCTTGAAGAGGCTGGGGTGGTTGTTGCGCCACCTCTGGGTCTGGGCGCAGGCCTCGCGCAGGACCCACGCGCCGAGCGGGACGATCAGCCCGGTAGCCTCGGCGAGGGGGATGAAGTCGAGCGGCGGCACCAGTCCCCGCTCCGGATGCTGCCACCGGACCAGCGCCTCGACACCGAGGATGCGCCGGTTCTTCGAGTCCACGATGGGCTGGTAGTGGAGGACGAATTGGTCCTGCTCCAGCGCGGTGCGCAGGTCCCGCTCGAAGGCGATGCGCTCGACCTCGCTGGAGTGGAACTTGGCGCGGTAGAGGACGTAGCGGCACTTGCCCTCCCGCTTGGCACACAGCAGGGCGACGTCGGCGTTGCGGAGCAGCTCCTCGGGCCCGTCCTCACCGTCCATGATGACCACCCCGGCGCTGGCGCTGACCGTGCAGCTGAGCAGCTCGGCGGGGTAGGGCCCCTGCACCGCCTCGACGATCCGGTGGGCGATCAGCTCGACGTCGCCGCGGTCGCCCACCATCGGCAGCAGCACCGCGAACTCGTCACCACTGAGCCGGGAGACGATGTCGGTGGTGCGCAGGCAGCTGCGGATGCGCTGCGCGGTCCCGCGCAGGACCTCGTCGCCGACGCCGTGCCCGACGGAGTCGTTGATGGACTTGAGATTGTCGAGGTCGATCAGCAGCAGGGCGAGATCGGCCCCGGGCCGGACGTGGCGCTCCAGCTCGCGCTCGAAGGCGCGCCGGTTGGGCACGCCGGTCAGAGCGTCGACGCTCGCCATGTCCTCGATGTCGACGTGGCGCTGGGCCAGCTCGGTGCGGGCCCGGTAGAGGTGGATGGTCACCACGACCACGGCCGCGGCCAGGATTGCCACGCCGGCGACCACCAGGCTCGTGGTCGCGGCCTCTCCCGCCATCGCGCCGTCCGAGGCGACGGCGGCCACGGCCAGGGCCACCGCCGCGAGGGTCGCCGCCAGGGCCATCGCGACCGCCAGGCGCAGCGCCCCCGAGCCGGCCGGAGGGGAGGAGGGGGTGTCCGGAGCGGTGGGCTGCGTGGACATCGAATAGAGCATATGCACTACTCGCGGCACCCCCGATGACGGGTTTCCGTCTCCCATGTGACAGATCTCCATCGCGATTTGTCACGTGCGGATCGTGCCCGCCGAGATCGCACATCCCGGTCAAGAAGCCGTCGAAGGCCGCGGAAGCGCTCCCACGCCGGGCCGCCCTCAGGCGCCGCCGAGGAGTCCTCCGGACGGACCCGCGGCCCTTTCGCCCAGCTCCAGGACCGCCAGGACGGATCCGCAACCCAGGCAGATCAGGGCCCAGGGAACAAGCCGGACGCCCGCGCCCCCGGCCTGCTGCCCGGCCAGGTCGACGAGTGCCAGCCCGGAGAGGACGATCCAGCTGGCGATCAGGGCCGCGCTCGCCGCATCGGGCCAGCCGGGGGCCCGGCACGCCAGCCAGCCGAGCACGGCCACCAGGACCGGGACGAGCAGGGTGAGGTCGTGGCCCAGCAGGTGCGGGGAGGCGAGCAGGGAGAGGACGGTGGCGGCGAAGAGCGCCGGCTCCAACAGCGCCGGCTCCCGCCGCGCCCTGGCCCCCACCCAGTAGGCGGCCGCGAGGGCGGCGGCACCGCCGGCGACGGTGAGCACGTCGGTGAGCCGTCCCGGCCCCAGTGTGGAGCCGAAGAGCCCGCTGAACCCGAGCATCTCCCGGACCGGGCTGTTCGACGGCTGGAGGAGGGCCCCGACATAGCTCTCGACCCCACCCACGCCGACGGCGGCGACGCTGGCCAGGAGCAGGGCGACCGCGCCGGCGAGCGCCCCACCCGCCGCCCGCCAGTCCCTCCGGCCGATGACGAACGCGGCCAGCCCCAGGGCCAGGTGGGGCTTGGCCACCCCGATGCCGAGGGCCATCACCAACCCCGCGGCGAACGAGCGATCCCGCCGCCAGAGGGCATACCCCCCGGCCAGCCCGAACGCCGCGAAGCCGTCCCACTGCCCCTCCAGGAAGAGGAGGGCGGTCCCCACCCCCGCCAGCGCGGCCAGGCTGACGGCGAGTCGCGCGGGACCGGCCCGGGCCGGCCACGGTGCGGCGCGGGCCGCGACCGCCACGGCGGCGACCATGAGCAGGACCTGCAGCCAGGACCAGAGGGCCCACGCGGCGCCGCCGTTGACCAGCGTGGCCGGCAGGGCCAGCAGCAGCGCCGCCGGCGGGTTCTCGAAGGGGATGTCGGAGTGGTCGGCGGGGGCTCCGGTCGCGCGCAGCGCCTGGGTCTCGACCGGCAGGTCGTAGATCTGCGCGCCCCGCCCCTCGCGCCAGAGGGTCGCGGCGACGTAGGTCCCGGCGAAGTCGCTGGTGCGGTTGAGCGGCGTCTGGGGAGCGACCACCGCCCAGTCGCGGACATAGGTCGCGAGGACCAGCACGGCGAGCCCGGCCAGCAGCCCGCAGATCAGCCGGGAACGCCCGGTCATGGCAGCTCAGATGTGCTCACGGCTCCCGGCCAGGATATGGGGACCGCGCAGCCCCCTCCGGCAACGACATCCGCCGGTGACGGAGTCGTCACCGCGGCGATCCGGCTACTCGCCGTCCACCCGGGCGAAGGCCAGGCAGGCGTTGTGCCCGCCGAAGCCGAAGCTAGTGCTGATGGCCAGGTCCACCGGCGCGCTGCGCCCGACGTTGGGGACGTAGTCGAGGTCGCACTCGGGGTCCGGCTCGTCCAGGTTGATGGTCGGCGGGACGAAGCGGTCGCGGATGGCCAGGATCGTGAAGATCGCCTCCAACCCGCCGGCGGCTCCCAGCAGGTGGCCCGTCATCGACTTGGTGGAGCTGATCGGCACGGTGGCCGCGCGCGCGCCGAGCGCCGCCTTGACCGCCCGCGTCTCCGCCGCGTCGTTGAGCTGAGTGGAGGTCCCGTGGGCGTTGACGTAGTCGACGGCTTCGGGCTCGCGCCCGGCTCGCCACAGGGCGCGCTGGACGCTGCGGCAGGCACCGGTGCCCGCGGGGTCGGGCTGCACCACGTCCACGGCGTCGTCGGTGGCTCCGTAACCGACGACCTCCGCGTAGATGCGGGCGCCGCGGCGGCGGGCGTGCTCGTACTCCTCGAGGATCAGCATCCCCGAGCCCTCGCCCATCACGAACCCATCGCGGTCCTTGTCGAAGGGCCGCGACGCCTTCTCCGGCTCGTCGTTGCGGGTGGACATCGCCTGCATGGCGTTGAAGGTGGCGATGCCGATCCGGCAGATCGCCGCCTCGGTACCGCCGGCGATGACCGCCAGGGAGTCGCCTCTCCGGATCCATTCGGCCGCCTCGCCGATGGCGTTGCCCGAGGAGGCGCAGGCGGAGACCGCCGCGAAGTTCGGCCCGCGGGCACCGAACTCGATGGCCACCCGGCCCGCGGTCATGTCGGGGATCATCGCCGGGATCGTGAAGGGGGAGACCCGGCGCGGTCCCTGCTCGTTGAGGCGGACCACCGCGTTCTCCAGCCACTCCAGGCCGCCGATCCCGGAGGCCACCAGCACCCCCACGTCGTCGCCGATGGAGCGCACGTCGAGACCCGAGTCCGCGACGGCCTGGCGTGCCGCCGCCAGGCCGAAGGCGACGCAGCGCGAGGTCCGGCGCGACTCCTTCAGTCCCAGGTGCTCGGCCGCGTCGAACCCCTTCACCTCTCCGGCGATCCGAGTGGGGAGGTCGGAGGCCTCGCAGAGCGAGATGGGGACGATGCCCGAGCGGCCGCGGCGGCAGGCGTCCCAGCTCGACTCGACATCGAGGCCGAGCGGGCTGACCGCCCCCATGCCGGTGACCACCACCCGCACCCGGCCGTTGGGCTCGCCGCTCATCCGCCGAGCGCCTCCAGCACGTGGGCGGCCGAGGGCGCCCCCTGGCTGTGGTAGCCGCCGTCGACGTGCAGCATCTCCCCGGTGACCGCCCGCGACAGGTCGCTGAGCAGGAAGACGGCGGCGTCCGCCACCGGGGCGGCGTCCCCGCTGTCCCAGCCGAGGGGTGCCGCACGCTGCCACGCGTCCTTGAGGTCGGTGAACGACGAGATGGCCTTGGCGGCCACCGTCTCCAGGGGTCCCGCCGACAGCGTGTTCACCCGGATGCGCCGGTGTCCCAGGTCCCGAGCCAGGTAACGGACGATCGACTCCAGCGCCGCCTTGGTCGGGCCCATCCAGTCGTAGAGGGGCCAGGCGACGGTGGCGTCGAAGGTGAGCGTGACCAGCGAGCCGCCGCGCTCCCCCATCAGGGGGGCGAGCTCCTGGGCCATGGTCTTGAGGCTGAAGGCGGAGATCTGCATGGCGCTGGCCACCGACTCCCAGGGCGTGGTCATGAACCGCCCGCCGAGGGCGTCCTCGGGCGCATAGCCGATGGCGTGGACGGCGCCGTCGAGGCCACCCCACGTCTGCCGCAGCGCGGCGGCGACGGCCGCCACCTGGTCCGGGCGGGCGGCGTCCATCTCCAGCACCGGCCCCTCGAGGCCGAGGCGCCGGGCGCTGCGCTCGGTCAGGCTCATGGCCCGGCCGAAGGAGGTGAGGATCACCTCCGCTCCGTGCTCGAGGCAGGCGTCGGCGATCGAGTACGCGATGCTCTTGGGGGTGAGCACGCCGGTGACCAGGATGCGCCGGCCCGCGAGCAGGCCACCGGGACGGGCGGTGCTGCGGGAAGTCGCGTTCGCGGGGGGCTCAGCGGTCACGGAGGCGGAATCTCCCTCATGGCACGTGAGTGGAATCGGAGGAGGCGGCTCCGGTTACGGATCTTCACCCTCTCTCCACCCGGCGGACGAGCTCCAGCATGCGCCGATGCCAGCCCGGGCCGCCGGCCAGGATGTCGCCGCTCTGGAAGACGGCGGACTGGTCGCCGCTCCAGTCGGTGACCACGCCCCCCGCCTCGCGGACCAGCAGGGCACCGGCAGCGATGTCCCACAGCCCGAGCCCCAGCTCGAAGAAGCCGCTCCACACCCCGGAGGCGCAGTAGGCGAGGTCGAGCGACGCGGCCCCGACCCGGCGCAGGTCCTCGAACTCCCCGAGCGCAGCGTTCATCACCGCCAGGTAGCGCGGGTGCCACTCGGGATGCCGAAAGGGGAAGCCGGTGGCGGTGACGCCGGCGGCCGGGCTGTCGCGGAGGTCGAGGCGGCGCCCGGCACGGTCGAAGGCGCCCTCGCCCCGCACCGCGACCCATCGGGCCCCGAGCTCGGGGGCGCTGACCACGCCGACGGTCGGCTGCCCCGCCTCCACCAGGGCGACGCTCACCCCCACCATCGGGAACCCGAGCACGAAGTTGGTGGTCCCGTCGAGGGGGTCCACCACCCAGAATCGCTCTCCCCGGGTGCCCCCGGCCTCCTCGGCGAGGATGGGGATCTCCGGGGTCGCCATCCGCAGGATGGACGTCGCCGCCGCCTCGGCCTCGCGGTCCACGCTGGTCACCCAGTCGCCGCGGCCCTTCGACTCGGGGACCGCCGCGCGGCCGCTGGCCCGGGCGGCGGTGATGACCCGCCCGCCGGCCTCCGCCGCGGCGGTGGCGAGGTGGAGGAGGTCGGCGGCGCGGCGCGGCACGGCAGGGGTGGCGACCATCCTGCGCATGATCACCGATGGGCTCCCCTTCTCGTCGTGGCGGCCAGTTCGAGGCGCTCGATTGGGACGTGGCGGCCAGTCCCTGGGTGGATCGGATCCAGCCCTCGCGAGGCGGTCTCCGGCCCGGTAGTGTTGACCCAGATGGAGCAGAGGCGGGGCCGAGGCCCGATCCTGGTCGGCACCTGCAACTGGGTCGACCACGAGGAGTTCTATCCGGACGAGCTCCGCGGCCGGCGCCAGCGGGAGCGACTCGGCTTCTACGCCCGCTACTTCCCCCTGGTCGAGATCGACTCCAGCTTCTACGGGATCCCGACCCCCGACCGGGTGGCCGGCTGGGTGGCGCGGACCCCCGACGCCTTCCGCTTCAACATCAAGGCGTACCGGAGCCTCACCGGACACGAGCGAGAGCAGGGCCGGCCCCGGCCGCCGACGGACGAGGAGGAGCGGACCTTCCTGGAGGCGCTCGCGCCGCTCCGGGAGTCCGGGAAGCTGGGCGCGATCCACTACCAGTTCCCACCCTGGCTGGTCAGCGGGCCGGCGGGGCGCGAGGCGCTGCTGCGCACCCGGGACCGGCACCCCGACGACGTCATCGCCATCGAGTTCCGTCACCGCTCCTGGTTCGAGAAGGAGCGGATCGCCGAGACCGAGGACCTGCTCTCTGAGCTGGACTGCACCCTGGTCGGGGTCGACGCCCCCCAGCTGGGGAGCGGGACGGCGCCGCCACACCTGGCGGTCACCTCGCCCCGGCTGGTGCTGGTCCGCTTTCACGGGCGCAACTACGAGACCTGGTACCGGAAGGCCAAGACGACCGGCGAGCGCTTCGACTACCTCTATCCACCATCGCAGCTGCAGCAGTGGGTGCCGGCGATCCAGGCCGCCGCCGAACGCGGCATCCCCGTCCATGTGCTCATGAACAACAATCGCAGCAACTACGCGGTGGTCAACGGCTTCGACATGGCCCACCTGCTCGGCGTGCCCCTGCCCCGCCCCCCCGCGCCGATCCTGCGCCGGATGGGAGAGCGTGATGGGGAGGTCCCGATCTGGGCGCTGGACGCCCCCGAGCCGCCGACCCAGCCGGAGCCGGAAGGGCCTGGGGACTCGGAATCCGGACCGGCTGTGGCACAATCGGGTCAGCTCTCTCTCGACGTCTGATACCGCAGCCGCCATCGGGGGCCTGCCCCCGCCGCCGCCGCTGCCCGGGCTTCTATCCGCCGCGCGAATGCGCGAGAATAACCGTGCGGGATGTCCGGTGCCCAGCAGCCCTGGCCGCTCGGTGTCGCTCCACCCGATTCCCTAGCGCACCGAGGTCTCGCTGCCGGGTCCGGGTTCCCGATCGTCCCTGGAGGTATGTGCGATGGCTATGGCGTCCCCCCACCGCAATGAAAGATTGCAGCGCCGGCCGGCTCCCACCGGTCTGGTGGTGCGCAACGACGCCGAGACCTATGAGGTCGAGGTCGCCAAGGCCCTCAACCAGTGGGCGGTGACGGTGACCAGCGTGGCCGACGGAAGGATGATCTGCCAGGACTTCTTCAGCCGCCGTTGGGAGGCCGTCGCCCGCGCCGAGGACTTCGTGCGGCTGCTGAATCGCTCCGAGCCCCCTCCCGGCTGGTAGCAGCGGCGTCTGACGTCGCCGGGTGGGCGCCCGGGGCAAGAAGTCGTCGACCAGCAGCTCGCCGCCCGAAGGACGGCGTCAACCGGGCTGTGACGTCACCGCCGGCGGCGCCGGCTCGTCGTCGTCGGCCGGGAACTGGACCACCAGGTCCTGAGATGCGCCCTCCCGCCACACCGTGATCGCCATGGCGTCGCCCGGGTGCCGGGCGGCCACCGCGGTGCGGAACTGGGACTCCCCACCGGTGAGGGTGTAGGCGCCGATGGCGGTGACGACGTCCCCGGGGCTCACCCCGGCCTCCGCGGCGGGAGACCCTTCGCGCACCGGACCGACCTCGACGCCGTAGGCGGCGGGCAGCCCATGGGCGGCGGCGATGGCGGCGGTCACGGTGCGCACCCCCGCTCCGAAGCTCACGCTCGGACCGGACTCCCCCTCGGGGCGGGGCAGGAAGCGGGCGAGCTGGACGGGATCGAAGCCGACGATCAGCCGGTCACCGATCTGGAAGGCCGGGACGGTGACCCTGCCCAGGCGGCCGAGCAGGATGGCGCTGGCCGAAGGGTCGGTGAGGATGTCGCGCACCCGGTGCTCGACGCCCCGCTGGGAGAGGTACTGGAGGGCCGCGGCGCACGCCGGGTCGCCACCCCGGACGTAGACGGTGACCTGCTCGCTCATCTCGCGCGAAGAAGGCTAGCAGGGGCAGTTGCAAGGTTGGTGGCTCAGCCCTCGGCCGCAGGTGCCGGCGGGCCCGACGGGCCTCCGCCCATGCCCCCGCCCCCGCCCCGAGCCGGCCGGTCGGACCCATCCGGACCGCCGGCGGCGGCGGATCCCTGGGGTCGCGGACCATGGCGGTGGCGGCGGCGGCGGCGCGACCGCGCACTCGGCTGGCCCTCCCCGGACGGTGCGCCGGCCTCCCCGGAGAGCTGCGCCTGACCGTCTGGCCCCGGGACGCCGCCGGCCATCTCCGGGTGCGTCCCCCCGCGGCGGCGGCGACGGCGACGCCGGCGGGCCGTCTGACCGGCTTCCCCCTCCGCCCCGGCGGCTCCCTCGGCGGGGGCGATCGGCTGACCGTCGGGCCCGAGGGCCGGCGGCGCCTGCCCGGCGGCGCCCCCGCGGCGGCGCCGCCGGCGGCGGCGCGTCGGTCCACCCTCGCCGGGGCCCGCCTCGCCGTCCGACCCGAACGCGTGGTCCGGCCGCCGCCGCGGCGACACCACCTCGGCGGCCGGGACATAGCCGCCGGACTCGCGCGCGGCCTCGACCAGGACGCCGTACATCGACTCCTCGCCCGACCTCAGGGTGGCCGCGTCGCCGATGCAGACCACCAGCCGCCGGGCCCGGGAGACGGCGACGTTCAGCCGGTTGGGCACCCGCAGGAACCCGATCCTCCCCCGCTCGTTGGAGCGGACCAGGGAGATGACGACCAGGTCCTCCTCGCGGCCCTCGAAGGAGTCCACCGTGTCGATCTTCACCGAGCGCTTGAACTTGCGGCGTCCGAGGGCCTGGCGGAGCCGCTCCACCTGCTCCGCGTACATGGCGATGACCGCCATGCTCAGCTCGCGCGAGCAGCGTTCGTCGAGCAGCCGGACCACATGGGCCGCCACCCGGACCTCGGTCTCGTTGCGCAGGGTGCCGCCGGGACCGCGGCGCTCCCGGCTGCCGCGCATGCCGTCGGTGTCGACGAAGTGGAGGGCCACCGGCAGCGGCTTGCGGGTCACGAACTCGTAGGCCTGGACCTCGGGAGCGTCCTCGAGCTGGCCGTCGTACGAGGCGCGCGACACGTAGGCGGAGATCTGGGGATGCATCCGGTGCTGGATGGTCAGCAGGCAGCGGGCCTCGGCGGGAAGGCCGCCGTCCCACGCCATCTCGAAGAGCGAGGTGTTGACCAGCTCCTCGAGGAAGGGGTCGGTCTCGACGATGCCGTAGAGGGAGTCGTCCTCGACCGGCGGCAGCTGCTTGTGGTCGCCGACCAGCGCCAGGGCCGAACCCAGGCGGAGCGCCGGCAGCGCCTCGTCGGCCCGTGCCTTGTTGGCCTCGTCGAGGATGACCACGTCGAAGTTCATGTCGGTGATCGCCGAGGTGGCCGCGGTCGCGCAGGTGGCGAAGTAGCAGTTGGCCTCCATCAGCCGCGGGTCGTCCTCGTCGTCGCAGCGGAAGCGCTCCACCGCGGGATGGACGCGCTCGGCCCGGGCCACCCGCACCGCCCGCATCCCGGGGGTGCCGGCGAGCCGCTCCAGCGCGTTGTCGACCGCCAGGTTGGAGTGGGAGGTGACCAGGATCCGCTCCTCAGGGTCGGTCGCCAGCCGGCGCTTCACCGCCTCGACGATGACCGTGGTCTTGCCGGTCCCCGGCGGCCCCTGGATGAACACTGCCTGGCCGGCCTGGAGCCCGGCGAGGAGGGCGACGGCACGGTCCTGGGGTGGGTTGGCCTGCATCCCCTCGGTGAGCCAGCCCGCCGTCTCCGGGCCTGCGGTGTAGGCGGGCGAGCGCACCGTGTCGGCGGCGACCAGCAGCTGGGCGAGCAGGCCCACCCCGAAGTCGCGGGTCGCGATCGCGGCCAGCACCGACCGCTTAGCCTGGTAGAGCGCCCGGTTGAACGAGGGGGTGATGTAGCCCTCGGTCCCGGCGTGCTCGAAGGTCCGGGTGCTCACCTCGACGGTGTGGCGGCGGTGGTCGATCCGCGACACCCGGCCGACGAAGTTGGGCTCGTCCTCGGGCTCCACCAGCACCGCCGCGTCGGGGGCGAGGTTGATGGTCTCGTCCTCAAGTACGGCGAACTCGACCTTGGCGATCTCCGGCTGGCGGCGGTCGGCGTCGCCGAACTCTCGTCCGCACGAGGGGCAGCGAGTGTGCTCCCCCGGGCGCCAGAGCGCCCGGCAGGTCTTGCACCGCCAGAACTCGCGGGCCGCGACGTAGCGGGTGCGCTGGGTCTGGGCCCGGCCCTTCTCCGCCGACTCGAGGCGCTCGACCAGCTTCAGGGTGGCGTAGAGGCGCTCGCTCTTGGCCGCCTTGGCGGCGGCGCGGCGCCAGTCCAGGATCCGGAAGGTGTCGCTCGCCACCCCGTTAGCCGCGGTCACCACCGGGTGACGGGCGGTCAGGGTCAGGATCTTGGCCCCCTCGGGATGGTCGCTGACCGGCTTGAGCGAGATCACCCGGAGGGCCAGGTGCGCGGGGTCCCCGCCGGGGTCGGGCTGGGGAACGCATTGCAGGGTGAGGTCGGGGAGCGCCAGCCGCACCTGCGGGGGGTCGTCGTCGCTGAAGGAGGCGGTGAGGTGGCCGAGCTCGGAGAGGCGCTCGGCGAAGACGGCGCGCGGATCGGCGCCGGCGGCACCGCCGTTTGCAAGGGTGGTGAGCACGACCATCGCATCACTCTCATCGGGCACGATGAGGTGAAGCCGGTCGAGCGCGAGGTCCGGTGCTATCAGCGGACTGTCAACCTCGATGCGCCGCAGGAATTGCCGTACGGCGTCAGCACACGTATTCCGGGAAGCTTCGGAGGCACGCGCTCGCGGCAATGACGCGGCATCTGGCCGGCGGCCGGCCGGGGCAGCGGCTCTCGAAAGCTCCCGCCTGCACCGACTATACCCGAACCGGTGCCAGTTGCAACGTACGGGCTGAATCGTGTCATCGGCGTCGCAGCCGGCCAGTGGCCAGGACAGGGACGGTGGGATGGCCGCTTGCGACAAACTTCGCCGTTGACGCCATGACCGAACTCGACCGCCCGCCCGTCCCCGACGCCGCGCGGGCCGCACCGGCACGCCGGGCAAGCCCGCTCCCCCCCGGGGCCCTGGTCATCGGGATCGCGCTCGCGTTCCAGGGGCTGACCACCTACGCCTTCCTGGTGATCGCCAACCACGCCCTCGCACCCAAGCCCTACTCGGCGTTCAGCGCCCTCTGGGCGCTCACCTTCGTGGCCGCCCCCGGCCTCTTCCTGCCCCTGGAGCAGGAGGTCGGGCGGGCGGCGTCGGCACGGCGGGTGGCCGGGCTCGGGGCCGGGCCGGTGGTCCGGCAGGCGCTGCTGCTGGGGGCCGGGCTCGCCCTGGGCGTGATCGTCCTGGCCAGCGCCGCCGAGGGCCCGCTGGTGGGCACCCTCTTCAACGGCCAGGGACTGCTGCTGGCGGGCTTCCTGGTCGCGATGGCCGTCTACGCCCTCTACTACCTCTCCCGGGGAACGCTCGCCGGCTCCGCCCGCTTCGGCGGCTACGCGGCCGTCCTGACGATCGAGGGGGTGGTCCGGATCGCCGCCGCGCTGGTGCTGCTGAAGGCCGGCGTGACCAATGACGGCGCCTACGGGCTGGCCATCAGCCTGCCCTGCCTGATCGGCCTCGCCGCGGTGCTGCCCCGCCAGCGCGGCATCGCCGCCCCCGGCCCGCCGGCGCGCTGGAGCGAGATGTCCGCCGCCCTCGGCTGGCTGCTCGCCGGTGCCCTGCTGGCCCAGGCGCTGACCAACGTCGCCCCGCTCGCGGTCAAGGCGCTCTTCAGCAGCGGCGACCCGAGCGCCGCGGGCCGTGTCCTCAACGGCCTGATCGTCGCCCGGATCCCGCTGTTCTTCTTCCAGGCGATCCAGGCGTCGCTGATGCCCAAGCTCTCGGCCGACGCCACCGCCGGGCGGCTGGACGACTTCCGCGCCCTTCTCCGCAGGGTGCTGCTCCTGGTTGCGCTGGCGGTGCTGGTCTCGGTGGCGGGCATGGCCCTGCTGGGCCCGCCCATCCTCCAGATCCTCTTCCACACCAGCCGCCCGCTGGCGCGCGGCGACCTCGCCCTGCTCGCCCTGGGCAGCGAGGGGATGATGGCCGCCTTCGCCCTCGCCTACGCCTGCATCGCGCTGCGCGGGTACCGCGGAGCGACGGCGGGCTGGGTCGCCGGCACCGTGGCGCTGGTGCTCGCCCTGGCCGTGCTGCCGGGGTCGCTGGTCCGGGTCGAGATCGCCTTCTGCGTCGGCGTCGCGGTCGCCTGCGCGGTGATGGGGGTGGGACTCAGGATGCGGCTGCGCTCGCAGCGCTCGAGCTGACCGCGCGCAGGTCGGACTCCACCATCATCGCCACCAGCTCGGGGAAGGAGACGGTGGGCTCCCAGCCGAGCACCCGGCGCGCCTTGCTCGCGTCGCCGACGAGCGCGGCGACGTCCGCGGGCCGGAGGAATCGCTCGTCCACCACCACGTGGTCCTGCCAGCGCAGCCCGACCTGGGTGAAGGCGAACTCGAGCAGCTCGCGCACCGAGTGGGTCTCACCGGTGGCGACGACGAAGTCGTCGGGCTCGTCCTGCTGGAGCATCAGGTGCATGGCCCGCACGTAGTCGCCGGCGAACCCCCAGTCGCGCTGGGCGTCGAGGTTGCCGAGGCGCAGCTCCGACTCCAGGCCCAGCTTGATGCGGGCCGCCCCGTCGGTGATCTTGCGGGTCACGAACTCGAGCCCGCGGCGCGGTGACTCGTGGTTGAAGAGGATGCCGCTGACCGCGAACAGCCCGTAGCTCTCCCGGTAGTTGACCGTGATGTGATGCCCGTAGACCTTGGCGACCCCGTAGGGCGAGCGCGGGTGGAATGGTGTCAGCTCGTTCTGCGGCGTCTCCCTGACCTTCCCGAACATCTCGCTGCTCGAAGCCTGGTAGAAGCGGATCGCCGGGTTGACGACGCGGATGGCGTCCAGCATCCGGGTGACCCCCAGGCCGGTGATCTCCCCGGTGTTGATCGCCTGCTTGAAGGAGAGGGCGACGAAGCTGATCGCCCCCAGGTTGTAGACCTCGTCGGGGTGGGTCGCCTCGAGGACCGCGATCAGGGACGACTGGTCGTGGAGGTCGCCTTCGATCAGCCGCAGCTCGGGGACGATCCGGCGGACGGTGGCGGCCCGGGGGTTGTTCTGGCCGCGGATCAGCCCGTGGACCTCGTAGCCGAGGGACACCAGGTGCTCGGCGAGATAGCTGCCGTCCTGGCCGGTGATGCCCGTGATCAGCGCGGACCTGCTCATGGCGCGGATCGTCTCATCCTCGCGGCTGCTCTCGCGGAGAGGCCGCGGGGCCGGGGGCGGGGCCGGACGAGGGGGCGGCGTGATCGAGCCGGTCGAGGTCGGCCGCGACCATCTCCCGGATGACGTCGGCGAACTCGCGCGTGGGGGCCCAGCCCAGGCGCGCGCGGGCCCGGGTCGCGTCCCCGCAGAGCCGGACCGGCTCGCCGAGCCGGTGCAGCCCGGGATCGCTCACCACGTGGGCGCGCCAGTCGAGCCCGGCCGCGGAGAACGCGACCTCGAGCAGCTCGCGCAGGGTGTGGGTCCGGCCGGTGGCCACCACGTAGTCGTCCGCGACCTCCTGCTGGAGGGCGAGGTGCATGGCTCGGACGTAGTCGGGGGCGTAACCCCAGTCGCGCTCCACCTCCAGGTTCCCGAGGCGCAGCTCGCTCTCGAGCCCGCGCGCGATCCGGGCCGCCCCGATGGTCACCTTGCGGGTCACGAAGCCCGGGCCGCGCCGCGGCGACTCGTGGTTGTAGAGGATGACCGTGGCGGCGAAGATCCCGTGGCTGCGCCGGTATACCTGGACGGTCTGGTGGGCGAACGCCTTGGCCACCCCGTAGGGGGAGATGGGGCAGAGCGGCGTCGTCTCGTCCTGGGGCGAGGTGGTGGCACCGCCGAAGATCTCGGCGCTCGAGGCCTGCAGGAGGCGGATGGCCGGGTCGGCGTGCCGGATCGCCTCGAGCAGGCGGAGGACGCCGAGCCCGGTCACCTCGGCGACGCCCAGCGGGTCATCGAAGGATCCGGCCACTGAGGTGGCGGCGGCCAGGTTGTAGACCTCGGCCGGCCGGGTCGCGGCCAGCGCCGCCTGCAGCGAGCCGGCGTCGGTGAGGCTCCCCTCGCGGAGGCGGACCTCCGCCGGCACCTCGTCGGGGACCACCTCGCCCGGCATCACCAGCCCGTGGACCTCGTACCCCGCGCCGAGCAGCAGCTCGCTGAGGTAGGGGCCGTCCTGGCCGGTCACCCCGGTGACCAGGGCGCGGCGCTTCGGCTCGGGCACGGCCCCGACTGTACCCGCCCGGCACGCCACGCCGCCGCCCTCCCGGCCCGAACCGGCGGCGGCGGTGCGCCGCGCCGTAGGATCGACGCATGGGAGACCCGCAACCGGGAGTCGACCTCTCCGGTCTCCATCGCGAGCTCGACACGCTCAAGGCGCGGCTCTGCCGCTGCGGGCACCAGGGGACCTGCCTGAGCTGCCGGGGCTTCGAGGTGGTGCGCCAGCAGGCGCAGGCGGTCGCCGCCGCCGCCTCCCAGCCGGTGCTCATGCAGGTGGCCCAGGAGGCGGCGATGCGCGACCTCTTCTCGCAGCTGGGCGGGCTCCAGGACAAGCTGACCACGGACCCCCAGCTCTCCGACCTGCTGGCCCGCTTCGCGGAGCGCGTCCAGGAGGACCTCGGCGGCCCCGAGGAGCTGGAGAAGCTGCTGCGCCAGCTCGGTTTCGCGGGCCCCCAGGGAGCACCCGGCGGCGGGGCGGGCGGTGCCTCCTTCGACGACCGTCCCCGTCCACCCGATGATGGGACGCTGCCGCCCGACGACCGGACGCCCCCTCCCGACGAGGGGATGTGGCCACGCCCGAGCGGAGGGGGCGCCGGCTGACGCCGGCGGCACCTCCCCCCTGACGGGCGCGGCTGCCGGGCCGCGACGCCCCTCCGTGGAGGCCCCGTGAGCCGCCACCGCGGCTAAGCTTCCGGCGATGGGGCTCGCGGCTGATGGCGTCCCCGGCACCGCCCCGGTGTGGCGCATCGAGCAGGCCGACTGCCTGGACTTCCTGGGCGGTCTCGCCGACGCGTCGGTCGACTGCATCGTGACCGACCCGGCGTACTCGGGGATGAACCAGCACCTGCAGTTCGGTCACGGGCGCATCGTCGGGAGATACGGCGAGCCCGGGAACTCACGCTGGTTCCAGGAGTTCCACGACGATCCCGAGACGTTCTCCCGATTCCTCGGCGAATGCCACCGCGTGCTCCGCCCCGACCGCCACATCTACGTCATGTTCGACTCCTTCTCCCTGCTCAGCCTGGGAGCGCTGATGCGCGAGCGCTTCAACGTCAAGGGAGTGATCGTCTGGGACAAGGTGAACATCGGCATGGGCCACTACTTCCGGCGCCGCCACGAGCTGGTGGTGTTCGCCTGCAAGGGCCGGCGGCGCCTGGCCCGGCGCGACCTCGGCGACGTCTGGCGGATCAAGCGCATCCACCGCGGCGCCTACCCGACCCAGAAGCCGGTCGAGCTCTTTGCCCGCATGCTGGTCGGCAGCGTCGAGCCGGGCATGGTGGTCTGCGACCCGTTCGCCGGGAGCGGAAGCTCGGCCGTCGCCGCCCTGGCGGGTGGCTGCTCGTTCCTCGGCGCCGACATCAGCCCCGACGCGGTGACCCTGGCGTGCCAGCGGTGCGCGACCTATGCGGCGACGGGTCAGGACCCCCTCGAGGGCTGATCAGTCCACCAGCGCCGGCGCCACGTACGTCCTCGCCCACCAGGGTTAAACAGGGACGGGCCCGGCGACACACCGGGCCCGTCCGAAGAGGGGGCCTGCGCGGGAGGGCACGGCTCCCAGGCAGACCCAAGGAGCGAGGGTCAGGTCGCCCCGGCCAAGGCCGGAACCGGGACGTGAGGCGCTCCGGGGTAGGGCTCCAGATCCACGGCCACCTCGCCGTGGATCAGCTGGTCGCCCGTCTCGAGGTGGGCATCCGGAGCACGGAGCGGCACGACGAGGCTGATCACCTTGATGACGACGAAGGTCGCCGCCGCGTCGTAGCCGATGATGAACAGCAGCGCCAGGAACTGGACCAGGAGCTGGTGGGGGTTGCCGTACCAGAGCCCGGTGACGGCCGAGTTCGCGGTGCCCTTGACGCCCAGGTACTCGACCATGTTGGGGTCGGCCATGATGCCGGTGAAGAGGCCGCCCAGCGCGCCGGCCACGCCGTGGGTGTGGATGACGCCGAGGGTGTCGTCCACCCTGCGGAAGATGGCGAAACGCGGTGCCCAGTTGATGGTCAGCCAGGGCAGGGTGCCGGCCAGCACGCCCAGCGCCAGCGCCGCGTAGCCGTCGATGAAACCGGCCGCCGGGGTGATCGCGACCAGGCCCGCCACCATGCCGTTGATGGATCCGGCCACGCTGACCTTCTTGAACCGGATCGCGTCCCACATCACCCAGGTGCAGAGCGCGGTCGCGGTGCAGAGGTGGGTGTTGAGGATGGCGCCGGCCGCGTCGGCGTTGGCGAAGTACGGGTCACCGCCGTTGAAGCCGCTCCAGCCCAGCCAGAGCAGCCCGCCGCCGGCCACCGCCATGATCAGGTTGCTGGGAGAGGTGTGCTGGCGATCGCGGAGCAGCCGCGGACCGATCACCGCCGCCGCCGTGAACCCGGAGACGGCCGCGGCCACGTGGATCACGTAGCCTCCCGAGAAGTCCACCGCCCCCATCTGGGAGAGCCAGCCGCCGCCCCAGAGGCTGAAGGCGCCGACCGAGTACACCAGGGTGATCCAGAGCGGAACCAGCAGCGCCCAGGCCTTGAAGCTGATCCGGCCCAGCAGCGCGCCGCCCAGGATGATCACCGTGATGGCCGCGAAGACGAACTGGAAATAGACCATCGAGCTGAGCGGGAACCGGAGCCCCGGCATCAGCCCGGTGAGCAGCGGGATCGACGCCTGCTGCTCCAGGCTGCTGGCGCTCAGCACCGGGGATGGCTGACCCACCACGGTCCCGATCCCCGGGTGCCCGAAGCTCATGTTGTAGGCGAAAAGGGTCCAGACGATCAGGGTCATCGCGAACGCGTAGATCACCATCAGCGCCGAGTTCACCGCCCACTTGCGCTTCATGATCCCCGCGTAGAGGATCGCCAGCCCCGGGACGCTCATGATCCCGACCAGCGTCGCGGCAGTTATCTGCCAGGCGTTGTCCCCCGAGTTCAACCAGCTCGGATCCGGGACCAGTTGTGCCAACAGCATGCGCTCAAGGACCTCCCGTGCCGTCCAGTCCGGACGCCCGACTCGTGCCACCCGAGGCTAGAGCCTTCTGGCGCGATCGAACATGTGCCCTGCGCACAAACGGAGGCCGCCGTGACTTGGGCGAGCGCCGGCGCGCAGCCGGTTCGCATCTCACGACCTTATCCGGAGCCCTCCCGTCCACCTGGTATCCGCGCCCAGCCCGCAGGGCTAGACTCCGGCCATGGCGGCTGACGCGCTCGCCCGTCTCCTCGAGCGGATCGACCGGCTGGAGGAGCGTGAGCGCTTCGCCGACGCCCTGACCCTGGCGCGCCAGGCCTGCGTCCTCGACCCCGAGGAGCCCGCCGCCTGGGAGGTCCGGGGCGAGATGGCGCTGCGCAGCGGCGAGCTGGAGGAGTCGGCGGAGTCGCTGGGTCGCCTAACCCGCCTGGAGCCGGGCTCGGCGGACGCCTGGTTCGCGCTGGGGGAGGCACTCCAATGGAACGCCCGGGACGGCGACGAGGCCTGCTTCCGGCGCGCCGCCCAGCTCGACCCCGGCAGGTACGTCGTGCCCTTCCGGATCAGCCCCACCGAGTTCGAGGCGGTCGCCGGCGCGGTGCTGCCCACCCTTCCCCCGCAGGTCATCGACTTCCTGGAGGACAGCGGCACCGTCGTCGCCGTCCCCCGGCTGCCCGCCCTGACGATGGTGGTCGACTCCCACCTCGACCCCCACGCGCTCGGGTACTGGCTCGGCAACGTGTACGGCGCGGCCGGCGGCTGGGGGCACGTCAACCCCGCGGCCATCGAGATCTACCAGCTGAACATCGAGAACTGGTGCCGCGACCGGGCCGCGCTCTCCGACGAGATCCGCCGCACCGTGCTCCACGAGGTGGGGCACGCGGTCGGCATGGACCACCCCACCCTGCACGCCGACGGATACTGAGGGCGGCGGAACGGATGCCGCGGGCGGAGGAGTGATAGGCGAGAACGAGCGGTGAGCACCACGGTCGCCGCCGCCGAAGCGGCCCTCCGCTACAACATCCGGCCGCTCACACCGCGCGTCCCGGAGTCGCTCCGACACGCTCTCGCAAGGCTGGACGGCGCCGGCGATCCGGAGGTCCTCACCGGGGATGCCGCGCTCGGCGCGCTGGGGGTCGAGGGGCTACACCCCGACCAGGTGGGGGCGCTGCGGCGAGCGGTCGAGGCGGAGGGAGGGCGGGCGGTGATCGCTCCGGACGGCCGCGCCGTGCTGCTCGGCCCGTCCACCTCGCTCGCGGGAGCCGCCCGGCGCCTGGCCGCGGGCGACCGCACGACCGCGGACCTCGGCGCCGCGCTCGCGGCTGCCCTGGCCGGCCGGCACCCCAGGCCGGCGCTGCGCTGCGGAGAGCGCCGCCTCGAGCTCGGCGCCTCGACGCTGATCATGGGCGTGGTCAACGCCACCCCCGACTCCTTCTCCGGTGACGGCGTCGCCGGGGACGTGGGGGCCGCCGTGGCCCTCGCCGAGCGGTTGGTGGCCGACGGCGCCGACCTCATCGATGTCGGCGGCGAGTCCACCCGCCCCGGCTCGGCCCCGGTGAACGCCCCCGCCGAGCTGCGCCGGGTCCTGCCGGTGCTGGAGGCCCTGGCCGGGAGGCTGCCCGTACCGGTCTCTGTGGACACCCGCAAGGCCGGCGTGGCCCGGGCCGCGATTGCCGCCGGGGCAACCATGGTCAACGACGTCTGGGGCCTGCGCGGAGACCCGCAGATGGCCCCCGTGCTCGCCGCCCACCCCGAGGTGGCGCTGGTGGCGATGCACAACCGTCGCGGCCACGGCGACGGCGACCTGATGGCGGAGGTGGCCCGCGACCTGCGCGAGTCGCTGCTGGTCGCAGCCCGCCATGGGATCGACGATGGCCGGCTGGTCCTGGACCCGGGCTTCGGCTTCGGCAAGACCCCGGCCCAGAACCTCGAGCTGCTCCAGCGCTGGGACGAGCTCGGTGGTCTCGGATGCCCGCTGCTCCTCGGTCCCTCTCGCAAGTCGACCATCGGCCTGGTGCTGGGCGGGGCCCCGCCCGACCAGCGCGTCGAGGGGACCCTGGCGCTCTGCGTGATCGCCGTCGCGGCCGGCGTGGAGATGGTGCGGGTCCACGATGTCGCCGCGGTCCGGCGCGGCCTGCGGGTGGCCGACGCGGTGCTGAGGAGGATCCCCGAGGCGGTCCGCCTGGCGCCGTCCCCCGGGCCCACCGGGTGACCCGAGCCGGCGCCCCGGAGTCGGAGTGGGCCTGGATCGCCCTGGGCTGCAACGTCGGCCACCGCGGCCGCGCCCTCGGCTGCCTCCGCTCCGCCCTGGACGGCGCCGGGGTCCGGATCGAGGCGGCGTCGGGTGAGATCCTCACCCTCCCGGTGGGGGTGACCGCCCAGGGCGACTTCCACAACCAGGTGCTGCTGGCCCGCAGCCCGGAGCCCTGGCCGGCCCACCGCTGGCTGGCGGTCTGCCTGGCCGCGGAGGCGCGCTGCGGCCGGCGCCCGACCTATCGCTGGGGGCCGCGCCGGGCCGACGCCGACCTCATCCTCCTCGGCCGCCACGGTGAGATCGCGAGCGGAGCCGAGCCGGTGGTCCCCCATCCCGGACTGCCGCAGCGCCCCTTCTGGCGCCGGCTCATCGCCGAGATCGACCCGGCCGTCGCCACCGCGTTCTCCGGCTGATCGGTCCGGCGGGTCCCCTCGGGAGCGGACCCGCCGCGCCGGCGGCCCCTCAGATCGGCAGCCGGTCGGCCAGCTGGGGGATCTGGCGCAGCGCGGTCTGGACCTGGCGGGCGATGCCCTCGAAGTCGGGGGGCCGCTCGAAGTCGAGGAGCCACGAGTGCTCGGCGGTGAACTTCTCGACCAGCGTCGTCGATCCGAGGGAGGCGATCCCCACGTGGACGGAGGGGCGATCCTCGTCGCGGAACAGCTTGGCCAGCAGCTCCTGGACGGTCTCGATCCAGGCCGACACCTCGGCCACGTCATGGAGCTCGTAGCCCCCGTCACCGAGCACGAACTCCGCCTCGAGCTCCACGAAGGGCTGGGGCGTGAGCTGGTGGTGGGGGCAGTCCTCGGACTCGTCGTCGTCGTGGTACAGGTCGCAGTCCGCCCCGGCGCCGTAGGCGGCCACGTAGGTCAGCAGGGCGTCCCAGACGAAGCTGAGATGGACGTGGTAGCGGGACGGGGGTTCGCTGGAGGAGAGCCGTATGGTGCATTCGAAGCGCCGCTCGCCCACCGACGGTTCCAGGTGGTGGCGCACGTCCTCGATGAAGAGCCCGGTCTTGTCGAGCGCCTCGATCAGGTCCGCCGACAGCTCCTCGTAGGAGGGGAAGGCGGAGCGAACCTGGCCGGCCTGCTCCGCCGACTCCGATGCGGGCGGCTCAGCCAACCGGCGCCTCGCGAGGGACCAGCACGGGAGGTGTGCCCACGCCACCAGTCTAGACGGTTGGAGGCGAAGCCTCTGCGACCACCGAGGCCGTCCGTGCCCCTTGCGCGCCTGGAGGAGACAGAGGCGCATCAGGCGCGGGGTTGTTACTATACGGCCGAACTCAGATATTCAGTCCGCCCTTGCGGCAGATCTATCCCCACACGGAGAAGGGCCTGTGCAGACTCAGGGCTTGCTGCAGGATTCGAGCCTCGCAACCCTGCTCCAGACCATGCAGGCAGAGCGCGCGACGGGTGCGCTCGCGCTGGAGAGCGAGAACGAGACGGCCTCGCTGTTCTTTCTGTTCGGTCATCTCTTCCACGCCTCGGGACCGGCGGGCCAGGGCGAGGACGTCGTCCTCGAAGCCCTGAACTGGCACGACGGCACCTTCCGCTTCGACCCCCGCGCCAAGCTCCCGCCCGAGGAGACGATCAAGGCCTCGCCCTCGGAGCTGATCGCCGAGGCCGAGCGCCGGGGGCCCGAGGTCGCGGCCGCGGCCGCGGGCGGAGAGCAGCAGGCCGGCTGGGGGGGCGCGCCCGGCTACGAGGAGACCGAGGACTACGGGACGGCCGTCTACGCCGAGCCCGAGGGCGGCGGCTACCCGGAGCCCGGCTGGACGTCCGTCCTCCCGGACCTGGAGGGCAACGAGCAGCAGCCCGCCGCGTACTCTCCCTGGACCGCCCCGGTCCCAGCTCCGGCCCCGGCCCCGGCTCCGGCCCCGGCCCCGGCCCCAGTTCCGGCTCCGGCTCCCGCACCCGCCCCCGCCCCGGCGCCGGCTCCCGCCCCCGCGGCGGCAGCCCCGGCCCCGGTGCCTGCCGCCGCCCGCTACCAGGCCCCCGCGCCGCGGCCGGCACCCGCTCCCGCCCCGGCGCCATACCGCCCGGCCCCGGCTCCCGCGCCCGCCCTCGCCCCGGCGCCGTACCGGCCGGAGCCCCCGCCCCCGGCACCCGCTCCCGCCCCGGCGCCCCCGGCGGTTCTCGGCTCACCGGTGGCCGCCGCGCTCGAGATCCTCTACCCCCTGCCCGCCGGACGGGTCCAGTACGAGGGCTTGAAGAGCGCCTTCGTCGACTTCCCCAAGCTGCTCCGCACCCTGCGCGGCGATCAGCACACCGGCTACGTGCGGCTCACGGCGCCCGACTTCTCCGGGATGCTCCTCTTCCAGCAGGGGCATCTCCTCGACGCTCGCTCGAGCGTTGCCGGAGCCCCCGGCGGGGAGGCGGCCTTCCTGGCGCTGCGCCGGACCGTGGAGGCGGGAACCGGCACCCTCGACGTCATCGACCTCTCCGGTGAGACCGTCGAGGCAGTCGCCCAGCTGCTCACCGCCCCCCTCCTCTTCACCGGCCTGCTCGGCCGCTTCGTCAACTTCGATGCGCTGCTCGCCTACCTCGCCGAGGAGGTCGTGGACGGAGCCGTGGTGGTGGTGGGCAGCGCCGACATCGGCATCATCCTGCTCAGCCAGGGCCACGTCCTCGGCGCCTACACTCAGGGAAACCCAGCACTCAGCACGGCGACCGCCGGGGTGGGCAAGATCGCAACCGACAAGACGGCCCGGATCGAGGTGAAGAGCGGCACCGGTGCCGCGCCGGCGATCGACGTGGAGACCGCCCTCTCCCGCCCGTATTGAGCCCTCGTCCCCGCGCGCTCCGGCTCCGGTCGATCCCCCTCGGCATCGCCTTTCTCGCACCCTCGGTCCTGCTCACCGGATGCTTCAGCGCTCCGCCCCAGATCGTCCAGCTGAATCCTCCCGCGGGATCCACCCAGCTCGACGCCAACGTCCCCGTCGAGGTCGTCTTCGACCAGCCCGTCGTCCATCAGAGCGTGGCCTCCCACCTCAGCGTGGCCGAGACGCTGTCCCCGTACGCCGGGCTGCCGGGGTGCAATGTGGCGGGGGCCTTCACCGCCAAGCCCGGCGGGCCCTGCTGGGTCACCTGGCTCTCCGGCGGATCGGGGTTCGTCCTCCACCATCCGGGGGCTCTCTTCGCCCCCAACAGGGAGTACACCTTCGACCTTAGGGCGGGCGTGACCTCGGTCGGGGGCAACGTCAACTCCCTCGACCACGTCTGGTACCTGACCAGCGCGGCGGCGCCGCTGCTCACGTCCTCCACGCCGAGCGACGGGGCCAGCATCCCCCGGGACGCCCCCCTCGTGCTCTCCTTCTCGCGCGCCATGTCGGAGCCTGCGGTGGCGGCGGCGATCTCGCTCTCCCCTCCCGTGGCCAGTCTCAAGGTGGTCCGCAACCCGCTTGACCTCGGCCAGTTCGAGGTCATCCCCAGCGCGCCCCTCGCTCCGTCGACGGCCTACACGCTGAGGGTGAGCCGCCAGGCCACCGACGCCTTCGGGCAGCCGATCCGGGCCCCGATCACACTGCACTTCCGCACCACCGCCCTGTCCGTCTCGGGACATCTGGTGGTGCTTGCCGGGCCCGGCCTGGGAGAGGCAACCGAGGTGGTGCTCGCCCAGCTCATGGCGCCGGCCGCCGGGCTCCCGATCCCCACCGAGGTCCTCGACGCGGTTCCGTCCTGTGCCGATCCCGCCGGCTGCGGCGAGGTGGGGCCGGGACAGCCGACCGCCACCATCGACGCCGCCACCGTCTCGCCGGGCGCGCGCTGGCTCGCCGTGGTCCAGACCGACGCCACCGCGCCGGGAGCGGCACCGCTGCTGCGGATCATCAATGTCCAGACCGGCCTGGACCAGCTCGACCTGCAGGGGGCGACCTGGCCGGCGTGGTCCCCGGACGGGTCCACGCTCGCCTTCGTCGCCGCCGATTCGTCGGTCCAGCTCTACGACGCTCAGACCGAGTCCCTCTCCGAGCTCCATGCGGGCTCTCCTCCGTCCGGTCCCCCGGTGTGGACGGCGGACGGTGACGCCCTGGCCATCCCGGTGGCGGCGACGGCGACCAGCCCGGCCCACGTCGACCTGGCCGACCCGGCGCTCAGCGCCCGCTACCAGCTCCCCGGGATCGAGGGCAGCGCCGCCGGCCTGGTGGCAGCACCGCAGGGCGAGGAGCTGGCCATGGAGGTGATCCCCTCCTCCTCCGCCCTTCCCACAACCTGGGTCGCCAACCCCTCGAGCGGCCAGCCCCCCCTCAAGGTGGGCACCAGCCTCACCCCGGTGGGATTCACCGACGATGCCACCCTGGTGGTGGCCCTCAGCGCTCCTCCCAGCGCTCCGCAGCTGGGCCGGCTCGAGATCGCGACCGGGGCCGTCACACCGATCCCCACCCCGGTGGGGGACGCCGATCCCGACAGCGCGACGGTGGCCCCGAGCGGCCGTCAGATCGCCTACATCACCAGGACGGGCACGGGAGCCGAGGAGGCGGTCATCGCCAACGCCGACGGCTCGGGTGCGCTGGCGCTGACGTCGCTCGCCCCCGGTCTCCAGGCCCTCTCCGTCCATTTCGGCGGCTGAGGGGGTCGAAAGCCCCTTCCGGACCTCGCGCTTCGCTAGTCTCAGGGGCCGTGTCGCGCACGCTCCTCTTCCTGATCGCCGACACCGGTGGCGGACACCGGGCCGCGGCCACCGCGGTGAGCCACTACCTCGGCCGCGCTCATCCCGGAGAGTTCGCGGTGGAGATCGTCGACCCCTTCGCGACGGCCTCTCCCCGGATCCTGGGTGGGACCGCCTCCCTCTACGGCCCGCTGATCCAGCACGCTCCGTGGGTCTGGGGCGGCCTCTTCCACGCCACCAACTCCCGTGCCATGGTGCGGGCCTCCGAGGTGATCCTGCGCAGCGTCGACCCCGCCATCGCACGGCTGATGACCTCCTGGGATCCGGCGGCGGTCGTCTCCTTCCATCCCCTGCTCAACCGTGCGGCCGTGCGTGCCCGCCGGCGCGTCGGCCTCCGGTTCCCCATCATCACCGCGGTCACCGACCTCGTCGACGTGCACGCCTTCTGGGCGTCGCCCGATGTCGACCTGGTGATCGTCGCCTCCCCGGGCGGTCTGGATCGCTGCCGGCGCAACCGGGTCGCGGCCGACCGGCTGGTTCAGGTGGGGCTGCCGGTCGACGCCGGCTTCACCGACCATTCGTCCGACCCGGAGGCCCGCCGCGCCCAGAGGCGCCGGCTCGGGCTCGACCCCGACCGGTTCACCGTGCTGGTGTGCAGCGGCGCCGATGGCTCCGGCGACATCGAGAGGCGGGCCCGGGTGCTGGCCGGAAGCGGGCTGGACGTCTCGCTGGTGGTCATCTGCGGGCACAACCGGCGGGCTCAGGACGGCCTCGCCGGGCTCCGTGATCGGTCGGGCCGCCCGGTCGCCGTGCACGGCTTCGTGACCAACATGGCGGAGTGGATGACGGCCGCCGACATCGTGGTCACCAAGGCCGGCCCCGGGACGATCGCCGAGGCCCTCTGCGCCGGCCTCCCCCTCCTGATCACCTGGTACCTCCCGGGCCAGGAGAGGGGGAACATGGAGTGGCTGATCGACACCGGGGCCGGGCGCTACGTTCCCGGGGACGCCGAGCTGGTGGACGAGGTGGCCGAGCTGGCCGCGCCCGGATCCCCCTCGCTGCTCTCGATGCGCGCAGCCGTCGCGCAGCTGGCCCGCCCGGAGGCCACTGCCGAGGTCGCGGAGCTGGTGCGCTCCGTGGCCCTGAAGTGCTCGTGAGCCTCGCCTCTCCACCACCCCGGTCCAGCGAGGCATTCCTGGCCCATCTCCGCCTCTTCAACTTCCGGAACTACGCGGAGCTGAACCTCGAGCTCGGCCCTGGGCTCAACGTCTTCGTCGGTGAGAACGCCCAGGGCAAGACCAATCTGCTGGAGGCAGTGGCCACGCTCCTCCTGACCAGGTCACCGCGTGCGAGCACGGCCGCGGAGCTGCTCCGCTGGGGGGAGGAGGAGGCCGCCGTCGACGCGGTGCTGGTGCGGCGGACCCTGACCGAGACACTCGCCCTCCGGCTGCGCCGCGTCCGCGACCCCAACCCCGGCGGCCCCGGCTCCCCTCCCCGCATCGCGCGCACGACCTCCTGCGACGGCCACCCCGTCGCTCCCCGCGACCTCCTCGGCAGGTGGCCGGTGGTGCTCTTCTGGCCCGATGACCTGCAGCTGGTGAAGGCCGGTCCCGACGCCCGCCGCCGGCTTCTCGACGTGCTCATCGCGCAGCTGGACCGCACCGCTGCGGACGAGCTGATGCGCTACCGCCGCGTCCTCGAGCAGCGCAACGCCCTGCTGCGCCACCTGCAGACGCGCGGTGACGAGGCCCCCGATCAGCTCCGACCGTTCGACGAGGCGCTGGTGCAGCACGGCGCCAGCATCCAGCTCGCGCGCGCCGGCCTGGTCCGCGCGCTGGCGCCACTCGCCGCCTCCGCCATCGCCGAGATCAGCGAGGCCGCCGACGAGCTCGAGCTCCGCTATGCGCCCCAGTGCGGGGCGGCGAGCGACGACCGAGACGAGGTGGTGGCCGGCCTGCGCAGCGCGCTGGCGCAGGCCCATGCCGAGGAGATGGCCCGCGGCACGACGGTCGTCGGACCTCACCGTGACGACCTCGTCTACGTGCTCAACGGCCGGCCGGCCCGGTCCGCGGCTTCCCAGGGACAGCAGCGCAGCGCGGTGCTGGCGACCAAGATCGCTGAGGTCCGCCTGCTCTGGACGCGCAGCGGGAGGCTGCCGCTCCTGCTCCTCGACGACGTGCTCAGTGAGCTGGATCCAGCCCGCCGTGAGCGGCTGCTCATGGCACTCTCGTCACCGGAGGGTACGCCCCAGACCATGGTCACCTGCAGCGAGGAGAATCAATTCGGCCGTCACCGCGCCCACCACTTCCTGGTCCGCCAGGGGATGGTCATGCCAACATGAGCGGCAGCGGCGATCCCTCGCGGCCACCCGAGCGCGAGCCCGGCCCCCTGCACATCGCCGAGGTGCTGGGGACGGCGCTGCGACGTCTCGGCGTGCAGCGCGAGGTGCACGAGGTCCAGCTCCGCGAGGCACTGGCCGAGGTGGTGGGGCCGGCGCTGGCCCCACTCTGCGAGGCCCTGTCGCTGCAGCGCGGGACACTCCTGGTGGCGACCCGCAATGGCGCCCTCGCTCAGCAGCTCCAGCTCGAGATGCCCACCATCGTGCGCGCCCTGAACAGCCGTCTGGGTGGCGACGCCGTGAAGCGGCTTCGCTTCACCGCGATGAGCTGAGCCGGCGCTAGCAGGGTGCTGAAGTAGGGTCCCTGCGCCTGCCGACCGCCGGGTCGGGTGGTCGGAGGTGGGTGCCGGTGCAGCGGCAGCGGTACTCGGTGCGACTCCGACCTCCTGACGGGCTGCCTTGGA
>JBEKXW010000004.1:0-135333 GCA_049511615.1 Candidatus Dormibacteria bacterium | reverse complement strand
GGTTCCGGCCCGGCGCCCACCGGTTGCTCAGCCTGCGCACCCTGAAGCAGGACCGGACCTGGAACCGGTACTGGGCGGCACGCCGCTCTCGCACCTCCCTGCTCGCCGCCCTGGCCGCCTGATGCCGGAATCGGGAATGCATCCGGGCGCCATGGGTAGTGGGTCAACTCAAACTGACCCACTACCGCGCCATGCCACGGCTTGACAACCCCGGTGCAATTGAGGCAGGTTTCTCGCGCCTTCCGTTGCTGCCAGACGAGGCGGGGAGACAGGTGAGACCCGGCCGTCCAGAGGGAGCGGGACTCCCCCGGATTCGTGACCCCCGCCGACCTCTCCTCGGGGCGGTGTCGCTGTTATGTGCGGCGGCCGCTGCCGCGCTGCCGATCCAGGCGGCCGCTGCCTCGGAGGGGCCGTGCACCGTCGCCTACGCGCAGTCGGGGGCCGGGGCCTGGGCGGGAGGCCGGCTCTGGCACGTCGCCCGGAGGGGGACGCTGAGCCTGTCCGTGGTCACCGCGACCTCCACGGTCCGCCTGAGCATCGATGCCGACTTCTACGGCATCGCTGTTCCGGTCGGGACGTACACAGGAGCGAACAGCGGAGTGGGCATCAGCCTGGTGCCGCCCAGCCGGATCGCCCCGTACACCCGCGTCTTCGACCTCACCACCTCGACCGGGTCGTGCGTCGCCACGGTGTCGGTGGTGATCGACGGCGTCGGCCCGGTGGGCAGCCTGGGCGGGTGGGTGGCGCTTCTCGCCACCGTGCTGGGCCTGCTCGGCGTCCTGCTCACCCTCATCGGCCGGCGACGGATTGTCAAGCGCACGCTCGGTGCGATCCTCGGGCTGATCGCCGGGCTGGGCATCGGGCTTCTGCTCCAGGAGCTGGAGCTCACCGATCCGGCCAATCCCGCGCTGCTCGCGGCGCCGCTCCTCACCCTGATCGTGGCCGCGGCGCTCCCCGGGGTGAGGCGCAGGTCGCGGGGCGCGTCCTCGGTGGCGGCACGGCCGTCATCCCTGGCGCCGCCACCGCCCCTGGGGACGGTCCCCGGGGATGGTCTGCTCAGCGCCCGCAGCGCCGGAATGTGGAGCACCGGCGCCGCAGGAGCGCTGAGCGCTGGCGCCGACCGGGTTCAGGTCCGCCTGCGCGCCCTCGGCGCCGCCCTGGCCACGCTGACCGTGGCGGGCTGCGCGGCGATCGGGGCGCCGGGCACGGTCTCCTTCCCGGGCGGCGACGTCATCACCCCGGCCCAGGCCGAGGCCGTGGCCGACGAGCTGGTCCCTCAGTTCGAGACGGCCGTCGAGAACAACGCCGCCGCCACCATGGCGAGCGTCACGGCGGATCCCGAGCTGACCGAGCAGATGGAGGTGATGACCGACGAGGCCCCCTGGTTCACCGCTCCCTCGTCGACCCAGGCCTACACCGCCAGCGCGGACGTGGCGGTGCCCCACCAGAGGGGCTACCCGGCGGGCTTCGCTGCCATCGTGACCGTCAGCACCCGCAACCACGCCCCCTTCGTCGTCTACTGCGAGTTCACCAAGCCGTCGGCGCAGTCCTCCTGGAAGATCGACCGGCTGGTCGACGCGGTGACCGATGCGGCAGTCCCGAAGTTCGCGACGGACAGTCACGGATATGCCTACGCGATGCCGGGAGACCTCGTCGAGTCCCTGCTCGGATGGACCCCGACGTCGCTCGCCACGGCCTGGTCTCACGAGATGAGCGACGTGCTCCAGAGCGGCGAAGTGACAACGGGCAGCTTTGCCGCGTCCTGGGCGTCCACGGGCTTTGCACACGAGTTCTACGCCTCGGAGCGGTCGGTGGGCGCGCAGCAGTACGGGGCGTCCTACACGACCCTGCCGGGATCCACCACCGGCACCGCCTGGCGCACCGCGGACGGGGGGGTGCTGCTTCCCTTCACTGTCCAGTACCAGGAGGATCTCCTCCCGCCCTTGGATCAGATCCAGAACCCGGTTCCGACCAGCTTCGGAACTGAAGTGACAGTCCGCCAGGCTTTTGGGCAGAGCTTTGTCCAGAACGGGGCGCGGACCAACCTCGGAGGGCTGCTCCCGCCGGGCGAATACCCGGAGATCTTCACGGCATCCGACGCGGACGTGCTCGCCTACATCCCCCCGACGGTGGACGCCTCGCGCCCCCAAGCTCTGGGTGTCGACGGGGAGGTCGTCGCCATGAGTGGACCGGGGCTATGACCCTGCGTGCCGCCGCGTGCCGCCGCGCCTGTCACCGCTCCAATCTCGAGGCTCTCCTGACTCCCGGCGAGTACTCCTCGCCCACCTTCACACCCGGGGCGGTGTGACTGCGCCTCCCTCCTCCATGGACGTGGAGGGCGACGCCCTGACCTGGAATGGCAGCATGTGGTCCGCACGCTCCATCGAGCCCGGCTTCTCTCTCGATTCTGTTTCTTGCACGTCCTCCAGCTTCTGCGTCGCTGTGGATGATGGCGGCAACGCCCTGACCTACCGTTAGCGGGGACGTTCTCGCCCAACGCCGCCTTCGTGCAGACCGTGTACCCGATGACCGCCGGGAACAGGTGCGTCCTCTCGCGGTGGTGGAAGACGCGCCTCGGGATCATTTGAGGGGTCCGACCACCCTGAGCCGCGCCGCTAGACGGAGACCCCACGGAGCAGTACCACGGCATCCAGGCCGCCGCGGTGGTCGGCCGGAGACGCGTCGAACGACATCCCCCAACACTGGCCCCGGCGAAGAAGCATTCCCGATTTCGGCGCGCGAAGTCGGGGGTGAGGTTTGGGCGGGAGCAGAAAGTCCCCCCTAGGATCGGGGTGTCAACGGACATCGCCGTGGGTCACCGCCTCAAGGCCAAGGACACCTCCTGGTTCCGGCCCGGCGCCCACCGGTTGCTCAGCCTGCGCACCCTGAAGCAGGACCGGACCTGGAACCGGTACTGGGCGGCACGCCGCTCTCGCACCTCCCTGCTCGCCGCCCTGGCCGCCTGATGCCGAAATCGGGAATGCATCCGGGACCCAGCCCGGGCCTTGACAACGTCACGCAGAAGTTATCAAGATATTGTGCCAACAGCCGGTCAGACCCACTACATCTTGCACCCGGCTGGACGCCTTCTCCTTCGCCGGAGGCCCGTCCCGTAGGGGTCGGGCCTCTCGCGTCCCCCGGGTTCGGCGGGGTGCCTCAGCTGGTCCAGGCCGGGGCCGAGCCGTCCAGGTCCAGGTCGGTGGTCACCTGCTTCGGCCGCGACGGCGTCGCGGTGGCGGCTCCCTGGAGGTACCAGAGTTGGAAGTAGCCGTCCCCGGCCTCGGGGGCCAGGTAGAGCAGGTCGGTGCCGTCGGGCGACCAGGTGGGCGACGCCGCCAGGGTGCCGGTGACGAGGCGGTCGAGGGGGCCGAGGGTGCCGGTCGCGGCGTCGAAGGTCGCCACCACCAGGTCGGATTCGGTGCTGCTCGGCGCCCCGTCGAGGACTGGGGTGCAGATCATCGCGATCTCAGTCTGAGCGGGATTGAGCGCCGGCTGGGCGCAGTCGTCCTGGGGCTGGGTCAGCGCGGGCCCATCGGAGCCGGCGGTGTTGTAGAGGGGCTTGGGGTCCATCCGGATCTGGCTGACCTCGGTGCCCGGGCCGGCAGACGCGAGCGGCGTGCTCAGCTGGCCGGTGTCACCGTATGCCAGCTCGTAGTCGGCGTAGATCAGGCCGCCGCCGGCGAGCGGTACCGGGCTGACGTCCCCCCCGGTGTAGTAGTTCGCCCAGCTCACCTGGGTCATGCCCTCGCCCTTCTCGATGGTGGTCCGGTCGATGTGGGTGCCCAGGGTCGTCTCCCAGATCGAGAGGTCCACCTGATAGCCGTTGCCGGGGTCCTCCACACCACCCTTGGGCCAGTCGTAGCTGAAGTAGAGGTTGCCGTCGGGCCCGATCGCGGGGTAGTAGAGCCAGTCGTCGGCGCCCAGCTGGGTCACGGTGACCTGACCCGCGTCGTCGCTGAGCTGCTGCTCCAGGCTCCCGTTCAGGCCCAGCTGGTAGAGGTCGGAGTAGTAGTTGGCGGTGACCTTGACGGCGAGCAGCCCGGCGCCGTTGGGGATGGCCACCGGCTGGGTCCAGCCCCCGCCCTCGGCCTGGAGCTGGGTGATCTTCGTCCCCGTGAGGGCGAAGAGGCCTCCGTCGTCGGCGAAGTAGACGGTCCCCGGAACTATCAGCTTGACGAAGGTCTGGGTCGGATCCTTGGGCGGCGCGAACGCTGAGCTGTCACGGCTCGCCAGGTAGCGGTTGACGCCGGCGCCGAAGCCGGCCATCAGCGCCAGCAGCACGAGTGCGGTGACCAGCTTGCGCGAGCGGCTCATGTCGCCGGGAAGTACTGGTGCACCACCGCGAGGATGGCGCTCATGTCCGGCACCAGGACGTCCTGGTCGCCCTCGGTGCCGTCGCTGTACTGGGTGATGAAGACGTGCTGGATGTTCCCCGACCCGACGTCCTTGGCCAGGCCCAGCAAGGTGGGAAACTGAGTGAGCGGGACGTCGGTGAGCACCTCGCCGTTCAGCGCGGAGGCAACGTTGTCGATGTCCCCGAGGCTCAGCTGAGAGAGCTTCTGGCGCAGGGCAACCAGCACCTGCTGCTGGCGCACGTTGCGGCCGAGGTCCGAGGAGAGGTCGTCGTGCCGGGAGCGCACGTACTCCAATGCCTCCAGGCCGTCCATGTGCTGCGCGCCGGGGAGCACCGCCACCCGGTCGGCGGCGTTCGGGTTGGTGCTGCCGGCGACGTCGTAGGGGTAGTTGTCGTCCATCACCGGGTGGCTGGCCACGATGTCGATGCCGCCCACCTCATCGATGAGGTTGATCAGCCCCTGCAGCCCGATCCAGACGTAGTGGTCCACCTGGACCTGGAAATCCTGCTCGACGGTGGCGATCTCGGCGTCGATCCCCGTGGTGCCGCCGCCGGCGTTGCCGAACGCCTGGGAGACCTTGCCCTCCCCACCCGTCGAGAGCTTGACCCAGAGATCGCGGGGGATCGAGAGCATGGTGACGCTGCCCGCGGCGGGATCGACCCGGATCAGGATCATCGACTGGGTGCAGCAGAAGCCGGAGGTGCTCCCGGCGGCGGTGAACTTGCCGTCGTTGTCGGAACCCATGAGCAGCACGGTGAAGGGGGGGTCGGATCCCGTCGCTGCGACCGGCGTTGGGCTGGGAGTGCCCGGAATGGCGCTGGGCGTGGGCACCTGAATGCTGTGCCCGGTGGCGCCGATCGCGGCGGTGATCGTCGGCCAGAAGAAACTCACCGCTCCGCCCACCCCGGAGAGGACGAATCCGAGCAGGACGAGCAGGATCATGCGCACGCGGGGCACGCGCGGGTAGCGGCGGGAGCCGCACGGCTGCCGCGGGTCCCCTGGGGAGCGACCCTGGGTCATCTCGGTTCGACCTCCGTCTCGGGGCATCGACGCAGCCGGCACGGTCGCAACCGGCGGCGACGCGAGAGTCAGCCCTGCAGCGACCCCCGCGTTGAAGTCTGCCCGCTCCCCGCCGGGCGGGCCTCAACGCGGCCGATGATACCCGGAACGAGGAGACAGTCGTCGATCGCAATTCCGCGGACCGGGACGGAGCCTCGGGCACGGTTCCGTGTACGGTCGGATCGAGATGAGCCGGGAGCGGATCGAGACGGACCAGGCGTTCTTCGCCGAGCGGAACGCGCGGCGCGCCGCCGGGGGCCGGCGCAGCCTGGGCCGCGCCAGGGCTCTCGCGCCCCACCTGGGTGTCGACCTCGACGACTGGCGGGCTCACCCCGAACGGGTCGTCACCGTGGTCGGGTCCAAGGGCAAGGGCACCGCCGCCACCTTCGCCTCGGCTGCGCTCGCCGCCGCCGGGCTCCGGGTGGGGACCCTGACCAGTCCGGGCCTGCGCAGCAACCGGGAGCGGATCCGGGTGGACGGCGCGGCCATCTCCCGTCGCGACTATGAGGCCCTGGTCGCGGAGGTGGCGGCGATCGCCGTCCGGGTGGCGGAGCAGCTCCCCGACGACGGCTATCTCTCCCCGAGCGGCCTCTTCACGCTCAGCGCGCTCCGCCACTTCGCCGGCCGGGGATGCGACGCGGTGGTCCTCGAGGCCGGCATGGGCGGGGCCTCCGACGAGGTCGCGCTGGTCTCCCCCGGGGTGGTGGCCGTCACCGGCGTCCTCGCCGAGCATCTGGGGATCCTCGGGGACAGCGTGGCGGCCATCGCGAGGGAGAAGGCGGGGGTCATCAGCAACGCCACCCGCGATGTCGTCGTGGCGGACCAAGACGACCCGGCTGCAGCGGCGGCGATCGCAGCGGCAGCGGCCGCCCACGGGTGCCGGCATCACCGGGCCGGCGGCGCGGACACGGCCGCCGCTGTGCGCGCAGCTGCGGCGCAGGCGGCCCCTGGGCTGGGCTCCGGCAATGCCGACCTCGGCGTGCGGGCAGCCATGTTGCTGCTCGACCTGGCGGGCCGGCCGGTGCCACGCCCCGACGCGCTGGTCGCCGCCCTGCGCAGCGTCCGGCTTCCCGGCCGGCTCAGCCGGCACAAGCGGGGTGACCAGGACTGGATCATCGATTGCGCCACCAACCCGGCGGCGATCGCCGCCGCCATCGCCCACACCACGGCGACGGTGGGTCCCCCCACCTCGGTGCTCACCTTCGCCCCCCGCCATCGGGACCCCGCACCCCTCCTCGACGCCCTCCGCGGCCAGCCGGTGGTTCCGGTCCCCGCGGCAGGCCCCTCCCGCGACGGGCCCGGCCGCGGGACGGCGCTGCGGCTCGAGGCGGTCGACCTCGACGCTCTCGGTCCGCGGGTGCTCGCCCTCGGCCCCGTCTACTTCGCCGGTGAGCTGCTTGCAACCCTCGGCGTCGACTGCGAGCGCAGCTTCAGCGTGGCTCGCCGGCGGTGAGATGGGAGGTGTCGTTCCAGAGCCAGACGACGGTCGCCTCGCGCTCGTACCCGAGCACCGAGACCGCGGCCGGCGAGAGCGCCAGGCGCTCCCCCGCCAGGACGGCAAGCTCACACCATCGCGCGGCCAGGATGCGCAGCAGGTGGCCGTGGGCGAAGAGGGCGACGTCCCCGGGCATACCGCGCACCCGCTCGATGACGGATTCGGCGCGCCGGCCCACGTCGGCGGCGGTCTCACCGCCGACCACCCCGTCTTTCCAGATCACCCAGCCCGGGCGCTCGGCCCGGATATCGTCGGCGGTGCGCCCCTCGTAGGCCCCGTAGTCCCACTCCTGGAGATCGGGGTCGGGCCGCGCCACGGCCGCGTAACCGGCGAGCTCGCAGGTGCACCGGGCACGCTGGAGGGGGCTGCACAGCACCGCGGCGAAGCTCCACGCGCCCAGCCGGCGGCGAAGCCGGCGGGCCTGCTGCTCGCCCTCGGCATCGAGGGGGATGTCGGTGCGACCGGTGTGACGGCCGGCCCGGCTCCATGCGGTCTCGCCGTGCCGGACCAGCACCACCCGCTGGGCCGGGCGACCCGCGGTCGGGGTGAGCGGAGCGCCGGTCACCGGCCGGTCAGACGCGCACGCTCTTGCGCCGCCGTCCCCGTCTCGGGCTGACCAGGAGCACCACGCAGAGCAGGATCACCGATCCGAGGAAGGCGACCACGACGTCCTCGACGAGCCCGAGGAAGCCCCCGCCGGCGATCAGCGAGGGATCGAGCTGGTGGATGATCAGCCCCCCGATGACGGCGCCGGCGAGGCCGACGACGATATCCAGGAGGCAACCCAGGCCCCGACCCCGGACCAGGCGCCCGGCCAGGGCTCCGGCGATCAGCCCGATCACCAGCCAGGTGAAGAGGTGGTGGATGGCCACCACCCCCGCCCACACCGCCAGCGCGATCACGACCAGGGCGGCGACGAGGATCAGTCCGGGCACACCCATACCGTACCCCGCCGGGGAGTGACCACGCCGGGCCGGCCGGCCAGCTCCTCCGCGAGCCCCGGCAAGTGCGCCCGCCGGGCTACGATGCCCGGCTGATGCCCCTCCTGCTCGCCGCCGCGGCGTCCACCTGCCAGAGCAACCCGCTCAAATGGGTGTGCGACGAGATCCAGGCGCGGACCGGCAACGGCAGCGTCCTGGGACCGGTGGTGCAGGACGTCCTGGACGGGATCCTCGTGTTCTTGCTGGTGCTCATCGCCGGCTGGGTGCTGCGCCGGGTCGCGGTCATCGCCGTGGAGCGTCGCGCGGACGAGCAGGTCCGCACCCTCACCCGCAACGTGTTGACCGTCCTGACCTGGGTACTCGCGGTGGTGGGCGGCTTGGTGGCGGGGGGCCTCGACGCCGTCTACGTCTTCACCTTCGGGGGCATCTTCAGCCTGGCCATCGGCCTGGCCTTCCAGGACCTGCTCCGCAACGTGCTCGCCGGCATCTTCATCCTCCTGGAGAAGCCCTTCCGGATCGGCGACCAGGTGACCATCGCCGACCAGGAGGGGGTGGTGCAGACCATCGCCCTGCGCACCACGGCACTCCGGACCGGCGACGGCCGTCTCGCGGTGCTGCCCAACCTCACCGTGTTCTCGAGCGTCATCCTCAACTCCACCGCCCTCGACCAGCGCCGGTACAGCCTCAGCCTCACCGTCCTGCCCGGCACCGAGCCCTCGGAGCTGATGGAGGCGGCGCGCGGCGTCCTGAGCGCCACCACCGCGATCTCGGCCGACCCCCGGCCGTCCGTGCAGCCCGCGATCGGCGCCGACGGCCGGCGCCTGGTCGTGGTCAGCTACTGGCTCGACTACCGCACCCACGATCCCGACGCCGTCAGCGCCGACCTCCTCGCCCGGATCTGGGGGGCCTCCGGCGGAGCGGTCGCCGGCCAGGCGGAATCGAAGCCGGAGGCGCCGGCGCACTGACCCCCGGGGGACGGCGAGCGGCGCGGGAAGCTTCGCCGCTCAAGGGGTGGAGGCCGTTGGGGTGGCGCGCCACCGCCGTGGTGCCACCCCGCATACGCCAGGCCCGATCAGGCCGGTCAGGGCCCCCCCCACGGGGCGTCATCCGGGCTCGGTCGCCCCCGGTGGGGCGGCCCAGCACTCCAAATCATAGCCGTGAGCCGAACGCGCCAAGGTGTACGTCGTGACAACGTGAAGCGCCATCCGGCTTCGACCCCCGATTGTGGCGCCTGCTGCAGAACCGTGATCCAGACGTGGCCGGAGCGTGAAAGGTGCGCCGGTCAGCCCTGCTCGGGCGCCTCGGCCTCGGCGGCGGCGGGCTCGGCCTCTGCAGCAGCGGCGGCGGGAGCGACCTCCTCGGCGGCGACGGCCCGCAGCGGGGCGACCTTGACGACCACCTCATCGGGGTCGATGTGGGCCGCCAGGGTCACGCCGTCAGGCAGCACCACGTCGCGGACGCGCACCGCGGCGTCCACCTCGGTCAGCCCGCTCACATCCACGGCCAGGTGGTCGGGCAGGTTGCCGGGAAGCGCCTCGACCCGGAGGGTGACCAGGACCTGCTGCAGCGATCCAGCCTTGAGCTGGGTCACCGCCGGGGACTCCCCGACCGTCCGGACCGGGACGTCGACCGCGAGCCGCTCGCGGAGGTTGACGGCGAAGAAGTCGGCGTGCAGGGGCCTCGCCGTGCGGGGGTCGATCTGGAAGTCGTGGAAGAGCACCTTGCGGGGTCCCGCCCCATCGATGCTGAGATCGATGAGGTGGGTGCGCCCGGCCCGCTGCCACACCCGGATCAGCGCCCCGGTCTCGGCGGTGATCGCCTGGGCGGGCAGGTCGCGGCCATAGAGGACGGCCGGTACCTGGCCATGCCGGCGCATCGCCTGGACATGACGTCCCCGCTCGGATCGGGAGCGCGCGGTGAGAGTCAGATCTGCCACGAGGCCTGGACTCTAGCGGGTCAGACCGCTGCGGTGTCCCCCGCGGCACCCGGACGGCACCGCCGCCGGGTCTAGGCGGGAGGGGTCGAGACCTGCTCCGCCGCCCTGGCCGCCACGGCGGCGGCCAGGGTTGCGGCCCGGTGCGCGTGCGGGACGGCGGCCCGCCATGCGCCGTCCAGGCCGGCACCGCCCAGGTGGGCCCCGGCCAGTGCCCCCGCCAGGCTGACCGCCGCCCTGCGGCCCGGCCCCGCGGCGCCCGAGATGGCCGCCTCGATCCGGTCGGCGCCCAGCACTCCGGCAATCGCCAGCTGAAGCGCGGCACCCGGGTCGTCGTCTCCCTCTGCCGGCGGAGCCGCCCCGTCCAGCCGGAGGCGTTCGAGTAGGGCGAAGGGGGCGTCCTCGAGGAGCGATTGATACACCCGCACCACCGCGGTGGGCAGGTCGAACCGGGTGAGGTCGGCGGTGAGCAGCGCGGCGGCGATGGCCGCGACCGCGGTCCCCTCGTCGGCGCCGGCGAGCGCGGCCACCCGGTAGGCGTCCCTGCGTATCCGCGGGCGGTCGAGCGGCGCCAGCAGGCCAAAGGGGACGGCCCGCAGCAGCAGGCCGGCCGGGCCCGCCTGCGAGGAGCCGGCGAGCCCCCGGCGGCGAAGATCCTCGGCGTCGAAGCCGCCGACGGTGGCGATCGAGTCGGCGACCTCGAGGAGGTCTCCCGCCGCCGCAGGAGCCTGAGCAGCCCGTTCTCCGGCCAGGGCGCCGAGGAAGGCGGCCTCGATCCGCGCGCCGTGCGCGGTCCCCGGGCCGGCGGGGAGCTCGGGGGGGCCCGCCGCCTCCCGGAGCTCCTCCTCGCCGCCCATGCGCGAACGGTATCCTGTCGAGCCATGGCAGCGTTGGACCAGCTCCGGGACGCGGGCGCGCCGCTCGTGAAGGCCGTGGTCCGGGGCGCCGGCCTGGCACGGCCGGACCGTCACCCCCTGGCCCCCGCGGCGGTTCGGGTGGAGAGGACCAGCGCCCGCCGCGGCGCCGAGAAGGCGGACCAGACGGCGATCACGGTCTGGCTGGGCCAGGGGCCGAGCCTTCCCGTTCCCGGCCTCTCCCGCTCGCCCTGGCGGGTGGCCGCGGGCGTGACCATGACCCTGGTGGGTGCCGCCGCGGTCGCGGCCGCCTCCACCCTGGCGGCGCAGCGGGAGCAGCAGCGGAGGCTGGCGGCAGCGCGGCCCGTCGAGGCTCTCGCAGGGCCCCACGAGAGCCCGCGGCCGGCCGCCGGCTGATCGCCCGGGTCAGCCGCGGAGCCAGCCCAGCAGCTCGAAGCCGGGCCGCCGGGGTGACCGTCGCAGCTCGAGAAGGGAGGTGCCGTCGGTGACCAGGACGGCGCGAGAGACGGGGTTCATCGACTCCCGCCAGGCGCGCACGACGCGCATCCGGAAGCGCTCCGCGCTGGGGAGGCCGGCCGGGAGGGCAAGCACCTCGGAACGGTCCGGCACCCCGAGCAGCACCTCGCCCCCGGACCTCTCCACGAAGGCGGCCAGGACCTCGCCCACGAGCAGGACGCTCCCCTGGAAGAGGGCGTCGCTGCTCAGCCGCCAGCCGTCCGCGGGGATGCGTTCCGCCCCACGGATCCGCTCCGGCAGAGAGGCGAACCGCGCCCGCGTGTTGGTGTCGGCGTGAGCGCGCGCGGCGGCCTCGGTGAGCCCGGCCGCGGCGAGGTCGGCGGCCGGGACGCCGCGCATCAGCGAACCCGGCAGAGCCGCCGCGATGAAGGCGACCATCGCCCCGCCGAGCGGGAGCGTGACCAGCTCGGTCGCCCGGCTCAGGGTCTCGAGGTAGCTCGCGCCGCGAACGCACCAGAGAAGCCGGCTCGGGCTGACCTCGGTGCCGGAGCGCGAGGTGAGCTGGCGCTCGGCCCGGCGCACGTAGTCGGCGATGAGGCTCCCGCTGCGCGCGGGCTCGCGCTCACAGGCCTGGTGCAGCGGGCCGAGCGGGAGG
The DNA here is from genome assembly GCA_049511615.1 of Candidatus Dormibacteria bacterium. Taxonomy (GTDB): domain Bacteria; phylum Chloroflexota; class Dormibacteria; order Aeolococcales; family Aeolococcaceae; genus Changshengia. The sequence continues at coordinate 123,564 of JBEKXW010000004.1, read as the reverse complement.
GTGACGTCGACACCGGCGCCGACCAGCCGCAGGGCGAACGCCGCGCCGTCGACCGCGACCTGGAAGCCGCGGTAGCGCGACTCCAGCTGCAGTCGCATCCTCTCGGCGAACGCCTGCCGGTCAGCCGGTTCGGACACTCGACCAGTCTGCCGCACTGACCTCCGGCCCCGCATCCAGACGGCGGGAGGGGTGGATGCCGGCCGCTACTCCGTGGTGACGGCGCGGAGGATGTCGACCCGCGAGGCCCGGATCGCCGGGAAGATGGAGGCGACGATCCCGAAGAGGCCGGCGGCCACCGCGTAGAGGATCAGGTTGTTGCCGGGGACGGCGGTCTGGCTGATGCCGTCGCTGTGCAGCGCGCTGACCAGGGCGATGCCCAGGCCGGAGCCCACCGCCAGGCCGAGGACGGCGCCGAGCAGGGCGATGATGACCGACTCCCAGGCCACCATCTCGCGGGTCTGGCCGCGGGTCATCCCCAGCGCGCGGAGCAGCCCCAGCTCCCGGGTCCGCTCCAGGACGCTGAGCGCCAGGGTGTTGACGATGCCGACCACGGCGATGATGATGGCCAGCCCCAGGAGGACGTAGATCAGGTTGAGGAAGGCGTTGAGACCCGCGCTGATCAGGTTCTTGTACTGCGCCTTGGTCAGGCCGCTGAGCTGCGGATACGCTCGGAGGTCGTTGAGCAGCGAAGCCTGCGCGGCGGACACGGAGACGCCCGGGGCGGCGTTGAGGGCGACGTCCGAGTCGCGCACCGTGGTGACGTGCGGGTTCAGGGTGCTCAGCGAAACCAGGAAGCCGCTGATGAGGGCGTCCGGCGTGTAGATTCCCCCGACTCGCATCTTGACCCTGTCCCCGTTGGGGAAGGTCATGGTGACCACGCTGCCGGTGTGGATGCTCTCGCTGGCCGCCTCGGTGGAGTCCACGATGGTGGTATCGGTGGTGGCGATGCTGCCGGCTGATCCGGCGGTCATGCTGAAGCTGAAGATCCGGCTGACGTTGCTGGTGTCGAGACCGATCACACCGGTCCCGATATCGCCCACCAGCACGTCGCTGCCCCGGATCTCCGACACGTCGGCAAGCCGGGGGTCGTTGCGCAACGTGGAGGCGACCTGCGGGCTGAACCCGCCGCCACCCTCTTCGATGACCACGAGCTGGGCCCGGACAGTGCCGTCGATGGCCTGATTGATGCTGGCCTCCACAGAATCGGTGATGACCGCCACCGCGGTCACCAGGGCGAGGCCGATCATCAGCGCCGCTGCGGTCAGGGCGGTGCGGCGGGGGTTGCGCCGCGCGTTCTCGCCGGCCAGCCGCCCGGGGGCGCCGCGGAAGCGGGCCGGCCACCCCAGCACGTAGGCGACGGGGCGGACCAGGATCGGCGCGAGCAGGGCCGTGCCCAGGAAGATGGCGAGCACCGACAGCCCCAGCACCTCGAGGTTCGGGCCCGAGGTGGCGCTGGCGGTGAAGAGGCTGTCGAGCAGCGCCGCCACCCCTCCGAGGAAGAGGAGAAGACCGGCGGCGATCCGGGTCCGGGGCAGCCCCTGGATCTCCGGCTGGGCCTGGCTGAGAGCGGCAACGGGCGCGACGTGCGTGGCTCGCCGGGCCGGGAGCGCCGCCGCGATCACGGTGATGATGGTGCCGACCAGGAGGGAGACGATGAGGGCGGTGAGCTGGACGCTCAGCTTGGCCGAGGAACCGACGACGTGGAGCAGGGCGGCGGCGACCAGGATGCCGAGCAGGAAGCCGGCCAACGAGGCGACCACCCCCGTGAGCGCAGCCTCGGTGATGACCTCGGTGAACACCTGGCCGCGGGTCGCCCCCAGGGCGCGCAGCAGGGCGAGCTCCTGGGTCCTTTGGGCCACCAGGATGCTGAAGGTGTTGGCGATCAGGAAGCTCCCGACGAAGACCGCGATCAGGGCGAAGACGAGCAGCGGGGTGCCGATGAACTCATTGATCTCGGTGACCGCGTTCTGCTCGACCTCGGAGGCCGCCTGCGCCCCGGTCTGGACCTGCACCGCGGTCCCGCTGAGGGCGCTGGCGATCCGGTCACGGAGCTGGAGGTCGGTGACCCCGGACTGGGCGCTCACGTCGATGGTGTCGTAGGTGTCGTTGGCCTCGAGCAGGCTCTCGGCGGTCGGCAGGGTGAAGAGGGCGAAACCCTCGGTGGCGATGCTGCTCTGGCCGGCGAAGGTGGCGATGCCGGTGATGCGGAAGGTCTGGGCGGCGGAGGCCTCGAAGCTCACCTGGACCTCCTGGCCCACCGCGAGATGTCCGTTGGTCGCCGTCCGGGCGTTGATGACCACGTCGTCGGGGGCCGTCGGGGCGGTCCCGGAGGTGAGCTCGAAGGAGGAGAGCTGGCGGTCGGAGACCCAGTTGACGCCGAGCATCGCCGCGCGAGCGCCGGTCCCCACCACCCGTCCGTCGCTCAGCAGGGAGACCCCCGAGCGCTCCACCACGCCGGCGGCGTCGGCGACCCCGGCCACCTGGCGCACCCGGGCCAGCACCGACGCCGGCATCGGCAGCGCCTGGTTGCCCAGGACACCGGACCCGGTGGCGGGCGGCGCGCCCTTCACCTGCACCGCCACCCCCTTGTCGACGTTGCTCAGCACGCCCTCGAAGGTGTTGCGGATGGTGTCGGTGAGGACCAGGGTGCCGGCGACGAAGGTGACCCCGAGGATGATGGCCAGCGCGGTGAGGACGAGCCGGAGCTTGTGGCTCAGCAGGCTCCGCAGGCTGACCTTGAACACGCTGGCTGCTGCCGGCTACTCGCCCAGATGGCGCACGACCGCCAGGATCGAGTCGGCGGTGGGGAACCGCATCTCCTGGACCACCCGGCCGTCGGCCAGGAAGACCACCCGGTCGGTGTGGGAGGCGGCGAAGGGGTCGTGGGTGACCATGACGATGGTCTGGCCGAGCTGGTCGACGGCCTTGCGCAGGAAAGCGAGCAGCTCACCGCCGGCCTTGGAGTCCAGGTTCCCGGTGGGCTCGTCGGCGAAGATGATCTCGGGGCGGCTCACCAGCGCGCGTGCGGCCGCCACGCGCTGCTGCTGGCCCCCGGACAGCTCGCTCGGATGATGACTCAGCCGGTCGGCGAGCCCGGTCATCTGCACCACCCCGTCGACCAGGCTCTGGTCCGGCTTGCGCCCGGCGATGGTGAGGGGCAGCAGGATGTTCTCGAGCGCATTGAGGGTCGGCACGAGGTTGAGGGATTGGAAGATGAACCCGACCTTCTCCCGCCGGAGCATGGTCAGCTGGTGATCCGTCAGCGAGCCCAGCTCGTAGCCGGCGATGAAGGCCTGGCCGGAGGTGAGCCGGTCGAGCCCGGCGAGGCAGTGGAGGAGGGTCGACTTCCCCGATCCCGAGGCACCCATGATGGCGGTGAACTGGCGCGAGACGAAGTCGGCCGTGATCCCGTCGAGGGCCCGGACCGCAGCATCACCGCGGCCGTAGACCTTGACGGCGTCGACCGCGCGCGCGGCGATGGGGACCAGGTCCGGAACCGGAGGGGGGGGCGGCGGCGGGGGGACGGGCGCGGTCTGGCTGACGCTCATGGCGTGTCAAGGTACCTTACCAAGGGGCTCACCGTCAAGTTGGCGGGATGGCCGCCCCCGGCCGGGCGTCAGGCGGCGGCACGCGGCCGGGAACGGACGTAGTCGACCAGCACGTAGTCGCCGAGTCGATCAGGGCTGATGAAGAAGGCGCGTCCGCGGTTGAGCCGCGTCATCTGGTTGACGAAGCGCACCAGGTGGTGGTTGGACTCCAGCATGAAGGTGTTGATGACGATGTTCGCCAGCGTGCAGCGGCGCACCTCGGCCAGCGTCTTGGCGAAGGTCTCGGGAAGCGGGGGATAGGAGAACACCGGGCGCCCGTTCTCGATGTGGGCGGTGGGCTCGCCGTCGCTCACGATGATCACCTGCTTGTTCTCGGCATGGCTCCGGGAGAGGATCCGCCGGGCCAGCATCAGCGCGTGCTGGAGGTTGGTCCCGTAGACGTACTCGTTGACCGAGAGCTGAGGCAGGGCCCGGGGCGGAATCTCCCGCGCCAGGTCGCTGAAACCGACCACGGTGAGCGAGTCACGCGGGTACTGGCTGCGGATCAGCGAGTCGAGGGCCAGGGCCACCTTCTTGGCGGCATAGAAGTAGCCGCGCAGCGGCATCGATCGGCTCATGTCGAGCATCAGCACGGTGGCGCAGCGGGTCTGCGACTCGGTGCGGTGGACCGCGAAGTCCTCGGGGTCGAGGCGTGGCACCCGCTGTGGGCCGGCGCCGGCGGCGGCGCGGTTCGAGGCTCTGTGGCGCGCGCCGTCGCCTCGTCCGCGGCGCGCCCCCTCGGCCTCACGGCTGACCGCGTTCATCACCGTCGTCTGCACGTCGAGGTCGAACGGGTCGCCGAACTCGTAGCTCTTGCTGTCGTCGCCCCGCTCGCCGCCGTACCCCAGCCGGGTGAGGTCGTGCTCGCCGAAGCGATCCCGGCTCAGCCGCGCGAAGAGGTCACCGAGCGCCTTCTGGCCGATCTTGCGCATTCCCCGCGCGGTGAGCTGCATCCCCTCGGCGCTGCGTTCGACGAGGCCGCGCCCCTCCAGCTCCCGAACCAGCCGCTGCATCTCGTCCAGGCTGCGCGACGCGTCGTCGCCGAGGAGCTGATGCAGCCGCTCGCGCGTCTCGTCGCTGAGCGGGTCGCCGCGGAAGACGCCGCGGAGCTCGCGCTCCACCTCCTCCATGGACTGGAGCCGGTCCATCAAACCCATCGCCTCCTCAAGGGAGACCTCCTGGTCGCCGAAGAAGTTGTAGCGGCTGCCCAGACGCCCCTGGGGGGAGAGCTGGTCGAGGGTTCCCGCGAGCTCGGAGAGGGTCTGCTGGAGCTGGGGGTCGTCGAAGACGGACTCGATCACCGACTCCAGCTCGCGGCGCATCTCCGGGGAGAGGGACTGGAGCAGCGAGTCCATGCGCGCCATCTGCCGCATCAGCTGCTCGACGAACTCCTCGAAGCCGGCGGGAGCGTCGGGGAACATCCGCCCCCAGCGCTGCAGGAACGCCTCATAGCCGCGCTGAAGCTCGGGCCCGGGCACACCGTCGAGCTTCTGGCGCAGCAGGCGGTTGAGGTCGCGCGCCATCTCCCGGAGCTCGGCCATGTCCTCGCCGGACATGGCCTGCATCGACTGGGTCATCTGCTTGAAGTACGAATCGAGGACGTTGCGCCGGATCTCGTCGAGGAGGCGCTGGTAGGCAGCCTCGGCCCGGCTGTCCATGAACTCGTAGTCGCGCAGCCTCCGGATGGCGCCCCCGGGGTCGGGGGGGAGCTCGTCGAGCTGCCGGCGCCGCTCCGCGGCGACCCGCTCGAGCACGCGACGCCCGCCGTCCGGCGCCTGGTCGAGCCGCGCCTGGATCCCCCTGCGCTCCTGGGAGATCACCCGATCCAGCTTCTCGCGCATGTCCTCGAACACCGAATCGAGGTTGAATCGCTCCAGCTGCGCCTGCCGGCGGCGGCGCAGCTGCTCGAGCATCTCCTCCATGCCGACCAGTCGCTTGCCCTGCCCGTCCCGCCATCCCTGCTCGAGCAGCCGGCGCAGCGCCGCCTCGAAGTCCCAGCCGTGGAAGACGTCCTCGCTGAGGCGGCCGAAGAGCTCCTCGACGTCCGGTCCGAGGGGGTCCTGGGTGCCGTCCCAGGCGGAGAAGCGGTGCCCGGGCACGGCCATCCTCCGCGACCTCAGCCGCCGTACACGGAGGTGCCCTCGAGCGCGGTCTTGTTCAGCCGCTTGCTCAGGTGCAGTCCCTCGAGGACGAACTCCAGCACCGCCGCCATCGACTGCGGCGTGTCCGGCTCATCGAGCTTCTGGCGCGCACGGTCCAGCCCGGGCAGCTCCCCGATCGCCGAGCGGTAGCTCTCCGCCGTCATCAGCGGTCCGACCTCGACGGTGAAGCCGCCCCGATCGAACCGCTGGACCAGGTCGGAGAGCTCCTGGGCGCTGAAGTGGCTCCGGAAGACGTTGCTGCAGGCGCTGCGTACGACCTTGTCGAGCACCTGGTCGTCGTCGGTGCCGTCCCACGTGTCCAGCTCGACCTTGCCGGCGGTCGAGGGGGTCACCGCGACCAGGTCGCTCACCCGCACCACCGCCTCCTTCTCCCCGCGGATGAGGGCGCGGCGCAGGGCGCTGCTGGTCAGGCTCTCGTAGTTGGCGGTGGTGACCCGGACGGATACCCCGCTGCGTTGGTTGATCTGGGGATGTCGCCGTGCCAGGTGGGTGATCTCGACCGCGATCTCCTTCATGTGCTGGGGCACGTGGACCGGGACCGGCATGTCGTCGAAGACCACCCGCTCCTGCTCCACGATGGCGATCTCGTGCTCGACCGTGCGGGGGTAGTGGGTGCGCACCTGGGCGCCGAAGCGGTCCTTGAGCGGAGTGATGATTCGGCCGCGGTTGGTGTAGTCCTCGGGGTTGGCGGTGGCGACCACGAAGACGTCGAGCGGGAGCCGGATCCGGAAGCCGCGGATCTGGACATCCCGCTCCTCGATGATGTTGAGCAGCCCCACCTGGATGCGCTCGGCGAGGTCGGGCAGCTCGTTGATCGCGAAGATCCCCCGGTGGGTCCGGGGGATGAGCCCGTAGTGGATGACCAGCTCGTCGGAGAGATAGCGGCCCTCCGCCACCCGGATCGGATCCACCTCGCCGATCAGGTCGGCGATGGAGGTGTCGGGGGTGGCCAGCTTCTCCCCGTAGCGGTCGTCGGCTCCGAGCCACGTGATGGGGGTCTCGTCGCCTCTCTCCGCCACCAGGTCACGGCAGCGGCGGCAGATGGGCGCGTAGGGGTTGTCGTTGATCTCGCAGCCGGCGATGGCGGGCACGGCCTCGTCGAGGAGCGAGGTGAGGGAGCGGATCAGCCGGGACTTGGCCTGGCCGCGCTCGCCGAGCAGGACGACGTCCTGACCGGCCAGGAGCGCGTTCTCCAGCTGCGGGATGACGGAGTCGTCGTATCCGACGATCCCGGGGAAGAGCCTCTCCCCGCCCTGGAGCTTGCGGATCAGGTTGCGCCGAAGCTCCGATTTGATCGGCTGGACGCGGTACTCGGCACGGCGAAGCTCGCCGATGGTGTGGGCTGCGGTCACGGCGCTTCCAGCGTACACCCCGTGCCCCGCGGCACCCGCCGCCACGCTCAGCGAATACTGTTCCCCGCATGCGGATCGAGCCCCGCCGGACGCTCGCCTCCCTCGGCCTCGCCGGCCTCCTGCTGCTCGCCGGAGCGCCGGGCCCGGCCGCCTCAGGCGCCACCGCGAGCCCCACGGCGTCACCGAGCACGGTCTCCGGGCCGTCGGCAACCCCACCCGGGTTGCAGGCCGCGGCCTGCGGCGGGGTGGTGCCCACCGGGGCGCGCTGCGACACCCTCTGGGTGCCCCTCGACTACGCCGACCCGTCGCTGGGCACGATCCCCACCTCGGTCATCGTGGTACCCGCCAAGGACCCCTCGGAGCGGATCGGCGCCCTGCTGGTGAACCCCGGTGGCCCCGGGGAATCCGGCGTTCAGTTCGTCGAGGACGCGTACTCGATCTTCGCCACCCTCAACCAGCGTTTCGACATCGTCGGCTTCGACCCCCGGGGGACCACCGGACCGGATGCCGTCTCGTGCGAGGGCACCGACGCCCTGGACCATGACGTCGGGCTCGATCCGCTGGCCGCCGGCTCGCCGACGGCGGAGGCCGACCTGGTGACCAGCACCCTGGCCTTCGATGACGCCTGCCGCCTCCACAGCGGCTGGCTCCTCCCCTACGTCGGCACCGCCAACGCCGCCCGCGACATGGACGCGCTGCGAGCGGCGCTCGGGGACCCCCAGCTCAACTACCTCGGCTTCTCGTATGGGACAGCGCTCGGCGCCACCTACGCCAGCCTCTTCCCGACCCACATCCGGGCCATGGTCCTGGACGGTGACATCGACCCGTCGCTCAGCTTCATGGAGCAGTCGGTCCAGCAGGGGGCGAGCTTCGAGGCCAGCTACGACGAGTTCGTGAGCCGGTGCCAGCAGGAGACCACCGGCTGCGCGCTGGGGGCCGACCCCGGGGAGGCGATCACCAGCCTGCTCAACCAGCTCGCCGCCGAGCCGGTCCAGGAGCCCGACGGACGGACGGTGGGACGCGGCATGGCCATCGACGGCCTGATCGCCGCCATGTACGACCCGAGCTCCTGGAGCAGCTTCTACACGGCCCTCGCCGAGGCCGCCCAGGGGAACGTGGCCTCGCTCCAGAGCTTGGTGGACAGCTACACGGGAAGGGGGCCCCAGGGCTACGACTCCAGCACCGCGGCGAACGCGGCGATCAACTGCGCCGACCATAGCGTCCCCGCGGAACTTTCCGACTACGACTCCCTGGCCGGGTCGGTGCAGGCGTCCGAGCCGCACTTCGGCCAGGACGAGGTCTACTCGGTGCTGACCTGCGCCTACTGGCCGGTCCACGGTCCGGCGCCGGCGCCGCTCGACGTCACCGGCGCCCGGCCGATCCTCCTGGTCGGGGCCACCCACGACCCTGCGACCCCGTACGCCTGGTCGGTCGCCCTGCAGAAGCAGATCGCCGGCTCGGTGCTGCTGACCCGCGACGGGTACGGCCACACCTCCTACGGGTTCAGCGAATGCGTTCAGACGGCGGTGAACGCCTACCTGGCGGACCTGACCCTGCCTGCCGCGGGAACGACCTGCGCCAGCTGACCACCCCCAATTGGGGTGTTTGCGTTGTCAAGGCGGACGGTGATACGATCAGGCGCGTCTAACGATGCGGATCGCGTGCGGAGCGCTATCCGCCCACACATCGAGAGGTGCGGGGGGAAGCAGCTCTCGTTCGCGAAGAGTTCGCCGCAGGGGAGACCCAAATGCCACGCTGGCGCACCACCGCCACCAGAGACACCCAGGACGTGCTCGCCACGGCGCTGCCGCAGATGGCCCTCGAGCAGCCCCTCACCGCGCTCGCCGCCATGCAGCTCAGCAACCGCCTTCTCGGCACACGCCTGACGGCGAAGGAGATCGAGGCTGACGACACGGTCGAGCCCGCATACCAGATGCTGCGCCACCAGGTCCACGCCCGGCTGGTCGAGGAGACCGCCTACCTGGCGGAGACCAACGACAGCGCGGTGCGCGAGCGACTCGCCGAGCTCATCAACCAGACCGCCTGCGAGCTGGGCGAGCCCCTCGGGCTTCAGGAGGGGATGGAGACCGTCGCCCGGATCCATCACGAGCTGCTCGGCTTCGGCCCCCTGGAACGGCTGCTCGCCGACCCCAGCATCACCGAGATCATGGTGAACGGGCCGCACGAGATCTGGATCGAGCGCGGCGGCCGTCTCTCACTGACCCCCTACCGGTTCGAGACCGTGGATCAGCTGATGCAGGTCATCGACCGCATGGTGAGCCGGGTCGGCCGGCGCATCGACGAGAGCTCGCCGATGGTCGACGCCCGGCTCGAGGACGGCTCCCGCATCCACGTCGTCATCCCGCCCGTCTCCCTGAAGGGCCCGACGCTCACCGTCCGCCGCTTCACCACCACCGGGCTCGAGGTCAAGGACCTGGTCGACCACGGCACCGCCACGGCCGACATGATGGGCTTCCTGCGCGCCTGCGTCCGCGCGCGCCTGAACATCCTGGTGAGCGGGGGGACCGGCGTCGGCAAGACCACCACGCTCAATGTCATCTCCAGCTTCATCCCCGACGACGAGCGGATCGTCACCATCGAGGATGCCGCCGAGCTCAAGCTGAGGCAGCGCCACGTGCTGAGCCTGGAGACGCGGCCCGCCAACGTCGAGGGACGTGGCCAGATCGTGGTGCGCGACCTGGTCATCAGCTCCCTGCGGATGCGCCCCGACCGCTTGGTCGTCGGCGAGTGCCGCGGAGGCGAGGCTCTCGACATGCTGCAGGCGATGTCGACGGGCCACGACGGCTCGCTCACCACCCTGCACGCCAGCTCCCCCCGCGAGGCGATCTCGCGTCTCGAGACCATGGTGCTGATGGCGGGCACCGAGCTGCCCACCGCCGCCATCCGCGGTCAGATCGGCTCGGCCATCGACCTCATCGTCCAGCAGGGCCGGCTCCGCGACGGCAGCCGCCGCATCCTGAGCATCTCCGAGATCATCGGGGTCGAGAACGGAGAGGTTCAGATCCAGGAGCTCTTCCGCTTCGAGCAGACCGGGGTCGACGCCGACGGGCGGGTGCTCGGCCAGCACGTCGCCTGCGGCCGGGTGCCCCGCCGCACCGCCGACATCCTCGCCTCGGGCGAGGACCTCGACATGCACATCTTCGTCGCCCCCGACCGCCCGTCCGGTCCCGACCATCCCCGCCGCCGGCTCGCCGACTGGGTCCCCGCGACGTCGGTGCCGCCGCCGCCCCTCGCGGCCGCCGATCGCCGGCGCCGGTCCGACTGGCTCCCCGGGACCTCCTCACGGATGGCGCTCTCGCCACGCAAGCGCAAGGCGAGCTGAGCAGGAGCCAGGTCAGACCGGAGGCTGGAGCAGGCCGAAGGCGGCTCCCTGGGGGTCGCGGAGGACCGCCCAGGTCCCCACGCCCGGGGTGGTGGTCGGAGCCATCATCAGCTCCGCCCCGGCCACCCTCGCCCGCCCGGTCGTCTCCTCGACATCGGCGCTCTGAAAGGAGACGGTCCACGCCGGGGGCATCTCCGAGCCGGACAGGGGGAACATCCCGGCCACCTCCTCTCCTGCGCTCAGCAGCAGGTGGTACTCGAACTCTCCGTCCCAGCGCTTCTCGGTGACCCCGGGCAGGATGGCGGGGTAGAAGGCGCGCGCGCCCTCCAGGTCGGTGGTGGCCAGCTCCGCCCAGGCGAAGGCCCCGGGCACATGGACCACCTCGAATCCGGGGTGCCGGCGCTCCTGGGTGACCCCGAAGACCGCGCCGGCCGGGTCGGCGAAGACCCCCATCCGGACCAGGTCCAGGACGTCCATCGGCCCGGCCAGAACCGTGCCGCCCGCTCGGCGATCATCGCCGCAACCGCGTCGACGTCCTCGGCGGCGAGGTGGAGGATCCATGCGGGGGGAGTGCCCGGCCGTATCTGGGGGCCGATGCCGCAGACGGCTGCGCCGCCGAGACGGGGCATGCGATAGCCGCCGATCTCCGGCGGGCCCTCGGGGCCCGGATCCCATCCGAAGAGGTCGCAGTAGAAGTCCAGGGCGGCGGCGACATCGGGGGCCTGGAGGTCCGCCCAGCAGGGGGTCCCCTGGGGGTGATGGACCGTCGCGGGGGCACCCGCCGTGCCGTCTGTCGTCTCGCTCATCTCGCCTCCCTCCACCATTTGACCCGTCAGGTTGCCGGCGCCGTCAGGCCGGGACGCTCAGCGCCTCGGTGACCACCCCCGGCCGGTCGGCTCGGGCCGGCCTCAGGTCGCGGAGCCGCGCCCGGACCCGCAGCTGGCCCTGCCAGCTGTCCAGCTCCAGGCCGAAGCAGACATCGATGCGCCGCCCTCGCGGCAGATGTGCGGCGAGGCCCGGCTTGCCGAACGCGATCGCCTCGACCATGCCCGGCCCCCCGTCGCGCAGCGACACCCTGACGTGCTGGCCCTGGCTCCCAAAGGTCTGGACGGCGACCACCTCGCAGCCGCGCATGGCGAGCAGCGGAGTGGGGTTCCCGACCCCGCACGGCTCGACCGCCCCCAGCTGCGTGCAGAGCTCCAGGGTGGCGTCGGCGCAACCGACCTCGCAGTCGACGTGGAAGACGCGCTCGCGCGGCCGGCCGGCGGCCTGATCGGCGCAGGCCTCGAAGACCAGCCCGCGAAAGCGCTCCAGGTCCTCCGCCCTGAGGCTGAAGCCCGCCGCCGCGGCGTGACCGCCATAGCGGAGCAGGGTGGGAGCGGCATGGTCGAGGGCGCGAACGATGTGGATACCGGCTACCGATCGTCCCGACCCCTTCGCCTCGTGGGGATCGAGGCAGACCACGAAGGCAGGGACCCCATAGCGCTCCATCAGCCGGCCGGCAACCAGTCCCACGATCCCCATCGGCCACTCCGGGTCGCCGACGACGATCGCCGGGGCGTCCTCGGGGACCTCGGCAACCCGCTCCTCGGCCTGCTCCAGGGCGGTCGCGACCGCAGCCTGGCGGCTCCGGTTCTGCTCGTCGAGGCGACGGGCCAGGTCGCCGCACTCCTCGGGGTCGTCGCTCAGGCAGAGGTCGAGGGCGAGCTTGGCGTCCTCCATCCGGCCGGCCGCGTTGATCCGGGGGGCGAGACCGAAGGCGATGTCGGCGGCGGCGAGGGGCGCGGAGACGTCGGCGGCGTGGGCCAGGGCCCGAAGCCCGGTGAGGTCGAGCATCCTCTCCAGCCCGCGGTGGACGATGGTCCGGTTCTCCCCGTGGAGGGGCATCATGTCGGCGATCGTGCCCAGGGCGGCGAGGCCGATCAGCGCCTCCGCCTGGCCGGGGGGAACGATCCCCTCCGCCTCCAGGGCGCAGAGCAGCTTCCAGGCCACGCCGGCGCCGGCCAGACCGTCGAAGCCGTAGCCGTCAGCCGGCTGCTTGGGGTTGATCAGCGCATCAGCCGGCGCCAGCCGGGGCGGGCCGCCATCGGGGGCGAGCGGGAGGTGGTGGTCGGTCACCACCAGGGCCATCCCCGGGGGCCGGCCGGCGGCGACCTCGACCGAGCTGGTGCCGCAGTCGACGGTGATGACGCACTGGACCCCCTGGGAGGCCAGCTCCTCGAGGGCCGCCGCGTGCAGACCGTATCCCTCGGTCATCCGGTTGGGGATGTAGGGGACGACGTCGGCACCGCCGGCCCGGAGCGCCCGGGTGAGCATGGCGCAGGCGGTCACCCCGTCGGCGTCGTAGTCCCCGTAGACGGCGATCGGCCGGCCCTCAGTGACCGCCACGCCGAGGGTCACCACGGCGTCGGCCATCCCCTCCAGGCCGAAGGGATCGAGCAGCCCCATCCCCCCGGTCAGGAAGGCGACGGCGCTGGTGGCATCCAGCCCTCGACCCGCCAGGACGCGTCCGAGGATGGGCGGCTGGCCAGGGATGGGGACGGCGTCGTTGACTTCCCAGCGGCGGGGTGCGGGCTTCACGGGCTCGATGATACTCGCACGGATGTTCGCGTCCAGTCTACCTCCGCCGCACCGCCGCGCCAACCCGGCCGTCCCCCGCGGCCGGGTTCGAGAAGTCCCGTGGAATCGCATCTATACTCGGGTTTCGCACCGCGAGCTGGACACAGGAGGCGAGCGCTCGCAGGCGGCGCGCGTGAGGGACAGAAGGCTCACGGAGATGGAGTCGGCCATGCCCGTCCCGTGGCTGTGTCAGCCCGCCGAAGGAGGTCGTGCCACCCCGTGACCCCGAAGACACCTCCCAGCGCACCCGCGCTGCCGCCGTTCACGGGCATCAGCGCCAAGGCCTACGAGCATCCCGCCGACCGGGCCGCGACCGCGGTCCTGCACCGCCTGCCCTTCTTCGACCCGCTGGTCAAGAAGTTGCTCGAGCTGACCGTGGAGCGCCGGATGATGCAGCTGCTGCTGGGCAACAGCATCCGCCTCGGTGACAATCAGCTGCCCCAGGTGTGGGGCGCCCATCGTGCGGCGTACACCGCCCTCGACATCACCGCGGTGCCGACGCTGCACGTCATCCAGGCGCCGCTCGCCAACGCACTGACCCTGGGCGCGCACCGGCCCACCGTCCTGCTGCAATCGGGCATCCTCCCGATGCTCGACGAGGCCGAGCTCAGGGCGGTGCTGGCCCACGAGGCCGGTCACGTGCTCTCCGAGCACGTGCGCTACCGCACCACCCTGGAGCTGCTACTGCGCTTCACCGTGCCGCGGCTGCCGCTGATGGGGCGCGTCCCCCTCCAGGCCCTGGTCACGGCGCTCCTGGCCTGGTATCGCGCCGCCGAGCTGAGCTGCGACCGTGCCGCCGCGATCGTCCTCCGCGATCCGCTGGTGCCCTGCCGGGCGCTCATGAAGCTGGCCGGCGGCGGCCCGGAGGGGCTCAACCTGGACGCCTTTATCCAGCAGGCCGACGAGTACGTGCAGTGGGACGACCTCTTCGACAGGCACCAGCGCCTGGGCCGGGAGCTGGGCTCCACCCACCCGTTCCCGGTTCGCCGCGTCTACGAGCTGACCCGCTGGGTGAAGAGTGGCGAGTACGACCGCATCATCGCGGGCGACTACGTGCATCGCGGCGAGGAACCGCCCCCGTCCGCCGAGTTCCGTCAGGCGGTGGACCACTACACCGAGCGCTTCCGGGAGTTCCTGGAGCGGACGGCGGGCAGCCTGACCAAGACGACCAAGCAGTTCACCCGCTGGCTGGAGTCGTTCTCCACCCAGCCTGAGGGCGACGACGAGGTCTGAGCTCCTGACGCCAGGCGCGCGGGCTGCGACCGTCGACGGCCGTGCCCCACGGAGCCGGGTGCCCGTCCTCACGCGCTGGACGCGCCGGACAAGTGCGTAGAGTCGGCGCGGTGCTGAGGTGTCGCTGCGCCGCCCGGGCCAGTTGCCCACGTCGCGAGGGCGGTGCGCCCCGAGGACAGCCGACTCCGAGCGCAGGGCGGCTGGCCAGCGCTTTCGGGGCGGTGCTGGCGGCGGTGATGACCGGCTGCGCCGGGTCGCAGAGCCTGGCGACCGTCCCCACCCCCCTGGGCGCCACCGCCACACCGCGAAGCGTCACGAGCGGGACGCCCGTCGCCACTCCGACGCCATCACCGGAGACGGCCACGACCCCGCCACCGGCGGCGCCCAGCTCATGGACCCTCGTCTCCAGTCCCGATGCGCCGGGCAGCGACAACAGCCAGCTCAATGCGGTGACCTGCGCCGGCAGCGGCGACTGCTGGGCGGTCGGCAATGCCGGCGACTCCGAAGGCGGGCCGGTGACCAACGGCACGACCCTGGTCGAGCAGGACACGGGGGACGGCTGGAGCATCGTCTCCAGCCCCAATCCCACCGGCGACACGGACAGCCGGCTCCTCGCCGTGACCTGCGTCAGCGCGGACGACTGCTGGGCCGTCGGCTACTCCAGCGACGCCGACCTCGACAACCACACGCTGATCGAGCAGGACGCGGGGAGCGGCTGGACCATCGTCTCCAGTCCCACCCCGTCGGGCGGTGGCCAGCTCAACGGCGTGAGCTGTGCCGGCGCGAGCGACTGCTGGGCCGTCGGGTACACCACCGACACGAACCTCAACGAACAGACCCTGACCGAGCAGGACACGGGCGGCGGCTGGAAGATCGTGCCCAGCCCCCATCCCTCCGGCAACACCAGCAGCCAGCTGAACACCGTCACCTGCGTCAGCACCGCGGATTGCTGGGCCGCCGGCTACTCGGGGATCAACGGCAACAACCCGCTGACCCTGATCGAGCAGGACACGGGCGGCGGCTGGAAGATCGTGCCCAGCCCCAACGGCCCCGACAGCGACGCACCCTCTGCTCTCGACGGGGTGAGCTGCGCGGGCGCCGGCGACTGCTGGGCCGTCGGCACCTACGGCGCCAACAACGCCTGGCATGCGCTGATCGAGCAGGACACGGGCGGCGGCTGGAGCGTCGTGTCGAGCCCCACCGTGTCCATCAGCGCCGGCGGCTGGCTCGACGCGCTCTCGGCCGTGACCTGCGTCGCCGCGGGTGACTGCTCGGCCGCGGGCCTGCTCGAGTCCGGCCTCACCGAGTCCGGCTCCGCCAACCAGTTCACGTTGATCGAGCAATGGACGGGCGGCGGCTGGAGCATCGCCTCCACTCCCGATCCGGCCGGCGGCATGAGCATCGCGCTCTCCGGTGTGACCTGCCCGAGCGAGGACGACTGCTGGGCGGTCGGCTCGTATCAGGCGGGCAACGACGTGCAGACGCTGATCGAGCAGGCAACGGGCAGCCGGTGAGCGTGCCCAGCGCGCGCGCCCTCGCGCCTTCGTGATGTCCCGGCCGCCCGGGCAACCCTACTGGGTGGTCTCCGTCGACGGGCGGGGAAGGCTGACGAGGTAAGAAGAGCCTGCGCCTCGCCGCTCCTTTCCTGTATGGAGTACCCCTGCGGCACGGTGAGGGACTCTGTGAGCGACGAGGACCGTCAGGCCGCCTTCGAGCGGTCGGTGGTGATCCCGGAGACCCGGCGCCTGTACGGGCTGGCCCTGGTCATCGTCGTCGACCGCCACGAGGCCGCCGACGCGGTCCAGGAGACCCTGCTCTCCGCCTGGCGCCACTGGGGGTCTCTGCGCGACCCGGGAGCCCAGTCGGCATGGCTCACCCGCATCTGTGTGCGCCGCTGCCTCCGCCACCGGCAGCTGCTCAGCCGCCGGGTGCTCTGGTCGTCGGCCCAGTGGGAGGCGGCCCCGGCGCCGCCTGCCATCGAACTCGACGGCCGGCTTCTCGACGTGTACGGCGCGCTCTCCGCCCTATCGCCACCGCAGAGGGCGATGGTCGCCCTCCACATCCACCGCGGCCTCACCGTCGACGAGTGCGCCGCGATCCTCGGCTGCCGGCCCGGAACCGCCCGCAGCCATCTCGGTCGCGCTGTGGCCAAGCTGAGGAAGGAGCTCACCGATGCCTGATCCCAGCATCTCCGACGACGACCTGCTTCGGGCCACACGGTCATTCCTGGACCGCATGGAGCGGCAGCCGCCGCCCCGCGACATCGAGGGCGAAGTCATGAGGTCGATCCTCGCGCCGCGCCGGAAGAGACGAATCCCCATCGTCCGGCTCGCCGTCAGCGGTCTCATGACCGCGGCGATCGTGGTGGTGGCGTGCGTGGCGCTCCTCGCGCACTCCGGCAGTCCCTCGACCGCGGGCGCCCCCGGTGGCTGGAGGGTCGTCTCCGGCCCCAGTCTCCGCGGCGGTGACCTTGATGAACTCCAAGGAGTGGCCTGCGCCAGCGTCAACGCCTGCTGGGCTGTCGGCTCTTCCGACCGCGGCACCCAGACGCTGATCGAGCAGTACACGGCCGGCAGGTGGAGCACCGTCTCCAGCCCCGCTCCCCCTCCCGGCAATGAGGAGCAGCCGGTCAGCCTGAACAGCGTGACCTGCGTCACCACCAGCGACTGCTGGGCGGTCGGGGCGGGCCCGCAGGGGACCCTGATCGAGCAGGACACCGGCAGCGGCTGGCGCGTCGTCTCCAGCGCCACGTCCTTCGGCGGTGGCGAACTCTCCGGCGTGACCTGCGTCAGCGCCAGTGACTGCTGGGCCGTCGGCCAGGCGCCAGCGTCCTCCGGCACCGGGAACGACGAGACGCTGATCGAGCAAGACACAGGGAGCGGCTGGAGCGTCGTTCCCAGCCCCTACCTCTTCGGCAACCCCCCGAGCGAACTCCAGGGTGTAGCCTGCGTCAGCGCCAGCGACTGCTGGGCTGTCGGCTGGTACCTCGACGGCCTCGGCGGGGAACACACGCTGATCGAGCAGAACACCGGGAGCGGCTGGGACGTCCCCGATCCCTTCGACAGCATCACCGGCGGCCAACTCCTTGGCGTGACCTGCACCCGTACCGGCGACTGCTGGGCCGTCGGCTGGCAGCTCGGCGGCGCCGGGACGAACCCGCTGATCGAGCAGAGCACGGGCAGCGGCTGGAGAGTCGTCACCAGCCCCCAGCACAGCGTTTCCCTCGACGGGGTCACCTGCGTCAGCGCCAGCGACTGCTGGGCGGTTGGCGCGGCCGGCGATGGCACAACCAGTCAGCTGCTGATCGAGCAGGACACCGGGAGCGGTTGGACCATTGTCTCCCGCCTCATTCCGTCCGGCAGCACGGGGAAGGCGGAGGACGGGGACCTCAACGGGGTGGCCTGCGCCAGCGCCAGCGACTGCTGGGCGGTTGGCTTCTCGTACTACGCCAGTGGCAACATGTTCCCGACGGTCATCAAGCACACCGATCCGGCCGCCGCCTGAGCGCACGCACCGCTCGCGCTTCCGCTCTGCGGCACGCGGACCGCCCGGCCTCTCCCCCCGGGCGGCCCTTCTGCTCCCCGCCCAGCGCCTCGGGCTGTCCGAGCGCCCGACGGGGTTGCCCACGGACAGGTCAGCCGGCAGCGGGTGACGACCCCGCCGCCAGCTGGCGGAGCACCATCGGGAGGATGCCTCCGTTGCGGTAGTAGTCGAGGTCGGTCTCCGAGTCGAGACGGACGACCACCTCGAAGCGCACCTCCTCGCCGGTCTCGCGCCGCGCCGCCACGGGGAGCGTCCCTCCCGGCCGCACCGCGCCGATCCCGGTGACGGTGAAGCTCTCCCGGCCGTCCAGTCCCAGCGAGTCCGCGCTCTCGCCGTCCCGGAACTGCAGCGGGAGGATGCCCATCCCCACCAGGTTGCTGCGGTGAATCCGCTCGAAGGACTGGGCGATCACCGCCCGCACCCCCTGCAGCGCCGGACCCTTCGCCGCCCAGTCGCGGGACGACCCCGAGCCGTACTCCTTGCCGGCGAGCACTATCAGCGGCGTCCCCTCGGCCGCGTAGCGCACCGCCGCGTCGTAGATGGTCATCACCTCTCCCGAGGCGAGGTGGGTGGTGTAGCCGCCCTCCCTCCCCTCGGCGAGCCGGTTGCGCAGCCGGATGTTGGCGAAGGTGCCGCGGACCATGACCTCGTGGTTGCCCCGCCGGGCCCCGTACGTGTTGAAGTCCAGGACCTCGACGCCGTGCTCGCGCAGGTACGCGGCGGCGGGCGAGGCGGGCGCGATGCTCCCCGCCGGCGAGATGTGGTCGGTGGTGATGGAGTCGCCGAGGTAGGCGAGCGCACGGGCAGCCTCGATGTCCCGGAGCGGCCGGGGCTCCCTCTCCATCGCCGTGAAGAAGCCGGGCTCGCGCACGTAGGTGGAATCCGGGTCCCACGCGAACATCGCGCCCGCCGGCGACGGGAGCTCCCGCCAGTGCTTGTCGCCCTCGAAGATCCGCGAGTACTCGCGGCTGAAGAGGTCGCTGCCCAGCCCCCGAGCCACCGCCCCGGTCACCTCCTCGGGGCTCGGCCAGATCTCCCGAAGGAAGACGGGGCGTCCGTCCGCGCCGGTCCCGATCGGCTCGCTGGTCAGGTCGACCTCGACCGTGCCCGCCAGCGCGAAGGCCACCACCAGGGGCGGCGACGCGAGGTAGGACGCCTTCACCTGAGGGTGGATGCGGCCTTCGAAGTTGCGGTTGCCGCTCAGCACCGCGCAGACGGCGAGGTCACGGCTCTCCACCTCGGCAGCCACCTCGGCGGGGAGCGGCCCGCTGTTGCCGATGCAGGTGGTGCAGCCGTAGCCGACGAGGTTGAAGCCGAGCTGGTCGAGCGGTTCGAGCAGGCCGGCACGCTCCAGGTAGTCGGTGACCACCCGCGACCCGGGCGCCAGGCTGGTCTTGACGTGGGCGGGCGTCCGGAGGCCCCGCGCCACCGCCTTGGCGGCGAGCAGCCCGGCCGCCACCATCACCGAGGGGTTCGAGGTGTTGGTGCAGGAGGTGATCGCGGCGATCACCACCGAGCCGTCGCCGAGGTGCCGTGAGGCGGCGGCCTCGTCAGTCCCCGCTCCGCTGCCATCCATCCCGCCATGTACCGCCTCGAACGACTCCCGCACGCGTCCCAGGGCGACGCGGTCCTGGGGCCGGCGGGGACCGGCCAGGGACGGCTCGACGGCGGCCAGGTCGAAGTCGAGCAACTCGGTGAAGACCGGGGTCTCCGATTGATCCGTGCGGAACAGCCCCTGCTCCTTGCAGTAGCGCTCCACCAGCTCCACCTGGGCCGGCTTCCGGCCGGTCTCCCGGAGATAGCGCAGGGTCTGCTCGTCGACCGGGAACAGCGAGGCCGTGGCCCCGAACTCCGGCGACATGTTGGAGAGGGTCGCCCGGTCGGGCACCGACATCGAGGAGAGCCCGCTGCCGCAGAACTCCACGAACTTGTTGACCACGCCGTGGCGGCGGAGCGTCTCGGTGAGGGTGAGCACCAGGTCGGTGGCGGTGGTGCCGGCGGCCAGCGCGTTGTGGAAGCGCACCCCGACCACCACCGGGGTGAGCAGGAAGAGGGGCTGGCCCAGCATGCAGGCCTCGGCCTCGATGCCGCCGACACCCCAGCCGAGGACGCCTGCGCCGTTCACCATGGTGGTGTGGGAGTCGGTGCCGACCACGGTGTCGGGGACAGCCGTCCGGACCCCATCGACCTCGCGCACGGCGACCGTCTCGGCGAGGTGCTCGAGGTTGACCTGGTGGACGATGCCCATCCCCGGGGGCACCACGCGGAAGCCGCGGAACGCCTGCTGGGCCCACCGCAGGAGGGCGTAGCGCTCGTGGTTGCGCTCGTACTCGCGCTCGATGTTGCGCCGGTAGGCGTCGGGGCTGCCGAACGCGTCCACCTGGACCGAGTGGTCGACGACCAGGTCGACGGGGACCAGGGGATCGATCCGGCGGGGGTTGCCTCCCGAGCGCTGGACGGCGCTGCGCATGGCGGCGAGGTCGACCACGGCGGGGACTCCGGTGAAGTCCTGGAGCAGGACCCGGGCGGGAACGAAGGCCCGCTCCCGGTCGCGCTCGGGCGGCCGTCCGTCCCAGCCGGCCAGCGCGACCACGTCGTCGTCGGTGACGAATCGGTCCCCGGCGTGCCGGAGCAGGTTCTCCAGGAGGATCTTCACGGTCATCGGCAGCCGCGCGATGTCGCCGACGCCCCGCTCGGCGAGGGCCTCGAGCCGGTGGTAGGCGAGGCCACCGGGAAGCTGGGCGCGAGCCCCGAAGCGATCCTCCGCCATGGTCATCTCACCTCCATGCCCGTGCTGCCGGCGTCGCCCGTCGTCCCCTTCCGGACCGCCCGCCCCGGCGCACCCCGGGCTGAGGTAATTATATAGGCTAACTATCGAGCTTGGGTAAGGTCCACGCCGCCACCCTGGGGCCGCGGGGGGGGGGAAGGGCTCAACCTATCAGCGGTATCCCGGCCGCGATCAGCACCCACTGGCCGGCCCAGACGCCACCGTGGGAGGTGTTGGCCGTGTACCAGTCGGTGAAGTCGTCCCAGCTCATCGTCTGACTGCCGTCCGAGCCCGCCGGAGGGGTCCCCCCGACTCCGAAGGCCTCGGGGTTGTCGAACGTCACCGAGAGAGGGGGACCGTCGGATCCGGCGGCGCCGAGCTGGACGCCGGTGATCAGGACGTAGTGAATGCCACCTCCGACCATGACGATGACGGGCTGCTGGAGGTCGTAGAGGCTCTGCGAGATCACGGCCCCGGCGGCGTCCGCGGTCGGCTGCGGTTCGTCGCCGATGTCGGTCCACCCACCGAAGTGGTCGAGGGTGACGGCGACGGCGTAGGGCGAGGCGTTCCATTGGGAAACCGTGTAGCCATCGTTGTCGAGCGTCTCGTAGTTCCAGAACCGCTGCTGCACGTTGTAGTCCTCGCTCGCCCAGTAGTCGTCGCTCTCGACGACATTGACCCCGTCCGCCTGGAGCCACATCTCGATGTCCGCCGGATCGCACCAGTCACCCCCCTGCTGGGAGTGGTAGGTGACGTCGAGCTGGATCCCCGCGGGCGTGACCAGCGGTGCCTCCGCGAGCGTGGCCAGCGCTGCGGGCGTTGGCGTCGGGCTCGTGCCCAGACCCGCCACCGGCACGGCCGGCGCAGCGGGGTCGGTCGCCAGGGTCGAGGGCGTGCGGGAGGGCGACCAGGCCTGGCCGCCTCGCGTCGCTGAGGAGGCCCCCGCATCCCAGGGCGCGAGCACCACGGCGAACACGGCGCCGAGCCCGATGACCGAGGCCAGCGCGAGACGGGTACCCAGCGGGGGGTTCATGTCCCGACCACATCGCTCCAAGCGTTCGGGGAGATGAGCGACGTGTGAGAATTCGATGAGAGCTTGCTGAGAGGGTGGACGGGTCCCTCGACCGGAGTGGTCGCCCGGCGTCGCCTACGCGGCGGCCGTGGCGCAGAAGGCCTCGTAGGCCGCCTTGAGGGCCGGGTAGCGCAGGAAGATGATGTGGGCGTATTCCTGGGTCAGCGGCCGGGGCGGCCGCAGCAGGTGCATGCCCACCTCGGGGGGGAGCCGATCGGCCTTGCGCCAGTTGCAGCGTTTGCACGCGAGCACCACGTTCTCCCAGCTGTCCGGGGCACCTCCCCTGGAGACCGGGACCACGTGGTCGACCGTGAGCTCGGCGGGAACGGCGGTGACACCGCAGTACTGGCAGGTGTTGTCATCCCGGAGCAGCAGATTGCGACGATTGGGACGTAGAACCCGGCGCGGAACGTGAATGTTGCGGAGCAGCCGGACGATGACGACGTCCTCCGGGATGCGGCGGTGCTGCAGGGCGACCGCCGCCCGCACCGCGGCATCGGTGTCGAGGAAGGCGACCCGCTCCTTGCTCAGCAGCACGACCAGCCGCCGATGGCTGATCACGTTCAGCGGCTGCAGTGACGCATTCAGGAGCAGCACAGCCATCTCGGAAATTCTATGGCCTGCGCCAGCGCGAGCGGCGCCGGCGGGCGCGGCGGTTCCTGCACCGGTGGAGGGAGGGCGGGCCCGCGGCCCGGCGGCCGGCGGGCGACCGGCTACGTCGGATCGCCGGAGGTCGGCGGAAGGTCCTGGTCTCCGGCGAGCACGCCGGCGAAGAGGTCGCCGACATCGGCGAGACGCTCCCAGATCGTGTCCATGGTCCAGCCGTCGGGTCGGAGGGTGGGCTCGTCGAGCTCCTCCCAGGTGATCGGGGTCGAGACCGGCGCCCGGGGCAGCGGTCGCAGCGAGTAGGGAGCGGCCAGGGTCTTGTTGACGATGTTCTGGGTGTAGTCGATCCGGATCCGGCCGGCCCGACGGCTGACCGCCCATTCCCAGCTGATCCGGTCCGGCTCGACGCGCCCGATCGCTCTCCCGACCTCCTCCACCCAGCCGCGCACCCGTGCGTAGTCGGGGCCGCGCCGGAGCGGCACGTAGATCTGCAGTCCGGTCTGGCCGCTGGTCTTGGGCAGCCCGCGCAGCCCGAGATGGTCGAGCGCGGCCCTGACCAGCCGGGCGATGTCGCGGACATCGCCGAAGGTGGCCGGTTCGAAGGGGTCGAGATCGAAGACCGCCCAATCCGGCCGGTCCGGGGCGTCGATCCGCGAGTGCCAGGGATGGAGGTCCACGACCCCCGCGTTGGCGAGCCAGGCCAGCGTGGCCGGCTCCCTGGCCACGATCCACCGCTTGCTCCCGGTCTCTCCCTCGAAGAGCCAGGAATCGATCCACTCCGGGGCGTGGCTGGGCTTCTCCTTGCGCCAGAAGGAGTGCCCGGTGACGCCGTCCGGGAAGACCTGGGTCGATAGCGGCCGGTCGCGGAGGTAGGGGAGGAGATAGGGCGACATCCGGACGTAGTAGCCGATCATCTGGCGCTTGGTGATCAGCGGTTCGGGCCAGAGCGGCTTGTCGAGGTTGGTCACGCGCAGCCGCCGCGGCCCGATCTGCCACCAGTCGTCGGGGCGGAGGCCGGAGAGCGCCTCCAGCGCCTCGACCACCTCGGCGGGGAGCTCGCGCCATGCCGCCGTCTCCGGGGACCCGCGCTCGGGCCGCACCGCCGGGTCCGGGGGCGGCTCCCCGTCC
Source organism: Candidatus Dormibacteria bacterium (assembly GCA_049511615.1). Classification (GTDB taxonomy): domain Bacteria; phylum Chloroflexota; class Dormibacteria; order Aeolococcales; family Aeolococcaceae; genus Changshengia. The sequence continues at coordinate 100,152 of JBEKXW010000004.1, read as the reverse complement.
ACCCTGGAGAGGACCGCGGAGACCTTCTCCGTCACCTCACGAACGCACTCCTCGGGTCCCAGATCCTCCCGGAGCGCGAGGAAGGCCGGGTGCCGAAGGACGCCGGCCCTGGTCCACCCCGCGTGCCGGACCTCGCAGACGAGCCGCGGCTCCACCCATGTCACCGGCTCCGCCAGGCGCAGCGGCGCGGCGAGCGCGGAGGTGGGACGCCGGAGGGGCTCCAGCCGGTGGAGGAGATCGTCGATGGCCGCCTCCCCGAAGCCGGTCCCGACCTGGCCGCAGTGCTCCCAGCCGGCCGCAACCCGGAGCGCCAGCACCAGCGCCCCGAAGCGACCCCTCCGGCCGTGCCCTGCGGTCCAGCCCACGATCGCGCAGGTCTGGGTGCGCCACGCCTTGACCTTGAGCCAGTCCGGGCTGCGCCGGCCCCCCTGATAGCGCGAATCGGCGCGCTTGGCGACCATCCCCTCCAGTCCTCTGTCCGTGACGGCGGCGAAGAAGCTCTCCCCGTCCTCCTCGACGTGGTCGGCGAAGAGCAGGGGCCCGGAGGGCCCGACCAGGTCCCGGAGGGTCTTCTTGCGGATCCGGAGCTCGGTGCCGGTCAGGTCGCGCCCATCGACCGAGAGCAGGTCGAACACGACGAACGTCACCGGGGACCGCGCCGCGGCGCGCCGTGCCTCGATCGGGTCCTCGATGCCGAGCCGTGCCTGGAGGCGCTCGAAGTCCGGGTGGCCCCCGTCGTCGAGGACCACGATCTCGCAGTCGAGCACGGCGCTCGCGGCGCGGAGCTGGGCGGGGATGGCGGCCGCCTCGGGAAAGCGGCCCGTTTCGTCGCGGCCCCGCCGGCCCACCGCCCGGACGGACGGCCCGTCGACCGCTACGATCGCCCGGATGCCGTCGTACTTGAGCTCGTACAGCCAGCCGGGGCGGGAGAACGGGCGGTCGACCGCCACTGCCAGCATCGGCGCGGGGAGCGCGGCCGCGAGCCCGCCGCCGCCCGGCGAGGGCGCCGGTCGCTCCCGGCGGGGCGTCCGGCGTGGATCGCCACCCCCGGCGCTGGCGATCTCCTCCAGGGTCCGGCCGCTCTTGACCGAGCGGTCCTGGCCGGCCGCCTCGTGGCCGGCAACCGCCCATTCGTCCCTCTTCTTGATGAGCAGGTAGTTGCGGTCCGGCTCCGGGCTGCCGCCGTGGCCGCGGCCCCGCTCTCCGATCCTCACCAGGGCGAACTCACCGCGGAGCTTCTCCCCCGCCAGGCGGAACTTGATGTCCCCCTTCCTGATCTGGGCCTCCGGGTCGGCGGCGGATTCCCGAGCCCATTCGAAGGTGCCCGCGTCCCAGAGCTCGACCGTGCCCATCCCGTATCCCGAAGGGATGACCCCCTCGAACTCGCCGTAGTCCAGGGGGTGGTCCTCGGTCTGGACGGCCAGCCGGCGGCTGGCCGGGTCCAGAGAGGGGCCGCGGGGGATGGCCCAGGAGAGCAGGACCCCGGCGTGCTCGATCCGGAAGTCGTAGTGCAGGCGGGTCGCCCGGTGCATCTGGACGCAGAATCGGCGGCCGGCCGGGAGCCGGCCCCAGAGCCCTCGGTCGGGACCGGCCAAGCCGGGCTCCTGGCCGCGCGGCTCGGGGGTCCGGGTGAAGTCGCGCTTGCGCCGGTACTCGTCGAGGGCCATCTGCCCAAGAGTAGGCCCGACAGCCCCCCGGGGCGGGCTCCATTCCCTCCGGCAGCGGCCTTTCCACTGGTAGAATTGAATTCGCACTTCACGTCAACCGGCCACCGTCCATGCCCATTCGACCCCGCCACCGGCAGGGATGCTGGCATCGTTCCGCGATCGGATTGGCGGGGCCGCAAGCCACCCTGCTGAGGAGCCACAGCTGACCCAGACCACGCCCTCGATGACCCGCGAATTCCCCGACGGCGAGAAGCCCGCACCCCGGAGCGGCAGGGGCGGAGGCAAGGGCGGAAAGGGCGGGGATTCCTACTCCGCGGCCCAGCTGGAGGCGCTCAAGGGCCTCGAACCGGTCCGCCGGCGCCCCGGGATGTACATCGGCTCGACCGACCTGCGCGGGCTGCACCACCTCATCAACGAGATCGTCGACAACTCCATCGACGAGGCGATGGCGGGGTACTGCGACACCATCGTGGTCACCCTGCACCAGGACGGCTCGGTGTCGGTCGTGGACAACGGGCGCGGCATCCCGGTCGACATGCACCCCACCGAGAAGAAGGTGGGGCTGGAGCTGGTGCTGACCGAGCTCCACGCGGGCGGGAAGTTCGGCGGCGGCGGCTACAAGATCGCCGGCGGGCTGCACGGGGTCGGGGCCTCGGTGGTCAACGCCCTGAGCGAACGGCTGGTGGCCGAGGTGCACAAGGACGGCAAGCTGTACCGCCAGAGCTACCGGCGAGGCTTTCCCGAGGGGCCGATGGAAACCGTCGGCCGGACCACTCAGCGCGGCACCACGATCCGCTGGTGGCCCGACCCGAAGGTCTTCCCCGACCGCACCCATGACTGGGAGACGGTCGCCGACCGTCTGCGGGAGCTCGCCTTCCTGACCAAGGGCGTCAGCCTGACCCTCGACGACGAGAGGCGCGCCTTCCGCTACACCTTCTACTTCGAGGGCGGCATCAGGGCGTTCGTGGGCTATCTGAACGCCAACCGCAACGTCGTCAACGCCCGGCCGATGTACGTGGAGCGGGAGATCGACGGCAACCTGGTGGAGATCGCCGTCCAGTACCAGAACAGTGCCTTCACCGAGCACGTGCTGGCTTACGCCAACAACATCAACACCGAGGAGGGGGGTGCGCACCTCACCGGCTTCCGCTCCGCGCTCACCGCCACCCTCAACAAGTACGCCCGCAAGGCCGGGATCCTGAAGGAGAACGATCCCAACCTGAGCGGCGACGACGTGCGCGACGGCCTCACCGCCGTGATCAGCGTCAAGCTCCAGGAACCCCAGTTCGAGGGCCAGACCAAGACCAAGCTCGGCAACAGCGAGGTCACCGGCCAGGTGTCGACGGTGCTGAGCGACGCCCTGATGCAGTACCTGGAGGAGAACCCCCCCGAGGCCAAGCGGATCGTGGAGCAGTCGCTGACCGCGGCCCGCGCCCGCCAGGCCGCCGCCCGGGCCCGCGAGCTGGTCCAGCGCAAGTCGCTCCTCGAGTCGGCCACCCTCCCCGGCAAGCTGGCCGACTGCAGCGAGCGCGATCCCGAGCACTGCGAGCTGTTCATCGTCGAGGGCGACAGCGCGGGCGGCTCGGCCAAGCAGGGCCGGGAGCGGCGCAACCAGGCCATCCTCCCGCTCCGCGGCAAGATCCTCAACGTCGAGAAGGCGCGGGCCGACAAGATCCTCAGCAACGAGGAGATCAAGAACCTCATCACCGCCCTGGGCGCTGGCTTCGGCGACAGCATGAACATGGCCAAGCTGCGCTACCACCGCATCGTCCTGATGGCCGACGCCGACGTCGACGGCTCGCACATCCGGACCCTGCTGCTCACCTTCTTCTGGCGCCACCTCCAGCCGGTGATCCACGGCGGCTACCTGTACCTGGCCCAGCCGCCGCTCTACAAGCTGAAGAAGGGCAGCGGGAAGCAGGAGCGGACCGAGTACGCCTACAGCGACCTCGAGCGCGACGCCCGGGCCAAGGAGATGGGCGGCGGCAAGATCGACGTCCAGCGCTACAAGGGGTTGGGGGAGATGAACCCCGAGGAGCTGTGGGAGACGACCATGGACCCGGCCAGGCGCGTCCTCCTCAAGGTCTCCGTCGAGGATGCCCTCAAGGCGGACGAGATCTTCGACCGGCTGATGGGCTCCGACGTTGAACCCCGGCGCCGCTTCATCCAGACCCACGCCCGATCGGTTCGCAACCTGGACGTCTGATGGCGGAGACCGGCACCCCGCGCGGGACACGCTCGACGGCTGCACCGGTCGTCATCGCTGTCGACGCCATGAGCGGGGACAACGACCCCCGGGCCGCGGTGCGGGGGGCGCTGGAGGCGGTGCTCGGGGAAGAGATCCGGGTGCTGCTGGTGGGCGACCCGGCCCGGCTTCAGTCTGAATCCGACGGGTGGCGGCACGTTCTCGCCGATCGCGGCCGCGGCGCCATCGAGCGGCTGCGGTCCCACGTCGAGATCGTTCCCGCGGGGTCGGTGATCGCGATGGACGAGCACCCCGCCCAGGCCGTCCGGTCCAAGAGGGACGCGAGCGTGGTGGTCGCCACCCGCCTGGTGTCCGAGGGCCGGGCCCAGGCGGCGATCTCCGCCGGCAACAGCGGCGCCACCCTGGCCGCCGCCCTGCTCACGCTGGGACGCATCCGCGGGGTGGCGCGGCCTGCCATCGGGGCGGCGTTCCCCACCCCGACCGGCTCCAGCTTCCTGCTCGACGTCGGCGCCAACGTTGACTGCAAAGCGGCCTGGTTGCTCCAGTTCGGGGTCATGGGCGACATCTACGCGCGCCTGATGATGGGGGTCTCCGATCCCCGCGTCGGGCTGCTCAGCAACGGGGAGGAGGCGGAGAAGGGCTCCGAGCTGGTCCAGGAGGCACACCGGCTGCTTTCGGGCGCCCGGCTCCACTTCGTCGGCAACGTCGAGGGCCGCGACATCTTCAATGGCTCCTGCGACGTGGTGGTGACCGACGGCTTCACCGGCAACGTCGCCCTCAAAACGGCGGAGGGGGCCGCCGAGCTCCTCTTCGGCGCGATCTCCCGCGAAGCCCGGAAATCGCTGACCGGCAAGGTCGGAGGCGCCCTGTTGAAGCCCCGCCTCCGTCCCCTGCGCGACCAGGTCGACTACCGCAAGGCGGGCGGGGCGCTCCTTCTGGGCGTCGCCGGTGAGGTCGTCATCGCCCACGGGCGCAGCGATGCGGAGGCGATGCGGAACGCGATCCGGGCCGCGGCGCGGGCCGCGCGTCAGAAGGTCAGCGCGCGGATCACCGGCACGCTGGCCGCGAGGTCGGCCGAGGCGGCGCCGGACGGCGCGGCCCCCGAACCTCTTGCCGAGGACGGGTCATGAGCATCTTCCACCCCGGCGACATCCGGCCCATCGACCTCGTGCAGGAGATGCGCCAGAGCTACATGGACTACGCCATGAGCGTCATCGTCAGCCGGGCGCTCCCCGACGTGCGCGATGGCCTCAAACCGGTCCAGCGGCGGATCCTCTACGCGATGCTCCAGGAGGGCATCACCGCCGCCGGCAGGACCAAGAAGTCCGCCGCGATCGTCGGGGAGGTGATGAAGAACTACCACCCCCACGGAGATCAGGCGATCTACGACACCCTGGCACGGCTGGTCCAGCCCTGGGTCATGCGCTACCCCCTGGTCACCGGCCAGGGCAACTTCGGATCAGTCGACGGCGACCCCCCGGCGGCACAGCGCTACACCGAGGCCAAGATGTCGCCGGCGGCCATGACCCTGGTCGAGGACATCGACAAGGACACGGTCGACATGATCGAGACCTACCTTGCCGATCCCGCCATCCTCCAACCGAGCGTCCTGCCGGCGCTCCTTCCCAACCTGCTGGTCAACGGCGCCAGCGGGATCGCGGTGGGCATGGCCACCAACATCCCGCCCCACAACCTCGGCGAGGTCTGCGAGGCGGTGGTGCGGCTCATCGACGACCCCGAGATCAGCACCGAGGACCTGGTCAGGATCGTCCCGGGGCCGGATTTCCCAACCGGGGGCATGATCTACGCCCGCGACATCGCCCAGGTGTACGCGACCGGGCACGGGCGCATCGTGATGCGCGCCCAGGTCGAGTTCGAGGAGTCCCGTCACGGGCGCGAGCAGATCATCGTCCGCGAGCTGCCCTACCAGGTCAACAAGGCGCGGCTGCTCGCCAGCATCGCCGAGCTCGTCAACGACAAGAAGATCGAGGGAGTGGCCGACCTCCGCGACGAGTCCGGGCGCGCCGAGAGCACCCGGATCGTCATCGAGCTGAAGCCCAGCGCCCGGCCCCACACCGTGCTCAACAACCTCTACAAGCACACCCAGCTCCAGTACACATTCGGGGCCCTGATGCTGGCGCTGGTGGACGGCCGCCCTCAGATCCTGGGCCTCAAGGCCATCCTGCAGCACTTCGTGGACTTCCGCCGCGCGATCGTGGTCCGGCGGACCCGCTTCCTGCTGGCACGAGCACGCGAGCGCGCTCACATCCTCGAGGGGCTGCTCAAGTGCCTCGACCACATCGACGAGGTGATCGCCCTGATCCGAGCCGCCCAGGACGAGCGGGCCGCGCAGACGGCGCTGGAGCAGCGCTTCGAGCTGAGTGAGCGGCAGTCCAAGGCGATCGTCGACCTCCGCCTGGGCCGGCTCACCCGGCTGGAGTCCGGAAGGATCCGCGAGGAGTACGAAACCCTGATCAAGGAGATCGCCCGCTTCGAGGACATCCTCGCCAACCCCCGGCTGGTGGACCAGCTCATCAAGGACGAGCTGGCCGACCTGCGCAAGCGCTTCGCGGACCCCCGGCGCACCGAGATCCGCTACGGCGACATCGACATCAACGAGGAGGACCTGATCCCCAAGGAGCAGGTCTTCGTCACCCTCACCCACCGTGGCTACGTGAAGCGGATCCCCCTGGACAGCTACCGGGCCCAGCACCGCGGGGGCCGCGGGGTGGTGGGCGCGAAGCGCTCGACCGAGCAGGACTACGTCGAGCACTCCACGACCGCCTCGACCCACAGCGACATGCTGTTCTTCACCAACCGGGGCCGGGTCTTCCGGCTGCGCACCCACGAGATCCCCGACGTCAAGCGCCAGGCCAAGGGGATCCCGGTCATCAACCTGATCGAGATCGACCAGGGGGAGCGGATCACCGCCCTGATCTCGGTGGAGGGCTTCTCCGACGAGCAGTACCTGGTGATGGCCACGCGGCTCGGCCAGATCAAGAAGACCCCATCGGCCGCCTACTCGGCGGTGCGTCGCAACGGTCTCATCGCCATCAACCTCCAGGACGGCGACGAGCTGGACTGGGTGAGGATCTCGACCGGCGGCGACGAGCTGCTGGTGGTCAGCCGCCAGGGGAAGGGCGTCCGCTTCTCGGAGAGGGAGGTCCGGCCCATGGGACGGGACACGATGGGGGTCGGGGCGATCCGGCTCAGGGCCGGGGACGAGGTGGCCGGCTTCGACATCGTGAACCCGCGCGGACACGTGCTGGTGGTGACCCAGCTCGGCTTCGGCAAGCTCACCCCGATGGCGGACTACCCGGTCAAGAGCCGCAACATCCAGGGGGTGTACACCGTCGACCAGAACGCCATCCCCAAGATCGGCGAGATCGTCGGGATGCGAGTGGTCGAGGACCTCTCCGAGGAGCTGATGGTGGTCTCGACCATGGGCCAGGTGATCCGGATCCCCCTCGCCCAGGTCCGGGTGTCAGGCCGTCAGACCCGGGGCGTGATCATCATGCGGCTGGCCGAGGGAGACCGGGTCGGCTCCATGGCCGGGGTGGGACGAGCCGAGGCCCTCGAGGCGGACTGAGGGGCGTTCCCCCCGATCGTCAGGCCGAGGCCTTGCCGATCTTGAAGATCTTGGTGCCGCAGGTCGGGCAGGTGCCGGTGGTCGCCGGCTTGCCATTCTTCATGGTGATCGCCTGGGCGTCCTTGATCTCTTTCTGGGCCTTGCACTTGAGGCAGTAGCCGGAGACGGCCATGGCTTTCTCTCCTGGATCGCAGTGGATCGGGGCCGGGCCTGCCCGGCGAACTTGACCCGGGATTGTAAGCAGATGCCGGGCCAGAGGGTCGAATTCAGCCGAATTCGTGGTCGAGATACGCCGAACCCACCAGAAGCTCCCAGCGGATCGAATCTCCTCGCGCGACGGGCCGAGGCCGGTGACGCCGGCGATCACCCCTCACGATCGGGGACCCCGCGGACCGTAACCCCGGCGGCCGCCGTGGCGTATTAGTGGCATGACAACCCATCAGGTCGGCCTTCACCCGCAGAACCGGGTCGCCGCCGGCTACGGGACGGCGAGCCGCCGCGCCATCGCGCTGGCGGTCACCGCCATCGCCGGGCTCGGCGTGCTCGTGGTCTGGGGCCTCTCCGCACTCGTCGGCTGAGCTCGGAGCGGCACCCGCAGCACGGGTGGCGCGAGGCTCCGGCGGACATCGTGGCGCGCGGGGACGCCCCACCACCCCGGCGGCGGCGGCCGCCGCGAGAAGAGGTCCCTAGCTCTCGCCACCCATCATCGCGATCGAGCCGTTGAAGGTGGCCCCGTCCTCGACGTGGAGCTTGCCGACCCGGACGGCCCCCTGGAGGTAGCCGGAGCCGGCGAGGCGAAGGCGCTGCTGGGCGGTGACCTCACCTTCAACCCGACCCCGGATGCTCAGGTTGCGGCACTCCAGCCTGGCCTTGACCACCGCCGTGCCCTCGACGCTGACGTCGCCGGTGGTGATCACCTCTCCCTCGATGCTGCCGTGAACGACGAGGTCGCTGCGGATGATCAGCTTTCCCTCGAGGCGGTCGTCGACGCCCAGGACGACGGTGCCCCCGCTAGAGTTCTCGCCAAGACGCTGGCGCTCCGGCTTCGGTGCGCCCACGGGCTCTTTCGCGTCCGGGCTTGCGTTCACTTTCTCTGCGGTCTGGTCCATGTCTGAATCCTTCCCCTACGCCGGCCAACAGGCTCGTCAGTCTAACGCGCCGGTACCCCTGGACCCCCGGGATCAGGAATGGCCGTCGGCGACTCGTTACGCCAGGCACCTCGAGAGCTACTACGACGCCGTCAACGACGCCTACGACGACTGGTCCTCGGGCATCCACCGCCGCCTGGCAGCCCGCCTGATCCAGATCGCCTCGCCGCTGCCGGGCGAGCGGCTGCTCGATGTCGGGTGTGGCACCGGGCTGGTGGCCCAGATGGCCGCCGAGCGGGTGGGCAGCTCCGGTGAGGTGTTCGGGGTCGACATCGCCAAACGGCTGCTGGAGGTCGCCCAGCGACGCGCCTCGCCGCGGGTGCGCTTCCTCCACGTGCCCGCCGAGGCCCTGGTCTTCAGCGACTGCACCTTCGACGTGGTCACGATCGGTGATGCCCTGCCCTACCTCTCCAACCCGCGGCGCGCGCTCCAGGAGGCCTGGCGGGTCCTCCGGCGCGGATCACGGGTCGCCGTCTCGGTGCTCGACCGGGCCCTCTCCACCCCCGCCCAGGAGCTGTTCCACGAGCGCCTGCTGGCCCTGGAGCAGCGCCACCCGGTGGTGGTCCCGCGGCCGCCCGGCGACCGGACCCGCTTCGGCGAGCCCGAGATGGTGGAGCGCCTGCTGAGCGCGGCCGGATTCACCGATGTGGTGACCACGGTGATGGTCACCGGCGGGCGGGTGGCGACGGCCCGCGCGTGGACCGACCTGATGATGGGGGCGGGGCCCTCCTCCCACGCCCTGCTCTCGGTCCTCGGGCCATCGGTCCGGGCCGGCTTCGAGGCCGACCTGACCGAACGGATGCGGCTGCTCGGCGAGGACGAGGCGTTCCGCTACCACCACCCCTTCACCTTCGCCGCGGGGATCCGCCCGTAGGTGGAACGCGTCCCGGCACGGTGACAGGAGGGCCACAGGCGCAGAGTGGCCAGGGCGACCGCCCTACGATCCCCTGACGTGATGGGGCTCACAGCCGAGCGGGGATGGAGGGCGGCGACGCTCCTCGGCCTGGGGGGCGGGTCACGGCGCGGGAGGCTGGCCCATGCCGCCGTGGTCGCGGTGACGGCGGGGGCGGCGCTCCTGGTGCTCATCGACTTCATCCTGGCTCCGCTCACCGGCCACTTCACCGGACGGTTCGAGGACTTCGCGCCGATCCTCGCGGCCGGCCACGCGGCCAATGCCGGAACCGATCCCTATGCGACCTTCCTCGCCAACTGGCGGACGAACATGGGGTCCAACCTCGGCTTCGACTACCTCCCGATCGTCGCCACCCTCGCCCGGCCGCTGGCCGCGCTCCCCCCCCAACTGGCGACGACGCTCTGGCTCTGGGGGATCCTGGGCTGCACGGTCACCGCATCAGTGATGACCGCGCGCACCGTCCTCCCCGCGGGATGGCCGCGCACCGCGATCGGCCTCTCGGCCGCAGTGCTCTTCGCCCCCGCGCTTTACAACATCTGGAACGGACAGATGAACGCGGTCGTCCTGCTCAGCCTGGGGATCGCGTTCTGGGCGTGGGTCCGTGGCGACGAGGTCACCTGCGGGTTGGCCCTCGGCTTCGGCGGCGTCGCCAAGCTCGCCCCGGCGGCCCTGCTGCTCCTGCTGCTGGCACGGCGGTGGTGGCGGGGAGCGGCAGCCGGCGCGGCGGTGGGGGTGCTCGCCCTGCTCGCCGGTGGCCTCACCCTCGGCGTGCAGCGGAGCCTGGAGTGGATCACCCAGGTGCTCCCCGCCCTCGAACGCGCCGACGGCTGGTACTTCAACCAGAGCTTCGGCGGGCTGATCAGCCGTGTCGTCGACCACAGCGTGTGGCACGTCCAGCCGACCCTGACCTGGCTCCAGGTGGTGGTGACGGCGGCCTCGGCGGCGTGTCTGCTCGGCGCCGCGGCGGCGGTGCGGATCGGAGACGCCGGCGCCGATCGCCGGGCGCTCGAGTTCTCCGCTGGGGTGGTGGCCATGGTCCTGGCCGGCTCGGTGGGGTGGTGGGACGACTACGCGAGTTTGCTGATCCCGCTGCTCGTCATCGCCGGCCTGGCCGCGCGACGATCGGCCGGCCGGCCCCTGCTGGTCGCCGGGGGAGGGCTGCTCCTGGTGGTCGGGGTGGCCTACCCCGCATTCCTGGCGCTGGGTGGGACGGGCTGGCTTCCCGCCACCTTCGACACCGCCTGGTGGTGGCCAGCCCTGCAACTGGACTCCCTGCCGGCCTGGACCGCCCTGCTTGCCCTGGTGGTCCTCGTCGTGACGCTCGTCGGCAGCCCTACCCGGTCACGGCCGCGGGGTGGTGACGAAGGCGCGACGGCGTCCTAGCGCGTGCGCAGGCGGCCGTACCATCCGGCCGTGATGACGCCTCTGACGGCGGCGCGCGCCGTCCCGGGTCGCCAGTGGCCACTGCTGAGCTATCTGGCGGAGCTGAACCGTCTGCCCCGAAAGCAGCGGATCGTGCGCGCTCTGGTGATCGCCGCGACGCTGGGCTGCGCGCTGATGGTGCTGCTCAACTTCGTGATCGCGCCGCTGACCGGTCACTTCACCGGGCAGTTCGAGGACTTCAACCCGATCCTCTATGCCGGGCGGGCGGCCAGCTCCGGTGCCGACCCCTACGGCCTCTTCTACCCCCAGGTCAAGACGACGCTGATCATGCACCTCGCCTTCGACTACCTGCCCCTGATCGCGGTGCTGGCCCGCCCCCTGGCGGCACTCCCGTACCACGTGGCGGCCACCCTGTGGCTGTGGCTCCTCCTTGCCTGCACGATCGGCGCGTCGGTCCTGGTCGCCCGCACCACCCTGCCCACCGGCTGGCCACGGTCGGCGATCGGTTTCTGCGCCATCGTCCTCTTCGCACCCACCACCTACAACCTCTGGCACGGGCAGATGAACGCGCTCGTCCTCCTCAGCCTGGCGGTGGCGCTGCGCGCGTGGGTGCGGGGCGACCAGGTCACCTGTGGATTGGCCCTCGGTCTGGGCGGCATCGCCAAGGTCGCGCCGCTGGCGCTGCTCCTCCTGCTGCTCCGGCGCCGCTGGTGGCGCGGCTTTGCCACCGGGGCGGTCACCGTGGGCGCGTCCCTGCTGGTCAGCGGCCTCTTCTTGGGCTTCCAGCGGGTCGGAGAGTGGTTCACCGACGTGCTTCCGTATCTCGGTCGAGCCGACGGCTCCTATCTCAACCAGAGCATCGGGGCCCTGCTCAGCCGCATCTTCGACCACGACGTCTGGCGGCTGGACGCGGCGATGCCGGCGCTCCAGGTGACGATCACGCTCGTCTCGGCGGCCGGGGTACTGGCCGCCGCATGGTTGGTGCGCCCCGGTCAGGCGTCGCCGGAGCGGCGCTCCCTGGAGTTTGCCACGGCGGTGGTGGCGATGGTGCTGGCCGGTGCGATCGCCTGGTGGTCCGACTACGGGAGCCTGGCCCTCACGCTGCTGGTGCTGACTGGTCTGGCCGCCCGCGGACTGGTTCGCCGCCCGGTGATCATCGCCGGGGCGCTGCTCTTCGTGGGTGCCGGACTGGTGGCGGCCGCCTTCTTCGGCTTCGGCGGTGAGGGCTGGGTTCCGAGCACGTTCGGCACACCCTGGTGGACGCCGGCACTCCAGATCGATTCACTCCCCGCGGACACGGCCGTGATCCTCATGGTCACCCTCCTGGTGACCCTGGCACGCCACCCGGACGAGCCCCGGGGTCCCGTTCCGCCGCTGGAGGCCGCGGCTGACTGAACGCGCTGCCCCATGGGCCGGCAGCGCCCGCGCCTCGCGGGTACCGGGTGCCCGAGCGGACCCGGGTTTCGTGTGGCGCGGCCCGATCACGGGGCGGCCGCGGAGTGCTCCTTCTGGTGGGCTTCGATGAGCTGCTGGGCGACGTTCCCCGGCACCTCCTCGTAGTGGGAGAGCTCGGTCGAGTAGCGACCCCGGCCCTGGGTGAGGGCGCGGAGGTCGATGGGGAAGGTGAACATCTCCGCCTGGGGGACCTGGGCGGTCACCTCCGAGCGCCCGTCGCCGAGCGGGTTCATCCCGGCGACCCGCCCGCGCCGGGCGTTGAAGAGGCCGATGACATCGCCGGTGAAGCGCTCCGGAACCACCACCTTGACGATCACGATCGGCTCGAGCAGCACCGGCGAGGCCTTCTGCACCGCCTCGCGCATCGCCATCGACCCGGCGATCTGGAAGGCGATGTCCTTGCCGTCCACCGGGTGGGTGGACCCGTCGACCAGTCGGACCCGGACGTCGACCACCGGGTGCCCGCTGATCGCCCCCTGCTCGATGGTCTGGCGCACCCCCTTCTCCACCGAGGGGCGGAACTGCTGGGGGATGGACCCCCCGAAGATCTTGTCCTGCCACTCGTAGCCGCCACCGCGCGGGAGTGGCTCGATCTCGATGGTGCAGTCGCCGTAGAGCCCGGCGCCGCCCGACTGCTTCTTGTAGCGGTGCTGGACGCGGGCGGTGCCGTTGATGGTCTCGCGGTAGGCGATGCGGGGCGCCTGCAGCTTCGCATCCACACCGTACTTCCGCTTCATCTTCTCGAGCACCACGTCGAGGTGGACGTCACCGAGACCGTGGGCGATGACCTCCTGGGTGACCGGATCGCGATCGATCGAGAAGGTGGGGTCCTCCTCGGCGAGTCGCGCCAGCGACTGCATGATCTTGTCGTCGTCGCCCTTGGTCCTCGCGGTGATGGCGGCGGAGTAGGCGGCCGCGGGAAGGGGGATCGGGGGCAGGAGCACGGGTGCCGACCGGTCGCAGAGGGTGTCGCCGGTGGTGGTGGTCTGGAGCTTGGTCAGCACCGCGACCTCGCCGGCGCCCACCTCTCCGACGGTCACCACCTGCTTGCCCATGGGCCGGCCGAGCTGCGCGAAGCGCTCCTCGGTCTTGCGGGTCGCGTTGTACGGATGCGTCTCCCCGCGCAGGGTGCCCCGCAGGACCCGGACGTAGGAGACCTTGCCGAAGTTGTCGACGGCGGTCCGGAAGACCTGGGCGACCAGCGGCCCGGCGGGGTCAGAGCGGATCTCGACCTCCTTGCCGGAGGCGTCGCTCGCCTTCCGCACCCGCTCCCTGGGCGACGGCAGGTAGCTCGTGATGCTGTCCAGCACGAGGGCGGCGCCCCGGGCGTCGGCGGCCGCGGCGCAGATCACGGGAACCAGGGTCCCGGCGGTCGCGCCGCGCCGGAGGGCGTCGCGGATCTCCTCGGCGGAGAGCTCGGTGCCCTCCAGGTACTTCTCGATCAGCGAGTCGTCGCTCTCGGCGGCCGCGTCGGCCAGGGCGGTCCGGGCGCGCGCCACCTCGGCGCTCATCGCCGCGGGCAACTCGGTGTCGGTGGCGCGCCCGCCGGCGCCGAAGAGGTGGGCGCTGCCGTCGACCAGGTCGACATAGCCGCGCAGCCCCTCCGCGGCCCCGATCGGAGAGACCACGGCGATCGGCTTGCGGCCGAAAGCCTCACGGAGGGCGTCGACGGTGGCCTCGTAAGCGGCGTTCTCGCGGTCCATCCGGTTGACCACGACCAGGCAGGGCAGCCCGGCGGCGGTGATCATCTCCCACGCCAGCTCGGCGCCTACCGGGACCGAGCCGTTGGCGCTCACCACCAGCACCGCGGCGTCGGCCCCCGCCAGGGCGCAGGCGACCTCGCCGGCGAAGTCCTGGAAGCCGGGCGCATCGATGAGATTGATCTGGGTGTCCTTCCAGTCGCAGTGGGCGACGGCGGCGCTGATGGAGATGGAGCGCCGCTGTTCCTCGGGCTCGAAGTCGAGGATCGAGGTGCCCTGGTCGGTCGAGCCCAACCGCGGGGTCGCCCCGGCCGTGTGCAGGAGCGCTTCGCACAGGGTGGTCTTGCCGTCGTGGCTGTGGCCGACGACGGCCACCGTGCGAATGCGGTCCGGTGCGGGCGTGGGCATGGCGAGACGACCTCCTCGGAGACGTCGGCCGCGTGGAGGGCGGCGGCGGCAGCAGCCAATGGTATTGCGGGGCGCCGCCACTCCGTCCTCGCCGGAGTTCGGAGCCACCGGTGGCTGGCCAAGCCGGGCCGGGCGAGGGCAGACTTCCCTGGTGATGATCGGGCCTCGCCTGGCAGCCCTGGTGCTCCTCCTCACCGCCTGCGGCAGCGCGGCGGGGATGGCGACCCCGACGCCGCCTTGCCGCCCCGCGCTCACCCTCCCCTCCCCGGCGGCGGCCGCCGCTCCGGTCTCGGCCACCGCCGACCAGGCCCAGGTCGATCCGGGGAACACGGTGACCTTCACCGAGACGGTGACTGGGCCGGCCACCCTGCAGGTCGACTGCTCCCAGCCGCTCGAGGTCATCGTCACCGACAGCACCGCGCTGAGCGTCTACAGCGGAAGCTCGGCGGCGGTCGGGGCCGGCAGCTGCGGGACCGTCACACTCGCCCCCGGCGGCGAGGCGAGCTACCAGGTCGCGTGGCCGGTGGATCCCACCCTTCCGGGGGGGACCTACACCGCCACCCTCGCGCTGGGCGACGCGCCCCAGCTCAGCCTCAGCCTGGCGGTCGGGACCCTGCCCGGCGCGTGCTGACCGGAGGGTCCGGGTCGGGCTCGGCGATCACCACCACGCTGTCGCAGAGGGGGCTGCCGGCGTGCCGGGTCCAGCCGTCGAAGGTCTGGAGCACGCGCATCCCGGCGCGGGCGAAGAGGCCGGGGAGCTGCTCGAAGTCGAAGAGCAGGCTGGTGGTCTGCTGGACGGCGACACCTCCGTCCGCGAAGACCGCCACCTCGCGGAGGATGAAAAGGTTGCGGACCCGGTCGTAGACGCTGTCGCTGAGCAGGAGCTGGCGGCGCCTGCCGAGCAGCGAGGCGTCCACCACCTCCCAGGCTGAGAGCCGGCCCGGGAGCTGGTCGGGGCGTAGCCGGAACTCCGCGATCAGCCGGCCCCCGGAGAGCAGTGAGGCGCCCAGGCGGCGCAGCGCAGCCACCTGCTGGCGCGCCGGGAGGTTCTCGAGGACGTAGTAGATGAGGATGACCGCGTCGTAGCCGGGGGAGGCCGGGAGCGAGCGGATGTCGGCCACCTCGAAGTGCGCGTCCCTCTGGACTCCGGCGGCGCGAGCCTCTCGCCGGGCGTGCCGGATGACCGCGGGACCGATGTCGACACCGTGGACGCGGTAGCCGACCCGGGCCAGCGGCACCGCGTAGAGCCCCGGGCCGCACCCGGCATCGAGGACGTGGGCCGGCGGCTCCGGGAGGAGCTCGCGCAGGCGGCGGACGTGCTGGTCGATCAGCCGCCGGCGCCGGCTGGCCCCATCATGGGCCTGGTCGAGATGCTCAGCCAGCAGCCGCCGGCTGAACGCCGGATCCGACCAGTCCAGCTCGGCGTCCGGGTCGAAGGGGACCGGCCAATCGGGGAAGCGGGAGAGACGGCGAACACGCGCCACTGCTGAGAGGGCATTCTCGCCCCCTCCGCCACCGGCACGGCTGGCTGGGCTAGTCTCCTGGCCGTGACCCCGACCCCCCTCGCCGCCTCCATCGCCTTCCTCATCGGCTATGCGGTGGGCGCGCTCCCGGTTGCCTGGCTGCTGGTCCGCCGCCGGCGAGGGAGCGATCTCCGCGATTACGGTGGTACCGGGGCGATCGACGCATTCCGGGTCGCGGGACCGGGCACCGCGCTCCTTGCCGGCTTCCTCGAGCTGCTCAAGGGTGGCGCCGTGGGCCTCACCGCCTTCCTGGTCAGCGGCCACACCGGCTGGTTCGCGGCCAGCGCCATCGCCGGCTGCGTCGTGGGGGATGCCTTCCCGGTCGGCTTCCGCCGCGGCGGACGCGGGCTGGTGTCGCTGATCTCGGGCCTGGCGTTGTCGCTGCCCACCGCCGGGCTCCTCTGCGCCGTCATCGCGATCCCGGTCGCGCTCGTCACCCGGATGCGCGGGGGCGTGTACGACCTCGCGGTCGCGGTCGCGGTCCCCCTCGGGCTCCTGCTCGGGACCTTCGACTGGCGGAGCCTGGCTCCCGCGGTCGTCATCGTCCTCGCGCTGGTGGTGCGGTCGCGGTTGCGGCGCGAGGCCCGGAGCCGCGCCGCGCTCTCCCAGCGCGTGCGTGCCACCATCGTCGATCAACCACCGGCGGCGCCACTGGAGCCCTGAATGCCCGAGCTCGCGAGTCTCAACAGCCTCCTCCAGGGATGGGTCGGGACCTATGGGCTCCTGGCCATCCTCCTGCTCATGACCGTGCAGTGCGTCGGCGTCCCCTTCCCGAGCGAGGTGATCATGCCGGTCGCCGGCTATCTGGCCTCGACCGGGTCGCTGAACCTGGTGGCGGTCATCGTGGTGGGCATCGCGGGCAACCTGCTGGGTTCGCTGATCGCCTACGCGCTCGCGGCCTGGCTCGGCGAGCCGGTGCTGCTCGGGCCCGGGCGGTACATCGGGATCCGCCGCGACCACGTCGAGATCGCCGACCGGTGGTTCCGGCGCCACGGCACGGGCGCCGTCTTCTGGGGCCGGTTCCTCCCGGTGATCCGCACCTACATCTCCTTCCCGGCGGGGCTCGCCCGCATCCGGATCGGGACCTTCACGCTGATGACCTTCCTCGGAACCCTGCCCTGGACCGCCGCCCTGGCCATCGCCGGCTACGAGGGCGGCAGGAACTGGGACCGCATCTCTGGGCCGATCGGCATCGCGGGCATCGTCCTGGCGGTGGCCCTTGTCCTGGTGGTGGTCGTCTGGTTCGTTCGTGGCCGGCGGCGGTCGGTGGTCGCGGCTGCGGAGCCCGCCCCGGCCACCTCCTCACGCGGCCAGGGTGGGTGAGGCGTGATCGGGCTCGTCGACATCGGCGGGACCAAGTGCCTGGCCTGCGTCACCGGCGACGAGGGGCTGCCGGGGCCAGCCCTGGTGCTTTCCACCCCGACCAGAGGTGATCCCGGTGGCTTCCTCGCCGAGATGCTGGACGGCGTTCGCGGCGGCACCAGGCTGGAGGCGGTCGCGGTCTCCACCCCCGGCCCCTTCGACCGCGAGAGGAGGACCCTGCTCAACCCTCCCGGGCTGTCGGAGGCGTGGCACGGCCTCGATCTCGTGGCGACGCTGGGCGAGCGCTTCGGCTGCCCGGTCTTCGCCGAGAACGACGCCAACTGCGCCGCTCTCGCCGAGGCTCGCTTCGGCGCCGGGCGCGGGTTCCGCACCGTCGTCTACTACACCGTCAGCACCGGGATCGGGGCGGGTGTGGTCCGCGACGGAGAGCTGGTGATCGCTCGCCACGACACCGAGGCGGGCCACCAGGTCCTCTGGCCGGCGCACCTGGGCGGCCCCGCGTGCCACTGCGGCGGGCACGGCTGCCTGGAGGCGCTGGCCAGCGGCAACGCGATTCGCCGGCGCTTCGGGAAGGCCGCCGAGGATCTGGACGACCCCGCTGCGTGGGCCGACATCGGCAGATGGCTGGGACTGGCGGTGGTCAACACCGTCGCCCTGCTCGACTGCGACCTGGTGGTCTTCGGGGGCGGGGTGACCAGTGCCTGGGAGAGGTTCGATCGGGAGCTGCGACGGACGGTCGGGGAGGGCCTCTTCCTCCAGCCCCCACCGGAGATCCGGCGCGCCGAGCTGGGCGCTGACCGGAACGTCTGGGGGGCGATGACGCTGGTCCGAGGTTTGGGGCCGGCGGCAACGCTGGTACAGTGACGGCGTGTCCAAACGGGTGAGCACGGTCAGCATCGATGACGTCATCGCGGCCATCGAGACGGCGCGCGACAAGGTGATGGCGGACGAGGTCAAGTCGCTGGTGAAGCTCGGCCTCCCCAAGAGCGTCGCCTACAAGATGGTGGCAGAGCGCTACCGGCAGCGCAACGAGGCCGAGGAGGGCGAGGAGGCCGCGGGCGGAGCCCCCTGGCCGGACATGTCGTGAGCGCGCGACGGGCCACCCGGCTCGCCCGCCGCACCGGAGAGCCCGCCCGCCGCCGGACGCATCCCGACCGCGGGTGACCCCGCGTCGCTCCCGACCGCCCCGGACCGCCGCCATCCCCACCCTGGTCGGAGCCCTGCTATTCAGCGCCCTGAGCGTCGCGCACTTCCTCTCCTGGGGGCCGCCCGAGGCCGTCGCGGCCGCCTCCGGGGCAGCCGGAGGGTTCATGGTGGGCGCGGGAGCGATCACCGTCTGGTGGACGTGGTGGGAACGGCGGCATTCCAGGTGAGGGGTCCCCAGCCGGCCGGCTGACGGTCCGGTCGCCGCGAGTAGCGACGGGGAGCGGCGGCCGGGCATACTGTCGGCGACGATGGCCTACCTCCCCAACCGAGCGGACGAGCGCCGGCAGATGCTGGAGGTCATCGGTGCCAGCACTGTGGAGGACCTGTTCGCCACGGTCCCGGACAGACTGCGACACCACCAGCTGGACCTCCCGGCACCGCTCGCCGAGCAGGACCTGGTGGCTGAGCTGGAGCGCCTGGCGGCTCGCAACCACCCTCTGGGTGGGCTCGACTCCTTCCTCGGCGCCGGCGTCTACCGCCGCTACATCCCGGCCATCGTGCGGGCGGCGGTCGCCCGACCGGAGTTCTACACCGCCTACACCCCCTACCAGGCCGAGGCATCCCAGGGGACGCTGCAGACGATCTTCGAGTTCCAGTCGATGATCTGCGCCCTGACCGGGCTCGACGTTGCCAACGCCTCCCTCTACGACGGCGCCACCGCCACCGCGGAGGGGGTGATGATGGCGGTGGCCCACACCGGGCGCAACCGCGTGATCGTGGCGGCCGACCTCCACCCGGAGACGCTGGCGGTGATCCGCACCTACGCCCGCGGCCGGGGTGTCGAGGTTCTGACGTCGGATGACGCGGGCCGGACGGTCGGCGCGGAGGACGCCTGCGTGGTGGTGGCGCAGCCCGGGTTCTTCGGCACGGTGGACGAGATCGGACCCGCGGCTCAGGCCGCCCGTGCCGCCGGCGCTGTGTCCATCTGCTGCGCCGACCCGATCGCCTGCGCCCTGCTGGTACCACCCGGAGATCTCGGCTTCGACATCACCACCGGCGACGGCCAGCCTCTGGGCATCCCGCCCTCCTTCGGTGGGCCCCATCTCGGCTTCATGGCGGTGCGGCAGGAGCTGATGCGCCGCATGCCCGGACGGCTCGTCGGGCTCGCGCGCGACCACGACGGCCGGCGTGCCTATGCACTGACGCTGCAGGCCCGCGAGCAGCACATCCGCCGCGAGAAGGCGACCTCCAACATCTGCACCAATCATGCCCTCACCGCGCTGGCGGCCACCGTCTACATGGCCCGCATGGGGGCGGGCGGGCTGCGCCGGGTGGCCGAGGTCAGCGCCCAGCGCGCCCACCACCTGGCGGCCCGGCTCAGCGGGCTGGACGGCATCAGCCTGGCCGAGCCGGATCGGCCCTACCTCTGGGAGTTCGTGCTCCGGGTGACCGGCGACGCGCGGGACTTCGCGAGGGCGATGCGCCGGGAGGGTATCGTCGCCGGCCTGCCACTGGGTGGGGTCGCTCCCGGTCGGAGCGACCAGATACTCGTCTGCTGCACCGAGACGAGCACGCCCGCGTCCCTGGACCACTACGTGGCGGCCGCCTCCCGGGTGGTCGCCCACGCCGAGGTGAATCGATGACCGGAGCGTCGGAGCCCCCGACGAGCGGCCTGCCGGCGCCGGCGGCCGCGTGGGCCGGCGACGAGCCTCTGGTGTTCGAGTTGAGCGCCGACGCGGGGAGCGGACCGCGGGAGGTCGAGTGCGGCGTCCCGGAGCTCCCCCTCGAGCGGCTCCTGCCCGGGGTGGCGCTCCGCACCACGCCGGCGGCGATCCCGGCGGTTCCGGAGCCCGTGCTGGCCCGCCACCTGGGCCGCCTCGCCCGCCGCAACCACAACCTCCACCAGGGGATCTATCCGCTGGGCAGCTGCACGATGAAATACAACCCGGCGGTCAACGAGGAGCTCGCGGGGCTGGATGGCTTCGCCGACCTCCACCCCTACCAGGACGGCGACGACGTCCAGGGTGCGCTGCAGCTGATGTGGGAGCTGGAGAGGCACCTCTGCGAGATCACCGGGATGGCCCGGATCTCGCTCCAGCCGGCGGCGGGAGCCCACGGGGAGTGGACCGGTCTGCGCATGATCCAGGCCTATCACGCGGCCCGCGGCGACCCCGGCCGGACCCGGGTGCTGATCCCCGACTCCGCCCACGGGACCAATCCGGCCTCGGCGGCGATGGCAGGGTTCGAGGTGGTGACCATCCGCAGCAACGCCGGCGGCACAGTGGACGTCGCCGACGTCGGCCGGCAGCTGGACAGCTCGGTGGCCGCGATCATGATGACCAACCCCAACACCCTCGGGGTCTTCGAGAAGGACATCCTGGAGATCGCCGGCATCGCTCACCAGGCGGGCTCCCTGCTCTACTACGACGGCGCCAACCTCAACGCCCTGGTGGGTCTGGCCCGCCCCGGCGACATGGGCTTCGACGTCGTCCACCTCAACCTCCACAAGACCTTCTCGACGCCGCACGGCGGGGGCGGTCCCGGCAGCGGCCCGGTGGGGGTGGCCGAGAGCCTCGTCGCCTTCCTGCCGGTGCCGACGGTGGAGCGCGACGGCGACCGCTTCGTGCTCGATCACGACCGGCCGCTGTCGATCGGCAAGGTGCGCTCCTACTACGGCAACTTCGGGATGCTGGTCCGTGCCTACGCCTACATCCGCGCCTACGGCTCGTCGATCTCCGAGGTCGCCCAGGACGCGGTGCTCAACGCCCGCTACCTCCAGGCCCGGCTGCGCCACCTCTTCCCGATGGCGGTGACATCCGACTCGATGCACGAATTCGTGGCCACCACCCGGGGGAGCCGGGTGGAGGGACTGCGCGCCATCGACATCGCCAAGCGGCTGCTCGACTACGGGGTGTATGCGCCCACTGCCTACTTCCCCACCACCGTCCCGGAGGCCCTGATGTTCGAGCCGACCGAGACCGAGTCGAAGCGCAGCCTCGACCTCCTCGCCGGCATCTGCGACGCCATCGTCGCCGAGGCCGAGCGGGACCTCGACTACGTGAAATCGGCACCTCATCAGACCCCGGTCAGCCGGGTCGACGAGGTGGAGGCCGCCCGCAGGCCGGTGCTGCGCTGGAAGCCGGAGGCGTGACGGCTCTCCGCGACGAGCTCCACGGGCTGCTCGCCGAGCGTGCCTTCCGCTGGGGCGACTTCGTGCTTGCGAGCGGGAGGCGCAGCGACTACTTCTTCGATGGCAAGCAGGTGACGCTCGAGGGGCGCGGCCTCTTCCTGGCGGCCACACTGATGCTGGCGCGCTGCCGCGACCTGCGGGTGACCGCGGTGGCGGGTGACGACGGCGTGGGTCCGCTCCTGGGGGCGATCGTGGCCCTGAGCGCGGCCGGTGCCGGTCCACCGCTCCGGGCCTTCATGATCCGCAAGGCGGAGAAGCAGCACGGCACCGCCGCCAGGATCGCGGGGCCGCCCCCCGTGACGGGCGAGCGGGTGGCCCTCGTCGAGGATGTGGTGACCACCGGCGGCTCGGCGTTCCGGGCCCTGGAGGTCCTCGCACCGACCGGGGTCGCGGTCGTGGAGGTCGTGGTCCTCGTCGACCGCGAGGAGGGGGCCGAGGCCACGCTGCGGGAGGCGTCCCTGCCCCTGCACGCTCTCTTCCGGCGCAGCGAGTTCAGCACGCGCGGCTGAGGCGCGGCTGAGAAACAGCCGTCGCAACCGCTCCGTGGCCGGCGGCTCAGCGCCCTCTCAGGGAGTCGCCCCCGGCGCGGTGCCAGCATGGGGCCACGTTTCGTGAACCCCAGGAGGACGACTTCGATGCGACGTCTCGGTAGGCTCGGCACCGCCGCCCTGGCCGGCCCCGCCGTGCTGCTCATCGCCGCGTGCGGCCACTCGTCGCTGGCGCCTGCCTCGCCGGCCACCGCGGGCGCCGCTCAAACGGCCGCCGCCGGCGCCACGACCGTCCCGAGCGCGCTCACCGCGACCGCGGGCTCCACCACCGGGAGCGCCGGCGTCAGCAGCGATCAGCTCAACCAGTTCGACAACCAGATCGACAACCAGATCAACCAGATCGACAACCAGATCGGCCAGGCCAACCAGGGCCTCGCCACCAGCGAAGGAGACCCGACCCGATGAGACTGCGCCACCCCCTCCGCGTCGGCATTGCCACCCTCGCGGTGACCGCAGCGCTCGGCGCCGCGAGCGCGCTCCCGACCGTGGCCGCCGCCAGCGTCTCGCCCAGCGCGGCGCCCACCTCCAGCTCCTCGCCCACCCCCAGCCCGTCGCCGGCAGGAAAGGTGGGCGGGTGCGTCGGCAGCCCCTCGGCCATCCTGGCGTGCATCAAGTCGCGCGCCGCCACGGCCATCTCCAACCGCGAGACCGCGCTCCGGCAGATGACCACCGACATCAACGACAGCGCCGACATCACGTCCTCCGACAAGTCGACCCTGCTCGGTCAGATCCAGGCGGACGAGAGCGGCCTGACCGCCCTCAACGCCACCGTCCAGGCCGACACCACCGCCCAGCAGGCCTGGACGGACGCCCAGACCATCGTCACCGGCTACCGGGTCTACCTCCTCGAGGCGCCCAAGGTCCACCTGGTGATCGTGGCCGACACCGAGGGCACGGTGGAGTCCCACATCAGCTCGGTCATGCCCGCCCTCCAGACGGCGATCACTGACAGCACCGCCTCGGCGGCCAACAAGGCGAAGGCACAGACCGCGTACAACGACTGCAACAGTCAGCTTGCCGCAGCAGAGTCGGCGTCGTCGGGCATCGTGAGCGAGGTCATCGACCTGCTGCCCTCCGGCTACCCCGGCAACCAGCCGACGCTGGTGTCGGCCCGCCAGTCGGCGGAGACGGCCAGGCAGGAACTCGGCACCTGCCGCACCGACATCAACACCATCCGCAGCGCCCTCGGGATCTGACCCGGTCCCGCCCCTCGGATGGCGGGCGGAGGAGCCACCGGCTCCTCCGCCCGTCGCGTGTCCCGGGCCGGCCGGCAAAGTGCCTACCATCGCCGGCATGGTCCGCGCCCTGACCGCCGCCGCCCTGATGGTGGCGGTGGCCGCGTGTGGAGGACCCGTGCCCCATTCCGCCTCGCCGGTGCTATCACCCCCGCACACAACGACCCCCTCGACGACCCCGACGCCGTCCGCCAGCACGGTCCCCGACAACGAGACCGTGAGCCTGGTGGCCTCGGGGTTCGGCGCCTACGACCTGGAGGTCTTCCCGGTCTCCATCCTCCACAGCCTGGCCGCCGCCCACACCGCCACCGGGGTGATCGTGCGTTTCACGGTGCAGATCCCGGGAGGCAGCTACGCCCTCTCGGCGGAGCCGGTGGCGCTCGCGCCGGGGGAGACCCTGGCGGTGACGGCCCAGTGCACCGACTCCTGTGACGGGGCCACCGGCGTCGACGCCGCCGTCACCGTCGGCGGCTGGGCGCCGGGGGGGCCAGTGGTCATCGCGGGGAGCGCGGGGTCGTATGCCTGCGGATCTCCCTGCGCCGGCTCACCCGGTTACGAGGGTGACGTCTCGGGAACCCTCAGCGGCGGGGTGCCCGACGGGACCCTGATCAACGTGTCCGCCGCCTGCATGGACGTCGCCGGGACCATCGTCGGCGGTGGGCTGATGCAGTCCTTCTGGTCCGGTGGGTCGACGGCCTCGGTGACGGTGCCGGTACTGGTCACCACGCCGCCGGCGTCGTGCCAGCTCTACGCGACCGAGGTCAGCTGAGCCCCGGCGGCACCGCTCGGCCGGAGGATCCCCGACCGGGAGGGTCGTCCCGCCCTCAGGCGTGGGAGCAGATCGGCCACGCCGACGAGTCGCCGGAGGCGAACATGCTCGCAGCGATGTCCGACTGCTGGACCGGATCCCAGATGTTCGTCCCGCCGTGGGCGTGGAAGGTCGACATCAGGAACTGGAAGAGGCCGTAGTACGGGCCGGAGGGGTTGTAGGCGTCCGGTCGCAGCGTGGACTCGCATTGGGCGGTCCGGATCATCCAGCCGGGGTCGACCCCGTTGGCCTGGGCTGCGGTGGTGATGATCGCCTCGATCTGCGCCGTGGTGTAGGTCGCGGCGGGGATCATCATGCCATCGACCTCCTCGAGGGAGGAGAGCTGCGGGGCGGCGGTCATGGTGGTGAGCGTCGGTGGAGTGAGCCCGGCTGGCGCCACGCTCAGCGGGTCGCTCACGGACGGGAGCGGGGGGCGGAGAACGGAATCGGCAGCGGAGAAGGGGGGCCCCTGGACCTGGACGGCCGCCGGGCTCGAGCTGGCTGTCATGGTGAGCGTCACCACGGCGCTGAGAGGAAGGATGGCCACGCCGGCGAGCAGCTCACCGAGTCGGCGGGGGACCCGGATGCGATCACGACCGGACGCTCGGACGCTCCCCCCGGCCAGCCCCACAGGGCGCCTCACAACTCGCACCGCGATGATCTCCCCTGACCGCCCCGACCGTTGCTCTCGTCGATTCGCGTCACGAGCGGCAAATCGCGGGGCGGATGGGTTTCCGTTCCACCGAGGTTGGGACGGTGGGCCGCGGACGGCAGGGCCATCCCCCACCGAAGAGGACGTGATCGGGGCGATCCGTGACCTGGGCACCCTACCACAGCCCGCCGCCAATTCGAGCACCCCCGGTCACCTCGTGACCACGGAGCGACGGGAGCCGGTGGCGCCGCCCCGCCGGGGGGCGAGGTGAGGGTGGCCCTGTTGAGGGAACGCCGGTTCAAGGCCTTTCGTGACGAAATGTTCGTCACGAAAGGACGCGAGGGTGCCCTCAACGACACCCGGCGCGCGGCGTCGGACGGGACGCGCGCTGCCGCCCACGCACATCGCGCTGACGCGGAGCGGCGTGTGGGAGATGGGCCCGGCACAGGAGGGGCACCGGCCTCCCGCTCAGGCTCCCGGTTCCCGCACCGCTGGCGGAGCGAGGCTCTGTCAGACTTCCGCGCATGAGCGACGAGTTGCTCCGGGAGCATCCGGTCGAGCGGCAGACCGTGTTTCAGGGCCGGCTGCTCACCGTCCATGACGACACCGTGGAGACGGCGGGCGGCAACCTCGCCGGCCGCGAGATCGTCGAGCACCCGGGGGCGGTGGCGATCGTGGCCGTCGACGGCGACGGGCGGGTCCTCCTCGTCCGCCAGTGGCGGCACGCCATCGGCAGGGCGCTCTGGGAGATCCCGGCGGGCACCCTGGGCCGGGGCGAGGATCCCGAGTCGGCGGCCCGCCGGGAGCTCTCCGAGGAGACCGGCTACACCGCCCGGGCATGGGAGCGGATGGCCACCGGACCGGTGGCGCCGGGCTACAGCGCCGAGATCCTCCATCTCTTCGCCGCCCACCAGCTGAGTCCCGGAGAGGCGCACACCGATCCCGACGAGCACGTGGTGGCCCAGCTCTTCACGGCGGCGGAGACCGGCCGCCTCATCGCTGACGATGCCGTCGACGTGAAGACGATCGCCGGGCTGGCGCTGGCCGGATTCGACGTCGGGCCCAGCGTTCGCGGCTCGGGCTCGGCTCCCCGATGACCGGCCAGGGCAACGGGACCGGCGCCGCAGACGACGTGGTCGCCCGGGCGATCAAGGAGCTGATCGACTCGGTACCGGGCGAGGAGGAGGCTCCGTCTCCGGATGCCGAGACCTCCACCTCCCAGCCCTGGGCCGAGACCGCGTCGCCATCGGCGAGCAACAAGCGTCCTCTGGAGGCATTGCTCGGCGAGTATGCGGCCCGGGTCGAGGCGGCCCCTGGCGCCATTGCTCGCCGCCCCGCCGACCCCCACCCGTCCAAGGCCTTCTACGACCGCTTCGCCCGCGCCCCGGAACGGGCGGGCGGGGGCCGCAGGCGGAGGAGAAGGGTGTCGGGGAGGAGGCGGCGGGGCGGTCCCGGTCGTAGTGGCCAGCCCGGCTGATGGTGCCGCCCGGGGCCCCCGCGGCGCGGTTCAACGGGAGGTCGATCCGGGCCCTGCTCCTCGACTACGGCCTGACCCTGGTCACCTTCTCCCGCCCGGCGGCGGCCCTGCTCAGAGCTCACGAGGAGGTAGCCGGGCGGCTACGGACGGCCGGTGTGGGGCAGGTTCCGCCCGCCGAGACCCTGCTCGCCGAGGTGCATGACCGCGTCGAGGCCGCGGTGGTGCGCCACGAGGCCTCCGGTGACCTCAGGGAGATCGACGCCACCGCCGAGGAGCGTCAGGCCTACGCGGCGCTCGGTCTCCAGCTCCCCGACCAGCTCCTGGACGAGGTCGCCGCCCAGGTCCAGCGGGCCTGGTGGGAGGGTGTCGTCGTACCCCCGGCGACGATCGCGACGCTGGAGGAGCTGCGCCGGCGCGGCCTCCGTCTCGGCCTCTGCTCCAACGCCCCTTACCGCGCCCTGAGCCTCCACGCGCAGCTCGCCCAGCTCGGGCTGTCCGGGCTCTTCGACACCGTGACGTTCTCCAGCGAGGTCGGCTGGCGCAAGCCGGCCACCGAGATCTTCGCCACCGCGCTGGGCGCGCTGGGCGCCGAGGCAAGCCTCTGCGCGATGGTGGGAGACCGCCGCCGTGAGGACGTCGCCGGCGCGCGGGCGGCGGGCATGGTGACGATCCGGACCCGTGAGCACCGGGACGATGCCGGGCCGGATGACGCGGATGCAGTTATCGACCGGATCTCGGACCTCGTCCCGCTGCTGTTCCCGCCACACGACGGGGACAAGCGTGGTAGCGTCGGTGGCGACGACACATCCGGTTGATCCCCGAACGACCTGGCAGGAACACTGATGATGGACGCCGCCTTCCGCGAGTACCTGAAGGAACGATGCCGAGACCGCGGCATCTCCCTCCACCGGCTGGCGCTGCTCTGCGACCTCAACCAGATCTACTTCTACCAGGCGGTCAACAAGAACAAGGACAACCCGCCGCCCTGGGTGCTGCGTCGAGCGGCCCCCCACCTGGGCGTCAGCTATGTCGAGCTGCTGTTGGCGGCGGGTTACCTGGGCGTGGACGACATCCGGGACTTCGAAGCCCGGGGGCCCGACCGTCCGGCCAGCACGCCCTCCTAGCGCCTGACGCTGGCGCCCCACCTGCCGGGGACGCCGGAGCGACAGAATCGGCTGATGGCCTGGGCGCGCGCGATCATCCACCTCGACCTCGACGCCTTCTACGCGTCGGTGGAACAGCAGCGCCGCCCTGAGCTTCGCGGCCGTCCCGTCATCGTCGGCGGGGCCGGCACGGGGCGCACAGCCCGGGCCGTGGTCTCCGCCGCCTCCTACGAGGCGCGTCGCTACGGAGTGCACTCGGCGATGCCGCTCGGGAGGGCGGTGCGGCTGTGCCCCCAGGCGGTCCTGCTCCCCGTCGACTTCCCAGCCTACCGGCAGGCGTCGGCCCAGATCTTTGCCCTGGCGCGGTTGCTCACCCCGCTGGTCGAGCCGCTCTCCCTGGACGAGGCCTACCTGGACGTGACCGCAACCCCGGGCGAGCCGCCCGACATGGCCGCCCACCTCCGTGACCAGATCCTGGAGCGGACCGGTCTGCACGCCAGCTTCGGGGTCGCCACCTGCAAGACGGTCGCCAAGATCGCCTCCGATCTGCGCAAACCGCAGGGCTTCGTGGTCGTCCACCCCGGGGAGGAGGCGGAGTTCCTGCGTCCCCTTCCCCTCCGCACCCTCCCCGGGCTGGGGCCTGCCACCGCGAACACGCTGGCCGGCCTGGGCCTCCAGACTCTCGGCGACCTGGCCCGCCATCCGCCGGCGCTGCTGGAGCGGCGCCTGGGCAGGGCCGGCGCCCTCTCCCTCACCCGCCGCGCGCAGGGCATCGACACGTCGCCGGTCACACCGCCGACCACCCCCAAGTCCATCTCCCGCGAGGAGACCTACGACCGCGACGTCGCCGACGTCGACCAGCTCCGCGACCGTCTCCGCCACCTCTCTGCCGATGTGGGGCGGCGGTTGCGCGCCGCCGGCCTGAGCGCCCGGACCGTCAGCCTGAAGCTCCGCTACGCCGACTTCACCACCCTGGCCCGCCAGCGCTCCCTCGGCGAAGGGAGCGACAGCGACGCCGTGATCACCGCCGGAGCCGTCGCGCTCCTCGCCTCCACCCACCAGCCGGGACAGGCGGTGCGGCTGCTCGGGGTCGGCGTCCACAACCTGGAGGACGCGGCGCAGCTCGACCTCTTCAGCGCACCCGCGGCGGCCCGGGACCGCCGTCTCGACGCCACCCTGGACCAGCTCCGCCGCCGCTTTGGCCCGGACGCGCTGCGCCGTGGTGCGCCGGCTCCCGACCTGCGCGACCTCGACTGGCGCCACGAGGACCTGCGCGAGCCCTGAGGATGAGCGCCGGATCGGCCCACCACCGCGCTCCGTCGTGGCCGTCCGCTACGGCTCGGCGTCGTCCTCATCGTCGAGATACTCGATGATCTCGGAGTCGAAGCTCTCCCGGGCCATGGCCAGCATCTCAGCGATCAGCGCGACCCGCTCCCGAGGCCAGAGGAGCACCGCGGCCAGCTCGGTCGAGGTGGGCTCGTGCCCGAGCTGGTGGCGGAGCGCCACCTGGGCGACCTCCAGCAACCGGGTGTCCTCGACGATCGCGGCAGCCTCGGCGGCGGCGGCCTCCTCCCGTTCGACCAGGCGATCGAGATGACCGGCGACGACGCGGCGGACGTAGCCGCCGAACTGGGCCCCGGCCCCGCTCCGCTCCACGTACTCCCGGACCGCCACCACGACCGCCAACGAGCCCTCCTGGAAGAGGTCGGTGACCTCCACCCCGTGGTCGCGGTGTGCGACCGCCTCGGCCAGGACGGCACCCAGGGAGTGCTCCACCAGGAACTCGCTGGCCCGGAGGTCACCCCCGCGGGCGGCGGCGATCAGACGGTCGGCGGCCTCCGCGGTCAGCTCGGGGGAGGAACGGGCGCGGGCCGCCAGGGCGTCGAGCGCCGTGTCATCGTCCCGAACACTCATCGTGGGTCAGCACCCGGCGTGGGGCCACGAACCCTGGCACACGGCGCGGACTCAGACGCCGACCGGCGCCTTGCGGCCGAATTGGGCCGCGAAATGCTCCACGGCCCGCGACACCTCTCGCCGCGCCGGGCCCGCGCTGGCCCGCTCGAGGGCCAGACCCGTGAGACCGTTGCCCACCGAGTAGCGGGCGGTGAGCACGACCCTGCAGCCGCCCCTCACCGGGCGGACGGTCGCGGTGATGACCAGGTCGAGGCCGTCCTCGAGGGTCATGACGGTGCGCTCCGGGCGGAGTGCCTGGGTGCACACCAGAACACCGCGGAGATGCCGCCCGACGAGGCCCGCCTCGACCTCGTACCGGGCACCCACCCCCTGGGCGGGCCCACCGATGTGGCGGAGCCCCCTCACGCCGGGCAACCAGTCGGCATGCTCGAGATCCGAAACAGCCGCGTAGGCCTCCTCGGGCCGGACCGGGACGGTGACCTCGGCGCTCGCCTCGATCACGGGTGAGGTGGCTGGGAGCCCTGGACTGCCATCGTTGACTTTCACCGTACCACCGGGCGGCAATCGCTGGCGCTGGCCGCAGAACCGACTCTCCGTGGCACCGTCACCTCGCCGTCGCGGGTCGGTGGCGGCAGTCAGGTAGTGTCGGCGCGAAGCGCATGAACGCCGGCATCGCCTCGCTCGCCGCCCTGCTCGTCCTCGCCCTCCTGGTCCTCGTGCTCGCCGGACGCCAGCTGCGGCGTGATCACGCCCGGTTGCACGAGCGAAGCGTCGCCCTGAGTGCCTCCGCAACCCGGCTGCAGGCGGTGGCGGATGCGGTGACCGAGGCGGTCCTGATGGTGGACGGCGAGGGTCAGGTGACCCTGGCCAACCGTGCCGCCCACCGGCTCTTCGGCGCAACCCCAGGCGCCCTCACCGGGTGCCACATCGAGCAGATCCTGCCGGCCTTCCGGCCCGGGCCCGGCGATCCGCCCCTCGGCGGCAGCGGCCCGGCCCAGGCCGAGGTGTCGGCATTCCGGCGTGACGGCACCAGCTTCTCGGCGCAGGTCGACAGCCGCCGCGTGGCCGAGAGCGAGGGCCGGATCGTGGTCGTCCGGGACATGTCCGAGGTCCGCGCGCAGTCGGAGGCGCTGACCCGCCAGGCTCTCCACGACAGCCTCACCGGGCTTCCGAACGAGCGGCAGTTCCAGGAGCAGCTGCTGGCCCGTCTTCAGACCGCCGCGGCCCGGCAAGCCCCGTTCAGCATCTTCCTGCTCGACCTGGAACGCTTTGCCGAGGTCAACGAGCGCTGCGGCCACGGGGTCGGGGACCGCCTCCTCACCCTCGTCGCCGAGCGGCTCCGCCAGACCCTGAGGGCCACCGACATCGTGGCCCGGCTGGGAGGCGACGACTTCGCCATCATCCCCGGGGGCGGCGCCACCCCGGCGGCGAGCGCCCGGATCGCCCGGCAGGTGCTCGCCGCCTTCAAGGAGACGGTGACCATCGACGGGCACGTCCTCGAGACCGACCTCTGCATCGGCATCGCCAACTTCCCCGACCACGGCGGCGATGCCGCGACGCTGATGCGCAACGCGGAGACCGCCCGGCAGGCCGCCAAGCAGGCCCGGCGGGGCTGGACCGTCTACACCCCGGCAGACGACACGAGCGAGATCGAGGACCGGGCGGTGCGCCTCGCCGAGCTCCGCAAGGCGCTCGACAACCAGGAGCTGGAGCTCTTCTACCAGCCGGTGGTGCGAGTCGCCGACTCCGCGCTGCTCGCCGTGGACGCCACGGTGCGCTGGCGCCACCAGCGGCACGGCCTGCTCACCCCCGACCAGTTCGTGCCAGCCGCCGAGCAGACCGACATCATCCGGCCTCTGACCCGCAGCATCCTGGGGCTGGCGCTCCAGCAGCAGGCGCGGTGGCGCGAGCAGGGCCACGCTCTTCGCATCAACGTCAAGATCGCCGGCCGCAACGTCCAGGATCGCCAGCTTCCACGCGCCGTGAGCAGCCTGCTGGAGCGGTGGACGGTGCCGGCGAATTCGCTTTCGATCACGGTTGACGAGAACACCACGCTCTCGATGGCGGCACCCGTGCTGCACGCGCTTGCCGAGAACGGGGTGGGCGTGGCGCTGGGCAACTACGGCTCCGACTCGGCGTCGCTGCTCCGGCTGCGCGGCCTGCCGTTCACGGAGCTGCGCCTCGACGGCTCACTGGTCGCCTCGGCGCGACGCGAGGGCGTCGAGGCGGCGGCCGTGCGCGGCATCGTCGACCTGGCCCATGCTCTCAACCTCACCGTCATCGCGACCGGGGTCGACGACGAGGCGACCCGCTCCGCGATCCAGCAGCTCGGTTGCGACGCTGCCCGGGGGCGGCTCTGGGGTGAGCCGGTCCCGGCCGGAGCCGTGATCCCGCTGCTCCGGCTCCTCGCGCGGCAGGCGCGCTTTCCAGGCCTCGGCCGGTACCGACCCGGAGCCTCCCCCCCACCCCGGACCGAGCCCGCCGAGACCGGCTGAACCGGGGTGCATCGCCCGGTCGACTAGACTCGGCCGCCAATGGCAACGGAGCTCGGTATCGCGCTGCTCGGCGCGGGCACCGTCGGCGCGGCGGTGGCTCGCGAGCTCGATGCGCACGCCGACCGGCTGGCGGCCCGGAGCGGCGGCCCGCTCGTGCTGCGGCGCCTGGCCGAGCGCGACCCCGGCCGTGCGCGTCTCCTGCGCCGCGACGGGGTGACGGTCGAGCAGGACGCGGCGGCGGCGGTGGCGGCACCGGACGTGGACATCGTGGTCGAGCTGCTCGGCGGTCTCGAACCCGCCGGCGCCCTCCTCGATGCGGCGATCGGTCGCGGCCTGGCCGTCGTCACCGCCAACAAGGCCGTGATCGCCACCTCCGGCCACCACCTTGCGGCGGCGGTCCGCCCGCGGAGCGGCGGGCTGGCCTTCGAGGCCGCGGTCGGCGCCGCCATGCCGGTGCTGGCGATGCTCGGCGGGTCGCTTCAGGGGGACGCGGTCAACCGCGTCACCGCAGTGATCAACGGAACCACCAACCACATCCTGGGACGGTTGGAGGCGGGTGACGCCTTCGACCGCGCCGTGGCCGATGCCCAGGAGCGCGGCTACGCCGAGGCCGACCCGACGAGCGATCTCGACGGTCACGACGCGGCCCAGAAGCTCTGCATCCTCGCCTGGTTCGCCATGGGCGCGGAGGTCAGCCCGGACCAGGTCCTCCGACGCGGGATCCGCGACATCTCCCCGGCCGATGTGCACGCCGCCGGGCGGCTCGGCTCGGTGATCCGGCTGGTGGCGACGGCGGAGCGCTCGCCGGCGGGATTGGCCCTGACCGTCCAGCCCACCCTGGTGCCGCGCGCGGGCCACCCCCTGGGGGACGTGGAGGGAGCGGACAACGCCGTCCTGTTCGAGAGCGACCTGGCCGGCCGCCTGCTCGTGCGCGGGCGGGGGGCGGGCGCCGACGCGGCGGCGAGCGCGGTGCTGAGCGACATCGTGGCCGTGGCCCGGGCTCGACGGCAGGGGCGCGAGGTCTCCCCCCCTCCCGCCGCGCCCGTTCCCGTGCTCGACGGCGAGTCCGCCCGGACCGGCTCCTGGGTCCGGCTGCGGGTGGACGGAGATGGCGACGCAGCGACCCTCGTCGCCCAGACCCTGGCGCGCGGCGGGGCGGCGGTGGAGCGGATCATCCCCGCGGATGGCGAGAGGGAACTGGAGGTCCTCACCGGCCCGGCGCCGCGGGCGGCCCTGGCCCGAGCCCTCGAGGCCCTCGCGGGTGCCGGGGCGCCGGTGGCGGTGGCCCAGACCCTGGACCGGCTGGAGGCGAGCGCGTGAGCGCGGCACCCGGCCTCCGCGGTGAGGGCGTCATCCAGCACTACGCTGAGTACCTGCCGCTCACGGCGGCGACCCCGCGGATCACGCTCGGCGAGGGGGGGACGCCACTCATCGAGTCGCGCAGCATCGGCGTCGACCTCGGGCTGCGCTCGCTTCACCTCAAGTTCGAGGGCCTCAACCCCACCGGCTCTTTCAAGGACCGGGGGATGGTGGTCGCGGTGGCGCGCGCCATCGAGAGCGGCAGCCGGGCAATCATCTGCGCCTCCACGGGCAACACCAGCGCGTCGGCGGCGGCCTACGGAGCCCGCTTCGGGCTGCGCACCGTGGTGGTCGTGCCCGCGGGGAAGATCGCGCTGGGAAAGCTGGTCCAGGCCCAAGTGTTCGGGGCGACGGTGCTGATCATCGAGGGCAACTTCGACGAAGCCCTGCGCAGCGTCCGGCGGCTCGCCGAGACCCACCCCGTGACCCTGGTCAACAGCGTCAACCCCAACCGGATCGAGGGCCAGAAGACCGCCGCCTTCGAGGTCGTGGACGAGCTGGGCGACGCCCCGGATGTCCTGGCCATCCCGGTCGGCAACGCGGGCAACATCACCGCCTACTGGCGGGGCTTCCGGGAGTACCGGGAGGCGGGCCGGACGACCCAGCTGCCCCGCATGATCGGCGGCCAGGCCGAGGGTGCGGCTCCCCTCGTGCTCGGCCAGCCCGTCGCCGATCCGCAGACCTTCGCCACGGCCATCCGGATCGGCAATCCGGCGTCGTGGGCGGGGGCGATCGCTGCCCGGGACGAGTCGGAGGGACTGATCGACTCGGTGAGCGACGCCGAGATCGCCGCCGCCCAGCGCGACCTGGCGGCGATGGAGGGGGTCTTCTGCGAGCCGGCGTCAGCGGCATCGCTCGCGGTGCTGCGCAAGGCGGTGCGCAGCGGCGCGGTGGCCCGCGGAGCCCGGGCCGTGTGCGTCCTCACCGGGAACGGGCTCAAGGACCTCCCGGCCGTGAGCGACGGTCTGCCCCCGCCACGGTCGGTGACCGGGACGCCGGCCAGCATCGCCGACGCCATCGGCCTCTGATCGGGGCTCGCCATGCACGTCACCATCCGGGTCCCCGCGACCGTCGCCAACCTGGGCCCGGGCTTCGACATCCTGGCCCTGGCGGTACAGCTCCAGAACGAGGTCGAGGCATGGTCCGAGCCCGAGGGTGGGATCGCCATCGATGCCGGCGTGGGCGCCACCGCCGAGCTCCAGGACCCGGCCCGCAACCTCATCGCCCGTTCTTTCGTCGCGGCCTGCGCGGCGGCGCGGGTGGACCCGCCCGGGGCGCGCATCCGCTGCCACAACGCCATCCCCTTCGGTCGCGGGCTCGGCTCGAGTGCCGCCGCCGCGGTCAGCGGCGTGCTCGCCGCCAACGTCCTGGCCGGCCTCGGCTGGGACGAGCGCCAGGTCATCAACCACGCGGCTCAGATCGAGGGCCATCCGGACAATGTCGCCGCCGCCATGCTGGGTGGGATGGTGGTGTGCGTCCGCGACGGACCGGTGGTCCCGGTGCCCGTGCCGG
Source organism: Candidatus Dormibacteria bacterium (assembly GCA_049511615.1). GTDB lineage: Bacteria > Chloroflexota > Dormibacteria > Aeolococcales > Aeolococcaceae > Changshengia. The sequence continues at coordinate 65,398 of JBEKXW010000004.1, read as the reverse complement.
ACAGGCTACGTGCCGTCCTCTTCATCCCTGACGAGGAGATGAGCACGGAGGCCGCCCGCCGGGTGGTGCCGTTCTCCTTCAGCCGGGAGGAGGCGATCTACAACGCCTCCCGCTGCGCCCTGCTGGTGACCGCGATGCTGACCGGGCAGCTCGATCTCCTCGGCGAGGCGATGCGGGACCGCTGGCACCAGCCCGCACGCAGCGAGCTGATGCCGCACGTCCCGCTCCTGATCGACGCGGCGGTGGCCGCCGGGGCTCACGGGGCGTGCCTGGCCGGAGCCGGCCCCTCGGTGCTCGCCTTCTGCACCGAGGGCGACCAGGAGGTGGCAGCCGCGATGGGCGCGGCCGCCAGGCTCGCCGGGGTGAGAGGGCACACGGCCACCTACTCCGTCCGCAACTTCGGGGCCCGCGTGGACCTCGGCCCATGACGCGGGGATCACGGCCATGACCAGCCCGTGCGTCGTCCAGAAGTTCGGGGGCAGCAGCGTCGCCAGCGCTGAGCTGATCCAGCGGGTCGCGCGGCGGATCGCCGCCACCCGTGCCGAGCACGCCCGGGTGGTGGCCGTGGTCAGCGCGATGGGCGACAGCACCGACGAGCTGATCAGCCTGGCCCACAAGGTCAACCCGGTGCCCCCGAGCCGGGAGATGGACCAGCTCCTCTCCACCGGCGAGACCATCACCGCGCCCCTGCTGGCCATGGCCCTGGAGCGGCTGGGCGTCCCGGCGATCTCGCTGACCGGGTTGCAGGCCGGGATACGCACCAGCGACGTCCACCGCAGCGCACGGATCGTGGACATCGTCCCCCAGCGCATCATCGACGAGCTGGAGCGCGGCCGGGTGGTGGTGGTCGCCGGGTTCCAGGGGGTCAACGAGGCTCTCGACATCACCACCCTCGGCCGGGGCGGGACCGACACCACCGCGGTCGCCCTCGCGGTCGAGCTGAGCGCGGAGCGCTGTGAGATCTTCACCGATGTGGCCGGCGTCTACACCGCCGATCCTCGGGTCGAGCCGAGGGCGCGGCCCATCCCCGAGATCGCCTACGCCGAGATGCTAGAATTCGCCGCCGTCGGCGCCAAGGTGGTGCATCCGCGCGCCGTCGAGATCGGCGAGACCTACTCGATGCCGATCGTGGTGCGCTCGACCTTCGAGGACCACCCCGGGACCCTCATCTGTCAGCATCCTGCCATGGAAGATCGCCAGAAGATTCGCGGCATCGCCCACGACAGCGGCGTTGCCAAGGTCATCCTCACCCGGGTTCCCGATCGTCCCGGAGTGGCCGCCGCCGTCTTCGGTCCCATCGGCAGGGCGGGCATCAATGTGGACATCATCGTCCAGAACGTGAGCCACGACGGTTTCACGGACCTCTCCTTCACCATCGCCGAGGAGGACCTCCCCCGCTCCCGCCCGGTGCTCGAGGAGGTGGCCCGGACCGTCAAGGCGGAGCAGGTGGTGGCGGACACCAGCATCGCCACGGTGTCGGTGGTGGGCACCGCCTTCCTGGGGACGCCGGGCATGCACGCCCGGATCTTCCAGGCGCTCTCCGCCCAGGGCATCAACGTGGAGCAGATCACCACCAGCCAGATCCACGTCACCGTGATCATCGCCCGCGACCGGGTCGCCGACGCGGTGCGAGCGCTGCACGCGGAGTTCGAGCTGGAGAGCGACTAGCCGCCGATGGCACCGAGCACCGGTGACGAGCTCCTCATCACCGGCCCTGGGAAGCGGCCCGGGGACGCGCCGTGGGCCTGAGCGTCGGCATCGTGGGCCTGCCGAACGCCGGGAAGTCGACGCTCTTCAACGCCCTCACCCGCGCCGGCGCCCAGGTGGGCAACTACCCCTTCACCACCATCGAGCCCAACACCGGGGTGGTGGGGGTCCCCGACCCGCGGCTGGACCGGCTGGCGGCGATCTTCTCCCCGCCTCGGGTGATCCCCACCACGGTGACCTTCACCGACATCGCCGGCCTGGTCCGCGGCGCCAGCCGCGGCGAGGGGCTGGGCAACCAGTTCCTCGGTCACATCCGGGAGTGCGACGCCATCGTGGTGGTGGCGCGTGGCTTCGAAGACCCCGACGTCAGCCACGTGGAGGGCGCCGTGGACCCGGCGCGCGACCTCGACGTCATCGAGCTGGAGTTGCAGCTCGCCGACCTGGAGACGGTGACCCGGCGCCTGGAGAAGAGGGAGAAGACGGCCCGGCTCCAGAAGGAGAAGGCGGCGGAGGTCATCGAGACCCTGCAGCGGGTCCAGCGCCACCTCGACGGCGGGCAGCCGGTCCGGACCCTGGCGCTCTCGGAGGAGGAGCGCGGCCACGTCCATGACCTCTTCCTGCTCACCTCCCATCCGCTGATCGCGGTGGTCAACGTGGGCGAGGCCGAGGCGGGCGCACCGCCTCCCCAGGACGTGGTCGAGCTGGCCCGGCTTCACGGCGGCGACTGTCTCACCATCTCCGCCCGGATCGAGGCCGAGATCGTGGAGCTCCCCGTCGAGGACCGCGGCGACTTCCTCACCTCGTTGGGCCTGACGGAGCCCGGCCTGGACCGGCTGGCCCGGGAGGCGTACGGGCTGCTCGACCTGATCACCTTCTTCACCGCCGGGGAGAAGGAGGTGCGCGCCTGGACGCTCCACCGGGGCGGCACCGCCCTGGAGGCGGCGGGCACGATCCACACCGACTTCGCCCGTGGTTTCATCCGCGCCGAGGTGGTCGATGCCGAGGCGCTGATCGAGGCCGGGTCGTACGCCGCCGTCCGGGAGCAGGGACGGCAGCGCCTGGAGGGGAGGGACTACGTCGTCCGTGACGGCGACGTCGTCCACTTCCGCTTCAATGTCTAGCCGCACCCTCGGGATCGTCGGCGTCGGCCTGATCGGGGGCTCCATCGGGATGGCGGCCCGGCGGGCTGGGTGGGCGGTGGTCGGGGTCGACCAGGCCGGCACCCTGGAGCGCGCCGTCGCGCTGGGTGCCATCGACCGCGCCGCCGGTCTCGACGAGGTGGGGCGGACCGACATGCTGGTGCTAGCGGCGCCCGTGTCCAGGATCCCGGGACTGCTCGCCGAGCTGGCGCCGACCGACGCCCTGGTCACCGACGTGGGCAGCGCCAAGGCCGGCATCGTCCGCGCCGCCGCCGCGGCCGGGATCCGCCGCTTCGTCGGGGGGCACCCGATGGCGGGCAGCCAGCTCGCCGGCGTCGCCAACGCCAGCGCCGACCTCTTCCGCGGTGCCCGCTACCTGCTCACCCCCACCGGGGACACGCTCCCCGAGGCCTACGCCCTGGTCACCCAGTTCGTCCGCGACGACCTCGGAGCCGTGCCCACCGCGGTCGACCCCGAGCGCCACGACCTGCTGGTCGCGGCCCTCTCGCACCTCCCCCACCTCCTCGCCGTCGCCCTCCTGCAGGTCACCTCCGGCATCTCCCCGGACGCTCTCAGCCTGGCCGGGCCGTCATTCCGCGACCTGACCCGGGTCGGCGCCGCCAGCCCGGCCCTCTGGGCGGACATCCTGGCCGAGAACGCCGAGGCCGTGCGGGAGGTCCTCGGCTCCTTCACCGAGGCGATGCACCGGCTCGACCAGGACATCGCGGACCGGCCCGCCATCGAGCGGCACTTCACCGACGCCGGCGCCGCCTACGAGGCCCTGGGCGGCATCCTCATCGAGCGGACCGGGCGCAACGTCGACATCGCCGTCCTGATCGAGAACCGCCCCCGGGTGCTCGCCCAGGTCACCACCCTCATGGGGTCGAGCGACATCAACATCGTCGACCTCTACATGCAGCACTCCGACACCCGGCACGCCGCCCTGGTGCTGACCATCGACGCGGCGTCGGTCGAGCGCGCCCTCACCCTCCTCCACGAGGCGGGGTTCCATGCCGAGGTGGGCAGCCCCGGCTGAGCCGCGCTCGGAGCGCTCGCGGCGGGCCGAGCCCGGCGGAGCTACCCCTTGGACGCCTCCGAGGCGAGCCGGAGCTCGGTCGGGCGCGGCGAGCGCACACCGCCCCGCCTCTTGAGGAGGTTGAGGCAGGTGACGGCGGCGATGAGGAGCACCGCGCCGCCCACCTCCATCGGCTGGAGGTGCAGGCCGAAGCCCACCGGCGCGGGAAGGGAGTAGACGAGGAAGAGCGCGGCGGGATAGCCGAGCTCGGCGAGGGTCGAGATCGAGGCCGGGGTGCTGGAGAGGGCCCGGTAGTACAGCACCATGGCGATGAGGCCGGGGATAAGGGCGATGCCGAGGAAGCTGGGCAGCTGGCCGATCGAGTACTGGCCGAAGCCGGCGACGCCCCGGTCGGTCAGCATCAGCACCAGCAGGACCGGCAGGGCCAGGGTGAAGCGCATCGCCGAGGTGCTGGTGAAGGAGACGCCGGCGAGGGCATAGCGGCCGAGGACCGTCCCCGCCGCCCAGAGGATCACCGCTCCAAGGACGAGGAGGGCGGCCACCAGCGCCCCCTGGGGGGCACCCGGGAGCTGGGCGACGACGATCAGGGCGGCGCCGCCGAGGGCCGCGGCCGCGATCGGCCAGAAGAGCGGGCTGCGACGCTCCCGCAGCACCAGGCGGGCCAGGACGATCCCGAAGACCGGCTGGAGGAGGTAGAGGAGGTAGACCTCGGACTGGGCCCCGCGGGTGGTCGCGTAGTCGAGCGAGCGTGTGAAGAGCACCGTGGCGAAGGCCTGGGGACCGACGGCGATCACCGCCAGCGCCAGCCAGGTCCGCCACGAGGCGCCGCGCAGCTCCCGGTAGACCCGCGGTGCCATCGGAATAAAGCAGAGACTGATCAACAGGCTCTCGAGCAGGACGATCTCGCTGGCCGACAGGCCCTGCTTGACCAGCGCCGGGCGGAAGATGGGGTCGGCGGCCCAGAGGGCGGCTGCCAGGGTGATGAAGGGGGCGGAGTAGCGATCCAAGAACCCGGACCGCTCCGCCGGGCGCGCCGCTGCGTTCATCCTGGGCCGAGGGTACCAGGGGCGCCAACCCTTGCAGCTTCTGCCGGTCTCCCGCCTGCTAGGCTTCGGGGCTGGAAGATGGCCAAGAAGACCCGGAAGCAGAAGCAGCGCAACGCCGCCCGCCGCCCGGCGGGGGCGGCCCCGGCCCGGCCCCTGGTGGCCACCACCGCCCGGCCGGTCGCCGGCTCGGCGGGGCTCGATCGTGCGGAGACCCCGGCGGGTGCCGCGCCGGTCGCGGTCAGCACCGAGGAGGTCCCGGGAGCGGAGACCGCCCGCCGCCGCGTCGGTCGCGTGGGGCCCGCTCCGGCCTCGAGCACGATGAGCCGGCAGCAGCGCGCGTCGATCAAGAGCGCCCGCTTCGGGACCGCGGCGGCCATGGTCGAGCCGCTGGACAGCGACGATCCGGCGATCCCCTTCGACCGCGTCCCCTACGTCCCGGCCGACCTCCGCCGGGTGGCCATGATCGCCGCCATCATGGTCGTGCTCATCCTGATCGCCTGGGCCATCGTCACCCGCGTCGTCGACTGAGGCGGAGGGACGCCGGTGCGGGTGATCCTCTATACGGGCAAGGGTGGGGTGGGCAAGACGACGGTGGCCGCCGCCACCGCGGTGCGCTGCGCACAGCTCGGCCAGAGGACCCTGGTCATCAGCACCGACGCCGCCCACAGCCTCGGGGACTCGCTCGACACCCCGCTCGGGGAGGACCCGCGGCAGGTCGCCCCGAACCTGTGGGCTCAGGAGGTCAACGCCCTCCACCAGCTGGAGAGCCACTGGGACCGGATCCGCCTCTACCTCAGCTCGCTCTTCTCCTCGCAGGGCGTCGACGACATCGTCGCGGAGGAGCTGGCGTCGCCCCCGGGGATGGAGGAGATCGCCTCCCTGATGCAGATCCGGCATCACAAGGCCGAGGGCAAGTACGACACGCTGGTCGTCGACTGCGCACCCACCGGCGAGACCCTCCAGCTGCTCGCCTTCCCCGACGTGGCCCGCTGGTATCTCCAGAGGCTCTTCCCGGCGTCGCGCGCGGTGATGAAGGTCGCCCGCCCGGTGGTGCAGCCCTTCGTCTCGATCCCCCTGCCCCCCGACGACGTCTTCGTCCACATCAGGAACCTGCTGGTCGACCTCGAGAGCATGAAGAGCATCCTCGGCGACCCCAAGACGTGCACCGTGCGCCTGGTGCTGAACCTCGAGAAGATGGTGCTCAAGGAGGCCCAGCGCGCCTTCACCTACCTGAGCCTGTACGACTACCTCACCGACCTGGTGGTGGTGAACCGGGTGCTGCCGCCAGAGGTGACCGACGCCTACTTCGCGTCCTGGCGGGAGATCCAGGGCAGGTACAACGAATCCGTGGAGTCCCTCTTCGACCCCATCCCCATCCGCCGGTCGAAGCTCTTCGACCACGAGATCGTCGGGCTGGACCGCCTGGGCGAGCTGTCCGCGGTGCTCTTCGGCGACGAGGACCCGGCCCGGGTCTATTACCACGCCGTGCCCCAGCGCCTGCGCAAGGTCGACGGGCAGTACGAGCTGCAGCTCCAGCTCCCCTTCGTCTCCAAGGAGGAGGTCGACGTCAGCCACTCCGAGGGGGAGCTGTTCGTCACCGTGGGCGCCTACAAGCGGGAGATCTCTCTGCCCCGCATTCTCAACGGCAAGAAGGTCAGCAAGGCCAGGCTCGACGAGGGCCTGCTGCGGGTCACGTTCACGGAGAGCCGGACCTGAGTGACGGCGTTTGGAGGAGGCGAGAAGATGAGTGACAGCATCGGTGGGATCCCGCTCCGGATCCTCGAGGAAGCCGCCCGCCAGCTCGAGAAGGTCGTGCCGCCCGACGCGACCTCCCACTTCCTCGCCGCGCAGCGCGAGATGGTGCTCGGCATCACCGCCCTGATCGAGCACGGCAACCGGCCGGCGAGCGGAGCGTCCCGGGGACGCCGTGCCCCCGCAGCCGGCTCCCGGGCCAGGCGACCCCGCCGCGTCCCCGTCGATTGAGGCCACCGGGGCGCCCCGCCGCGGACCCGGGAACGCGCCGGCGCCGGCGGGCCTCCGAGCCGCGGGCTGACGCCGCGATGAGCGGAGGGGAGCGCCGCAGCAGCCGGTTCGCCCAGATCCTCTTCCATGACCGCCCTCCGCGCTGGCCGCTCCGGTCGGTGGTGATCGACGGCGAGCCCTGGCCGGTGGGTGGGGCCCAGCTGGCCGTCCTGCATGGAGGGCGGGTGCTCCTCCAGCTCCGCCCCTGGCCACCGGGGTGGGAGCTGCCCGGCGGCCACTGCAAGCCCGATGAGGAGCCGGCCGACGCCGCCGCACGGGAGACCGAGGAGGAGACCGGCCACACCGTTCGGGTCCTCGGTCTGGTCGGTGTCTACAGCTGGGAGGGGCTGCGCGCGGCCGGGGACGCAGTCTTCCTGGGCGAGATCACGGGCGGGAGGGCGCGGCGCAGCATCGAGGCCTGGTCGGTGCGCCTCTTCGACCCCCACCAGCTGCCCCGCACCGTCTTCCCGTGGTGCCGGGAGCGGATCCTCGATGCGGTGGCGTGCAGTGAGGGGGGCGCACCCGTTCACCGCGTCCAGCCGGTGACCATGCGCCACGTGATGAACTTCGGCACCAGCTGGATGCAGACCCCGGTGGACGCCCTGACCCGCCACCGCCGGCCGCGCCGGACAGGCGGCTGAATGCCGCTCGCGGCCGTCTCTCGCCGCCCCGCGGCCGCACCCGACCGATGACCGCCCTGCTGTTCGTGGGCGCCCTGCTGCTGATCGCGGCCGCGTCGGAGCTGTTCACCAACGCGGTGGAATGGGCGGGCCACCTGCTCCACCTCGGAGCGGGAGCCACCGGCAGCCTCCTCGCCGCCCTGGGCACCGCGCTTCCGGAGACCATGGTGGTGGTGGTGGCGCTGGTGGGCGGCGCCTCCGACTCGAACCAGATCGCCACCGGCGCCGTGCTCGGCTCCTCCTTCCTGCTCCTCACCCTGGGTGGCGCGGTCACCGGGCTGGCGCTGCTGACCCGGACCCGGGATCGCCGGCTGCGGGTCGCGCCGGCCCATGTCCACCGGGACCTCGGGGTCTTCCTGAGCGCCTTCGGTTGCGCGGTCGCCTCCACCCTGATCACGCGACCGGAGAGGGTGGTGGTCGGGGTGCTCCTGCTCCTCCTCTACGCCGGGTACGCGCGCTCCGCGCTGAGCGAGAGGGAGGCCTCCGAGGAGGCGCCCGAACCGCTGCACTTCGTCCGCTGGCGGTCCGGCCCACCCCCGTGGCCGGCGGTGGCGCTTCAGCTCGTCACCGGGACGGTTCTGCTGGCGGTCGGCTCCGGGCTGTTCGTCGACGCCATCCACTCCGCCGCGGCCAGCCTGGGAATCAGCGCCCTGCTGCTGGCGGTGATCGCGGTGCCGTTCGCCACCGAGCTTCCCGAGACCCTCAACAGCGTGCTCTGGATCCGGAGTGGTGACGACGATCTCGCCCTCGGCAACGTCGCCGGGGCGGCGGCCTTCCAGGCGTGCGTGCTCGGTTTCGTTGGCATCACCTTCACCACCTGGCAGCTGGGGACGGCAGGCGTTCTGAGTGCCGGCTGTGCGTTCGCGACCGGCCTCTACCTGCTCGGACTGCTCCGCGACGGGCGCGCCCACGGCGGATGGCTGCTGGTGGCGGCCATCCCCTGGCTCGGCTTCGTCGCCGCCGAGGTGGTCGGGTCCGGCCGGCTCGGATGAGCGCGCGGGCGGGGAAGATCATGGGACGGGAGGGGGCGCGGGCGCCGAGCGCGGCCGCCCTGGCGGTGACTCGCGACCTCTTCCGGCTTCCCGGGCTGCGACCGGGGCAGGCTGAGGTCATCGCGGCCGCCGAAGCCGGGCGTGACGTCCTCTTCGTCGCCCCCACCGGGGCTGGGAAGAGCATGGCCTACTGGGTTCCGGCTCTGGCCTCGCCGGGCCTCACCCTGGTCGTCTCGCCCCTGATCGCGCTGATGACCGACCAGGTCGCGCGCCTCCGGCGCGCCGGGGTTGCCGCCGCCGCCATCAACTCCCAGATGGACGCGGGTGAGCAGCGCGAGACCCTGGCGGCAGCCCTCGCCGGCCGGCTGCGCCTCCTCTATGTCGCTCCCGAACGCCTGGCCACGCCGAGCTTCGAGGAGAAGCTCACCGAGCTGGGCGTCATCCGGTTCGTCGTCGACGAAGCCCACTGCATCTCCACCTGGGGCCACGACTTCCGGCAGGAGTACCGGCGTCTCGGCGGGGCGGTGAGCGCCTGCGGTCGGCCGCCGGTCACCGCCGTCACCGCCACCGCGACGCCCCAGGTCCGTGAGGACATCGGCAGGAGCCTGCGGCTGCGCGACCCGTTCACCCTCGTGACCGGGTTCGTCAGGCCCGAGCTCACCCTGGAGGTGTGGCGATGCCGGGGGAACGAGAAACAGCGCGCCGTCACCCGCGCGCTGGTCGAGGTTCCCGGTCGCGCCCTGGTCTACTGCGGGCGCATCCGGGACTGCGAGGAGACCGCGGAGGTGCTCCGTGCCGAGGGCGTCGCCGCCGCGCCCTACCACGGGCAGATGGAGGGGGCGGCGCGCAGCCGGATCCAGGCCGCGTTCACGGACGGCGAGCTCCGGGTGGTCACCGCCACCTCCGCCTTCGGCATGGGTGTCGACATCCCCGATATCCGCCAGGTCATCCACCTCGACTTCCCGGCAAGCCTCGAGGACTACCACCAGGCGGCGGGACGCGCCGGGCGCGACGGCCTGCCGGCCCGCTGCCTCCTCCTCTACAGCCCCGCCGACCGTCGCCTTCAGGAGCTCTTCATCGAGGACGCGTACCCGGAGAGGGAGGCGGTGCGCGCCGTCTACCGCGCCCTGCTCCGCGCCGGCCGCTGGGACTTTCGGGAAGCGCCAGAGCTCGTCCCGGGTCTCGAACACCGCGCCGCGGACGCGGCGGTCCGGCTGCTCGAGAGGGCCGGGGTCCTGCTTCCCGGAGGTGCCGTGCGCCATCTCACCGGACCACCGGTCGACTTCGAGGAGCGCGAGCGCCTCAAGGAGGCGGCCTACGCCCGGCTTCACCAGATGATGGCCTACGCCACCTCGCGGGAGTGCCGCCACGCCCGCATCGCCGACTACTTCGGCGAGCAGGGGGTGGCGCGAAGCTGCTCCGCCTGCGACAACTGCCTCACCCCGCGGGTCGCCGAGCAGGCGGTCCCCGACTCCGGGGCGCGGGCGGCGCTCCGCGCCGTGGCTCGATTCGACGGCCACCTCGGGGCATCCAGGATCGCCGCGCTGCTCCGCGGCGCGGACTCGGCATGGACCCGGGCGCGCCCGTGGGTGCAGGCGATGGACTGGTTCGGCGCCCTCGCTGGGTGGGAGGACGGGCGGATCCGGGAGCTGCTCGGCGCGCTGGCGGAACGAGGGCTGATCCGGCGCGGCCATGGGGAGCGGCCGACGCTCGGGCTCACAGCGGCCGGGCGGTCGGCGCTGACCGGGGACCGGGATCTCCGGCTGTCGATCCCCGGAGCTCGCGTCGAGCCCCGCCCGGCACGGCCGAGCTCGTCACAGCGCGCGTCGGGATCGGAGGCCGATCCCGCGTCGAGGAGGTTGACACAGGGTGGCGGCGAAGGCCGGGACGGAGCGGATCAGCTCCGCTTCGAGCGGCTCCGACGCTGGCGCCTCGGGCTGGCCCGGGCCGAGAGCCGCCCCGCCTTCACCATCTTCGACGACCGCACCCTCCTGGGGATCGCCACCCGGAACCCCGCATCGACGGCCGAGCTCCTCCTGGTGCGGGGCGTCGGACCGATGAAGGCGTCGCGCTATGGGGAGGCGGTCATCCGGGCGCTGCAGGCGGGCTGATCGCCGGCAGCCGCCGCAGGACCGGCATGGATCAGCGACCGCGCGACCGGCCCTCGGGGAGGCGGGGGCGAGGCGCCCCGTCGAGCGCCTGGCCCCTCCCAGCCTCAGCGCCCAGGCGTCCCGGGGCCGCCCCCGTGCGCACCGCCGGACAGGCTTCCGCGCCCATCGCCCTGCGAGCCCTGGTGGTGCGAACCTCCCGCCGTGGATCCACCGCCGTGCGGGGTGCTCCAACCGTCAGGTGGGGTGGTCCCGCCAATGCCCACGCGCAGCCCGGTGAGCGCGGGGGTGGGGCTCGGTGAGACGTGACCGACCGCCCATGGCGAGGGGGGCGCCTTCAGGCCGTGGGACATGATCACCACGCTGCTGGCGGCGACGGTGTCGGTCCCGGTCGAGGTCCCGTACACCACGACCTGGTCGCCCACCGCCACGTCGGAGTAGCTGGGCGAGCTCACCCCCCATTCCAGATAGGTCGTCGAGCCCGAGAGGTCCACGGTCCAGGTCTGGTTCTGCCAGGCCGTCACCGTGAAGCTGCCGCTCGAGCTGGACGGCGCCGTGGCCACCTTCCCCGTCACCGCCGGCCGCTGGATGATCACCACGCTGCTCGCGGTGAAGGTGTCGGTCCCGGTCGAGGTCCCGTACACCACCACCTCGTCACCCACGGCCACGTCGGAGTAGCCCGGCGACGTCACACCGCGTTCGGTGTAGCTGGTGGACCCGGTGAGGTCCACCGTCACCGTCTGCTGCTTCCAGGCCGTCACCGTGAAGCTGCCCGTGGAGCTCGCCGGCGCCGTCGCCACCGTTCCCACCACCGCCGGCCGCTGCATGATCACCACGCTGCCGGCGCTCACCGTGTCGGTCCCGGTCGAGGTCCCGTACACCACCACCTCGTCACCCACGGCCACGTCGGAGTAGGTGGGCGAGGTCACGCCGCGTTCCGTGTAGGTGGTGGACCCCGTGAGGTCCACGGTCCAGGTCACTCCCTTCCAGGCCGTCACCGTGAAGCTGCCCGTGGAGCTGCCCGGCGCCGTGGCGACCGTCCCCGACACCACCGGCTTCTGGATGATCACCACGCTGGTGGCGGTCGCCGTGTCCGTCCCGGCCGAGCTCCCGAACACCACCGCCTCGTCGCCCACGGCGATGTCGGAGAAGCCGGGCGAGGTCACCCCGCGCTCCGTGTAGGTCGTGGACCCCGAGAGGTCCACGGTCCAGGTCGCGCCCTTGCAGGCCGTGAGCGTGAAGCTGCCGGTGGAGCTCGCCGGCGCCGTGGCCACCGTCCCGACCACCACCGGCTTCTGGATGATCGACACGCTGACGGCGTCGACCGCGTTCGACCCGGTGGTGGCCCCGTCCACGGACACGTCATCGCCGACGGCCACGTTCGAGAAGGTCGGCGAGCTGACGCCGGGCTCGGTGTAGGTCGTTGACCCCGAGAGGTCCACGGTCCAGGTCACGCCCCCCCAGGTCGTGATCGTGAAGCTGCCGGTGGAGCTCGTCGGCGCCGTGGCCACCGTCCCCGCGACGGTCGGCGCCGGAGACGGGCTGAACGGCGGGACGGACGGCGAACCGCCCCCCGAGCCATAGTTTCCCCAGGGCGAGGCACCGACACTGAGGGCACCGACCACCAGAAGTCCGAGTGCCAGCCCAGCGCCGAGGACAGAGCGGGTGGCCGTCCGGCGCGGCAGGATCGTGCGAGGCCGGAACCCCGTGGATGGCGCGGTCATCGAGTTCAGCTTCATGGATCTCTCCCCACTGAAGGCTGGCTTCGTCCGTCCCCTCCGCGGTTCAGGCCACGGCCGCGGCCCGTGGGCCCAGCGGATCGCCCGGGGCTCCTTGCCGCGCCCAGCCTACTGCAACCGTACCGCGACCGGCTCGTACATGACTGTTACAAGTGGACCAATCGCTCCGCCTCCGCCCGATGCCTCCAGGGGTCCCGGGCCCCTCGTCTGCGATCATCGCCAGCCGATGAGCGAACCCCCCGACACCTACACCCACGGCCACCAGGAGGCGGTGCTGCGGGCTCACCGCTGGCGGACCGCGGAGAACTCGGCCGCCTACCTCCTGCCCCACCTGCGCCCGGGCATGAGTCTGCTCGACGTGGGCTGCGGGCCGGGGACGCTGACCGCCGACCTGGCGGCCCGGGTGGCTCCGGGGGGGGTGCTCGGCGTCGACGTCTCCGCCGAGGTGGTGGCCGAGGCCGAGGCTCACGCCCGGGGGGCGGGCGTGCCGAACCTCTCCTTCCGGGTCGGCGACTTCCGCTCCGTGGGACTGGCCGCGGGATCGTTCGACGCGGTCCACGCCCACCAGGTACTCCAGCACCTGCGCGACCCGGTGGGGGCGCTGGCCGAGATGCGCAAGCTGGTCCGTCCGGAGGGGATCGTCGCAGCGCGGGACGGCGACTACTCCGCCATGGTCTGGTGGCCGGCCGACGCCGGGCTCGACCTCTGGCGGGAGATCTACCTGGCGGTGACGCGCCGCAACGGCGCCGAAGCCGATGCCGGTCGCCGGCTGCTGAGCTGGGCGCGCGCGGCCGGGTTCGAGGATGTGGCCTATTCGACCTCGACCTGGACCTTCGCCACACCCGAGGATCGGGGCTGGTGGGCGGAGCTGTGGGCGGAGCGGACCACCTCGTCGCTCCTGGCACGCCAGGCGGTCGAGTACCGGATCGCCACCCCGGACAGGCTGGCGGCGGCCGCCGCCGGCTGGCGAGCCCTGGGCGCCGCCGCCGACGGCGTCTTCATCGTCGTCTGCGGCGAGATCATCGCCCGCGGCTGATGGAGCCGCCCCGGGGGAGCGGCGGTGACCGGAGTGCGAAGCGGCTCGCGAAGCACTGCGAACCGGGGCGCGCGGATGTCCGTGCGCTGTCCGGGCCGCGCCCCTAGCCTCGGAACCGCCGCCGATGTCCGCCCTCCTCTACCACCGCCGCCCGCGGGTCCCGGTCCCGCCCCTCCCCACCGCGACCGTGGTCATCCGCACCCCTTCACCGGTCCTGCCCTCGAGCGGGCGGACGCTCCGGGTCCTCCAGGTCCTGGCTCCGATCGCCGGGGCCGGCAGCGGCCTGGTCTTCGCCATCGCCTACCGGCAGACGCTCGCCCTGCTGATCGTGATGGGCGCTGCGATCGGGGTGGGCGTGCTGGTCGCGGTGGTGACCGCGATCGCCCAGGCCCTCGCCGGCCGGAGGCAGCGGCTGGACAGCCGGCGCCGCTACCTCGACTACCTGGCCGCCGAGGAGAGGGCGCTACGTGCCCTGATCGCCACCCAGGACGAGCGCGAGGCGCTGCTCTTCCCCGACGCGGAGGGTCTTCTGGAGCTGGCCCAGCGGCGGGAGCGCGTCTTCGAGCGCCGTCCGCGAGACCCCGACTGGCTGGAGGTGCGGGCCGGCAGCGGCGCACTGCCCCCGGCGGTCCGGGTCGTGCTCCAGGAGGTGGACCCGCTCGGCCCCGAACCGGAGCCGGCGCTGCTGGCCGCCGCCGAGGCCCTGGTCGAGCGGCACCGGACGCGGGAGCGGGCCCCTGTCGTGGTCCGGCTGCGCGAAGCCGGCACGCTCGTCCTCCGGGGCCCTCCGGGCACCGTCCGGGGGGTGGCTCGGTCCCTGGTCACCCAGGCGGCGGTATTTCATCCCCCCGCCGAGCTGGGCATCGCGGTGCTCACCGAGGACGGCCGCACGGCGCTGGACTGGGATTGGATCAAATGGCTGCCTCACACCCGTCTCGCCAGCACGGCGGCGGACGGTGAGCCCGCTCTCGAGCCGGCGGTCGCGGCCTCAGCGGCCGAGGCCGGCGTCCTTCTCCGCGACCTGCTCGGCAGCCGGGCGGGGGGCGGACGGCACCTCCTCGTGGTCGTCGACGGCTGGACGCCCGCGGGGAGCCTGGCCCGCCTGGCGGCGCTGCGCACCCTGATGCGCAATGGACCGCGGATGGGGGCCACCGTGCTGTGCAGCGTCGCCTCCCCGGCCGACGAGCCGGGCGAGCTGCTCTGCCGGCTGGCCATCGACCCGGACGGGGGTGCCGTGACCGAGATGCTCGGAGAGGTCGTGTCCCGTTCGCCGCGCTTCACGGCCGAACCGCTCGGGGAGCCGGCGGCGCTGGCCATCGCGCGACGACTCACCCCACTGCGCATCGTCCGCGAGGAGGCGGAGGCGCCGCGCGTCCCGGGGGCGGCGGCCTCGAGCCTCCTCGACGCCCTGGGCCTCGGGCCGCTGCCTCGGATCGATGTCGGACCGGGCTGGGCGCGGGCTCAGGAATCCCTCCTCCGCGCCCCGGTGGGGGTCGGCGTCGACGGGGAGAGGGTGGAGCTCGACCTCAAGGAGCTCTCCCAGGGTGGCATGGGACCGCATGGGATGCTGATCGGGGCGACGGGCTCGGGCAAGAGCGAGCTGCTGCGCACCCTGGTCGCCGGGCTGGCGGCCACCCACCCGCCCGAGCTCCTCGCCTTCGTGCTCGTCGACTTCAAGGGGGGCGCCGCCTTCCAGCCCATGGCCCGGCTCCCACACGTCGCCGGCATGGTCACCAACCTGGAGGACGACCCGACCATGGTGGAGCGCTTCCGGCTCGCCGTGGAGGGCGAGATGGTCCGCCGCCAGTCGCTCTTCAGGAGCGCGGGGAGCGTCCCCGACATCCGCGCCTATCACCTCAGGAGGTCCACCGACCCCGAGCTGGAGCCGCTCCCCCACCTCTGGTTGGTGGTCGACGAGCTCGCCGAGCTGCTCACCGCCCATCCCGACTTCGACCTCTTCTTCGAGGGCGTGGCCCGGCTCGGGCGCGCCCTGGGCATCCACCTCCTGCTGGCCACCCAGGGGTTGTCGAGCGGGCTGGCCCGGCTGGATCGCCACCTCTCCTACCGGCTCTGCCTGCGGACCAACAGCCTGCAGGAGAGCGTGCTCGTGCTCGGCTCGCCGATCGCCGCCCAGCTTCCTCTCAGCCCCGGCGTGGGCTACCTCAAAGTCGGCCAGGGGGAGCCCCAGCGCTTCCGCGCGTACCTGATCGGGGGCCCGCCCCGCGACGCCTCCCCCGGCCGCCGCACCCACCCCGATGCCGCGGTGCGGAACTTCTCGGTCACCCGGCCGGCGGAGTCTGGCGGTACCGAGCCTGGCGGCGATGAACCCACGGCGCGGTCGACGTCCTCTGCGGAAGGGACCACCGAGCTGAGCCTCCTCGTCGAGCGGATCGCGAGCCGGGGGGCCGCGCCCGCCCATCCCGTCTGGGTGACCCCACTGCCCCGGACGGTCTCGCTGGACCGGGTGCTGACCGCGCGCGGGCACTCGCTCCAGGTGGGGCTGGGGCTGGCCGACTACCCGCTCCAGCAGCAGCGGCGGCCGTGGGCGATCGACTTCCACGGCCCGATCGGCCACCTGGCCATCGTGGGCGCTCCCCGTACCGGTCGGAGCACGGCGCTGCGCACCATCGCCGCCTCCTTCCTCCTCACCCACGACCCCCGCTCCGTCCAGCTCTACGTGCTCGACATGGGCGGCTCGCTGCAGGCACTTGTCGACGCCCCCCACGTCGGCGCCGTGGCCGGAAAGGGGGATCCCGAGGTGGTGCGCCGCATCATGCGCCTGCTCACCCGCCTGGTCGATCAGCGCGACCGCGAGCTGCGCCGGCTTGGGCTCGGCGGCATCGACGAGCTGCGGCGGCGCTGGCGGGAGCGGGGCTCCGACGACGGCTTCGGCGACGTCTTCCTGCTGGTGGACAACTGGGGGGCGGCGACCCGGGCCTTCGATTGGATCGAGGAGGAGGTGACCGCACTGGCCGGGGTGGGCCTCTCCTACGGCGTCCACCTGGTGCTGAGCGCCGACCGGTGGGGGGACATCCGCCCCGCCCTCCGCGACCGCATCCCGGGGCGGCTGCAACTCCGCCCCATCGATCCCGGCGACTCCGCGTACGACCTCCGCGCCACCCGGGCTCTCTCGAGCACCCCGGGACGCGCCCTGGCCGCGGGCCCCTGCCAGGTCCAGCTGGCACTCCCCCGGATCGACGGCGGCGACCCGGCGGTCGATGTGGACACCGCCTTCCGCGACCTGGTTGCGCACCGCGCCCTCCCCGGCGCCGCAGCGCCCCGGGTCCCGCTGCTGCCGCGCACCGTCCCCCTCGGCAGCCTGGACTGGGCGGACTGGCGACGGCGGAGGGAGATCCCGCTGGACATCGGGGACGCCGACCTGCGCCCGGTGCCCTTGGACCTGCTGGCGCGGGATGCGCAGCACCTGTACGTCTGTGGCGACCCCCGATGCGGCAAGACCAGCTTCCTGCGCGCCCTGATGCTGGCGATGACCCGGGTCCTCTCCCCCGGGGAGGTGCAGTTCCACCTCGTCGACATCCGCCGGAGCCTGCTCGACGCCGTCCCCGATGGGTACGTCGGGGGTCACGCGATGACGGCGTCGGCGGTGGAGGCGGTCGTCCAAGGTCTGAGCAAGGAGCTGTCTCGGCGTCAGCCCCCGCCCGGGGCCAGCCGGAAGGACCTCGCCGAACGGCGTCACATCGAGGGCCCCGAGCTGGTGCTGGTGGTCGACGACGACGATCTCGTGGACGCCTCCGCGCTCTCCCCCCTGGTCCCGGCGGTACCGGTCGCCTGGGATCTGAAGTTCCACGTCGTCCTGGCCCGGCGCCCCGCCCCGCCCGGCTACGACAGTCTGGGCAGTGCCCTGGCGGGTCAGGGGGCGGTGGGTGTGGAGATGAGCGAGGCGGAGCGCTGCCTCTTCGTCCCCCGCCCGGTCCACCTCCCGCCCGGGCGAGCCCACCTGGTGGTGCGCGGACAGCCGACCCTGCTGCAGCTCATCCACGCCGGGGAGGGGTAGGGAGCTGCTCAGCGCCGGGACAGCCGCCCCAGGCGCTCGCCGACCTCCTCCGGCCGGTGGAGCAGGACGATCCCGTTGGGGGAATCCGGCACCGTGTGGAGGGACGGCAGGCCCCAGACCGCCCTCCAGACCGTGACGCCGGCACGGTGGCCGGCCTCGATGTCGAGCTCGTTGTCGCCGACGAAGACGGTGCGCGGCGGTTCCACCCCGAGCCAGCGCAGCGCCAGGAGCAGCCCCTCAGGGCTCGGCTTCGGCTGGGCCACGTCCTCCAATCCGACGACCACCGGGAAGTGGTGGAGCAGCCCGGTCGCCTCCAGCCCCTGGCGGAGCGCGGCCAGCCGGCGCGAGGAGACCACCGCCATGGCCAGGCCGGCTCCCTGCATCGCGTCCAGCAGGGAGGTGATCCCGGGGAAAAGGCGGGGCGCGGTCGGGCGCTCGAAGAGGGGCAGGACCTCGGCACTCCTCCCCGGCCAGGCGGTCTCGATGCGGGTGAGGAGCGGCTCGCCGTCGTGGCTCCAGAAGATCCCGGCACCGGCGGTCGCGGACGGGTCCAGAGCGATCAGCTCGCCAACCGCGGCCTCGTCGACGAAGCGGCTGTCCACCAGCGTGCCGTCGAAGTCGAAGACCACCGCCTCGATGGCGGGCTCGGGCGGGGGCGGTGGGCTGGGATCAGGGACCATGGTGTGCGCTCCCGGTCGTTCCCGGGGAGCGAGACTAGCACCCGGGGCCGGCCCCACGAGATGGCGAACCGGTCGCGCGGATGAACCAACCTTCGCGGGATCCGCGATGAGACCTCCGCGGTCGCGCCGGGATGGTGCGGTCAGTGGAAGAGGAGCATGGCGACGCCGGCACCGACGATCAGCGGTGCTCCGACGCAGGCGGCGATCACCTGCACCGACTCGGTCTCCCGGGGCCACCACTGGTGGGGGACGGCCTGGTTGACCGGCACCCTGGCCCGCCGGCGCCGGGCCGGCTGGCCGAATACCACGGTGATCGCGAGGCAGAAGAGGGAGACGAGCAGGGCGTAGTCAGCGGTCGCCGCGGCCGCGTGGGTCGCTCCGGCGCGCCACAGCAGCGCCGCGACCGTGAACGTCACCAGGCCCAGGGCGGCGCCGAGAAGCGCCCCCAGAAGGGGGGCGGCGAGGCTGAGGCGCGGCTGGCGGGGAACCGGCATGACGCCACCCAGCGTACCACCCGGTGGTGATCGGGCAGGAAACTCCCGGCGACCCTCGCGGGAACCCGCCGTGGCGGGGATTCCGTCACAGAGAGGGCGGTGGCATGACGAACTGCAACGAACCGGGAACGCATGTTGACCGGATCGTTGCAGGCGCATACTCTCAGCGCGCACCGCTCGGAGCGGGGCACGTCCCCCCACCGGTCCCACCCAACGTCCCAGCAGGAAACCCCGATGCCCCCACGCTCTCGGCTCGCCCTCGCAGCCCTCGGTGCCACCGCGGTCGCCGCGGCGCCCGCCGCCGTCATGGCCTCGACCTACGTGGTCCGGCCGGGCGACACCCTCACTGGCATCGCCCTGCGCCACGGCTCATCGGTCCAGGCCATCGTGGAGGCCAACCGCCTCGGCAACCCCGGCCCTCTCCGGGTCGGCCAGCTCCTCGAGATCCCCGACCCCAGCCGCAGCCTCCCCTCCTATGTGAGTGGCAGCCAGGATCTGGACTCGTACACCGTGGTTGCCGGCGACACCCTGTGGATCATCTCCCGCCGCTACGGCGTCGACCCGACCGCCCTGGCGCGCGCCAACGGGCTGAACGTGAACGCCGGGCTGCCCGCGGGCGCCCAGATCCAGGTCCCCGGCCGGCTGGTCCGGGTCAACGCCCTGCTGAGCCACGTCGCCCAGCAGGTCGGGCTGGAGCCCGCGCTGGTGAAGGCGGTGGCGTGGCTGGAGTCGGGCTGGCGGCAGGATCTGGTCTCGCCCACGGGTGCGGTCGGCCTGATGCAGGTCGAGCCGTACACCGGTGAGTGGGTGTCCCAGTTCCTGGCCCACCGTGCGCTCAACGTCCGCACCGCCGAGGACAACGTGACCGCCGGGGCCCTGCTGCTCGGCCACCTCCTCTGGATGCACGAGGGAGACACCGGCCGCGCGCTCGCCGCCTACTACCAGGGCGACGCCAGCATCGGCGAGCACGG
Source organism: Candidatus Dormibacteria bacterium (assembly GCA_049511615.1). GTDB lineage: Bacteria > Chloroflexota > Dormibacteria > Aeolococcales > Aeolococcaceae > Changshengia. The sequence goes on along the minus strand of JBEKXW010000004.1, from coordinate 45,733 downwards.
CCTCTTCCTCGACACCCAGCAGTACCAGCGCGCCGTCCTCGACCTGATGGCCCCGGAGTAGGACGGGCGCTCTCTCCCCGGTGCCGGGCGGCCCCCTTTTCCACAGGCTTGTGCACAACACGCACACCCTCCGGCCGGGAGGCGTCAGCCGATCTGCGCCCCCGGGACCGACCCATCCCGGATGTCCCCCACCGGCAGGGAGAGGCAGCGCACCCCACCCCCTGCCTTGATGAACTCGCTCATGGGAAGACCCAGCGCCCGGTAGCCGGCCTCGCGGAGTGGTGTGCTGAGTGTCTCCACGACGGTCGAGGAGACGACCACGTCCCCGACTGGCATCGCGTTGCACCCAAAGCCGGCGGCAACCCCGTTGTCAACCTCGATGACCCGGGGGGCGAGGCGGCGCACCGTCTCCCGCGAGGCGGCGGAGAAGGCGGCCGGGTCGAAGAGGATGGTCCGGCTGTCGAGGGGGCAGAAGCAGGTGTCGAGGTGGTAGTAGCGCGGATCGACCAGCTCCAGGGCCACCACCTCCACGCCGAGCGTCCTCGCCAGCACCGGGATCGCCGCGGGGTCGGTGCGGAAACCGTGGCCGCAGACCAGGGTCTCGCCGACGAAGAGGGCATCCCCCGCACCCTCGAACGGGACGTCTCCGGTGTCCCGGGCCGGCACGCCCCAACGCGCGAAGAGCTCTCGCCAGTGGGTCTCCTCCCGCCGACGCTCCGGGTGGCGGAAGCGGCTGAGCACGACCCGGTCGTCATGGGTCACGCCGGCGTTGGCGGTGAACACCATGTCCGGAAGACCCGGCACGGGATCGGCGAGCACGACCTCGACGCCGAGCTCCTCATACGTGGCTCGCAGCGTCTGCCATTGCTGCTGGGCGCGCCGGGGGTCGACCGGGGTGGCCACGTGCATCCACGGGTTGATCTCGTACTCAACGCCGTAATGGGTGGGGGGGCACATGAGGATGGGCATCGTCGATGCCTCGCCGGGACGGGCCGATCGCGCCAGGGCGGGGAGCTCCCGTCAACCGGTGACACGATGATGGCACAGGGCTGGGCGCCGGCTCACTCCGGCGCGGGCGCGGACACCTCCAGAGGGAGCGCGGACAGGACGGTGGGGCGGAAGGCGTGACCCGGTACCGGCCGGCTGGGCGGCGGGGGTACGGGGGCCCGGCGGATGCACCAGGTGGGCTCGACGTCGTCGCGCAGCGTCACCACCTCCGCCTGCCGGAGCCTGCCGTCGGCGCCGCGGCCCACGTGCTCGACGGTGGCGATCAGCGGAGAGCGCATCCGCCCGCCGGGTGCGGCCCAGCGCCACAGTGTGGAGGTCTCGGCGATCTCGGCCGTGCCGGTCTCCACCAGCCGCGCACCCTGGTACTCCGCGAGCAGGAGACGGCGGGTGCGGGTGGACGCCAGAACCCGCTGCGACCCGACGACGAGGCAGTTGGCCCGGCGCCGGAGCGGTATCCGGAGACGGTCCGGCGAGGCGACCCCGGGGTGGTACGAGGCGCTCCCTCGGCGGGCCAGGAGCGCGCTGAGCCGGCGCGGTGCCGCGGCCTGGGCGAGGGCCTCCCCCTGGCCGGCCACCCAGTCGGGCACCTGGATCCGCGGGTCCGACAGGCTCAGCCCGCAAAGCAGCTCGAGGCGCCGGTCGAGGGCGAGACCGACAGTCTCCCTGCCACCGAGGTGGAGGAGGTCGATGGCGAGATAGACGGCGGGAAGCCGCTGCTGGGTCCCCGGGCCCAGGGCCATCCGCTCCCCGAGGGCGACCAGATCGGGACATCCGGAGGGGTCGAGGACGGCGACGACTCCGTCGAGGACCGTCGAGCGCTCGCCCAGGCCCTCGGCCGCGGCCACGATCTCTGGATACCGGTCGCTGACATCGGCCAGCGTCTCGCTCTGCAACCGGATCCCGCCCGGAAATGCGAAGAGGATCGTCCTCGATCCGTCCCATTCGATCGAGAAGCGGAAGTCGGGATCGTCGAACGGTCCCACGCACGGGACCGAGAACTCCGGCAGGACGCGCCCCGGCAGCACCGGGGGGACCGGGAGCCGGAGTGGAAGCGCCTGGTCGTCGCCGCGCTGGTGACGGTTCCGGTCGGCGGACGGGCGCACCGGCTCAGGACGCCCGGCGGCGACGGCCGGCGGTGGCTTCCCGCGGCGGGGCCGCCTCGGTCTCGCCCGCCTGCCTCTGCCGGGACGCCTCGACCGAGGCCTTGAGGGCCGCCATCAGGTCGGTGACCTGGGCGATCGCGGGCGAGGGAGCGCGCTCCGGCGGGCGATCGCTCAGCTTGGCCTCGACCAGGTTGACCACGGCGTCGCGGTATCCGTCCCGGTGGCGCGCCGGGTCGAATCGGGCGGCAAGGTTATCGATCAGCATCACGGCCATCGCCAGCTCCTTGGCGTGGACGTCCCCCTCGGCGTCCGGAAGGGCCAGCTCGCCGGCATCGCGGATCTCGTCCGGCCAGTGGAGGGTGTTGAGCAGGATCGCCCGCTCGTGCAGGGCCAGGCGGCAGAGCTGCTCGCGGTCGCGCATCGCCACCTTGCCGACCGCGACCTTCCCGGTCTTCTCCAGAGCCATCCGGAGGAGCTGGTACGGATTGACCCCCACCGCCTCCGGCTCGAGGTAGTAGGCGCCCTTGACGTAGACGCCCGCGTCGATCTCCGAGTCCTCGCAGAACTCGAGGATCTCGATGGTGTGGGTGGTGGACAGGGGGAGGTTGTCCAGCTCCTCGTCGTCGATGCGGACGTACTCGTCCTTGGCAACCTCGAAGCCGCGCACAGCGTCGTTCCAGCCGACCTCGCAATCCTCAACCGGGCACCAGCGCTTGTTGCGCAGGGGCGCGCCGTCCCGCGGACAGAGGAGCCGGAAGGAGACCCCCTTGGACTCGTTGGCCAGATACATCCGCACCGGGATGGCGACCATGCCGAAGCTGATGGCACCCCGCCACATCGACCTGGGCATCGACCGAGTATATGCGGGCGTCCCCGTTTGCGGCGACGCCGGCGAGAGCCAGCCTAGCCGGAGGCCAGGTCCCTCACCACTGCCAGTTGGTGGCCGGCGAGCTGCCGAGCAGGTCGAATCCGGGATCCTCGACGGGCACGAAGGCGGACTCCACCGCCACCCGCCCCGGGCCGGTGCAGCGCAGCCAGAGGTAGCGATACCCCCACGACCGCCACGAGCGCCAGGTGCCGCCGGGGTGCTCGAAGTGGAGCTGCATCATCACCGTCATGTCCTTGTAGAGCAGCGCGGTGGGCTTGATGAGGATGGACTCCCCAGGGCCGAGCCGGCGGACGAAGGCGTTCCCCTTGGCGTGGAGCAGCACCAGCCCCGGTGCCGTGGGCGCGGTGAAGCGGTCCAGGAACTGGCCCATCGGGAAGTGGGTCTCGCGCTCGTTCTGCCCCTTCTGGGTCATGAAGAAGATCCCGCTCATCACGAAGTCGTAGGCGGTGGCGCCGCTCGCGATCAGCATGGTGTGCTCACGCGCCTCGACGCCGGAGCCGACCTGGATCGGGAGGGCCACGATCTCGCCGGCCGCGTCATGGCTGAAGGCGATGTGCCCCTTGCCGCTCGCCTGGACCATCACCAGGGGCATCCCGGCGAGCATCCGGCTGAAGCCGCCCCTCATCCTCTTGGTCTCGACGTTCACGCCGTCGTCCTTGAAGAGCAGGGTGTGGTGCATGAAGTAGACGGACTCGCCGCCGTCGAGAGCCACGTCCGCGACCGGGACCACGGCGCCCTCGATCTGGCACGTGGACTGGCCGAACTGGATCCGCGCCATGTCCTTGACCGCCGGCAGCTGGGTCCAGCCCGAGGTGTCCTGGATGGCCCGAACGTCCACGGGGGCGCCGCAGGAGGGGCAGCTCGTGCCGGGGTTCTGACTGGACATCCCGCACCACGGGCAGCTGTAAGAGCCCGGCGGCGCCGCGGCCTGGGCGGGCGGCTGGGCCATGGAGGGTGGCGGCTGGGGTGTCGCGAACGGCATGCCGGGCGGCGCCTGCTGGGGTGGATAGGGTCCTCCGGGGACCGGCATCCGCGAGATGTCGGGGATGGGGATGCCGAAGGGTCCCCGCCGGAACGGGAGGGGTGAGCCCGGCTGCGGGCCCCACCCCGGGGCTCCGGCCGGCTGTCCACCAGGGGGCGGAGCCCCGGCAGGCTGGCTGCCGGGGGGCGGGGGCCCCGCGGGTGGGCCACCAGGGGGCAGAGGCCCCGCGGGCGGGCCACCAGGGGGCGGAGGCCCCGCGGGCGGGCCACCGGGGGGCGTCGGGTTGGCGGGGGCGCCCCAGTTCGGAGAACCCTGCCCCGGCGGTTGCGCCGGATTGGCGGGGGTGCCCCAGTTGGGGCCCGGACCGGGCGGCGGTGGGTTGGTGGCCATCTCGCCGCTACTCGGTCGCGTAGTGGACGTACATCGACTGGATGCCGATCCGCCCGGGACCGGTCATCCGCACCATGTGCAGCCCGGCGCCGCCGAACAGCCCGGTGGAGAGCTTCTGGGACTGGACCGTCATCTGCACCGACGAGTCCTTGTAGAGGAAGGCGCCAGGCTCGAGCAGGATCGACTGACCGGCTGCGAGCTGGCGCTCGAAGACGTTGCCGTAGCCGTGGAGGATGAGCAGCCCGGGCTGGCCGGCGGCGATGAAGCGGTCCATGAACATCCCCTGCCCTCCGAAGAGGGCGGTGCGCATTCCCTGGATCCGGGTGTACGAGTACTGGACGCTGTGGGAAGCGAGCAGGAAGGCGTGCTCCCGGACGTCCAGCTCCATGCTCGGGTGGAGGGGCAGCACCACCAGCTCGCCGGTGGCGTCGCGGGAGAAGGCGATCCGGCCGGGGCCGCGGGCGGTGGTCACGATGTGGGGCATCCCGGCGAAGGAGCGCTTCATCATGCCCGGGAGGGGCATGACCGACACCGGGACGGTCTCGTCCTTCCAGAGCATCACGTGGTGCTCGAAGAAGACCCCGTCCTCGGGCGAGAGGGTGATCTCGGCGACCGGGACCAGCTCCCCCTCCACCTGGCAGGCCGAGGACCCGAAGTGGAACTCGGTCATGTCGCGCAGCCGGGGGGCCTCCCGCCACCCCGAGTCGGACACCAGGTTGCGGACGTCCAGGGGCGCCCCGCAGGTCACGCAGCTCTGGGAGCCGACCGGGCTCTGACCGTGGCACCACTGGCACTCGACGCGTTGGCCGACGGCTTCCATCGCACTCCTCCTCTCTGCGGGCACAGATATCGTACCCGGCCCGCCGGCGGGTCGTGTTGCCCCTGGGACGGCCGCGGCCGGCGCCGTCTCCGGCGTCAGCCGGCCGGCGGTGGGGGCGGTGCGGGTGGCGCGGTGGAAGCGGGCCCGGCCGGGGCCGGCGCGGCGGGAGCGGGGGCGGTACCGACGGCCTGACCGCAGCCGGCGCAGAAGCGGGCTCCCGGAGCCAGCTCGGCGCCGCATCCGGTGCAGTGAGCCGCCCCCAATGGACCGCCACAGCCGGGGCAGAACCGGCCGCCGGCCGGGCTGGCCGTGTGGCACTGCAGGCACTCGATCGTGGCCGCGGCGGGCGCCGGGGCGGGTGGCGCGTAGCCGCCGCCACCGCCGGGGAACCCGGGGCCGGGCGGAGCCGGGGCGGCGGGGTAGGGCTGGGCCATCTGCCCGCCCAGGCCGAACCCGGCGGCCATGAAGGCGGGCGAGACCGCCCCGCCTCCCTGGGCCATCCCCTGGCCAGCACCCAGGGCCATCTCGCCGGCGGCGTACCCCTGGAAGGAACCGGCCAGCCGCGAGTAGGCGGTGTCCTTGCTGTACTGCTCGAGCCGCTGCTGGGACTCGTCGTCGAGGCTGATCGTGAAGTTCCCCATCCGAGCGACGGTCAGGCCGTAGGTGGCGAGCTGCTGGTTGGCCAGCTCGATGATCGCCGTCTCGATGTCCTCGGTGTAGGCGGCGAGCCCCAGGATCGGCCAGCCGTTGCGCACGATCTGCTTGGTGACGTCGGTGCGCAGCACCTTGAGCAGCTGCTCCGCGACCCAGTTGGTCACCGCGGTGTTGTCGGTGACGTCCACCGTGCCCACCAGGTTGACCAGCAGGTTGGCGGGCTCCACCACCTTGAGGCTGTAATCGCCGAAGACCCGCAGCGAGACGATCAGGGTGCTGACCGGGTCCTGGACCGAGTCGATCTTGCCCCCGAAGCGGTTCTGGGTGAACTCCCGGTTGCCGACGAAGTACAGCTCGGCGCGGTAGAGATTGCCCCCGGTGAGGGCGTCCGCGAAGATGCCGAGGAAGGGCAGCTCGGTGGCGTCAATGGAATGCCTCCCGGGCGGGAGCGTGCCCTTGAGCTGGCCCTGGTACATGAACACCGCGAGCTCGTCGGGGGCGACGATGGCGTGGGTGAAGCGGCGGATCTCGTGGTCAGGCCACTTGAAGACGATCTGACCCTTGCGGTCGTCGGGGACCGCGATGTTCTCTCGCGCGCTGGGGAAGAAGGCAGGCATGGGGATCGTCCTCCTCTCGGGACCGTCAGCGGGATTATGGAGGCTGGGGAGGCAGCCCCAGCGGAGGCTGGGGAGGCAACCCCAGGGGAGGCTGGTGGGGCAGCCCCAGGGCGCGGCGCACCGAGCCGATCTGGAGCAGGGCCCAAGCGCCGCCCGCGAGGGCGGCCAGGCCGATCCCGCCCATGGCGATCAGGACGCAGATCACCAGCCCGGTGAGGGCGCCGTGCACCCCCTGGGCCGCCACCACGATCATGAGCAGGATCCAGGCGACGACCGCGGCGAGCACCGCGGCGGCGCCGACGATGGCCAGGCCGATCCCGACCACGGCGGCGAGCAGCCGGTCCGCGCCGGAGCGCGGGGAGAGGTTGGGGGTCGGGTTGAACCACGGCCTCATCGCTCGTCAGCGTAGTCGGCCCCGGGCGAAACGTCAAAGTGACCACGGGGCGGGGACAATCGGGGTGGACTCGAGGGAGCCGCCTGGTGTCGCCGGCGCCGGTGGCACGGACCGAGCCCGCGGCGCGACGTGTTGGTCACGGAATGCCCGCCACTCCGAGAGCGCCGAGTACGATGTTGCGTCGTGCCGCCGGCGGCTTCGGCGGCCGCGCCGATGAGGGCGCCGGAGGCCCGCCGGCACCTCACCGGCGGCGCCCATCCCCTTTCCTCGGAGCTGCGCCCGTTGGCCACGTCCCGGATCGCCGTCCCCGCCCGCCGCCCGCGCATGGCAGCCACGGTGGCTCCGGCCGCCGCGACTCCCGCCCAAAGGGTCGTCATCGAGCAGCCCCGGCCGTGCGTGGAATGCGGAACGCTGCCGGCCAAGGCGACGGTCGGCCTTCCCCTTGCCGTCAGCGCCACGGTCTTTGCCGACGGCCACGACCTGGTGATGGCCTGGGTCCGTCACGGTCGCCCCGGCGCGGACGGCGACACCGCCGCCGGCTGGCAGGAGGTGCCGATGCGGGCGGTGGGCAACGACCGCTTCGCGGCCGTCCTCACCCCTCTCCGGGTGGGTCCCTGGGCGTTCGAGATCATCGCGATGCCCGACGCCTACGGCACCTGGCTCGGCGCCCTCCGGGCCCGTCTCGACGCCGGTCAGGACATCTCCCTCGAGCTGGAGGACGGGGCGCGGATGGCGGAACGAGCGGCAGCGCTCCCGGGCACGAGCGGTCGCGACCGCCAGGCCCTGGCTGCTCTCGCCGCCCGGTTGCGCGCCGGCACCGCCAGCCAGCGGCTGCGGCTGCGGGAAGCGGAGCGCCCGGCCGCGGTGTCGCTGATGCGGGACACGGCCGACCGGCGGAACGCGACCCGGGGCGGGCCCTGGCCGCTCATCGTGGAGCGTGAGCTGGCCGGCTTCTCGGCCTGGTACGAGATGTTCCCGCGGTCGGAGGGGGCCGAGCCGCCCCGGAGCGGCACCTTCCGGAGCGCTGCCGCACGGCTCCCCGCCATCGCCGCGATGGGCTTCGACATCGTCTACCTGCCGCCCATCCACCCCATCGGCCGGAGCTTCCGCAGGGGGCGGAACAACAGCCCCGACGCCGGCCGCGAAGACGTGGGCTCCCCCTGGGCCATCGGCGCGTCCGAAGGGGGCCACACCGCCATCCATCCCGATCTCGGCACCCTCGACGACTTCGCCTTCTTCGTGGCCGAGGCGGGGCGGCAGGGTATCGCCGTCGCCCTCGACTACGCCCTCAACTGCAGCCCCGACCACCCCTGGGTCAACGAGCACCCGGAGTGGTTTCGCCACCGCGCCGACGGCAGCATCCGCCACGCCGAGAACCCCCCCAAGCGCTACCCGGACATCTACCCGCTGGACTTCGGCACCGCGGATCGCGCCGGCCTCTGGAGGGCGCTCCGCGACGTCATGCTCCTCTGGATCGAGCGCGGCGTGCGGGTCTTCCGCGTCGACAACCCCCACACCAAGCCATTCGCATTCTGGGAGTGGCTGCTCGGCGAGATCCGCCGCCGCCATCCGGACGTCGTCTTCCTGTCGGAGGCCTTCACCCGGCCGGCGGTGATGCAGCGGCTGGCCAAGCTTGGCTTCAGCCAGTCCTACACGTACTTCACCTGGCGCAACACCAAGGCCGAGCTCAGCGACTATCTCACCGAGCTGTCCCAGACCGAGCGGGTCGACTGGTTCCGGCCCAACTTCTGGGTCAACACCCCGGACATCCTGCACGCCTACCTCCAGCGGGGCGGGCCGGCTGCCTTCAAGGTCCGGGCCACCCTCGCGGCGATCACGTGCCCCTCGTGGGGGATGTACAGCGGCTACGAGCTGTGCGAAAGAGTGGCGGCGGCGGCGGGCAGTGAGGAGTACGCGGACTCCGAGAAGTACCAGCTCCGACCGCGCGACTGGGACCGTCCGGACAGCCTGGCGCCGTACATCGCGCGGCTCAACGAGATCCGGCACCGCCACCGCGAGGCGATCTCCCTGCTGCCGACCCTGCGCGTCCAGGAGATCAAGAATGACAGCATGCTCTGCGTCAGCCGGATGAACCAGGCGCGCGACGACGTGGTCCTGGTGGTGGTCAACCTGGACCCGCACAGTCCTCAGGAGGCCACCGTCTGGCTGGATCTGGAGGCGCTGGGACTTCCGTCGGACATCCCCTTCGAAGCTCACGACGAGCTGGATGGCACGACCTACGTCTGGAGGGGACCGGAGAGCTACGTGCGCCTCGACCCCGCCCAGCGGCCGGCGCACGTCCTCCACCTCCGGCGCCGGTGAACAAGGTGGTCTCCTCCGCCGCCTCCGGCGGATCGGTCCCCGCGCGACCGCCCGAGCCCGCCGCGGGTGCGGGCTCCCCGGGCCCGGCGAGGCCCGGACAGCCGGTCCCGGAGCCGGCGACCGGCGGGGGGGACCCCACCTGGTTCAAGCGGGCCGTCTTCTACGAGGTGCTGGTGCGCGGCTTCGCCGACAGCAACGACGACGGCATCGGAGACTTCCCGGGGCTGATCCAGCGCCTCGACTACCTGCGCTGGTTGGGCGTCGACTGCCTCTGGCTGCTGCCCTTCAACGACTCCCCCCTCCGCGACGGCGGCTACGACATCAGGGACTACTACAGCGTGCTGCCGGCCTACGGCACCGTCGACGACGTCCGCGAGCTGGTGTCCCGCGCCCACGCCTTCGGGATGAGGGTGGTGATGGACCTGGTCCTCAACCACACCTCCGACCAGCATCCCTGGTTCCAGTCGGCCCGCTCGTCACCGACCTCGCCGCATCGCGAGTACTACATGTGGTCGGACACCAAGAACCGCTACACCGATGCCAGGATCATCTTCGTGGACACTGAGACCTCGAACTGGACCTGGGACGACAGCGCCCAGGCGTACTACTGGCATCGCTTCTTCAGCCATCAGCCGGACCTCAATTACGACAATCCCAAGGTTCGCGACGAGATGGTGAGCATCTGCCGCTTCTGGCTCGACCTGGGGATGGACGGCTTCCGGCTGGACGCGGTCCCCTACCTCTTCGCCCGCGACGGGACCAACTGCGAGAACCTGCCGGAGACCCACGCCTTCGTCGCCGAGCTGCGCGCCACCCTCGACCGCGAGTACGGCGGCGACCGGGTGCTGCTGGCGGAGGCCAACCAGTGGCCCGAGGACGTGGTCGACTACTTCGGCACCGATGAGCGCCCCGAGTGCCACATGTGCTTCCACTTCCCGCTCATGCCCCGGATGTTCATGGGCCTGCGCCGGGAACAGCGTTACCCGATCACGGAGATCCTGGATCGCACCCCGACGATGCCGACCGCCAGCTCCCAGTGGGGGATCTTCCTGCGCAACCACGACGAGCTGACCCTGGAGATGGTCACCGACGAGGAGCGCGACTACATGTGGCAGGAGTACGCGCGAGACCCCCGGATGAAGCTCAACCTGGGCATCCGCAGGCGGCTCGCGCCCCTGGTCAGCAACGGCCGGCGGCAGATGGAGCTGTTCTACGGGATGCTCCTCTCGCTGCCGGGCAGCCCCATCCTCTACTACGGCGACGAGATCGGGATGGGCGACAACATCTACCTCGGTGATCGTGACGGGGTGCGCACCCCCATGCAGTGGAGCGCCGACCGCAACGGCGGATTCAGCCGTGCCGACTTCGCCCAGCTCTACCTGCCGCCGCTGATGGATCCCGTGTACGGCTACCAGTCGGTGAACGTCGAGGCTCAGCAGCGCAGCGAGACCTCGCTGCTGCAGTGGCTCCGCCGCTTCGTGGGGGTGCGCCGGCGCTGGCCGGTGTTCGGCCTGGGAAGCTTCGAGTCGCTCAACGCGACCAACCCCTCCGTGTTTGCGTACGTCCGTACCCACGAGGATCATGTGGTCCTGTGCGTGAACAACCTGTCGCGGTTCGCCCAGCCGGTGGAGCTGGACCTGCGCCGCTATGCCGGGATGACCCCGGTGGAGATGCTGGGGAGGGTTCACTTCCCGAAGATCGGCGAGCTGCCCTACCTGCTGACCCTGGCGCCCCACGGCTTCTACTGGTTCAGCATCGAGAGCGCGCCGTGAGGCTCTGCCGACCGTGGCTCTGAGCACCGACCCCAGCGCGGTGGCGCTAGAGCCCTTCGGTATCGCCGCCGCGACCGGTGCCGTGCGCTCATGGCTGTGCCGGGCCCGCTGGTTCGGGGGCAGGCAGCAGCGGGTGGAGCGCGTCGATCTCGAGGACCTGGCGGTGCTCCGCGCCGAGGCGCCGACCGTCCTCCTCACCCTCTGGCGGGTCGGCTATGCCGGGGGCGGATCGGAGATCTACAGCCTCCCCCTCGGGATCAGGGGTGCACCCCACCCGCTCGCCGAGCTCGGCCCCGATCACCTGATCGCAACCGTGACCTCGACGCGGGGCTCGCTCATCGTCTACGACGCCCTCGCCGACCCGGAGGCCGCGGTCGAGCTGTGGAGGATCCTGGCCGAGGAGCGCCCGGTCGAGACCGCGGCCGGCCGCCTGGTCAGCCGCCGTCTCGTCCCGGTCGACCCCGAGATTCCCGACCGGCCCCGGCTCCTGGATGTCCAGCAGAGCAACTCCGCGCTGGTCCGCGGCCAGCTCGACTTCCTCAAGTGGAGCCGGCGGATCGAACCCGGCCCCAGCGTGGAGCTGGAGATGGCCCAGGCCCTCGGCGAACGGCGCTTCCCCCACGTCCCGGCGCTCCATGGGCACATCAGCTACCAGCGGGGCCGCGACGAGCCCGCCCTCCAGGCCCTGCTCCACGCCTACCTGCAGAACGGAACCGAGGGATGGAGGCTGGCGCTGACCTCGCTGCGCGACCTCTACGCGGGAGCCGAGGAGGCCGGGGCGGTATCGGCGCGGGCGCGCTGGGAGCTGGTCGACGATCAGGGCGGCTCCTTCCAGGGCGAGGCCGCCCGCCTGGGCACGGTCACGGCGGAGCTGCATCTGGCGCTGGCCGATCCCGGTCTCACCGGTGTCCTCGCGCCAGCGCCGGTCGGACCCGATCAACTGGCCGCCTGGGCCGACGTGATGACCGGCCAGCTGGACCGCCTGCTGACCTCCGGCGACCCGGCGCTGGCTGCGCTGGGCGAGCGGCGCGACGTGATCGTCGCCCGCTTCGACGCCCTCCGCCAGCTCGGGGACGGCGGCCTGGCGATCCGGGTCCACGGCGACTACCACCTCGGCCAGGTGCTCCGCACCGACGAGGGGTGGAAGATCATCGACTTCGAGGGCGAGCCGGCAGGGGAGGTGGAGGAGCGGCGACGGCGCTCCTCGCCGCTGCGCGACGTGGCGGGGATGCTCCGCTCCTTCGACTACGCGGCCCGGGCCGCGCTGGCGGAGCGGATGCGGCCTCACGACCCCCTCTGGCACCACCTCTCCGCCACCGGTGACGCCTGGGCGAGTGCCAATCGCGACGCCTTCTGGGCCGCCTACCTGGAGCGGCTGGCCGGCTCCGGGCTCCTTCCCGGCGACGGGGGGGCGCTGGTGGTCCGGCGCGCCTTCGAGGTGAGCAAGGCGATCTACGAGGTCGGGTATGAGCTCGGCCACCGGCCCGACTGGGTGGAGATACCCCTCCGCTTCCTCCTGGCAGCGACCCCGTGACCGCGGCGCAGACCCCCTCCCTGGCCGCCGAGTGCGCCCTCCTCGCCGCCGGTACCCACCACGATCCCCACCGCGTCCTCGGACCCCACCCCGATGACGGCTCGGTGCTGGTGCGCTTCTTCCACCCTGACGTGCTGGAGGCATGGGTGGCCCACGCCGGCGGGGTGGTGCCGATGCGGCGGGTCGACGCTCGCGGCCTCTTCGAGGCGGCCGTTCCCGGCAGCGAGCTTCCCGGCTACCGACTGCGCTGCCGCAACGCCCAGACCAGCTGGGAGATGGACGACCCGTACCGCTTCTGGCCCACCCTCGGCGACCTCGATCTGCACCTCATCGGCGAGGGCCGCCATCGCGAGCTGTGGCGCCGGCTCGGGGCCCGGGTCATCGAGCACCAGGGGGTCACCGGGGTGGCCTTCGCGGTCTGGGCGCCCAACGCCCGGGGCGTGAGCTTGGTCAGCGACGCCAACGGGTGGGACAGCCGCGTCCAACCGATGCGCTCGCTGGGCGCGAGCGGGGTGTGGGAGCTCTTCGTCCCCGACATCGGAGCCGGGACCAGGTACAAGTTCCAGATCATCCGGGCCAACGGACGCCGCATCGACAAGGCCGACCCGCTAGCCCGGCGGACGGAGAAGCCGCCGAACACGGCCAGCATCGTCGCCACGAGCGAGCACGCGTGGGGGGACTCGTCCTGGCTGCGCCAGCGGGCCACCCAGCCGCTGCTCGACCGCCCGATCTCGATCTACGAGGTCCACCTCGGCTCGTGGCGGCGCAGCCCCGACGGCCGGGTACTCGGCTACCGCCAGCTGGCAGAGGAGCTGGCGGAGTACTGCGTCGAGATGGGTTTCACCCACATCGAGCTCCTCCCGGTGAGCGAGCACCCCTTCGACGGCTCCTGGGGCTATCAGGTCTCCAGCTACTACGCCCCGACCGCCCGCTTCGGCACCCCGGACGACTTCCGCTACTTCGTGGACCACCTCCACCAGCATGGCGTGGGCGTCATCCTCGACTGGGTGCCGGGCCACTTCCCCAAGGACGACTGGGCCCTGGCCCGCTTCGACGGCACGGCCCTCTACGAGCACGCCGACCCCCGTCGCGGTGAGCAACCGGACTGGGGAACGCTGATCTTCAACTTCGGCCGCAACGAGGTTCGCAACTTCCTGATCGCCAACGCGCGTTACTGGGTCGAGGAGTTCCACATTGACGGGCTGCGGGTTGACGCCGTCGCCTCGATGCTCTATCTCGACTACTCAAGAAAAGCCGGCGAATGGCTCCGCAATCAGTACGGAGGCAACGAGAACCTGGAGGCGATCGCCTTCCTCCGCGAGTTCAACGAGGCGATCCATGGCGACTACCCGGGGGTGGTCAGCGTCGCCGAGGAGTCGACAGCCTGGCCCGGGGTGTCCCGGCCGACCTACAGCGGAGGCCTGGGCTTCACCTTCAAGTGGAACATGGGCTGGATGCACGACACCCTCGAGTACATGAGCAAGGACCCCATCTACCGGCGCTACCACCACAACCGGATGACCTTCGGTTTCCTGTACGCGTGGTCGGAGAACTTCGTGCTGCCCCTCTCCCACGACGAGGTGGTGCACGGCAAGGGCTCGTTGCTGAGCAGGATGTCGGGCGATCGCTGGCAGCAGTACGCCAACCTGCGCGCTCTCTTCGGCTGGATGTGGGCCCATCCCGGCAAGAAGCTCCTCTTCATGGGGGGGGAATTCGGCCAGGACGCGGAATGGGCCCATGACCGCTCCCTGGACTGGCATCTGGTGGAGTTCGGCGAGCATCGCGGGCTGCAGCGCCTGGTCCAGGATCTCGGCACTCGCTACCGGGCGATCCCCGCCCTCTGGGAGCGCGACCACCGCCCCGAGGGCTTCCGCTGGATCGACGCGGGCAATGGCGACCAGAACATCCTGAGCTTCGTCCGCCTGGACGCCGGGGGCCGGCCCGGGCTCGTCTGCCTCGCCAACTTCGCGCCGGTCACCCATCACGGATTCCGGGTCGGCCTGCCCCTCGCCGGGCCCTGGCACGAGGTGCTGAACACCGACTCCGAGGCGTACGGGGGCCGCAATCAGGGCAACCTGGGGACCGTGGTCGCCGACCCGATCGGGTGGCACGGGCTGCCGTTCTCGGCGTCGCTCACGGTTCCCCCTCTGGCAGTGGTCTGGCTGGCCCCGGAGGGACCCTAGTGCAGCGCGCCCGGACGGCGGATCGGATTACCCTGCGCATACGCCGGTGCAGCGGTTAGGGTTAGCCTGGACACGGAGGCCTTGGACGTCGCCTGTCCCTGACGCCGTTTGATCACCAGCGGGATGCACCATGGACATGTCGGCGGTACGCCAGCGACTGGAAGCCGAGAAGGCCCGCCTCCAGGGCGTGCTCGTCGCGGCCGGGCGGGACCTGGGCGGCCAGGGGGGGGTCCATCCCGATCAGCTCCCGGCCGAGCAGGCCGCCGAGACGCTGAACCGGGAGCTGGACACCTCAGTGGAGCAGCGGGTCCGGACCGAGCTCAGCGAGGTGGAGGCCGCCCTGCACCGGCTGGACATCGACCGCTACGGGCTCTGTGAGGTGTGCGGCGGGGAGATCGCTGAGGCGCGGCTGGAGGCGATGCCCGCGGCGCGCTACTGCGTCGCCGACCAGGCCCGAGCGGAGAAGGGCCCCCGGCTTCGCCCGGTCCGCTGAGCCGAGGGGCAGCGACCGCGCGGTCCCGTCCAGCCAGGCGGTCTGCGTGCCGCCGGCAGGCACGGCTCTCACGGGCCAGGGGCGCGGCCGCCCGGATCTCGATGCTGCCGGGGGATCACAGGCCCGGGTGAGGGCCGGCCGCGGCCGGCGGTCGGGCGGGCACCGGACGGGCGGCGCTCAGCTCGCCAGCCGGGTGCGGGCGGTTCCGGGCACCGCGGGAAGCCGGACCGTGAAGGTGGAGCCGTGACCCTCCGTCGAGGTAGCGGTCACGTCGCCGCCGAGTCGCCGGACCAGCTCCCGGCAGAGGTACAGACCCAGGCCGGTGCCGCCGATCCCCTCGGTGGCCGAGGTCACGATCCGGCCGAAGCGGGTGAAGAGGCGATCCATGTCGGCGGGGGCGATGCCCACCCCCTGGTCGATGATGTCCACGGCGACCTGGCGGCCGAGACGCCGCATGCGGATGCCGATCTCGCCACCGTCGGGCGAGTACTTGATCGCGTTGTCGACCAGGTTGGCAAAAACGCGGAGGAGCTGACCGCGGTCACCCAGCACCGGGGCGGGGCCGGCGCCGACGTCCAGGCGGAGATGGTGCCGTTCGGAGCTCTCCACCCGGACGGCGACCTCGGTGACCACGCCGGCCAGGTCGACGGGCTCCCGGGTCGGGTCGAGACGGGTCTCGTCGAGTCGCGCCATGTCCACCAGCTCGGTGACCAGCTGCATCATCAGCTCGACGCTCTGGATCGAGGAGCCAACCGCCTCGCGCAGCTCCCCCGACAGCTCCCCGAGCATGCCGGACTCCATCATCGAGAGGTAGCCGTAGACGATCGCGAGCGGCGAGCGCAGCTCGTGGGTGGTCAGGTTCATGAAGTCCGACTTGAGCTTGTCGAGCGCCATCATCCTGTCGAGGCGGAGCCGCAGAGAGCTGACGTCCTCGCCGTCGGGAGAACCCTCGTCGGTCCCCGGCCGTGCAGCCGCGTCACGCACCGCCTGGACGACGTGGGCGACCCGGCCGTGGGTGTCGCGGAGCGGGTGGACGCTGACGTCCCAGGCCGCGGCATCCGGCGGCTCGCCCTCCGCCTCCCCCGCGGCGGCGAGCCGGAGGCCCTGGAGGTGCTGCGGCCTGCCGGTGCGCACCGCCGTCGTGACCAGGGAGGTGACCTCGTCGGTGAGCGAAGCTCCATCGGGTCCGCCCGCCGTGGTCAGAGAGTCGAGCCAGAGCCGGAAGCGGTCGTTGGCGGCCGCCACCGGGCAGCCAGGCCCAACCACCCGGACAGCGACCGCCATCGGCAGGCTCTCGAGCACGCCGGCGAGCAGCTGGGGACCCTCCTGCCCCAGGAGGTCGTGCCCCAGGGCGGCGGTGGCCGCGCCGACGGAGACGGTGGGGGGATGCCCCACGGCTCTCTGCATCACCCGCGGCCAGCGCCGAGCGGGGCGCTGCCCACGGGCATCGAGAGGTGATCCGACCCCCTGGCTCCCTGCATCTTCCGCCCCGTTGTGACAGCCGGAAACCCCCGAGACGAGGGAGCTCGATCATAGTTCCGTCATCCCGCCACTTCCCCGCGTTGCAGGATCGCGACCCGCGCGTCAGACCTTCCGTCACACCCCGAAATCGCACTGAGGTGCGTGACCGAGCCGACGCACCCATGGGCTGCCGGGGCGCCGCGTTCAGTGGCGGAAGTGGCGCTCGCCCGTATGCACCAATGCCATGCCGAGGGCGTCCGCGGCGGCATTGACCTCGGGGTCCTTCTTGGATCCTCCGGGGTGGATGACCGCCGTGACGCCGGCCCTGCCCAGGGTCTCGAGACCGTCGGGAAGGGGAAAGAAGGCATCGCTCGCGGCCACCGCCCCGGCGACCCGGTCCCCGGCGCGACCCACCGCCAGCTCCGCCGCCTCCACCCGGGACATCTGGCCCGCCCCGACACCCACGGCCATCCGGTCGGCGGCGATCACGATGGCGTTGGACTTGACATGCCGGCAGACCCGCCAGGCCACCAGGAGGTCGCGCCACTCGGCCTCGTTGGGCTGGCGTGCGGAGACGACGCTCATGGCCGCCCGATCCGCCGACACCCGGTCGCGGGTCTGGACCAGCAGCCCGCCGCTCAGACTCCGGACGTCGTAGGCGGCGGCGCAGTCGGGATGGTCCAGGACGAGGACGCGCAGCCGCTCGCGACGCGCCAGCCGGGCGGTGGCATCCTCCTCGATCCCCGGGCAGATCACGATCTCCAGGAAGGTCTTGGCGAGCTCCTGGGCGGTGGCGAGGTCGAGGGGGCGGTTGAGCGCCACGATGCCACCGTAAGCGGACCGCGGATCGCACGCATAGGCGCGGCGGTAGGCATCGACGGCGGAATCCCCGGTGGCGAAACCGCACGGGTTGGTGTGCTTGATCACGGCCGCCGCCGGCTCGGCGAACTCGGCGACCAGGTTGGCGGCCGCGTCGCTGTCCAGCCAGTTGGTGAACGAGAGCGGCGTCCCCTGGAGCTGCCGGGCGTGGGCGACCCCCCCGGGGACTCCCGGAACCGCGTAGACGGCTCCCCGCTGATGGGGATTCTCGCCGTAGCGCAGCTCCGCGATCAGCGGGCCCCCGGTCGTGAAGTGCTGCCGCATCGGCTCGCCCGGGACGTCGCAGGCGAGATAGTCGGCCACCGCAGTGTCGTAGGCGGCCACCTGCGCGAAGGCCTCGGCGGCAAGCCGAGTCCTGGTGGCCTGGCTCACCGCTCCGGTCTCGCGAATCTCCGCGAGGACGTCGGGGTACTGGGAGGGCGATATCACCACCGCCACCGAGTCGCTGTTCTTGGCCGCCGCCCGGATCATGGTGGGACCGCCGATGTCGATGTTCTCCACCACCGTCTCCCGGCCGGCTCCCGACGCGACGGTGGCGGCGAACGGGTAGAGGTTGACCACCACCAGGTCGATCGGCTGGTAGCCGTGCTCGTCGAGGGCCCGCATGTGCTCCGGGAGATCGCGCCGGGCCAGGATCCCGGCGTGGATGGCCGGGTGCAGGGTCTTGACCCGGCCGTCGAGCATCTCCGGCGCGCCGGTCACGTCGCTGACCTGGCGGACCGGCAGCCCGTCATCCGCGATCGCCTTCGCCGTCTTGCCGGTCGCGATCAGCTCCACCCCAGCCTGGTGGAGGCCGCGGGCGAAGTCGACGAGCCCCGTCTTGTCGCTGACGCCGAGGAGGGCTCTCACGGGGGAGACTCTGCCTGAGAGAGGCGGGCATCCGCCACGCCGGGGAGCGGGGCGATCCTGACCACACGGCCCTCCCGTCTGATCCGCCCGGCGCACCAGAGCCGCACCGCCTCCGGGACCGCCGCCCACTCCTGCTCGTGGATGCGCTCCCGCAGGCTGTCCGCGTCGTCGTCCTCCCGGACCTCCACGCTGCGCTGGAGGACGATCGGGCCGCCGTCGGGGATTCCCGGTTCGAGGAGCTGGACGGTGCATCCGGTCACCTTCACCCCGTAGTCGAGCGCCTCCTCGACCGCGTGCATGCCGCCACCGAAGGCGGGGAGCAGCGAGGGGTGGACGTTGAGGATGGCGTCGGGAAACGCGGCCAGGAACTCGTCGGTGAGGATCCGGTTGTACCCGGCGCAGACCACCAGCTCGACCTCGGACTGGCGGAGGCGATCGCGGATCGCCCGGTCCCGGGCGTGCTCGTCGTGCTCGTACTGGCTCACCGGCATCACCTCGGCGGGGACCCCCCACCGGGCGGCGATCCCGAGGGCGCCGGCATCACGGCGATTGCTCACCACCAGCACCACGCGGGCGGGAAACCCCGGGGTGGCCGCCGCCGCGCAGAGGGCGTCGAGGTTGCTGCCGCGGCCGGAGACCAGGACCCCGACCCGGACCCCCTCGCTCACCGGAGGATCACGCGGTGGCCGTCCTTCGCACCGGCGATCTCGCCCAGCCGGATGACGGGAAGGCCGGCAGCGGCTGCGCCCGCCTGGGCGGCGGCGGGTACCACCACCACCATCCCGATGCCCATGTTGAAGGTCCGCCACATCTCCTCGGCCTGGACGCCGCCCACCGCCTCCAGGGCGGTGAACAGCGGCGGCACCTGCCAGGCGTCGCGGTCGATCCGGGCCGCCATCCCGTCGGGGAGGATCCGCGGGACGTTGCCGAGCAGGCCACCTCCGGTGATGTGGGCCAGGCCGCGGATCTCCATCCTCGAGCGCAGCTCGCGAATCGCGGGGAGGTAGGAGCGGTGGGGCTCGAGGAGCAGGTCCACCAGCGGTGCCCCGGTCCCCGGCAGGACGTCGTCCCAGCCGACCTCCCGGTCCGCCACGATGTGCCGCACCAGCGAGTAGCCGTTGGTGTGCAGGCCGCTGCTGGGGAGCCCCAGGACCTGATCGCCGATCTCGATGAGGTGGCCGTCGATGATCCCGTCGCGTTCGACGCAGCCGATGATGAAACCGGCGACGTCGTAGTCGCCGAGCGCGTAGAGGCCCGGCAGCTCGGCGGTCTCCCCGCCGACCAGGGCGCACCCCGCCGCGGCGCAGGCGGCGGCGGCTCCGTCCACGACCTCGGCGAGGTGCTCGGGCGAGAGGCGCCCGGTGGCGTAGTAGTCGAGGAAGAACAGCGGCTCCGCACCGCAGCAGAGGATGTCGTTGACGCAGTGGTTGACGAGGTCGACACCGATGCCACGGTGACGGCCGGTGGCGATCGCCACCTTGACCTTGGTGCCCACCGAGTCGGTGCTCGCCGCCAGCACCGGCCGTTTCCAGCGCAGGGGGTCGAAGGCGAAGAGTCCGCTGAAGGCTCCGATCCCGCCGAGCACCTCGGGACCGTGGGTGGCGCTGACCGCCTGCTTGATCAGCTGGACGGCGCGGTCGCCCTCATCGATGTCGACACCGGCGTCCGCGTACCGTAGATCTCCCATCTCCGCCGGCAGTCTACGGAACCGGGGGAGCACCACGCGCGACCCGCCGCGCGGGATGGCCGGTTAGGTGGATCCTCCGGCCCCGGGTGTCGAGGTCGGGGCGGGGGAGGGCGTCTCGCCGCTGCCGTAGCCGTCAGGAGGAGGGGACGTGCTCAGGGTCGACCACGCGACCGGGCTGGACGGGGCGGTCACCGACGGCGCCGTCCCCCACGCGGTGAAGGTGGTGGTCGACGACTCCGTGGTGCCGCCGCTGCTGAAGGTTTCGACATAGGACGCGGGTAGGTCGGAGCTGGGCAAGACGTCGAGATGGCCCGTCCCCGCCGGCGCGTTCTCGGTCGCGGGCACGGTGCCGGCGATCCTGGTCAGGGTCACGCCGCCGCTGCCGGTCACCTGCTGGGTGGAGGTGGCGTCGAGGGTCACCTCCGACAGCGAGGAGCCGACCGTGATCCCGACCTCGAGGCTCTTGTAGGGCCCGTCGCCGATCGTCACCGAGATCCACTCCCCGGCGAGCCCGGGCGCCGAGCTCGCGGTGACGCCGAGCTGGTCCTCCAGGGCGGCGGCGTTGCCCTCGAAGTACACGGTCTGGTCGGAGGTGAGCCGGAGGCTGAACTGCTCGCTGCCGTATGCGGTGGGCTCGGTGAACACCTGGGTGCCGTCGTTCTGCCCGGCGTCGCCGGTGACGCTCTCGACCGCTCCGTCGAAGCTGGTGGTCGCCACGTAGTGGTACCCGGCCGACTGCTCGGCCGCCTGAATCGCCTTGTTGTAGAGGGCGATCGCCGAGGCCGCGGCGGCGCTCTGGGAAGGGGTGGGGGTGGATGAGACCCCGCCTGACGGGGTCCCCGACGAGCCGGTCCGGCTCACCAGGATCGCGGCGCCGACGCCGAACGCGGCGGCGATCAGGAGCGCACCGGCCACCAGGGCGAGGACGATCCCCCCCCGCCGGCGGACCGGGAGGTCCGATCCTGGCGGCCCACCGGGGAGGGTCGGGTAACCGGGCCATCCCGACGACGGCGGCCCACCCCAGGCGGGCGGCGGCGCGCCCCATCCCGGGGGTGGCCCGCCGGCCGCGCCCGGAGGTCCGTACCCGCCGGCCGCACCCGGGGGTCCGTAACCCGGAGCGCCGCCACCCCAGCCCGGAGGGGCCCACCCAGGGGGCGCCCACCCCGGTTGCGGGCTGGGCCAGCCCGCCGGCGGCTCCGTCTGCTCCGGTGTTCCAGCCGTCTCCGGCACGTCAGCCGGCCGATCGTCGCCCATGCTCTGCGGTCTCCACGTCACGATGGGGGCGGGGCCGGGCCCCGACCGCTGCGCCGAGCCGGGCAGGTGCCGTCCCCTCGGGAGCGATGTTAGCGCCGCACGGCGTCGAACCCGTCAGGTGAGTTGCGGGACGGCGCGGGTGGTGTCCGGAAGCGCCTCCACGTGCTCCATCGCCAGCTTGTCCATCTCCAGCTGGAGCGGCACCGGGACCGGGTAGTCGCCGGTGAAGCAGGCGAAGCAGAAGCCGTGGCCCTCCGGGTCGCCCATGGAGCGGCGCAGCCCGCCGATGCTCAGGTAGCGGAGGGTGTCGGCGCCCACCAGGCGTCCCACCTCGTCCTCGCTGCGGCTGGCGGCGATCAGCTCGTTGCGCGAGGCGATGTCGATGCCCATGAAGCAGGGCCACATGATGGGCGGGGAGGCGATGCGCATGTGCACCTCGGCGGCCCCGGCACGCCGCAGCTCGTCGACGATCCGCCGGCTGGTCGTGCCCCGGACGATGGAGTCGTCCACCAGCGCCACCCGCTGTCCCTCGAGGACGTGGCGCATCGGGTTGAACTTGAGCCGGATGCCGGAATCGCGCAGCCGCTGCGAGGGCTGGATGAAGGTGCGGGTGATGTACCGCGATTTGATCATCCCCTCCTCGAAGTGGATGCCCGTCTCCTCGGCGAAGCCGATGGCTGCCGGGGTACCCGAGTCGGGCAGGGTGATCACCACGTCGGCGTCGACCGGCGCCTCGCGGGCCAGCTCGCGGCCCATCTGCCGCCGCGCCTCGTAGAGCGAGCGCCCCTGCATCACCGAGTCCGGCCGGGCGAAGTAGATGAACTCGAAGGAGCACATGGCACGCTTCGGCGCCTCGGAAGGGATTCGGCTGCTGCGCATCCCGGCCGCATCGACGGTCACGATCTCGCCTGGGTCGATCTCGCAGATGAAGTTGGCGCCGACGACATCCAGGGCGCAGGTCTCGCTGGCGATGATGTAGCCGGAGCCGCCCGGCGCCTCGGGATCGCCGTAGCGGCCGAGGCAGAGAGGCCGGATCCCGAGCGGGTCACGGGCGGCCACCAGCGAGTCGCGGGTGAGGAGAAGCAGGCAGTAGGCGCCGTGCACCCGGGGAAGGGCGCGCCGGAGGGTGGCGTCGAGGCTGCGACCGGCAGTGCGCACCAGCAGGCGACCGAGCACCTCGGTGTCGCTGGTGGAGACGAACTCGACACCATCGTCCGCCAGCTCGGCGCGGATCTCCCCGGCGTTGATGAGGTTGCCGTTGTGGGCGAGCACCACCGGGCCGATCTGGCTGTGCTCGAAGCGCATCGGCTGAGCGTTGGGGAGCCGTGGGCTGCCCGTCGTGCTGTAGCGGGTGTGACCGACGGCGATGTCGCCGGCCAGATCGCCCATGATCTCGTTGTCGAAGACCTGCGCGACCAGGCCCATCTCCTTGTGCATCAGGATGTCGAGCCCGTTGCTCACCGCGATCCCGGCGGACTCCTGGCCGCGATGCTGGAGCGCGTACAGCCCGAAGTAGGTGAGGTTGGCAACGTCCTCGCCGGGCGCGAAAACGCCGAACAGGCCGCACTCCTCGTGCATCCGCTCGGCGTCCATGAGCGATGTGGGGACCGGGACGGCAGGAGGGCGCCTGCGCTCAGGCACGCGGCCGACCCGTCGCCGTCACCACGATGCAATCACACAGGGCTGCGTTGTCGCCAGGGCCCATGGCTCTCCGCACGTCCGACCTCCCCTGACACCGCTGGTGGGGACGGGGTCGAAGTCAGTATACCGGCGCCCGGGCCCGCGTCACGACACCGCCGGCCGCCGAGATTCACCGGGCCGGGACGATCGACTTTCTCGAAGCATATGCTCGACCCGGACGCGGCGTACTGGCCGAAGCACCGGATCACCGAGTAGCCCGCGGATCGATGGAGCGCGAGCGCCTCGACCTGAAGGTTGCCCGTCTCCAGCACCAGCCGAGCGGTTCGGAGCCGAGGATCACGGCCCGCTCTCGCCCGGCACCAGCGCCTCCGTGTACGCGCGGGTGACCTCGGCGAGCGCCAGGTCGAAGACGTTGGTGACCGCGACCCGGTCCCCACCGATCGTCCCCAGCTCGCGGACCTCGACCCGATGGCGCTCGGCGATGGCACGCACCGCGGCGACCTGCGCGGGGCGGGCGCTCGCCAGGAAACGCGATTGCGACTCCCCGAAGAGGAGCCCCGCCTGCGCCACCGGCGCAGCCCGGGAGAAGAGGCGCTCGGTGAGGCTGGCCCCGCGGCCGCCGAGGATGCAGCTTTCCGCGAGGGCCACCCCCAGCCCGCCCTCGGCGAGATCGTGGCACGAGGCGAGCAGCCGGGCGGCGATCATCTCCAGGACCGCGCACTGAGCCCGCTTCTCCAGGTCGAGGTCGAGGGTGGGGCGCGGTCCGGCGTTGACCCCATGGGCCAATCTCTGGTACTCGCTTCCGCCCAGGTCCATCCCCACCGGGCCCACCAGTAGCACCGCATCGCCATCGCGGGCGAAGCCGGCCGCGCAGCGCCGCTCCAGGTCCTCCAGATGGCCCACCATGCCGATCACGACAGTGGGGTCGATGCTCACTCCCTCAGTGTCGTTGTAGAGGGAGACGTTGCCGCTCACCACCGGGACGGCGAGGGCCAGGCAGGCCTCGCGCATCCCCTCGACGGCCTCGGCGAGCTGCCAGAAGACCTCGGGCTTCTCGGGGTTGCCGAAGTTCAGGCAGTTGGTCACCCCGACCGGGGCGGCACCCACCGCGACCACGTTGCGGGCCGCCTCGCAGACGGCGATGGCGGCGCCCCGGCGCGGGTCGAGCGCCGCGTAGCGGGCGTTCCCATCGGTGGTGAGCGCGATCGCCCCGGCCGTCCCGCGCACCCGCAGCAGAGCGGCGTCGCCACCGGGGAGGACCACGGTGTCGTCGCCGACCTGGTGGTCGTAGCGCCGGAAGATGGGCCGGCGGCTGCCCACGTTGGGGCTGCGCAGCAGGCGGAGCAGGGTCTCGCCCATCGGCCACCGCGGCGCCATGGAGAGCGGGTCGGCGGAGAGCGCCGCGTCCTGGTCGGCGGGGCGGTGCGCCCGCGGGTGACGGAGGGGCACCTCGTCGATCAGGAGCCCGAGGGGGAGATCGCAGACCACCGCGCCCGCGTCGGCCACCACCAGCCTCCTGGTGTCAGTGACCGAGCCGATCACGTCCGAGTGGAGGTCCCAGCGGTCGAACTCCCCCTGCACCGAGGCGGCGTCCGCCGGCCTCACCACGAGCAGCATCCGCTCCTGGGACTCGCTGAGCATCACCTCGTACGGCGTCATCCCCCGCTCGCGGCGGGAGACCCGGGAGACGTCCATCTCGATGCCGCAGCCACCCCGGTGGGCCAGCTCGGCGGAGGAGCTGGTCAGCCCGGCCGCCCCCAGGTCCTGCATGGCGACGATCCGCGGGTCGCCGGCCAGCGCCACGCAGACCTCCATCAGGCACTTCTCGAGGAAGGGGTTGCCGACCTGCACGGCGGGGCGTCGCTCGCTGGACGCCTGGTTGAGCTCGACCGAGGCGAAGGTGGCGCCGTGGATGCCGTCGCGGCCGGTGTCGGCGCCGACCAGGAGGACCAGGTTGCCGGGGCCGGCGGCGGCCGCGCGGGTCAGCTTGGACTGCTCGATGATCCCGACGCACATGGCGTTGACCAGGCAGTTGTGGCGGTAGGACTCGTCGAAGTAGACCTCGCCGCCCACCGTGGGCACCCCGATGCAGTTCCCATAGCCGCCGATGCCGGCGACGACCCCGTCGAGGAGATGACGTTGGGCCGGCTCCTCGAAGGGGCCGAAGCGCAGCGAGTCGAGCAGGGCAACCGGCCGCGCGCCCATGGTGAAGACGTCGCGGAGGATCCCGCCGACCCCGGTGGCCGCGCCCTGGTAGGGCTCGATCGCGGACGGGTGGTTGTGGGACTCGATCTTGAAGACGCAGGCGAGGCCGCCTCCGATATCGACCGCGCCGGCGTTCTCCCCCGGCCCCTGCAGGACCCGCAGGCCGGTGGTGGGCAGGCGGAGCAGCAGCGGCTTGCTGGTCTTGTAGCCGCAGTGCTCGCTCCACATCGCGCCGATCACGCCCAGCTCCACCGGGGTCGGGACCCGGGCCAGGAGGCGGGCCGCCAGGTCGTACTCGGAGCGGGTCAGCGCCACCTCGGCGAGCTGGGCGTCGGAGACGGGCGGCGCGCTCATGGGGCGGCCACGAAGGCGGAGCGCTCCGCCACCTCCTCCACGACGCTCCGGAAGAGTTGCATCCCGTCCTCCGACCCGAGGAGCGGCTCGGCGGCACGCTCGGGGTGAGGCATCATCCCGAGCACGTTGCGACCCTCGCTGACGATGCCGGCGATGTCCCGCAGGGAGCCGTTGGGCGAGGCGTCGCCGACCGGCGAGCCGTCGCGGGCGACGTAGCGGAAGGCGACCCGATGCTCGGCCTCGAGCCGGTCAAGGGTCGGGGCGTCGGCCACGTAGCGGCCCTCGCCATGGCTGACCGGGATGGCCAGCACCGCGGCGGGATCGCAGGCGCGGGTGAAGGGCGTCTCCACCGTCTCCACCCGCAACCAGGCGGTCTCGCAGCGGAACTCGAGGGAGACGTTGCGGGTCAGCGCGCCCGGGAGGAGGTGGGCCTCGCAGAGGATCTGGAAGCCGTTGCAGATCCCCCAGACCAGACCCCCCGAGGCGGCGAACTCCTGCACCGACTCCATGAGCGGGGCGAAGCGGGCCACGGCGCCGGTGCGGAGGTGGTCGCCGTAGGAGAAGCCGCCGGGCAGGATCACGCAGTCCACGCCACCGAGGTCGCGGTCGCGGTGCCAGAGGGGGACGGACCGGTGACCGAGGACCTCGACGGCACGGGCGCAGTCGCGGTCGCTCCAGGTCCCGGGGAAGACGGCGATCCCGAACCTCATGCGGGCGGGGGCGGAGGCGTGGTCGAGGCCTCGATGGCCGGCCGGAGCTCGATGCGATAGTCCTCGATGACCGGGTTGCGGAGAAGCCGCTCGCACATCTCAGCCACCCGGCGCCGAACGCTCGCCTCGGAGTCGCCGTCGACCTCCAGGGTGATGTGCTTGCCGACCCGCACCTCGGCGACCTCGGCGAAGCCCAGCTGGTGGAGCCCGGCCCGGACGGTGAGCCCCTGCGGGTCGTTGACCACCGGCTTGAGCGAGATCACGACCTCGGCGAGGAACCTCACAGCTCCAACCCGCAGATACGCCGCGCCGCCTCGAGGTAGCGCGCGGTGGTCGCCGCGACCACCTCGGGGGGAAGCTGCGGGCCGGGTGGCCGCTTGTCCCAATCGAGGGTCTCCAGGTAGTCGCGAACCGGCTGCTTGTCGAAGGACACCGCAGCCTGCCCCTCGCGCCACGCCGCCGCCTCCCAGAAGCGCGACGAGTCGGGGGTGAAGACCTCGTCGATGAGACAGAGGTGGCCGCCGATCATGCCGAACTCGAACTTGGTGTCGGCCAGGATGATACCCCGAGTGATGCAGAGCGCGGCGGCGTAGCGGAACAGCTCGAGCGCGGTCCGCTGGAGCCGCCCCGCGAGGTCGACGCCGACCTTCTCGGCCAGCTCGGCCCGGCTGATGTTGACGTCGTGCCCACTGTCGTTCTTGGTCGCCGGGGTGAAGCGCAGCTCGGGGAGCGGCGAGGACTCCCGCAGCCGTGGCGGCAGCGGCTCGCCGGCGAGCGTGCCGTGGTCGCGGTACTCCTTCCAGCCGGAGCCGGAGAGGTGGCCGCGAACCACGCACTCGACGTCGATGCGCTCGGCCCGGGCACAGCGCATCGAGCGCTCCCGCCATTCCGCCCAGATCTCCGGCGGCACCGCGTCCGGGCGGTCGGGGAGCAGGTGGTTGGCAACGATGTGCCCAGTCCGTTCGAACCACCAGCGCGAGATCTGGGTGAGCGTCCGCCCCTTCTCGGGGATGGGGTCGGGCAGCACGACGTCGAAGGCGGAGAGGCGGTCGGTGGCCACCATCAGCAGGCTGCCGTCGTCGAGGACGAAGGTGTCGCGCACCTTGCCCCGCCGGAACACCTCCAGACCAACGTCCTGAGCCGCCATCAGCACCGGGGTCATGCCAGCCCTCCTCCAATCCCCGCCTCGAGGGCGAGCTTCGGCCGCTCCTCGGCCGCCGCCTCGGGGGACGCGTCGCGGATCTCGAGCCCGAGCCGGCGGTAGGTGTCGTCGATGCCGACGAGGTAGGTCTGGAGGTCGAAGCAGCGGTCCAGCGCCTCCGTCGGGAGGGCCGCGCCGAGCTCGGCCCGGACCAACGCCTCGAAGCCGGCCTCGCCGCGGCGGGCCCGCTCGGCCAGCGCCTGGACCTCGCGGTAGGCGTCCTCGCGGGACCGGCCGACAACGATCAGAGCGTCGAGCACGCGGGGCGAGCAGGTGATCCGGCCCAGGGTCTCGACGTCCTCCAACATCTTGCCAGGATTGACACGAACTTGGGTGACCACTCGAGTACACAGCCGCAGCATGTAGTCGATCAGGGCGCACGAGTCGGGCAGCACGATCCGCTCCGCGGAGGAATGGGAGATGTCGCGCTCGTGCCAGAGGGCCACGTCCTCGATGGCGGTGAGGGCGTGGCCGCGGAGCACCCTGGCCATGCCGCAGACCCGTTCGGAGAGCACCGGGTTGTGCTTGTGGGGCATGGCCGACGACCCCTTCTGCCGCTCCGCGAAGGGCTCCTCCAGCTCGGCGACCTCCGTCTGCTGGAGCAGCCGGATGGTGGTGGCCAGCCGTTCGAGGCTGGCTCCCAAGATGGCCGTCGCGGCGACGAAGGCGGCGTGGCGGTCGCGCGCCAGCACCTGGCTGGCGGCGGCGGCGACCCCCAGCCCGAGGCCCTGGCAGACGTGCTCCTCGACCTCGGGCGGGACCGAGGTGTGAGTGCCGACCGGACCGCTCACCTGGCCGACGGCGACCTCCGCCGCCGCGGCGGCCAGGCGGGCCCGGCTCCGCCGGACCTCGTCGTAATGGTTGGCGAGCTTGACCCCGAGGCTGAGAGGCTCAGCATGAACCCCATGGGTCCGGCCCGGCATCATGGTCAGCCGGTGGCGGACCGCCTGGGCGGCGAGCGCCCGCTCCAGGGCGGCGGCATCCTCGTCGATCTGCCGTGCGGCGTCGCGAAGCTGGGCGGCCAGGGCGGTGTCGACGACGTCGGACGAGGTGAGCCCCAGATGGAAGTAGCGGCCCTCGTCCCCCACCGTCTCCTGGACCGCCTGGACGAAGGCGGCGACGTCGTGGCCCTGCTCGGCCTCCAGCTCGGCGATGCGGACGGGATCGACACGGGCGCCCGCCCTCAGCTTCTCAGCCGCCTCCGCGGGAACCCGCCCGCTGGCCGCCCAGCCCTCGACGGCCAGGAGCTCCACCTCCAGCCACCGCCCGAGCCGGGATTCGTCGCTGAAGATGGCGGCGATCGCGGCCGGCGTGTAACGGGGGATCACGTGGGCCAATTCTATTCGGTGCCGGACACCGAGCCGGGCCCCCGCAGCAGAGTTCAGATCGAGGAGTGCGCGGCAACTCCCATGAGTCACAGGACCCGCCACCCTATACTGACGGGCGCCCATCCGCCCCCTCCGCCAGCACGCGCGGGGTGGTCGCCGGCCGCGCCTGTCCGCAGGGCCCCGCCGTGACATGAGCCGTCCCGTAACCCGAAACCTGTCCGACCCGTTCACCCAGCGGACACGCCTGGGGATGAGGGTCGTGCGATGACGCTCCCCCGGGCCTATGAGGATCAGCTCGTCGAGCGGGCCAAGTCGGACGCCGACGCATTTGGGGAGCTGTACGACCACTACTTCGGGCAGATCTATCGCTTCGCCTACAGCCGGATCCGGGACCGGGACGCCGCTGAGGAGGTCACCCAGGAGGTCTTCATGAAGGCACTCCGGGCGATGCCGCGCTACCGGCCCTCCGGGCACCCGTTCAGTTCCTGGCTGTACCAGATCAGCGCCAACGCGATCGCCGACCACTTCCGCCAGAAGCGGCCCCAGTCGAGCCTGGACGCCGCCATTGAGATCGTCGACCCCTCTCGTCCGGTGGCGGAGCGGGTGGTCGAGTCGGCCGAGGCGGCGCGCGTCTGGGCGGCCATCGACGGGCTCCCGGAACAGCAGCGCACCGCCATGACCCTGAAGTTGGGAGAGGACCTGAAGCTGGCCCAGATCGGCGTGATCATGGGCAAGAGCGAGGGCGCCGTCAAACTGCTCATCCACCGCGGCATGATCGGAGTCCGGCAGCGGCTGGGCGTGACGGCGGTCGCCGGAGACGCGCTGTGAGCGAGCGCCGCGACCGCTTCGACCCCGAGCTGGCCGGGCTGTTCGGCGACGACCCCGAGCTGCTCGAGCTCGCCCAGCTGGTCCGGGAGAGCCGGCCCGAACCAGATCTCGACCCGAGGTTCCCCGGAATCCTCCGAGCCCGCCTGATGGACGAGGCCAGGACGGCGCTGGCCCCACCCCACGCGTCCCGGTTCCGGCTTGCCCCCGGCCGCCTCACGGCCTGGGGGACGCTCGCGGTCGGAGCGGCCCTGGCCGCGGCCGCCGCCGTGGCCATCCTGAACAGCCAGCCGCCGGCACCCGGGCGGCTGGCCATCGTCGCCAACGTGAGCCACCAGCAGCAGGTCGACCCCCGCCAGGCCATAACGCTCAGCTTCAACGAGCCGGTCGACGCCCGGAGCGAGCAGGCGGTGCTGGGCTCCCTCAAGATCGAGCCCGCCACCCAGGTGACCGTCACCTGGAAGAACCCCGAGACGCTGGTGGTCACACCCATCCACCCCCTGGCCGCCAACACCGATTACCAGGTGACGATCCCGAAGTCGGCGGTGCAGAGCCAGAGCGGACAGACCCTGAGCTCCGACGTGACCATCGATTTCGGGACCCAGCCGGCGCCGACCCCGACCGCGACGGGCTCGCCGGTCCCCGCCCTGGTACCGGTGGTGGTGGGACCGGCGGCCAGCGACGGGCTGGCCTTCTGGGGCCCCGGGAGCGCTCCCGGGGTGAGCGACTCCACCGCCGGCCAGCCGACGCTGGCGGCGAGCCCCTCGGCCAGCCCCTCGGCGACCCCGTCGGCCTCCCCCAGCCCCACGGCGGTGGGGGCCACCCAGCCAGCCACCGCCTCAGCGGCGGCCACGCCGGCCGCCGCACCGGCCTCGGGGACGGTCTACTTCCCCCAGGATGCGGCGCCGGTGACACTGAGTGACACCCCGTCCACGGCGGTGGCGGTGTCACCCAACGGGTTCAACGTCGCCCTGGCGATCACCCAGCCGGACGGCAGCGGTGGGATCGTGGTCGAGAGCTCCGACGGGAGCCAGGCCAACCTCGTGTGGCCGACCGGGTCGACCGGGGGAGGAGCGGTGACGGCGCTGGCCTGGGACGGCAACAACCGGGTCGTCTTCGTGACCCCCCAGGGGATCTACGCCGTGTACGTGGACTCGGAAGAGTGGTCGCGGCTCTACGCCTTCCCCCCCGGAGGCTCGGCGTCCGGTGTCGTGCTCGCAGCGGACGGGCAGCACGCGTTCGTCCCCGCCACGGATGTGTCCGGCCAGCCGGCGCCGACGACCACGGCATCCTCGACCTCGACCGCCACACCGGTTACGTCCACCCCCGCGACCGCGGTCCCGGCCACCCCATCCCCCTCCTCGGCGCCTCCCTCTTCCACGGTCACACCGGCCGCCACCTACGCGCCGAGCGCGGGTGACGGCTGGCTGGTCACGCTCCCGACCGGCGGCGGCCAGGTGCCGACCCCGACCCAGCTGCCGGGGAGCGCCAGCGGGGTGGTGGCCTTCAGCGGTGCGGGGGACGAGGTCGCCTGGGTGGACACGGGCGGAGGCACCTCCACGGTGCTGGAGGCCCAGGTCAGCGACCCGACGACGATCACGCCGGTGACTGGAGCTCCCGTGGGAGGGATCGAGGAGCTGGCCCTCGACGCCCACGGGGCCACTCTCGCCTACGGCATGGACCCCGGCGGCATCGAGGTCGAGACGGCGAGCGGCACCGTTCTCGGCACCGCCCCTGCCGAGGCCAGCTCCCTCGCCTTCTCCCCGGACGGCACTCAGCTCGCCTTCGTCGCCGCCGGGAGCCTCGACGTGACGCACGTCCAGGCCGCGTCCACCTCCACCACCTCGCCCACGTCTCTCTGCCAGGACGCCGACCAGGTGCTGAGCCAGTTCGTCGGCGACCAGGTGGCCCACGACCAGGCCGGCCTCGCCGCCCTGACCGCCAGCGGCGTTCCCCCGGCTGGCACGATGACGCCCTCGTCCATCGACCGCGGCTACGTCATCAGCTCCAGCTGCAGCGCCGCCAGCGCCGCCGGCGGGCCCACCCTCACCGCCTCCGCTCGGCTCATCGTCGATCCGAAGAGCACGTCACCCGGACAGCTGACCGACGAGACGGTGATCCTCGGCCAGAGCGACAGCGGCTGGTTGGTCACCGGGCTCTCGGTCCCACCGCTGCGAGACCAGGGCAGCGGTCCGCGCGTCCTGAGCGTCACCGTCACGCCGCCGGCCGCGGGCTCGCTGAACCCGGAGAGCGTGGTGACCGTCACCTTCGACTCCGACCTCGATGCGTCGAGCATCACCGCCGGCTCGCTGTGGCTGGAGACCACCGACGGCCAGACGCTTCCACTGCTCGGGCCTCCGTCGTACGACCCCGACACCCGCGAAGCGACGCTGACCGTGGCGGGCACCCTCCCCGCCGGCACCCAGGTCGCGGTCGGCACCTCGATCTCGGACATCGACGGCGGCCACCCGCCGGCCCAGTCCCTCTACCCGGTCGGAGGCTGAGCCGCGGGGCTAGCTCGACACCGCCACGGCGGCGGCGATGGCCGCGACGTGGGCCGGGTCCCGGAGCAGGCGATCGAATCGGCTGCGCCGCCGCTCCCACTCCCGCGCCTGGTCCACCAGCTCCGGGTGGTCCTCGATGAAGTGGGTGGTGTACTCCCCGCGCTGAAAGTCGGGGGAGTCGAGGATGGCGAGGTGGAACGGGATGTTGGTCCGGATCCCAGTGACGGCGTATTCGACGAGCGCCCGGCGCATCCTGCCGATCGCGAGCTCCCGGGTCGGTCCCCAGACGATCAGCTTGGCGATCATCGGGTCGTAGAGGGGGGAGACCACCCCCGGCCCGGTGAGCGCGGAATCGACCCGGACCCCGGGCCCGGAGGGCTCGTGGTACCCCGTGACCCGCCCCGGAGAGGGCAGGAAACCGTGCTCGAAGTCCTCGGCGTTGATCCGGCACTCGATGGCGTGACCCTGGAGGGCGACCTGCCCCTGGCGGAGTCGGAGGTGCTCGCCGGCCGCGACCCGGAGCTGCTCCGCCACCAGGTCCACCGAGTACACGGCCTCGGTCACCGGGTGCTCAACCTGCAGCCGGGTGTTCATCTCCAGGAAGAAGAAGTCGCCCTTCGAGTAGATGAACTCGACGGTGCCGGCGTTGACGTAGCCGACCGCCCGGGCGGCGGTTACCGCGACCCCGCCCATGCGCTCTCGGGTGGCCGGGTCGATGACCACCGACGGCGACTCCTCGAGGATCTTCTGGTGGCGGCGCTGGATCGAGCACTCGCGCTCCCCGAGGTGGATGACGCTGCCGTGGGCGTCGGCGAGCACCTGCACCTCGATGTGCCGGGGCTCCTCCACGTAGCGCTCCAGGAAGACGGTGGCGTTGCCAAAGGCGCGTCGGGCCGTGGATCGGGCGGCCTCCAGCCCGCTCAGCAGCTCGGCAGGGTCCCGGGCCACCCGCATGCCGATACCGCCGCCACCGGCGGAGGCCTTGATGAGGACCGGGTAGCCGATCTCGGACGCCGCTCTCTGCGCCTCCTCCGGATCGCTGACGGCTCCGCTGCCGGGGACGACCGGCACCCCCGAGGCCCGCATCCGCTCGCGGGCCGGGACCTTCTCCCCCATCGCCGCCATCGCCTCCGGGGGCGGGCCGATGAACACGACGCCGGCGTCGGCACAGGCTCTCGCGAAAGCCTGGTTCTCGCTGAGAAAGCCGTAGCCGGGATGGATCGCGTCCGCTCCGGTGGACCTGGCGACCGCCACGACCCGCTCGATGTCGAGGTACTCCGCCGGCGTTCCGAGCTCCACCGCCTCGTCGGCGAGAAGGGTGAAGGGGGCGTGACGGTCCGCCTCGCTGTGGACGGCGACCGAGCGGATCCCGAGGTCGCGGCAGGCGCGGATCACCCGCAGCGCGATCTCCCCCCGGTTGGCGACGAGCACCTTGGCGAACACGGCGCTCATGGTGCCATCAGGAGCGGCACGACCGGGTGCCGAGCTCCCGGCGGCGGGCGCAGCCGTTGCCGAGCGGCGGTGCATCATTGGGACGGGCCCGAGAAGAGCGAGGAGGCTGCGCGATGCCGCGGGACGTAGACCAGGCGTGGGAGGAGGTCGGCCGGCAGGTCGGCGAGCTGGGCTCCCGGATCCACGAGCATTACCGTCACCAGGTCGAGGGGCGCGGCCAGCCCGTCGAGCGCACCGGGCAGGCGATGAGCGACGCCCTGGAGATGTTGAGCCGCCAGATCGGCAGCGCAGTCGACGCCATGGGCGAGGCGTTCCGCGACCAGGTGGTCCGGGAGCACGCCCTCCAGGCGTCCCGCGCCTTCGCCGACGCCGTCGAGGTGTCGGTCGCCGACCTGAGCGGAAGGGTGAGGAAGGCGCGCAAGCGCTCTCCGCGGCGGCGCGACCGGTAGGCTCCTGAGTTCGGACCGCCCCGGGGGCGCGCCCGGTAGGATCGAGCTTCGAATGGACTACCGGCGTCCGTCGCCCCGGATGTGGATCGCCCGCCAGGCGGTGCTCGGGCTGTCGAGCCTGATCCTGCTGGTCATCGTCAGCGTGATCGGAGGCCTCCTCGGCGGTGGACCGGGGGCCGCGGCCGGCATCGGTGCCGGCCTGGCTCTCACCGCGGTCTCGTGGTTCGTCGAGCGCGGCCGGTACCGCTCCTGGGGCTACCTCGAGCGGGACGAGGACCTGGTGGTCCGACGGGGCCTCCTCTTCCACCGGCTGACCGTCGTCCCCTTCGGCCGGATGCAGTTCGTGGACGTGACCGCGGGCCCGGTGGACCGCCTCTTCGACCTCGCCACCGTGCAGCTCCACACCGCGGCCGCAGCCACCGACGCCCGGATCCCGGGGCTGCGCAGCGCCGACGCCGCCCAGCTCCGTGACCGGCTGGCCACCCTCGGCGAGGCCCGGGCCTCGGGGATCTGATGGTCCCCGGCTCCCCGCAGGCTCCGCCCCTGGCCGGCACCTGGAGCCGGCTCCACCCCCTCTCCCCGGTCGCCCGCATCGTGATCACCCTCGGGGTGGTGGTGGTGGTCGGGATCCCCTCCCTCTCCGGGCAGCAGAGCGCATCCGGGCAGACCGTGTACCTGGTGGTGATCGCGGCGGCCGCCGTGCTCGGGATGGCCGCCGCCGTGATCTCCTGGCTGGTCACCCGGTGGCGAGTGGTCGGCGAGGAGCTCCAGATCGATACCGGGTTCATCTACCGCCAGTCGCTGCGCTTCCCCCTCCGCCGCATCCAGGCGGTCGACATCGTCGCGCCGCTCACGGCGCGCATCCTGGGGCTCGCCGAGGTGCGGGTGGTCTCCGCCGGGACCGGGCACCATCAGCGCGGCCACCTCGCTTACCTGAGCAACCAGGATGCCGCGGCGGTGCGGGCCCAGCTGCTCGCCCTCGCCCACGGGCTGGCCCCGGAGACCCCCGAGCCTCCTGCCCTGCCCCTCTTCCGGGTCGACAACGGGCGGCTGATCGCGGCAAGCCTGCTCCGCGGAGCGTGGCTGGTGCTGCTGGTGTTCCTCGCCGTCGCCGTCGCCCTTGCGGCGGCCGGTCCGACCGGGGCGGCCGGCGCGGGGCGGGCGAGCGGGGCGGAGGCGGTGGAGTCCCTGGTCAGCGCGGTGGTGACCGGTCTGCTGGTGCTCGGCATCGATGCCGCCCGTGCCATCAACGGCGACTTCGACTTCACCATCGGAGAGGCCCCCGACGGCCTGCGCCTGCACCGTGGCCTCCTCCAGAAGCGGCACGAGACCATCCCATACGGCCGCATCCAGGCGGTGCGGCTGCTCGAGCCACTGCTCTGGAGGCCGTTCGGCTGGGCCAGGGTGGAGCTGGATGTCGCCCGCCAGCCCGAGGCCCGGCGCCAGGGCGAGGCCCGCCAGCTCGCCCACCTCCTGGCCCCGGTCGCGACCCTGGACCAGGCGCGCTGGCTGATCGGGAGGCTGGCACCGGGCGTTCCCGCGACGCCGGGCCGATCGGGAGCACCCCCGCTGCGGGCGGCCTTCCGGGCACCCCTCTCCTATCACTACCTCTCCGTCTGGCACGACGAGCGGTGGCTGGTCACCCGGACCGGCCGGGTGCGCCCGGCGACGGTCATCGTGCCGCTGGAGAAGGTGCAGAGCATCCGGCTGGGGAGCGGACCGCTGCTGCGCGCTCTCCACCTGGCCAACCTCCGGGTCGACACCGCCGGGAGGCGCTGGGTGGCGGAGGCACTCTGCCGGGACGAGAAGGAGGCGGCCGGGCTCGTCGACCGGCTCGGCGGCCTGGCGCGCCGGGCCCGCCGGCTCAGTTGGTGATGATCACCGGGGCTCCCAGCGGCGTCCAGTTGTAGAGCCACGGCATGAGCGCGGTGGGGATGTGGACGCAGCCGTGGCTGGCCCAGTCCTGGTCCACGTCGTTCTCGCTGCCCGGACCGAAGGCGTTCTGGTTCTCCCAGTAGGCGTCGTGGAGGAAGTACCCGTCGGCGAACTCCAGCACCCACTGCACCACGGTGGTGGGATACCAATCCGGTGACCCGAGCGGCCAGGGGGAGACCATGGTGAAGGGCGAGGTCTTGAAGAAGACGGTGTAGTTCCCGGTCGGGGTGCGCAGGCCGGGCCGGCCGGTGGTGATCGGGGTGGCGTTGACCACGCAGCCGTTGTCGTACATGACGGCCTCCTGGAGGGTGAGGTTCAGGGTGATCACCTTCCCCGATCCCACATCGTGGCCGCACTGGTTGGCGCTCAGCTCGGCGGTGAGGCTGGTCTGGAGGGCGCTCACCTGCGTCTGCACGGCGCTTAGCTGGTCGTAGGTGGTGCCGCCGAGGAATGACTGGTCCGCCGCCTGGTAGTCCCCCAGCAGGGTCTGGGAGTTGGGCGTCCCCTCGGCGGCAGCCTGGTCGGCGAGCAGCTCCAGCGGCCGCATCTCGGCGTTCAGCTGGTCGTTGAGCGTGATCAGCCCGTCCAGCTGCTGCAGCGCCGCGTAGAGCATGTCCGAGGTCTGGGTCAGGTCGGCTCCGTCCGCCTCGTCGACCTGGAGCTGGGTCACCAGGTCGGGGACGTCGCCCGGATCGAGGTCGTCGGTGCCGGCCTGGCTGATCGCGGTGCCGGCCTGCGTGATCAGCCCGGCTGTGCCGCCCGCGCTGGCGACGTCAGCCTGGATCGCCGCCTGCTGCTGAGCGGTCTCGACCACGGTGCGCGCGGTGTCGAGCTGCTCCTGCCAGGCCGGAGCGAGGCTCGCGACCTGGTCGGGGGTGGTCGCAGCCGCCAGCTGCGCCGGCCAGCTCTGACCCGCCGCGACCTCCGCCGCCGTCATCCAGGCCCGGTCCTGGCTGACCTCCTGCTGCCAGTCGGTCAGGATCAGCTGGGCCCGGCTCCGCTGGGCGGCCATGGCGGACGCGTAGGCGGCCTCGGTGAGACGGGACAGCGCGGCGAGCAGGCTCTGACCATTGGTCGTCCACCACACCGGAGCCCACCACTCGTCCGGGGGCCGCTGCTCGCGGAGCCGGTTCTTGAGCGGGGTGATGCTCGTCGCGGGCACTCCCACGGCGACGTCGTGCACCCAGGTCCGCTCCAGGCTCGCAGCCTGGGTGTCGAAGCTGGTCAGGCGCCCCGAACCGGCGACGGTCAGGCTGACCCCGGCGGCGATCAGGCATGCGATCAGGGCGATGGCGGCGGTGCGGAGGGCGCGCCCGGCGATCATGAGCTATGGGGGAGGAACGCCTGGAGTGCCGCGGACGTTACGTCCGGGGCGCCGGGACGCGGCGGGGACGCACCGGCGACCGGCGGGGACGGCGCGGCTGCGTCGAACAGGTCGGTCATTCGATGTCGATGATCGGGGCCCTGGGGCCGACGACCTCCCCCGCGCGCACGTGGACCTGGGCCACCGTCCCGGTCCGGTTCGCCGTGATCTCGTTCTGCATCTTCATGGCCTCGAGGACGGCGACGACGTCGCCGATCTGGACCCGATCGCCGGGTTCCACCGTGACCCGGAGGATCAGGCCCGGCATGGGGGCGGTCACCGTGCCGTCCCCGGTTCGCGGCCCCGTCGCGGCCGCCGGCGCGGATGCGGCTCGGGGCGCGGCGGGTCCGGCACCGAAGACCCGGACGTCGTAGGTCTGCCCATCGACCTCGACCCGCAGCTCACGGACGTCCCCGCCGGCGTCGGTCCCCGGCCGGTCCGCCACCGCGCTCTCCTCGTACACGGGGGGGCGCGCTGTCTCGGTGTCCGCCCCGCCGGCCGGGATCCGCGCCTCCTCGTCCGCGAGCCGCTCCACCGCCGCCTCCCCCCGGGCAAAGGCGAGGAAGTCGGTGCCAAAGAGCGCGTAGGTCACCAGCGCCTCGGGATCGGCGCGGACCCCCTCCCGGTTCAGCTCGCGCAGCGCCGGGGGAAGGCCGGGTGCCAGGAGGTCGGCCGGCCGGCCGGTGATCGGCTCCTCGCGGCCGTTGACGAGCTCGCGAACGTCGGGATCGATCGGCTCCGGCGGGGTCCCGAAGAAACCGAGGCAGTAGTCCTTGATCTCCTGGCTGATGGTGGCGTAACGGTCGCCCTCGAAGACGTTGTAGACGGCCTGGATGGTGATCACCTCGGGGAGCGGGGACACCGGCGGCGGGTTGCCCAGCTCGTGGCGCACCCGGGTGATCTCGGCCTCGACGTCGGGCAGGCGGTCGAGGGCACCGCGCTCGCGCAGCTCGGCGATGCCGTGGCCCATCGCCGAGGCGGGGAGAAGCCCGCGAAGGGCCGCCCCGTCGTACCGCCAGAGGGCCGGGTCGACCGAGTCCGCATACAGGGGAGCGATCTCGTCGAGGAAGTTGGCCACCCGGATCACCGCCTCCAGCTCGATGCCGGTGGCGTCGTCGGTGTCCGCCAAGCCGGCGATCACCGCCTCGGCGGGAGGGAGGGCGGAGCCACCACCCAGGGGAGAGACGCAGACGTCGGCCCGTGTCGCACCGGCCCGGTGGGCTGCCTGGTAAGCGAGCACCGCCTGGCCGGTCTGGGCGCAGAAGCTCACGGTCACGGGAAGGCGGCCGGCCTCCTGGATGGCGGAGACGAGCGCCGCGGCGCGCGCCGAACCGGCCGCCCCCAGGGGATCGTGGAGGCAGATGGCGTCGCAGCCCAGCCCGGCAAGTCCACCGGCCACCGCGCCGAGGGCGGCGACGGGAGCGTCGGAGCAGACCACCACCCCCTCCACCACGGCTCCCGCCGCCTTGGCGGCCCGGACCGCGGTGGCCAGGTTGGCGACGTCGTTGAGGGGGTCGAGGAGCCGGAAGACGCTGATCCCCGCCTCGGCGGCCAGGCGGACGAAGCTATCGACCACGTCGTCGGGCAGGTGGCGGTGCCCGACCAGCATCTGCCCGCTCAGGGTGGCCATCAGCGGGGTCCTCGGCGCGGCGGCGGCCAGTGCCCGCAGCCGCTCGAAGGGGTCCTCCCCGAGGAAGCGCAGCTGGGCCTCGAAGGTGGCGCCACCGAAGACCTCGAGGGCGGAGAAGCCGCAGGCGTCGAGGAGCTCGGCCGCCCGCACCGCATGGCGCTGGCGCAGGCGGCTGAGCATGAGCGCCTGCTGCCCGTACCGCAGCGATGCCTCGATCAGCTCCAGACGCGGCATGACCGAGCGATTGTATGGGGGATGATGCCGGGCGGAGATTGGATCAAAACGGAGGTTCCAGGCGTTCGATGACTTTCGGAGAGGTCGCCGAGGTCCCCGGGGCCGAGCACCTCGTCGTGTACGAGCACGGCTGGCAGTCGTGGAGCCCGACCGGGAGCGATCAGAACGGTGGCGTGGACCTGTACACGTGCACTCTCGCCCCCGACGGGTCGCGGATGGCCTGCGGGTCCAGCTCGAATGGGGCGCTGGCCGTGGTCAGCAGCAACGGCAGCATCACCAACATCGGCCACACCTACAGCGGCATCATGGGCTGGATCGACGCCACCCACCTGCTCGTCGACGTCGATTCCGGCGATCTCGGGGTGCTCGACCCCGACACCGGAGCCCTCACCACCCTCGCGGTCCCTGAGGCCAGCGACGTTGAGATGGTGGCGACGCTTCCCGGCTCGCTCTGACCTCGGAGTCTCAGGCCTCCTCCGGCCCGTCGCCCGCGAGGTCGAAGCCCTCGGGGAGCTGCACCCGGCCGCTCATCTCCTGGCGCCGGGCCTGCACCGCTGCCGCCACTCCGGCATCGGTCAGGGCGAGGATCCGGGCCGCGAGATGCCCCGCGTTGCGGGCGCCCATCTCGCCGACCGCGACGGTCGCGACCGGAACCCCCGGGGGCATCTGCACGATGCTGAGCAGCGCGTCGAAGCCGGCGAGCGGGGTGCCGGCCAGGGGGACGCCGATCACCGGCAGCGGGGTCAGCGACGCCAGCACTCCCGGCAGGTGGGCCGCCGCACCCGCCCCGGCGACGAGGAGCTGCAGGCCCCGGCGCTCGGCCTGGCGGGCGTAGGCACGGACCGCGTCGGGGGCGCGGTGGGCCGACATCACCGCGATCTCCCAGCCGATGCCGTACTCGTCGAGGACCTCCCCGCACAGCCGCATGGCCGGCAGATCGGACTCGCTGCCCATGAGGATGCCGACCCGGGGACCGTTCACCGCCTCGCTCCGACCGGGAGGATCGCGATGTCGGAGCGCGACCACATCCCCGCGAAGTGGACTCGCTCGAGGTTCTGGTAGGCGCGACGCCGCGCCGTGGCGACGTCACGGCCCCGGCCGACGATGCCGAGCACCCGCCCTCCCGCCGTCACCAGCCGGCCCCGCCGGTCACGGGCCGTGCCCGCGTGGAAGCAGAGGACGTCGTCGTCGAGGTCGTCGAGCCCCAGGATGGCGTCGTCGGCGCGGGGCGCCGCCGGGTAGCCCTGCGCCGCGGCCACCACCACCACGGCCGCCCCGACCACCGGGGCCAGAGCCGGCCCGGTCAGCTCCCCGCGTGCCGCGGCCAGGAGACGGTCGAGGAAGTCCGGTCCCGCGAGCGGCACGACCACCTGGGTCTCGGGATCGCCGAACCTGGCGTTGAACTCGAGCACCCGGAACCCGTCCGGGCTGAGCATCAATCCCACGTAGAGGCAGCCCACGAACGGGGTCCCGGCGTCGGCGAGGGCTGCCAGCGTGGGCTCGATCACCCGCGCGGCGACCTCTGTTAAGGGGGGGCAACCGTCGTCGACGGGGGCGAAGGCGCCCATGCCGCCGGTGTTCGGTCCGTGGTCGGCGTCGTGGGCCCGCTTGTAGTCGCGGGCGGGCGCCAGCAGCTGGTAGCGGCGGCCGTCGCAGATGGCGAAGACTGAGATCTCGGTCCCACGCAGCCGTTCCTCGACCACCACCACCCTGCCCGCGTCTCCGAAGCGTCCCTCGTTGAGGCACGCGGCCAGAGCCGCGAACGCGTCCTCGCGGGTGTCGCAGACCGCCACCCCCTTCCCGGCGGCGAGACCGTCCGCCTTGACCACGCAGTGCCCGTCGAGGTCCAGGACGAAGTCGAAGAGATCGCTGCGGCTCTCCCGGTCCCCGGAGAGCCAGCGGGCGGTGGGGACGCCGGCACGATCCATGACCTGCTTGGCGTGGGTCTTGCTCCACTCGATCTTGGCGGCCGCGGCCGAGGGGCCGAAGACGGTCAGGCCGGCCTCGCGGCAGGCGTCGGCGACACCCGCGGCCAGCGCCGCATCCGGGCCGATGACGACCAGGTCGACCTCCCGTTCGCGGCCCAGCCGGGCGACCGCGGTCCCGTCGGTGACGGAGACGCCGACGTTGGTGCAGAGCTGGGCGGTGCCGGCGTTGCCCGGGGCGCAGATGATCTCCGGGGAGGACTCGTGCCGGGCACAGGCCCAGGCCAGAGCGTGCTCCCGACCGCCCGAACCGACCACGAGAACGCGCATCGGAACC
This sequence comes from Candidatus Dormibacteria bacterium, assembly GCA_049511615.1. Taxonomy (GTDB): domain Bacteria; phylum Chloroflexota; class Dormibacteria; order Aeolococcales; family Aeolococcaceae; genus Changshengia. Next base: position 4,349 of record JBEKXW010000004.1, on the reverse strand, counting down.
GATTGTCGCGGATCGAGGGCGCGCCCGGTCACCCGGGCCGGCGCCGCCCAGTGCATCTGACCCAGCCATTTGCGGTGCAGGTCAGTCTGGCGCGTTCCGATCGCGCACCCTAAGCTGGGCCACGGTGATCAACCCACCCGCGAAGGAGTGTCAGCCGTGAGGTCCCATCGGAGTCGCTGGCTCGCCGCGCTGGCGGCCGTTCCGCCCTTCCTCGTCGCCCTCGCCGCCTCCGGCACGCTGCCTGTCCAGGCAGCGGGTCTCACCGGAACCGTCGCCCCCGCCGGCCTCGACCCGTCCGACCGTGTCGAGCTGGGCGCCGCCCTGGTGGTGCTCGGCATGCTCATCCTCGCCGTCACCGTCATCCGCCTCCGGATCCAGTCGCGCCGGCGGCGCACCCCAACGCTGGTGGGATCACGCTGGGCGAGGGTCACCGACACCTGGGAGCCCTACCGGCCGGCGCCGCGCCGGACCAGCGTGCGCTCGCTCTGGTAGGCGACCCGCCCCTCCCGGCGCGAGGCTCCGCCGCGAAGCGGGCTACTCCCACTCGATGGTGGACGGCGGCTTGCTGCTGATGTCGTAGACGACCCGGTTGACCCCCGGGACCTCGTTGACGATGCGCCGGCTCATCAGGCCCAGCACGTCATAGGGGACCCGCGCCCAGTCGGCGGTCATGGCGTCGTCGGACTCGACGATCCGGATGGCGACGACGTTGGCGTAGGTCCGGCCGTCGCCCATCACGCCCACCGACGAAACCGGGGTCAGGATGGCGAACGACTGCCACACCTTCCGGTAGAGGCCGCTCCGCTTCACCTCGTCGATGACGATCCAATCGGCCGCGCGCAGCACCTCCAACCGCTCCCGGGTCACCTCGCCGATCACCCGGATCGCCAGCCCCGGCCCCGGGAACGGCTGGCGCCAGACCATGTCCTCGGGGAGCCCCAGCTCGGTGCCGACCCGGCGCACCTCGTCCTTGAAGAGGTAGCGGAGCGGCTCGATGAGCTGGAAGCGCATATCGGCGGGAAGGCCGCCCACGTTGTGGTGGGTCTTGATGGTGCGGGCGTTGGGCGTGTCGTGCGAGGTCGACTCGATCACGTCGGGATAGAGGGTGCCCTGGGCGAGGAAGTCGATGTCGCCCAGCCTCCGGGCCTCGGTCTCGAACACCTCGATGAAGGTGCGTCCGATCCGGCGCCGCTTCTCCTCCGGGTCGGTCACTCCGGCGAGCGCGGTGAGGAAGCGGTCGGTCGCGTCGACGTGCACCAGCGTGATGTGGCGCTGGTGGGACATGACCTCGACCACCCGCCTGCCCTCGTCGCGGCGGAGCAGGCCGTTGTCAACGAAGACACAGGTGAGCTGGTCGCCCACCGCCCGGTGCACCAGCGTCGCCGTCACCGCCGAATCGACCCCGCCCGAGAGGGCGCAGAGGACGCGCCCCTCCCCGACCCGGGCGCGGATGTCGGCCACCGCCCTCTGGACGAATGCGGCCGGCTCCCAGGTGGTGGAGCATCTGCAGACGCGGGTCAGGAAGTTGGCGAGCAGCTGCTTGCCGGCCGGGGTGTGGACCACCTCGGGATGGAATTGGATGCCGAAGCGTCCCAGGGGACCCGCGAACGCCGCGTACGGCGAGTTCAATGAGTGGGCGATGGGACGGAAGCCGTCGGGGAGGCCGGTGATGATGTCGCCGTGCGACATCCACACCGCGGTCTCGCGGGGGATGCCGTCGAAGATCCCGGCCGGGTCGTCGATGTCCAGCTGGGCGGCGCCGTACTCCCGGCGGCTGGCCGGCTCCACCCTGCCCCCCAGGTCGTGGGCGAGCAGCTGCATCCCGTAGCAGATGCCGAGGATGGGCAGACCGAGGTCATAGATCGCCGGATCCGGATGGGGTGCGCCTGGTTCATACACCGATGCCGGCCCGCCGCTGAAGATCAGCCCGCGGGGCGCCCGGCGCCGGATCTCGTCGGCGCTCACCGTCCCGGGCACCAGCTCGGAGTACACCCGGGCCTCACGCACCCGCCGGGCGATCAGCTGGGCGTACTGGCTCCCGAAGTCGAGGACGAGAACGCCGTCCTGGGCGGCCGGCGCCGGGGGCGAGCCGCCGGCCGCCGGGCTCAGGGCCAGGTCCGAGGCCGGGCTCTGAGCGACGCCGGCGCCCACGATCAGACGCCCATGCCGACGCGCTGCTCGCGCTGCTGCGTCTTGCCCTCGGTCTTGATCGCGGGGGCGACCACCATCTCGGTCTCCTGGAAGTCGGCGATGGTGCGGGCGCCACAGACACCCATCGCGCTCTTCAGGGCGCCCACCAGGTTCATCGACCCGTCGTCGACGTGGGCCGGGCCGAAGAGGATCTCCTCCAGCGACCCCTTGACCCCGGTGCGGATGCGCGTACCCCGGGGGAGGTTCGGATCGGGGGTGGCCATCCCCCAGTGGTTGCCCCGGCCGGCGGCCTCGCGGGCCGCGGCGAACACCGAGCCGATCATCACCGCGTCGGCGCCCGAGACGAACGCCTTGGCGACGTCCCCGCCCAGGCGCATCCCCCCGTCGGTGATCACGGCGACGCGCTCGCCGCTCCGCCGGAGATGGTCGTCGCGGGCCGCGGCGCAGTCGCTGGTCGCCGTGACCTGAGGCACGCCGACCCCCAGCACCGCGCGGGTGGTGCAGGCGGCACCCGGGCCGACCCCGACCAGCAGGCCCCGGATGCCGGTGTCCATCAGCTCCAGCGCGGTGGCGTAGTCCACGCAATTGCCGACCACCACCGGGATGCTGAGGCTGGAGGTGAGCTCGCGGAAGGAGAGCTGCCTGTAGGCGCTGCTGACATGGCGGGCGGTGAGCACGGTTCCCTGGACCACCAGGCAGTCGGCACCGGCCTCCTGAACGATCGCCGCCCGGTGCTCGGCCCGGGCGGGTGAGGTGGACACGGCGCAGGGGCCCCCCCCCTTCTTGACCTCCTCGATCCTCTGGCCGATCAGCCCGTCCTGGACCGGCGCCTGATACAGCTTCTGCAGCAGCACGTTGACCTCACCCGCCGGCGCTGCGGCGATCTGCTCGAGCACCTCCGACGGGTCCTCGTACCGGCACTGGACCCCGTCCAGGTTGAGAACGGCCAGCCCACCGAGACGGCCCATCTCGACAGCGAACGGGACGTCGACCACCCCGTCCATGGCGGCGGCCAGGAAGGGGATGTCGAGGTGCAACCCGTCGAGGCTGAGCCCGACCTCGATCTCGTCGGGATCGATGGTCACCCGCCCGGGGACGAGGGCCACCTCGTCGAATCCGTAGGCCCGGCGGGCGCGCTTGGAGCGCCCCAGCTCAACCTCCATGGCCCCTCTCTCCGGTTCCCCGGTCGGTCAGCCGCGCGCGGTGATCTTCCATTGGCGAATGGTACCAGAGGCCTCCGGGCCCCCGGCCCTCATCTGGTGGCCTCTAGGGCGGGCAGCCACAACATCTGGTACCCGCCCCTCCTCACGCGGCTCGGAGTCCCCGGTCTGAGCGGCACCCCGAGCGTCAGGTGAGCAGAGCCCGGAGCACCGCGCTGGCCTCGGCCGTGCTGTGTGCCTTCTGGCGCAGCGAGGCCGCCAGCACGCGCATCCAGGCCTCGAAGCCGATCTCCTCGGTCAGCCCGTTGAGGACCTGGGTCTCCCGGCAGGAGAGCCCGTCCCGGGTCATCTCCGCCTCCAGGATGTCGTCGCCGACCCGAACGGTGAGGCTGCGGATCGGACGGCGTCGCGCGAAGAGCGGGCCCTCGCGCTCGACCGAGACCGCGTCGGGAAGGGCGTCCAGCAGCTTCCCGGCGAACACCTGGAAGAAGACCCGGATGTCCCGCGACTCGGCGCGCAGGCTGCCGATGAGGGTGTCGATCTCGTCGTTCAGGGGGCCCAGGTCGGTCACGGCAAATTCGAGTATAGGAGCCGCGGATGCGGCCTCCCGGGTCCGCGTCGACGGGTGGCGACGGTCAGGGAGCGCTGACGGCGCTGATGGCGATGCTCCAGCCTGGCCAGTACCCGCTGGCGTCGAAGTAGGCAGCCCCGCCCGCGGGGTGGACGCCACCGAAGCCGTCGAGGACGAAGACGCCCCCCGTGGTCCCGGTCCATGCGTTGGTGATGGCGCGCGCGATGTCCCAGCCCGGCCAGTAGCCGCTGGGGCTGATCGCCGGGGCGCTGCCGAAGGGGTGGATGCCCCCGAAGCCGTCCAAGGTGTAGCCGCCGTCGGCGGTGGCCACCAGGTCGGCGGCGATCTCCCAGCCCGGCCAGTAGCCCGACGGGTTCTCGACCGGGGCCCCGTTGAAGGGGTGCAGCCCCCCGAAGCCGTCCATCACGTAGCCCTGGTCGGTGCCCGGGATCACCGCGATCTTGGTG
>JBEKXW010000003.1:0-163796 GCA_049511615.1 Candidatus Dormibacteria bacterium | reverse complement strand
CCCCGACCGCCTTCTTGAGCCCGATCTCACGCACCCGCTCGCTCACCGACATCAGCATGGTGTTGACCACCGAGAGGCCCCCGATGATCAGCGCCAGCAGCGCGGCGGCGGTGGTCATGAAGGTGAACACGGCTCCCCCTGACTTGAAGGCGCTGACCAGGGTGCTGGGCTTGGTCGCCTGCACCGTCGGCACCTCGGCGTTGATCCGGCCGGCCAGGGCGTCGAGGTTCACCCCCGGCTTGGCGTACACAACCGCGCCGGACATGAGCTGATACGGGTCGACGTGGCCCTGGAGCGCCGTGGGCAGGCTGTCCCCCTCGATCATCTGGGCGTCGTGGAGGCTGACGTAGGCGCCGCTGTCCGGCGCGGTGAGGGTGGGATTGAGAATCCCGACGACGGTGAACCGATGGTTGACGAAGTCCGGCTTGGCGTCGCTGGGACGCACCGGCAGGGCGATCGTGTCCCCCACCTTCATGTGGAACTCGGCGGCGAAGGACGACCCCAGGTCGACCTCGAGGCGCGAGACCTCGGTCACCCAGGTCCCCGCTGCGAGCGAGAGCTTGATCGAGGAGGAGGAGTTCCAGTTGGGGTCCAGGTTCATGATGTAGTCGGGCACACCCATGCTCACCACCGACGTCGACCCGGGCTTGGCGGTCGCCTCGACCACCGGTGAGACGGCGCGCACACCCTCGACGTGCTGGATCTGGGACAGCGTGGAGAGGGCCATGTACCCGCCCCCGAAAGCACCGCCCGAGTTGGCGTCGGAGACCATGACGGTGCTGCTGTAATAGGTGATCCCGCCGGCCAGGAGGGCGTCGAAGTGCTCCGCCATCGCGCCCATGGTGGTGAGGGCGAAGATGCCCATGACGATGCCGGTGACGGTGAGCGTGGTGCGCAGCTTGCGCCGCCACAGGTTGCGAACGATTTCCATGGCCCCGGATGCTACGGATGCCCGCGGCCGTCCACCATCGGGGATGACCCTGGAAATCCCCTGAAATCTCCCCGCCCGAGGTCAGGGGTTCGCCGGAAGGTCCGCCCGGGCCCTGGCCCGCGACCTCAGCGGCCCACCTCGCGCACCCGCATCGCCGCCATCGCTCCACCGAATCCGATGACGACGATCGCCACCATCACCCACAGGCCGGTCCAGTACACGCCGGTGGTGAGGGGGGTCCCATAGAGGTGAAAGAGGGAGAGGTCGAGGGCCCATCCCGGCCACTTGAAGAGCGGCGCGAGCAACGGGATGTAGAAGCCGGCCACGGCGATCACGGCGAGCACGGGCACGGCGATGCGTGGGAGACGCGCGATGACCAGGGCACCGAGGGCGGCGAAGGTGAGCGCCAGCAGGACCAGCAGGGCCGTCGCGGTCAGCAGTCCTCCAGTATCGAGATGGACCCCCTGGCTCGGGGCGACGGCGCCCGTCACCAGCGATCCGAGGGCGGTCATCACCAGCGCCGCGACAACCAGGGTGAGGCCGCGCTCGGCGACGACGCGCCAACGCGGGACCGGCTGGGCGATCTCCATCTCCAACCTTCCTCCGGCGTCGTCACCGGCCCATCGGGACGTCTGGGCGATCGCGAACGCGGCGACGATCAGCGCGGAGATGCTGAGCCAGACGGAGCTGACCACCGCGGTCGCCGCGCTGTCGGTGCCGGCGGCGTGGACGAAGGTCTGGAAGCCGGTGACCGACGCCAGGAGCTTGCCGGTGGTGTGGGCGATGGATACGACCAGTCCGGCCGCGAGAATGCTCCCAGCCACCCAGCCCGCCATCCCGATCCGCTGCTCCCAGAGACTGCTCAGGACGGGGAGCCGGAGAAGGGGGTTGGCCGACGGTGTGCGCACGACCGGGGTCTCGGCGCGCCGCCGCCGGACGAGGGCAGCCATCAGGTCGCGCCGCTGGAAGGCGAGCGCCGAGAGGCCAACCAGCACGGCGGCGATGGCGAAGAGGGCGGCTGTCGCGCCACCATCGAAGCGGCCGCCGGGGACGACCGCGGTCGTGATGTCCGCCAGATGGAACGGCGAGATGGCCGCCACGCCGTCGAGGCCCGGGTTGACCCGAGCCAGGGCATCAACGATATAGAGGACGAGCATCACTGCGCCGCCGAGCACCAGCGCGCCGCGCCGGGTGACCGCCAGCTGGGCGGCCGCCAGGCCGATCCCGAAGCAGGCCAGAGCGATGCCGAGCAGCGCCGCCCCCTGACCCGCGAGCGCGGGCACCCCGACGGACCCCTTGCCCGCCGCGATGCCGGCGGCGGTGCCCAGGCCGGTGATGACCACCGCCGCCAGCGCAGCGACGCCGAAGGCGGCGGTGCGGGAGAGCAGCAGCCAGAGCCGGCCGAAGGGCTGCGCCAGCCAGGTCTCCATCAGACCTCGTTCCTCCTCGTTGCGGACGAGGCCGGTGGCGGCGGCGAGCCCCCAGACCGCGAAGATGAGCGTCAGCCAGGTCAGCCCCTTCCACCACGTGTAGCCGGCGACCGTGTCCGGACGGATCGGGAGCGGGACCAGGTAGGCGAGCTGCGGGCCGAGGGCGACGGTCTGCCGTCCGAAGGACGCGCGCAGCGCCGCCGTCCCGGTCGCCGCCACGTAGGAGGCTGCGGCCGAGTAGGGGCTGACGAAGCCGACGAAGGCGACCCCCGCCAGGGCCCAGCGGTGCGAGCGGAGCCCATACCGCACCATGGTGCCGGCGCTCCCCCGCACCGGGCCCCTCACCGGCGGCGCCAGGGCGTCGGCCCCCGGCGTGACCGTGGTCATCGGGCGCCTCCCGTGGGGACGGGGACCTGGGCGGGCTCGGCGGGATCACGGAAGTAGGCGAGGAAGACCTCCTCCAGGGACGGTTCGTGGGTGACCAGGTTGAGGACCTGGCCGCGCCCCAGCACCTCGAGCAGCGGTCCGAAGCCGCCCCGCACGTCGCAGGCGAGATGGTGGTCCTCGACCATGACATGCTCCACCCCGGCGAGGGCGCGCACGGCATCCACCGGGACCGTCCCGGCGAAGTCGGCCTCCAAGCGGTGGTAGCGGAGGTGGTGGAGCTCGTCGAGCCGCGCCACCTGCACCAGCCGGCCGCGACGGAGGATGCCCACCCGCTGGCAGGCTCGCTCCACCTCGGAGAGGACGTGCGAGGAGAGGAACACGGTCACCCCCCCGGCGGCCACCTCCCCGACCAGGCGGTAGAACTCCTGCTGGATCAGGGGGTCGAGGCCATTGGTCGGCTCATCGAGAACGAGCACGCGCGCGGGGTGCATGAAGGCGAGCACCAGCCCGAGCTTGCGTTTGTTGCCGGAGGAGTACTCGCGGTAGCGCCGGCCCAGGTCGAGGTCGAGCCGCTCCGCGAGGCTGCTCACCCGCGCCGAGTCCACGCCGCCCCGAAGGCCGCCGACGTAGGCGACCACATCCCGCCCGCGCAGGCCTCCCCACTGGGGCATCTCGCCGGGGAGGTAGCCCACCATGCGCTTCACCTCGACCGGGTGCGCCTGGCAGTCGACGTCGAAGATCTCCGCCCGACCGCGGGTGGGACGGACCATGTCCATGAGCAGCCGGATGGTGGTGGTCTTGCCGCTGCCATTCGGCCCCAGATAGCCGAAGACCTCGCCGGCGGACACCTCGAGGTCGAGGTCGAAGAGGCCGCGCGATTCCCCGTAGTCCTTGGTCAGTCCCCCGGTGTGGATCGCCACGACCATGCTCACCTACCTCCTCATGCCAGCTGCCTGCCCCGAGTCGGCTGCAGGCAGATGAATCAGAACCAATCCGAACGCATGCATCCCCGCTTCTGCGCGCCGCATCGCGTCAGCCGAACCACAGCCGCAGGGTGGGCTCATCGATCAGAGCGAGCGACCCGGGCCGAACGCCGAGAATCCGCTCCAGGGCGTCGGTGTATGCGGCGATGCCCGTCTCCACGACCTCGAACGGGATGGCGTTGGCCTGGCGCGCGAGGAAGAGCTCGAGAGCGAGATCCTGCGCGCCGAGCATCAGCGACACCACGGCGCGCCCGGCGCCCTCCGACGAGTCGGCCGACATCACCCCCTCCGCCCTGCCCTGCTCGATGATGCGGGCCAGCAGCGGGACCAGGGAGAGCAGCGTGCTCCGGCGGAGCTTCTCGCGCACGATGGCGTTGTCGTCCGAGCACCAGACTTCGATGAGCGCCAGCATCAATTCCTTCCGCTCGGCCTTCCAGCCCGCGATGCCGGTGAAGAGGCGCCCGAGCTTCTCGACGGCGCGGAGTGTCGGATCGGCGGCCACCGGCGCCACGGCTGCCAGCGCCACCTCGACCACGCGGTCGACGGCGGCCTCGAGCAGGGCGAGCTTCGAATCGAAGTAGTAATAGAAGGCACCCCTCGACGCGTCGAGCTCGTCCAGGACATCCTGGACGCTCATCTGCTCGTATCCCTTCAGTTGGATGAGCCGCAGGGCCACGTCGACGAACGCCTCGCGCCGGACGGCGCGGGCTTCGACGTTCACGGTGCGGGGCACATCCAACCCCCGAATAAACGACCGACTGTCGGTCGAATATAAAGGGCTCCGCGGCGGTCGTCAACCATGACCGTGCTGGGTGGTGCTGCCTGGCCCACGATTGGTAAGGCACCTTGACGGAAGCCCACCGGTAAGCTAGCTTGACAAGCGTGGCACGGACACCGGCTCTGGCGGCCCCCGGCGGAAGCCGGAAGCACCCCCCAGAGGGGGACCCGTCGGCGATCTCCCCCTCCCCCACCGAGAGCGCCGACGCCGGCTCGACGGCGGCGGACATGGATCGCCACGTGATGGCGCGCATGGCCCAGGCCAACGCCGAGCTCCTGGTCCGGGTGCTCCGAGGTCAGGGGCCGGTGGAGGGGGATCCGGTCATGGTCGCCCTGGCCGCCGCCCGGAGCCTCGGCGTGGTGGTCGATGACGTCCTGCACGGGCTGGTGGTGCGGGCCCGCCGGGACGGACGAACCTGGGCCGAGATCGGCGAGGTACTCCACGTGACCCGCCAGGCGGCACTGCAGCGCTTCGGTGGGCCGCCCGCCCCCACCGGTGCGACCGTGCCGCCAACCCCGGCCCTGGACGATGCCGGAGCCAGGGCCGTGGAGCTCTTCGACCATTTCTTCAACCGGCGATGGGACGCGCTGCGGGCCGGATTCAACCAGCGGATGCTGGACGCCTGCTCCGTCCAGCTGCTCTCGTCGGTCCGAGCGCAGCTGCCCGGGAGGGCGGACGAAGCTGTCGAGATGGCCGGACCCCAGGTCAGCCGGCTCGGTGACTACACGCTCGTCGACGTGCCGATCACCGTGAAGGTCCCGCTCCCCTTCCGGCGCGGATTCAAGCGCAGGCACGCGACCGGCCGGACGACGTTCGATGACTCCGGGCAGGTGGCCGGGTTCTTCATCCTTCCCCAGACCACCCCCACCCCATGAGCGGCGGCGCGCAGCGATGACGATGCGGCGGACGACGGGAGCACGCTGGTTCGTCCGGCGGCAGATGGGATTCGGGTTCCGGCCCGCCACCTGGCAGGGATGGGTGCTGACCCTGGTGGCGGTCGGCGCCGCCGTCGCGCTGGTCGTCGTGCTCCGGAGATCCATCGCGGCGCTCATCGGCGTCGTGGCCATTCTCGTCGTCTATCAGGGAATCGCCGCCCTGCTGGCGCGCGGGGCCGGGCCGGCCGGGCGGGTGGTCCACCCCGCGGTCGACGGCTCGGCGCGGGTGGACACGACCCCTGCGACGCCTGCGGCCCTCGCGACACCCCAGGCCTTCGCAGCACCCCCGGCTCTCGCGATACCCCGGGCTTCCGCGACGCCCCTGGCCGCCCCCACCCCCGGCCCGGTGGCGGCGGCCGCACCCGCTCCAGACGGCGCGCCCCCCGGCCTCGGCGCTGCAGCCCTCGTCGTCGACCACCTCACCAAGCGGTTCGGGGAGCGCACCGCCTTCGAGGACGTCTCCTTCAGCATCGCACCGGGTGAGGTCTTCGGCTTCCTGGGACCCAACGGGGCGGGGAAGACCACCACGGTCCGCACCCTGGGGACGCTGATCGCGCCGACCTCGGGGACCGCCGTGGTCGCCGGCATCCCCCTGACTGCGGAGAACGGCACCGAGATCCGCCAGCGCATCTCGATCATGCCCGAGAACCCCGGCCTCTACCTCCGCCTCACCGTGATCGAGAACCTGGAGCTCTTCGCCGGCCTGTACGGCCTGCGCCACCCGGGCGCGCGCATCGACCGCGCGCTCGAGGCCGTCAACCTCACCGAGCGCGGCCACGACGCCTGCGGGAGCCTCTCCAAAGGACTGCGCCAGCGGGTCGGGCTGGCCCGCGCCCTGCTCAGCGACCCGGCGATCATGTTCCTCGACGAGCCGACGTCGGGTCTCGACCCGGTGGCCGCCCGCGAGGTGCACGACCTCATCAACGACCTGCGCCAGCGCGGCGTCACCGTGTTCCTCACCACCCACCGGCTGGAGGAGGCGGAGCGTCTCTGCGACCGGGTCGCGATCCTCAACACCCGGCTTCGGTCGGTGGGGAGCACCGACGAGCTCCGCGAGAGCCTCTTCAGCCGGTCGCTCGTGGTCGAGATCGCGACACCGCTCGAGGCGCCGGGTGACGTCTTCACGCGCACAGCGGGGGTCGACAGCTGGCGATCCGACGTGGCCTCGGGCCGTGCCGATGCAACGGCCGGCTACGTGCTGAGCGTCACCGATCCGCGAGCCGCCGCACCGGCGGTCACCCGGGCGCTGGTGGCCGCCGGCGCCGACGTGCTCTCCATCGCCGAGTCCCGCCACTCCCTGGAGGACGTCTACCTCGAGCTTATCGACGAGGACCCGGAGGCGGCCCGCCGATGAGATTGAACGGAGGCCGCCTCGCTGCGATTGTGCGCAAGGAGTTCCGGGTGCTCCTCCGAAACCGCTTCATCATCGGGACGATGAGCGTGCTCCCGGTGGTGTTCCTGCTCACCCCGATGATCGAGATCTTCCGGCTCGGTGCGGATGTCCCGAGCAGCCTCGTGCAGCGCGTCGCAGGGAGCACCTTCCTCCTGCTCCTCGTCGTCCCGGTGGTAGTGCCCGCCGCCATCGCCGCCTACTCGGTGGTGGGGGAACGCGAGCAGGGGACCCTCGAACCGCTGCTCACCACGCCGCTGCGCCGCGAGGAGCTCCTCCTCGGCAAGGCGATCGCCGCGATCGTGCCCTCGGTCGGCATCGCCTACCTGCTCTTCGCGATCGTAGACGGCTGCGCCCAGCTCTTCGCCGCCGACCCCGCGGTGGCGTCGGCGCTGGTGCAGAGCTCACAGCTGGTCGGCGAGCTCCTCTTCGCCCCGCTGCTCGCGGGCTGGTCGATCTGGGTGGGGATCGCCGTCTCGGCGCGGGCCAGTGACGTCCGGGTGGCCCAGCAGCTGGGCACGCTGGCCAGCCTCCCGCCGCTCGGGGTGGTCGCCCTCATCGACCTCCAGGTGCTCACCCCGAGCGTCACCCTCGCGCTGGCGTTCGCCCTGGCCCTGCTCGTCGCCGACGTGGTCATGTGGCGGATCGTCGCGGCGATGTTCGATCGCGAGCGGCTGCTCACCGGAGCCCGAGCGCAGAGAGGGCCGGGAGGTGGCGACCGCGACGTGTCGCCCGGCGTGGTGCGGCGGATCCCGCGCATCTGAGCGATCTCTGGAACCCTCAGGCCGGAGTGAGAATGGAGCCGTGGCCCGGTACACCGTCCTCCTGCGCGGGATCAACGTGGGTCCGAACAACCGGGTCCCGATGGCAGACCTCCGCGCCCTGCTCACCGACGCCGGATTCACGGGCGTCGCCACCCACCTGCAGAGCGGCAACATCGTGCTCTCCGCTGGCGGCTCTCCCGACCAGGTCACACGGCGCTGCGAGAGCCTCGTCACCGAGCGGTTCGGCCTCGACATCCGCTGCCTCGTGCGCACCCGCGACGAGCTGGAGGCGGTGGTGCGCGCCGACCCGCTCGCGGGTGTGGCCACGGACCCCAAGCGCTACCAGGTGACCTTCCTCGAATCCGCCCCCGATCCGGACATCCTCTCCCGGCTGGCCGCCGCGGCCGCCCCGGAGGAGTGCTTCGCGGTGATCGGGCGTGAGATCTACGCCTGGCACCCGGAGGGCATCGCCCGATCGCGGCTCGCCACCCTGCTCGCCGGGCGCGCCCTCAACGGCACGGCGCGCAACTGGACGACGGTCACGACCCTGCTCGCGATGCTGGGTGACTGAGAGCTCAGCCGGGGGCGGTCTCCCCGAGCAGCTCCGTGAGCAGCGACCCCACCCGGCCGTCGATCTCGTCGCGGATGCGCCGGACCGTGGAGAGCGGCTTGCCCGCCGGGTCCTCCAGCTCCCAGTCGAGGTAGCGCTTGCCGGGGAAGAACGGGCACGCGTCCCCGCAGCCCATGGTGATGACCACGTCGGCGGCGTGGAGGGCGTCGTCGGTCAGCGGCTTGGGGAACTCCCGGGAGATGTCCAGCCCGACCTCGGCCATCGCCTCCACCACCGCCGGGTTGAGCTGGGCGGCCGGCTGCGAGCCCGCCGAGCGCACCCGGACCCGCCCGCTGGAGCGATTGTCGAGGAGGGCGGCCGCCATCTGGGAACGCCCGGCGTTGTGCACGCAGACGAAGAGCACCTCGGGAGGCCGGTCACCGACGTCAGCGGTCATCTCACTCTCCATGACGCTCTGCTCCGCCCACTCCGGCGTCAGGCCGGGATCGAGACGCCCACCCCGCCGCGGGTGGAGCCGCCGAAGCGCGCCTTCTCGGCGGCAATGTCCAGGGGCGCCATGCGCGCCTGCGTGCCCTCGGTGATCAGCGCGGCGGGCACCAGCCAGGACACCTCGAGCTCCAGCTCGTCGGGGTCGTGGGCGTAGAGGGCCTTGGTGGTGCCGTGGTCGGTCGCTCCCACCAGCGCGCCGCGCTCGGCGAGGCGGGACCTGATGCGCTCCAACTCGTCCAGGGTGTCCACCTCCCACGCGATGTGGTACAGCCCCACCGTGGTCCGGCCGGCGCCGGAGGCGGCCGCCCCCTCCCCGATGGTAAACAGCCCGAGATCGTGGTCGTTGGTGCTGGCCGGGGCCTGGAGGAACATCGCCCGTCCCCCCGACATCTCGAAGACCAGCCGGAAGTCGAGCACCTCCCGGTAGAAGGCGGCGGTCCGGGTGGCGTCCCGGACGTAGAGAACGGCGTGATTCATGCGCGTGACGGGCATCTGCACCTCCCCATCGACCCGATCCAACGTGCGGCGTGACCCAGCATAGCCGGGGGGTCGCCGCGCGCCGGATGCAGGCGCCTGCCCCGCGGCACGGTGCGCTATCATGCGAACATGCGTTTGGAGGAGCGCCTGCTGACCCCGCTCGACCCCGCCTACCCGGTCAACCTGCGCGCCCTCCCCCATCCCCCGCCCCTCTTCTGTCAGGGCACCCTGCGCCCCGACGACACCCGCGGCGTGGCCGTGGTGGGGACGCGCGCGCCCACCCCGGAGGGGCTGCGCCGGACCCGGCAGCTGGCGGAACGGCTCGCCCGCGGCGGGATGACCGTGGTCTCCGGCCTCGCGCGCGGGATCGACACCGCCGCCCATGAGGCCTGCCTCGACGCCGGGGGGCGCAGCATCGCCGTCCTCGGCTGCGGGCTGGGCCACGTCTACCCACCCGAGAACGCCGTGCTGGCGGACCGGATCGCCGCTCACGGAGCCCTGCTCTCGCAGCTCCCCCGCCACCAGCCGGCATCGTCCGGCGCCCTGCGCCGGCGCAACGGCGTCATCGCCGGGATCGCCCGCCTCATCGTTGTGATGGAGGCGGGACCGACCTCGGGGGCCCGGATCGCAGCCCGACTGGCGCTCGCCGGGGGACGGCCGGTGCTGTTTCCCGCCGGCCTGGTCGCGGAGCAGGAGTGGGCACGCAGCCTCCTCCAGAGACCGGGGGTCCACGTGGTCGGCGACGAGGCACTGGCCGATGCCGTCCTGGGCCACCTCGATGTGCCCGTGACGACCGCCGCGATGCCGGCTTCCGCGCCTGCAGCGCCGAGGTCCCCGCCCCCGGGTGGCCCCCTCCAGCTCGCCCTCGCCTGGGACGGCGAGGGGTGACCGCCGTTCTCGAGGCGGAGCCGGCAGGCGCGCATGCCGCGGCCGCGAGGGCGGTGCGCCGCTGCGCCGTCTGCGGCCGGCCGCTGGCCGGTGGCGATGCCCCCTGCCGCAACCCGCTCTGCGCCAGCGCGTCGCGGTGGTTTCGCTGGAGCGTCGCGGTCGCGGACCGCTCGGGTCCCCTCGAGGCCGCCCTCAACGACTACAAGTACGCAGGCACCCTCTCCTGGGCACCCGTCTTCGGCGGGATGCTCGCCGAGCTGATGGAGCGGCGCCACCGGCTCTTCGAGCCCTTCGACCTGATCACCTCGTCCCCCACCTTCGTGGGCAGGGGAGGTCGCGGCTTCGACCACGCCCGATTGATCCTGCTGGAGGCTGCCCGCCGGTCCGCCCGGGGACGCGCCTGGCCCTTCGACACCGGCCCGCTCGCCGCCATCGTGAAGACGAGGCCCACCCCCCGGCTCGCCCCGCTCGGGCACGCCGAGCGCCGGCGGGTCGCGGCGGAACTGATCCGTCCCGCCCTCAACGTCCCCGACCGGAACCGGACAGCGGGCCGGCGGATCCTGGTCGTCGATGACGTCTTCACCGACGGTCGGACCCTCGACGAGGTGGCCCGGGTGCTCCGGCTCCAAGGCGGCGCACGGGACGTGTGCGGGCTCGCCCTCTGCCGCCAGCCCTGGCGCGATCGCGATCCGAGAAGATCATGATCGCGGACGCGATGGCCCGATCCACGCCTGCCCGTCTCCCGCGCTCCGTGCGGCTCACTCCCCGCGACCTGGAGGTCCTCCGCTACGCGGTGCGCCACGGCATGGTCACCCCCGACCAGCTGGGTGCGCGCTTCTTCGACTCAGCGGCGGCGGCACACCGCCGTCTGCGCGCCCTCGAGGGGGCCAGGCTGGCGGTCAGCGATCGCCTGCTGACCGCGCATCCATCACTGGTGCGCGCGACGCCAAGGGGCGCGCGTCTGGCCGGCTGCGACCTGGCCCCGGCCTCGCTCGACCTGGCCCGCATTCGCCACAACCTGACCCTGGTCGATCTCTCGGAGGAATTGCTGGCCGCCCACCCCGGAAGCTCCTGGACCACCGAGCGCGAGCTGCGCCGGGACCGGATGCGCACCGCCCGCGCCGGTGGGGCATGGGACCGGCAGCGCCGGGTTCCCGACGGGCTGCTGCGGCTCCACGGCGGGCAGCGGGTCGCCATCGAGCTGGACCTGACCCCGAAGCGCTCGGCGCGACTCCAGCTGCTCGCCGGGGCCTACGCGGTCGACCGCGATGTGGACACGGTCTGGTGGTACCTGCCCAGCGAGGTCGCGGTCGCCCGGATGCGCGGGCTGGTGGCTGAGCGGGGGCTCGAGCACCTGATCGAGCCGCGCCTGCGCCGGGTCGATCCCGTCGTCTGAACGAGGCCCGCGGCCGGTACGCCATTCCAGGGCCGGAGCCTGGGGTCTTCCTCCGATCCCGCTGCGATTGATGCTCTTTCGCGGCGATCGGCGTCCGTGAGACGATCCCCCGCCGAATGCCACGCTTCGGCCGCCCGACCCGGCCTCCGGCCTCCCTCCCGGCGCCGCCACCGGGCCCCTCGCTCCACCCCTCTGGCTGCATCCGCCTCGGCGTCGAGGTCCCCAGCCGCAGGCCCTTCGACGTCCCGGTCCCGGAAGGGACGGCCCAGCACGTCACCCTGCTGGGCCTGACCGGGTCCGGGAAGACCACCACCGCCGAGCGCCTCGCCGAGGGCGCCGTGGCCGCCGGGGTCGCCCTGGTCGTCATCGACGCCAAGGGCGCAAGCCTGCGCGGCGCGGCCCGGCGGCTGGCGGCCGCTCGCGGGCTCGACCACCGCGAGGTGGTCCCGGGCGCACCCGGGACGCTCGGCTACAACCCCTGCGCCGTCGGCAGCCGGGCCCAGGTGGCCGACAAGCTGGTCTCGGCGTTCACCCACGGGCCCGCCGGCCAGGTGTACCGGGTTATCGCCATGGAGACGATCTCCATCCTGGCCGGCATCCTCCAGGCTCTGGGCGAGCCGGTGACCATCCGGCGGCTGCGCCGGGAGCTCGACCGCACCCGGATGCCCGGCCTCGCCCACCGTGCCCGCGACCTCACCCCCGAGCTCGCCGACGACCTCGCCGACCTGGCCCGGCGGGGCGGCGTCACCGCCGACGCGTTCGAAGGCATGCGGGCCCGCCTCGGCGCGCTCCTCCACGGCGAGTACGGGGGCATCTTCGACAGTGAGGGCCCACTGCTCGACCTGCCGGCCGCCCTCGCCTCCCCTGGGGTCACCTACATCAGCCTGCCGGCGCTCGCGGTCAGCCAGGACACCGCCCTGATGGCGCGGGTATTGATCCAGGACCTCAAGCAGGCAGCCTTCGAGCGGCTCCAGCGGCGCGAGCCGGCGCCGGCGATGCTGGTGCTCGACGAGTTCGCCGCCCTGGACGACCCCGAGCAGATCAACGACCTGCTCCGCCAGGCACGCGAGGCCCGCATCGGCACGGTGGTCAGCACCCAGCAGCTTCCCGACCCACGCACCGCCCACGCCCTGCGCAGCGCCCTGCTGGGCGCCGGGCTGCTGATCGCCCACCGGGTCGGTCCCGACGACGCCGAGGCGGTGGCCCGGGTGATCGGCACCCAGCGGGGCGTGCAGGTCACCCGCACCTTCGGCGACGAGGGCGAGGCCTCCCGCCGCTCGGTGCGCGCGGTCGACCGCTACGCCGTCGACCCCAACGTGATGAAGCAGCTGGCCACCGGAGAGGCGGTGGTGCTCAGCGTTGCCGGGTCCCGGCGGGTGGCCACCCTGCGGGTGCTGCGGCCCGCATGGGCGGACGTGCCGTGACCTCGTCGCTCCCCCTGCCCGCGCCCCCGCCGGCTCCGGACGTCCCGAAGCCCGCCGGCCGCCCACCTGGCCACGCCAGCGCCGTCGCCTGGATCGCCGCCGGGGCCGGCCGGCGCTGGGGCTGCGCTCTGGTCACCCTGGTCTGCGCCTGGTCGGGGGTCTGGCTCGCGGTCTGGCTGCTGGTCGCCGACACCCTGATCGGAGCGCTCCTCTCCGCCATCGGGGACGCCATCGGCACGGCGCTGGTGGGCGGCAGCAGCGGCGCCAGCCCCGGAGCGGGTGCGCTCGCGGTGGCCGCCGGCGCCCTCCAGGGCGCCGCCACCGGGCTCGTCTCCAGCGTGGTCGCCCTGGTCGGCCACGAGCCGCTCCAGCTCCTCGGCGCCCTGGCCGGCGGCCTGGTGGTGTCACTGGCGCTGCTCGCAACCAGGGTGGCGCTGGAACCGTGGCTGCTGCGCCTCGGGGGCTGCCGGCGGCTGAGCCGCCGGGAGGCGGCCCGGGTGATGCCCCTCCTCGAGGCGGCGGCCACCGACCTGGGGCTGGCGTCGCCCCCGCTGGTGCTGATGGCGGGCGGGGACGACCTCCGGGTCCGCGTCCACACCCGCCACCTGGTTGTCGGCCGGAGCCTCCTCGACGAGATCGGCGACGGCCCGACCGGCGACGCTGCCCTGGAGGCGGTGCTCTGCCACGCGCTTCATCACTGGGCGGTGGGGGATGGCGTGGGTCTGCGATTCGTCCGCTGCTGCGGGTTGCCGCTCGTGATCCTCTATGACGCCGGCTGCTGGCTGGCGCAGCAGGGGAATTCGCTCATGGCCCTGGTCGGATGGGTCGTGCTCTGGCCGGCGTGGCTGCTGGTCCACCTGGTCATCGAGCCGGTCGTCGCCCTCGGCTCGCGCCGCCAGGAGTACGCGGCCGACGCCGCCGCGGTGGCCACCGGGCGGGGCGAGGCGCTCCATCGGGCCCTGAGCCTGCTGGGCGAGCTCGAACCCGGCCGGTCGGGATGGGACCGGGTGGTCGCCGCCACCCATCCGCCCCGGGAGCTGCGCCTGGAGGCGCTGGAGCCGGAGCCGGAGGGGTAGGGTGGGCCGCGGTCAGGATGACGCCGCGGAGCCGGTGATCTCGGGACTCACCGCCGTCCAGGTCCGGCCACCATCCGTGGTCTGGAGGAGTGCGGGAACCGCGTCGCCGTAAGCGGCGGTGGTGGTGGCCCAGCCGTCGTCGGCGTTCACGAAGTCGAGGGTGACCGGCGCGGTGTCGGAGGAGATCGCCGTCCACGAGGTGCCCCCGTCCTGGGTTTCCCAGAGGGTCTGGCTCGTCTCCGCGCCAGCGCTCGTCTCGGTGAAGGTCAGAAGCCACCCGTCGCTGGCGTCGATGAAGTCGGCCGACCCCGGGAGCTGAGCTGCGCCGCCGGGAAGCGAGACCGGGTCCCACTCCGCTCCGCCGTCGGTGGTGAGGTACACCGCCGAACCCTGGCCGCCCGGGTTGTCGACCTGCAGCCAGCCACCCTGGCTGGACCAGAAGTGGGGGGGTGCGGTCCCCGGCTGGACGAAGCTCGCCGAGGATGGCAGCGCCTGCGGATTCCAGGTGACCCCGCCGTCGTGGGTGACGTAGAAGACGGGGGTGGCACCGGCCGTGCTCCCGGTGATCCACCCGGTGCTGGGGTCGATGAAGACCGCGCCGTCCTTGTCGTTCCCGAAGGGGATCACCCCCGCCGCGCCGGACGTCGACGACCCCTCGACGCTCGTCTCCGCGACCTCCGACCATTGCGTGCCGCCATCCACGGTCTGGTATACGGCCATCCCCGAGGAGCCCATCGCCAGCCCCTGGGAGACCGAGAGCCAGCCGTCCTGCGGGTCGACGAAATCCAGACTGCCCCCGCCGAAATCCGGGACCGAGAACGCACCCTCACGGTTCCACGTGGTCCCACTGTCCTGGGTGCCCCAGGCGACCAGGTCGGCGGACGGAGGGCCCTGGTCATCGCACGACCACAGCATCCCCGTGATCGCCTGCGCGGTGCTGCCATCGAGGAACGAGGCGGCCAGCATCTGCTGGTCACCGGAGAGCGGTGGCGATGCGACGGTCCACGGCTGCACCCCGGCGGTGGTGTGCAGGACGGTGCTGGTGCCGGCCTCCTCGGCCCACCCCGTGCTCGGGCTGAACATGCTCAGGTCGTCGATCAGCTCCGGCGTTCCCTGCGGGGTCGGGGGAGGACATGGCTGGGGGGCGGGGGTGGGCGTCGGGACCGGGGTCGGCGTCGGCGTGGTCACCGTCCCCGCATCGGCAAGGGTCCACCTCCCGGCGTAAGTCCAGGTGTCGCCGAGGTAGTCGATCCCGTTGGGATCGCAGAGCCCGCAGTTCCCGCCGAAGAGGACGACCTCATGTCGGGCGGTGTCGAAGGCGAGGGCCTCCTCGCTGCGCTCGTCGCCGCCGGACGGGTCTCCGAGCACTCCCAGCGCTCCCGGCGCATCCGCGACCTGCGCCCACCCCGTGCTGCCATCCCAGGCGTAGGTGCCGCTCCAGACGACGAGCAGGGGCCCCGTGGCGGACGCCACGAGCGCGCCCGAGATGATCATCTTGGCGGGGTTCGGCGGGCCGGCTCCGCTCGTCGAGGTTCCCTGCGACTCCCAGGTGGCCCCGTCCCACGACCAGAGCGCGGTGGACTGGTCCGCGTCGCCCGGGCATCCGCCCGCGGTTGCGAAGAGGTCGAGCTGGCCGGTGACGAGGTCGGCGGCAAGCAGGCCACCATCGGCGCCGGTCGGGGACGTCGAGGGGTGCAGCCGCGCCCAGGAGGTCCCGGACCAGTGCCAGGTCTCCGCGGCCTGGCAGCCGGCCTCCTCGAGCTCGGTGACGAGGATGAGCTGCCCGCTGGCGTCGTCGGTGGCCAGGGCCATCCCCTCCCCCGACGATGCCGAGGCGGGGAGACCGCCTGCCGGCTCCGGGAACCACCCCGAGCCGTCCCAGGACCAGGTGTCGCTGTCCTCCGAACCCGCCTGATCTCCGGCGCTCATGGCATAGCCGCCGGTGAGCACCAGGCGCCGGGTGCCGGGGTAATACGCCATGAGGGCGCGGGTGCGTGGTGGCGGCGACACCGCCGGGTGCAGCAGTGACCACCCGGAGCCGTCCCAGCTCCAGGTGCCGTCCAGGGCAGCCTGCCCGTCGTCACCCCCGAACAGGATCACCGAACCGGTGGCGGGGTCGTATGCCATCGCCGCCCCCTCGCGCGGCGGCGGCGCCCCGGGCGTCGCTGAGACCGTCGAGACCGCAGATGCCGGTGGTGACCCGCCCGTGCCCGTCGCAGTTCGCCACGGATGCAGAACGACCCCCATGCCGGCCAGGGCTCCGGCAGCGGCGACGGCCAGTGCCAGTGCGGCGGTGAGAGGCCGACGCCGGATCCGCCGCTGCGCCCGCCCCTGCGCGCCGCGCCCGCGAGCGACAGTCGCTCGCAGGGCACGAAGAACGTTCACGTCGAGTGATACGCGCTCGCAGACGCCGCTGTGACGGCAGCGATCGGCGCCCTCACGTCGCCGGGGTGGCCGTCACCGCGCCGCCGGGCAGCCTCAGCTCCGGAGCGCGACCAGCTCGGAGCCGGACGTGGTGACGACCTGCAGCGACGCAACCTGGCTCGGGTCGATGCCGGTAGACCCGTCGACCTGCACCCCGCCCGTGTAGCCGACGCGCCAGGTCCCCGCCACCTGCTGGGATCCGTCCTCGGCGATCGCCACCAGCTCGCACTGGTCTCCGGGGCTCACCCCCGCGACGTCGAGGTGGATGGAGCTCCCCCAGGGCTCGGCGTAGAGCGCGGCGCTGGCCGTCACCCCGGTGCCCGCATCGCTCCCGGTGAACCGCGCGACGACGATGCCCGGTGTGACCGGCGCCGGCCGGGTGACCACCAGGACGCCCACTGCCACCCCGAGGGCGACGACCGCCATGGCGCCGGTCGCCATGGCCACGCGCAAGTGCAGGCGCCCGCTGCGACGGCGGCGGGCCAGCTCGGCGATGGTCCGCTCCAGGAGCGAGGGGGAGGCCCCCCGAGCGGGCACACCGGCCGGCGAACCGCTATGGTCGGGCACAGAAGTGGGGGACCCCACCGCCGCGGGCACGCCGCCACCGGCGGCGAGCGCCTCGACCGTGCTCAGCCGGCCCAGGGCGGCCGGCAGCGCGGCCAGCGCGGCCAGCTCCTCCCGGCAGCCTGCGCAGCCGGCCAGATGGCTCTCCAGCTCGTCGCGCTCCGCCGGGTCGAGCGCACCCAGCACGTACGCGCCCAGGGCGATCCGCTGCTCACCGCACCCGTCGTTCATGGCCTCCAACCTCGTTCCTCCAGCGCCAGGCGCAGGGCGCGGAGCGCGTAATAGGTGCGGGACTTCACGGTCCCGGTCGGGACGCCGAGGACCGCCGCCGCCTCGGCGACGGAGTGACCCCGGTAGTAGGTCTCCACGAGCACCGACCGATGCTCCGGGCTCAGGGTTCCGAAGGCCGCGCTCACCTCCCAGGCGTCCACCGCCCGGTCGATGCCGTCGCCGACGGCCCGCCTCTCCAGGTCCTCGGTGCCGAGCACCTCGGGCCGGCTCCGCCGGGCCCGGTGCTGGTCGGTGGCCAGGTGGCCGGCGACCGTGAACAGCCACGGCCGGAGCGACCGGCCGGCGGCGTCCAGGTGGTCGGCATGCCGCCAGGCTCGGAGCATGACCTCCTGGACGATGTCCTCGGCCCTGCCCGGGTCGCCCGTCAGGCGGCTGACGTAGCCGAGCAGGGCCTCTCCATGCTCGGCCCAGAGCGCGCCCACGAAAGCCTCGCCCGGGTCCCAGGTCATGAGGGTGCGGTCACTCGTCTCCGCGGCTGGCTGCACACCCTCACCACGCTCAGGTGCCGCGCGAGGTTCAACGCCGGATGAACCACGGCGCCGGGGCTCTCGTGTGATGGGCATCGGAACGGTCCTCACCGAGGCGGGCATCCCCGCCGGAGGTACCAGCGGAGACACATGATGAGCGCACCAGCGGCAGGCGGGCCCACCCCGCCGCGGCATCGCCCGGGATCCACCCGCCACCAGACCGGCCTCGCCGGGCTGGCCCTGCTCGCGGCCGCGACGGCCCTGGTGGCGGCCTGCGGGTCCACCTCCTCCCCCAGCACCGGGAGCGTGGCCGCCGCGACCGCGCCGGTGGTCAAGGTGGCCATGGTGACGGTGAACGGCACCTCCGAGCAGGTGCTCACTACGTCCAGCGGCGACACCCTCTACTACCCCACCAAGGACAGCGCGACCAGCGTCACCTGCACCGGGACCTGCGCCAGCACGTGGCCGCCGCTCCTGCTCGCCTCCGGCCAGCCCACGGCCGCCTCATCGCTGCCCGATGCGCTGAGCGTGGTGAGCGGCGGCAACGGCCGCCAGGTCGAATACGACGGCCACCCCCTCTACCGCTACGCGGGCGACAGCGGCCCCGACCAGTCCAACGGCGAGGGCATCGACGACGAGAGCATCGACGGGGTGTGGTTCGTCGCCACGCCGACCATGACCAGCAGCAGCGGCAGCAGCGCCAGCGCGACGCCCTCCGCCGCCAGCGTTCCCGCCGGCTACTGAGGCGATCCCAGCCAGCAGCGTGGGTGGTGGGCCAGTGCGAGCATCCGGCTTCCCGGTGGCGGGTCGGTGCCAGCACCTGACCCACCACCCACTGCGGCGATCGGAAAGCGGAACCCATCACGGTGCGGGTAGCCTGCTCGGGTGGGGATCGAACCGGCGACGGCGAGCCGAGGCGCTGACACGGCGGCCTTCGTCGCCGAGCACGTCACCGCCATCCGCGCGGCGGCGGAGCGCATCGCGGGACACGTGCTCCGCACCCCGGTGCTCCCCGCGGACGGCATCGCCCCGGCCACCGTCGTCAAGCCGGAGCTGCTCCAGCCGACTGGCTCGTTCAAGGTTCGAGGCGCCTTCAACGCGGTGCTCTCCCTGGTGGAGGCGCCGCCTGGTGTCCGCCGATCCCACCCCTCCGGGGTCATCACGGTCAGCTCCGGCAACCATGGCCAGGCCGTCGCCCTCGCCGCCCGCACCCTGGGCCTTCCCTGCACCGTGGTCATGCCGGAGGGCTCCAACCCGGTCAAGGTCGCGGCGGTGCGCGCGCTCGGAGCCACGGTGGTCAGCGAGGGCGTGACCGGCGCCAACCGCGAGGAGCGGGCCCGGGAGCTGCAGGAGCGGACCGGGCTCGCCATGGTCCACCCCTTCGACGCCTGGGACACCATCCACGGCCAGGGCACCATCGGCCTCGAGCTGCTCGACGACATGCCCGATCTCGGCGTGCTGCTCTGCCCGATCGGCGGCGGCGGGCTGATCTCCGGCTGCGCCATCGCTCTCAAGTCCACCCGTCCTGAGATCCGAGTGATCGGGGTCGAGCCGGAGCTGGCCGCCGACGCCGCGGCCTCGCGGCGCAGCGGCCGCCACGAACGGCTCGCCGTAGCCCCGGCCACGATCGCCGACGGGCTGCGCAGCATGAGCCTCGGCGAGCGGGGCTTCGAGGTCATCGTCGCGCGCGGCCTGGTCGACGACGTGGTGACCGTTAGCGAGGCGGAGATCGAGGACGCGATGCTCGCCGCCTGGACCCGTCTCCACCTGGTGGTCGAGCCATCGGGTGCGGTGGGCCTGGCGGCGCTCCTCTCCGGGCGCCTGGCCCCGCCCCCCGCGGGCGCGCGGGTCGCCGTCGTCCTCAGCGGGGGTAATGTCGATCCTGTCCTCGCGGCCCGGCTGCTGGCCGGCCACCGCAAAGGTCCCGGCACAGGAGGGTCAGCGCCATGAAGCTGGGTCTGCACATCCCCGACTACACGTGGCCCGGCGGGCCCGCCAGCCTGGCCCACGACCTTGCGCGGATCGGCGAGGCCGCCGACGAGGCGGGCTTCGACCGGGTGAGCGTCATGGACCACTTCTTCCAGATCCGGGGAGTCGGGCCCCCCGAGCACGAGATGCTGGAGGCGTACACGACCCTCGGCTACCTGGCGGCGCACACCTCACGGGTCAAGCTGCTCACCCTGGTGACCGGCGTCGTCTACCGCCAGCCGGGCCTGCTGGCCAAGATCATCACCACCCTCGACGTCCTCTCCGGCGGGCGCGCCATGCTGGGCATCGGCGCCGCCTGGAACGAGGAGGAGTCGCGGGGCCTGGGGCTCAACTTCCCGCCGATCGCGGAGAGATTCGAGCTGCTGGAGGACGCGCTCAGGATCTGCCTGCAGATGTGGAGCGAGGACGACGGTCCCTTCACCGGCACCCACGCCACGCTGGAGCGCACCCTCAACTCACCGCAGGCGATCAGCCGGCCCCACCCGCCCATCCTCATCGGCGGCTCCGGTGAGCGCAAGACGCTCCGCCTGGTGGCCCGCTACGCGCAGGCCTGCAACCTCTTCCCCGGTCCGGACCTCGACCACAAGCTCGACGTGCTCCGCCAGCACTGCGAGACCGAGGGCCGCGACTACGACGAGATCGAGAAGACGGTGCTCTTCAACTTCGACGTCGGTGAGAAGGGCGAGAACGTCGGCGAGGTCGTGGAGCGGCTGCGCGACCTGCACCGGCGCGGCTTCCAGGTCGCCCACGGCCGGGTCACCGACGTCTGGAGGATCACGCCGCTGGAGATCATCGGCCGGGAGGTGCTGCCGGCGGTCGCCGAGCTCTGAGCTCGGCCGGGCGCGCCGCCCAGGATCAGGCCGGCACGGTCCGGTTCCGGCGCCATCCCGTCCAGATCCGGGCAGAGCCGTACGTGATGGCCCCCACTGTGCCCACGAAGAAGCCGATCGGGAAGTTGGTGAGGTAGGAGACGGCGACCGCGAGCCAGACCGTGGCGAGCGCGAGGACGACCGACACCGCGATGGCGCCGCGCGGGCTGTGGGTCAGGGTGCCGGCGGTCGCCGCGGGCCCGATCATCAGGCTGAACATCAGGAGCACCCCCACCACCGGGACCGTCATCGTCGCCGCCAGCGCGACCACCAGCAGGAACCCGGTCTCGACCCGGTGGGCGCGGACGCCGCGGGCCTCGGCCACCTCGGGGGTGATCGCGGTGAGCATCAGGGGACGGTAGAGGACGGCGATGGCGGCGATGCAGGCGACGCCGAGACCGGCGATGGGCAGCAGCTCGTCGGCGGGCACGCCGAGCACCTCGCCGAAGAGTAGCGAGTAGATCGCCGCCGCGTACTCGACGCTGAACGAGAGGAAGAGCGCGCCCAGCCCGAGCATCAGGACCAGCGAGAGCGCGGTGGCCACGTCGTGGCGGCCGCGCCGGCCCAGCCAGCCGATGCCCAGCGCACCGCCGACCGCGAAGACCCCGAGCCCGGCGATCGGGTTGACCCCGATCAGCACCGCGCCGGCGGCGCCCCCGAAGGCACCGTGCGGGATCGCGTGGGCGGCGAATGCCGAGCCGCGCAGCACCACGAAGAAGCCCACCACCCCGGCGATGACCGCGACCATCGTCGCCGCGATCCAGGTGTTGACCATGAAGCCCGAGAACATCCCCTGACCCCCGGCTAGGCGGCGGCGCCGTGCTCGTTGGCGCAGCCGCCCGCGGCGACCCGCGGCATCGCCCCCCCGCGCCGGTCCCGGCGCGCCCGCGCCAGGCCCGCCAGCGCACCACCGAGCAGGTAGAAGACGAGCACCAGCGCCACCACGAAGAAGCTGACCGGCCAGCCATGGCCGGCCGGCGGCCAGTAGTAGCTGTCGTAGGCGAGGACGATCCCCAGCCAGGCGGCGGCGACGCCGACCAGCCCGGCGACGACCATCGCGCCGCCCGGTCGCTTGGTGAGCCGCAGCGCGGTGGCGGGCGGGCCGATGAGGAGCGCCGTGGCCAGGATCGCGCCGATGGTCTCGGCGGCGAGCGACACCGCCACCGCCATGATCACCAGGTAGGCGATGGCGACGGCGCGCACGGGGACGCCTCGTGCCGCCGCCAGGTCCGCGCTCAGCGAGCTGAGCAGCAGCATCCGGTAGCACGCCGCGATCACCACCAGGGCGACGGCGCTCAGCGCCACGATGCTGGGCAGCATCGACTGGCTGACCGCGAACAGCGAGCCGAAGAGGATGGTCACGGTCACGCCGGTGGTGCTCGAGGAGGTCGTGTCCAGGTAGAGGAAGAGCGCCGCCATGCCGAGGCCCGCCCCGAGGACGAGGCCGGTCGCGACGTCGCGTGCGCGCGCGCGGTGCAGGCCGAGCAGCTCGATGAGCCCCGCGGCGACCACCGCGATGCCCATGAAGCCCCAGAGGGGATTGGCGCCGCCCAGGAAGGCGGCAGAGCCCCCGGCCGAGCCCACCTCTCCCAGGGCGTGGCCCGCAAACGACTGCCCACGGATGACGGTGAACACCCCGACCGCACCGGTCACCAGCGCGACCACCGCTCCCACCACCAGCGCCGCGTGCACGGGTCCACTCGCGAAGAATCCGGGCGCGAAGAGGGTGCGCAGGACCTGGTTCATCGCAGCGCGACGATGCCGGGCTCGTCCGCGGCGGCGTCCCGCTCTTCGACGGTGACACCGGACGGGCCGGCGGCCCCCGCGACCACCAGGATGCGGCCGTGGACGCGCAGCACGTCGACGTGCTGGCCGTAGAGGGCGCTGAGCACCTCGGCCCGGATCACCTCGTCGGTGGTGCCGCTCGCCGTCCTGCCGGCGGCGACGTAGACGAGGCGGTCCATCACCGGCAGCAGCGGGTTCACGTCGTGCGCCGAGATGAGGACGGCGATCTGCTGCTCGCGGGCGATGCGGGCGAGCAACGCGACGACCTCGCCCTCAGCGCGGATGTCGAGGTTCGCCAGCGGCTCGTCGAGCAGCAGCAACCGGGGCCGGCTGATCAGAGCGTGGGCGATGAGGACGCGCTGCTGCTCGCCCCCCGAGAGGTTGCCCACCCGGGCGTCGGCGAAGTGCCGGGCATCGACGGCATCGAGCATCTCGTCGACGGCCTGGCGGCGGCGGCGCCAGTCCAGCGGGATCCCGAGCCGGTCTCCGTCGAGGCCGAGGGCCACCACGTCGCGGGCGCGCAAGGGCATGTCGGGGTCGAGGAAGACCTTCTGGGGGACGTAGCCGATGATCGGGTTGCGCCGGGCGAGCGGACGGCCGCCGACCAGAACGCTGCCCGCACTCGTCGTCTGCAGCCCCAGGATGACCCGGAAGAGGGTCGTCTTGCCCGCCCCATTGGATCCGATCAGGCCGGTGAACTCCCCCGGCATGACCCGGAACCGGACGTCGTGGAGCACCTCCCGGCCCGACAGCCAGACGCTGACGCCGTCGACGTCGAGAATCGCGTCGCCGGCGCTCGGGATGGGGTGGGGGCCGTTCACAGCCGGGTCGTCGACTGTCCGGCGGCGAGCGCCCGCTCCACCGCGTCGACCTCCGCCACCATCCACGTCTGGTAGTCGTACCCGGGGGTGGGCATGGTCTCGTAGACACCCACCACCGGCACGCCGTCCTGCCGGGCGAGCGTCAGCAGCGATTGGGTCAGAGAGTCGGTCACCTGCTGGTTGTAGACGAACACCTTCACCTGGTGCCCGGTGAAGAAGCCCTGTTCCAGGCTCACGTCCTGGGCCGACGGATCGACCCCGTTCATGACGTCCGCCTGGAAGGGCCACGGGGTCAGGTTGTCGAGACCGGCCGCCTGGAGCATGTAGTCGGCCACCGGTTCGGTGGTCGCGACGGGGGCGCCGGAGAAGCTCGACCTCAGGCCGGCGAGCGCCTGGGTCCACGGCGCCAGCGAGCCGTCGAAGGTGGTGACCTCGGAGCGGAAGTAGGCGGCGTGCGCCGGGTCCAGCGCGGCGAGGTCATCCCCGATCGCCGCGGCGACCCTCGGCATGGTGGTGGGGCTGTACCAGAGATGCGGGTTCTCCGTGCTCGCGGGCAGGCCGAGCAGGGTCTGGACGTCGATCACCCTGCGGCTCGAACTGGGGGTCGCCGCTTCGATGGTGTTCATGAAGCCGTCGTAACCGGCCCCGTTCTGGACGATCAGCTGGGCCGCGCTCACGGTTGCGGCCACTGCGGGGCTCGCCTCGAAGGTGTGGGGGTCGGTGTTGGGGTTGCTCATGATCGCGCTGACCGCCACATACGAACCCCCGATCTGCGCGATGACGTCCGCGTACTCGTTCTCGGCGCCGACGGCGACGATCTTCCCGGGATCCGACCCCGACGACGGGCCGCAGGCGGCGCCCACCACCGCGGCGAGGAGCGCGGCGACGGCGACCGTGACCGCGCGGGCGGCGGCAGGGCCGGTGAGGGCCGAGGTGGCCCGGCTCCCCGCGCGTGTCGTCATCATCTTCCCATGGCCGTGGTAGCCTTATCGGTAATGGATGCAGGTACAGAGTTTATCCGGTATGGTTCCAGATAGCAAGCGCCCGCCGACACCCGAGCCGGAGGGCGCCCGGCCCTCCGACGTCCGCTCGACCCGGCAGAAGCGCGCCCTCTCCGCGGTGCTGGCCCAGACCGACCAGTTCCGCAGCGCACAGGAGCTCCACGCGGCCCTGCGGGCCCGCGGCGAGCGGGTCGGCCTGACCACCGTCTACCAGCAGCTCCGGACCCTGGCGGCTGCCGGGCAGATCGACTCGCTGCGCGCGGACGGCGGCGAGCTCCTCTACCGCTACTGCGACACCGACCAGCACCATCACCACCTGGTCTGCCGCTCCTGTGGCCGGACCGTGGAGGTGGAGGACACCGTGGTCCGGCGGTGGGCCGAGCAGGTGGCCGCCGACGCCGGCTTCGCCGACGTCGCCCACCACCTCGAGTTCTCAGGCACCTGCGGGGACTGCGCCCGGCACGGCAGAGCCTGACCTGGAGGCGCACCGGGACCTGCCCGGCCATCCCGCGCCCGCTCTCGTGGCGACCGCGGGGACGACGTCGCCGCCACCCCCGCGGTCTGAAGCGCAGGACTAGCGGGCGCCCACCCCGGCGGGGAGCTGGCTCTCGATCCACGCCTCCAGCGCGTCGCCGGACTCGAAGGAGGTGATGAGGGCGTGCCGCGGCTGGGGGCCGGGGTTGTGAACCACGTGCCAGAGCCGCTCGGTGTCGATCACCATCTGCATCCCGGGGTGGAGCGGGATCCGGCTCTCGGTGCTGGGATCGTCCTTCTGGTCGCGCAGGATGAAGGTCGAGCCCGCGGGCGCGTCCAGCTCCAGCCAGGCACGCACCACCCAACCCTCGCCGTCGGGGTTGAGCCGGTTGTTGTCGTCGAGGTGGAGTTGGCGGAGGGCGGCGGCCTCGTCGCTCGGGTTCAGCTCGATGACCCGCACCCGCCCGTAGCGGGCCCCGATCCCCTCGACGTAGCTCACCAGGGAGGGGGCGATCTCCTTGTTCGTGGTCCAGATGCCGTCCTTGTCCGGCTTGCCGTGGTCCCAGAACCCCCGGCACTCCATCTCGCCGAGGGCGGAGGCGAGCGGCGCGAAGTTGGTGTCACCGCCGGACTTCCAGTCGATGAACTCCAGACCGTGCCACTCGGCGGGAGGGATCAGCGGTCCCTGGCGATCGCGCAGGACGACGAAACCGGTGGGGTCGAGAATGGACAGCTTGCGGTGGGCCATGGGCCGGGACCTCTCTCTCGGGTTGGTGTGGGCAACAAGAGCTTAGCCCCCGGGCTCTGGATCGGGCACCGCCGAAGATTGGGTACCGTTGCGCCCGATGCACCCTGGTCTCTCCCGATGAACCCCGACCTCCGCTTCGCCCACGAGCTCGCCGACATGGCCGACGCGATCTCCATGAGTCTCTGGCGCAGCCTCGACCTCCAGGTCGAGCGCAAGCTCGACCTCACCGAGGTGACCCAGGCCGACCGCCAGATCGAGGAGCGGATCCGCGACCAGGTCCGCCTCCACCGGGTCGGCGACCGGGTGGTGGGCGAGGAGTTCGGCGGCGACATCGCCGACACCGCCGGGGCCCGCTGGGTGGTGGATCCCATCGACGGCACCCGGAGCTTCATCCGGGGCTACGAGACCTGGGCATCGCTGATCGCGCTCCAGCACGATGGGGTCACGGTCTGCGGCGTGGCCTCGGTCCCGGCCCTGGGGCAGCGCTACGCCGCCGCCCGCGGCGAGGGTGCCGCCGCCGACGGGAAGCCGATCCGGGTCTCGGCCATCGACCGGGTCGAGGCTGCGATGCTCGCCCACACCAGCATCGCCGGCTTTGCCCGGGTGGGGCTGGACGGCCGCCTGCTCGCCCTGGCGGGGCGCTGCTGGGACAGCCGCGGGATGGGCAACTCGCTCTCCCACCTCTCCGTCGCCCGCGGCACGGCCGACATCGGCTGGTCGGCCCGGGCCAACCTCTGGGACTTCGCCGCCCTCGCCCTCATCGTCGAGGAGGCGGGGGGCCGTTTCACCGACCGCAGCGCGGACTCCCCGGCCGGCGGGGCCGGGATCTCCAGCAACGGCCTCCTCCACGGCCTCGCCCTGGAGGCCGCCGGGGTCCGCGAGGCGTAGCGGCGACCGGATGGGTCGATCGGACCTAGCCGTCCGGTCCGGCGTCTGGGGGTCGCTGGCGACCCTGGCCCCTTTCGGCCGCGGGCACGATGAGCGGCAACATCAACGCCGGCGGAGGGGTGCTCCAGCCCAACGAGCTGAGCGCCGTCTCGTGCGACAGCACCACCGACTGCTGGGCCGTCGGAGGCTACAGGCCCGGCGAGGGTTACCTCCCCCTGGGCGAGCACTGGAACGGATCGACGTGGACCGCGTCGACGCTGGCGATGTTCCCCGACGACCCGGGCAGCTACGCGCTCAACGGGATCGCCTGCCCCGACGCCGCCGACTGCTGGGCGGTCGGATCAGCGTCTTGGTCAGACGCGACCTGTGTCGAGTCGGAGGCATCAAGAACATTTCGTGACGAAATGTTCGTCACGAATTGTCGGCCATCGTCCGGATCCGACCTGTACCTCGCTGCGGATCAGCCGCAGCTCCTACAGCCCCACCAGGCGGCGCATCCGCAGCCGACCCTCGGCCTGGAGCGCCCGGATCGCCTTCTTGTCCTGTTTGCCCACCAAGGTCTTGGGGATCTCGGCGACGACCGCCCAGCAATCGGGGAGCCAGAAGGCCGCCACCTTCCCCTCCAGGAACTCGCGCAGCTCCTCGGGCTCGGCGAATTGGCCCGGCCTGAAGGCCACGACGGCGAGCGGCCGCTCCTGCCAGCGCTCGTCGGAGATGCCGATCACGGCGGCGTCCAGCACCGCCGGGTGAGCCATCAGGTGGGTCTCGAGCTCGACCGAGGAAATCCACTCGCCTCCAGACTTGATCACGTCCTTGGCCCGGTCGGTGATCTGGACGTAGCCACGCGGGTCGACGGTGCCGACGTCCCCGGTGCGCAGCCAGCCGTCGTGGAAGCGATCGCGACCGGTGCCGCCCAAGTAGGAGCCGGTGATCCACGGCCCGCGGACCTCCAGCTCCCCCACCGACCGGCCATCCCAGGGCAGCGGCTCTCCCTTCCCGCCGACGATCCGCAGCTCGACGCCGGGGACGGCCCGCCCCGTCTTCGACCGGAAGTACCAGTAGTCGGGGTCGTCCTCGGTCACCCCCCGCGGCGGAAGGGCGATCAACCCGAGCGGGCTGGTCTCGGTCATCCCCCAGGCCTGTACCAGCGGGAACCAGCGCTGGTACGCCTCCATCAGGCTGACGGGCACCGCCGAGCCCCCGCAGACGCCGATGCGGACGAAGTCGAGGCGGGCCCCCGCCGCCTGGGCCGCCACCAGCAGCCCCTGGAAGATGGTGGGCACCCCCACCAGGAAGTTGGGTCTCTCCTCTAGGGCGAAGGAGAGCAGCGACCGCGGCTGCAGGTACCAGTCGGGGAGCAGCAGGTCGGCCCCGCACATCCAGGCCGCGTAGGGCATCCCCCAGGCGTTGACATGGAACATCGGGACGGTCAGGCCGACCCGGTCGTCCTGATTGATGCTGAAGCCGGAGATCAGCGCCAGGGAGTGCAGCCAGATGGAGCGGTGGCTGTAGACGACACCCTTGGGGTCGCCGGTCGTCCCCGTCGAGTGGCACATCGCGGCGGCCTGCCGCTCGTCCAGCCGCGGCCAGTCCTGGAGCGGCGGCGAGCTCGCGATCAGATCCTCGTAGTCGACGACATCGCCCAGCCCGAGGCCGGCGCCCCCCACCACCACCACGGTCTTCACGGTGGTCAGCTGCGGCCGGATGGCGGCGAGCAGCGACACCAGGCCAGCATCCACGATCAGCAGCTTGTCGCCGCCCTGGTTGACCACGAAGGCGAGCTGTGACGGCGCCAGCCGCAGGTTGAGGGTGTGCAGCACCGCGCCCATGCAGGGCACCGCGAAGTAGGCCTCCAGGTGCTGCTGGTGGTTCCAGCAGAGGGTGCCCACCCGGTCGCCCGGGCGGACGCCGAGACGGCGCAGTCCGGCGGCCAGGCGTGCCACTCGGTCGGTCACCTCGGCGAAGGTGGCCCGGCGGGAGGAGTCGCCCTCGAAGGTCACGATCTCGCTGTCGGCGAACAGGGTGCGTCCCCGCCGGAGGATGTCAGCGAGGGTGAGCGGTGCCTCCTGCATCGTGCTCGGCATCACTGGACTCATCGGTGAGCTCCTCTGCGGACTCCGCGGCCCGGCCAGGCTGGTTTGCGCACGCCCATGATGCTCCGCCTCAACCGCCGTGGAGGCTCCCGGTCAGGCGAGGAAGTCGCGCAGCGCAGGGAGGAGCGCCTCCGGATGGGCGTGGGGCGTGCCGTGGTCCTCGCCCTCCAGCTCGACGTGGCGGTCTTCGGGGATGGCGGCCGCGACCGCCGCGGCGACGAGAGGGGCACCCGGACGCACCGGGCTGCTACCTTCCCGGGCATGGCGCTCCGGCCTCCCACCATGCCCCTGCAGCCTCCGACCTTCGCCGACGTCCTGGCCGCCCGCGGCCGGATCCGGGATCACCTGCCGCGGACCCCACTCCGCTCCTACCCCGCGCTCGACCGAATGGTGGGTGCCGAGGTCTGGGTCAAGCACGAGAACCTCCTCCCCACGGGGGCCTTCAAGGTCCGCGGCGGGATCAACTTGATGAGCCGGCTCGACCCCGACACGCGCCACCAGGGGGTGATCACCGCCTCCACCGGCAACCACGGACAGTCGGTCGCCTACGGAGCCCGCCTCTTCGGCGTCCCGGCCACGGTCTGCGTGCCGGAGCACGCCAACCCGGTCAAGGTCGAGGCGATGCGCGATCTCGGTGCCGACGTGATCTGCGTCGGCCCGACCTTCGATGAGGCGCGCGCGCACTGCGAGGCCCTCGCCAGCGAGCGCGGGCTGCGCTACGTCCATGCCGGCAACGAGCCCGATCTCATCGCGGGGGTGGCCACCTACACCCTCGAGCTCCTGGAGGACCAGCCGGAGATCGATGTCATCCTGGTCGCGGTGGGCGGAGGTCGGGTGCCTCCGGGGCCGGCATCGTGGCCCGCGCGGTCCGGCCCTCGGTCGAGGTGATCGGGGTGCAGTCGGCCCAGTCCCCGGCGGCCCACGACTCGTGGCGGGCCGGGGAGATGGTGGAGCGGACCAACGCCACCACCGCCGAGGGTGTTGCCACCGGCACCGCGTTCGAGCTGCCCCAGCGGATCATGGCTGAGCTGCTCACGGACTTCGTGCTGGTCGAGGACCGGGAGCTGCTCGCGGCCACCCGGCTGATGATCGAGAAGACCCGCACCCTGGTGGAACCGGCGGGCGCGGCCCCCCTGGCCGCCGCCCTGAACCCCACCCTGGCGCCCCGGCTGCGGGGCCGGCGAGTGGCCCTGATCTGCTCGGGGGCCAACATCAGCCCAGCGCAGCTCGCGAAGGCGCTGGCCTCGCCCAGCCCGAGGGTGCGTGACGCCTGAGCCCGTCATCGTCGCCTGCGGCCGCTCCCCGATCGGGCGGGCGTTCAAGGGGTCGCTCGTCGACTGGCGGCCCGACGACCTCGCCGCGTCCGTGGTCGAGAAGGTCCTCGACCAGATGCCCGCGCTCGACCGCGCATCCATCGATGACCTGATCTGCGGGTGCGGCCTGCCGGGGGGCGAGCAGGGCTTCAACCTCGCGCGGATCGTCTCCATCCTCACCAGGCTCAATTGCCCCGGCACCACCGTCACCCGCTACTGCGCCTCCTCGCTGCAGGCCACCCGGATGGCGGCGCACGCGATCCGCGCCGGGGAGGGCGATGTCTTCCTCTCAGTGGGGGTGGAGTCGGTCACCAGGTACCAGTACGGCACCAGCGACATGCCCGCCTGCCGCAACCCGAGGCTCGAGCCGGGCAACCCGGACGGGTTCCCCGACATCTACATCCAGATGGGCGAGACCGCCGAGATCGTGGCCGAGCGTGAGGGGGTCTCGCGCGCCGAGATGGACCGCTTCGCGCTGCGCTCCCAGGAGCGGGCGGTTGCGGCTCAGGACTCGGGATTCTTTGCCCAGGAGATCGTCCCGGTGCCGCTCGGGGATGGGACGCCGATGACCGCGGACGACGGCCCGCGCCGCAACACCTCGCTGGAGAGGCTGGCCGCGCTCGAGCCCACCTTCCGGGAGGGGGGGCGGGTGACCGCGGGCAACTCCTGCCCGCTCAACGACGGCGCCGCCGCGGTGCTCGTCATGAGTGACAGCCGGGCCCGCGCGCTGAGGATCCCGCCCCTGGCCCGCATCGTCGCCACCGGCCTCTCCGCCCTGGAGCCGGAGGTGATGGGGCTGGGGCCGGTCGATGCCTCGCGCCAGGCCCTCGCCCGGGCTGGGATGAGCATGGACGACATCGACCTGCTCGAGATCAACGAGGCCTTCGCCGCCCAGGTCATCCCGGCGGCGCGCGGGCTGGGCGTCGACCCCTTCGACGACCGCCTCAATCCCCATGGGGGGGCCATCGCCCTCGGCCATCCCTTCGGGATGAGCGGCGCGCGGATCCTGTGCACCCTCCTCAACGGCCTGCGCTCGGGCGGCGGGCAGATCGGGCTGGAGACCATGTGCGTGGGCGGCGGGATGGGGATGGCGATGATCGTCGAGCGCCTCGGCTGACGCCGAACCCCCGCCCCGCGCGAGCCGGGGAGGCGCCCTCCCGCGAACTGGCTGTAACCCGGGAACGGAACCCGGGCGTTAACCTAGGTGAGTGCGCGCCATGAAGACGGTGCGCCCATCCAGCGCGGACCCCACTCGAAACCGGGGTGGGGTGGGAGGAAAGATGCGTTCGGTGGCCCGGCGGCAGGCGTGGCTGATAGCGCTTGGAACGGTGGCGATCGCCGTCTCCGCATGCAGCCCGACCCACCCCGCCACCCCCTCCGCCACGCCGAGCCCCGGGCCCACCGACACCCCCGGGGGTCAGCTCACGGTCACCGGCCCGCCGTCGGTCAGCGTGACCCCGGCCGACGGGACCACCGGCGTGGATCTCGACGCCACCATCCAGGTCACCGCCGTCAACGCAACCGTGAGCTCGGTCAGCGTCCACGACGACGGGGCCGACGAGACCCTGGCCTGGACCACCGCTGAGGGCGGCGCGGAGTGGAGCTATGCCGGGGGGCTCGACGTCGGCGCCACCTACGCGGTGACCGCGACGGCGGTGAGCCCCGACGGCGCCGAGACGGTCGCGACGTCGACCTTCGAGACCATCACCAGCGCCAAGCGGCTGCTGACCTCGGTGCTGTACATGAGCAACGGCGACACCGTGGGTGTGGGGATGCCCATCGAGCTCCAGTTCAACACTCCCATCCCCGCGGTCGACCAGCCCGGGATCATCGCCCACATCGCGGTGATCAGCGACCCGCCCCAGCCGGGCGGGTGGTACTGGTTCGACGACCAGGACGTCCACTACCGGCCCGAGAGCTTCTGGCAGACCGGGACCCAGGTCACCGTCAACGCCGACCTCAACGGGGTCGACGCCGGCAACGGCTACTGGGGCCTAGGCGACTGGAGCATGTCCTTCAGCGTGGGCGCGGCGCACCTCACCATCGTCAACACCCAGACCCGCCAGCTGCAGGTGTACGACGGCGATTCGCCGAGCGACGGCACGCTCCTCGACACCTGGCCGACCAACACCGGCAAGACCGACTACCTGACCATCGGCGGCACCCTGGTCGTCCTCTATCACGACCCGGTGGTGGTGATGAACTCCTGCCAGACCTTCCACACCGCAGCGGCCTGCGGCGGCGACCCCTCCGACACCTACAACGAGGCCGTCTACGACGACACCGCCGTCTCCTCGGACGGCTACTTCATCCACGCGGCACCCTGGGTCTGCTATGGCGACAGCTGCAGCCTCTGGCCGTACGGCGACACCAACAGCTCCCACGGCTGCATCAACCTGAGCACCGTCAACGCGGTCACCTACTACAGCTGGACTCAGGTGGGTGACCCGGTCGAGGTGCTGGGCAGCTCGCTGGAAGCGTCGTACTCCGACGGCGAGGGCGACTGGCAGACCCCGTGGAGTGAATTCGTCCAGGGTGGACAGGACGTCCCATCCACGGCTGCGAGTCCTTCATCGGCCCCGCCGACCAACGTGGCGACGCCGACCCCGGCGCCGTCGGTCGCCGGCCCGTAGCCGGCCTATCCCTCCCGCTGCAGCGCGCGCCGCATCAGGCTCCGCTCGTCGGGGTCCGCCGCGCGGAAGAGCCACAGGGCGACCAGGTAGAGGGCGCCGCCGGCGACGGTGAGGCCGACCGTCGCGACCGCCCCCTCGGGGTGGACGAGCAGGAGGAAGCCGCCCATCAGCAGGGCGGCCGGCACGATCCGCCAGCTCAGCCGGAGCACCGGCACGCCCACCCCCAGGCGTCGCAGGACGACCAGGCCGATGACCACCAGGCCCACCTCGGTGAGGGCGGTGTTGGCGCTGGTGACCAGGTACCCGCTTCCCGGGTGCAGCCGCTCGAAGACCGGGATCAGCACCGCGTTGAGGATGCCGTTGAGCAGCATGCCCACGCCGACGATCCAGGCGTAGGTCCGCTGCCGGTCCATGGCGAGCAGCGCGGTGGCGTTGGCGTTGTCAACGAACATGAAGACGATGGTCACCCCCAGGAGGCGGAGCGACGGAGCCGCCTGCGGGTAGAGGCTGAATAGCCGGGTGTACTGGTCGGCCAGCACGATCACGCCGATGGAGGCGGGCAGCCCGAGCGCGAGCAGCGCCTTGAAGAACTTCTGGACCCCGAGCACGAGGCGTTCGGGCGCCTCGCGCTGATACACCGCGAGCAGCGGGAAGACCACGGTGCGGAGCGCGAAGGGGATCACCAGCAGCGCCTGGAACGGCTTGTAGGCGGCCTGGTACCAGCCCACCTCGCAGTAGCTGAGGCTGGTCAGGGTCGGGCAGGAGGTCGGCGTGGACGGTCCGAAGTGCTGGAGGATGGGGACGTCGATCTGCCAGTAGACGGTGGTGAAGACGTAGCTCACGGCGAGCGGGGCGGTCATCACCATCCAGGGGCGGATCAGGCTCGTCTCGAACCGCCAGCGCGGCCGCCAGACGCCGGTTGCCAGCAGCACCGCCGCGAAGTAGGCGGCGGCCGCCAGGTAGCTGAAGGTGTAGGCCCAGATGAAGTAGGCGGTGCCGAGGTCCTTGAGCGCGCCGACGACCACCAGCCCGAGCAGCAGGAGGGCCTCGGGGATGATCTCGACGGCCACGTACTTGACCCGCTGGAGGGCGTAGAAGCTGTTGCGCAGGAGGAGCTGCAGCCCGGAGCCGACCAGGAGCGCCGCCGAGGCCACCACCAGGGAGTGCAGGCCCACCAGCCAGAGGGCGCCGGTGAGCACCAGGATGGCCAGGGCCAGCAGGGGGATCCGGAGCGAGAGCATGTTGTCCAGGTAACGGCCGACCAGCTGGGGACGGCGCGCGCCCTCGCGCAGGTAGAGGGTGCTCAGGCCCAGGTCGGCGATGACCGAGACGATCGCCCCGTAGGTGATCGCGGTCTGCATCTGGCCGAAGTCGCCCGCGCCCAGGGAGTGGAGGATGACGATCACCGAGCCCAGGGCCAGCAGGCGCGACGCGAGCTGGGCGGCCAGCATCATCAGCGAGTTGCGCACGCCGCGCAGCCCGCTCCCCGGACGCAGCGCCCCGGGCTCGGTCGGCTCCGCCTCCCCGGGGAGCACCGGCTCCACCGGCGAGGGCTGCTCGGGTTGCTCGGGCGGAGTTCGCCTCACCTGGTCCATCGGCCGGCCATTGTCGCCGGTGGAACGCGGTCCGGCGCCCGAATGGTTCACCCCGGTCCCCGGTGGGCGCCGCAGGACCCGGTCAGCCGCTCCCCGCGAGCGGCAGTGCGGCGGCGGCGCCCCGCGTCGCCTGGCGCCGGAGCAGCCGTGCAGACCGGCGCCGCCACTCCGCCTCCGGCTCAGCGCCGGGAGCCGCGACCACGGCCAGACGGCGCCGCCAGGCCGCCCAGGTTCCCAGCACCGCCTCAGCCTGGGCGCAGACCGCCAGGGCCCCGGCGATGTCCCCGGACCGCTCGAGGGCGATGGCGAGACCTCGGGCGGCACCGAGGTCGTCGGGGTGCCGGCGGCAGAGCTCGCGCAGCACTGCGGTCCGTGGCCCCGGCATGCCCCGGCCCAGACGGCGGGCCAGGCGATGGCCGGCCTGCCGGGACCACGGGGAGGCCTCGTCGCGAAAGGCTGCCGCGAGCTGTGCCTCGGCGGCCCCGGCGAGCCCGACCGCCTCCAGGTGGACGCCCAGGCGGTAGCGGTCGGCCGGGTGCACCGGCTCCACCATGCGGCCCGCGGCATGCGCGGTCAGCCGGGCCCCCAGGACGAGGGTGGCGCAGAGATCGAGCTGATTGTGCCGGACCACGCCCTCCAGCACGCTCGGCGGGGCCCCGTCCAGCCAGGCACGGAAGCGGGCCGGCGCCTCGGCGCCGGGGACGTCGCCGTCGCGCTCGAGACCGAGCAGGGAGAGCTCCGCCTGGCGGAGGGTGCAGCTGCCCAGGCGGTCGCGAAAGAGGCGGCGGACCGGCCCCAGCAGGTCGCAGTGGAGCGCGGGGGCGATTGCGTCCATGGGGCGCCGGTTGATGACGCAGCGCGCCCGCAGCACCGGGACGTCGAAGCCCCGCCCGTTGTAGGTGAGCAGGACCCGGCAGGCGGCGAGCCGCGCGGCGATCGCGTCGAGCATCGCCCCCTCCCCCTCCAGGTCGGCGAGCAGGAACTGGTCGACCTCGAGGGAGGCGCCGCGGGGCGCGCCGAGGCCGACCAGGAAGGGCACCACCCCGCTGCCGCGCAGCCCCAGCGTCTCGATGTCGAGCACCAGGGTCTCCACCTCCGAGAACGGCCCCGCCGGGGCGCCGGCGGGCAGGCGGTAGAGGAGCCGGACCAGGTCGCCGGGCGCCGCCGGGGCGGTGGCGCCGGCGCGCTCCAGGAAGGGGCCCAGGTCGACCCGCACCCGCCGGACCAGCACCCCCGCCTCGGTGCCGAAGCCGAGGGCGCGGGCGCGCTCCGCCGGCTCCCCCACCGGCTGCGGGTGCGGCCGCACCCGGGGCAGGGGCCGGGAGAGGTCGGCCAGGCCGCCCATGGCGGCGAGCCGGGCGCGGAGCGCGCTCAGCGGGCTCGACTCCGGACGCGGAACAGTCAGCAGACCCATCCGCTCACCCCGGCTCCCCGGCGAGGTGGAGCAGGCGGAGCGCCGCGGCCCGGCCGTCGAAGCCGGACGGCGGCGGCCCCACGCAGGAGGGGCAACCGGCGGCACAGGCGCATCCTGCGGCAAGGTCGATGGCCGCCCTCACCATCTCCGCGAAGCGGTCGAAGCATGCGGGTGCGAAGCCGACTCCGCCCGGCGTGGCGTCGTACAGGTAGACGGCGGGCCACCCGGCCCCCTCCTCCACCGGCGGCGCGATCGGGGCCGCCGGCCGCCACCCGGCGACGAACTCCTGGGGCTCGCCCGGAGCGGGCGGGCCCAGCGCCGGCGGCAGCGGGTGACCCGCGTCCGGGCCGGGCTGGGTGCGCAGCTCCACATGGACACCGAGGTCGCGCGGGTCGCACATGCAGAGCAGGCAGGCCGCCGCGTGGAGGGCCCGCGACGCCCCCACCAGGCCGACCTCCTGCTCCGCGGGCGAGAGGCCGGCGAGGGCGGGCGGCGGGAACGCGGCCCACACCGCGGTGGTCTGGAGATCCTGTTCGGGAAGATGGATCGGGCCCCACCCGACGTTCTCGTGGGTGAGGAAGCGGACCTTCTTGTAGACGGTGGCGAGCCGGCTCACCCGCACCTCGCCGTGGCTGCGCCGCACCGCCTCCCCCACCGGACCGGCGAAGCGCTCGAGGACCCGGACCGTCTGGCGGGTCTCGGCTAGGGTGTAGTGGTCGACCTCGATGGGGTGGACGTAGGCACGCTTCTCCTCCCAGTCCAGCCGCTCGACGTGGTACTGCCGCCCCTCGTGGAGGTAGATGGCGTCGTCGTGGACCAGCACCGGCGCCGAGAACTGGTCGACCTCCCCGATCACCCGTCCGTGGCTGCCGGGACGTCCACCCGCGCTCCCGGCCCACGGGCCCTGCGGCCCCTGACCCGGGCCGGCCGGATCGCTCGAGGTGTCGATGATCACGACGTTGCTGGCCGAGGCGCGACGGAGCGAGATCGCCTCGGCGGGGAAGGCGTCGGCGCTCCAGTGGTAGCGGCTCCCGCTCCGGTGGACCAGCCCGTCCTCGGCGAAGCAGTCGAGCAGGGAGCCGGTCAGCCCAGCACCGGCGCTGCCGAAGGGCTCGCCCTCGCCGAAGGCCAGCTCGAAGACCGCCGCCTGGAGGTGCGCGCCGAGCACCAGCAGGTTGTTCGGATCGACCAGGCCGCGCTCCGGGGGCGTCTCCAGCAGGTACTCGGGATGGCGCAGCAGGAACTGGTCGAGGGGCGCGTCCGAGGCGATGAAGACCCCGAGGGAGGCCTGGTCCCGGCGCCCGGCCCGGCCCAGCTGCTGCCAGGTGCTGGCAAGGGTGCCGGGGTAGCCGACCAGCACCGAGGCATCCAGGCCGCCGATGTCCACGCCCAGCTCCAGGGCGTTGGTCGCCACCACCGCCCGGACGCTCCCGCCGCGCAGCCCGGCCTCGATCGCCCGGCGCTCGAGGGGCAGGTAGCCGCCGCGGTAGCCGCGGATCGCCGGCGCCTGACCCGGCCCCACCGGCCGGAGCTGCCGGAGATAGCTGAGCAGGACCTCGACCGAGCTCCGGCTGCGGCAGAAGCCGATCACCTGCAGGTCGAGGCGGAGCAGCTCCGCGATCAGCCGGCGCGCCTCCAGCACCGCCGACCGGCGCACCCCCAGGGTCGCGTCGCTGAGCGGCGGTGCCCAGAACCAGAGGTGGCGTTCGGCGCGGGGGGCCCCGTTGCGCTCGACCACCGTCACCGGGCGCCCGATCAGCCGCTCGGCCAGCTCGCCGGGGTTGCCGATCGTCGCCGAGCAGCAGATGACGGTCGGGTTGCTCCCGTAGAAGCTGCACAGCCGGAGCAGCCGCCGGAGCACGTTGGCGAGGTGGGAACCGAACAGCCCGCGATAGGCGTGCAGCTCGTCGATCACCACGTAGCGCAAGGACCGGAGCAGCCCGGCCCACCCGGTGTGGTGGGGCAGGATCCCGCTGTGCAGCATGTCCGGGTTGGTGACCACGATGTGGCCGCCCTCGCGGATGGCGCGGCGCAGTCCGGGGGGCGTGTCCCCGTCGAAGGTGGCGGCGCGCAGCCGGTCACGCCGCTCCGGGGGGAGGCGCTCGACCAGGTCCCGGAGCCCGGCCAGCTGGTCCTGGGCCAGCGCCTTGGTCGGGAAGAGCCACAGGGAGCGGCTGTCGGGGTCGCGCAGCCAGGAGTCGAGGACCGGGACCACGAAGCCCAGGGTCTTGCCGCTCGCGGTCGGGGTGACCAGGGTCACGTCGCGGCCGGCGAGGGCGAGCTCGATCGCCTCCGCCTGGTGGGAGTAGGCGAGGTCCAGGTGGCGCGCCCGGAGCGCCGTCACCAGCTCGGGATGGAGCCGGTCCGGCCAGGGCCGGAGGTCCGCCGCCTGGGGAGGCAGCGTCACCGCGTGGGCGAGGCGCCTTTCCACCCAGGGCTCGCGGCGGAGCAGGGCGATGCGCTCGCCGACCGAGGGGCCGAGGGCGATGGTCACGGATCGGGAGCTTACCGAACAACCGTTCGGAAAGCAACCCGCTAGACGCCCGCTCCCAGGAGCCGCGCCACCGCCCGGCGCAGCTCGGCGATCGATCCCTTGGTCACCACCTCCACCTCGGGCACCTGGCGGGCCTCGGCGACCCGTGGGTCGCTGGAGACGAAGGCGGTGAAGAGGATGACCGGGATGTGGCAGAGGGTCGGATCCCCCCGCAGCGCCCGGATCAGATCGAGGCCGTTCATGGACGGCATCCGCAGGTCGGTGACCAGCAGCGCGGGGGGCCGGGCCACCGCCAATTCGAGGGCGGTGGCGCCGTCGGGGGCGGTCTCGACCTCGTGCCCGGCTCCGGTCAGGGCCAGCCGGAGCAGCTCGCGGATGTCGGCCTCGTCCTCGGCGACCAGGACGTGGTGGCTCACCGGCGCCTCCCTTCCATCAGCCTTCCATCAGGTCGCCGCGGTGACCCCGACACCCACCAGCCTGCCGACCCCGAAGGTCACGGCGGCGGCTCCGGCGGTGATCAGCAGCTGGCGAACGGCGGCGCGGAGGATGGACCGCTCGGAGAAGTAGCCGATCGCGGCGCCGATCGCCAGCGAGGCCACCGCCCCGAGCACGATGGATACCAGCACGGCCCCCCACCCGGTGGCGAAGAACCAGGGGACGAGCGGGATCAGCGCCCCGATCGCGAAGCTGACGAACGAGGATGCAGCGGCGCCGAGCGGCGACCCGGTGCGGGCGGGGTCGATGCCCAGCTCCTCGCGGCTGTGCACCTCCAGGGCCACCTCCGGGTCGCGCATCAGGGCGTCGACGACCTCCTCGGCGGTCGCCCGCGGCACGCCGCGGCCCATGTACACGGTCACCAGCTCCCGGCGCTCGAAGTCCGGGTTGCGGCGCAGCTCCTCCCGCTCGACGGCGAGCTCGCGGCGGATCAGGTCCGCCTGGGCGCTCATCGAGATGTACTCGCCCGCGGCCATCGAGATGGCGCCGGCTACGAGCCCCGCCATGCCGGCGAGGCGCACCAGCCCGGAGGTCGGGCTGGCCCCCGCGACGCCCAGGATCAGCGAGACGTTGGTCAGGAGACCGTCGCTGACCCCGAAGACCGCCGCCCGCGCCGTCCCGCCCTGGATGTTGCGGTGGTGCTCGGGTCGCAGGTCACCCGGTCCCGGGCGTTCCGGTCCGGGCTCCGGTTCGGCGGTGCTGGCCATCCCGGAACGCGCTCCTCCCAGTTGTGGGTGACAACAGGCCGACTGTACACGGCGCGAGCTTTCTCCCACGCGGCGGCTCCGCGCCTGGCCCAGACTCCGGACCATGGACCAATCCGTCGGCTCCGGACACCTCCTCGCCCTCGTGCTGACGGTCGTGGCCGTCGCCATCCTGATCCCCCTGGTGCGCCTGCGGCCGGGGGGGTGGGTGGCTCCCGCCTCCTGGCTGCTCGCCCTCGTCCTCGTCGCCAACGAGATCGCCTTCGAGCTGGTGCAGTCGCAGGGCGGGCTGGGCGAGGCCTACGTCGCCCACCGCTGGACGGTCGGCTTCAGCCTTCCCCTCTACCTCTGCGACGTCGCCGCCTTCGTCGGCGCCGCCGCCCTGGTCACCCGGCGGCCGATCCTGGTCGAGATCACCTGGTTCTGGGGGCTCGCCGGAACCATCCAGGGGCTGCTCACCCCCGACCATCCCATCTACTTCCCCTCCTACGACTGGCTCGAGTTCTACGTGGACCACATCGGGGTGATCCTGGCCGCAGCATGGCTGGTGGTCGGGCTCCGCCTCCACCCCCGTCCCCGCGCCACGCTGCGCGTGATCGCCTGGACCGCCGTCTTCTTCGCCCTGGTGGGGGTCGTGGACGTGCTGACCGGGGGCGACTACGACTACCTCCACACCCAGCACCCCCCCGGCCTGCTCGCCCTGCTCGGGCCCTGGCCCTGGTACATCGCCGGCGCCACCGGGGTGGGGCTGCTCTGCATCCTCGTGCTCGACCTGCCCTTCTGGCCGGAGCGCCGCCGGGCGCGGCGCCGGCTCGACGCCGCCGGCGGCGGGACCGCGGCCGGATCCGCCTCGGCGTGGACCCTGCCCC
Organism: Candidatus Dormibacteria bacterium; assembly: GCA_049511615.1. Classification (GTDB taxonomy): domain Bacteria; phylum Chloroflexota; class Dormibacteria; order Aeolococcales; family Aeolococcaceae; genus Changshengia. The sequence continues at coordinate 123,946 of JBEKXW010000003.1, read as the reverse complement.
CCTGGTGACGTGGCAGGATCGCACCGTCATGAACGCGCCACCCAGCCCGCGCGGGCCCTCCGGCGCCGACCTCCTGGCCGGCACCCCCGAGGCGGTCGAATACTGCCGCGCCATGGCACCCGCGGTCTTCCCCGAGGGGGTGCCGTCTCCCGAGCTGGCCGCGCGGGTCGCCGGCGCCATCTGGCGCCACCTGCGCGACCATCCGGGCCCCGAACCGGTGGCCTGGGACCCGGACGACGACGCCGCCCAGCGGATCAGCGCCGCCTTCCAGCGCGACGGGCTCGCGGCCGCCCTCGCCGAGGGGGCGCGCGGCCCGCAGCCGGCGGCATCGCCGCGGCTGCGGGTCACCGCCTACCGCGAGCAGTTCCTCGCCTGACCGTCCGAGCTCCTGACCGTCGCCACCCGCGCCCTCCGGCTACGCCGCGGCCCGGGGCTGCTCCATCTCGGCGATCACCGCGTCGGCAACCTGGGACGTGCCCACCGCGGTGGGGTCGTCGCGCCGCGGCTTCATGTCATAGGTGACCGAATCTCCACGGGCGATGACCGCGGCCAGGCCCCGCTCCAGGCGGTCGGCGGCCTCGGCCTCGCCGAGGTGGCGGAGCATCAGTACCCCGCTGAACATCATCGCCATCGGGTTGGCCACGTTCCTGCCAGCGTAGCGCGGCGCCGAGCCGTGGGTGGCCTCGAAGACCGCGATCTCGTCGCCCATGTTGGCCCCGGGAGCGAGCCCCAACCCGCCGACCAGCCCCGCGCAGAGATCGCTGAGGATGTCCCCGTAGAGGTTGGGCATCACCATGACGTCGTAGAGCTCCGGCTTCTGGACCAGTTGCATCGACATGTTGTCGACGATCCGGTCCTCGAACTCCAGGTCGGGGAACTCCTGGGCCACCTCCTGGGCGGTGTGCAGCCAGAGCCCGTCCGTGTACTTCATGATGTTGGCCTTGTGGACGGCCGTGACCTTGTGCCGCCCGTTGGCCCGGGCCCAGGCGAAGGCGAAGCGGAAGACGCGGCGGGTGCCGAAGACCGAGATCGGCTTGATGCTGATGCCGGAGTCGGGCCGGATGGTGCGGCCGCTCAGCGCGCCGATGGTCTCGATGAGCCGGAGCGTCTCGGGCTGCCCCTCCTCGAACTCGATGCCGGCGTAGAGGTCCTCGGTGTTCTCGCGCACGATCACCAGGTCGATGTCCTGATAGCGGCTGCGCACCCCCGGGTACCACTTGCAGGGGCGGACCAGCGCGTAGAGGTCCAGCTCCCGGCGCAGGGCGACGTTGACGCTCCGGATCCCCTTCCCCACCGGCGTGGTCAGCGGCCCCTTGAGGGCAACCCTGTTCTTGCGGATGGAGTCCAGGACGTGGGGCGGCATCGGCTCGCCGTACTTCTCGACGACGTCGAGGCCGGCGTCGTGAACCTCCCACTCGATGCCGCCGCCGGAGGCGTCGATGACCCGGCGGGCGGCCGCGCTGACCTCGTATCCGATGCCGTCGCCGGGGATGAGGGTGACCGTGTGCCGCGCCATGCTCTCCTCCTCTTGTGTGGCTGCGAGTGTGCCACGTCGCTGCGGGAGCACGGTCCCCGATGACCGCGGGGCTCGCCGCCTGGTACGCGTCCAGTGGCCGGCATGACCTCCCCTGGCGCCGGACCCGCGACCCCTGGGCGGTGCTGGTGAGCGAGGTCATGCTCCAGCAGACGCCGGTGGCGCGGGTGCTGCCCCGCTGGGGGCGTTTCCTCGACCGCTGGCCCACCCCCGTGAGCTGCGCCGCGGCCCCCCTCGACGCGGTGCTGCGGGAGTGGGACGGCCTGGGCTACCCGCGCCGGGCCGTCGCGCTGTGGCGCTGCGCCGCGACGGTGGCGAGCGCCGGCTGGCCCGCCGACGAGGCAGGCCTGCGCGCCCTCCCCGGGATCGGCGCGTACACCGCCCGCGCGCTCCTCTGCCTCGCCCTCGAACACCCCGGCATGCCCGCCCGCGACGTCAACCTGGGGCGGGTGGCCGCCCGCTGCTTCCTCGGGGTGGAGACCGCCCCCGGCTCGCGCCTCGACGCGGCGCTGGCGGACCACCAGCCCCCGGAGATGACCGGGCGCGACTACACGCTGGCCCTCTTCGACGTCGGCGCCCTGCACTGCCGGCGGCGGAGCGCCGCCTGCCACGCCTGCCCGCTGGCCCCTGGGTGCGCGTCCCGGGAACGGCTCGCCGGGGGCGTGGAGGCACCGCCCCGGAAGCAGCCCCCCTACCCGGGGAGCATGCGCCAGCTCCGGGGAGCGGTCCTGCGGGCGATGCTGGCCGGCCCCGAGCTGAGCTTCGCCGAGCTGGAGCGTGCCGTCACGCGCGTCCCGGCGGCGGAGCGGCCGGGAGCCGTGGCCGAAGCCCTGGCAGGGCTGCGGCGGGACGGGCTGCTGGACCGCTGATTCGCCAGAATGGCCTGTGTGGCCACCATCTCTGCCTACCTGGACGCGGTCCGCGACGAGCTGCTGGCCCAGGCCAGCTTCAGCTTCACGCCCGACCGGGACCTCCCGCCGGCTCCCGCCCGCCGCGCCGAGCCGGGCTCCGGGCCCCGGGTCCTCTTCGTCGGCTTCCCCTCCGACTACTCGCTGGCGTTCCTCCTCGGCCTGCTCCAGCTGGAGGCGCGCGTGTGCGGGATCGTCACCTCCCCCGGCGCCCACCCGGCCATCCTCGGCGACAATGCCCTGAGCCGGATCGCCGACCACCTCGGGGTGCCCCTGCTCCGCACCTGGCGGATCAACGACGACCACAGCCGCATCGACATCGCGGGGCTGCGACCCGAGGCGGCGGTCATGGCCAGCTTCAATCAGATCGTCAACGCCCCCACCCTGCGCATCCCCCATCACGGATTCATGAACATCCACCCCTCGCTGCTGCCGCAGTACCGGGGGCCGGAGCCGGTCTATTGGGTCATCGCCGACGGTGCCGACCGGACCGGGATCACGCTCCATCGCGCGGTGGCCAAGGTGGACGCGGGACCGATCCTGGCCCAGGCCGCGGTGGCCGTCGACCCCCGCGACACCTCGGGGACGCTGACCCGGCGCCTGGTGGGGGCCGGGCTGCCCCTGCTGGGGACCGCCCTGGCGGCGCTGCTCGAGGACGTGCCGGGGACCCATCCCGACCTCCGCGCCGGCAGCTACCTCCCCCCGGTCGGCCACCGCCGGCTGGACGAGGCCGGGAGCGTCGCCATCGCCGAGCGGATGGTGAGGGCCGGCGTACCCAACATGCCGGCGTGGACACGTCTCGGCGGGCAGGTCTCGTACGTGCTGGCGGCCCAGATCCGGAATCCGTCCGCCCCGGGCCCGGACCGGGCCCCCCGTCTCTCCTTCCCCGACGGCGACCTGGCCCTGCTCTCCGTCTCCCCGAGCTGCCACTGCCACCACGACGTGGAGGACTGCCCGCACCGCGAGGACGCGCGGGGCCGGTGAGCGCCCCGTGGGGCCACCGCCATGTCACCATGCACGGGGTGACCAGCGACGCGCTCTCCCACCTGCCCTGGGCGGTCACCCGCGCCGAGTTCCTCACGACCGCGCGGGACACCGGCACGGACGGTGCCTGCCTGGTGTTCGTCATCTCCGACGAGATACCGCGGAGTGCACGCGCCGGTTACGCGCAGCTGATCATCGCCTACGCGCGGGCCAACGAGCCGGTGACCATCGATCGTGAGGGCACCTCGGTCCTGCTGATCACCGAGGGCGGCATCAACGCGGGAGCGGTCGTCGCCGACCGGATCTTCGGCCTGATGCGGCGCATCTCCCTCGAGACGACGATCCGGGCCGGGGTGGCGGTGCTCACCGCCGACCCCGAGGAGGCCATCGCCACCGCCCACCGGCGGGCGGCGGGGGCGGCCCCGGCGGGGGTGGTGGTGACGGGCTGATCCGCCCGGCACCGGGGACCTCCTCGCCTACCTCACCACCCGGTAGCGGAGGTGGGTGACGCCGTCGGACCTGACGACCCGCGTGCATTCGAGGTCGAAGCGGCGCCCCTCGAGGTTGGCGAAGAGCCGGACGCCACCACCGAGGAGGACGGGCACGAGGTCGACGTGGATCTCGTCGAGAAGCCCCGCCCGCAGGTACTGCTGGGCCATGTCGGCAGCGCAGACGGCGATGTCCCGCTTCCCCGCGACGGCGCGGGCCTGCGCGAGCGCGCTCTCGATGCCGCCGGTGACCACGGTCCCGCCTGTGCCCGGGCCGACGCTGTGCTCGGGCGGGTGGTGGGTGAGCAGGAAGAAGGGCGCACCAAGGGGGTGGTGGCCACCCCAGCCGCCGGCGATATCGAAGGTGCGCCGGCCGGTGATGATGGCGCCGCAGTCGAACATCTCGCGAACCACGGCGCGGCTGCGCGCCGGTGGCCGGAAGCGGTCATCGGGGCCCACGCGCTCGCCCCCAGCCGTCCACCAGTCGAAGAGCCTGGCCCCGCCGTCACCGAGCGGATTGGTGGGACCGTCGTTGGGACCCGCTATGTAGCCGTCGAGCGACATCGAGAGCCCGACCAGGACCTCGCCCATCTACCACCTCCCGTCCTGTTCGCGAGGTGCCGACCACGACCGCTCGAAGTTGCTGACCCAATCGTGAATGGGCTGGAGTGGACGGCCGTCGACCCGGTACAACCGGCGCCGGCCCTCCCCGCGGACCTCCACCAGCCCCACCTGCCGGAGCACCCGCAGGTGCTTGGAGACCTGCGGCTGGGCCAGGTCGAGGAGGCCGACCAGGTCGCTGACGGGCCGTTCGCCCGCGGAGAGGAGGTCGAGGATCTGCCGCCGGCGGGGCTCGGCCACCGCGTTGAACGCGTCGGTCGTCGTCGCCGCTCGTGCCATTGCCATAACATATCCATATGGGTATGCGATGTCAACGGCGAGACCTGTGGGCCGAGCCCTGCCGGGTTCGGTATCGTTGCCAGGTTCGGTATCGTTGCCCCGCGTCCGTGGGGGTGACGTCTCACGGGCGGGAAGCGCACACGTGCCGAGGTAGCTCAGTTGGTAGAGCACGGGTCTGAAAAACCCGGTGTCCCCAGTTCGATTCTGGGCCTCGGCACTTTGTTTCTCAACGATTTGCCGCTTCATGCGATGGCGATAGGGAGCATTCCCGGCGGTTCCGCACCTCGACCCTCCATGATCGAGGTCGATGACCAAGGCAACAGCGCGACCTGGGGTGCTCACGTGACCGATGAGGAGTACGGCGCACCGGCCTCCTCCCCCACTCACGAGGGGTAGCCGTGCTCGCAGAGCTCCGGCGTGTGGCCGGGGATTGATGGACGGAGGTTCACCAAGTGCAGAAGCGCACGCTGGGAAACAGTGGCTTGGAGGTCTCGGCTCTCGGACTCGGTTGCATGGGTATGAGCCAGAGCTACGGTCCGGCTCCCGGCACCAGGGAGCAGATGATCTCGCTGATCCGGACGGCGGTGGAGCGGGGGGTCACCTTCTTCGATACGGCTGAGGTCTACGGCCCGTTCAGGAACGAGGAGCTGGTGGGGGAGGCTCTCTCTCTCCTCTCCGGGAGCAGGTGGTGATAGCCACCAAGTTCGGGTACCGGTTTGATGGCGAAGGGAGGAATATGGGCCTCTGCCGGCCCGAGGACATCAGGCCGGCTGCCGAAGGACGTCCGGGAGATCGATCAGGTCGCCTCGGAGATCGAGGTTCAGGGGGCTCGGTACCCCGAGCACCTCGAGCGCATGACCAACCTCTGAGCCGGCCATGAGTGATTGGACCCACGAGGAGCTCGACAGGATCGGTGCAGCTGAGGAACTCCAGATCGCATCCCTGCGGCCCGATGGGACGCTCCGCCCGTACACGACGATCTGGGTCGTACGTGTCGGCGACGAGCTCTACGTGCGCTCCTACCGGGGGCGCAACGGCAGGTGGTTCCGGCACGCGTTGGATCGCCCGGAGGGCCGCATCCGGGCCGGTGGAGTCGAACACGACGTGGCTTTCCAGCGAGCCGGAACCGGCGATCACGACGCCATCGACGCGGCATACCGGACCAAGTACGCCCGGTATGCCAGCACCTATGTCGAAGCCATGCTGACCCCCGACGCCATCGCAGCGACCCTGCGGCTCGTCTCCCGCTGACGAAGGCCAGGGCGTTCCCGAAAGCCCGGGCAGGGTCTTCGATCTGACCGTACCGCTCGAACAGGTCGTTGAGGGCTACCGGGCCATGGACCAGCGCCGTGCCATCAAGACGCTGCTACCCCCGTAGACAGCTCCGAACCGCGTTCCGCTCAGCGGCCCGGGCGTCAGCCTCCCGGGCCAATGGCAATCACCCTCTTTTGGCGGTCGCAAGCGGAGCAATGTCGGAGCAATCTTGCGAGATTCGGTGAGATCACATGACACCGGCGGCGTCGATCCCAATTCGGGAGAAACACCATGACACGTCATTAGACGCGTTTGCGAAATCTGAAAGACCCGGTTCCCCAGTTCGATTCTGGCCCCCCCACTTCCGGGAGAGGTGTCTCAGCGGCCTGACCGCCGCTCCGCAGCCATGGGCTGCGACCATACGCGGCATGCGGATGTTCCTCGACGACTACTCCGAGGGCGCGCATCCCGCCCTGCTGGAGGCCCTGGTGACGCACAACGGCGGCCAGCAGCTCGGCTACGGGCAGGACGAGTACTCGCAGCTGGCGGCCGCGCGGATCGCCGCCCAGGTCGGCCGTGACTGCGAGGTCCACCTCCTGGTGGGTGGCACCCAGACCAACCTCACCTGCCTGGGTGCCTTCCTTCGCTCTCATGAGGGGGTCATCGCCGCCCAGACCGCGCACATCAACGTCCACGAGACGGGGGCGATCGAGGCCACCGGCCACCGCATCCTGCAGGTGCCCGCGCCGGCCGGCAAGCTCGACCCCGGACTGATCGACCTGGCGCTCGCCCAGCACGAGGATGAGCACACCGTGCGGCCCGGCGGGGTCTTCCTCGCCCAGGCGACCGAGGAGGGCGGCGTCTACACCGTTGACGAGTTGACCGCGATCTGCGCCCATGCTCACGACCGCGGGCTCTGGGTCTACCTCGACGGCGCCCGGCTGGCGCCGGCGCTGGCGGCGCTCGAAGCCCGGCTGGCGGTGATCGCCGACTGCGGGGTGGACGCCTTCTTCGCTGGCGGGACCAAGAACGGGGCGCTCTGCGGAGAGGCCGTGGTCCTGGTCAGCGACCGGCTGCGGCGCGACTTCCGCTACCACATGAAGCAGCGCGGCGCGCTGCTCGCCAAGGGCCGGCTGCTGGGAATCCAGTTCGCCCGGCTCTTCGACAACGACGACCTCTGGTACCGGCTGGGGACACACGCCAACGCCGCCGCGGCGCGCCTGGCCCGCGGGCTCGCTGACTGCGGGGTGCCGCCACGCGCGGCCGAGGCCAATCAGGTCTTCGTCGAGCTGCCCTGCGACGCGGTCGCGCGCCTCGCCGAGTCGGTCCGCTTCCACGTCTGGTCCGGCGGCGAGCGCACCAGCCTGATCCGGCTGGTCTGCTCCTGGGCCACCGATGATGCGGCCGTCGACGGGCTGCTCGCCGACGTGCGCCAGGCGCTCGCACCACCGGCGGCCAGCGACGCTGGGGGCGGCTCGGTACCTGGAGCGGGCGGGATGGCGGGGCGGGGGCTCGGAGGGTGACCGAGAGCACCTGGGAAGCCCTGCGCGACCTCCCGGCGGGTGCCGCGGGGCTGGAGCGCGCCGCTCGGGCCGTCCGCGCCGCCTCGCCGCTCCACACCTCTGTCTACCTCTACGGCTTGGAGGGCGACACCCTGGCGCTCCGCGCCTTCAGCGGGCGGCCCACCGACCACCGCCGGATCCGGGTCGGCGAGGGCGTCTGCGGGCGCGCTGTCGCCCTCGGGGCGGCCCAGGTGGTGGCCGACGTCGCCAGCGACCCCGACTACATCTCCTGCAGCCTGGAGACGCGTTCCGAGTGCGTCGTCCTGGTCCGGCGCGGCGGCCGGGTCGTCGGCCAGATCGACATCGACAGTGATGTCCCCGACGCCTTCACCGCGGCGGACGTCAACAGCCTGGAGAGGGCCGCAGAGCTGATCGCCCCGCTGCTCTGATCCAGGAGTCGCCTCAGAGGGTCGGCCCGGTCGTCGCCTCCGAGAGGCGCGCGATACTGCGACTCGGGTGGAGACGGCGGGAGGACGGCGGGTGACTCCGGTGGCACAGCGCCCGGACCCGATGTCCACCTGCCGGTCCGTCCTGCGTGCGACCCTCTCCCTGCTCCACACTGGCCCGTCGCTGCTGGTGACCGCCTGCTTTGTCGCGGCGGCCGCCGCCGCGCGCCACCGGTTCCCGGACCCGGTCACCGACCTGCGCCTGGTGGCCGTGATGCTGCCGCTGCAGCTCGCCACCGGCGCGTTCAACGACCTCCGCGACCGCGACCTCGACCGCCTCGCCAAGCCACGCAAGCCGCTCGCGAGCGGCGCCCTGAGCCCGGCGGTGGCCGTGGTCGCCACCGCCGCCGGCTTCGCGCTCGGGCTGGGCGTGGCGGCAACCTTCCCCCTCCCCACTCTCCCTCTCGCCGGAGCGTGCGCGGCGGCGGGCATCGCCTACGACGTCGGTCTCAAGCGCGGGATGCTCTCCTGGCTCCCGTTCTGGGTGGGTTTCTCGTGCCTGCCGCTCACCGCCGGGGCGGCCGTGCAGCACCTCACCGCGCCGGTCGCGGTGGCGGCGCCACCGCTGGCCCTGGCCCTGGCCCTCAGCCTCCACCTGGCCAACGCGCTCCCCGACATCGAGGCCGACCGGCGCAGCGGTTCGGCGGGTCTGGCGGCTCGCCTGGGACGCGCGTGGTCGTGGCGCCTCAGCCTCGGCTTGGCCGTGCTCGCCGCGGTCGCCGCCGTCGTCGTGGCGCCGCCCCTGGGCCAGCCCGTCGCTGTCGTGGCCCTGGGGGCGTTGCCTCTCCTCGGCGTCGCCGGCGGGCTGGCGGCGCACCCGCATCCGCGACCCTTCCCGCTGCTCGCCCCGGCCATGGCCATCCTCGCCGCGGTGTGGCTGGTGGCGCTGCCCTGACCGCGGGCCGGGCAGCCCCGGTCACCAGGTGATGTCGTTGACCCCGGCCCCGTTCCCCGAGACCTCGGTGACCTGGCGCAGCCCCCGGGGCGTGTAGATCCACACCCGTGCCACCGGGTTGCTCGCCGGCGGGCCGGGGGGACTGCAGCAGAAGTAGCCGCTGACCAGGACGGCGGAGCTCTGGGGATCGGTGGCCAGCTCGGCACCGTCGTTGCACTCGCCCAAGCTCGTGCTCGCCACCACGTGCAGGTTGGCGTCGAAGCGGACGAGATGGACCGGGCCGTCGATGTAGGTGCCCGAAGGCTCGTCAGACTGCGGGCTCTGGCAGTCCTCGACGGCGACCGCGCCCCCACTGATCGCCGCCGCGGTGGCGAACTGGCAGCCGGGGCTCGGCGATACCGACGCTCCCGCCAGTCCGGGCTGGGGCTGCGCCGCGTTCACGACGACCAGGTCGCCGGCGTTCCACTGAGGGCAGGCGCCGGGGATCGCCGGCCCTGCGATCACGGATGGGCTGAACCTCTGGACGGTGAGCCGGGGGCTCAGCGGCGAGACGAGGTGAGGTGAGGTGGGGCGGCGGCCAGCCGCCGCCCCGGTCGGGCCTCACATGACGTCGTAGGTCTCGGCCACCTCGATGGTCGCGCCGCCCTGAAGGACCGGGCATCTCCTGGCCATGGCCACCGCCGCGTCGAGGCTCTCCGCCTCCAGGAGGCTGTAGCCGCTGACCGGGTTGGCACCGCCTCCGTGGGAGACGGATCCGTCCGCAGCGATGGTCCGGCTCTGCGCCACCGGGTTCCCGGGGTCCGTGAGGGCGCCGCCCGTCTCCTGGAACCACGCGCCCCAGGCGGCCATCACCTTCTCTTGCTCCTCCTTGGACTCCGGCATGCTGCCCCCGTGATAGGCGAGTAGGAACTTGGCCATGGATGCGCCCTCCTTCTCTCCACGCGGGCGGCGGGCATGGTGGCTCTCGGGTCCACGCCCCGGCCGCGGGCTCTTGGAAAGGAAGGTTGTCATGTTCCAGCGTGACGGTCAAGCGCGCAGGGTCGCGTCCGATTCCCGCCGGCGCGGGCGGTCCGTGACCTCTCCCCGCGCTGCTCACGCGGCGTTCACATCAGCCCGGGAAGGTGGCCTCACCGACCACCGATGACGCGGGAGACCCGTCAGCCCCCTAGGATTCGCGACCATGACCACGGTGCTCGTCGTCGACGACCAGCCGGACATCGTTCGCCTGGTCCGTGACTACCTGGAGCGCGCCGGCTTCCAGGTGCTCAGCGCCGGGGACGGGGAGCAGGCACTCCAACTCGCCCATCGTGAGCATCCCGACCTGGTGATCCTCGATCTTGGGCTGCCTGGTCTCGACGGCCTGGACGTGGCCCGCGCCCTGCGCCGCGACGGCGACGTGCCGATCATCATGCTCACCGCGCGCACCGACGAATCCGACCGGGTGGCGGGCCTGGAGCTCGGGGCCGACGACTACGTGACCAAGCCGTTCAGCGCCCGGGAGCTGGTGGCCCGCGTGCGCGCGGTGCTGCGCCGCGGCAGCGCGGCCCGCGAGCAGGCGGACGTCGTCCGGGCCGGTGACAGCATCACCCTGGACGTCCCCCGCATGGAGACGACCGTCGCGGGACGGCGCGTCGCGCTCACCCCGACCGAATTCCAGATCCTCCTCCACATGGCCCGCCAGCCGGGACGTGTGTTCACGCGGGCGCAGCTGCTCGACGCCGTCCACGGTGTCGCCGTCGAGTCCTACGAGCGCGCCATCGACGCTCACATCAAGAACATCCGGCGCAAGATCGAGCGCGATCCACGAGCGCCGCGCCTGCTCCAGACGGTGTTCGGGGTGGGATACCGGCTCTCGGATGGGACGCGGTGAGCGCATCCCACCCGGAGGGCGGCTGGAGTCGCGGACGGGGCGGCCGGCCTCGTCCTCCCTGGTGGCCCGAGGGGACGCCATTCCCACTGCGGCACGCCAGCCGCCCGCACGGCGACCCGGCCCGCATGGCCCGGCGCGCGGGCTGCTGCGCCGGTTGCGGCCTGCTGATCCTGGTGACCGCAATCTCCGCCCTGGTGTGGCTGCTGCTCAGCGCCTTCGGACTGGTCAGCTCATCAGGACTCACCAAGGCGATCACAGCAGGCGCCCTGGGTCTCTGCGTCCTCGCCGCCGTGGCCATCGCCGTCACCCTGCGCCGGGTGGCGCCGCCGGTCAGCGGCCTGATCCGTGCCGCCCGCCGGGTCGAGGCCGGCGACTACTCGACCAGGGTCCCGATCCGCGGACCCGGGGAGGTGCGCTCGCTGGCCCGAGCCTTCAACGCCATGAGCGCGCGCCTGGAGGCGGAGGAGACCCGGCGCCAGTCGGTGCTCGCCGACATCGCCCATGAGCTGCGCACCCCGCTCACCGTCATCCGCAGCCAGGCCGAGGCGATCGCCGACGGCGTGAACCCCGCCGACGAGACACACCTCGCACCCATCGTCGCGGCCACCCGAACCCTCGAGTCGCTGGCGGACGACCTGCGCACCCTGACCCTGGCCGAGGCGGGAGCCCTCCATCCCGACCGCGAGCCGGTGGATGTCGGGCCACTGGTCAACGAGACCATCGAGGCCTTCCGCGCCGAGGCGGAAGCCGCCGGGGTGAGGCTGGACAGCCGGCTGGCCACGGACCTGCCGTCCCTGGAGGCGGACCCGGCTCAGCTCCGCCGCGTCCTCGGCAACCTCATCGCCAACGCCCTCGCCCACACCGGCCGGGACGGGATGGTGCGCGTGGAGGCGAGCACGTCCCCCGGGAGCGTGCGGCTCACGGTTCGCGACGACGGAACCGGGATGCCTGCCGATCTGCTGCCCCGCGTCTTCGATCGCTTCGCCAAGGGACCGGGGTCCACCGGTTCCGGCCTGGGCCTCGCCATCGTCCGTGACCTGGTCGAGGCCCACGGCGGCACGGTCTCCGCGGAGAGCACCGAGGGCATCGGCACCGCGGTCCAGGTCACCCTGCCCTGCTGATCGCGGCGAGAACCTCGCCCTCCCCCATCGCCCCGGGTGCCACCCGCTCGCGCGCCATCCGGTTGGCGATGCGCTGCACGGCGGCGTTGGCCGGGGTGGGGACACGGTGGAGGCGGCCGAGCAGCACGATCTCGCCGTTCAGGTAGTCGGCCTCGATGCTGCCGGCGCCACGGGTGAGGCTCTGCCACGACGATCCCCCGCCCCGCACCCGCCCGTCTACGGGACGGAGGGAGAGCAGATCGCCGCGACGGGCCGCATCCTCCTCCGGCGCGGCGAGGGCGATCCCCGCGGCGCTCAGCACGGCCTCGCCCTCGCGACGCACCCGCTGAGCCAGCTCGCCGGTGCCGGACTGCGGGCCGCAGATCGCCTCCACGGCGTTGCCCAGGTTGACCAGCAGCTTGGCGTACTTCCAGCGCATGACGTCGGCCAGCGCCCGCGAGTCGAAGGTGGCTGTGGTGAGCGCCGCCGCGACCTCCGCGACGGTGGCGTCGATCCCGTCCGGGTAACCACCCACGTCGAGGATGCCGGGACAGGGGGACGACTCGGCCTCCACCACGCCCGGGGCGAGGTGGGTCGCCGGGCAGATCACGCACATGCCGACGACGGACTCGAACCTGCGCAGCGCGGCCCGTTCGTTGGCGACCCCGTTCTGAGCGCAGACGACGACGAGTGACGGCGGGGCCACGGCGGCCAGCTCGTCGAGGGCGGCCTCGGTGTCCTGAGACTTCATCGCCAGCAGCACCACGTCGTCATCCCTCCACCGGATCTCGCGCGGCGAGGCCAACGCGGGCAGCGGGAGGGTGATCGCGCCCTCCGGCGTCCGCAGGCTGAGCCCGTGCTGCCGCATGGCGGCGAGGTGAGCGCCGCGGGCGATGGCGACGACCTCAAACCCGGCCCAGTGGAGGAAGGCCCCGATCACGCCACCGACCGCCCCGGCACCGAAGACGACGTAACGTCGTGCCACGGACCCGAGCATAGCAACCGCGCTGCGGGGCCGCCGGCCAGACTGCCGAACGGCTGTCGCATCGAACGCGTCGGGCCGCGACCGGAGAAGGAGGCATATGATGGGTCGGTGGCGACCGATACCAGTGACGGCCCGGATCACCGCACCTCCAGTGCCACCCGGTGCTGACGCGCAGGCTCGCGGTGATGAAGCCGTGAGCCGAGTTGGTCGCGGGCCTGAGTAGCCGCCGCGTGTCAGGTATCCGGATCGCCTTCGTCTCGTCCGCCGTGCCGCGCCGGTGCGGCATCGCCACGTTCACCGCGGACCTGGTCGCAGCGGTGCGGACCAGCGATCCGTCGGCCGTCTGCCGCATCGCCGCCATCGACGAACCGGCCGTCGTGCGACCGTACGCGTCCGAGGTTCGTTGGCGGATCCGGCAGGGCGACGCGGACAGCTACCGAGCCGCGGCGCGAGCCATCAACGCCTCGAATGCTGACGCCGTCAACGTTCAGCACGAGTTCGGCCTCTATGGGCGGTGGTCCGAGCCGGTCTTCGTCGATGGCCGCTGGAGCGACACCGTCTACCAGGACGACTTCCGCCCCTTCCTCGAGGAGCTGCGCAAGCCGGTGGTGACGACCATGCACACCGTGCTCCCACGGCCGTCGCTCTCGATACGCGAGACGGTACGCGGCATCGCCGAGCTCAGCGACGAGGTCGTGGTCATGGCCTCCACCGCCGTGGGCCTCCTGGCGACCGACTACGGGCTGACCACGCCGCCTCGGGTGATCCCCCATGGGATGCCGGTTATCGATCCTCACGGCCGCCACCGATTCAAGAGGAAGCTCGGCGTTGAGAGACGGACGATCATCTCCACCTTCGGCCTGGTCGATCCGCGCAAGGGCCTCCAGTACATGATCAAGGCCATGCCGGAGGTGGTGGCCCGCTACCCGGACGCCCTCTACCTCATCGCGGGTCAGACGCACCCCGACCTTCTGCGGGTGCAGGGTGAGGAGTATCGCAACGCCCTGGTCGCCGAGACCCGCGCCCTGGGCATGGACGGTCACGTCGCCTTCATCGACCACTACATGACCCAGCGCGACATCATCGAGCTCCTCCTCGCCACCGATGTCTACGTCACCCCCTATCTCGATCCCAATCAGATCACCAGTGGAACTCTCTCGTACGCGCTCGGGGCGGGAAAGGCCGTCGTCTCCACCCGATACATGCACGCCGCGGAGGCGCTCGAGGACGGTCGCGGCGTGCTGGTCGAGTTCCGCGACCCGGGCGGGCTCGCCCGCGCGGTCACCGCCATCTTGGGCGACCCGGGGGGCAAGGCTGCGCTCGAGACGGCGGCGTTCGCCTACGCCCGTGGCTCGACCTGGCCGAAGTCGGCGCGCGCCCTTCTCGACATCATGAGCTCGCTGACCCAGCCCACCGCCACGCCCCGCCGTCGCAAACGGGGGCCCCGTCGCCCGCGCGACATCGGGTGCCGGCTCCCGGATAACCCGATCCTCACCGCGGCGGACGTCCGTCCCTCCAGCCCTGGCCTCGAGGTGGTCTCGGTCTCCAATGCCGCCGCCGCCCAGATCGATGGCGAGGTGGTCCTTCTGCTCCGGGTCGGCGAGCGGCCTCGCAGCGGCTCGAGCCCGCCCCCGGACGCGCTCACCCTCGACCTGAGCGGTCCCGAACCGAGGGTGCAGCCGCTTGGCCCCGGCTTCACGGCCGACGAGGTCGTCGGCATCGCGTTCCTCGACACCCAGAACCAACCGGAACGCGTAATCGAGGTCTTCCTTCCCCGCAACCTCCCCGGCCTGGACCTGAGCGATCCCCGCACCATCCGCTATCGCAATCTCACCGGCGGCTTCACCGCCGCAGCCGACGACGTCAGCGACCTGCTCACGCAGATGTCGCACCTGCGGGTGGCGCGCAGCCGCGATGGCATCCACTTCGCGGTCGACGACACGCCCTCGGTCATGCCCGCGAACCGGCTCGAGGAGTACGGCTGCGAAGATCCCCGCGCCACCCTCATCGATGGCGTCTGGCACATCACCTACGTGTCGGTCAGCCGCCTCGGCATCAGCACCAGCCGGCTGACCACCACCGACTTCCGCAGCTTCGACCGCCACGGCCTGATGTTCCTCCCCGACCAGAAGGATGTGGTGCTCTTCCCCGGACGCGTCGGCGGTCGCTTCGCCGCGCTCACCCGTCCGATGCCCCAGTCCTTCGGCCGCGTCCTCGGCATCTGGATCGCCTTCTCGGACGACCTCGTCCACTGGGGTGACCACACCCCCCTCGCCCTTCCCCGCCACGGGATGTGGGACGGACTGCGCACCGGCGCCGGCGCCGTCCCATTCCGTGTCCCCGAGGGCTGGCTGGAGATCTATCACGGCGTCGATCGCAACACCCATTACGCCCTGGGTGGCCTGCTGCTGGACGCCGACGACCCCGCCCACGTCATCGCGCGCTCACCCGAGCCCATCCTCATGCCGACGGCCGCCTACGAGCGCACCGGCCTTTTCGACGACGTCGTCTTCACCTGCGGACACACCGGCCTCGACCCCGATGGCAGGAACGTGCGCGTCTACTACGGCGCCGCCGACAGTCGCCTGGCCGCCGCCGACTTCGCGGTGCAGGACATCCTCGACCAGATGCAGCAGTGCTGAGGCAGCTCGCGCGGCTCGGCCGGTCCGTCCCCTTCGCCGGGCCCAAGGCGCTCGCCATCGCCGTGTACTCCGATGGGGGGAATCGGCCCATCCGCGCCCAGCAGGCCGGCTACGAGGGAGTCGCCTGCGTCGACGACGCCGCGCGCGCGCTCGAGCTCTACTGCGACATCTGGAAGGCGACCGCCGCGCCCTGGGCGCTGCGCTGGTGCCACGGGCTGCTGGACTTCATCCTCGCCATGCAGGACGCCGACGGGCGCTGGCTGAACTTCATCCTCGATTGGGATGGAACTCCCAATCACGAGGCGCGGACGTCGATCGCGGGGGGCGGCTTCTGGCAGGCGCGCGCACTGCTGGCCCTGGCGCGAGCCGCCCAGCTCCTCGACGATGCCCGGATCGGCGACGCCCTGAAACGCGGCCTTCCTCACGTCGTCGAGGCAGCCGGCGTGCCGTCCGACGTGCGCGCACTCCATATCAGAGCGGCCCTCACCCTGCTTGAGAGCAGTGATGACCGGCGTCTGAGGACCATCCTCGGCGCGTGGACCGACGAGGTGGCCGGCTGTCGCCACGGCGACGTGCTGATGAACTCCCCCGCCGAGCGCGGGGCGCCTCATCTCTGGGCGCACATCCAGGAGGGCGTGCTCGCCGATGCGGGAGTGCGGCTGGGCCGGGAGGACCTGGTGGCGATCGGGTGCCACAGCGCCGAGCTGGTGTTCCGGCGGGTCGTCATGTCCGGCTTCGACCTGCCACGGACGCAACCGTATGACGTCGCGTCGGCCGTCTACGCGCTCGCCAGGCTCGCCGACGTCACCGCGAAGCCGGGCTACGCTTCGCTCGCCGGCATGGCGCGGTCATGGTTCGACGGACGCAACGGTGCCGGTCAGCCCGTCTACGATCGCAGCGCCGGACGGGTGGGTGACGGTGTCGAGGACGGACGGGTCAGCAGCAACTCGGGCGCCGAGGCCAACATCGCCGGCGCCCAGGCGCTGCTGGACGAGGCCACGAAGCTGGCTCGCCGGCTGACCGATCTCGAGGCACTCCCCGCGGCTGTCGGCTGATCACGCTCCGAGGGCCCCCTTCGGCCTCTGGGTGCGGGAGACATCCGCGGTCATGCTCGACATCCTCCCGGCCCGCCTCACATCACGTCGAAAGGCTCCGTCGCCTCGATAGCACCTTGACGGTACGGTTCTCGGCGTCCGGGCGCCCGGAACTGGGCCGAAGTACCCAGGTCCAAGGGTCAATTGTCCTGAGAGATGAGATACCCTAGGGTCAGGTTTCTCTGGGACTTTCGTCTCAGACCCGACACCAGAGGGGGTCGCGTTCCCATGTCCCATCGGATCACTCTTCCATCGCTGCTGGCTGGGCTGGTCGCGGTCGTCGCGCTCGCCGCCTGCGGCTCCTCCAGCTCCACGGCCCCGGCCTCCACGTCGAGCGGAGCGACCGCAGCGCCCGGGTCGACGGCGCCAACCTCCGCGCCGGCGACGAGCGCCGCCGCCATCAGCACCGGCTCGTGCCCCTCCGCCTCCTCGGTCGGAAGTGCGCTGGGCGTGACTCTCCCGGCTCCCACCGTCGTCACCCCAGTCGCCGGGTCCACTCCCCTTCCCGGCGGCGCGGCGGGCATCGCGTGCTCGTACATCGCCGCGACCGCCTCTCCTGCCGTGGTGGTCATCATCGCCCTCGCGAGCGGTCTACCCTCCAGCTACCTTTCCACGGAGGAGCAGAAGCAGGTGCAGAGTTTGCAGCAGGCGGACATCAGCATCAACTTCACCCCGATCTCGGGGCTCGGGGACGAGGCGGCCACGTACCAGTACAGCGCCAACGGCGCGACCGTGGAGGGCGTGCTGGCCGGACAGGGCGGCAACTTCGTGGGCGTCTTCACGGAGGGCACCTCGGCATCTCTCAGCACGATCGAGAGCCTGGTCAAGCAGCTCCTCTGAGCTGACCTTCCGCGCACTGGGTGAGGCGCGCGCCGGCAGCCGGCGCGCGCCTCATCGCGTTTCCCGGCTCCTCGACGGCAGGGCGACCAGAACCAGCAGCACACCCGCCCCGGTGACGCCGATGGCCGCCAGCAGCGCCGTCCGGTTCCCCAGCATGAAGCTGTCGCGGGCGACACCGGCCAGGGCGCGCCCGAGTGTCCCGCCGACGGCCCGTGCGACCGCCAGCGCTCCACCCAGCGACCCGAGGATCTGCTGGGCCACCACCGGCGGCACCCTCCGGCCCGCCAGAACGGGGTTCATGGCGCCCTGGTAGCGGGTTGACAGCACGCTGCCGATCACGGCCACCCCGAGCGCCCCTCCCACCTGCATCGCGGTGCTGTTGGCCGCCGACCCGACCCCCGCGTCGCCGTGGGCGAGAGCCCCGAGCACCGAGTCGGTGGCGGCGGGGAGGAGCAGGCCCGCCCCCATCCCGGCCAGGAGCATCCCGGGGAGGGCAGCCAGGTAGGTGACGGTCGGGGTCGCGACCGCAGCGTTCTCGGTGAGCCCCCCGACGAGGAGCAGCAGCCCGGCGGCAACGGTCAGCTTGGTCCCCACCACCCGCACCAGCCGCGCCGACACCAGCGCACCCACGGCGACCAGGCCGGCGATGGGCAGGATGCGAAGCCCCGCGCCGAGCGGCGAGTAGCCCAGGAAGAACTGGAGGAACTGGGTCTGGAGGAAGAGACCGCCCGAGAGGGCGAAGAGGCCCAATCCAACCGCCGCGATGGACACGCTGTACCGCCGCGACCGGAAGTACCCGAGCGGGAGCATGGGGTGACCGCTGCGCGTCTCCCAGGCCACGAACCCGGCGATCAGGGCGACGCCACCGGCGAGCGCCCCGACCACCGCCGGCGACGACCACCCGTGGGTCGGTCCCTCGATGATCCCCCAGAGGATGAGGCCCAGCCCGCCCATCGAGAGCAGGGCGCCGGCCGGGTCAGCAGGCCGGGGGTGCGCGCTCCGCGAATCGGGGACGAGCAGCATCGTTCCGACCAGGCCGGCGACGACCACCGGAACGTTGACCAGGAACACCGACCCCCACGCGAAGTGCGCCAGGAGCAGCCCGCCGGCCACCGGCCCGATGGCGATCCCGAGCCCGATGGTCCCCGCCCACATGCCGACCGCCCGGGCCCGCTCGGTGGGATCCCGGAAGATGTCGTTGACGATGGAGAGGCCCGACGGGATGGTCATGGCCGCCCCGGCCCCCATCAACCCCCGCCAGGCGATGAGCGGGCCGACGCTCCCCGAGAAGGCGGCGCCGAGCGAACCGCTCCCGAAGATGGCCAGCCCGGCGAGGAAGAGCCGCTTGCGCCCGTACCGATCCGCCACGCTGCCGGCGACCAGCAGCAGCCCGCCGAAGACCATGGAATAGGCGTCGACGATCCACTGGAGCTGGTCGGTGGTGGCCTGCAGCTTCTCGACCAGCGTGGGCAGGGCGACGTTCAGGATGGTGTTGTCGAGGTTGACCATCAGCACGGCCACGCAGAGCACGGTCAGGGAGGCCCACCGGGAACGGCGGGCCCGGGTGACCGGGACGGCCTCGCCGCCCGCCGCAGGCAGGCGCTGGATGGCGGTGGAGGTTGAATGAATGTTCAATCCAGGATACAATCCTATCATCAGATATCCGGCAGGGCAATTCCCTATACGATAGAATTGGGCCATGAGCTCGCGCTCCCCCACCGTGCAGGGATCCGACCTGAGCGCTCGCGCCAAGATCCGCGAGGCGGCCCTCGGACTCTTCGGCAGCTCCGGGTTCGGGGTCTCGCTCCGGACCGTGGCCCAGGCCGCCGGGGTCTCCCCCGGGCTGGTCATCCATCACTTCGGGTCCAAGGACGGCCTCCGGGCCGCCGTCGACGCGTCGGTGCTGGCGCTCTTCCTCGAGCAGCTCGAGATCCTGCCCAGGGATCTCCCCGCGGACCGGCTGGCGCGGGCCATGGCGGACATCTTCTCGGAGGTCCTCGGCACGAGCCCGGAGATCCGGCAGTACCTGCGCCGGTGCCTCCTCGACGAGACCCCGGCCGGGACGACGATCTTCGACGAGGTGGTGGCGGCGACCCGGCGGGGGCTCGCGCTGCTGGAGCACGCCGGGGGGATCCGGGCCGACTCCGATCCCGAGTGGCGCCCGTTCCAGGTCCTCTCGGTCATCCTCGGTCCGCTGCTGATGGAGCCGGTGGTCCAGCGCCACATCGGCGAGCCCGCCTACGCCCCGGAGGTGGTGCGCCGGCGGACGGCCGCCAACCTCGACTTCGTCTCGCGCGGACTGTTCACTCCCGCCGCGGAGGTGCGACCCGACCCCACGCCGTGACCGCGTGCCCGGCACCGACGGCCTCCCGGGGGCCCCTCAGCCGCGGGCGAGGGCGGGCAGCCGGTGGGAGCCGCCCACCGAGCCACCCGCTGCCGCTGGGTCTAGTGGCCGGCGGCGGTCCAGCGGTCGCGCAGCACCTGGGCGGCGAGCTTGGGGCGCCGGTCGCGGGTGAAGACCCCCTTGCGATTGCCGTCAGCCCGCATCAGGCTCGCCCCGGTGGCGAAGTCGGCGAAGTTCCACACGTGCTCGCCGACGACGGCGCCGACCCGATCGAAGACCCGGTGGTAGGTGGCGAGGAGGTCGCGCTGGTAGTCCTCGGTCCAGAGGCCGGCGGTCACCGAGCGCAGACCGGCGACCGCGTCGGCGCCGTACTCGGTGACCACGATCGGCTTGGCGAAGTGATCGGCCCAGGCGCGGAGATCCTGCTCCAGGGCCCGCTCCGCGGCACCGAGGTCGCCGGTGTCCACGTACCAGCCGAAGTAGCGGTTGAGGCAGAGCACGTCGAAGAGGTCACTGATGGTGTCGCGCTCCAGCCCCTCGGGCAGCTGCGCGTTGGCGAAGCACAGCGGCCGGGACGGGTCGAGCCGGCGCGCCTCCTCGACCAGCGGCTCGAAGTAGGCGCGCGCCCCGGGATCGGTGGAGTCCGGCTCGTTGGCCAGCGACCACATCAGCACGCTCGGGTGGTTGCGGTCCCGGACGATCAGCTCCCGGATCGCCTCGAGGTGGGCGCGCTGAGCCGGGCCACTCACCGTGTCCGGGCTGAACGTGGCTCCTCGGCCGACCCCCTGCTGACCCAGGCGCAGGTTGAGGCCGACGGCGGGGACCTCGTCGATCACCGCGAACCCCTGGCGATCCGCGTACTCCATGACCTCCTCCGCATACGGGTAATGCGAGGTGCGGAAGGAGTTGGCGCCGGTCCATCGCATCAGGGAGAAGTCGTGGACCATGAGCG
The DNA here is from genome assembly GCA_049511615.1 of Candidatus Dormibacteria bacterium. Classification (GTDB taxonomy): domain Bacteria; phylum Chloroflexota; class Dormibacteria; order Aeolococcales; family Aeolococcaceae; genus Changshengia. The sequence continues at coordinate 103,148 of JBEKXW010000003.1, read as the reverse complement.
CGTCGTCGTGACCCTTGCCGCGGACCGCGCTGTCCTCGTGGCGCCCGAATCCGGTGAGGTGGAGGGGGCGATCGTTGACGAGGAGGCGGTCGCCGTCCACCGCCACGGTGCGGACGCCGACCGGAAGGTCGTAGCGGTCCCGGTCGCCCCGCCGATCCCGGAGCGACACCCCGAGGGTGTAGAGGTACCCATCCCCGGGGGCCCAGGGATGGACGTCGGGGACATGCAGCTCGCCCGCGATGCCCTCGGTGGTGGCGACGCACGCGCCGCCGGCGTCGAGCAGGTCGATGCGGGCACCGGCTGCACCCGCGATGTCCAGACGGTAGCCGACGGTTCCGATCCCTTCCTCGAGACGGGTGGTCACCGCGATGTCGCGCACGTGGGTCTGGGGTGTCGAGCACAGCCACACTGAGCGGTGCAGGCCGGCGTAGTTGAAGAAGTCGTGGAAGTAGCGCTGCACCTTCTTGCCATCGGAGCCGACCTCCACCACTCCCGGGGGGATCGTCGCCCAGGTCAGCTCGTTGCTCACACGGACCGTTATCCGCAGCGGGCGTCCGGGGGTGGCCTGGGAGCTGATGTCGGCCTCGAAGGGGGTGTACCCGCCCTGGTGGTGGGCGACCTCGACGTCGTCGACCCACACCGTGGCAGCGTGGGTGGCGGCGTCGAACCGGAGAACGACCCGCTGATCGGTCCAGCCGTGGGGCACCGCGGTGGCCGTCTGATACCAGACGTCGCCGACGTGGCCCTGGAGGCCCGCATCGACGAGGACGTCGTTGTAGCTGGCGGGCACCGGCATCTCGAGGGCCGCGGGAAGGGGGCGCCGCCACCACTCGTGCCGACCTCCCTCAGCGCCCGCGTCGGCGCGGAAGCGCCAGAGCCCGTTGAGGGATCGGCGCTCGCGGAAGCCGTTGTCAACCGGCCGCAGCATCCCGGGAGCCCACCCCCGGACGGTAGCACGGAGGCGGCGGACCCACATCCGGGCTGCGGGTGGTGGCCGCCACCGGCTGCCGCGTACCCTAGGGAAGGCCGCCGAACCCGGCTCCCGATTCCCCGGCGGACCGGCGGCCAGCCGATGGGAGGGAACGACGTGCCGCTGCACCATCACGAACCCGGCGACGCGACCCTGGACGTCAACCCCCTGTACGCGAGCGGCGCCGCGCGTGCCGGCGTGCCCAAGCTGCGGATTCCCCGCGAGCCGATGGACGCCGAGGTCGCGTACCAGATCGTTCACGACGAGCTGATGCTGGATGGCAACGCGCGGCTCAACCTGGCCACCTTCGTCACCACCTGGATGGAGCCGCAGCCCGGGCGGCTGATGGCCGAGGCGGCGGACAAGAACGTCATCGACAAGGACGAATACCCCCAGACCGCAAAGATCGAGCGCCGCTGCGTGCACATCCTGGCCGACCTCTGGAACGCGCAGCCCCACCAGACCGCGGTCGGCTGCTCCACCACCGGGTCGAGCGAGGCGGCGATGCTCGCCGGGATGGCCCTCAAGTGGCGCTGGCGAGAGGCCCGGCGCGCCGCCGGCGCCGCCGCCGACCGGCCCAACATGGTCATGGGGATCAACGTCCAGGTCTGCTGGGAGAAGTTCTGCCGCTACTGGGACGTGGAGCCGCGCTGCGTACCGATGGAGGGGGAGCGCCGCCACCTCACCGGTGAGGAGGCGGTGAAGCTCTGCGACGAGAACACCATCGGCGTGGTCGCGGTGCTCGGCTCCACCCAGGACGGCAGCTACGAACCGGTCGCCGAGATCGCCGCGGCGCTCGACCGGCTGCACCAGGGGGGCGGGCCCGACGTGCCCGTCCACGTCGATGCCGCGTCGGGGGGGTTCGTGGCGCCGTTCGTGCAGCCGGACCTCGAGTGGGACTTCCGGATCCCCCGGGTGGCCTCGATCAACACCTCCGGCCACAAGTTCGGGCTCGTCTACCCCGGGGTGGGCTGGGTGATCTGGCGTGACCGCCACGCCCTGCCCGAGCAGCTCGTCTTCCGGGTCAACTACCTGGGCGGCAGCATGCCCACCTTCGCGCTCAACTTCTCGCGCCCGGGTGCCCAGGTCATCGCCCAGTACTACAACCTGATCCGGCTCGGCTTCGAGGGATACCGGCGGATCCAGCAGGCAGCCCTCGACACGGCCCGGCACCTCGCCACCGCCATCGCGCGGATCGGCCCCTTCCAGCTGCTCACCGACGGCAGTGAGCTCCCGGTGTTCGCCTTCACCCTGCGACCGGAGGTGACCCGCTACTCGGTGTTCGACATCTCAGACGGGCTGCGCAAGCACGGCTGGCAGGTGCCCGCCTACAGCTTCCCGCCCCATCTGGAGGACACGTCGGTGCTGCGCGTGGTGGTGCGCAACGGGATGTCGCGCGACCTGGCCGACGTGCTGGTCGCCGACCTCCGCCGCGAGGTCGCCCAGCTCGAGAAGCTCAGCTCACCGCTGCCGCAACACCCCGAGCGCGCCCGCTTCCACCACTGAGTCGCGGCCGGACGGACCACGCCGCCGCGGGGAGGCTGCTAGTCTCCGAAGCTCGTGGGCATCACCCTGCCGATCGCACTCTTCTTCGGCGTCCTCCAGGGCGCCAGCGAGCTGTTCCCGGTCTCCTCGCTCGGGCACGCCGTGGTGGTGCCACCACTGCTCGGCCTCGGGGTCCGGGAGACCGACCCCGACTTCCTCCCCTTCCTGGTGCTGCTCCACATCGGCACCGCCACCGCCCTGATCGTCCTCTACTGGCGGCAGTGGGTCAGGATCGTGGCCGGCTTCTTCCGCAGCGTGATCACCGGCCGGGTCAGCGGCGGCGACGAACGCCTGGCCTGGCTGCTGGTGGTCGGCACCATCCCCGCCGGCATCGTCGGCTTCATCTTCCAGACGCCGCTGCAGAGCAACTTCGGCAACCCCCGGCTCGCCGCCGGGCTGCTGATCGTCAACGGGGCCATGCTGCTGGGGGCGGAGATGCTCCGGCGGCGGACGGAGCGGCGGGCGGGGATGTCCCGCCGCGACCCGAAGCTCGAGGCGGGACGGTTCCGCAGCGTCGAGGAGATGGGCTTCGGCCGCGCCGCCCTGGTCGGCGCCTGCCAGGTGGTCGCCCTCTTCCCGGGCATCTCACGCTCGGGCTCGACCATGGCAGGCGGCCTGATCGCCGGACTCCGCCACGAGGAGGCGGTGCGCTTCTCCTTCCTCCTCGCCACCCCGATCATCCTCGCCGCCGGGCTCCTGGAGCTGCCCTCCCTGGCGGGCACCGCCAGCCTGGGGCCGATGATCGTCGGCGGGGTGGCGGCGGGCCTCACCGCCTACGCCAGCGCCCGCTTCCTGGTCCGTTATTTCCGGGTCGGCCGCCTCGACCCCTACGCCTACTACTGCGCGGGGCTGGGCGTGCTCGGTCTCGCGCTGCTGCGGTAGCAGGGCGCAGCCGGCGGGGGCCCGGCGCAGGCCAGGAGGGCCGCCGCCAGCCCCCGCGGGTGAAGATGGGCGCCGTGACGACGTCGCACCGCCGGGGGGGCTGGCTGGTCGCCGCCCTCGCGGGGCTGCGCGGGAGCCTGGAGGGCACCCTGCTCCAGGCCGCGAAGACGGCGGTCGCCTCGGGCTTCTCCTGGTTCGTGGCCGCCGACCTCCTGGGCAACCAGATCCCGGTCTTCGCGCCGCTCGCGGCGGTCCTCACCGTCCAGGTCACCCTCTGGCAGTCGGTCTCGCGCGGCCTCCAGCGCGTGGCGGGGGTGATGGTGGGCGTGCTCGTGGCGGGCGCCTTCGCCCACCTGGCGGGGATACACACCTGGTCGATCGCCGTGGTGATCTTCGTCTCCCTGCTGCTGGGACGCGCGCTGCGTCTGGGCACCCAGGGGTCGATCCAGGTTCCGATCAGCGCGCTGCTGGTGCTGGTGCTCGGTGCCACCACCGGCGGGTACGGCCTCGACCGGGTCGTGGACACGGCGATCGGCGCGGCCTGCGGCATCCTGGTCAACCTGATCGTCTTCCCGCGGACCCACCTCGAGGAGGCGGAGGCGCGCGTCCGCGGTCTGGCCGAGGCCTTGGGGGCGCTGGTCGAGAGCGTCGCCGGCTGCGTCCACCGGGTCGGGTCCGCGGCGGCCGCCCGCCCCGAGGACCCCGCGGCGCTCCTGACCGCAGCCCGGCTGCTCGGCCCCCGGGTCACGGTGGCCGCGCGGGCAGTGAGCCGCGCCGAGGAGGCCTGCCGGTGGAATCCGGCCGGTAGGCGCGGGAGAGCGGCGGCGGAGCGCCTGCGCGCGGCCATCCCGGTGCTCGAGATGGTCGAACGTCAGGTGCGCGGCATCACCCGGGCCGTGGCCGAGGCGGGCCCGAGCTGGGACCTCCCGGTCCCACTGTCCGAGGCCCTGGCCCGCCTGCTCCGGGAGGTCGCCTCCGAGCTGCGGGGCTGGAGACCGCCGGAGCAACCGAACCCTGAGCGGACCCCGTCCAGGCTGCCGCCCCCCCTGGCCGAGCCCTCGACCGCCGCCGAGGACGGCCTGTACGACTCGGTTCTGGGCTCCCTCCGCGGTTCGGGGCTCACTCCTCATGCCGCCGCCCTGGTCACCGCCATCGCCGTGGACGCCCGCCGCATCCGCGAGGAGCTGGGCTGGAGCCCGTCCCTCGAGGTCCGGACGCCGGGCTGGCGGTCCCTCTTCGACGAGGGGGCGGTCTGACCCGAGGAGAACGGTCGGGCCCGGGGGTTCCTTCGGCCTGGGGCTTGCACTCAGCTCTATCACGATATATCGTTACCATATCGCTGATAGGCCCCTGAGGTACCCTGACATGGACGACACAGCAAGCGCAGATTGGTTCACACAGTTCGCAGACGAGCCCTGGGCGCGCAGCCTCCGGCGGTTCGCGGCCCGGGCCCGGCGCCACGGCGCTGGTTTCGACCCGACCTCCGAGGAGCCCGGAGCACCCGTGGGGTGGGGGCCAGGCCGCCACCGTCCACCCTTCGGCGGGCCGCGGTTCGGCCGCTTCGGCACCTTCTTCGGGCCCTTCGGGCCCGGGTCCGGCCGGGGACCGCGGATGCGCCGCGGCGACGTCCGCGCCGCCATCCTGGCCCTGCTCCGGGAGCAGCCGCGCAACGGCTACCAGGTCATCCAGGAGATCGAGCGCCGCAGCGGCGGGCTCTGGAAGCCGAGCGCGGGCTCGGTCTATCCGGCCCTCCAGCAGCTCGAGGACGAGGGCCTGATCGAGGCCGTCGAGGACGGCGGCCGCCGCGAGTTCCGGCTGACCGACGCCGGGCGCACCTACGCGGACGAGCACCCCGACGAGCTGGCCGCACCCTGGGCGTCCGTCGCCGACTCGATCGACCAGGACTCGCGCTCCCTCTTCGAGATCCTGGCCGCGGTCGGCGCCGCCACCATCCAGGTGGGCCAGGCCGGCAGCGAAACCCAGATGGCCAAGGCCCGCCAGCTCCTCGCCGACACCCGCAAGGGGCTGTACCGGATCCTCGCCGAGGAGGACCCCGAGACCGGCACCAAGAGCTGAGCGCGGGTCAAGCGGCGGCGACCAGCAGCCACCCCACGAAGACCGCGTAGGCGGCCACGATAAGGGCTCCCGCCGGACGCCTCAGCCCCCGCTGGCGGTGGGCGAGGCCGAGGGTCACCGCGGTCAGCCCCAGGTACCACGCCGCCACCAGCCCGGTCTGGCCGGAGGGGCCTCCCAGCCCGACCACGGTGCCGGGGAGAAGGAGGCCGGCGACCACGTTGAGGCTGTTGCTGTTGAGGGCGATGCTGAGGACCGCCGCGCCGCGTCCGCGGACCGCGAGGTAGACGGCGGCCACGGCGTTGGGCAGGCTGGTCACCGCGGCGAGGACCAGCCCGCCGATCACGATCTCCGGCACCCCGAAGCGCGCGCCGAGGTCGGTGGCGGTGCGCTCCATGGTGGCGCTGGCCGCGACCACCGCGACCAGGGAGAGGACGGCGACCAGCAGGTCGCCGCGGTCAGCCCTGCGCGGGCGGATGGCCGCATCCAGGTCCCTCTCCTCCTCCACCACCGCGGCCCGCAGCCAGTGAGCCCAGCGGTGATGAGCGGCCAGACGGCGCAGCGTCATCCGGTTGGCGCCGAGCAGGACGAGGTAGGCGAGCAGGGCCACCGCGGCCAGGGCCAGACCCGCGGCCGGGGGGACGACCCCGAGCACCGCCACCGTGCAGGCCGCGGCGATCCAGAGGGCGACCAGCCCGCCGAGGACGACCTCGCGGCGGCGGAACCGGATCCCTCCCGCCACCAGGGCGCCCAGGCCGAGCAGGGCGGCGAGGTTGAAGACATTGGAGCCGATCACGACCCCGGCCCCAACCCGCTGCTCGTGGTTCGCCAGGGCGGTGATCGCCGCGGTGATCTCGGGCGCGTCCGCGGCGAGCGCGGCGACCATGCCGAGCAGGGCCTCGGAGAATCCGAGCCGCTCCCCCACCCGCTCCAGCCGCGACACCAGCACCCAGCTGGTCGCCAGGCTGACGCAGGCCGCGAGCGCGAAAAGCGGGGCCGCCACCACGACCGGCACAGGGGTCCTCCCTGAACAAGCTCGTGCCGACCAGACTTCCCGGCGCTCCTCGCGAGACTGTACCAAGCGGGCCAGGTGGGTCGGTCGACCGCTGGCCACACCCGCACGACCGGGCTCGCTTGTCAACGCCGACACACCGGGATGAGGGTCACCGCGTTCCGGTCGGCTCCGGGTCCGTGACCGGGTCCGGTGCAGCGGCACTATCCGAAGTTCGGCCACCTGCATCTCGTGAGGGGCCGGCGAGGGGGCCAGCATGAAAGACGTGATAAAAGCGTTAAAAGTGCTTGGAGTGATCGCCGCGGGGATCGCCGCCCTCGCCGCCAGTCAGGCCCTGGCCGCCGGCCTCGGCACCACCAGTCAGAGCCTCGGCAGCGGCCAGCAGACGGTGTCCGCCTGCACCCAGGACGCCTTCCGGGTCAGCTACGCGACCGCCTACACGCCGGCGCTCGGCACGGGAAGCGGCTACGCGGTCACCGATGTGACCCTCACCGACACCGCAACGACCCCCAACCTGGCCGCCTGCGCCGGTCAGACCTACCGAGTCACCCTCCTGGGCGCGTCCGGCGCCTTCCTGGGCGAGGTCACCGGTGTGGTTCCCGGCGGCGCAACCAGCTTCTCCCCCGCCGGCGGCTTCACCTCCCCGGTCGACGCCTCCGCGGTCACCGGGGTGGCCGTGGTCATGGGCGGCTGAGGGCTCCCCGGCCGCAGCTCAGCCCGGTCGACCTCCCCGCGCTCATACACCTCGATCGAATCGAGCGCGACCATCGCATCGCGGATGCGGCTGTCTGAGATCTGTTTCACGGGAGCGTGACCGCCGTTACGCGGATGGTGGCCCGGTGACGCCGCCGAAGCGAGGTGCTCACGCGTTGCGGGCGCCAAATGGTGCAGATGCACTATGGCCCCGTGGGGAGCCTGGCCCGGATGGCCAGGCCAACCCGCGATCAACACCCACCCGAAACTCTCGATAGGACAGCGGAGCGAGAAAACAGATGAAGCGAATACTCGGAGCCATCGCCGCCGGCGTCGTTGCCTTCAGCGGCATCTACGCACTGGCGGCGAGCCTCAACGTCAGCAGCAACCAGCTCGGGGCGGGGACCTCGGTGGTCGCCTCCTGCACCGCTGACACCCTCACCGTTACCTACGGGACCCTCGCCTACACGAGCGGGACCGGCTACACCGTCTCGGCGCTGGTCATCAAGGACAACACCGCGACCCCCAGCTGGACCGGCTGCAACAGCCAGGCCTACCGGGTGACCCTCTACCAGACCGGTGGCGGCTCCCTCGGCGAGGTCACCGGGACCGTGAGCGGTGTCGCCAACACCTCGGGCAGCAGCTTCACCACCGCCACCTTCGGCACGGCGGTCAACGCCAACCTGATCACGGGCGTGGCCGTCGTCATCGGCGGCTGATAGCCCCTCATCCCGGCCCTAAAGCGGGCCCTGCGGCGCAGCGAGCCGCGGGGCCCGCTTCGTGTCCGGGCGATTCCGGCCGCAGCGCGGGCAGGGTCGGCGACGGCGTGATCCCCGGCCCAGGGCAGGAGTGGCCGCGGCCCGCTGTCGAATCAAAGGCCATCCGGTCCGACGTCGGGGTGATCGCTCTGTCATCCGCGTCACCAGGGTGGTGGCGTGGTAACGCCCGCAAAGCGACCCTCTAACGCTCTCTTTGCAGCGGATGGTGCAGATGCACTATGTCGACGTGGCCAGCCTGGGCCAGACAGCGCAGGCGCAGCGGCCCAGCGAATCCGCCCAAAACCGTCACGAACAACGGAGCGAAGTCCATCATGAAGCGAGTTCTCGGAGCCATCGCCGCGGGGGTCGTCGCCTTCAGCGGCATCTACGCCCTGGCGGCCAGTCTCAGCGTCACCAGTGACAACCTCGGGGCGGGAACCGCCGTGGTGGCGGCCTGCCAGAGCGCGACCCTCACCGCCACCTACACCCCGCTCGCCTACACGAGCGGGACCGGCTACACGACCTCCGCCGTGACCGTGACCGGGCTGGCGTCCACTTGCTACAGCGTGCCCTACCGCGTGACCCTCTACGGCAGCACCGGCACGTCCCTGGGTGAGGCCACCGGCACCACCCCGGCAACGGGCTCGAGCTTCTCCGCAGCGTTCACCGCGGTCAGTGCCGCGTCCGTGACGGGCGTGGCCGTCGTCATCGGCGGCTGATAACCTCGCTTCGCTCCGCCTGCGGGTCCTGTGGTCTATCAGCCACAGGGCCCGCCGGCCATTTCCCGGGGTGATGAGAGATGCACAGGTCCCGCGCTCTGGTCTGGATCCTCGCCACCATCGTCGTGGTGGTCGCGGGAACGGCCATGGTCGGGCGCGCGGCGAGCCTGGGCTCCTCGAGTGACACGATAGGCGCCGGGCGGGTGTCCACGCCGCGGTGCACCGCTGCGGCCGTCACCGTTGTGGAGACCGTGACCACCAAATACGTCACGGGGGTGACCGTCAGCAACATCCCCTCCTCCTGCGGCGGAGCCACGCTCTCGCTGACCATGGCCGAGGGGACGACTACCTTCTACAGCCCGGCCAGCCAGACCGTGCCCACCGGCGGCGGCACTGTGACTCTGACCATCCCCACCAACGACATCCCGGTCACCGCCGCTGCCGAAGCTGACATCGTGATGACAGGGCCATGAAGCTCCGCTATGCGATCCTCGCCCTCGCAGCGCTGCTCACCATCCCCACAGCGTCCGCGGCGAGCCTGGGCCTGGCCGCTCAGAACCTAACCCCCATCCGAACCTGCATCCTGAGCGGCTATCCCACCACCACCACCAACGAGATCGACGCCGCAGTCGAACAGGGCAATGCGGGCACCAACTACGGGACCGCCACCACGATGGAGGTCCAGTCGAGCCACAACGCCAACATGCGTGTCTACATCGAGTTCCTGGTCAGCGGTTGCTACCCGGCCATCCCGGCCAGCGCGATCGTCCGCGCCGCCACACTCCGTCTGTACGCCACGGCGGTGCCCACGGGCACCTGCCGCACCGAGGACGTCTTCCCCGTAGCGGCGTCCTGGACCGAGACCGGGACCAACGGGATCACCTGGACCAACCAGCCCTTCGGGACCACGCTCAACAACCCCGCGACCGGCTCCGCCACCGCCCAGATGCAGGTCGGATCGACCTGCACCACCAACAAGGCCGCGGGGTACGTCACCGGCTGGCCGGTGACGACCGACGTCGCGAAGTTCGTGGCGGGAAGCGCCACCGACTTCGGGTGGATGATCCGCGATGACGCCGAGCTCACCGCAGCCGGCACGGCCCACCACGCCACCTACGAGGCCAAGGACGGGGAGACAGTAAACGCCACCGAGGACCCGCAGCTGGTGATCACCTACGTGGATGTGGCGTGAACCAGCTCGGCACGGCGTCCGCCCTCCGCGACCCGCTGCGCCCGCTCCGCCAGCTGGGCCTGACGGTCGCGGCTCTCGGTGAGCTGGGCGCCGTCCTCGACCCGTTCCGGCCGCTGGCCGCCACCGTCCTGGAGCGCGGCAGGGCGCAGCGCGCCCCGGGCACGGGCGCGGAGGGCGCCGGCGTCAAGGCGAGCCCCAGCGCTCGGGATCCCCGCCCCGCCGAGCGCGCCGTCCCCGCCGCGCCGCCGCGCGCCGAGCGGACCGCCCAGCCGCCCAGCCGCAACTTCCTCCAGAGCCTCCGCCGGCCGGTCAACATCGCCTTCCTGGCCGTCCTGGTCGTGGTGCTGACGGCCTGGTGGGTGGAGCTCCGCCCCACCTCCCTCCTCGGCGGACCGGCGACCTTCATCACGGTCAAGGGCACGTCGATGCTGCCCACGCTCAAGACCGGCGACTTCGTCCTCGCCGAGGCGCAGCCCGCGTACCACGTCGGCGACCTGGTCGTCTACCGCGTGCCCAAGGGCCAGATCGGCGCCGGCGACGACCTCATCCACCGGATCGTCGCGGGCAACGCCACGGTCGGATTCACCCTCAAGGGCGATAACAACCCCGCCCCCGACCCCTGGACGGTGCCGCGCAGCGACGTCCTGGGGAAGGAGGCCGTGGTGATCCCCGGCTTCGGCAGCACCCTCCTGGTCCTCCGCAGCCCGCTGTTCGCCGGACTGGCGGCCGCCCTCATCGCGATGTGGGTGGTGCTCAGCCCACCGGAATGGATGCGCCGCCGCCGGCCGGAGCCGGCTGCCGCGGCGGCAGCGGAGACTGCAACACCGGCCCCGGCCACGGTCGAGGCCGTGCCTCTCCGGGCGGCGGAGGCGCCCGCATCCGCGACCGCTCCGGCCCGAGCCCCGGCTCGGCGCCGGTCGCCCGCGCCGAGCCGCGCGGCCGGGTTCCCCGCGCGTGCCCCGACACGGGCCCGCTCCCGCCTACCGGCCGGGACCACCCGCGAAGAGCCTTAGCGCTCCTCCTCGCCGCCTTCTGACGCTGGCGGCAGGGCCACCACGCGCGGCCGGGGCGGCCCGGGCCGGGGACGGCTGGCAGGCAGGGCGACGAGAGCGACCAGCCCGGCGACGGCGGCGACCAGGGCTCCGGTGAGGAGGGCCAGGTCCATGCCGCTGACGAACGCGTCCCGGGCCCAGCCGGCGAGCACCGAACCGATCATGCCGCCCTCGCGTCCGGCGACCTCCAGGGCCCCGCCGATGGACCCGAGGATCGTGGTCTCGACCCCGGCGGGCACGTGGTACGGGGCCAGGGAGGTGAGCATCCCACTCTGGTAGCGGGTCGAGAGCTGGCTGCCGAGGACGGCTACCCCAAGGGCGCCGCCCACCTGGAGGAAGGCGCTGTTGGTGGCGGCGCCGACCCCCGTGTGATGGGCAGGCAGCGACCCCATCACCGACGAGGTGACCGAGGGGATGACCAGAGCCGCGCCCACCCCGAGCATGACGATCCCGGGGAGCGTCTCCACGTAGGTGGTGGTGACCGTGGACGCGGAGACCTGCCAGAGCCCGGCGGCGATGAGCAGCAGGCCCGCCCCCACCACGAGGCGGCCGCCGAAGATGCGGTCGAGGATGCTGGCGAGGGGGGCCACGACGGCGATCGCGCCCGCCGCCGGCAGCACCCGGATCCCGGTCTGCAGCGCGGTGTAGCCGAGGTCGAACTGGAGGAACTGGGTCAGCACGAAGAGGGCCCCGAAGAGCCCGAACATCACCATGCTGACCGACACCACGGCGACCGAGAACTGGCGGTTGCCGAAGAAGCTGAGCTTGAGCATCGGCTGGGCGGTGTACCGCTCCCAGACCGTGAAGCCGGCGAGGACGACCAGGCCGCCGATGCCGGCGCCGATCACCGTGGGCGAGACCCAGCCGTGGACCGGGACGTCGATGATGGCCCAGATCAGGAGGCCCAGCCCGGCGATCGAGAGCAGCGCCCCGAGCAGGTCGGGCCGCTCCGCCTCCGGGTTCTTGGAGTTGGGTACGAAGGGGATCGCGAGACCCAGCCCGAGCGCGGCGATGGGCACGTTGATGAGGAAGACCGAACCCCAGCTGAAATGGGCCAGCAGCAGGCCGCCGATGATCGGCCCGAGCGCTACCCCGGCCCCCGTGGTCCCGGCCCACACCCCGAACGCCCGCTGCCGCTCCCGGGTCTCGGGGTAGAGGTTGGTGATGAGGGCCAGCGTGGCGGGCATGATCAGCGCCCCGCCCACTCCCATGCTCGCCCGGGCGGCGGTGAGCATCCCCACCGAGCCGGAGAAGGCGGCCCAGGTCGAGCAGCCGGCGAAGGCCGCCAGCCCGACCAGGAACGTCCACTTGCGGCCGAAGCGGTCAGCCACGCTGCCCGCCACCAGCAGCAGCCCGGCGAAGACCAGGACGTAGGCGTCGACGATCCACTGCAGGTCGGTGGAGGTCGCCCCGAGATCCCGGACCAGCGTGGGCAGGGCGACGTTGAGCACGGTGTTGTCGAGGCTGACGATGAGCACGGAGACGCAGAGAACGCCTAGGGCCAGCCCGCGGTGCCGAGGCGGCGCCGCCGATGGCTCATCCCCCCGGCCCGGGGCGTCCACCGCCCGTCTCGCCACGCTCACCTTCGTCACCTGCATTAACGCAGTAAGGTTTGCGTTAGTATACCGACCCCGACCGGCTAACGCAAGAGAAGTAGCGATAACACATGCATAACGCAAGCCGAGTAGCGATAAGATCCACTCGCATGGAGGTCCAGGCAGCGCGCCAGCCGGTGCGGCGGACCGGGGGACGGAGCGCACGGGTGCACGCCGCCGTCATCGACGCCACCCTGGCCGCCCTCCTCGCCCACGGTCTCGACGAGGTGTCGATCGCGGACGTCGCCCACCGCGCCGGGGTCCACCCCACCACCATCTACCGGCGCTGGGGGAGCCGGTCCAACCTGGCCCTGGACGCGGTCCTCAGCGGAACCGAGGCGGAGATCCCGACCCCGGACACGGGGTCCCTCCGCGGTGACCTGCTGGCGGTGATCCGGGGGATCTCCGCCTTCCTCCGCACCCCGCTCGGGGAGCTGCTGGTCCGGCTCGCCCTGCGCAGCGATCTCCCCGAATACGGGTCGGCGCGCGCCGGCTACTGGGTTCAGCGGTTCCGGGCCGGTGCCGCCATCCTCGAGCGGGCCCTGGGGCGGGGTGAGCTGCGCCCCGATGTCGATCCCCTCCTGGCGCTGGAGACCCTGGTCGGCCCGATGTACGTGCGGATGCTGATGACCGGGGAGCCCCTCGACGACGCCCTGCTGGTCCGCTGCGTCGACCTCGTCCTGGACGGGATCGCCGCGCGGCCGCTAAGTGCCGGCGACGTCCACCCGCTCCCCGACATCGCCAGGGAGCACGCTCCGCGGGCGTGAGCCGGCCCGGCCCTCCCCCTACAATCGGGTCATGGGCCGGGTGATCCACGTCCGGGTTCGCGGTCTGGACCCGGACCGGCGGGACGCGGCCCAGGCCCGCTTCGCGGAGCTGGTGCGACGGCGCGATTGGCGTGACGGCCACCCGTGGCTCGCTGACGACCACTCCCCGGACCTCCTCCCCCAGCTCTTCTTCGAGGACCAGCGGACGGCCAGCTCGCGCCAGGAACCGGCGGCCGGCCCGCTCTCGGCGGCGACGTTCATCCGCGTGCTCGGCGACGAGACCGACGCGCTGGCGGTGCTCTTCATCTTCCGCGACCTCTCCGAGCGGTTCGGGCTGTGGGTGGAGCTGCGCGACCCCGACAACCCGATCGCCAAGCTGCGCCGCGTGGAGCTGGAGCTGGGCCGGCTGCCCGGCGGCCGGCCCCTCGAGGCCGTCCTGGTGCGGCGGCCCATCTTCAAGAAGCTGCCCGACGGCCGGCGCATCGAGCTCTTCCCGCCCCGCGCCCTTGCCTCCGCGTACGGGGTGGCCCCGGCGCGCGAGCCCGAGCACCGCGGATGGAGCTTCCTGGTCGCCGGCATGCGCGGCGAGGCGCCCGACTTCTTCGAGGCGGAGGCCGAGGCGATGCGGATGCGGCGCGGCCTGGACAGCCTGGGACAGGCGGGATGAGGGCGGTCGTCCAGCGAGTGCGCCACGCTCGCGTCCTGGTCGAATCCGGGGGTGAAGGAGGCGACCCCGCCCCCGCCGGCCGCCCCGCCCGGGTGACGGGGGAGATCGGCCCCGGCTTCTGCGTGCTGCTCTCGGTCGGCCCCCGCGACACCGAGGCCACCGCCGACCACCTCGCCGAGCGGGTGGCCCGGCTGCGCATCTGCGCCGACCCGGCCGGCAAGATGAACCTCGACCTGGAGCAGACGGGGGGAGCGGTGCTGGTGGTGAGCCAGTTCACCCTTCACGCCGACAACTCGCGGGGGCACCGTCCGAGCTTCATCAGGGCGGCCCCCCCAGAGCTCGCCCGGTGCCTCTGCGAGCGCTTCGCGGCGGCCCTGCGGCGCCTGGGGCTGAGCGTGGCCACCGGCGAGTTCGGGGCTCTCATGCAGGTCGAGCTGGTGAACGACGGCCCGGTCACCCTGGTGCTCAGCAGCGGCGAGGAGCCCTGGCCGGCCGACGCGGGCTGAGGCCGCGCCGCGGTTCAGGGACGCGTCTCGTACGAGCGCAGGGTCGATGGCCGGAGGTCGCTCCGAACGGCGAGCGGCTCGGGCCGCCACGACGGGATCGGGACCCGGATGCTCGCCGGCCGGCGGGCCGCACCGGCGGCGCGCCCCGGCTCGAGGCGCACGCGCGGATGGCCCACCCGCACCTTGCGCGACCAGGCGGCGGCCACGCCGAGCAGGAGGACGGTCAACGCCAGCGCGTGGACCAGCATGGGCACGACCGGGTCGGCGGGGAGGCCGCCGGCGCGATAGGCGAGCTGGATGGGGCCGTCCAGCGGCAGCAGCAGGTTCAGCCAGCTGCTCTGGCTCAAGGAGAGCTGCACCCCGACGACGCCGATGATGACCAGGACGCCCTCCAGGTCGTGAGGGAGGACGGCTCCCACCGCCAAGCCGAGGGCGACGGAGACCAGCGGGACCAGGGCGCAGGACGCGAGCAGCGCCCCCTCGGAGGCCGGCCCCGAGACCAGGGTCATGCCCACGGCGCCGATCCCGCCGAGGATGGCGCCGATGCCGAGCAGGAGCAGGAAGCGTCCCATCATCAGCTCGGCGGGGCGGTACCCGGCGAGCACCAGCCGCGGCTCGACGGCCCTGGCCGCCAGCACCGAGAAGAGGGCGGCGGAGGCCACCGACCAGCCCATGCCCAGGGCGCCGAACTGGATCGCGCTCTCCTCCCCGTTGGTGAGGGTGCTCAGGTAGAGAGCGAGCGGCAGCGCCACCAGGATGTAGAGGGAGAGCCGGCGCCGCAGCAGCTGGCGTGCCTGCATCTCCGCGGCGGTCAGCGATCGGCGGACAAAGGCGGACATCAGCTCGCGCTCGCGCTCTCGCCCGCGCCGGCGCCCGCCGCCATCGGCCGGGCGACCGCCAGCTCGACGACGCGGTCCACCCGGGAGAGCTCGGCGAGCATGTGGGTGACGATGACGATCGCCTTGCCCGCAGCCCGCCAGGCGTCCACGTGGTCCCAGAAGTTGACGTACACCCCGCGGTCGAATCCCTGGTACGGCTCGTCGAGGAGGAGCACGGCCGGGTCGCCGAGCAGGGCGAGAGCCAGGTTCAGCTTCTGCCGCGTGCCCCCGGAGAGGCGCCTGGTCACCTTCCCATCGGCGACGGGGTAGCCGAACTCCTCGAGGACGCGCCGGCCCGCGGCGACGGAGGCGGCGCGGCCCAATCCCAGGGCCGCTCCGAAGTACACCAGGTGCTCGTCGGCGGTGAGCAGGTCGAGGAGACCGGGCTCCTGGGGGCAGTAGCCCACCCGGCCGCCGACCTGAACGCTGCCCGCATCCGGAGCTGTGAGCCCGGCGCAGATGCGCAGCAGGGTGGTCTTCCCGGCGCCGTTCTCCCCCACCAGCCCGACGACCTCGCCCGGCCTGACCGCGAGGTCGATCCCGTCGAGGACGCGCCGGCCACCGAAGGCTTTGACGACACCGGAGGCGATCAGCGTGGGTGCGGTCAACGGCCACGAGCCGCTGCCGCGCCTGTCCCCGCCCACCGTCACGTCGCCGACCTCCGTCACCCGCCGATATCCATCTGCCGGGCGCTGGTCAGCCCCGAGTGGCAGCTCCCAGCAGGCTAGCAGCGGCCACCTTTCGGGCCGGTTGCGGAGTGGTAGCGACTCGCCTCCCATCTGCCACAGGTGTCCTCGCCAGGGGGACGAGGGCCCTGAGCACGGCCGCCGGGATGGCGCCGGGTCGCGTGCGCAGCAACCATGGAGAGTGCCCGGGCCCGCGCCCCGCCCGGAGGGTGAGTGGGTGGTCCCGGGTGCGGCGGTCAGGCGGAGCGGCGCGTCCTCAACACGGCCAGCTGCTCCTCCTCGCCACCCGTGCCGGCGTAGCGGAGCAGCTCGGGGGGCCGCCCCCCGGTCCCCGCCGGGCTCCGGAAGCGCGCCACCCGAAGACGGAACGCGGCAACCTCGGAGTCGCGAACCGGCTTCAGCACGCCGCTGTCACGCAGCTCCTGGACCCGGCGGCGAAAGGTGCGTTCGCTCCCCTCGGGGCCGCCGTGGAGGGCGACGTAGAGGCGGAGCAGGTCGTCGCCGGTGAAGACCTCGCCGAGCAGGCCGACCGCTCCCGCCACGTGGCGGGACTCGGCGCGGAGTCGATCCAGGGCCGCCCGGAAGGCGGCGGTGTCCGCGCTATCCAACCGCAGCCCACGCCCGGCCAGGGCCCACACCGCCGGCCGCGGCAGCTCCCCGTAGGGGACGGTGGCGTAGTACCAGGCGGTCACCGCCCGGGAGCGGCCGCCGCCGGGGGGATCGTCGAGACCGACCAGGTGGAGCCGGCCGCCCCGCCCCTTGCGCCCCGCCTCGAGCCGTATCCCGGCCTCCTCCACGGCCCGGGCGCCGGCCGCCTCGAAGGTCTCCCGGCCATCCAGGTCGGCCTTGGGCAGCCCCCGCCCGACCGTGAGGACGTGGAGGGCCCGGTTGGGTGCGGTCTCGGGGCTCGGGTCGAAGCCGAACACAGCCACCGTCACCCCCAGGGACGCCTGCGCCTTGGCCATCGCCGAAGAACCTCCGTCGTTTCGGGCGATGATGACACGAACTTGAGGCTCCCGGAGCGTCTCGTGGCGGCTTCGTTGCGGCAGCGCGGCCCGGCCCGATCAGGCGGGCTGCGGCGGGAGGAGCGAGATCTGGACCCGCGGCCCCTGAGCCGGTCGGTGGGCGGAGCAGGGCTCGAACCTGCGGCCTTCTCGGTGTAAGCGAGACGCGCTGACCAGCTGCGCCATCCGCCCCGGGATCCGACTCTAGCCGCTCCGGCGCGCCGCCACCTCCCTGACCTCGCCCGCCTCATCCCCCACCAGGACCAGATCGGCCATCCCCAGGAAGAGCCCGTGGCCAACCACGCCGGGGACCGCGTCGAGCCGCCGGGCCAGCCCCTCCGGGTCCACGATCGCGTCGAAATGGCCATCGCCCAGGAGGTTGCCGGAGTCGCTGACCCGGGGTCTCCCCTCGCTGTCCATTCGCAGGCTGAAGCGGGCGCCGCAGGCATCCAGGGCCGCCAGGGTGGCGTCCGCCCCAAAGCGGAGGACCTCGACCGGGACCGGCCCATGAAGCCGGGCCACCAGCTTGGTGGAGTCGACGACGACCACCAGCCGCCGGGCGGCGGCGGCCACGATCCTCTCCCGCACCTGGGCCCCACCACCCCCCTTGATCAGCCGGAGCTCGGGGTCGACCAGGTCGGCGCCGTCGACATCCAGGTCCAGCCCGCGGCGGTCGAGCTCGACCAGCTCGATCCCCAGCTCGGTCGCCAGCGCGGCGCTGGACTCGGAGGTGGCGACCGCCTGGATCCGGAGCCCGGAGCGCACCGCCTCTCCGACCGCGACGATGAACCAGCGGGCGGTGGAGCCGGTGCCGAGCCCGACCCGCATCCCGTCGCGGAGCAGCCGGGAGGCCGCCCGCCCCGCCGCCTCCTTGGCGCGATCGGAGCTCATGATCGTGGAGGAGCCTACCAACAGAGGCGGAGCCGGCGCAGAGGCGGGTCAGAGCCGGATCGGAGCCAGGGTCACAGCCGGGTCAGAAGCGGGTCAGAACCGGCTCCGGAGCCGGGCGGCCGGCCCCTCGGTCAGGAGGCGAGGCGACCCTTGAGGCGGAGCTCTTCGCGCCCCGGCATCCCGCCCAGCGGCTGGCGCATGAAACGCTCCTGGGCGGCGAAGACGGCCTCGACCATGTCGGCCGGAGTGGCCTCCTGGGTGACGGCCACCCCGCGGCGGCGGAGCTGGGCGAGCACGCGGGGCGGCATCGGCTGGCCGCGGAGATTCATCTCCTCGATCTCGATCAGGAGCCCGTCGAGCTCACAGAGGATCTCACGCCGTCTGGAGCGGTAGGTCTCGGTCTCGGGAGCCCACTGCAACTGGTTGAGGACGCGGTTTCTGACGAAGGTGGCCATGACTGCTCCCTGGAAAGTCCCCTGCCCGGTGTGGTGGGTTGTAGTGATGGGGTATCCGAGTGGTCAGACGTTCCAGAGTGCGATGGTATCCAAGCGGACGGCCCTTGGCTAGTGGTCAATCTTGGTTGGGTCGGAACTCGTCAGGATCGGCGAGAACTGCCCTGTCCCCGCACCGCGCCGCCGCCGGGGCGGAGCGCGACCGCTCGGCTCACACGGCGATTGCGACGACCCGCCGCCGGAGGTCCGCATCGGCCTCGGACAGCGAGGCCCCCAGCGCCCCGGCGAGCGCCTCCGCGAGGTCCTCCGAGACCGACTCGGAGGTCAGCCCGGCCGCGCCCTGGCGCGCCAGGGAGGTGACACCCGCATCGGCGATGCCGCAGGGGATCACCCGGGCGAACCACTCCAGGTCGTTGCTGACGTTGAGGGCGACCCCGTGCTGGGTCACCCCGCCCGCCAGCTTCACCCCGATGGCGGCCAGCTTGTCGCGACCCACCCAGGCGCCGGTGTAGCCCGGGCGGCGGACGGCCGTGACGCCGTGGCGAAGGGCGGTGGCGATGAGCGCCGCCTCCAGGGCTCGAACGTAGGCGATGGCGTCACCCCGGCCGGGATCGCCGGGGATGGGGAAGGCGTCGGCCAGCCGGATGATGGGGTAGCCGACCAGCTGGCCGGGGCCGTGGAAGGTGACCGAACCGCCCCGATCGACCTCGACGACCTCCGCCCCCCGGGCGCGGAGGGCGGCGGGACCGCCCCCCAGGTGCGCGACCTCCGCGTTGCGGCCGACCGTGTAGACGGGCGGGTGCTCGAGGAGGAGGACGCAGTCCCCGATCTCCCCGGCGGCCCGGGCGGCGGCGAGGCGGCGCTGGAGCTGCCAGGCCTCGTAGTAGGGGACGGTTCCGAGCCAGAGCCGCCGCAGCCGGCGGGGATCGGGTGCCACCGGCAGTCCTCGCTCAGCCCGCCGCGGCGGCCGCGGCCTGGCCGGCGGCGTGGTAGCTGGAGCGGACCAGAGGCCCCGACTCCACGTGGTCGAAGCCCAGCCCGAGGCCGTGCGCCCTGAGAGCCGCGAACTCATCCGGGTGCCAGAAGCGGATCAGCGGGTGGTGCTTCAGCGAGGGGCGGAGGTACTGGCCGATGGTGACGATCTCCACCCGGTGCTCGCGGAGGTCCGCGAGCAGCCGGTGCACCTCCTCGACCTCCTCCCCCAGGCCGACCATGAGCCCGCTCTTGGTCCGCGACCGCGGTGCCATCTCCTTGGCGGCGCGGAGCACCGCGAGGGACCGCCGGTACCCCGACTTGGGGCGGACCCGAGGGTAGAGGCGGGCCACCGTCTCCATGTTGTGGTTGAAGATCTCGGGCCTCTCGGCCACCACCGTCCGGACGGCGTCGAGGTCCCCCTGGAAGTCCGGGGTGAGCACCTCGACGGTCGTGCCCGGCGACCGGCTCCGGATCTCCCGGATGGTGGCGGCGAAGATCGACGCACCGCCGTCGGGGAGGTCGTCGCGATCGACCGAGGTGACCACCGCGTGGCGCAGCCCCATCCGGGCCACGGCCTCGCCGACCCGGCGGGGCTCGTCGGCATCGACGTCGCCGCCGCGGCGGCCGCTCTTGACCGCGCAGAAGGCGCAGGCCCGGGTGCAGGTGTCGCCCAGGATCATGAAGGTGGCGGTGCCGGAGTTCCAGCACTCGCCAACGTTGGGGCAGCGGGCCTCCTCGCACACCGTGACCAGCTGCTTCTCGCGCATCAGGGAGGAGAGCTGGGTGACCCCCCTCCCCACCGGAGCCCTCACCGTGAGCCAGGGCGGCCGCCGGTCGACCCCCTCGGGAAGGAGCCGCTGCCAGGTCGGACGCTGGCCGGCGCTCTGGGCCGGCTCGGCCGGGGTGCCCAGGGGCACGAGCGGGATCTGCTGCATGGCCTCGCCCCACTCTACCAGTCGGTTCGCGTCGGCCCCGCAGGCGGGGTCAGGGCGGGCGTCGCGCCGGGACACGTGGGTCGCCCCACCGGCCCCTGGGTCAACACGGCACAATCCGTGTCATGGCCACCTTCGAGATCCCCGCCAACGAACCAACCCTGTCGTACGCTCCCGGCTCGCCCGAGCGGCGCCGCCTGCAGCGAGCCCTCACCGCAGCGCGCGAGGCGGCACCCCGCGACCTGCCCATGCACATCGGAGGCCGGACCGTCGAGGGGGCGGCCGGCACCCTGCCGGTGCGCGCCCCCCACCAGCACTCCCTGGAGCTGGGCCGGGCCGGTCAGGCAACGGTCGCCGACGTCAAGGCCGCTGTCGACGTGGCCCTGAAGGCCGGTCGCGAGTGGTCGCACACCACCCTCGAGGAGCGCGCCTCGGTGATCCTCCGGGCTGCCGAGCTGCTCTCCGGTCCGTGGCGCGACCGGATGAACGCCGCCACCATCCTGGGCCAGAGCAAGTCCGTCTACCAGGCCGAGATCGACGCCGCCTGTGAGCTGATCGACTTCTGGCGGTTCAACGTCCACTTCGCCTTCCGTCTCCGCGAGGACCAGCCGCTCAGCTCCAAAGGGGTGTGGAACCGGACCGAGCTGCGCCCGCTGGAGGGGTTCGTGGTCGCGATCACCCCCTTCAACTTCACCTCGATCGCCGGGAACCTGCCGACGGCCCCGGTGCTGATGGGCAACGTGGTGGTCTGGAAGCCGTCGGTGACCTCGATGCTGGCGGCCAGCGCGATCATGGAGCTGCTGGAGGAGGCGGGCCTGCCGCCAGGGGTCATCAACATGGTGACCGGCCACGGCGCCGGCGTCCTGGATGCCGCCATCTCCCATCCGAGCCTGGCCGGGATCCACTTCACCGGCTCGACCGACACCTTCCGGGGACTGTGGCAGGAGGTGGCCGGCAGCCTGGGCAGCTACCGCACCTATCCGCGCCTGGTCGGCGAGACCGGGGGCAAGGACTTCGTGATCGCCCACGAGAGCGCCTCACCGGAGGCCCTGCTGGTCGGCCTGCTCCGCGGCGCCTTCGAGTACCAGGGCCAGAAGTGCTCGGCGGCCTCCCGCGCCTACGTCCCCCGGCGGCTCTGGGAGGAGCTGCGCCGGCCGCTCGCCCGGGAGACCGAGGCGATCTCGATGGGGGATCCCGCCGACTTCTCGAACTTCATGGGGGCGGTCATCGACGAGCGCGCCTTCCGCAAGCATGAGGCGGCGCTGCGCGCCGCCGCCAAGGACCCGGCCCTCCACCTGGTGGCCGGGGGGGAGTGCGACGACAGCACCGGCTGGTTCGTGCGACCCACGATCATCGCCAGCGACGACCCCCACCACGACCTGATGGAGCGCGAGCTGTTCGGTCCGATCCTCACCGTGCACCCCTACGACTGCGACTGGGAAACGGCGCTCCAGCTGGTCGACGAGACCTCTCCGTATGGGCTGACCGGCGCGGTGTTCGCGACCGAGCGGCGCGCCATCGAGACCGCGATGCGCGTTCTCCGCCATGCGGCCGGCAACTTCTACGTCAACGACAAGCCGACCGGGGCGGTGGTGGGCCAGCAGCCCTTCGGCGGGGCCCGTCAGAGCGGCACCAACGACAAGGCGGGCTCGGCGCTCAACCTGCTGCGCTGGGCCTCGGCCCGGTCGATCAAGGAGAACCTCGTCCCCGCGACCGAGTGGCGCTACCCCCACATGGATCCCGACTGAGGGGGGTCCCCCCTTCAACGCGGGCAGCGCCGCGGATCGACTGACCGTCAGTCATTCAAGGCGCAGCGCCTCGAAACAGTGGACCTCCACCGGCTGCCGACTCAACCCAGGGAGCGGCGGACGTACTCCTGGAAGGTGGTGGGCGGCCGGCCGAGCAGCCAGCCGAGCACGTTGGGGTTGCCGGTGATGCCGTGGCGCCCGTAGTGGTCGAAGAGGCGGACCATGGCGTCCCGCCGCCAGTCGTCCTCCTCCGAGGGCGGGGCGTCCGCGGCCCCGGAGGGAGCGCCCACCGAGAACGCATGGGCCACCGGCACCTGCTCGGGGGCCACCGGCCGGCCTGAGACGGACTGGATGACGGCGGCCAGCTGCCGGGCGTTGAGGTAGTCGCTGCCGCAGAGCTCGTAGGTCGCGTAGTGGTGCTGGGGATCGGTGACGACCAGCGCCGCCACCTCGGTGACGTCCTCGACGTCCACGTGCTGGAGGGGCGTGTCGAGGGCGAACGGCTGGGTCAGCGCCCCCCGCTCCACCACCCTCCTCACGTCGATGTTCTGCATGTAGTGCATGGGCTGGAGGATGGTGAAGGGCATCCGGGAGAGCAGCACCATCCTCTCGACAGCGAGCTTTGACTGATGGTTGAGCAGCGGCTCGAGCTGGGGATGGGTCACTGAGAACTGCACGAGATGGGAGACGCCGGCACGCCGGGCGGCGGTCACCACCGCATGGCCCATCTCGGCCTCGCGGGGGTGCATCGGGGGGCCGATGTGGACCACCGCCTCGACACCGTCGACCGCCCGATCGACGTCACCCGGGTCGAGCATGTCCCCGGCGATCGTCTCCGCCGCCCCGAGATCTCGCAGCCGGTCCACACCGGGGTCGACGTCCAGGGCACGGACTGCGTGTCCCCTCCGCACCAGGGCCGGGATGAGGCTGCGGCCGGTGCGCCCAGCGGCAGCGGTGACCAGGATCACGGCGCCGCCCCCAGATCCGGCGGCGCCGTTCGCGCGGCCTCGCCACCCGCCCACCCGGGGCCGGCCTGCATCGGGCGGGCAAGCCCCGCCGCCCACGGGTCGTCGCTGCCCGGAACGAGGGCGCGGGGCGGGTCCTCCACGGGGCGGGTCCTCCACCATCAGGTGGGCCTCGCCGGTCTCGATGGCGAAGGCGATGGTGGTCGCGACCAGCTCTGGTGGGTCGGCGGGGAACCGCCGGGCACCGCCCGCGAACTGACCGGCACGCAGGCTCTGGTGGAACTCGGTGGCGGTCACCGACGGGTACACCACCGAGACGGCCACGCCGGCGCTGGCGAGCTCCATCCTTCCGATCTGAGACAGGAGGTTGAGGGCCGCCTTGGTGGCCGCGTACCCGCTCAGCCCCGGGAAGAGGCGCAAGGACGTCGCCGAGCTGACGTTGACGATGGCGCCGCCGCCCTGGGCGCGCATCGACGGCAGCACCAGCTGCATGGCGGTCAGGGGAGCTATGACATTCAGCTCGAGCACGGCGCGTAGGTCATCCGGCCGTAGGTCCAGGAGCGGCACGTGCAGCCCCTGGCCGGCGTTGTTGACCAGGATGTCGACCCGACCGTGGGCCTCGAGGCATCGCTCCACCAGGTGGGCGAGCTGATCCTTGTCGGTGACATCGGTGGGGACGGCGATGGCCCCGGGCAGCTCGGCGGCGAGCGCCTCGATCCGCGCGGCGCGCCGCGCGGCGAGCACCACCCGCGCGCCCCGACTGGCCAGCAGGCGGGCGGTGGCGTCACCGATGCCCGACGAGGCACCGGTGACGATGGCGGCCGAACCATCGATCTTCATCGGCGTGCTCCCGGGGGTCGATCCATCAGCTCGCCGCTACTCTACGTCCGACCGGAGGCCATCCCGGGCGACCTCCGTCGCGGCCGAGGGCCGGCTGGATCAGCGACCGATCCCCGATCCCATGCCCGCCAGCTAGAGCAGCACGAGGACCAGGGCCACCGTGATCACCAGGCCCACGTACCACCGCCAGCCGTTGCGCTGTATCAGAGCAGGGTAGCGCTCTCGTCCAAGCTCTCGAGCTGGCCCTTGACGTCCTGGAGGAAGCGGGCGGCCTGGAGGCCGTCGTTGAGCCGGTGGTCAAAGCTCATCCCCAGGTTCATGATCGGCCGGATCGCGATCATGTCGTCGACCACGACCGGCCGCTTGACCACCGCGTCCATGGTGAGGATCGCCGCCTGGGGCTGGTTGATGATGGCCTGGGTCATCACCGCACCCAGCGCCCCGGTGTTGTTGAGGGTGAAGGTCCCGCCCTGGATCTCGTCGAGCTTGAGCCGGTTGGCGCGGGCGCGGTTGCCCAGGTCGGCCATGGCCTGGGCCAGGCCGGCGACGCTCAGGCGGTCGGCGTTGCGAAGCACCGGTACAACCAGGTTCTCCTCGAGGGCGACGGCGATGCCGAGGTGGATGTCGTGCTTGAGCACCAGCCCGGCGTCGCTCCACTGGGCGTTGAAGGTGGGCCGGCGCCGGAGCGCCTCGACCACCGCCCGGGCCACGAAGGGAAGGTAGGTCAACGAGATCCCGTAGCGCTCCTTGAAGGCCATCTTGCCAGCCTCGCGCAGGCGCACCACCCGCGACATGTCCACCTCGACCATGAGCCAGGCATGCGGCGACGTCTGACGGCTGCGGACCATGTGGTCGGCGATCGCCCGCCGGACCGAGGTCATCGGCAGCAGCTGGTCGCCCTCCTCGGCGGGCTCAGACGGCACCAGGAAGCCGGCGGACGGACCCGGCGCGGGAGCTGCGGCCACCGGCGGCGCCGCAGAGGGGGCAGCGGCCGCGGCGGGCAGCGCCCCGGTGGCCCGGGCGGCGCCGTCCCGTCGCTGGACGTACTCGAGGACGTCCTTCTTGGTCACGCGCCCGCCGATGCCGCTGCCACGAAGCTCCCCGAGGTCGACGTCGTGCTCGCGGAGCAGCATGCGGACCGCCGGGGTCACGTGCTGATGCCCGGGCTGGGTGCCGGTGCCGTTGGCGCCGGGAGTGGCCGAGCCGATGGAGGAAGCCTCCCGGGCGGCAGGGGGAAGGACGGTGGCGGGGGGTTCGGGCGCGGAGGAAGGGGCGGCCGGCTCCGCTGCCGGAGCCGTGGTCAGCGGCGCGGGGGCCGCCGTCACAGGTGCCGGGGCCAGGGCGGCCGGCTCCGGAACCACGGCCGGAGCCGGCGGGGCGGTGACGAAGGGTGCGGGGACCGCCGCGGGGGCCGTGGCGCCCTGCTCGATGGTGCAGATCGGCTGCCCCACGCTGACCACCGACCCCTCGGGCGCGATGATCTCACCGAAGGTGCCGTCCGCAGGCGCCGGGATCTCGGCGTTGACCTTGTCGCTCGCCACCTCGGCGATCGACTCGTACTTCGCGACCGGCTCGCCGGGCTGCTTGAGCCAGCGGGCGATGGTCCCCTCGGTGACCGACTCCCCGAGCTGGGGCATGCTGACCGTCAGCGCCATGGGTGCGGCTCCCTCAATTCGGCTGGACTCCCGCGTCAGTACTCCGCGAGGCTGCGGAGCTTGATCTCGAGCTTGTCGACGTCCACCAGGTAGGCATCTTCCAGAGGTTTGGCGAAGGGCATCGCCGGGACCTCGGGGCCGCCGATGCGCATCACCGGAGCATCAAGGTACTCGAAACACTCCTCCGCGACGATGGCGCTGACCTCGCTGCTCACCGAGACCGCGAGGTTCGCCTCCTGGGCGACCAGCACCTTGCCACATCGCCGGGCGCTCTCCACGATGCCGGCGCGGTCGAGGGGGCGGAGGGAGCGGAGGTCGACGACCTCGACCGAGAAGCCGTCCCGGTCCAGCCGCTCGGCGGCCTGGACCGCGGTGTCGACCATCAGGCCGTAGGTGAAGACGGCGATGTCCTCACCCTGGCGGACCACCCGGGCCCGGTTCAGCGGGACCGTGTACTCGTGCTCGGGGACCTCGCCCCTGAGCGACCGGTACGCCCTCTTGTGCTCGAAATAGAGAACGGGGTCAGGGTCGCGGATCGCCGCCACCAGCATCCCCTTGGCGTCGTACGGATTGGAGGGGACCACCACCCGCAGCCCGGGCACGTGGCAGAACATCGCCTCCAGCGACTGGGAGTGGTAGAGGGCCCCATGGACACCGCCCCCAAACGGGGCGCGGATGACCAGTGGCATGTTCCAATCGTCGTTGCTGCGGTAGCGGATCTTGGCGGCCTCGCTGACAATCTGATCCACTCCCGGCAGGATGAAATCCTGGAACTGGATCTCGGCGATCGGCCGCATGCCGTTGAAGGCGGCGCCGATGCAGACGCCGACGATGCAGGACTCGGCGAGCGGGGAGTCCATCACCCGCCACTCCCCGAACTCCCGCTGCAGGCCCTCGGTGACCCCGAAGACGCCCCCCTTGGCACCGACGTCCTCACCGAAGATCATCACCCGATCGTCGCGGCGCATCTCGTCGCGCATGCCCTCGCGAATGGCTTCGAGGTAGGTGAGGACCGCCATCAGGCGTCCCCCAGGACGTGGAGGTGGACGCTCTCGGGCGCGGGGTCGGGCGCCGCCTCCGCCTCCGCGGTGGCCAGGTCGATCTCCGCCACCAGCTCCGCACGCACGGCATCGGCCGCCTTGGCGGAGAGCACCCCCATCTCGGCCAGCCGCCTCGCGTAGCGGCCGATGCAGTCGTGCTGGCGGTCGGTCTCCAGGGCCTCCTCGGTCCGGTAGCGGCGCTGGTCGTCGTCGGAGCTGTGCGAGGTGAGCCGGGGCACCTTGGCGTCGATCAGGGTCGGCCCCCTCCCAGCCCGGGCCCGGGCGATCGCCTCGCCGCAGCGCTGGTAGCTGGCCACGGGGTCGGTCCCGTCCACCACCACCCCGGGGATACCATAGCCCGCCGCCCGGTCGGCGACATCGGGGGTGGGCATCTGCCTGGAGGTCGGGACGCTGATGGCCAGGCCGTTGTCCTGGACCACGAAGACCACCGCGAGGTGGTGGATGGCGGCGAAGTTGAGGGCCTCGTGGAAGTCCCCCTCGCTGGTCGCCCCCTCCCCCGTGGTCACCACCGTGACCGCGTCCTCGCCCCGGATTCTGGAGGCAAGCGCGATCCCGGCGGCGTGGATGAGCTGGGTGGCGACCACCGACCCGGAGCTGATGATGTTGAGTCGCCGGGAGCTGAAGTGGGCCGGCATCTGGCGGCCCCCGGTGTTGGGGTCGTCGGCCTTGGCGAGGGCGGCGAGCAGCTGGTCGCGCGGGGTCATCCCGAGCACCAGGCTGAGGGCCAGGTCCCGGTAGTAGGGGGCCACCCAGTCGATGCCCGGACGGACGTGCATGCCCAGGGCCACCTGGATCGCCTCCTGGCCCATCCCGGAGACCCAGAAGCGCACCACCCCCTGACGGTTGAGCACCCATATCCGCTCGTCAAGCAGGCGGGCACGGAGCATGTGCCGGTACATGGCCCGCAGGGTGCCGGCGTCGATGCCGGTCACCGCGCGAACGTCCCTGTTGGCGACTACCACCCTGTCTCTCCTGGTGAGCCTCCGGGCCCGACGAACGCTGGTTCGCGCCTAGCTGGCCCTGGCCATCAGGGCTGGGGAAAGGTGACACATTCCGAAGCCGCGACGGCGCACCTGGTTTCGCCCGGCCTCACAGGTGGATCGGCTCGCCCGAGGCGGCGAGCGCCGCCTCCATCAGGATCTCGCTGACCGTGGGGTGGGGGGCGATGGCCCGGCCCATCTCGAAGGGGGTGGCCTCGAGCAGGCCCCCCAGGGCTGCGGCGTAGATCAGCTCGGTGACTTCGGCGCCGATCATGTGCACCCCGAGGACGGTGCCGTCAGCCCCGGCCACGACCTTGCAGAACCCCCGCTCCCCCCAGATGATCGAGCGCCCGTTGGCGGTGAGCGGGAAGACCCCCACGCTGACCTCGTGGCCGGCCTGGCGCGCGTCCTCCTCGGAGAGCCCGAGCGAGGCGATCTGGGGGGTGCAGTAGGTGGTCCGCGGGACCAGGTTGGGGTCGAGGGGGTGGGGGTCCCGGCCGGCGATCGCCTCGGCGGCGATGATCCCCTCGTGGCTCCCCTTGTGGGCGAGGAGGAAGCCGCCGATCACGTCGCCGATGGCGTAGACACCCTCCTGGGCGGTGCGCAGGTCGGGGCCGGCGCGGACGAATCCCCGCTCCAGCTCGACGGCGGTGCCCTCCAGGCCGATGTCCTCGGTGTTGGGGGTCCGGCCGATCGCTACCAGCAGCACCTCGGCCCGCAGCCTCTCCTCCCCTCCCGCGTGGGCGACGCTGACCGACACCCCATCCTCACCCCGCCCGATGGAGCCGAGGTCGAGGGTCGCGCCGACCAGGCAGCGGATCCCCCGGGCCTGGAAGTGCTTGCCCAGCTCCGTGCCGATCGCCCGGTCCTCCAGGGGCACGAGCCGGTCGAGCATCTCCACCACTGTCACCTCGGCGCCGCAGCTGCGCCAGAACGAGGCGAACTCGACGCCGACGGCGCCGGCGCCCAGGACGATCGCCGATGCCGGAACGTGGTCGAGGGTGAGCGCGTGGTCGGAGGTGAGCACGGTCCGGCCGTCGGCCTCGGCGCCGGGCACCTGCTTGGGCCGGGAGCCGGTGGCGACCACCACCGCCCCCGCCTCCACCTCGACGTCGCCGCTCTGGCCGCCGCCCACCCTGACCCGGTGCGGGCCGTCCAGCCGCCCCCGGCCCCGCACCACGTCGATGCGGTTCTTCTTCATCAGGTACTCCACGCCGCGGTGGAGCTGGGCGACGACCTGGTCGCGGTTCCTGGCCGCCTGCGCGTAGTCGAGCTCGAGGCCGCTGACGATCACCCCCAGGCGGCCGCCCTGGCGCGCCTGGTCGAGCACGAAGGCGGACTGGAGCAGGGCCTTGGTGGGGATGCAGCCACGGTGCAGGCAGGTGCCGCCGAGCTTGTCCTCCTCCACCACGGCGGTGCTGAGCCCGAGCTGGGCGGCGCGGATCGCGCCGACGTAGCCGCCCATCCCTCCGCCGAGGAAGACGGCGTCGAAGCTGCTGGCGGCCATCCCCTCGGCAGTATATTCACGGCGACGTGAGCCGCCGCCGATGAGCCCCCTGGAGTTGACCCTGGTCATCGTCGGGCTGGTGGTCGGGGTCGGGGTCGGCTATGACGCCGAGCGCTGGGACCGCAACATCAACGCCTGGAGCCTGGCCGGGGCCGTCCTCAGCGTGGTCGGGCTCGCCGCCTGGCTGGCGGTCCGCCACCAGGAGGCCGAGCGCCGCCGCGCGGCCGGGGAGGAGCTGCCTCCGGGGATGGGTCGCTGGCTGCGCCACCGCCACCGGCCCCGTCCGATCAGCACCGGCTGAGCTCAGCCCCCCTCGGCGGTCGCCAGTGCCGCCTGGAACTGGGGGTCCTGGGAGGGGTCCGCCGATTGGGCCTCCAGGGTGAAGAGGTCGTCCGGGCTCGGCAGGCTCACCTGCTGGTCGGGGGTGATCCCCGTGCCGTCGATGCTCTCCCCGTCGGGGCCGTACCACTTCTCGACGGTGAGGTGGAGGTCGCTCCCGTCCGGAAGCGGGAAGTCGAGCTGCACCGAGCCCTTGCCGTAGGTGGTCGCCCCGACCACGGTGGCCCGCTGGTAGTCGCGCAGCGCCGCGGTGAGGATCTCGGAGGCCGAGGCGGTGCCGCCGTCGACCAGGACCACCAGGGGGAGGGAGGGGGCGAGGCCACCGGATTGGATCTGATCGTGGATCACCGTCTGGGCGGTCGAGGGCTGCCCCTGGAGGTCCATCCGGCCCCGCCGGACGACCACGTCCTGCTCGCCGCCATGGCGGGTGAGGAACTGGCTGGCCAGGGTCACCGCCCCGGTGACGTAGCCGCCGCCGTTGCCGCGCAGGTCGAGGATCACCGCGGTGGCGCCTCGGGCCAGGCCGCTCTTGAGCTGGGCGACCGCATCCTGGGCCGTGTCCTCTCCGAAGCTCGTCACCTGGAGGTCGAGCACGCTGCCGAACATCCGGCTGTAGACGGTGGGGATCTGGAGGTTGGCCCGGGTCACCGTGAAGGAGAGCTGGGTCGTGCCGCGCTCCACGGTGAGAGTGACCCGGGTGCCCGCGGCGCCGTCGATCAGCTCCGACACCCCGGAGAGCTGCTGGTCGAGGCTGCCCAGGCCGGGCAGCGAGGTCTGGCCCACCGCCACCAGCACGTCGCCGTTGCGCAGCCCCGCCCGCTCCGCCGGCTGGCCGTGGAGCACGTCCTCGATCGCGAGCTCGGTGGGATTCTGGTCAGACGGGCAGAGGGTCGCGCCGACGCAGCGCTCCTCGAGGGAGATCCCGATGCTCCCGCTGCGGTCCTGGTTCACGTCGGAGGTGAACTGCTGGTACTCGCTCCTGGTGAAGTAGGCGCTGAAGCGGTCGTGGTAGGTGCTGTCCAGGGCCGCCACCAGGGCCTGCTCGCTGGCCTCGGTGCCGACGCTGCCGAGAACCCCGCGGAGAACGTAGTTGGACTCGATGTCCTGCCAGGCCACCTGGAGTGAGGTCTCGTCGAGGCCGCCGAAGCGCGGGTAGAGCGAGGCGAGCGCGCTGCCGAAGGGGATCACGCCCAGGTTGGCGACGAGCAGCCCGCCGAGGTAGAGGAAGACGACCGCCACCACCGCATGGCTCCAGATGCCGGCGTGGAGGCGGGGCAGCCGGTGGCGCGGCGGAGACGCCTCCGGGGCCTCGGTACCCGGATCCTCCCCCGGCTCGAGCGGTCCGCTCACGCGTGGAGGAACCGGCGCACCCCGAGGAAGCTGCCGAAGCCGCCCAGGGCGGCCCCGAAGACGACCAGCAGCACCACCAGGCCGGTGAGGTAGGGGCCGTCGAAGCCCACCTCGAGATAGACGCGTGCGTTCGCCGTCTCGAGCACGAAATGGTAGGCGAGGGCGACGATCGTCACCCCGAAGGCCGCCGCGAGGACGCCGCCGAACACCCCCTCGAGGATGAAGGGCCAGCGCACAAACCAGTCGCCCGCCCCCACCAGCTTCATGATCTCGATCTCGGTGCGCCGGATGTATACCGCCGTCCTGATGGTGTTCATGATGATCACCAGGCTGATCACCGCCAGCACCACCGAGAGCACCCCGCCGATCCAGACGGTCCAGGTGATCAGCGTCTGCAGCCGCGGGATGACGGTCGGGTTGTAGTCGGTGGCGGAGCCGCTGCTGGTGTCGACGACGGGGAGGGACTTGGCCAGGGTGGCGAACTGGCCGAGATCGGTGAGGTTGCGCACGTGCAGATCGATCGAGGCCGGCAGTGGGTTGGTGCCCAGGGTGTTGATCGCGGCCTGCAGCTGCAGGCCGCGCTGCTGGGCGGCGAGGACCGCCTCGTCCTTGGTGGTGAAGCTCACTCCATTGACCCGCGGGTCGTGGGCGAAGCGCTGCTCGTAGTCGGCGATGGTGCGCATCGACAGCGAGTCCTGGAGATAGATGTGGATGTCGTCGGCCTGCGCCTCCTGCTGGTTGAGGATGGCGTCGACGGTGTGGGTGAGCAGGAGAGTGCCGCCGACCAGCAGCATGATCAGCCCCATGGTGAAGACGCCGGCCATGGAGACCGCCAGGTTGCGGGTGAAGTTCTGCCCGGCCGCGACCAGGGCGAAGCGGATCGAGGCGAGCAGCCCCCTCATATCGTCGCCTCGCCCTCGCGGAGGTAGCCGCCCTCGGCCTCGTCGCGCACCACCCGGCCGGAGTCGATGGCGATCACGCGCTTGCGGCAGAGATCGACGATCTCCTTGTTGTGGGTGGCCATCAGCACGGTGGTGCCCCGGTGGTTGATCTGAAGCAGGAGCTGCACGATCCCCCACGAGGTGTCGGGGTCGAGGTTGCCGGTGGGCTCGTCGGCGAGGAAGATCCGGGGCCGGTGGACCAGGGCGCGGGCGATGGCGACCCGCTGCTGCTCGCCACCCGAGAGCTCGTCGGGGAAGGTGTGGAGCTTGTCCTCGAGGCCGACGATCCAGAGCGTCTCCTCCACCTTCTCCTTGAGGTGGCGCTGCCCCGGCCGGGTGACCTGGAGGGCGAAGGCGACGTTCTGCGCCACCGTTAGCTTGGGCAGCAGCTTGTAGTCCTGGAAGACGATCCCGAACTTGCGGCGCAGCTTGGGGAGGCGCCGCCGGCTCATCCGGGTGGTCTCCTGGCCGTCAACGAAGATCCGGCCGCTCGAGGCCGCCTCCTCGCGGATGAGCAGGCGGACCAGGGTGGTCTTGCCGGAGCCGCTGGCCCCGACCACGAAGCAGAAGTCGCCCTGGTAGATGGCGAGGTCGAGGTCACGGATCGCCTCGCAGCCGTTGGCGTAGGTCTTGCTGACCCCGTGGAAGGAGATGACCGGCCGCTGACCCGGGTCCGGCTTCTGGCCCACCTGGGGTGGCATCACGGCCGCCAGGCTCACCGTCCCAGACCTCTCAGGGGGGGGGCAACCCGGGGCCGCGGCGGCCGGTGGTGGCGCCCGGCGGGCGCGCTCGCGACGAGCATCCGTGGAGGGGTCATGGGGATGTGACGTTCCGATCGTTCAGCGGAGTGCACCCGGGGGATCGGGAGGCCGGGAGGGCCCGAACGGGGGTGGATGGGACGTGGGGTGGGGCGACGGCCCGATGCGGGACCGAGCGAGTATAGCCCCGGGCCGGGGCCCTGGGACGGGCCACAGCGGGCTCAGACGGTGGTGGTGGCGGCGCTGGCGGCGGCGTCCGCCTTGCCCGCCGCCCAGCGCAGGTACGCCTCCTGGAAGGAGTCGATGTCGCCGTCGAGGACGGCCTGGACGGTGCCGACCTCGTGTCCGGTGCGGTGGTCCTTGACCATGGTGTAGGGGTGGAGCACGTAGGAGCGGATCTGCGAGCCCCACTCCGCCGGCAGCGATTCGCCCTTGAGCTCGCTGATCCTCTCCGCGTGGGCGGCCTGGGCCACCGCCAGCAGTCGGGAGCGCAGCACCCGCCAGGCGACGTCGCGGTTCTGGTGCTGGGAGCGCTCGTTCTGGCAGGTCACCACGATCCCGGTGGGGATGTGGGTGAGGCGGACCGCCGACGAGGTCTTGTTGACGTGCTGGCCGCCCGCGCCGCTGGAGCGGTACACGTCCTCGCGCACGTCCTTGGGATCGATCTCGACGGTGACGTCGTCCTCGACCTCGGGGGTGACCTCCACCAGCACGAAGCTGGTGTGACGGCGGTGGGCGGAGTCGAAGGGGCTGAGCCGGACCAGCCGGTGCACGCCGCGCTCCGACTTGAGCAGGCCGAAGGCGCGCCGCCCCGCCACCCGGATGGTGGCCGACTTGATGCCCGCCTCCTCCCCCTCGGACTCCTCGATGAAGTCGACCGCCATCCGGTGACGCTCCGCCCAGCGGAGGAACATCCGGAGCAGCATCTCGGCCCAATCCTGGCTGTCCGTCCCCCCGGCCCCGCTCTTCACCGAGAGCAGCGCCGGGTTGTCGGTGTAGGGGTCGCTGTAGAGGAGGTCGACCTCACGCGCGCCCAGCTCGCGCTCGATCTCGTCGATCTCCGCAGCCAGCTCGGTGACCATGGCGGGGTCGGCGCCCGACTCGCCGCCCTCGGCCTCGTCCCCCATCAGCTCGGCCAGGTCGCGGGCGTCGGCCGCCCGCCGCCCGAGCGTCTCCCAGCCGGCCAGCTCCTCGCGGATGTGGGAGAGCTCCTGGGTCAGCGCGGCGGCACGGCGGGGATCGTCCCAGAGCGCCGGATCGGCGACCTCGGTGTCCAGCTCGGCCGCGCGCGAGCGACGGGAATCCAGGTCAAAGGTGGCCCTGTAGCTCGGCTACACGGGCTGCGATCTCCCTGGCTCGTACCGACAGCTCGCTCATGGCGTCGTGAGTGTACCCGCTGGGTTGCGGGGGCAGACGCCAGGGGGTGGTTGAGCGCGGGTGCCGTCAGTCGATGTCGCGGAAGCGGCGGCCGTGCTTGACGGCGTTGCGCACCCCGGCGATCAGCTCCTCGGTCGGCGTGTCCTTGAGGAGGTAGCCGACCGCTCCGGAGCGGAGCGCCTCCTTGACCCGCTCCTTGCCGGAGAAGGAGGTCAGCATCAGCACCCGCGTGTCGGGGCACGACTTGAGCAGGAATCGGGTCGCGTCCATGCCGTCCATGTTGGGCATGGAGAGGTCCATGAGGACGATGTCGGGCTCGTGCTTGAGGCTCATGGTGACCGCCTCGACGCCATCCGAGGCGAGCCCGACCACCTGGATGTCCTCGGTGCGCTCGAAGATGTCGGCCAGGCCCTGACGGACCACCGGATGGTCGTCGACGATGAGGAGTCGGATCTTGCCAGTGCCGCCCATGACCTGAAACCTCTCGTGAGAGCTGCCGTCCCCTACGCCGGCAGCCGCATTGTAGGGGCCGGGTCGGGGCTGCCGCCCGGGCGTCACGGGGGAGCGACCGGACCGTGCTCCGCCGTTCACCCTGCCGACGGAGGTCAGGGGACGCGCGAGGAGGTCACTGACGCGCGCTCGGGGGGCTTCCCGGTCCGGGCTCCCCGCCCGGTTGCCGCAGGCGCGACCGGCTGCTCCGCCCGGTGACCGTCAGCACCGAGGTCTCCGGAGAGCTCATCGCCGACCCCGATGGCGCCGTCCGCCGGTATGCCGGTCTGCTTATCGGCCGCCGCCTCATCCATGAGGGGCGCGGGCAGCATGGGGACCGACAACTCGACCCGGGTACCCCTCCCCGGATGGGATGTGATGGAAAGCTCCCCACCCCCGTCGCGAGCCGTCTGCACCAGAAGGCCGAGGCCGGCATGCCCCTTCTTGCGTCGTTCGGCGCGCTCAGCCGCGGAGAACCCACGCCCGTCGTCGCGGATCGACGCGAGCAGGCGGTCCCCGTCGATCCGCACCGTGACCCAGACGGTGTGACACTGGGCGTGCTGGATGACGTTGCGGAGCGCCTCCTGGACCACCCGGTACACGAGCCGCTGGTGCCGCTGGTCGAGGTGCTCCTCGGAGCACTCGAGCGACCAGGAGATGTGCTCGCGGTCGAGCCGGCTCAGCAGCTGGCGAAGGGCCGAGGCGAGGCCCTCCTGGTCGAGCAGAGGCGGCGCCAGCTCGACCATGAGTGTCCTCAGCTCACGTACCGCCTCCGCGGCCAGGTCGTGCGTGTAGGTGAGGTAGCCCTCCACTCCCTCCTGTGACCAGACGGATGCGTCACCGTCGGAGAGGCGCCCCAGCATGGCGCTCGACCGGAAGAGAAGGCCCGACATGTCCTGGATGACGCTGTCATGGAGGTCGGCGGCGATCCTCTTGCGCTCGACCTCCGATGCCTCGCCGGCCCGCCGCAGGGCCTGGGCCTCGCGGCGGAGCAGCCGCTCCCGCTCGCGAGCGTGAGCGGCGTCCTTCTCCGCCTCGGCGTGCATCCGGCGCGCGGTGGCGACCAGGGACATCTGGACCATGCCAACGGGGACCAGAAGGACCAGGAGGCCGAGGAGGCCGCCGACTTCGTAAAGGCTTGAGACCCCTCCTGCGGCAAACCCAAAGGCAATGTTCCACGGCAAGAGCTGGCGCATCGCACGGAGCAGGGCACGAAGGCGAAAGTCGTTGGTGGCAATGCCCAGAACCATGCCGAGGAGCCCGGTGCCGACGCACAGAGCGACGAGGCCTCCGGCAACACCGGCGCCCAGCGCCCGCGCCATGGGCGGATGCTGGCCACCCACCACCATGAAGGTCGCCCAGGCCGCGAGGTTGAAAAGCGCATGGTTCGCGGAGTTGAACGCGGTCCGAACTGCCCCAGGCCGTCGGCGCAAGTGGTCGCCGGCCGCATGTCCTACCGTCATGACGACGATCGCGAGCGGCCCCACCGTGAAGCTGAAGGCCAGCTCGAAGAA
Source organism: Candidatus Dormibacteria bacterium (assembly GCA_049511615.1). Taxonomy (GTDB): domain Bacteria; phylum Chloroflexota; class Dormibacteria; order Aeolococcales; family Aeolococcaceae; genus Changshengia. Next base: position 67,375 of record JBEKXW010000003.1, on the reverse strand, counting down.
CACCCCCGCCGACCACCGCCCCTGACCTCGCGCGGCAGCCGGGACGGACCACACGGAGAGGGCGGTGACAAGCACTCCGGCGAGCAAGGCTCCGGGCCAGTCCGGCGGGCGGGCCAGCGCGGGGATCAAGGCCCCAACCGCGGCAGCCCAGAGCACGACGAGAACGAACGCCAGTCGCGGAGTCAGGGTGACTCGAGGCTCCCGGTCGGGTTCAGGAGCCGGCGCGATACTGGTGAACCAGCGCCGGAAGGAGGATCGGGGCGCGGTCCGCGGCACCGGTCCGTGCAGCGGAGTTACTGGCGCTTCCATCCTCGCAACCTTAGGCCCGGCGGTGTGACCGTGCTCAGCGTGACATCACAACGTCGTGGCACCGTCGCCTGCCGCCACCACCCTGAGTCGGCCAGACGGTCCACTCTCAACCCTCCAGGGAACGACGCCCACGGGTCGTGGGATGCACCGCTGCGGAGTTGTGACGCGATCGCAACCGGCGCTTTACATCGCTACCATGCCTCACGCATAATGCCGCCCGTGAGCCGCCGGGCTCAACCGGTGGAAGGCTCCGCCGGGCGCTGGAACGTGGGGGAATGGAGGGCACCTGATGTCCCACGTGGACTTCGACTGGCTGGACTGGTAGGTTTCGTCCCCTGTCCGGGGACGCCGTAGGGTAAGGCACCATGCGTGCCGGCACAGGTCGCCTGTCGGCACCCTGGCTCTTAGGCCGGTGAACGGCGGAAACTACGGCGGTGCGTTTTCCCTCGGTGGCCCGTTTCTTGGCCGGAGTGGCGGCGTCCACCTTTGGTGACTGGCTGACCACGTTCGCGCTCGCCGTGGTCATCTTCAATGCGACTCGGAGCGTCGCGGCCACCGCCGGCTACATGTTGGTCCGTGTTGGCCCACGTCCCGTCGGCGCCTGGTTGGGTGGGCCCCTCGGGGACCTCGCCAGTCCCAGGGTCGGCATCGTCGCGGCCGCTCTCACCCAGGGCGCGCTTACCGCTGTCCTGGCGGTCCCTCTTGCCCTCGGCCGCGGTCTTTGGTCGGTCTACGTGCTGGCCGGCCTCTCCCAGTTGGTGGGCGGCGCCTGGCAGCCGCTGACCGGGGCGCTGATGGCCAGGCTCGCCTCGGGCCGGGCCCGCCATAACATCAATCTCGCCTACAGCCTTCTCGGGAGCGGGATGATGTTGGTCTCCCCGGCCATCGGGGCCCTGCTGCTCCCGCTGCTCGGACCGGTGCCGCTGGTTCTGAGCGACGCTGTCACCTTCGCGATTGCCGCCGGGCTGTTCCTGTCCCTGCCCGTCACTGGCGGGGGCGCGGCGCAGGCGCTCACAGTTCGAGCGGCGGCTATCGGCGGCTTCTCGGCAGCATTCCACCGCCCGGTGCTGCGCATCGTGGCGGTCGGCGCGTTCTCGGCGACCGTGGTGATCACGGCGCTGCAGGCCGCCCTCCCGGCCCTGGCGTCGCAGCGGTTCGGGACGTCAGCCGATGCCGGCTTCTGCTGGGCGGCCGTGGGCCTCGGAGGCATCCTGGGCTCTCTCCTCGCCTTCTGGCGGCCGATCCAGAGACCCGCGGTCATCCTGCCGGCACTGGCAGGTGAGATCGCCTGCATCGGAGCGGTCGCGGTGGCAGGAGGGCCCGCGGTTGACCTCCTCCTACTGGCGGTGAGCACGGGGTCCGCCAGTCTCGCCCAGATCGAGGGCGGCGTGGTCATCCAGAGCCAGGCACCCGACACGGTGGGCCGGATACAGGGAGCGGTCTCGACCAGCCGCTTCCTGGGGATGGCCGGAGGAGCCACGTTCGCTCTCCTGCTCGCCCTCACCGTGACCTGGCAGGTCCTGGTGCTGGTGCTGGCCCTTGGCGGCCTGGTGCTGCTGGGCGCCTCGGCGCTCGGCCCGCGCACTGCCGAGGAGACGATGGCGACGAGGGCAGCCGCCTCCCCCCTCGGCGACATCCCCGACTGAGCCTCTTCCGGGTCCGTGCTAGCATCCGAGCGAGGAGCCCAGAGGCTGGGGGTCGCTCGCCGGGGGCACGCGGCGACCGACCTGAGCGCCGTGACAGTCAGGGAGAGGTGCCGAGCATGACCACCCGCGCAACCGGTCCGATTCGCATCCCGGGCAGCGCGCGGTTCGCCGCCGCGCTCGCCACCTGCGTCCTGGCGGGAGCCATGGCCAGTGCCTGCGGCAACTCCACGAGCCCATCTCCGGCGTCCTCGGCTCCGATCGTCTCCGCGACCCCCAGCGCGGGCTCGACAGCGCCGTCGACGGCTCCGACCGCGAGCTTGACGACCTCGACCCCGGCGCCCGCGACCGGAACGTGGTCCAGCGCCGACAGCATCGACCCCGGCCTCGACCTCCTCGCCGTGTCCTGCGCCTCGAGCACCGACTGCGTGGCCGTCGACGGCACCTCGGGGACGAGCACCCCGTCCGGCAACGCCCTCACCTACAACGGCACCTCGTGGTCGGCGCCCCAGGCGATCGATGCGCCCAACACCATCGTCGGGGTCTCCTGCCCGACCACCAGCTTCTGCGCGGCGGTGGACAGCTCCGGCAATGCCCTCACGTACGACGGCGGCTCATGGACGCCCTTCACCGGGGTCGACAGCGTCGGTCAGTTCGAGGCGGTGTCGTGCGTGTCGTCCTCCTTCTGCGTCGCCGTGGACAACTCGGGCGACGCCTACACCTTCAACGGCACGGCGTGGTCGAGCCCCCAGCAGGTCGACTCCACCCAGGGCATCCTGACCGCGGTGTCGTGCCCGTCGACCACGTTCTGCGTGGCGGTGGGCGGCACCGGAGCCTTCATTTTCAACGGGACCACCTGGTCGCCCCCGGAGACGCTGGGCGAGGGGGAGGACACCGGGACCGGCCCGCCCGACGGGGTCTCCTGCCCCTCCTCCTCCTTCTGCATCGCGGTCGGCAGCGAGGGCGGTGTCTTCACGTACAACGGGAGCTCGTGGTCGACCAAGGCCGACGTCGATGAGGTCGGGGGAGTGTCGGGCGGGCTCGAAGCTGTGTCCTGCGCCTCGGCCTCCTTCTGCATGGGCGTCGACGAGGACAACAACCGGTCGGTCATCTTCAACGGCAGCTCGTGGTCGGCACCCACCACGCTCAGCTCCGGATACGGGCTGGCGGCGGTCTCGTGCCCCTCCAGCTCCTTCTGCGCCGCCGCGGACGGCAACGCCGATGCCTTCACCTGGGAGAGCTGAGCGCCATGGCCATCACCGGCGTCCACCTGCTCTTCTTCTCCCCGGAGGCGGACGCTCTCCGTCAGACGCTCAGCGACGCCTTCGGCTGGAGCCACGTGGACGCGGGGGGTGGCTGGCTGATCTTCGCCACCCCGCCGGCGGAGATCGGCGTCCATCCCGGCGAGAAGCCGGGGCATGAGATCTCGCTGACCTGCGACGACCTGGACGCGACCGTGGCCGAGCTGCGCGCCAAGGGGGTGACCCTGCGCGGCGACCCCGAGAATCGGGCCTTCGGCCGCGCCGTGACCGCCGTCCTGCCGGGCGGAGTCCAGGTCCTCGTGTACCAGCCCACCCATCCCAGCCCGATCACGCCCGGTCCGTAGCGATGGCCGGGGGGGACGGGCGGCTCCGGAGGCGAGGCGCGTGATCGTGCTGATCACCATCCACGGGATCGGCTTCCAGCAGGCGCCGACCTCCCCCGCCGCGCCGGACGGGTACGCGGACGCGCTCCACGAGGGCCTGCGGGCCCACCTGGGGGCGGCCCTCAGCGACGATCCCACCCGGGTGGCCGCGGGTGGCCGCGGCCCGGTGTACGTCCAGAGCAACTTCCCCCCGCTGACCCACGCCACCGAGCCCGGCCTGCGCCGGCTGGGCAGCTGGACCGCGTCGGGCGCGGTCGACATCGCGGGCGTGCCGCTGGCCGCCCCGGGGACGGCGGTAGCCCATGTCGCCCTGGTGTACTCCGGCATGGAGGAGCAGCGAAGCGATCCCGCCGCCCTCCACGACCTCGCGGTCCTCAGCGAGCCGTCGCTGACCAGCTACGCGAGCCTGGGCGGCCTGGAGGAGATGCTCGTCCGGGACCTCGCGGCACTGCGCCAGCACCCGAGGCTGGGCGGGCCGCCGGGCCCCAGCCTCCGGCCCCGCACCGGCACCGTCAGCCACCGGGGCATCCTCGACCGCCTCCTCCACCGCCCCGCCGTCACCCCGCCCGCGCCGGCCGCGGGGGACGCCCCCGAACCCGGCGCCGGTGGCGTGCTCCGCACCGTCGAGGATGACGTGGCCGCTTACGTCACCCGCAACGAGCACCGTGAGCGGGTGCGGATGTTCCTCCGCGACGCCCTGAGCCGCATGCTGGGGCGTCCCGACGTCGACGGCGTCGTCGTCAACGGGCACAGCAACGGCACGGTGATGGGCTTCGACCTGATCGCGGCGCTCTCCCCGCCGTCGGCTACCGGCGTGCGGGCGCTGATCACGGCGGGTAGCCCGCTGCGCAAGTACTCCGACCTGCTCGACTGGGGGCGCGACGCCGGCAACCTGCGCCTCGTCCGGGGCCCCTGGACCAACTACTGGGACCCCCTCGACCCGGTCGCCGACCCCCTCGCCCCCCCGGCCACCTGGAAGCGGGGGGAGCCCCTCCCCGACGGGGGCGGCCCCGGCATGTTCGTGGTCCACGACCCCGACACCGGAGCGAAGACGGCCATGCCGGTCGGGGACGTCCAGGTCGACAACGTGCGCGACAGCCTGGGGGGCGGGCTGCGCGCCCACAACTACTGGGACAACGACGCTTTCTGCGCCGGGGCCGCCGGGGTGATCTCGGCCGCGCTCCGGTGAACGCCGTCTGAGGGCAGGGGCTTCGGTCAGCCTACCCGCGCGCGCCGGCGCCGCCGCCGTGCGCCGATCGCCAGCGCCAGCCCGGCGACGACCAGCATGGTCACGAGCGGCGGGGAGAGCCCCGGGATCCGCTCCCGGCCGCATCCAGGGTTCCGATGACCACGGTGGCCTCCAGCTCGTCGAGGCTGGCGACCTCCGGGATAAGCCCGCCGCGGGCGAATACCTCGACGGCCGGGGGCGCCTGCGCCGCGCCGGTCTCGACCAGCAGGTGGCCGCCCGGCACCAGCCACCCGGCCGCTTCCGCCGCCACCCGCCGCAGCACGTCCAGCCCGTCCCCGCCCCCGTCCAGCGCCCGCCGCGCCTCGTACAGGCGGGCCTCCCGGGGCAGCAGCGCGATCTCCGCGGTGGGCACGTAGGGGACGTTGGCGACCAGGAGATCGACCCTGCCCCGCAGACCGGCGGGCAGGGGCTGGTAGAGGTCTCCTTCATAGACGTGACCACCCGCCGCGGCCAGGTTGAGCCGGGCGCACCGCACCGCGGCGGGGTCGATGTCGGTGGCGTGCAGCTCGATCCGTCCCAGGGACGCGGCCAGCGCCGCCCCCAGCGCGCCCGCGCCGCAGCAGAGATCGACCACCACGGCCCCCGGCCGGGCACGGGCGGCTGCCTGGCGGACGAGGAGCTCGGTGCGATGCCGGGGGACGAAGACGCCGGGTTCCACGGCGATGTGCAGGCCGCAGAACTCCGCCCACCCGATGACGTACTCGAGGGGAAGCCCGGCGGCGCGCCGCTCCACCATGGCGGCAAGGTCGGACGGTGTCGCCGCCGCGGTGATGAGCAGGCGGGCCTCATCCTCGGCGAAGACGCAGCCGGCCGCCCGAAGCCTGGTCACGATCGCGAACGCGGCGAGGGCCGGCGAGGGATCAGGCACGAAGTCGCCTCCCAGCGGCCGCGAGGTCAGCCAGGCCCCCCGGAGCGGGGTGGCCCCGAACCGGCCACGTGCAAACCGCACTCCTTGATCGTGCCATCCTCCCACCACCAGCGACCGGCGCGCTCGCCCTCGCCCGGGCGGGTGGCCCGCGTGCAGGGGGCGCAGCCGATCGAGCTGTAGCCGCGGGCGTAGAGGGCGTGGACGGGAAGGTCGCGGGACCGCACCTGGGCCCAGACGTCATCGCGGCTCCACGCCGCCAGCGGGGCCAGCTTGGCGATCCCACCGTGGACGTCGTCGCGCGCCACCACCGGAGTGTTCTGGCGGGTCGCCGACTGCTCACGCCGGAGCCCGGTCACCCACGCGTCGTAGCCGCGCAGGGCACGGCTGAGCGGGCGCACCTTGCGCAGCTCGCAGCAGAGGTGGCGCAGCTCGGTCGAGCGGCGAAACAGGTTGACGCCATGGGCGGTGGTCATCGCCTCGACGTCGCCTGCCTCGGGTGCGACCACCCGGAGCTGGATCGAGAAGCGCTGCCTCACGGTGTCGATGAGCGCGTGGGTCTCCTCGGGCAGCCGGCCGGTGTCGAGGGTGACCACCTCGACGCCGGGACGCAGCCGGCTGGCCATGTCGATGAGAACGATCGACTCGATCTGGAAGCTGGCGACGAGCGCCACCCGGTCGAATCGATCGAAGGCCCAGCGGAGGATCCCCTCGGCATCGGCACCCTCGAGCGCTCGGGCGGCGGACGCGAGGTCCCGACTCGCGGAGGGCGGGCACAGCGCGTCCCGGGCGGACGTGGGCACGGTCTCTCCTCTGGGGGCTCTGCTGCAGCCATCGACTGTGGCACCGCATATCCCCATGATCAAGCCATATGGTCATATGATTTCATTCTTCTCAGGAGAATTATGGATACCCTCCCTCCGCTCGCCGACTCCGACAGCGCGCCGCGCCGTCCCGCACCGCGCGTGCACTCGCCGGCCCGACCCAGGCCGGAGATCACCCTCGACCAGCTCCACACCTTCCTTGCGGTCGCCGAGCGCCAGCACGTGAGCGCGGCGGCGGACGCCCTCGGCATCTCTCAGGGGTCGGTGAGCACCGTCGTCCACCGGCTCGAGAGGAGGCTGGGACTGCCTCTCTTCCAGCGGGCGGGCCGGAACGTGAAGCTCACCGATGTCGGCCGCGCGCTCCGCCCCATCGCCACCCGCATCTTCGACGACGTCGCGCTGGTGGACGAGCTGCGGATCAGCTTCCTCAGCGACGAGCGCGGCGAGATCACGGTCGCCGCCGGGCACGTGGTCGGCGCCCACCGCGTTCCCGGCTGGCTGGCCCCCTTCATCGCGGCGCACGCCCAGCTGGGCCTGCACCTCCGCCTGGCGCGCTTCCGGGACATGATCGTGATGCTCCAGGGGGGCGAGGTCGACATCATCTTCACCGGTTCACGGGTCTACGCGCCCGGCCTGGAGTCGATGACCATGGAGCGCACCCAGATGGTGCTGGTCGCCGCCCCGAGTCACCCGCTCGCGAGGAGCCGCGAGCCCGCCGCAGCCCTGAACGCCTACCGGCACCTGCAGCACGAGCGGGGCACCGCCACTCACCAGCTCGCCGCCCAGCTGCTGGGCGAGCACGGCCGCGACGCCGAGGCGGTCGAGCTCGAGGAGGGCGTGCTGGTCCCGGCCCTGATCGCGGGCCTCGGCTTCGCGGTGATGCCCGAGGTCCTGATCGAGAACGACCTCGCGGCCGGGCGGCTCACCGTGCTTCCCTGCCCCGGGCCGCGGGTCCTGCAGTCCTTCACCGCCGCCCGCCGCGAGGGCGTGCACACGCCCGCGGTGGAGCTGTTGTGGAAGCACCTGCGCGGGATCGCCCAGGCGGATTGAGCCGCGTCGGCGGCAGCCGGTCCGTTCCGCGCAGCGGCGCGCTCACTCCCGGATGTCGTGGCCGACCTCCTCCGCTGCTCCGCCCCCCGACACGCCCCCACGCGGGGCACGACGGTCCGCGATTCTCGGTCGTCCCCGCGTCGCGTCTGCCCTAACCGCGAAGGTCACCGACCGGCCCGCAAGCCGGGCCCCGAAGGCCGGCGCACGACGGCAACGACGGCGGGGTGATCAGTAAGCTGTCCGAACGCACCCCTCCGCAACTCGTCAGCTGCGGGGAGGACAGCCCCGACACTCCACCACGCTCGTCTCCTTTGCGGTGGCGGTCGTGCTTGACGGTGCGTTCGCCACGCTTCAACTCGTCACCATGGTCACCAGTCCGGCCTGGCAGGGGAACGTCTATCCCGGGAGCGTGGCCGCCCTGGTGCTCACCGTGCTGGTGACGTTGGCAGCGGCGATGGGCTTTTTCTGCGAATGGCGTCGCGTCATCGCCACGGCCAGGCTGTTCAACCTGGCGGTAGCGTGCCTCGTGCTCCCGGCTCTCCTGGTGGTCATGGCATTCGTGCCTGTTTGAGCCTGGACGGCTACTGCGGGGGCCCTCCCCCACCCTCGGCTAGGCCCCGTGGCAGAACTTGTACTTCTTGCCGCTGCCGCACCAGCAGCGCTCGTTGCGGCCCATCTTGCATGGCGCTCCCCTGCCGTTGGATCCCGGCAGCCCCGCGCCGTCGGTTCGGCGGGTCCCCCCTGAGGAGCTCTCCACCACGTTGCGCACGCGGGTCTGGGGCAGCATGCCGGCACCACCCGGGATGGCCATCCCGCGCGCTGCGGCGCCAGCTCGGGCCGAGAGGCTGCCCGATGTCACCGGCACGGGAGCGGGAGCAGCCGGCGCAGGCGCGGGAGCAGGAGCGGGAGAGGGCGCGAGTGCGGAAACGGAAGCCCGCGCCGGCGGCGGCCCACCACTTTTGACGGTGGCGCGCGCGAGGGAGCCGCTGGCCGCGGCCGCGGCCGGGCGGGCGGGTGGCACCGCCGGCCCGCCTCCTCCGGACGGTGCCGGGCCGGGCCCATTTGAATCCGGGGTGGGAGGCGCCTCGCCCTGGCGACCCGAGCCGGGCTGGTCGGCGCGCGGTGATGGAGGGGCGGTCTCCTCCGCCGCCGCCTCCGAGGGCGGGGGCTCCTGGGGCGGCTGCAGGGCCTCGAACTTGATGGTGTAGAGGAAGCGAACGATGTCCCGCTGGATCTCCGCCATCAGGTCCTGGAAGGAGTGGTACGCCTCCTGCTTGTACTCGACCAGCGGGTCCATCTGGCCATACCCGTGGAAGCCGATCTGCTCGCGCATGTGCTCCATCTGGGTCAGGTAGGTGCGCCACTTCTCGTCGATGACGCTCAGCATCACCAGCTGCTCGGCGCGCCGCATCAGCTCGGTGCCGTGCTTGGCCTCCAGCTCCTCGTAGAGGGAGGTGAGCTCACCGACCAGGGTCTCGATCACCTCCGGCACGCTCTCCCCCAGGGAGTTCAGGTCGACCTCGCCCAGCGAAGGGAGCAGCGGTCCCGCGAACTGGCGCATCCGGGCCCAGAGCCCCTCCAGGTCCCAGGTGTCCCGGTGACGGCCCTCGCAGAAGGTGGGGACCTCCTCGGTGACGACGTGCTCGAGCATGTTGAGGAAGTTGGCCCGGGTGTCGACGCCCTCCAGGATCTTGCGCCGCTCGCCGTAGATGATCTCGCGCTGCCGGTTCATAACGTCGTCGTACTCGACGACGTGGCGGCGGGTGTCGAAGTGGTAGCCCTCGACGCGCGCCTGGGCGCCCTCGATCTGGCGGGTGAACATCTTGGATTCGAGGGCGACGTCCTCGTCGACGTGCAGCCGGCCCATGATCCCCTGGATCCGCTCACCGCCGAAGACGCGCAGCAGGTCGTCCTCGAAGGACAGGAAGAATCGGGTCTCCCCGGGGTCGCCCTGGCGTCCGGCGCGGCCCCGCAGCTGGTTGTCGATCCGGCGGGACTCGTGGCGCTCGGTGCCGATGATGTAGAGGCCACCCTGGGCGGCGACCCCTTCCCCGAGCACGATGTCGGTGCCACGTCCGGCCATGTTGGTGGCGATGGTCACCGCCCCGGGCTGGCCCGCCTCGGTGATGATCACCGCCTCGCGCTCGTGCTGCTTGGCGTTGAGGACGTTGTGCGTCACCCCCTGCTTCTCCAGCAGGCGGGAGAGCCGCTCCGACTTCTCGATGCTGGTGGTGCCGACCAGGATCGGCTGGCCGGCCCCGTGGCGCTCGGCGATGTCCTCCACCACGGCCTTGAACTTGGCGGCCTCGGTCATGTAGACGAGGTCGGGCTCGTCGCGGCGGATCATCGGCTGGTTGGTGGGGATGGGCACCACCTCCAGCTTGTAGATCTTGTCGAACTCCTCGGCCTCGGTGATGGCGGTGCCGGTCATCCCGGCCAGCTTGTGGTAGAGGCGGAAGAAGTTCTGGAAGGTGATCGTCGCCAGGGTGATGTTCTCCTGCTGGACCGTCACCCCCTCCTTGGCCTCGATCGCCTGATGGAGGCCGTCGCTCCAGCGCCGTCCCGGCATGGTCCGGCCGGTGAACTCGTCGACGATCACCACCTCGCCGTCGCGGATGATGTAGTCACGGTCGAGCTGGTAGTGGACCCAGGCCCGCAGCGCCTGGTTGACCTGGTGGGCCTCGATGGCGTGCTCGATGTCGTAGATGTTGGAGATGCCCGTCCACTTCTCGATCTTGGCGACGCCCTCATCGGTGAGGGTCACCGACTTGGTCTTCTCGTCGCCGGTGTAGTCCTCCTCGGCGACCAGGTTCTTGATCAGCCGGGCATAGGTGTAGTACTTCTCGGTCGGCTCGCTGGCCTGGCCGCTGATGATCAGCGGGGTCCGGGCCTCGTCGATCAGGATCGAGTCCACCTCGTCGACGATGGCGTAGTGGAGCCGGCGCTGGACGCACTGCTCGACGGTCATCGCCATGTTGTCGCGGAGGTAGTCGAATCCCAGCTCGTTGTTGGTCGCGTAGGTGATGTCGCAGGCGTAGGCCTCGCGCCTGGTGCACGGACGGAGGTGTTGAAGGCGGGAGTCGGGGTGGGTCTCGTCGAGGTAGTCGGGGTCGTAGACGAAGGAGAGGTTCTGACCGGCGATCACCCCGACGCTCAACCCCAGGAAGTGGTACACGGGGGCGTTCCAGCCGGCGTCGCGGCGGGCCAGGTAGTCGTTGACGGTGACCAGGTGGGCGCCCTTGCCCACCAGCGCGTTGAGGTAGAGGGAAAGGGTGGCCACCAGGGTCTTGCCCTCACCGGTCTTCATCTCGGCGATCTTGCCGTCGTGGAGCACGATGCCCCCCACCAGCTGGACGTCGAAATGGCGCATCCCCAGGACGCGGCGGGCGGTCTCGCGGACCACCGCGAAGGCCTCGGGGAGGATCTCGTCGAGGTGCTCCGCCTGCTCCTGATCGCGCTCTTTCTTCTCGCGCCGGGCGAACTGGCGCTCGATCTCCGCCTCGCTCTCGGCGCTCACCGCGCCGCTCGCGAACTCCGCATCCGCCTGGCTCGCCTTCTCGTCGAGGACGTCGAGGTCGTCCGCGTAGGTCTGGCCGAAGCTGATGTCGGCGCCCTGGTAGCCGATCCGCTCGCGAAACTCGTCGGTCTTGTGGCGCAGCTCGTCGTCCGAGAGGGCGCGCATCGCCTCCTCGAGGTCGTTGATCTCCTGGACGACCCGCAGGTGGCGGGAGATCTCCCGCTTGTGGGGGTCGCCGAGCACCTTGCTGAGCAGGGACATGAGACTTCCTAGCAGCGAACGCAGCCTTCTGAGGACGGGAACCGGGTTTCCATGATGACGCGGCGGGAGCGTCCGGCACCCTTCCGATCGGGCCCGGCGGCGCTGCGCCGAGCTGGATCGTACCAGCCGGCCGGCCGGCTCAACCCCACCCGGTCAGATGATCCCCGCGCCGGTGGCGATCGAGGCCGGCCCCGGCGGCTGTCCCACCACCCGGTCAGGGGCGCGGTGGTTCGGCGTCGGCCCGGATCCGGCCCTTGCGGTCGGTCACCCGATCGTGATGGCGCCGCATCTGCTCGTCCGCCTTGTCGATGACGCCATCGATCGCCTCGCGGACGCTGGCCGCCTCGCAGCGGGCCGACAGCCGGGTGTGGCGCAGATGGAGGACGACCTCGGCGGATGACGCCGGCAGGGCGGCGGTCTCCCGCCCCACGGTGAGGTTGACCTCGTCGAGGCTGGCGTGGTGCTCCAGGCGGCGCAGCTTGGTCTCGGCGTAGGCGCGGGCGTCGGGCGGGACGTGGTGGCCGGTGACGATGGAGACGCGCATCTCTCTCCTCAGACGAGCTTGACGACCGAACCGCGATCGAGGCCGAGGTTGCGCAGGGTGCCGGCGGGCAGCTCGAGGGCCGCCTTCGACCCGAAGACGGGACGGGAGATCCGCCAGGGGCGGATGGTGTGGCACGCATGCAGGATCCGGCCATCGCCGTTGACGAAGGCGACGTCGATCGCGAAGCGCATGAAGAACATGTGGATGGAGCCGCAGTTCTGAATGCACAGCCCCTCTCCCGCGGGCAGCTCGCGACGCCCCATCAGGCCGCGGAAGCGGCTCAGGAAGGAGCTGGCGACCGCGCAGCGCTCGGCCACGATGGTGCCATCGGCGGTCTCCAGGCGGTGGATCGTGGGGACCACCCAGGCATGGTAGTCGCGGGAGCACCCCCGTGTATGGTGGGAGGATGACGAACACCACCGATATCACCATCCACGTCGACCCGGCCTGCCCCTGGGCCTGGCTGACCTCGCGCTGGCTCACCGAGGTCGAGAGGGTCCGCCCGGTCCGGGGCACCACCCGGCTCTTCGTCCTGGCCGAGATCAACGCCGGCCGCGAACCGGACGAGCGCCACCTCCGTTCCCACCGCGCCAGCGAGACCGCCATGCGGGTGATGGTCGCGGCCCGCCGGGCGGGCGGTGATGCCGCGCTGGCGCGGGTCTACACCGAGCTCGGCGAGGCCCACCACGAGCGGGGCGAGGCACTCGACGACGCCGGCGTCCTGGCCGCTGCGCTGGCGGCCGCCGGGCTCGATCGCGGCCTGGGCGAGACCGCCGCCGCCGACCCGACCACCCGCGACGAGATGCTTGCGGAGCATCGGTCGATCGCGGAGCGGGGCGCCTTCGGGGTCCCCACCCTGGTGCTGGGCGACGCCCCGCCGATGTTCGGTCCCTGCGTCGACAAGCGGATCGTCGGCGAGGCAGCCGGTGAGCTCTGGGACCGGGTCGCCTGGCTGCTCACCACCGAGCACTTCTACGAGCTCAAGCGGGAGCGCACCCGACGGCCCGAGATCGGCCGCTTCACGGTGCCGGCCGGGACCACCGCCTGACCCTCGCCCAGCCCCTGGGCGATCGGGGCGCCGCTGATCTAGCGCCAGGCGGTGTTGAAGACGGCCCTGACCTCGGTGCCGGCTCCCAGCGCGCTGCGGATCTCGAGGGTGCCGCCGGCGTTCTCCACCCGCTCGCGCATGCTGATCAGCCCCAGCGAGCGGGTGCGTCCGAGCCGCGCCTCGGTGGCACCGACGTCGAAGCCCTCCCCGCGGTCCGCGACGACCAGCTGGAGGCGCCCGGGAAGGAAGGCGAGGACCACCTCGACCTCCTGCGACCGGCCGTGCCGGCAGGCGTTGTCGATCGCCTCGACGATCACCCGGAAGGCGGCCAGGCCGATCGCGCGGAGCAGGCGCCGCTCCTCGCCGACCACCTGCACGCGGACGGTCACGACGCCGGTGAGGTCGGCGGCGACGCGCCGCACCGCGGTGACCAGGCCGTCCTCCTCGAGGCCCCGCGGGCTGATCTGGAAGAGCAGGCGGTGCATCCGCGAGAGGGCACGCCGCGTCGCCTCCTTGCACTCGGTCACCTCGGAGGTGACGGTGAGCGCGGGGGCCCTACCGACCCGGCGCCCGATCAGCTCGACCGCGAGCACGACGTCGGCGAGGTCCTCGAGCGGGCCGGCGAGGAGGAGGTCGGTGACCGCCTCGTGGTCCTGGGTGACCAGGCGATGGAGCTGGCGCTCGGCGCGGCGGCAGACGACGCCGGGGTCGTCGGAGGTCACTGAGCGCACCCTCTGGTCGGCCTCCAGCTGGGTCGCCAGGGAACGGAAGTGAGCGAGCTGCTCACGCTCCGAGAGCAGGCCGGTGCGGCGCTCGTCCAGACCCTCCAGGCGGGAGTCCAGGTGGCGGAGGCGCGCGTAGAGCTCGCCGCTCCGCCGCAGGGCGGCGGCCAGGGTCTCCTCCTGGACCAGCCGACGGTGCTCCATGATCTGGCCGCGGACCTCCTCCGCCTGGGCCAGCGCGTGGCGCACTCGGGTCCGCTCCGCCGCGGTCTCCGCGATCGCCTCGTCGAGGGTGGCGAGGACCGCCTCCAGCTCCTGGGCGCGATCCTCCAGGACGCGCGAGAGCTCCCCCAGCGGTGACGAGCCAGAAGCCCCCACCCTAATCCCGTCAGACGCCATGAGCACAGCATGCGAAGGCTAGCAGTTCCCCCGACACCGCGTAGGGGGTCGAGCTGGCCACCGGATCCCGTCCGGGCGGGACACGGTCCGCCGCGGGAACGCGATCCGTCAGTCGCGGCGCAGGCGCAGCCGGATCAGATCAACCAGGGTCCCCACCGAGTCCCGCAGCGGGCTCACCCGCGAGTTCTCGGCGTGGCGCCATACCACCCCCACCTCGGCGATCCCGAAGCCGAGGCGCCGGGCCCGGAGCAGCACCTCGGCGTCGAAGCCGAACCCGGGTGTGCGCAGGGGGGTGAAGCAGGCGACCGCCGCCTCCGCCGTGAACAGCTTGAAACCGCACTGGGTGTCGTGCAGCCCGGGCAGGACGAGGAGCTGCAGCATCCGGTTGTAGGTGCGTCCCATCACCTCCCGGCCCAGGGGTTGGTGCACCTCGACCCGCGAGGAGGCCAGGGCCCGCGACCCGATGGCGACGGCGGTCCTGCCATCGATCAGGGGTCGGAGCTTGGCGAGCTCGGTGATGGGGGTGCTCAGGTCGGCATCGGTGAACAGACGGAGGCCGCCCCGGGCAGCCAGCATCCCGGCGCGCACCGAGGCCCCCTTGCCGCGGTTCTGGGGCAGCCGGATCACGCCCAGATGGGGCCAGCGGGCGGCGACCTGGGCGGCGAGCTCCGCGGTGCCGTCATGGGAGCCGTCGTCGACCACGATGACCTCGTACTCCTCGTACTCCTCCCCGGCGCCGTCGAGGTACACCCGGAGTGTGCGCAGCGTCCCGGGCAGCCGCTTCGCCTCGTTGAAGGCGGGAACGATGACGCTCAGCATTCGCGGAACTCTGCCATGGCGGCGGTCACCGTGGGGTCCTGGCGTCGCGGCGGCGGGCCTGGCGCTGCACGGCGAGGACGAACTGGGGGATGGCGAGCTGCCGGCGCAGCCGCCACGGCTCACGCAGCAGGCGCCAGAGCCACTCCAGGCCCAGGCGGCGGATCGCCCCGGGTGCCCGGCGGATGTCGCCGCCCAGCTCGCGGTAATCGAAGCTGCCGCCCTCGCCGACGAGGACGCCGTGGTCGAGCCGAGGGGCCAGCCGCGCCATCAGCCGCTCCTGGGCCGGGAAGCCGAGCCCCACCAGGATGATGTCGGGCCGGCGGCGCCTCAGCGCGCCGAGCAGCTCCGCGTCGCCGGCCGGGTCGACGCGGCCCGGCGCCGTGCCCAGCACCCGGAGCCCCGGCAGGGCGCGCTCCAGGTGGCGGGCGGTGCGGGTGATCGGGTTGTGCTTGGGCGAGCCGATCAGGAAGACCCCCAGCCCCTGCTCGCGGCACCGCTCGAGAAGGGCGAGGGTGAGGGTGACCCCCGCGACCCGCTCGGGGACCACCGCGCTCACGGTGGCGGGCCGGAGCACGATCGCCGCCAGGGAAGGCAGGAGGTCGGCGGGCCGGTGCTGGCGGCGGCGCGCGTACGCGGCCGCCCACTGGACCGCGACCCCGTCGGCGAGGCTCAGCCAGGCCCCCTCGAAGATCCTCCGCACCGCGCTGTCGGCGCGGCGTCCAAAGAACTCGACGTAGGGCTTGATCACGTAGGCGGGGGCGCTGGTCGGGTCGGCGGCGCGTTCCGCGATCCGGGTCACCGCTTCCGCCACGGTCAGCGGGTCCACGGGCACCCCGAGAACCCGCACCCGCGCCTCGAGGACCGGCTCGGGCCGGGGCGTCTGGCGCCTGCCTCCGGCGAGGTGGGCGGCCTGGGCGCGTTCGACGAAGCTCCGCACGCCGTCCCGGAAGCGGGGGGCCGCGAAGCTCTCCGCCGCGGCCACCAGCTCGTCGCGGCCGATCGGGAGCGCCATCAGGCGCTCCACGGCGGCGTTCAGTGCCGGCACCGACTCCTCGTCGAAGAAGACGCCGGTGCGCCCCGGGGTCACGATCTCGGTCAGCCCGCCACGCCCGTAGGCGACCACCGGGGTGCCGCAGGCGAGCGCCTCCACCGCGGCGATGCCGAAGTCCTCCTCGCCCGGGAAGACCAGGGCCCGGGCGCTGGCCAGCAGATCGGCCCGGGCCGTGTCGTCGAGGTGCCCGGCGAACCGCACCGAGGGCCCGGCGAGGCGCTCCAGGCGGCGCCGGTCGGGACCGTCCCCGATCACCACGAGCGGACGCCCGGAGGCGTTGAAGGCCCGGACCGCGAGGTCGATCCGCTTGTACTCGGTCAGGGTGCTGAGGGTCACCCAGTGGTCGCCCCTCGGGGTCGAGGTCAGCCGCCGCAGCCCGTCGACGTCGACCGGCGGCGGGATCACGGTGACATCGTCCACGTGGTAGTAGTGGCGCAGCCGTGCCGCGGTGGTCTCCGAGTTGGCCATCCAGGCGTCCACTCCGGTCGCCCCAGCCAGGTCCCAGCGGCGGGTGCGGGAGACCAGCGCGGTCACCGCCAGCCGCTTGAGCGGCCCGGCCCCCATCTCGTCCACGTAGCGCGGCCAGTAGTCCCAGGCGAAGCGCATCGGCGAGTGGCAGTAGCAGACGTGGAGGGTCGTCGCCGGGGTGACCACGTTCTTGACAAAGGCCACCGAGCTGGAGACGACGACGTCGAACCCGGAGAGATCCCACGACTCGACGGCCGCGGGGATCAGGGGGAGGAGGTAGCGGGGACGCCCGCGCAGCGACGCCGGCAGGCGCTGGAGCCAGGAGGTCCGGACCCGGGCGGGGTTGAGCCGGCCCGCGTAGCGGCCGGGGTCGAAGAGGAGGGTGTAGACGGGGGCCTCCGGGTAGAGCCGGGCGAGCTCGAGGAGCACGCGCTCGCCACCGCCGATGGGCCGATCCAGCCAGTCGTGGACGAGGGCGAGGCGCGGCATCAGCGGAGACAGTCCGCCACCCGCGCTGCCAACGCGGAGGCCCATGGCGGGGTGAGGCGGGCGCGGCTCTGCCGCGCCGCCGAGGGGCGGCGAGCCCCTGTGAAAAGAGAGGGGTCCCCGCGCCGCCCACGGCGTGGGGTCCGGTCCAGCCAGTCGTGGACGAGGGCGAGGCGCGGCATCAGCGGAGATGATGGGGGATCGAGCGCTCCACCGCACCCGCGGGGCCGGGCCCGGCCCGCGCCGCTACCGCTTGGTGTACTGGGGAGCCTTGCGGGCGCGCTTCAGGCCGTACTTCTTGCGCTCCTTCTCGCGGGCATCGCGGGAGAGCAGACCGGCCTTCTTGAGGACCGCGCGCAGCTCGGGGTCGGCGACCACCAGGGCGCGGGCGATCCCGTGGCACACGGCGCCGGCCTGGCCGGCGATCCCGCCGCCCTCCACCTTGACGGTGCCGGCGTAGCGATCCACGGTGTCGGTGATCCGGAGCGGCTGGGTGACCACCGTCTCGAGGTCGCGGCGCCCGAAGTACTCGCTGGGGGGATGCCCGTTGATGAGCAGCACCCCGTCCCCGAGGACGAGGCGGACCCGTGCCACCGCCGACTTGCGCCGGCCGGTCGAGTAGAAGTAGGGCTGCTCAGTTGCTGGCAACGATGACCTCCCCGAGTGGCCCGAAGGTGATGGGCGTGGGCTGCTGGGCCGCGTGCCGGTGCTCGGGGCCCGCGTAGACGCGGAGCCGGGTGAGCATGTCGGCCCCCAGCGTGTTGTGCTGGAGCATGCCCTTGACCGCGTGGCGGATGGGGAAGGTCGGATCGCGCTCCAGCGCCTCCTCGAAGGTCCGCACCCGGCGGCCGCCCGGGTACCCGGAGTAGCGGTCGTACAGCTTCTTGCGCGCCTTGCCGCCGGTCACCACGATGTCCTGGGCGTTGATGACGACGATGTGGTCGCCCGTGTTGAGGTGGGGGGTGAACTGGGGGCGGTGCTTGCCGCGCAGGACGCGGGCGATGTTGACCGACAGCCGGCCCAGGGTCTGGCCACGCGCGTCCACCAGGAACCAGCGCGAGGGGACCTCGCCCGCCTTGGCCATGAAGGTGCGCTGGGTGGTCACGCTTCTCCTCCCGCGGTCACGGGATACGTCACCGCCCACTGGTGCAGCCCACGTGCCGGGGCCACCGTGACCCGCTCCGCCCGGGTGGCGGGACGGGCCAGCGTGCTGGCGAGCTGCGCGCGGCTCAGCCGCCCGCGCCCCACCGCCACCAGCGCCCCGGCGATGGCCCGCATCATGCCGTAGAGGAAGGCGTCCGCGGTCACCTCGATGATCACCACCGGGAACCGCTCCGCGCCGCAGAGGGCGCTGACCCGGCGCACCGAGATCTCCTGGACGCTGCGCACCGTGCTCCCCCCCGGTCGCGAAGAGCGGCCGAGGGCGCCGAAGTCATGGCGCCCGCGGAGCAGCTCGGCCGCGCCGCGCATCGCCTCGAGGTCGACCTCGCCGGGAACCTCCCAGGCGAAGCGCCGCGCCAGGGGCGCCCGCCGGGGAACCACCAGGTAGCGGTAGGTCCGGGCCAGGGCCTGGCGCCGGGCGTGGAACCCGTCGGCGGCGGGGACGACGGCGCTCACCGTAACGTCGGGGGGTAGCACGGCGACCAGGGCCCGGTGGAGCGCCTCCGGCTCCCAGGACCGATCGGTCCGCAGCCCGGCCACCTGACCGTGGGCGTGGGCCCCGGCGTCGGTGCGCCCGGCGGCGGTCAGCTCGACCTCGCCCTCGCCCAACCGGACCAGGGCGGCGCGCAGCACGCCCTCGACGGTGCGCAGCCCCGGCTGGCGCTGCCAGCCGTGGAAGTCGCTGCCGTCGTACTCGAGGGTGAGCCGGTACCAGAAGGTACCAGGCGTTCCTATCCTCGGAACGGAAGCCTGCGGCTCCCGTTCCTCACTCCGTCGCGGCTGGTAGGTGGCCATGGCTCAGGCCTCCGTCCCCACCATCTCGATGATCGCCATCGGGGAGGCGTCCCCGGTGCGCGGAGCCAGCTTGATGACCCGGGTGTAGCCACCCGCACGCGGCGTCTGGGCCTCGAAGTAGCGCTCCCGGTAGACGGTGAAGAGCCGGTTGCTGACCTCCCGGTCGGTGACCCAGACGGCGATCTTGCGACGGGCCGCCAGATCGTTGCCGCGGGAGTCGGTCACCACCCTCTCCACCCAGCGGCGAAGCTCCTTGGCCTTGGCCTCGGTGGTCGTGATCCGGCCGTGACGGAGCAGCTCGGTGACCTGGTTGCGGGTCATCGCCTGACGGTGGGCGGCGGATCGACCGAACTTGCGGCCGGCTTTGCGGTGGCGCATGGCTCAGCGGGGTGGGGTCACCGTGCGGAGGGCTGGAAGAGGGTCTCCAGCTCCTCGGCGGTGACGAAGCTGCGCTCGACCAGCTTCTCCTTGATCTCGTCGAGCGACTTCTGGCCGAAGTTGCGCAGGGTGAGCAGCTCCTCCTGGCGCATGGCCACGAGCTGGCCCACCCGGGTCACGTCGTTGGCCTTGAGGCAGTTGAGGGCGCGGACGGAGAGCTCCAGCTCCTCGATGGGCACGTCGGCGAGCCGACTGGGCAGGTCGTTGCCCCGCTGCTGGCGCACCGCGGGGGCGGCGAGGTTGTCGCCGAAGCGGACGAAGAGGTCGAGGTGCTGGGTGAAGAGCGCCGCCGCCTGGCTGACCGCCTCCACGGGCTGGATGGTGCCGTCGGTCCAGACCTCGACCAGCAGCTTGTCCCACTCGGTCTCCTGACCGACCCGGGTCTTCTCCACCGTGAAGTTGGCCTTGCGCACCGGGGTGAAGATGGCGTCCATGGGGATGACCCCGATGGGCTGGCCCTCCTTCTTGTTCCGCTCGGCGGTCACGTAGCCCTTGCCCTGCTCCACCATCAGGTCGATCCGGAGCTGCGCCTTGGGCCCGTCCAGGGTGCAGATGTAGAGCTCGGGGTTCTTGATCTCCACGTCGCTCGGGCACTCGATGTCCCCGGCGGTCACCGCGCGCGAGCCCCGGACGTCCAGGGTGCAGCGCACCGGCGTCGAGCTGTGGGAGACGACGCAGAGCTCCTTCAGGTTGAGGAGGATCTCGGTGACGTCCTCCTTGACGTGGGGGATGGCGCTGAACTCGTGGCTGACGCCGTCGATGGCCACCGACGTGACCGCGGCACCCGGCAGCGAGGAGATCAGAACCCGCCGCAGGGAGTTGCCGAGGGTGGTTCCGAAGCCAGGCTCGAGCGGTTCCACCTCGAACTTCCCGTAGTTGGCGGTGCTCTCGAGCTCGTGGACGACGGGAACAGCAAGCGTGTCGATCATGAGGTCTCCAGGGAAGCGGCGATGACGCGGAGATGGACGGATCTGAGCGTCATCGCGAGTAGTACTCCACGATGAGCTGCTCATCGATGACCAGCTCCATCTCTTGGCGATCGGGAAGACGCAGCACGGTGCCCCTCAGCTCGTCGGCGTCCAGGGACAGCCACTCGGGCACGCTGCGGTTGGGGAGCAGCGCCAGCGCGTTCTGGATAGGCTCGAGCTCTCGGCTGCGCTGCTTGACCGCCACCACGTCGCCGGGGCGGATCTGCGCCGAGGGGATGCTCTGGACCCGTCCATTGACGGTGAAGTGGCGGTGGTTGACCAGCTGGCGCGCCTCCTTGCGGGAGGCGGCCAGACCGAGCCGGTAGACGACGTTGTCGAGCCGCCGCTCCAGCTGCTGGAGGAGGACGGTGCCGGTCACCCCGGTGGCCGCGTCGGCCCGCTCGAAGTAGTGGCGGAACTGGGTCTCCATGACCCCGTACATCCGCCGCGCCCGCTGCTTGGCCCGGAGCTGGATGCCGTAGTCGCTGACCTTGCGGCGCCGCGCCATGCCGTGCTGTCCCGGGATCAGGGCGTTGCGCTTGTCGAAGGTGCAGTTGGTCACGCACTTGGCGCCCTTGAGATAGAGCTTGGCCCCCTCGCGGCGGCAGAGGCGGCAGACCGGGCCGTTGTAGTTGGCCAACCCGGCGCCCCCCTAGACCCGCCGCCGCTTGGGCGGGCGGCAGCCGTTGTGCGGGATCGGGGTGATGTCGGTGATGGCGGTCACCTCCAGGCCCGAGGCCTGCAGGCTGCGGATGGCGGCCTCGCGGCCGGCACCCGGCCCCTTGACGAAGATCTCCACCGTCTTGAGACCGTGCTCCATGGCCCGCCGGGCGGTCGCCTCGGCGGTCACCTGGGCTGCGAAGGGGGTCGACTTGCGCGAGCCCTTGAAGCCCTGCGCCCCCGCTGATCCCCAGGCGATCACGTTGCCCTGCGGGTCGGTCAGGCTGACGATGGTGTTGTTGAAGGTGGAGAGGACGTGGGCGTGCCCGACCGCGATGTTCTTGCGCTCCCGGCGCCGGGTGCGGACGACCTTCTTCTTCTTGCCCATCTACCTACTTCTTGGCCTTCGACGCGCGGCGGACGCCGACCGTCTTCTTCGGTCCCCGGCGGGTGCGGGCGTTGGTGCGGGTGCGCTGGCCCCGAACCGGCAGCCCGCGGCGATGGCGGAGGCCGCGGTAGGTCCCGATCTCCATCAGCCGCTTGATGTTGAGGGCGATCTGACGGCGCAGGTCGCCCTCGACCCGGCCCTGGAGCTGCTTCGAGATGACGTCACGGAGACGTCCGACCTGGGCATCGGTGAGGTCGCGGGCCCGGATGTCCGGCGAGACCTGGGCCAGGCTGAGCACCCGTTTGGACGTGGAGAGCCCGATCCCGTAGATGTAGGTGAGCGCGATCTCGATCCGCTTCTCCCGGGGGACGTCGACGCCGGCGATGCGAGCCAACTCTCTCCCCTACCCCTGGCGCTGCTTGTGCTTGGGGTTCTCGCAGATGACCCGGACGGCACCGTGGCGCTTGATGATCTTGCAGCGCTCGCACATCTTCCTCACCGAGGCGCGCACCTTCATGACCGGGTCTCCCGGTGGTCGCGTTCCCCGGCAGGCAGGCTGCCGGCCGGGCCGCCGTGGCCCCGGTTGCGTCTCACTTTCATCTCTCTCTGCTGGGAGTGTTTCCGCCCGCCGGTTCCGGCCGGTCAGGCAAGGCGTTGGATGATCCGACCCCGGCCGGGGTCGGCGGTGGAGAGTTCGACCTGGACCCTGTCCCCGGGGAGGATCCGCACCGCCTGCAGGCGGGCCTTTCCGGCCGGGTGGCAGAGAACCTTGTGCCCGTCCGCCAGCTCGACTCGGTAGAGCGCATTGGGGAGAGGCTCGATCACTCGCCCCACGAGCGGCTCGTCAGCCCGCGTCATCGGGCGTGCCGAATCGGGCTGCCGGGCAGCCACAGCCGCTGAGTATACCAGGGTCCCCCGGGGGGCAAACGTCGCTGCGCGGCCACCGCTCATCCCCCCACCCGGACCGTCTCCGGCCGGAGGGTCAGGACCTCAGGGCCGCCGGCCGTGATCGCGACGGTGTGCTCGAAGTAGCAGGAGCGGCGACCGTCGGCGGTGACCACGGTCCAGTCGTCGCCCAGCACCCGGGTCTCGGCCCGGCCGGCGTTGACCATCGGTTCGATGGCGAGGACCAGGCCCGGCTTGATGACGTTGCCGGTGCCCGGCCTCCCGAAGTTGGGCACCTGGGGCGCCTCGTGCATGTTCCGGCCGATCCCGTGGCCGACGTACTGGCGGACCACCGAGAAGCCGCAGCCCTCGACGAAGCTCTGGACGGCGTGGCCGATGTCGCCGATGAAGCCACCGGGCCGGGCCGCGTCGATGCCGCGCCGGAGCGCCTCCTCGGTCACCTCGAGCAGCCGGCTCACCTCCGGCTCAGGGGTGCCGGCACAGAGCGACAGACCGGAGTCGGCCCACCAGCCGTCGAGGATCAGCCCGCAGTCGAGCGACACCAGGTCGCCGTCCTCGATGACCCGCTCGCCGGGGATCCCGTGCACCACCTGCTCGTTGATGGAGACGCAGAGGGAGTTGGGGAAGCCGTTGTAGCCGATGAACCCGGGCACGCAGTGGTGGTCGCGGATGAAGGTCTCGGCCTCCCCGTCGAGGTCGACGGCCCGCAGCCCAGGCCGCGTCGTCGCCGCCAGGTGGGCCAGGCAGGCGCCCAGGACCCGCCCCGCGGCCCGCATCTTCTCGATCTCGTCCGGCCGCTTGAGCCGGAAACCCTCGATCTTCATCGCCCCCTCCCCCTCACCGGTCCGGCTCCGCGCCGGCGGGACTGCCGAGGACGGTCAGGATCTGCCCGGTGACCTGGTCGATCGGGGGGGAGCCGTCGATCCGTTCGATCCGGGTGCCGGCCGTGCGGTAGTGCTCGACGACCGGCTCGGTGTCGCGCTGGTAGACCCGCATCCGCTCCGCGAGCGCGTCGGGGTTGTCGTCGCTGCGCCCGTCGATGGCGGCGCGGCGCAAGATGCGCGCGCGGATCAGGTCCGGGTCCACCTCCAGGTAGAGGATCAGCCCGACCGCCCGCCCGTTCCGGCTCAGCATCCGGTCCAGCGCCTCCGCCTGGGGGACGGTCCGGGGGAAACCGTCGAGGATGACCCCCCGCTCCGCGTCGGGTTCGGCCAGCCGGCTCTCGATGATGCGCACCATCAGGTCGTCGGGGACGAGCGCGCCGCTCTGCATGATCGGCTGTGCCTCGCGGCCCAGCGCCGAGCCCCGCGCCACCTCGGCGCGCAGGATCGCCCCGGTGGAGACGTGGGGGGTGCCGGTGGTGGCGGCCACCCGCTCCGCCTGGGTCCCCTTGCCGCTCCCGGGCGCGCCGAAGATGATGACGATCATCGGATGAATCCCCGGTATTGACGCATCAGCAGCTGGGTCTCGATCTGCTTCATGGTGTCGAGGGCCACGCCGACCACGATCAGGATGGCGGTGCCCCCGAGGAGGAACTGGGTGGTCGACACCCCGGTGATGAAGCTGGTGGCGAGCGGCAGGACCACGGTGACCACGGCCAGGAAGATGGCGCCGGCCAGGGTGATCCGGCTCATCACCCGGCCCAGGTACTCCGCGGTCTGGCGCCCCGGCCTGATCCCGGGGACGAAGGTGGACGACTTCTTCATGTTGTCGGCGACGTCGTTGGGATCGAAGACGACCGCGGTGTAGAAGTAGGTGAAGCCGAGGATCAGCATGAACTCGAAGCCGTTGTAGAGGAGGTCGAGGAAGATGGTGCTGCCGTTGGGCTGCCAGTTGGTCCTGAACCAGGTGGCGACGCTCTCGACCCAGCCGGTCGCCGAGCCGAAGAGGTTGGAGAAGATGGTCGGCATGGCCATGATCGAGATGGCGAAGATGATCGGGATGACTCCCGCGGTGTTGACCCGGAGGGGCAGGAAGTTGCGCCGCCCGCCCGCCGCCGCCATCCCGGTTCGCGGGTTGAGCACCCGTTGGGCCGACTGCATCGGGACCTTGCGCTGGGCCTGCTGGACGTAGATGATGCCGGCGGTCGCCACCAGGGCGATCAGGGCCATCTCGAAGATGTGGAAGACGTTTGCCGAGCCCTCCGAGCCGTAGCTGAAGAGCGCGCCCGGCAGCTGGGCGATGATCCCGGTGAAGATGATGAGAGACACCCCGTTGCCCACCCCGTACTCGGTGATCAGCTCGCCCAGCCACATGGCGACGATGGTGCCGGCGGTGAGGGTGAGGATGATGGTCAGGGTCTCGGTCACGGTCGGGTTGGGGATGATCGCCCCCGCTCCGGTGGCGTTGGGGTTGGTGAACAGGGCCATGAAGCCGTACGCCTGGAGGGCGGCGAGGGGGACGGTCAGCCAGCGGGTGTAGCGGGTGATCCGCTTGCGCCCCACCTCACCCTCCTTGGACAGCTCCTTGAGCCGGACCGAGACCACGGTCATGAGCTGCATGATGATGGTGGCGTTGATGTACGGGTTGAGCCCCAGGCCGACGATGGTGAAGTGGGCCAGGCCGTTGCCGCTGAAGAGGTTGAGCAGGCCGAGCAGCGTGTTGCCGCTGAAGAGGTCGTTGAGCGCGGTGGGGCTCGCGCCCGGGATGGAGATCGAGGCGAGCACCCGGAAGGCGAGCAGGAGCAGCAGGGTGAAGACGAGCTTCTTGCGCAGCTCGGGGATCCGGAGCGCCTGAGCGAGCGCTTGGAGAAGGTTCACTCCCCGGGCTCCGCCTCCACCTCGTCGGGCTCGGCGCCGGCGGTTGCCGCTGCGCTGGCGCGGCCCTCAGACGCCGCTTTGACGGGACGGGTCTCGAGCAGCTCGACCCTGCCACCGGCGGCCTCGACGGCACGCACGGCGGCCTCCGAGGCGCGGTGGACCCGGACGGTCAGCGCCACCCGCAGCCGCCCCGCGGCCAGCAGCTTGACCCGCTCACCGGGGTTGCTGACCAGGCCCTGCTGGGCGAGGGCGGCGCCGTCGACGATCGCCGCGCTCGGGAAGCGGTTGAGCTTGCTGACGTTGAGCGTGGTGTAGTCGACCCGCCAGCGGTTGGCGAAGCCGCGCAGCTTGGGCAGCCGCATGGTGATCTTCATCTGGCCGCCCTCGAAGGAGCGCGGCACCTTGGACCCCTCGCGGGCTCCGGCCCCCTTCTGGCCCCGGCCCGAGGTCTTGCCCTGACCGGCGGAGATGCCCCGGCCGATGCGCTTGCGCGCGTGGCGGCTTCCCGGGGCCGGGCGCAGCTCGTGCAGCTTCATGGTTCCCTCCGGCTCGACGCATCCGGTGCGTCCGCTCCCGGGCCGGGCCCGCCGGCGGCGAACCGGGCCGCGACCTCGGGGCTGTCGGCGGGGACGCCGTCGACGGCGACCAGGTGGCGCACCTTCTGCACCATCCCGCGCAGCGCCGGGGTGTCCGGATGCTCCACGGTCTGGCGGAGCCGGTGCAGGCCGAGGGCGGCGACGGTCGCCTTCTGGTCGTGGGCGTAGCCGATGGCGCTCTTGCGGTAGGTGACCCGGACGGTGGCGACCGGGTCGCCCTCCTGCGCCGGCTCGCCCGCCGGGCGGGGCGCCCTCTCGGTGATCGGGGAACGGCTCATACCGCCTCCGCCACCGCGGCGCTCTCGCCCAGGATCTGGGCGGCCCGCTTCCGGCCGACGATCTCCTCGGGCGACTTGCCCCGGAGCGCCGCCACCTCGGCCAGGGTCTTCATGCTCGCCAGCGCCGCCACCGTCGCCCGGACCACGTTGATCGGGTTATTGCTGCCCAGCGACTTGGTGAGGATGTCGTGGATGCCCGCCGCCTCGACGACGGCGCGCATGGCCCCGCCGGAGATCACCCCGGTGCCCGGCACCGCCGGACGGAGCAGGACCTTGGCCGCGCCCAGCTTGTAGCGCATGTCGTGGGGGATGGTCCGGCCCACCAGGGGGACGCTGATCATGTGCTTCTTGGCGTCCTCGACACCCTTGCGGATGGCGTCCGGTACCTCGCCCGCCTTGCCCAGGCCGGCACCGACGCGGCCCTGGCCGTCGCCGACCACGACCAGCGCGCTGAAGGAGAAGCGGCGGCCACCCTTGACCACCTTGGCCACCCGGTTCAGGGAGACGATCTTCTCGGTGAGCTCGCTGCCGCGGTCCCCGCCGCGATCGTCCCGACGATCCATGCGCATCGCCATGTCAGAGCTCCAATCCCGCCTTGCGGGCGGCCTCGGCGAGGGCCGCGACGCGGCCGTGATAGAGGTAGCCGCCCCGGTCGAAGACGACCTGGGAGACCCCCCGGGCCCTAGCCCGGGCGGCGACCAGCTCGCCGACCACCGCGGCCGCGCTTGCGGTCGCCCGGCTCCCGCTGATCCGGCTCACCGCCTCCGGGTCCTGGGTCGAGGCCGCCGCCAGGGTGCGCCCCGCGGTGTCGTCGATCACCTGGGCGGTGATGTGGCGGAGGCTGCGATGGACGCAGAGCCGCGGCCGGGCCGCGGTGCCGGTGACGCGGCGGCGGACCCGAAGGTGCCGGCGTGTCCGCGCCGCCTCTCGATCGTGCTTGGTGTACATCCTCGTCCTCGCCTACTTGCCCTTGCCTGCCTTGCCGGACTTGCCCGCCTTGCGCCGGATCCGCTCCCCCCGGTAGAGGATGCCCTTGCCCTTGTACGGCTCGGGCTTGCGGAACGAGCGGATCTTGGCGGCCACCTGGCCCACCATCTCCTTGCTGGCTCCGCTGATCAGGATCTGGGTCGGGGCGGGGACCTCGATGGTCACCCCGTCCGGGGGGGTGTAGCGGATGGGGTGGGAGTAGCCGACGGTCAGCACCAGGTCCGCCCCCTGCTTGGCGGCGCGGAAGCCCACCCCGACCAGGTCGAGGTTGCGGGTGAATCCGCTGCTGACCCCCTCCACCATGTTGGCGATCAGGGTCCGGGTCAGGCCGTGCAGGGAACGATGCACGGCGCTGTCGGTGGGGCGCTGGACCTCCACCACGCCGTCGCCGACCACCACGGTCATCGCCGGGGGGACGAGGCGCTCCAGGGTCCCGCGGGCTCCCGAGACCGACACGTGGGCGCCGGTCGCGGCCACCCGGACACCGGCGGGAAGGGGGATGGGTCGACGGCCGATGCGCGACATCAGCTCACCACACGAAGGCGACGACTTCGCCGCCGAGACCGAGACGCTGGGCCGTCTGGCCGGTCATCAGGCCCTGACTGGTGGAGATGACCGCCACCCCGAGGCCGCCCAGCACCCGGGGGAGCTCGGACTTGCGGGCGTAGACGCGCAGGCCGGGCCGGCTGATCCGGCGCAGACCGCTGAGCGCGCGGCCGCGGGGGCTGCGCGCCTTGAAGGTGATGGTGATGATCTCCTGGGGCGCCTCGCCGCTCACCGCGTAGTCGGCGATGAAGCCCTCCTCCTTGAGCACACGGGCGATCTCCGCCTTCATCCGGCTGGAGGGGACGACCACGCTCCGGTGGTTGGCCGCATTGGCGTTGCGGACCCGGGTCAGCATGTCGGCGATGGTGTCGCTGATCATGGCCTCACCACGAGCTCTTCTTGACCCCGGGGATCTGGCCCATGCTGGCCAGCCCGCGGAAGCAGATCCGGCACATGCCGAACTTTCGCATGTAGGCGCGCGGACGTCCGCACAGCGCGCACCGGTGGTGCTGCTGGGTGGCGAACCGGGGCGCCCGGAGCGACTTGGCGATCAGTGACTTCTTGGCCATGAGGCACCTCGTCGCGCCGTATCGGCGGGTGCCGACGCGCGCGAACCATGAATCAACATCAGTTCTTCCGGAATGGCATGCCGAAGTGGGTGAGCAGGGCCCGGCCCTCGTCGTCGGTCCGGGCGCTCGAGACGATGCAGATCTCGAGTCCACGCAGCTTGTCAATCTTGTCGTAGTCGATCTCTGGGAACACCAGCTGCTCGCGCAGCCCCAGGGTGTAGTTGCCGTGGCCGTCGAAGGCCTTGGGGTCGACCCCGCGGAAGTCGCGGATGCGGGGCAGGGCGACGTTGATCAGCTTGTCCAGGAAGTACCACATCCGGTCCGCCCGGAGGGTGACCTTGACCCCGATCGGCATCCCGGCCCGGAGCTTGAAGGCGGCCACCGACTTTCGGGCCCGGATCACGATCGGGGCCTGGCCGGTCATGGTCTTGACGTCGGCGACCGCGGCGTCGATCGCACGGGCATTCTGGATCGCCTCGCCCAGACCGATGTTGACCACGATCTTCTCGAGCCGGGGCACCTCCATGGCGTTGGTGTAGCGGAACTCACGGACCAGCTCGGGGACCACCTGCTCCTGGTACTGGCGGCGGAGGCGGGGGATCTCGGGGGCGGCGACGGCCATCAGCCGACCACCCGCTCGTAGCGCTCACCGCACTTGCGGCAGATCATCACCCGGACCCCCTCCTCGGTCACCTGGTGGGCGATCCGGGTCCGCTTGTCGCAGCGGTTGCAGACCAGCTGGACCTTGCTGTAGGCGATCGGCCCGTTGAAGTCGATGATGCCGCCCTGCACGTTGCCCTGGGTGTTGGCCTTGGTGTGCCGTTTCATCAGGTTGGCGCCGCGGACCACGATCCGCTGCTCCTCGACCCGCACCCGCTCCACGGTGCCGCGCTTGCCCTTATCCTTGCCGGAGATGATCTCCACGGTGTCCCCGCTGCGGATGTCGAGGGGGCGCGACCTTCCCCCCGCCCACCCTCGGTGGGCGACTTCGACGCGGTGGTGCCGAGCCAGCCCGGCCAGGCGCCTGGCGACCGAGCCCATCTAGATCACCTCCGGGGCGAGGGATACGATCTTCATGTAGTTGCGCTCCCGCAGCTCCCGCGCCACCGGCCCGAAGATGCGCGTGCCGCGCGGGTTGTTCTGGGGGTTGATCAGCACCGCCGCGTTCTCGTCGAAGCGGATCTGGCTGCCGTCGGGCCGGTGGAAGGGCTGGACGGTGCGGACGATCACCGCCCGCACCACGTCGCCCTTCTTGACCTGGGCGTTGGGCTGGGCGACCTTGACCGTCCCGATGATGACGTCACCGACGGACCCGTACTTGCGGCGGCTGCCGCCGAGCACGCGGATGCAGAGCAGCTCCCGCGCCCCGCTGTTGTCCGCCACCTTGACGATGGTCTCCTGCTGGATCACGGCTTACTTCGCCTTCTCGAGGATCTCGGCGACCCGCCAGCGCTTCTCCTTGGAGAGCGGCCGGGTCTCGGTGATCCGGACCCTGTCCCCCACCGCGCAGCGCCCCTCTTCGTCATGGACCTTGAGGCGCCGGTTGTGGGTGACCACCTTCTTGTAGAGGGGGTGAGGCTTCTTCTCCTCGACCAGGACCACCACCGTCTGCTGCATCTTGTCGCTGACCACGACCCCGTCCCGGACCTTGCGGCGGCTGCGCTCGACGGGCTGCTCACTCATCTGTCTGCTCCTCGTCTGGCCCGGGGGCACCCGCGTCCGGCTCGGCAGCCTCGCCGGCGATCTCGGCCTCGGCGACCGGCGCCACGGTCTCGCGGCGGCGGCGGAGACGGCGCGGCCGCACTGCCGGCTCCGCCTCGGCCTCGTCCGCCTCGACCTCACCGGCCTCGACCTCGCCGGCCTCGACAACCTCCTCGCCGGCCATCCCGGCGCCGGCAGGCTCGGCCTCGGCGGCCGGCTCCACGCTCTCGCGGCGGCGGCGGAAACGGCGCGGCTGGGGCTGCTCCTCCGGCTCCGGCTCGACCTCCAGGTCGGAGGCGAGGTGGTGACCGCGCGCCAGCTCGAGCTGGAGGGTCATGGTGCGGGCGATCTCGCGCCGGAGCTCGCGAACCTGGCGGTGGTTCTCCACCTGGCCGGCGGCCTGCTGGAAGCGGACCTCGAAGAGGCGGCGGCGCTGCTGGCGCAGGTGCTCCTCGAGATCCTCCGCGGTGAAAGTGCGGAGCAGGTTCACGGCCTCGGCCTGCTTGCTCACGCCGACTCCTCCGCCTCGACCTCGTCCCCGGTCCCCTGTCGAGAGACGAAGCGGGTGGGGATGGGCAGCTTGTGACCGGCGAGCCGCATCGCCTCGCGCGCGACCTCCTCGGTGACGCCGCTCATCTCGAAGAGGACGCGACCGGGCTTGACCACCGCCACCCACCCCTCGGGGGCGCCCTTGCCCGACCCCATCCGGGTCTCGGCCGGCTTCTTGGTGTAGGCGTGATCGGGGAAGACGCGGATCCAGATCTGCCCGCCGCGGCGGACGTGGCGGGTCATGGCGCGCCGGGCGGCCTCGATCTGCCGGTTGGTCATCCAGCAGGGCTCGAGCGCCTGCAGCCCGTAGGGGCCGAAGCTCAGGGTGCTGCCGCGCTGAGCGGCGCCCTGCCGGCGGCCCCGGTGCTGCTTGCGGAACTTGGTCCGCTTCGGCATCAGCACCGTCAGTCCTCCTCGGCCTCGGCCTCGGGCTCAGCACCCGGGGCCGGCTTCTTCGCCGGCGCGGGCCGGCGGCGCGCGGCCGGCTTCTTGGCGGGGAGCTTCTCCACCTTGGCATCGGCCTCGGGGACGCCACCGAGGTCGGGAAGCTCCTCGTCGATCTCCGGGATCTCCGGCTCGGCGGCCTCGAGGTCGAGGTCGGCCTCCGCCCGCGGCTCCTCCGCGGCGCCGGCGCCGGAGGGACCCGCCAGGTCGGTCTCGACGTCCAGGCCGCCACCACCGCCGGCCCCGGCGAGCGCGGCCGGCACCTCCTCGTGGTCGGGGACGGCGGGCGCCGCCAGCGGGCGCCGCTCGCGCTCGATCGCGGCGGCCGGACGCGCCGCCTCGACGACCTCGCGCCCCGGACCGCCGATCATCACCGGCTCACCGGTGGCGGTGACGTAGTCGCCCTTGTAGATCCAGCAGGTGACCCCGATGCGGCCGAAGGTGGTCCGCGCCTCGGCCCGGCCGAAATCGATGTTGGCCCGCAGGGTGTGGAGGGGCACGCGCCCGTCCCGGTCCCACTCCCGCCGCGACATCTCGGCGCCACCCAGCCGGCCGCTGACCTCCAGCTTCACCCCCTTGGCACCCGCGCGCATGCTGCGCATCACGGTCTGCTTGAGGGCGCGCCGGAAGGCGATCCGCTTCTCCAGCTGGGAGGCGACGTTCTCGGCGACCAGCCGGGCGTCCAGCTCGGGGGTCTTGATCTCGTGGATGGTCACCCGGACCTTCTTGCCGCTGATCCGCTCCAGCTCGTCCCGGAGGGCGTCGACCGACGCGCCCTGCTTCCCGATCACGATGCCCGGCTTGGCGGTCTGGATGATCACGGTCAGCTGGTTGGCGCTGCGCTCGGTCTCGATCCGGGCCACCCCGGCGTTGCGGAGCCGGCTGGCGATCAGCCGGCGCATCGCCAGGTCCTCGTGGAGCAGCTTGGTGTACTCCTTGTCCGCGAACCAGCGGGCGTCCCACTGGCGGTAGACCCCGAGGCGGAAGCCGATAGGGTTCACCTTCTGTCCCATCAGTCCTTCTCCTCGTCGTCCTCTGCGGACCAGGCGTCGGGTGCCTCGGCGCCCTCGTCGCCGGCGTCGATGTCGGGAATCTCGGTCTCCTCGAGCGGCTCCGCCGCGGCGAGCTCGGTCGCCTCACCCTCCGGCGCGCCGGTGGCCACCTCGGCCTGCGCGGCGGCCGCCTCCTGGGCCCGGCGGATCTGGGCGGGGCGGCGGCGGCGGGTGGCCGCCGGCTTGGTGGAGCCGCGCCCGGGCCGGTTGGTCATCGCCACCACCGAGCGGCGGCGGTGCTCCGGCTCCTCGTCGGTGACGTAGCAGCGGAGGTGACTCATCCGCTTGAAGAGGCTGCCCGCCATCCCCCGGGGCTTGGCGATGTAGCGCTTCATGATCCCCGCCCGGTCGACGTCGATGCGATCGACCCGGAGCGACGAGGTCTCCAGGTTGTAGTTGTGCTCGGCGTTGGCGGCGGCCGACTTGATGACCTTGGCCACCTCCCGCGCGGCGTGGCGCGGGGTGAAGCTGAGCAGGGCGAGCGCCTCGGCGACGGGCAGCCCGACCACGCTGTCGGCGACCACCCTCGCCTTGCGGGAGGTGATCCGGACGTCCTTGGCGGTGGCGACGACTTTCACTTGAGCGCGGTGCTCCGCTCGGTGTGGTGGCCGTGGCCGCGGTACCTGCGGGTCGCCGCGAACTCGCCCAGCTTGTGCCCGACCATGGCCTCGGTGATGAACACCGGGTTGTGCTTGCGGCCATCGTGGACGGCGATGGTGTGCCCGACCATCTCCGGGAAGATGTCGCTGCGCCGCGACCAGGTCTTGATGACCCGCTTCTCCCGGCTCTGGTTGAGCCTCTGAACCTTGGCCAGCAGGTGGTCGTCGCAGAACGGCCCTTTCTTGAGGGAACGGCTCATGGTCTCACTTCTTCCGGCGACGCACGATCATGCGGTCGGTCTTCTTGTTGCGGCGGGTGCGGTAGCCGAGGGCCGGCTTGCCCCAGGGGGTCTGCGGGTTGCCACCGGCGCCGCTCCGGCCCTCGCCACCGCCGTGGGGATGGTCGAACGGGTTCATCGCCATGCCCCGCACCGACGGCCGCCAGCCCCGCCAGCGCGACTTGCCGGCCTTGCCGATGTTCTGGTTCTCGTGGTCCGCGTTGCCGACCTGGCCCACGGTGGCGAAGCAGTGGACATCGATCCGCCGCACCTCGCCGGAGGGCATCCGCACGGTGGCCATGTCCCCCTCCCGCGCGATCAGCTGGGCCGCGACCCCGGCGCTGCGCACCAGCTGGCCGCCCCGGCCCGGCTGGACCTCGAGGTTGTGGATGGTCGTGCCCAGCGGGATGCTGGCCAGCGGCAGCGCGTTCCCCGGCTTGATCTCGGCGCCCGCCCCGGCGCTGATGAGCGATCCAACCATGAGCCCCAGGGGGGCGAGGATGTAGCGCTTCTCGCCGTCGGCGTAGTTGATGAGGGCGATCCGGGCGCTGCGGTTGGGATCGTACTCGATCGCGGCCACCCGGCCGGCGATGTCGCGCTTGGTTCGCCGGAAGTCGATGACGCGGTAGAGCTTGGTGTGCCCACCGCCGCGGTGGCGGACCGTGATCCGGCCCGTGTTGTTGCGCCCGCTCGCCTTCTTGAGGTGGACGGTCAGGCTCCGCTCCGGGGTGGTGCTGGTCACCTCCTCGAAGGAGCTGACGGCCATGAAGCGGCGGCCCGCGCTGGTCGGCTTGTACTTCTTGACCGGCATCTGCCTACACGCCCTCGAACAGCCCGGGGATCTTCTGCCCCGGAGCCAGGGTCACCACCGCCTTCTTCCAGTCGGGGCTCTTCCCGGTCAGCCGGCCCCCCCGGCCGCGCCGGTACTGGCGGTTGCGGACCTTGCCGTGCACCGCGATGACGTTGACCGCGGTGACCGTCAGCTGCTGCTCGGGGAAGGCCTCCTCGATGGCGCGGCGGATGTCGACCTTGGTCACGTCGGTCGGGCAGACGAACGTGTACTTGTTCAGCCTTCCCATCTCGCTGTAGGACTTCTCACTCGAGACCGGGCGGAGGATGACCTGGTGGAAGGCGCGTCCGCCGCTCATCCCCAGGCCTCCGCGATGTGCTCGACGGCATCCCGGGTCATCACCACGGTGTCGGCGGTGAGCAGGTCGCGCACCGAGATGTTGCCGGCCAGGATCACCCGCACCTCGGGGAGGTTGCGGGCGCTCAGCTCGAGCGCGTCGTGGTGGGACCCGAGCACGACCAGCACCCGGCGGCCGGCCTCCACCGCCTGGAGGAAGCCGGTCATCACCTTGGTCCTGGGCTCCTCCAGCTCGACCCGGTCGAGGACGGTGATCTGGCCCTCCGCGGCCTTAACGCTGAGCGCGCTGCGCAATGCCAGGCGGCGCTGCTTGCGCGGCATCTGCTGGCTGTGCGAGCGCGGGGTGGGCCCGAAGACGGTGCCGCCCCCGGCGTAGTGGGGGGCCCGGATCGACCCCTGGCGGGCCCGGCCGGTGCCCTTCTGCCGGTACGGCTTGCGCCCCCCGCCCGACACCTCGGTGCGGGTCTTGCTGTCATGGGTGCCCTGGCGGGCGTTGGCGAGCTGGCGCAGCAGCGCCTGGTGCATCACGGTGGCGTGGGGGACCACCGCGAACACCGTCTCGGGCAGCTCGAGCTCCCCCTGGCTCGCGCCCTCGAGGTCGACGACCGGGGCGGTGCTCATGACGCCAGCACCCCACTGCGCGCGCTGTCGCGCACCAGGACCACCGCGTGGCGGTGCCCGGGGACCGCCCCCTTGACCAGCAGGAGATTGCGCTCGGGGTCGACGCGCACCACCTCGAGGCGGAGGACGGTGGCCCGTGTGGCGCCCAGGTGCCCGGCCATGCGCAGGCCCTTGAAGACCCGGGCGGCGTCGGTCGATCCGATCGAACCGGGCTGCTTGATGTTGTGAGAACCGTGGGTGACCGGGCCGCGGCCGAAGTTGTGGCGCTTGTGCTGCCCGGCGAAGCCCTTGCCCTGGGTGATACCGGTGACGTCCACCCGCTCCCCGGGGGCGAAGACGGAGACCGGCACCCGGCTGCCCAGGACGGGGCTGCCGGCGTCGCGGACCTCGGCGAGCCGGGCGAGGGACGGCGTCCCGGCGCGCTTGAAGTGCCCGGCCTCGGGCTTGCTGGTGCGGCGCGGCTTGCGCACCCCCAGACCGAGCTGCACCGCCTCGTAGCCGTCGGTGCCGGTGGTCTTCACCTGCACGACATGACACGAGTCCGCCTCCAGGACGGTGACCGGGACCACCGTGCCCCGCTCGGTGAAGAGCTGGGTCATCCCCAGCTTCCGCGCCAGCAGCCCCTTGCTCATCGCTGGTCTCCCAGCTTGATCTCGATATCCACGCCGCTCGGCAGGTTGAGCCGCATCAGGGCATCCACCACCTTGGGATTGGGATCGAGGATGTCGAGGATCCGCTTGTGGGTGCGCATCTCGAACTGCTCGCGCGAGTCCTTGTCGATGAAGGGCGAGCGGACCACCGTCCACTTGCTGATCCGGGTGGGCAGCGGCACCGGCCCGGCGACGTGGGCGCCGGTCCTGACCACGGTCTCGACGATCTTCGAGGCCGCCTGGTCCAGGACCCGGTGGTCGTATGCCTTGAGCCGGATGCGAATCTTCTGCGCCATGGCGGTGCGGCTGCCCTCTTCCTGTCCCTACTTCTCGATCGAGGTGACGGCGCCGGCGCCGACCGTGTGGCCGCCCTCGCGGATGGCGAACCGCATCCCGTCCTCGACGGCGATCGGGGTGATCAGCTCCACCCCCATCTCGACGTTGTCGCCCGGCATCACCATCTCGGTCCCCTCGGGGAGGGTGATGCTGCCGGTCACGTCGGTGGTGCGGATGTAGAACTGGGGACGGTACCCGGTGAAGAACGGGGTGTGCCGGCCGCCCTCCTCCTTGCTCAGGACGTAGACCTGGGCCTTGAACTTGGTGTGCGGGTTGATCGAGCCCGGCTTGGCCAGCACCTGGCCGCGCTCCACGTCCTCGCGCTTGATGCCGCGGATCAGGCAGCCGACGTTCATCCCCGCCAGCCCGCCACCGGGGATCTCCTTGTGGAACATCTCGACCCCGGTCACCACCGTCTTGGTGGTGTCCCGGATGCCGACGATCTCCACCGGCTCGTTGACCTTGATCACCCCGCGATCGATGCGGCCGGTCACCACGGTGCCGCGGCCCTCGATCGAGAAGACGTCCTCGATGGGCATCATGAAGGGACGGTCGATGGGACGGTCGGGCACCGGGATGTAGGTGTCGACGGCCTCCATCAGGGTCATCACCTGGTCGCCGGCCTCCTTGTCCCCCTCGAGCGCCTTGAGGGCGGAGACCCGGACCACCGGGATGTCGTCACCCGGGAACTCGTACCGGCTGAGCAGCTCGCGGACCTCGAGCTCGACCAGCTCCAGCAGCTCCTCGTCGTCGACGGCGTCGACCTTGTTGAGGGCGACCACGATGTAGGGCACCCCGACCTGGCGGGCCAGCACGATGTGCTCGCGGGTCTGGGGCATGGGCCCGTCGGTGGCGGCCACGACCAGGATGGCCCCGTCCATCTGGGCGGCACCGGTGATCATGTTCTTGATGTAGTCGGCGTGCCCGGGGCAGTCGACGTGGGCGTAGTGACGGGTGGCGGTCTCGTACTCGACGTGGGCGGTGGCGATGGTGATGCCGCGCGCCTTCTCCTCGGGGGCGTTGTCGATCTGATCGAACGAAACGAAGGAGTTGGAGCCGCCGATGCGTTCGGACAAGGTCTTGGTGATGGCAGCAGTCAGCGTCGTCTTGCCATGGTCGATGTGACCGATGGTCCCGACGTTCACGTGGGGCTTGGTGCTGGTGTATTGCTTCTTCTTGCCCATGGCC
The DNA here is from genome assembly GCA_049511615.1 of Candidatus Dormibacteria bacterium. Classification (GTDB taxonomy): domain Bacteria; phylum Chloroflexota; class Dormibacteria; order Aeolococcales; family Aeolococcaceae; genus Changshengia. The sequence continues at coordinate 30,859 of JBEKXW010000003.1, read as the reverse complement.
TTCTCAGTTCCTCTGCTGCTCGCTGGTCCTCTGCTGGCTGGGTCCCATGTGTTCCCTGGATCTCCGGCTCATGACCTGGCCTTGGCGACGATCTCGTCGGCGAGGCCAGAGGGTAGCTGCTGGTAGTGGTGGAACTCCATGGAGTAGGAGGCCCGGCCCTGGGTCATCGAGCGCAGCTCGGTGGCATAGCCGAACATCGCTGCCAGCGGCACCAGAGCATGAACGATTTGGGTCGTCCCGCGCCCTTCCATGCCCAGGATGTGGCCCCGGCGACCGGTCAGATCACCCATGACGTCGCCCATGTACTCCTCGGGCATGGAGGCGTCGACCTTCATGATCGGCTCGAGCAGGGCCGGCTTGGCCTTGCGCATGCCGTCCTTGAAGCCCATCGAGCCGGCGATCTGGAACGCCTGTTCGGAGGAGTCGACCTCGTGGTACGAGCCGTCGACCAGGATGACCTTGACGTCGACGACCGGGAAGCCGGCCAGCACCCCGTTGGGGAGGGCGTCGGTGATCCCCTTCTCCACCGGCCGGATGTACTCCCGGGGGACCGACCCGCCGACGATCTTGGAGACGAACTCGAAGCCCTTGCCCGGCTCCTGGGGCTGGAGCTCCAGCTCGACGTGGCCGTACTGGCCGTGGCCGCCGGTCTGGCGGACGAAACGGCCGGTGCCGTGGGCCGGGACGGTGATCGTCTCCCGGTAGGCGACCTGGGGCTTGCCGACGCTGGCGTCCACCTTGAACTCGCGGAGCATCCGGTCGACGATGATCTCGAGGTGGAGCTCGCCCATCCCTGAGATCACGGTCTGGCCGCTGTCCTCGTCGGTGTGGACCCGGAAGGTCGGATCCTCCGCCGCCAGGCGCTGGAGGGCGAGGGCCATCTTGTCCTGGTCGGCCTTGGTCTTGGGCTCGACGGCGACCGAAATCACCGGCTCCGGGAAGACCATCGCCTCCAGCAGGATGGGGGCATCCTCGGTGCAGAGCGTGTCGCCGGTGGTGGTGGCCTTCAGGCCGATGACCGCGGCGATGTCGCCGGTCCGGACCTCCTCGATGTCCTCGCGGTGGTTGGCGTGCATCTGGAGGATCCGCCCGACCCGCTCCCGCACCCCGCGGGTGGCGTTGAGCACGTAGGAGCCGCTCTTCAGGGTGCCGCTGTACACCCGGAAGAAGGTCAGGTTGCCCACGAAGGGGTCGTTGGCGATCTTGAAGGCGATGGCGGAGAAGGGCTGGTCGTCGTCGGCCCGGCGCCGTTCGGGCACGTCGGACCCGGGGACGTGTCCCTCGATGGGGGGCACGTCGAGGGGTGAGGGCAGGTAGTCGACGACCGCGTCGAGCATCGGCTGCACCCCGCGGTTCTTGAGGGCGGCGCCACAGAGGACCGGGACCAGCTGCGTCTTGATGGTGCCGAGGCGGAGCCCCCGCCGGATGTCGTCGGGGGTGAGCTCCTCCCCCTCCAGGTAGCGGGAGAGCAGCTCGTCGTCGGTCTCGGCCACCGCCTCCAGGAGGACGTGCCGCCACTTGGCCACGTCCGCCCGCATCGACTCGGGGATCTCGCCGCGCTCGCTGCTGGTGCCCAGGTCGTCGAGATAGACGATGGTGGTCAGGTTGACCAGGTCGACCATGCCGGCGAAGTCGGCCTCGCTGCCGATGGGGAGCTGGACGGGCACCGGGTTGGCCCCCAGCCGCTCCCGGATCGACTCCACCGCAGCGTAAAAGTCGGCCCCCATCCGGTCCATCTTGTTGACGAAGCAGATCCGGGGCACCCGGTAGCGGTCCGCCTGCCGCCAGACCGTCTCGGACTGGGGCTCGACCCCGGCCACGGCATCGAAGACCGCCACCGCCCCGTCGAGCACCCGCAGGCTGCGCTCCACCTCCACCGTGAAGTCCACATGCCCGGGCGTGTCGATTATGTTGATACGGTGGCCGCGCCACTCGGCTGCGGTGGCGGCGGACGTGATGGTGATCCCGCGCTCCTGCTCCTGGACCATCCAGTCCATGGTCGCGGCCCCCTCGTGGACCTCCCCCATGCGGTGGATGCGCCCCGTGTAGAAGAGGACGCGCTCGGTGGTCGTGGTCTTGCCCGCGTCGATGTGGGCCATGATCCCGATGTTCCGGTACCTCTCCAGGGCGACGGCGCGATCTGCCACGGCGGTGCTCATCTCTTCAGGACCACGGGCTCGGATCAGTAGCGGAAGTGCGAGAAGGCCTTGTTGGACTCGGCCATCTTGTGGGTGTCTTCCTTCCGCTTGACCGACGCGCCCACCCCGTTGGCGGCGTCCATCAGCTCGGCGGCCAGCCGGTCGGCCATGCTCTTGCCGGAGCGGACCCGGGCGTAGCGGATGACCCAGCGCCGGGCCAGGGCCTGGCGGCGGTCGTGGCGGATCTCCACCGGCACCTGGTAGGTGGCGCCGCCGACCCGCTTGGGCTTGACCTCGATCACCGGGGTCACGTTGCGCATCGCCTGGTCGAAGACGTCGAGCGGCTCACGCCGGCTGGAGCGCCGGACCTTCTCGAAGGCGTCATAGACGATCCGCTGGGCGGTCGACTTCTTCCCCGCCAGCATGACGCAGTTGATGAACTTGGCCAGCGCGGGGCTCGCGTAGATCGGGTCGGGGAGGATGTTGCGGCGCTGGACGCGGGCACGGCGTGGCATCTCGATCAGGTCCCTACTTGGCCGCTTTCTCGCGCTTGGCGCCGTACTTGCTGCGCCCCTGCTTGCGGTTCTTGGTCCCGGCCGTGTCCAGGGTGCCCCGGATGATGTGGTAGCGGACGCCGGGGAGGTCCTTGACCCGGCCGCCCCGGATCATCACCACCGAGTGCTCCTGGAGGTTGTGGCCGATCCCGGGGATGTAGGCGGTCACCTCGGCCTTGCTGGTCAGGCGGACCCGGGCCACCTTGCGGAGCGCCGAGTTCGGCTTCTTGGGGGTGGTCGTGTAGACGCGCACGCAGACACCCCGGCGCTGGGGCGAGCCCCGCAGCGCGGGGGCCTTGGTCTTCCGGATGATCCGGACCCGGCCCTTGCGGACCAGCTGCTGAGTGGTGGGCACAGAGCTCCGTCTGGAACTGAACAGCGCCCCTTCCGGGGCGCGCATGGACGCAGCGTCGCCCAAATTGGGCGCGAGGCAGCATCCTACCAGCGCGGAGGCTCGCGCGTCAATTCAGCGCGAACCACCGCCGGCCTGCTCGTGCCGGGGCAGGGGGTCGGGCAACCGGGCGCCCGCCGCCCGCCGGCGGGCATGGCGAGCCCTGTGGTTCTCCGGTCGGCACAAGAAGATTCGTGACGAACATTTCGTCACGAATCAGTCGGGACGGGAGTCTCCACACACCATCCGCCCCCCGGGCCACGCCTGGCCTGGACGGCATGGCGGGCGGCGCGCCGGACCTACCGCCCGGCGGCGCCCCGGTGACCGCGCCGTGTCCGGGCATCGGCCGCCTTGAGCGAGGACAGCGGCCGCAGCCGGTGCTCGATCTCGGCGAGGCCGGCGGCGACCACCGCGGCCACCACCTCCTGAGAGGACTTGTAGGCGGGGCCCGCCTCGTCGAGGGGCACCCGGCCGTCGGCGTTGACCACGATGCCCCGGCTCCGGTACTGGGCGTCGACGTCCCGCTGGTCGAGCTGGCGCATCGCCGACGCCCGCGACATCCGCCGGCCGGCCCCGTGGTTGACCGAGTACCCGCTGGCCACGGCGCCGGCCAGCGGCCGGAGGATGAAGGAGAGGTCGTAGTTCGACCCCGGGATGAGCACCGGGTGGCCCCGCTCGGCCCAGGGGCCGCCGGCGAGGGCGGGATGGCCGGCCGGGAAGGCCCGGGTGGCGCCCTTCCGGTGCACGAGGACGTCGCCGAACTCGGGGTGGGTCTCGCGCTGGACCAGATTGTGGCTGATCTCGTAGACCAGCTCCAGGGGCGCGCCGAAGGTCTCCTCGAAGGCCGCCCCCACCTCCTCGACGATGACCATCCGGTTGACGATGGCGAAGTTGGCGCCGGCTGCCACCGCGTTCAGGTAGTCGCGGTGGAGCGCCTGGTCGGGGGTGAAGAAGCCGAGGTCGAGGTCGGTGACGACCTCCGGCCGCTTCGCCTGGGCGAGCGCGAAGTAGTTGGTGGCGAGCCCGTGGCCGAAGCCGCGGCTGCCGGTGTGCACCTGGACGCACAGGGTGCCGGTCTCCAGGCTCTCCTGGAGCTCGATGAAGTGGTTTCCGCCGCCCAGCGAGCCGAGCTGCGGGATGCCGCGCTCGGGGCGGCCCGGGCCGCCCCAGGGCACCTGCCAGGAGTCGTCGACGGGGATCCGGTCCCGTTCCGCCCGCTGGCGGTCGAAGCAGGAGCCGTACCTCTCCACGTAGTGGGCGGCCCCGCCGCGGCAGATCGCCTCGAACTCCCGGGCGTCGAGCCGGCGCAACGGGGTCCGGCTGGCCTCCCCCGCCCCCATGGCCACCCGCCGGAGCACGGCGCGGTTGAAGGCGAGGCGCCGCTCCGGGGTGGCCGCCCGGGCCGGCACCTCCGACCGCGCCGAGACCATGCCGCAGCCGATGTCGAAGCCGACCGGGCCCATGGCCACCGCACCGCTTCGAGCGTCGGTGAGGATGACCGAGCCGACCGGGACGCCGTAGCCGACGTGGACGTCGGGGGTGATCGCCACCATCCGGACCCCCGGGAAGCGGGTGGCGTTGACGATCTGGGGGTAGACGCCGTCCTCCACCTCCTCGAGCAGCGACGGGGTGAGGAACAGCCGCACCGGGACCTCCCCGGTGTCCTCGGTGGCGAGGTCGAACCAGCCTCCCGGGTTGGAGGTCGCGAGGTGCTTCCAGCGCCCGGTGGCGACCGGTCGCCGCCCGGCCGGGGGGGCGGGCCCGGTCCTCGCAGCGGCCATCTCAGACGAAGTTCGGGTACGTGCTCATGCCCCCGTCCACCACCAGGGTGGTCCCGGTGACGTAGCCGGCCTGGTCGCTGGCCGCCCACACCACCGCGGCGGCGATCTCCTCGGGCCGTCCGTAGCGACCGAGGGGGATCTCGGCCTCGACCCGGGCGCGGCCCTCGACGTCATCGAGAGCGGCAGAGCTCGCGGCGGTGTCGATGGCCCCCGGAGCGATGGCGAGCACCCGGATGCCGAGAGGGGCCCACTCGCGGGCGACGGTCTGGGTGAGCAGCTTCAGCCCGCCCTTGGAGGCGCAGTAGTGGGCGAATCCGGGCCAGGGGATGAACTCGTGGACCGAGGTGATGGTGACGATGACCCCGCGCCCCTGGGCCGCCATCAACCTGCCGGCCTCGCGCAGGCAGAGGAAGGCACCGGTGAGGTTGGTCCGCAGGGTCTGCTCCCAGAGGTCGAGCGGCGTCTCCAGGGTGGCGGCCTGCCTCACGATGCCGGCGTTGTTGACGAGGAGGTCGAGGCCCCCGAGGCGCTCCCGGCACTCCCCCACCATCCGGATCACGTCCGCCTCGGCCCCGACGTCCGCCTGGACCGCATAGGCGCGGGCGCCCGCCGGGTCGATCCGGGCAACCACCGCCTCCGCGTCGGGCCGCTCCCGGGCGGAGAAGTAGTTCACCGCCACCCGCGCGCCCTCCTCTCCGAGGCGCAGCGCGGTCGCTCTGCCGATGCCGCTGGACGCCCCGGTGACCAGCGCTCGCCGTCCTTCGAGAAGCATGCCCGTGGTCCCTCCTCGACCTGGTCCTCCCCTCTCCATATGGTGGCAGGCCGGGCGTCTGCTATCCTCGGCGGCTCACGGATCCATCACGGCGCTCACGCATCTCGCCCGAGACCGCAGGCGGGGACCGTCCCCTCAATCTCCTGCGCAGGTGAGTTCGGTCGTCCGGCCCGGCGTCCTCGCGACGCCCGCCGTCCGCCGCTCTCACCGGGCGGTGCGGCGGCCCGACCTGGAGGACCTGACCCGATGCCCAAGGCCACGACCGCCGAGGAGGCGGCCCAGCGCGCCGGCCCGCGCAAGCGCGAGACCGTGGAGAGCCTCGCCACCGAGCTCGGCAGGGCGACCTCGGCGATCGTCACCGACTACCGGGGGCTCACCGTCAAACAGCTCGAGGAGCTGCGCACCCAGCTGCGCGGCCAGGGCATCGACTACCACGTGGTCAAGAACACGCTGGCCCGCCGGGCGGCCGAGCAGGCGGGCATCGCCCAGCTCGGCAGCGTCCTCAGCGGACCGGTGGGCCTGGCCCTGGGCTTCGGCGAGCTGTCGGTGCCGGCCAGGGTCCTCAGCGACTACCACCGGGTCAACCGGCGCCTCCCCCTCCTCGCCGGCTTCGTCGAGGGCCAGGTGCTCGACGCCGGCGGGGTCCAGACCCTCGCCGACCTCCCACCCCGGGAGGTCCTCCTCGCCCAGCTCGCCGGCACCCTCCAGGCACCCCTCACCCAGCTGGCGGCCGGGCTCGCCTCGATCCCCTCCAGCCTCGCCGCCACCCTCGACGCCTACCGGGCCAAGCTCGAGGCCGCCTGACCCGGGCCGCGCCCGCTCGCATGCCAAATCAGATCAATTGAATCAATCCAGGAGATGAGCCAACCCATGGCCACGAAAACCATCACCCCCGAGGAGTTCGTCGACGCGCTGCCGTCCTGGAGCGTGCTCGACGTCATCAACGCCGTGAAGCTGATGGAGGAGAAGCTCGGGATCAAGGCCGCCGCCCCGGTGGCCATGGCCGCCGCCCCCGCCGCCGCCGCCGAGGCCGCACCGGCCGAGGAGCAGACCGAGTTCACCGTGGTCCTGACCGCCGCCGGTGACGCCAGGATCAACGTCTACAAGGCGGTGCGGGAGATCACCGGCCTGGGCCTCAAGGAGTCCAAGGACCTGGTCGACGCCGCCCCCAAGGCGGTCCGGGAAGCTGTTCCCCGGGAGGAGGCCGAGCAGGTCAGGGCCAAGCTGCAGGAGGCGGGCGCCACCGTCGAGATCCGCTGACCACGGCCGCCGCCGGACGGCGGCGAGGAGCGGCGAGCCCCGTTCGGGGGGCCGTCCCCCCCGCCGCCGGCCCGCGGCAGTTTGATCGGGGTCGAACAGGGTAGACTGGTAAGCCTGGGCATCCTCGCAGGCGATCCGAACATCCGCCCGAACATCCGCTCGCGCGGGCGCAACTCACCGTGCCCGGGCGCCGGTGGGTTTGGTATGCTGTGAGATTGTGCCCATCACCGCCGGCGTCCGCGCGTAGCCGCTTGTCAGGGGAACTCTAGCACATGGTCCTTTCTGCTTCCACGCCCTCCAGCCGTCACAACTACGGTCAGATCGCCGACAAGCTGGAGGTGGGGAACCTCATCCAGACACAGTTGGACTCATTCGCCTGGTTCTGCAAAGAGGGGCTCCGGGAGCTCTTCGACGAGATCAACCCGATCACCGACTACACCGGAAAGAACTACGAGCTGCGCTTCCTGGACTACGAGTTCGGCACTCCCAAGTACGACGAGGAGGAGTGCCGGCAGCGGGACATGACCTTCAGCGCGCCACTCCGGATCAACACCCGCCTCCACATCAAGACCGGGGAGAACGCGGGCGAGATCAAGGAGACCGAGGTCTTCATGGGCGACTTCCCGATGATGACCCCGCAGGGCACCTTCATCGTCAACGGCACCGAACGGGTCGTGGTCAGCCAGCTGGTGCGCTCCCCCGGCGTCTACTTCACCGCCGCCGAGGACCGGGTGACCGGCCGGATCCTGTACGCCGCCAAGCTCATCCCCAACCGGGGGGCCTGGCTGGAGATCGAGACCTCGAACAAGGACGTGCTCACGGTCAAGATCGACCGCAAGCGCAAGGTCCCGGTGACCACCCTGGTGCGGGCGCTGGGCTACGCCAGCAACGACGACATCCGCGCCTTCTTCGCCGACGCCGACAACGACCCCGAGCACACCTACATCCAGGCGACCCTGGAGAAGGACGCCACCAGCTCGGTCGAGGAGGCGCTGATCGAGCTCTATCGCAAGATCCGCCCGGGTGACCCACCCACGGTGGAGAACGCCCGCAACCTGCTCAGCTCGCTGTTCTTCAACCCCCGCCGCTTCGACCTCAGCAAGGTGGGCCGCTTCAAGCTTGACAAGAACCTCGGCATCCCCGAGGACGAGGCCCGGGAGCGCGCCCTGGACAAGGAGCGGCGGGTGCTGGACAACCAGGACTTCGTCTCCATCGTCCGCAAGCTGATCTCCCTCAACAACGGCATGGGCGAGCCCGACGACATCGACCACCTCGGCAACCGCCGGGTGCGGGCCGTCGGCGAGCTGCTCCAGAACCAGTTCCGGATGGGCCTGATCCGGATGGAGCGGATCATCAAGGAGCGGATGACCATCTGCGACGCGGCCACGGTCACGGCGGCAAGCCTGATCAACGCGCGGCCGGTGGTGGCCGCGATCAAGGAGTTCTTCGGGTCGTCGCAGCTCTCCCAGTTCATGGACCAGACCAACCCGCTGGCCGAGCTGACCCACAAGCGGCGCCTCTCGGCGCTCGGGCCGGGCGGCCTCTCCCGGGAGCGCGCCGGCTTCGACGTCCGGGACGTCCACTACAGCCACTACGGGCGGATCTGCCCCATCGAGACCCCCGAGGGGCCGAACATCGGACTGATCGGCTCGCTGGCCACCTTCGCCCGGGTCAACGAGTTCGGCTTCATCGAGGCGCCCTTCCGCCGCGTCTACCGCGAGGTGGCCACGGGCGACCCGCGCGAGAGCCGCTCGCTGGTCGGTCAGACCCTGCGCGAGGCCGCCGACTCGCTGCCGGCCGGGCACGTGCTGGACACCGAGGACGTCAGGAAGCTGGCCCAGCAGGGCGTCGAGCGGGTCCGGATCGTCCCCTGGGTCTCCGACGAGATCGTCTTCCTCTCGGCTGACGAGGAGGACAAGTACACGGTCGCCCAGGCCAACGCCCCGGTCGACATGGCCGGCCACTTCACCGTCGTCCACACCGCCTGCCGCAGCCGCCACACCTTCAAGGACCTTCCGGTGGCCGAGGTCGACTACATGGACGTCTCACCGAAGCAGACCGTCTCGGTGGCGACCGCGCTCATCCCCTTCCTGGAGCACGACGACGCCAACCGCGCCCTGATGGGCTCGAACATGCAGAAACAGGCAGTGCCACTGCTGGTCACCGAGGCCCCGATCGTCGGCACCGGCATGGAGTCCCACGCCGCCCGCAACTCGGGGGAGATGGTCATCTCCCAGGGCAGTGGGACCGTGGTCGGGGTCTCCTGGCCGGAGCCGGCGGACGACGACCGCTCCGTGGTCAAGGTCCGCAGCGGGCAGGACGCCGGCATCGGCATCCTGGTGCGGCCCGACGACGGCGGGCCGGACATCTGGTACGGCATCCACAAGTTCGTCCGGAGCAACCAGGGCACCTGCCTCTCCCAGCGGATCACGGTCAAGGCCGGCAACCGGGTCGAGGCGGGCAGCGCGCTGGCCGACGGCCCCTCCACCGACAACGGCGAGCTGGCGCTCGGACGCAACGTGCTCTGCGCCTTCATGCCATGGGAGGGCTACAACTTCGAGGACGCGATCCTGATCAGCGAGTCGGTGGTCCGGGAGGACAAGTACACCTCGATCCACATCGAGGAGTTCGAGATCGAGGCCCGTGACACCAAGCTCGGCCCCGAGGACATCACCCGCGACCTGCCCAACATCGCCGAGGAGTCGCTGAAGAACCTCAACGACCGGGGCATCATCTACATCGGCGCCGAGGTCCAGCCCGGCGACATCCTGGTCGGCAAGATCACCCCCAAGGGCGAGTCCGAGCTGTCCGCCGAGGAGCGGCTGCTCCGGGCCATCTTCGGGGAGAAGGCCCGCGAGGTCCGCGACTCGTCGCTCCGCGTCCCCCACGGCGAGCGGGGCACGGTGGTCGACGTCAAGGTGTTCAGCCGCGAGTCGGGTCATGAGCTGCCCCCGGGGGTCAACGAGCTGATCCGGGTCTACGTCGCCCAGAAGCGGAAGATCTCCCAGGGCGACAAGATGTCCGGGCGGCACGGCAACAAGGGGGTCATCGCCCGCATCCTCCCCATCGAGGACATGCCCTACCTGCCCGACGGCACCCCGGTGGACATCGTCCTCAACCCCCTCGGCGTCCCCAGCCGGATGAACCTCGGCCAGGTGCTGGAGACCCACCTCGGCTGGGCCGCCCAGGCGCTCGGGATAAAGGTGGCATCGCCGGTCTTCGACGGGGCGTCGGAGGCCGTCATCGAAGAGGAGTTGGGCCGGGCGGGCCTGCCCCCGAGCGGCAAGGTGCGTCTGCGCGACGGCCGGACCGGCGAGTTCTTCGACCGCGACATCACCGTCGGGTACATCTACATGTTGAAGCTGGCCCACCTGGTCGAGGACAAGATCCACGCCCGCAGCACCGGCCCGTACTCCCTGGTCACCCAGCAGCCGCTCGGCGGCAAGGCCCAGTTCGGCGGCCAGCGCTTCGGCGAGATGGAGGTCTGGGCCCTGGAGGCGTACGGAGCGAGCCACATCCTCCAGGAGATCCTCACCGTCAAGTCGGACGACATCGTCGGCCGGGTCAAGGCCTACGAGGCCATCGTGAAGGGCGAGAACACCCTCGAGGCCGGCATCCCCGAGTCGTTCCGGGTGCTGGTCAAGGAGCTGGAGGGATTGGCCCTGGGGGTCGAGATCCAGTCCGAGGACGAGAACCAGATCGTGCTCGGCGAGGAGGACATCCCCGACATCCCACTCGACCTGGGGATCCACCTCGAGCGTGACGAGAGGGACGACGTCGACGAGGCCGGTCGTTGAGCACCTTGGTCCAGATGCGCTCCGGGTGGAGCCGCGGGGGTGGTGCCTCGCTCCGGTCCGGGCGTCCTCGCGCCCTGACTGGCGCTCGGCGCCCTTGCATCCCACCCCACGTGGCAGGCCACGCGGGGACCCCGGGCGGCGCGGTTGCCACCCGCGCCTGCGGCAAACCTGCGCTCGGCACGCACCCGCGCATCTCCTCCGCGATGCCTTCGCCACGCACGCACCGCCGCGTCTCCCCCACCGCTTCGGTCCCGACCCTGTCCGGTTCCGATGCCCCCTATGACACTCCTGCCGCGATCAACCGGCGACACCTGCCCAACGCAACTGAAGGTCAGTGATGCTGAAACTCGAGAACTTCGACGCCCTCCGACTCTCGATCGCCAGCCCGGAGATGATCCTCTCCTGGTCGCACGGCGAGGTCACCAAGCCGGAGACGATCAACTATCGCACCCTCAAGCCGGAGCGGGACGGGCTCTTCTGCGAGAAGATCTTCGGGCCCACCAAGGACTGGGAGTGTCACTGCGGCAAGTACAAGCGATACCGGTACAAGGGCATCATCTGCGACAAGTGCGGCGTCGAGGTGACCCGGAGCAAGGTCCGCCGGGAGCGGATGGGGCACATCAAGCTGGCCTCGCCGGTGTCCCACGTCTGGTACTTCAAGGGCATCCCCTCGCGGATGGGCCTGCTCCTCGACATGAGCCCGCGCAACCTCGAGAAGGTCCTCTACTTCGCCAACTACATCGTCGTCTCGGTGGACGAGAAGGCGCGCCAGGACCTCCTCGCCAAGCTCGACCCGGACACCGACGAGCGCGTCATCGCCCTCCGGGAGCGGCTGCGCGGCGAGGGCGGCGGATCGGAGCTGGCCGAGCAGATCGCGGCCCGGGAGGCCGAGACGACGGAGAGGGTCCGCCGGATAGAGGTGGAGCGGGCGGAGCGGCTGGCCGTCCTCGACCGATCAGCCGCCGACCTCGATGAGCGTATCCAGCAGCTGAAGGGCAAGAAGGCTCCCGCCCGCTTCATCCTCGGCGACGGCGTCGAGGACGAGGTCGTCCTCGAGAAGGGCCGGGTGCTCGACGAGGACGCCGCCATGGCGGTCCAGGACCGGCTGGCCCAGCGCCGCGAGGCCCTCGAGGACGAGATGTCGGGCCGGGCTCGGCTCGCCCAGGACGAGGCCGCCGGTGAGATCGCCCAATGGCGCGCCGACGCCGAGGGGGCGCGCGCCGAGGCGGCGCACCTGGGAAGCGGGGAGCTGGAGGCCCTCCGCCAGGAGATCGAGAGCAGCCGCCAGCAGCTCGAGACGCTGGCGCCCCGGGAGCTGCTCACCGACACCCAGTATCGCGAGCACATCGAGAAGTTCGGCAAGGTGTTTCGGGCGGGCATCGGAGCCCAGGCGGTCCGCGAGCTGCTCAACCAGATCGACCTCGCCCAGGAGTCCCTCCAGCTCCGTGAGGAGTCCAAGTCCACGAGCGGTCAGCGGCGCCAGAAGGCGATCAAGCGCCTGCGCGTCGTCGAGGCCTTCCGCAAGTCGTCGACCAGCCCGTCGTGGATGATCCTCGACGTCCTCCCGGTGATCCCGCCGGAGCTGCGTCCGATGGTCCAGCTGGATGGCGGCCGCTTTGCCACCAGCGACCTCAACGATCTGTACCGCCGGGTCATCAACCGCAACAACCGGCTGAAGCGGCTGCTGGAGCTGGGGGCTCCCGAGATCATCGTCCGCAACGAGAAGCGGATGCTCCAAGAGGCGGTCGACGCCCTGGTGGACAACGGCCGCCGCGGCCGGGCCATCACCGGGACCGGGAACCGCAAGCTCAAGTCGCTCTCCGACATGCTCAAGGGCAAGCAGGGCCGGTTCCGTCAGAACCTGCTCGGCAAGCGCGTCGACTACAGCGGACGCTCGGTGATCGTGGTCGGACCGGAGCTGCGTCTCCACGAATGCGGTCTGCCCAAGAAGATGGCCCTGGAGCTGTTCAAGCCGTTCGTCATGCGCGAGCTGGTGTCGCAGAACTACACCCAGAACATCAAGAGCGCCAAACGGATGGTGGAGCGGGTGCGTCCCGAGGTGTGGGACGTCCTCGACCAGGTGATCAAGGAGCACCCGGTGCTCCTCAACCGGGCCCCGACCCTGCACCGGCTCGGCATCCAGGCCTTCATGCCGGTGCTCGTCGAGGGTCAGGCGATCCAGATCCATCCCTCGGTCTGCAAGGCCTTCAACGCCGACTTCGACGGCGACCAGATGGCCGTCCACGTGCCCCTCTTCAGCGGTGCGATCGCCGAGGCCCGCAACCTGATGATGTCGTCCAACAACATCCTCAGCGCCTCCGACGGCCGTCCGGTGGTGGCCCCCAGCCAGGACATCGTCCTGGGGGCCTACTACCTCACCCAGGAGGGTCAGGACCGTCCCCGAGACCCGGACGAGATCCGGCACCTGCCCACCTTCAGCAACCCGGAGGAGGCGCGCATCGCCTACGAGCACGGACAGGTGTTCCTCCACCACTACGTGCGGGTTCGGCTCCCCAAGCGGCTGCTGGCGGCCCGCCGTCAGGGTAACGAGGAGCCCACCGGCACCGAGCTGGTGGTCACCACCGTGGGGCGGCTCATCTTCAACGACGTCCTGCCGCTGGGCCAGCTGGCCACCGAGAACAACCTGCCCTCCATGGTCTTCCGCAACGAGAACATGGATCAGCGCAAGCTCGCCCAGATCATCAAGGAGTGCTACGACCTCTACGGCTCGGCGCGCACCGCCGTGATCGTCAACAGCATCAAGAAGCTGGGCTTCCACTACGCCACCCAGGCCGGGGTGACCATCGCCGCGATGGACATCAAGACGCCGGCGGGGAAGGCGCCGATCATCACCGACGCCGAGCGTGCGGTCGAGGAGATCGACCTCCAGTACCGGCGCGGCCTGATCACCGACGACGAGCGCTACCTGAAGACGGTGGAGATCTGGACCAAGGCGACCGACGACGTCACCAGGGTGACCATGTCGTCCTTCGACAAGTTCCACTCGGTGCTGATGATGTCCCAGTCCGGGGCCCGTGGCTCGACCCAGCAGATCCGTCAGCTGGCCGGCATGCGCGGCCTGATGGCCGACCCCACCGGCCGGATCATCGACCTTCCGATCAAGGCCAACTTCTCCGAGGGGCTGACCGTTCTCGAGTACTTCATCTCCACCCACGGAGCCCGCAAGGGTCTGGCGGACACCGCGCTGCGCACCGCCGACTCGGGATACCTGACCCGGCGCCTGGTCGACGTCGCCCAGGACGTGATCGTGCGCATCGAGGACTGCGAGACCACCGCGGGGATCTGGATCGATCTCGAGGACGAGGAGCTCAGGGAACGCGTCATCGAGCGCTATGCCGGCCGGATCGCCGCCCAGGACATCACCCTGGGTGACGAGATCCTGGTGGCCGCCGGCGATGAGATCAGCGACGAAACCGCGCGGCGGATCTTCGCCGGGCGCGAGCGCCTGCCGCGCATCAAGGTGCGCAGCATCATGACCTGCAAGGCGCGGGAGGGGGTGTGCCGCGCCTGCTACGGCCGCAACCTGGCCACCGGCCGGATGGTCGAGATCGGTGAGGCGGTGGGCGTGATCGCCGCCCAGTCGATCGGCGAGCCGGGCACCCAGCTCACCATGCGGACCTTCCACACCGGTGGGGTGGCGACCGGTGGCGCGGACATCACCCAGGGACTTCCCCGGGTCGAGGAGCTGTTCGAGGCCCGCGTCCCCAAGGGCAAGGCCCTGATCGGCGAGATCGACGGAGAGGTGGAGGTCATCCGGGGCGACACCAAGTCGCTGAAGGTGAAGATCTTCTCGCGCGACGTCTTCGACTCCACGTACGCGGTGCCGCCGCGCCACGCGGTCACCGTCGAGGATGGCCAGCCGGTCAGCGAGGGCACCGAGCTGATCCGCGGCTTCGACGAGAACGGCAGCGAGATCTCGATCCGCAGCAAGTACGCGGGGCTGGTCCGGGTCGGCAAGAGCGAGATCACGGTGCGCACCACCGACGAGGAGGCCCGCGAGTACGCGGTGCCGGCCTCGTCCGAGCTCGTGGTCCGCGACGGCGACCACATCCAGGCCGGGGACCGGCTCACCAAGGGGTCGATCAGCCCTCAGGAGCTGCTCCTGGTCCGGGGCCGGGACGACGTCCAGAACTACCTGGTCCACGAGGTCCAGTCCGTCTACCGCAACCAGGGCGTCGACATCAACGATAAGCACATCGAGGTGATCGTCCGGCAGATGATGCGCAAGGTCCGCATCGACAACTCCGGCGACACCGACCTGCTGCCCGGCGAGATCGTCTCCCAGTTCGAGTTCGAGGAGGCCAACGCCAAGGCGCTGAGCGAGGGCGGCGAGCCGGCCATCGCCCAGACCGTCCTGCTGGGGCTGATCAAGGCGGCCCTCAACACCGCCTCATGGCTCTCCGCGGCGTCGTTCCAGGAGACCACCCGGGTGCTCACCGAGGCTGCCATCTCGGGCAAGATCGACCGCCTCCGCGGTCTCAAGGAGAACGTCATCATCGGCAAGCTGATCCCCGCCGGGACCGGCCTCGACTACTACCAAAAGCTGCGCGAGGAGGCGGTCCGCCTCTATGAGGAGGACGGCGGCGCCGGCGGCGCCGTCACCGCTGACGGCGAGGAGATCGCCGGGGAGCCCGAGGCCGTGATCGCCGGCGCGGAAGCCCCGCCCCAGGTCGCGGACGGCGCGGGGCCGCTCTGATCCCCTGAGTGAGGGGGGCCCGACCGGGCTCCCCTCAGCCGCCCCCGATGCGGCCAGCGCCAGAGCCGCCGGTCCCCTACCTCCCCACCCGGCGTGGTCGGTACCGGGCTCGCTCCAGGCGCTCGCCGCGGGCGGGTGTCCGGTCAGCTCCGCGACGGGCGGGCCCGGCCGGGTCACGGTGTCGCGGAGGCTCCGCTTCCAGTGGCCGCTGATGGCGCGCTGGATCTGGAGGTCGGACCACCACATCGGCGCATCGGCGAACTGGTCGCGGCGGAAGCGGATGCGCCGGGCCAGCAGGCGGCGCCTCACCGGCATGCCGAAGTCGGGCCGGTAGAAGAGCTTGTAGGCGAGGTAGCTGAGCAGGCAGCCCGCCAGGGCGGCGATCGCGGGCGCGACCTCGCTGGCCCCCAGGTTCAGGGAGGCGACGAGGGCAGCATCCATCGCGAGAACGATAGGCCGCTTTCGCGCCAACCCGCGCAACAAACCCATGATGGCGGTGCGGGACGGCTGCGCCGTCCGCCCCCGGACGAATAAGGGGCCGCCAGCGACCTGACGTCGCCGGCGGCCCTTGGGAAGGGAGGGCGATCCGGAACCGGAATCCGCCTCGGCGGGACCGGTCTCTCGCATCATCAACCCGGCGGGTTACAGGCTCATCCCCCACCAGTTACGGCTCGGCCACGCCGCTGAGCCGATCCATTGATACCGTGCCGGCCGGCCGGTTTCCGCGAGCCGAGCCGGGGGCTCAGCGGAGGGCGGCCGGCCTGCCGCGGGCCCCGGCCAGGGCTCCAGCCAGGTCATCGGCGACGAGGTTCCCGGCCAGCTCCACGGTGCCCGACCCGTTCGGCTTGGACGTCACCAGGTCGGCGGCCGCCTTGACCTCGTCCAGCGCATTGGCGACGGCGACGCCGCACCCGACGGCGGCGAGCATGGGCAGGTCGTTCTCGGCGTCGCCGATGGCCACGCAGGCCTCCACCCCCTCCCTGAGGGCCTGGAGTGCCACGCGCGTGCCCGAGCCCTTGCTGACGCCGAGGGGCAGGACCACGGCCCCGCCGCGGTTGACGACGACGTGGAGCGGGAGGTCCAGATCGCGGACCGCCCCTCGAATCGTATCCAGGTGGCGGACCGCGGCGGCGCACACGGCGCGGCCCACCGCCAGCGGCTCCACCTCGCGGCGGCGCAGCTCGGCCACCAGCCGGTCGGACACGGGCGAGCAGAGCAGACGCTCGATGCCGGAGGCCGGGTCGACGAGGACGGCGCCGTTCTCGAGGACGACACGGTGGAAGAGGCTCCAGCGCGCGAACACCGCCTCCAGCTGGAGGCCGGTCCGGCCGGTGACCAGGAGCAGCCGCCGTCCGGTCGCCCGCACCCGCTCCAACGTCGCCAGGGTTTCCGGAGCCACCACGCCATCGGTGGCGATGGTTCCATCGAAGTCGCACGCCAGGACGCGGAACCGCACGTGCCCATTGTCTCAATCGAGGACCCGGCCGCGACTCGCCGAGCCAGGTCTTAACCGCCTGGGCCCCATCCCCCAACGGTCAGTGCTCGAAGCTGACCCGGACCTCGGTGCCCTTGCCGATCTGCGACCGGATCTCGAGATGCCCCTTCTCCAGCTCGGCACGCTCCCGCATCGAGATCATCCCGAGATGCCTGCCCGAATCCAGGCGCCCCTCGGCGGCGGCCACGTCGAAGCCGACTCCGTCGTCGCGCACGATGGCCGAGACGGCATGCGGCTGGAAGGCGACGGCGACCTCGACGTTCTTGGCCCGAGCGTGCTTCCTGGCGTTGTTCATCGCCTCCTGGATGATCCGGAAGAGGGTCGGCTCCAGCGCGCCGGGAAGCCGGGTCTCCTCGCCGATGACGCGCAGGCTGGTGGTCAGCCCGCCCAGCTCGAAGTCCTTGGTGAACTTGCGCAGGGTGGGGACGAGTCCCAGGTCGTCGAGGGTCATCGGGCGCAGGTCGAAGATCAGCCGCCGGGTCTCGTCCAGGACCCCCCGGACCCCGTCCTTGAAGTCGGCCAGCTCGTTGACGACCAGCTGGGGGTCACGGCTGATCAGCCGCTCCAGGATCTCGGCCTGGAGCACGAGGTTGGCCATCGACTGGGCGGGGCCGTCGTGCATGTCCCGGGCGATCCGCATCCGCTCTTCCTCGATGATCTGGAAGACCTGGCGCGAGGTGTTGCGCAGGCGGGCCGTGCCCCCTGACTGCGGGGACGACGAGGCACTCGCCGCCAGATCGTCGAGGCTCCGGTAGACCTGGCGGAGGACCTCCTGCTCGTGGTGGATGTCGGTCAGCCGCGCGGCCGTGTCCCGCGTCCTCTCCTCCAGGGAGGCGAGATCGGCCCGGGTGGAGGACACCATCCGGAACTGGGTGTCGATGTCCTCCACGGCGAAGCGCTCGAAGTTCTTGAGGACGTGGCTCCAGGCCACCTCGGCCTCCTCGAGGCGGTCCCGCAGCTGGTCCCGGCGCTCGACGGCGTCCGCCTGCCGGGTCTCCAGGCGCAGTGCCACCCCCTCGATGTCCTCGATCCGCTTGGTGATGAGGAACCGGACGCCGGAGATCGCGGCTGGATTGACCGGCCGGCCGGCCTCTGCGGCCACGGTCATTTGGGCAGAGACGCGCACAACACTGCGCGGCCATGATACCGGCGGCTTCCGAAGGGGATTGCCGCGCCGAAGTGACAATGACGCGGCCACGACGTGACCGCCCCGCGGCAAGCGCCGGGCGGCCCCGCCACGGCGGCGCCGAGCGCGTCGAACGAGCAGCCGCCCTCGGCGACGTCGGCCGGCACCGGCAGCTCACGTTACGGGTCGGTGGTCAGCGACGGCCGGCTGGGAAGGCCGCACATCGGCTCTGTGACAAGCCGGTTGCGCCGTCACCCCCGCTTTACACCCCGAGCGTATAACCGGCTCACGGGACCGCCGTTCCCGAGTGGTGTCGATACGGCACGACCTAGTGAGGACGAGAGCGATGAGCGACACGCCGGGGCCGGCGCGCATCCTCGTTGCCGAGGATGACCCGGCGCTGCGCCGCCTTGTCGACATGCTGCTGAGCAATCAGGGCTACGACGTCCTCACCGTCAACGACGGCGCCGATGCCCTTGCCGCGGTGGACAACTGGCCGCCGGACGCGCTGGTCGTCGACGTGATGATGCCCCGGATCTCCGGCCTCACCGTCTGCCGGGAGCTGCGGGCCGACCGCCGCTTCGCCGCCGTGCCGATCGTCCTGCTCACCGCCCGGGTCTTCGACGACGACATCCAGGCGGTCATGGACCTGGGCGGCATCGAGTTCATGAACAAGCCGTTCAACCCGCGCCAGCTCATGGCCGTGCTCGAGCGCCTGGTCCCGGAGTCGCTTCCCCAGGCCAACTCGTCGCCCGCGGTGAGCGCGCATCCCGTCGCCTCGGTCCCGGCCGGGGACGGACCGGCTCGGCCCTGAACCGGGCCGAGCGGGGGTCCGGGTCGATGGCCTCCGACCCGATCATGGGCGGGTTCGGGACCGTCGAGACCGCCGCCTCCGGCCCCGCCGGCGCACGCCCGGTCCGCAGCCTCCGTGACCGCCTCGACGACCTGAGCACCCCCGGGGGGCTGCTGCTGGTGGCCGCCCTGCTCGTTACCGGGATCGCCGTCACCTCGTCCATCACCGACCCGGACTTCTGGTGGCACCTCCGCACCGGACAGCTGCTGATCGCCAACCACCTCCAGCTGCTGGGGACCGCTCCGTACACCTACACCGTCCCCGGCCATCACTGGACGATGCACGAATGGCTCTTCGAGGTCGGCGTCGCCGCCCTCTACAGCGTCGGCGGGCTGGGCTCGATCGTCCCCGTGCTCAGCCTGCTGACCTGGTTCGGGGTCGTCCTGATCCTGCTGCGCGCCCGCCTCCACACCCGCAACCGCCTGAGCCTGGGAATCGGCCTGATCGTGGCCGCCCTGGCGGCCAATCCGATCTGGGGACCCCGCGACCAGATGGTCGACTTCACCTTCAGCTGCCTGGTGCTGCTCCTGATCGAGCGCCACCTCCTCCGCGGAGGCAGGTCGCTCTGGCTGATGCTCCCCCTCTTCCTGCTCTGGAGCAACCTGCATGGCGGCTTCGTCGTGGGCCTCGCCTTCGCCGCGCTGATCGTGGTCGCCGAGGCGGCGGGCGGCCGGCTGGGCCTCCCCGACCCGGTCCCACCCCGGCGGATAGCGACCCTGGCCGGCGTCACCGTCCTCTCCACGCTCGTGTCGATGGTCAACCCCAACGGGCCCGGAATCCTCCTCTACGCCGCCGAGACCCTGGCCTCGCCCGCCCAGCAGGCGCTCATCCTCGAATGGCAGTCACCCGACTTCCACATGCTGGAGGTGCGCGGCTTCGCGGTCATGCTGGTGAGCCTGCTGGGCTTCCTGGTCGTCAACCGGAGGGTCCGCGCGCGGGACGCCGTGCTGGTGGCGGCGACCGCGGGGCTGGCCCTGGAGTCGGTGCGCAATGTCGCCCTCTTCGTGGCGGCCGCCAGCCCCGTCTGGATCGAGCAGCTGAGCCGGCTCCTGGATCGGGTCCGCGCCGGCGACGGCCTCGGGATGCGGACCCGGCCCGGTGCCTCCTCACCGGGTCCGACCGCAGGCGCCAAGGCCGCCCCCCCCACCGCTCCGGCCCCCGCGCCGGGGCGCGGGCTGCCGGCGTTCGGGGTCCGGGTCACGGCCCTGGTGGTCATGAGCGCGGCACTCCTGGCCGGGTGGGTGGGGCTGCGCCTGGTCCCGGCGATGACCACCAGCCCGACCGCCCTGAGCTACGCCAACACGTACCCGGTCTGCGCCAGCGTCTGGCTGCGCTCCGCCCCCCACGGGCTGCGGATCTTCAACCAGTACGGGGAGGGCGGATACCTCTCCTGGAGCCTGGCCGGGACCGGCGACCGGATCTTCATCTTCGGAGACGCCGCGCTGATGGGCGACAGCCTCCTCTACACCTACGCCGACGTGGCCGACGTGACGCCGGGGTGGGAGGCCATCCTCCAGCGCTACGGCACCGAGGTCGTGCTCTTCGACACCGGCACCGCCCTCGACTACGTGCTCGCGGCGAGCCCCGCCTGGGTGATGGTCTACAGCGACCCCCACAACCAGGCCTTCGTGCTCCGCAGCGAGCTGGCCTCGCTGCACCTCCCGCCCCAACCGAAGCCCACCGGGACCTGCGCCCAGCTGGCCGCCCAGGCCGCGGGAGCCTCGTCGTGAGCGGGCCGCCCACCCCCCCCGGGCCCGCCGGGCAGGACCCGCGACCCGGCGGCGGGCGGCACGGCTCGCGCGCGGTCGGCGCCGCCTGGCTCCTCGGCGGGTTCTGCGCCACCCTCCCCTTCACGGTCCAGCTGTTCCGCTACGGAGACGAGTGGTGGCACATCGCCCTGGGGCGGCTGATCCTGAGCGGCGGCATCCCCGCCACCGAGCCGTTCAGCTTCGTGGCCACCCAGCATCCCTGGGTGGAGCAGCAGTGGCTCTACGAGGTGGCCCTCGCCTCCCTGGTGCGCCTCGGCGGCGACGGCCTGGCCTCCCTGGCGCTGGGGCTGGTGGGCAGCCTCGCCCTCCTGGTCGCCGCCCTGGCCATGCCCCGCGGGGCGCGGGTCTCCCGGGGCTGGTCCGCGGCCGCGATGGTGGTCGGCGGCCTGATGGCGGGGATGGCCCTCGGGGTCCGGGCCGAGACCGTCAGCGCCCTCGGCGTGGCGGTGACCCTCCTCATCGTCCAGCGCTGGCGGGACGGCAGCCGGTGGGTGGTCTGGCTGCTGCCACCCGTCTACCTGCTCTGGGCCAACCTCCACGCCGGCTTCATCGCGGGCCTCGCCCTGCTCGGCTTCACCCTCATCATCCATCGACCCGCGCGAGACCGGGCGGCGCCGGTGTCGGCGAGCACCTCGCTGGCGGTGATCTGCGTGGGCGCCGCCGCCGCCGCCGTCCTGCTCGGCCTGGTCGCCGGCGCCGCGGTCCTGGTCGTGCTCTGGGCAGCCTTCCGCCCGGTCCCCCTCGAGACCGGGGTGAGGCGCCGGCCGCTCGCGATCGCCTCGGTGATCGCCGCCGCCCTCACCCTGGTGAACCCGGCGGGCCCGGGCCTCTACGGGTACATCGCCGAGACCCTCGGCAATCCCATCCTCTCCCAGCTCGTCTCCGAATGGCAGTCACCCAACTTCCACGACGCCCTGACCCGGCTGATCGCGGTGGTCGCGGCGCTGCTCGTCCTCGTCTGGCTGCTGGGCCGCCGGCCCCGGGTACCCGACATCCTGCTCGCGACCGCCGCCCTCCTCTTCACCCTGCAGGCGGTCCGCAACGTCAGTCTCCTCGCGGTTGTGGCGATCCCCCAGCTGGCCGAGTACGGTGCGGCGGCGTGGGACGGACGTGCCCCGCTCCGCCTCCGCCGCCGTCTCGGTGTCCGCCTGCCCGCGCCCCTGGCCCTGGTCGCGGCGCTGGCCGTGAGCGCCGCCTCGATCGCGGTGGCCGCACCCCAGGCGTCGGCGGCCTCAGCCGCGCAGTTCGAGCAGACCCATGAGCCCGCCGCCGCCGCCGACTACGTCGCCGCCCACTTCCCCGGCCAGCGGCTGCTCAGCTCAGACGCCGACGCCGGCTACCTCGCCTACCGCTTCCCCTCGGGTCGGGTGGTCTTCGTCTACGACGAGATCGGCATCTTCGGCACCGGCCCGCTCACCAGCTACCTCGACATCGCCACCATCTCGGGGAGCTGGAAGGCGCTGCTGGTCAGGTACCGCCTCCGGCACGCCGTCCTGGGCGTCGACAGCGCCGACACCTCGGCACTGCTGCAGCTCGGCTGGACGGTCAACTGCTACGACGCCGCGAGCGGCCGGGTGGTCATGTCCGCGGGCGGCTCGCCCCCCACCTCGACGCCGCCGTCGCCGTCGAGCGCTCCGACCTGCTAGTACAGCACCCGCGGGCGGCCTCCCGGGCCCGGCCACGGGCCGGCTAGTCGCTCTCGGCCAGGATCCGGGCCGCGGCGCGGAACGCCTCGCCACTCACCGACGCGGACCCCTGACGGCGGGCCGCGTCCCCGACCCGGCGGAGGACGGCGCCGACCAGGCGCCGGTCGCCGGGGCCCCGGGCCGCCAGCGCCGCCTCCTGCGCGTAGGCGAGCGCGACCACCAGGCGCCCCCCGTCCAGGGCGACCGCCGCCAGGGCGCGCAGCGCGGCGCCGCGCAGGGCGTCATCGCCCAGGTCCTCGGCCCGGGCCCGGCACTCCTCGAGGTTGCGGGTGGCCCGCGGCATCTCGTTGCGCCGCCAGCTGGCGATGCCGATGTCATGCAGGATCTCGGCGACGCCGTGGGCGTCGCCATCCCCCTGGCGCAGCGGCAGGGCCTGACGGAGACGGGCGTCCGCCTCATCCCAGCGCCCCTCCGCGGCCGCCTGCGACGCCAGCGTGACCAGACCGTCGGCTACCACGGGCACGTGCGGCCCGTCGCCCACCGTCAGCGCGCGCTGGAACATCTTCTCCGCGGCGGCCGCGTCACCGCGGGCGGCGGCGAGACGTCCGAGGTTGGCGGCGGCGGCAGCCCGGGTACGGGGGTCCCCCCGGGCCAGGGCCTCCTGCCAGTGGGTCGCGGCCGTCTGGGCCTCGCCGCTCTCGGCGGCCGCCGACCCGAGCTCGAGGAGGACGGCGCCGAGCACCTCCGGTGGGCTGCCACCGGACAGGCGCTGCGCGGATGCCAGGAACGCGGCTCCGAGCTCGGTGTCGGGGCCGGTCGCGAGCACCCGGCCGAGGGCGGCGAGGGCCATCGCGCAGGGACCCCGGTCGGCTTTCGCCCACTGCTCCAGGGCGGAGCGCACGCTCGCCTGCGCGGCAGCCCGCGATCCGCTCATCTCCTCGCACAGACCGCGGCCGAGCAGGGCCAGGGCGCGCCAGGTGGGAGCGGCCTCCGCGGCCAGCACGCGGTCGAAGGACTCGACGGCGGCAGCGCCGCCCGTCCCGAGCAGGTGCAGCGCGGTCAGGAACGGCGCCGGCGGCACCTCGTCGGCCCGTGTAACGCGGGGCGATGCGGCCTTGTTACCGGAAGCGCTGGTACCCCCGCTCGAAGCGGACAGTAGGCTCATCGACGTGAGCCGGAGGACTGGTGCGCCTCGATGAGCGTGACCCCGGGAGTCGCGATCGACGGCACGGTCGCGCGCCCGACAACCGAAGCCCCGAGCGGGGCGCCGCACCGCACGATCCCTGACCTGCCGACCGTCCTCGACCGGGACCGCCGGGCCGGCGTGGAGCGGGTCATCGAGCTGGCCCGCTGGATCGTCCTCATCTTCGCCGCGGTCACCGTGAACTTCCCCGGCGAGAACACCCCCAACCGCCCCGAGGTCGACCTGCTCCTCGGCATCTGGACCGTCTTCACCCTGGCCACGACCATCGCGCTCCTGGTCAACCGCCTGCCGACCCGACGGCTACAGTACGCCATGCTCGCGCTCGACATCGCGATCGCGAGCTGCCTGGTCGACCTGACCGGCGGGTTCAACTCCCAGCTGGGACTGGTCTTCTACCTGGTCATCATCGCCAGCAGCCTGCGCTTCGGCCTGGCCGGGAGCCTGATCTGCGCCGCCAGCATCGCGGCGATCTACCTGGGCATCGGGTTCCTCGACGGCGGCCAGTTTGACCGCGAGACCGCCAACCTCTTCGCCGAGCGCCTCTTCCTCTTCGTGGTCATCGCCCTGATCAGCGGCCTGCTGGCACGGGAGATGGTGCAGAGCCGGGCCCGCCAGCTCACCCACACCTACGAGCTGGAGGCGGTTGCCTTCAACGAGCTGCGTGAGGTCGACCGGATCAAGAGCGACTTCATGATGCTGGCCTCCCACGAGCTGAGGACGCCACTCACCAAGCTCAAGGCGTGGGTCAGCCTGATGCAGGACGCCGGTGACCGGCTCCCGGCGGCCGCGCGCGACGAGGGGATCCGCGA
The DNA here is from genome assembly GCA_049511615.1 of Candidatus Dormibacteria bacterium. Lineage (GTDB taxonomy): Bacteria > Chloroflexota > Dormibacteria > Aeolococcales > Aeolococcaceae > Changshengia. The sequence goes on along the minus strand of JBEKXW010000003.1, from coordinate 6,547 downwards.
GCTGCGCTCCGAGTCCGAGCACCTCGCCCGGCTCACCGACAACCTGCTGGCCATCGCTCAGCTGGAGTCCGGGGAGATCCGGCTCAAGACCGCCGCCTGCGAGCTGGACGCGGTGATCCAGGAGACCATCTCCCGCTTCATCGAGTCCGCCGATCGCAGCCGCTTCCTGGTCAGCGTGGAGTCCGACGCCACCCGGGTCATGGCCGACGCCGAGCGGCTGGCGCTCACCCTCGCCTGCCTGATCGACAACGCCCTCAAGTTCTCTCCGGAGTCGGAGCCGGTGACGATCAGCACCCAGCGCGACGGGCCCTACGTGCTGGTCCGGGTCCAGGACAGCGGCAGGAGGATCCCCGAGGCCGAGGCCGACCGGGTCTTCGCCTCCTTCTACCAGGTGGAATCTCCGCTGCTCCGGCAGCGGGGCGGCTTCGGGGTGGGCCTCTACCTGGCCCGGCAGCTGGTGGAGCGGATGGGCGGGAGGATCTGGATCGACAACTCCCGGGTCCGCGGCAACACCTTCGTCATCGCCCTGCCGGGACACGCCTGATCGGAGACCGGAGCGCCGGCGCCCCGAGGCCCCCCGGCCCCCTCCTCCATCTCGGCCCGGTAAAGGTTCGCAACACTCGGGTAACCGAATCCGAACCTTCGCGATCTTGGTGGTAGCGTCGTGGCGAGCACCCGGCGTGGGAGCGCGGAGCCATTCCAGGGGAACGACAGGATGAGCCCCTTCACGGACTACAGCATTCTCAACCCGGCGGCCTCTCTGGGCAGTCGTGCCGGGATCAGCGAGGCGACCGTCCTGGTCGTCGACGACGACCCCTCGATGCACGACATCCTCACCGTCCTCGGGCAGCAGCACGGCTTTGCCATCCAGTTCGCCGAGGACGGCTTGGATGGCGTTCGCCTCGCCGAGTCCAGCGACATCGACCTGATCATCCTCGACCTGAGCCTCCCCGGCCTCACCGGCTTCGACGTCTGCCGGCGCCTCCGGGCCGGCGGCGTCGACGTCCCGATCGTCATGGTCTCGGCCAGCTCCGACCCGGTCGACGTGGTGGTCGGGCTGGAGATCGGGGCCGACGACTACATCATCAAGCCGTTCGAGGTCCGCGAGCTCGCCGCCCGGATCAACGCCAAGCTCCGCCGGCAGCGGACCACCCAGTCCCAGGTCCGGCCGGGACGGCTCAAGTTCCCCGGGCTGATCGTGGATGTCGGACGCCACGAGGTGCTGCGCGACGGCAAGCCGGTGACCCTGACCCCCACCGAGTTCGACCTGCTAGCCCTGCTCTCGGCCTCCCCGGGGAGGGTCATCTCGCGCTCCGAGATGATCCAGAAGGTCTGGGGCCAGGGCGCCGACCTCGACCTCCGCTCCGTCGACGCACACGTCTACCGGCTGCGCCGCAAGATCGAGCCGGAGGGGCCGCGGCCCACCTACATCCACGCGGTTCCGGGGATCGGCTACCGCTTCGAGCGGCGCGGCCTCAACGAGCGGCTGGCCAAGGCTCAGGAGGCCGCCCCCGAGCCCAACGGCAGCCCGTCCGGCACCGCTCAGAGCTGACCGGTCATCGCTCCCGGCTTCCCGCCGGCGGCGCCCGCCGACGTCATGGCCGGCTCGGCCTCCCCAGACGGCGCGCCCCCCCGTCGAGCTCAGCCCAGCCCGCCGTAATGGCGTCGCGGAGCGCGGCGGCGGCGGCCCTCCGGCTGCTGGAGGACCCACTGGCCCCGCTCGTTGAGCTCGGCCGGACGGGCATCCACGAGCTGGTTGGTGAGCAGCGAGAGCGTCCGCCCCTGGGGCAGCGCGAAGTCGAGGCAGGGCATGACGTCGCCGCTCCAGACCCGGCGCTCCGTCTGGCCGCCGTAGATGGCCACGCTGCGGGTGACCCGGCGCTGATTGGGCCCGCCCACCGCGTAGGAGATCCGGTACATCTCTCCCGACTGGAGCCCGAAATGGTCGACCGGGTCCGGCTCGCTTTCCCGGAAGCCGTCGCGGACCAGACGCCGGCGATGCGGCGTATCGGAGCTGCTGAAGAGAGAGGGTTGTACGGTCATCTTGGTGCGATTATGCCGAGAGCCTCCAACCATCCGGCAGATGCCGGGTCGCGGGCGGGTAACGGTCAGGTCGCCATTCACCGGCGCCCCCCGGCGCACCGCGCCGGGGGGCGGCGCAGCCACACCGCTGTCGCAGGCAAGATACGACGGGGCGACTCGGATACCCGTGGCGACCGGGTTCGACCAAGGTACTGTGACGTGACGTCTGCAGCCCGGAGGTGACCATGGGCATCGGGATCGCCTGCGTGTCCGGGAAGGGCGGGGTGGGAAAGACAACCACGGCCATCAACCTGGCGGCGGCTCTCGCCGAGCGCGGCCACCGGGTCCTCACCGTCGACTGCGACCCCCAGTCCAACCTGACCAGCGGCCTCGGCCAGAACCCCTACGAGCTGAAGGCCAGTCTCGGCGATCTGCTCAGCGGCCGGGTCACGGCGAGCCAGGCCATCATCGCGACCGAGTGGCCGAACCTCCACCTGCTCCCCGCCACCCCCGACCTCACCGCGGTGGAGGCAGAGCTTCCCTCCGGCCTCCACCGCGAGACCCTGCTGCGCGATGCCCTCGACCGTGACGGCACCTGCGCCGACTACGACTTCGTCTTCTACGACACCCCGCCCAACTTCGGCGTCCACACCGTCAACGCCCTGGCCGCGACCGACTACGTGATCATTCCCCTCCAGATGTCCGGCTTCGCCGTCCGCGGGCTCAAGGAGGTGCTCCGCGCGGTCCATCTCGCGCGCAGCAGGCTGAACCCGGAGCTGCGCGTCCTCGGCCTGGTCCCCACGTTCGTCAACATCCGCACCAACTTCAGCCGTCAGCTGCTGAACGGGCTCGCCGAACTCGCCGGGCTGCGCGTCTTCGAGACCCTGATCGCACCCACCGTCAAGCTCCAGGAGACGTCCCTGGCCGGCGTCCCGATCATCGCGTATGCCCCCGCCTCGAAGGCCGCGGCGGCATACCGGGAGCTCGCCGGCGAGGTCCTCACGGTTGTCTGAGCCCTCCGGGGCGGAGGGCCCCGCGAGCGACGCCGCACGGCAGGCGCTGCGTGCCTCTCCCCTCACCCGCTGGCTCTCCCCGACCTCCGAGTCGCGTCTGGAGCGCATCGCCTGCCGGGACATCGACACGCGGACGTGGCCCGACCCACCCGAACCGGGCAGCGATCTGCTGGCTCTCACCCGCAGCGTGCGCCAGCGGGGCATCGTCGAGCCCCTGCTCCTCCGCCCCATCGAGGGGGCCCGGTTCCAGGTGGTGCTGGGAGCCCGCCGGCTGGAGGTCGCCCGGCGGCTCGACCTGCCGGAGGTCCCCGCCATCGTCCGCCAGCTCGACGAGGCCGAAGCGACCCTGATGGCCGTCTGGAGCGCCCTGCCCCGGCTCCAAGCCGGACAGATGATCGAGGTGGCGGCGCGCCTCAGCGCGGCCGGGGTGAGCGAGGCGGAGATCGCCCTGCTCCTCGCCGCGGCGGAACCGGCGGCGGTGCCGGGAGCGCCGCGCGACTGGCCGCTGCGCGCCGATTCGGTGCCACTCCGCTTTGCCGGCTCAATGACGCCGGTGCATCAGCTGCTCGACGCGCTGGGGCCGGAGCAGCGGGCGGCGCTCGCGGCGCTGCGGGGAGCCGATCCCGCGCGCCTCGCCGGGCCCGGCGTCTGAGAGGATCATCGCGAGCCGCACCGACACAGGGGATGAGAGCCGCGTGACCACAGCCAAGCCGAACCCGGCGCCGCAGTCCGAGGAGGAGCTCCTCGAGCAGTGGGCCTTCCTGGACCGGTTGGTGGAGAAGCAGGCCGCGCAGCTCCGGGCCGGGATCCAGGACGCCGAGGAGCTCGACGAGCCGGTGACCAGCGCCGCCGAGGTCGAGAGCCTACGCCGCGACGTCGAGCGGCTCCGCGCGGAGCTCGGCGCGGCCCAGGCCGCACGCGAGGCCGCGGAGGCGGAGCGGTCCCGGGACGCGCTGGCCGCACTCACCGCCGCCCACCAGGAGCGTCTCCGGGGCGCCGAGCGGATGCGCGAGCGCCACCACGCCCTGGAGCGGACCGCCGCGGGGTGGCGGGAGCGCGCCGAGGCCGCCCGGCGCGAGCTGGCCGGCCGCGACCAGCACGAGCGCGCCGAGCTCGAGGATCTCAACCGCCGGCTCACCGAGGCGGAGGCGGGCCGGCGCAGGGCGGAGCTGGAGCATGCCGAGGCGCTCGAGGCGCTGAGCCAGGCCCGGCTGGAGGTGGAGAGGCTGCACACCCAGATGGCCGCGGTCCAGCACAGCTTCTGGCGGTTCGGGCGCCACTGAGGACCGCCGGAGCGGCGGCTCTACGCGGTGGCGGTCGCGGTCGGCCGCCGGCCCTGGGCCATGGCGATGAACTGGCGCAGGGCGACCGCCGGCACCGGCCGGGTGGCGACCTCCTGGAGCAGCCTCCGCGCGTCGTCGAGCAGGACCGGGTCGGGCAGCTCACCCTTGCCCGAGGTGGCCACCACCCACCCGGACGAGAACCAGAGCACGGTCTCGAAGGCGAGCCCGCTGACGACGAGGCCGTTGAGCAGGGACTCGGTGATCCGGGACAGCGGCCGCTTTGCGTTACTGACAACAATGCCCCGAATGCGCTCCAGGACGCCCAGCTGTTCGGCAAGACCGACGCTGAGCGCGGCGGCGCGCAGCGAGAGCAGATCGAGAGCGGTCGGGATCACGATCCGGTCGGCCACCGCCATCGGACCCAGCAGCGACGGCTCATGGGGATGGGTGTCGATCAGGACGACGTCGACATCGTCAAGCACCGGCTCGATCACCGCGCGCAGCTGCTGTTCAGGGAGGGGCTCGTGATTCAGGCTTCGGTGCCCGGGAACCGTCTGAATGCCGAGGGGATGATCGACCAGGGCCTGACGCAGGGTGACGCGGTTGTGCAGCACATCGGCGATGGTGATGGTGCGCTTGGACTTCTCGAGGGCGTTGCTCAGGCCACCGGTCGGATCGAGATCGATGGTGATGACGCGCAAGCCACTGGAGGCGCCGGCCGCCGCCAGAGCGTAGGTGGTGGTCGTCTTGCCTACGCCACCTTTCAGTGACGCGATCGTGATTATTTCAGCAGCCACGCCCGTAGAATATCCCGCGATGGCAACAGCCGCACCCTTTGTTAAGCTCCTGCGACAACTCGCGACAGCCAAGGACGACTACCGCACAGGAGCACTCGACATCAGCTGGGACGGGGGCAAGGCCAGCCTCTTCCTGGTCTTCGGCCAGCCCAACCACGTGATCATGGAGACCGCCGGTGGCGAGCGTCTGGAGGGAATGGAGGCGCTGGCCGCCCTGGTGCGCCGGCTGCCGCCCAAGTTCGATCTCTCTCCGTGGCGCAAGGAGGTGGTGCGGACCGAGACGCTCGCCTGCACGCTCGAGGAGCTGATGGAGCCCTTCGTCCAGCTGGCGGGAGCGGCCTCACCGGGCCGGCTGCCGCCGCCTGGCTCAGAGCCCGCCGGGGCGGGCCCGGCCGGCCCGGCCATCCAGCCCGACTTCGGGCTCGCCGACTTCCCCCTGCTACCCCTGGGCCCCTCGCTCTGGGCCGACGCGGCGGCCAGCGTCGTCCACCTCGACAGCCTGATCCCGAGCCTCCCCGACGCCCTGGTCGTCCTGACCGGCCCCAAGCTGCGCGCGGCCGCCGTGGTGGTCCGCCAGCAGATCGTCGACGCGGTCTGGGTCGAGGCCGAGGATCGGACCATGGGGGAGACCGCCGCCATGGCCCTTCTGGGGGCGCGCGAGGGCAGCGTCTCCGGCTACCGGCTGGAGGAGCCAAACCTCGGCGAGGCCCTGACCATGCTCTGGCGCTGCCCGGCCGTGTACCGGGAGATGCCCACCGCCTGGATCAACGCCAACAGCCTGCTCGCCGACCTCGAGGGCGGGCGGCGCAACGCGGCCATCGTCGTGACCGGAGGAGCCAAGGGGGTCGCCCTGGTGACGGACGGTGCGCTGATCGGCGTCTACACCGAGAGCGAGCGGCAGCCGCTGCCGTCCCCCGAGAGGCTGGCCGGCCTGCTGCGGGCCCCGGGGGCGAGGATCACGCTGCGCCAGCGTCCCGAGGAGAGATCGATAGATCACCTCCCGGAGACCGCCTATCACGCCTTCGTCGACACCCCCGACAATCCCCCAACACCGCTCTCCGAGGCCGTCGCCACCCTCTCGGCATCGGGCCCGGAGGGCGCCGCGCCCGACCCGGCGGCGAGCGGAGCAGGAGCGGTGCCCACCGCCGCCGAGGCGATCCCGGCGCCGGCCGAGCCCGCGGCCGAGGAGTGGCCCCCCCCGGAGGAGCTCGTGCCCGCTGCTTCCGCCGAGCCCGCGGCCGGGGAGTGGCCCCCCCCGGAGGAGCTCGTGCCCGCCGCTTCCGCCGAGCCCGCGGCCGGGGAGTGGCCCCCCCCGGAGGAGCTCGTGCCCGCCGCTTCCGCCGAGCCCGCGGCCGGGGAGTGGCTCCCCCCGGAGGAGCTCGTGCCCGCCGCTTCCGCCGAGCCCGCGGCCGGGGAGTGGCTCCCCCCGGAG
>JBEKXW010000002.1:0-230868 GCA_049511615.1 Candidatus Dormibacteria bacterium | reverse complement strand
ATCGTCATCTGCAGATCGGGGCTGCCACGCATTCGAGATCTCCTGCTGGGACGCGTCCCCGCAAGACTCTCACACCTGTGTTTAACCCGGCAAGCCCCCAGGCAGGTTCTTCCGCACCCTGCTAGGGCGCAAGGGATCGCCAATATCGAGACGAAGGTGTGCAGCGCCGATGATCTGCCGTTCAACGACGCCACATTCGATAGCGTCTCCGTGCGTTTTGGGTACATGTTCTTCCCCGACGTGGCCAAGGCGACGGCCGAGTTCGCGCGCGTGCTCAAGCCGGGCGGACGTCTCTGCTCGTCGGTATGGGTCAAGCCCGAGGAAAACCCGTGGACGACGATCGCCATGCAGGCAATCGCGACCGAGGCGGTGGTGGCGCCACCCGACCGGGACGGACCGAATATGTTTCGGTGCGCTGCCCCGGGATATGTCAGTGCCCTGTACGAGGGCGCGGGGCTGCGCGACGTTGTCGAGTGGGACGTCGACGTGGAACTCGTGACGCGATCGCCCGAGCAGTATTGGGAGATGATCAGCGAGCACGTCTCGCTCGCAGTTGCGGCCCTTCAGCAGGTCGACGAACCGGCGCGGGAGCGGATTCGGGCAAACGCCATTGCGAAGGTGAGCGCGTTCGAGAAGGACGGCAAGGTCCGGGTTCCGGGCGTGGCGCGGTGCATCGTGGGAACGAAACAGGACGCGAGCAGCACGCGCCCCCGCGACGGCGCGCGATCCACCAACGCGAGCTGGCCGACCCAGCCGTCGGGCGAAGCCGCGCCATAACTGCCGTTCGGCGCTGCGTCCTTGCGCCGTATGGCGCGCCAGAACGCGCGCCCCCGACGAGGCCGATCGGAGACACGGCAAACGTTGGCTGACACAGCACTAGACAGCCAGGCAACGTAGGGAGCGGACGGCGTGCGGACGCGGACCACCCCCGGACGCGTCAGTTGAGCCGGAATTGGGGCCTTCTCCGCCGGCGCGCCCGAGCTGAAGAGGTAGACGAAGAAGGCCACCGTGGGGTTCTCTTTGGAGTGCTCAACCTTCAAGGAGATCCACGAATGGCCCATCCCAGGATGACAGACCGCCTCCTCGACCAGCCCATCCTGCTGGCGCCGGCCGCCGAGGTACCGCCGCTCGTCCTCTGACGCCTAACCGGGACCACCCGCGCACGGGTGCGGCGCCGTGTGAGCCGGCAAGGCACGTAGGTGAGCATCGCCCTCGGCCCGGTGTCACCGGGTCTTGGGTAGGTGTGGGTCAGGGCCCAACGCTGGCAGCGTTCCCGGCGAACCAGTTGAGTACGCCGATAGCACACTCGGAGGAGCTTCGAGATGCGTGCCGCTCGACAGGCAACGCTTGGGCGACTTGCAGCGATGCTGCCGGAGGAACGCTCACGGAACCATTGGATCAGGGAGGCCCAGGGTGATGGCGCCGCTTCGGGTCCGAAGCCCTCCCGTCGTCAGCCGGGGGCTGGCGGCGCGGTCACGGCGGCGACCATGCTGTCCCGCACCCAGACGATCTCCGTGCCGGACTGGTCGACAGCCTGGTAGCCGGCGGCCAGCACCGAGTTGATCTCCGGGTACGACTGCCTGGCAGCGCCCTCGGTGACGACGACCTCGGGATCCAGCTCGGCGACCCTGCGCGCCACCGGCCCGCCGTTGCCCAGCAGGGCCTCGTCGTTGTAGATCGGAGGGGTCGGCAGGAGGAGCTGGAGCTGGTCGTCGTCGTAGAGCCAGGCATCCGCCGACCAGACGACCGCCATGCTGCCGTCCAGGCCGTGAGCGGTCATCCAGCTGGATACCGCGGTGTCCTCCGAGACCCGGTAGTCGAACGGGTCCTGGTAGGCCGTCAGCGACTGCTGGCGGGTCAGGGTGGCGACGGTTCCGCCGTAGTAGTAGAGGAGGTTGTGGCTGCTCCCGTCGAGAATGTCGACCCAGTCCAGGCCGGCCGAGGACGCCCCCACCGCAGCCAGCAGGGTGGCCACGACGAGCCCGGCACCGGCCAGCCGGCGCGAGAGGGCGGCGCCCACCGGCGAGCGCAAAGGCAGGCCGCTCAGCGCCAGTGCGAGCGGCGCGATCGAGGGCACCAGGTAGTGGGCCCACGGCTGAAGCGCCACCGCCGGGACCAGAAGGGCGGCACCCGCCCAGATCCAGAGCGTCCAGACGAGTCGGCGGTCCCGGCGGCACAGCCACGCCCCGACCAGGAGAAGGGCGAGCACGGTAGCCGGGAGTAGCAGCCGTGCCGCTGCCCCCCCGCCGCTTCCGTAGCGGTACTGGGTGAACGGAATCCAGTAGCCCACCAGGGCGTAGGCGACCTTCCCGGCCCCGGCGGTCACGATGGCGGGGATCAGCCAGCCGGCGGTGAAGGCGACGAAGGTGGCCGTGTACACCGCCACCCGCCGCCAGCGCGCCGGCCCCACCAGCGCCAGGATCAGGCCAAAGGCGCAGGTTTCCGCCAGCGCCGTCTGCTGGTAGCCGACCGCGAGCGCCGCGAGCACGCCGACCGCAACCGGCCAGAGCGGCCAGCGGCGGCGATCGGGGGTCCCGACCCGGGTGAGCAGGATCGCTCCTGCCCAGGTCACAGGAGCGATGAGCAGGCTCTCGGGGAGCAGCAGCTCGGCGTCGAAGAGCGGGGTCCCGAGCAGCACGGCGACCACGACGAGCGCGATCACGGTGCGGCGGCGCCCCAGGAGACGGGTGCCCAGGTAGGCGACCGCCAGCAGGGTCACCACCCCGGACATGAAGGTGACGGAGTGGAGGGCCGCCTCGCTCGTCCCCAGCAGCTTGGTGACGATCGCCACCGTCCAGAGGTGGATCGGCGGCTTGTTGTTCCAGACCTGGGAGTAGAGGATCTTGCCCTGGAGCAGGGAGCGTGCGGTGGTGACGTAGCCCGCCTCGTCGGTGTACCAGTGGGGCTCGAGGAACGACGGGATCCGCAGCAGGGCGAAGAGCCCGAGCGGTCCGATCAGCCAGAGCCAGGGCCGGGGCCGAAACCCCAACCGGGGGCCGGCCACCCCGCCGGGTCGCCCCCCCGACGCCGCCGGCATCGCCATCCTCCGTTGTCGTGGCCGGAGCGGCCGCTCACGTCCCGCCCTCCCCGCGAACTCCCGCAATGTATCGTCGGCCGTCAAACCTTGCGCAGCCATTACCGGGCGGGCGATGTGTCATCGTGCCACCGGTGGCCGTCGCGCCGGAGGCTTCTCCGCCCTCCGATACCCCCCGGGCCCGCCCTCGGCTGCGCCGCCCCACCCTCGGCGGCCTGGTGGTGGCCGCAGCGCTCATCGCGATCCTGGTCGTCATCTGCCGCCGGGTCGGCGACCCCGACTTCTGGTGGCACATGGAGACGGGCAGCTGGATCATCGATCACGGCAGCCTTCCCAGCCATGAGCTCTACACCTACACGGTGAGCAGTCGCCCCTGGGCTGACCAGGAGTGGGGCAGCGAGGTGCTCGGCGAGCTGATCTTCCGCGCTGGGGGCTTCCTTGCCTTCAGCCTCGCCTACGCGGCGGTCACCTGGGCGGGCTTCTGGTTCATCTGGCGCCGGATCGGCATCGAGCGCGTGCCGGCCCTGATCGCGGGTGCCTGCCTGGTCGTGGCGGCGCTCGCCGGCGTCCTGGTCTGGGGGCCGCGATCGCAGATGATCAGCTTCGCCCTGACCTGCCTGACCCTCTACTGGGTCGAGGCCTACCTCCGCGACCGCAGCCGCGCGGTCTACCTCCTGCCCTTGGTAATGGTGGTCTGGACCAATCTCCACGGCGGTTTCGTCTACGGCCTCGCCGTGGTCGGGCTCGCCGCGGTCACCGAGACCGTGCTCTGGTTCGTCTCCCCGCAGGACGGCGCCCACCGCCGTCGCTCGCTGCGCCTCTGGGCGGTGCTGCTGGCCTGCGGGGTGGCGGGCCTGGTGAACCCGATCACCATCAACGCCTACCTGGCGGCCATCAAGGTCCAGACCAGCGCGGTGCAGCAGAGCTTCATCGCCGAATGGCAGTCGCCGAACTTCCACTCCGCGGGGGAGCTGGGTCTCGAGCTGATGCTGCTCCTCGTGGTCGTCGCGATGGCACTGCGCCGGCCCCGGCTCTGGGATGCGCTGCTGACCGTGGTCGGCATCTACGCGGCGCTCTCGGCGGTGCGCAACGCGCCCATCGCCGCCGCCCTGCTGATCCCGATGGTGGCCTGGTCGCTGGGGGGCGCCTGGGAGCGGAGCCGGTGGCGGGATCGGTTCGCGGGGTGGGTGCGCCGCCGCACCGGCGGCCTGCTCGTCCTCGTCTCGGCGGGAGCTCTCATCGTCACCGTGGTCGCCGTGGGGTTTGCGGCCAACACCCTGAGCAGCCAGACCGCGAGCACCGACGCCAACTTCCCGGTGGGGGCCGCCGACTGGCTGGCGGCGCATCCCGACGTCGGGACCCGCATGTTTAACGCCTACGACTGGGGCGGCTACCTCATCTACCGCTTCTACGGGGATGCAGACCGCCGCGTCTTCATCTACGGCGAGGCGACCGAGGTGGGCAACACGCTGCTGCAGCAGGTAAGCGATGTCGAGAATGCCGACCCGAACTGGCAGACGATCCTCGAGGAGCACGGCGTGAACTACGTGGTGGAGCGCACCGACTCCGCGCTCAGCATGGCGCTCTCCGTCGACCCCCAGTGGACGCGGGTATACGACGACGGCTTCGCGGTCATCTTCGTCAAGCGTTAGAACAGCCTGAACAAGTTGCGGAGGTAGTCGCGCAGCTTGAGGCGTTCGTCCACGACCCTGCGCTCCTTCCGCTGGGATAGCTGACAGCACACCATCACCTTGGGGAAAAGGAACGCATCACTGCCTATGTCGTGACTCCCGATGCTGGCGTGAGGGTGGTGTCTCGGGAGGGCGACATCGGGAGCCTTGAGGTCGAGCGCGGAGATCTGCGCGAGCGGGAGTTGCGCCTGGCGGACTGCGCGTTGAAGAGTAGCTTTCTGGCGGCCCTGGTCAAGGAGATCTCCGATGCTATACCTCCGGACCATCGGGTCCTATTAAACTAGTCGGGGCTAAATAAGCACTAGTCTGGGGGGCCAGGGGTCCGCGGTTCGAGTCCGCGCTCCCCGACAGTCGGGCAGGTTGGGTTCAGGGCAGGGGTTTCCGGTCCGGCCGTAACCGTCTCCGCTACGGAGACGCGTGCACATTCCCGGAATGATCGATGATCGGATGCATGGTCGCCTACCGCTCATCATCAGTGCCACGAGGCGTGCGAGCGGCACCGCGGGCATCACGGGTTCTGGATGAGCAGGTGGCGGAGGCCTTGCTCGGGACGATACCGATGGCGAGCTGAACCGGGCTGATACCAGCGCGCGGAGGGCACCGGTCAATCGATGGAAGGACGGCCTCAAAGGTGCGCCTGGCGGATCTCGTCGGAGGTTCGCCAGGGTCGTTCGCCAGCGGCCGCGCGGTGCGTTGGGGGCGCATCGCCGCGGTCCGGGCGTGGGAGAGGGCAAGCAGACCGTCTGCATGGGCCGGAACGTAACCACGTCTTGTTCGCACGGGGGTTGCGCACGTCGCCCGCGGGCCCGGGCTACGCAGCTCCGATGGTTGACGCTTCAGGCGCTCGGGGCGTGGCGGGATACAGGTGTCCGGGCCGGGCCCGGCTCCGCCTGAGCCGGCGCCTCGCTCATCGCCTCCCGGATGGCCACGACCCGTGCGGTCATGTCGGTGAGATAGGCGCTCTCGGCGTTCGAGCCGGCGGCCTGTTCAGCTCGGATCACGGCGCTCCCCAGGGAGTCGCTGAGGGAGCGCCAACCGCTCTCGATGTCGCGCGCCCATGCCCGCGCCGCTATGTCGACGGCCTGGACCGACGCGTAGCGCAGCCGCCCGGCGAGCCGATCAGCGTCCTCCGCGGCGCGCTTCTGCCGGTCCCGCTCCCGCCAGCGGTGCCCGAGGGCGCCGGGCACGTGTTGTCGCAGCTGGCGGACCCCCATGGCAACCGCCCCCGGTTCATCCACGGTCTCGATCCGGATGGGCGGGATGCTCAGATCCTGGCGGACATCGGGCGGTGGCGGCAGGTCGACCCCGAAGGCCGCGCCCGCGCTCCGGACAAAGCGCTCCAGCCGCTCCTGGAGCCGGTCGGCGTGACGGGTGAGGGGATCAGCCAGGCAGGCGGAGAGCTCAGTCTCGACTTCCCTGGCCCATCGCGGAGCTGCCCGGTCCAGGGCCGGCGCCCACTCCTCGTCCGATCCCGCGAGGAGCGCGGGCGCGACGTTGTCCCGGAGATCCTGGGCGTGGGGCTCGATGACCTCGGTCTCGGTTCGGCGGCAGGCGGCGAGGAGAAGGGTCACCGCCTCGCCGGCGTCGGTCTCCAGCGCCGCCTGGGCTGTGGCGAAGGCGGTGCGTGCGGCTCTGGCCTCCTCAGCCGGCCGGGACGACGCGGCGCGCTCCAGCCGGATGGCGGCGTCTCCCAGATTGACGAGGCCGTCGGCGACCTTGCGCGCACGGGCGCCGACGACCTGCTCGCGCTCGTGACGATGACATCGGAGAGGTACCGGCGGAGGGCGCCGAGGCCGCCGTCGTCGCCTCGGGCAGCCGCCCGCGCCGAGACGGGGAAGACGGGCATCTCGATCCCGCCGGTGAGGGCTGCGATCTGCGCGGCGACGAAGTCGAGCGACTCGATCAGCTCCGCCGGGCTCAGCAGGTCGACCTTGTTGAGGCAGACGGCGGCGCGGGCAGCCGTCTCCCCGACAGCCGTGAGGAGACGCGCCTCCGCTTCGGAGAGGGGCGCGGAGACGCTCACCACCAGCAGGGCGACGTCCACCCGGGGTAGGAACGCCGCCGCGGACTGGGTGTTGTGGGCGTGGACGCTGCCGGTCCCCGGGGTGTCGGCGAGGACGATCCCCGGCCCCAGCAGCGGCGAGGGGTGCTTGACCACCACCTCGCGGACGCCGCGGCGGTTGCGAGGGTTGCCGGTCTCGGTGATGTAGTCGGGCAGCTCCGCCACACCTATCGGGATCTCGGTGTCGTCGGATAGGCGGACCGTCGCCCGCGGCGTTTTGCCGAAGCGCACCAGGGTGGGCGCCGCGGTGACCGGGGGAGGGCTGGAAGGTTCTCAACCGCGCGCTGGGCGCCACCATCGAGCTGGTCGGCGACGACATCTTCTGCACCAATCCGGCCATCATCGCCCGTGCCATCGAGGAGGACATCGCCAACTCGACCCTGATCAAGCTCAACCAGATCGGCACCCTGACTGAGACCATCGCCGCCACGCGGCTGGCCCAGTTCCACGGGTGGGGCGCGTTCGTCTCCCACCGCTCCGGGGAGACTGTGGACAGCTTCATTGCCGACATGACCGTGGCGCTGGACACCGGTCACCTCAAGACGGGAGCGCCCTGCCGTGGTGAGCGGGTGGAGAAGTACAACCAGCTCATGCGCATCGAGGAGCAGCTGGGCGCCAGTGCCCGCTACGCCGGGAAGTCGGCGTTCTGCCGTCCGGTGCGCTTCTGACCTGGACCTCGGGTCACGGCTTCATCGTCCCGGCGGCCGCCAGCCGGGCACGGGCGTCGCCGCGTGCCTTCGGCTCCTCCGCCTGGCGGGGGCGGAGGACGGAACGCCGGCGCGCGGGCGCCTCCGGGCAGAGAAGCGAGCTGACGCAAGTGGTAGGATCGAGGTGGCGATGAGGCCCGCCGAACGCGCGACGTCGCGCTGATGGCTTCTAGCGAGATGACGATCGCTTGATGGAGCCTGAGGTTGGTGATGTCCGCGGGGACCGGGGCGGGGATGTCGCCGGGTGCTGGCGGCACGCAACCGGGCGCTCCCGCCTGGAGGCGTCTGCGCGTGGGCGCCCTGCTGGTCGTGGCCGCCCTGCTCCTCATCGCGGTCGCCGTGGGATCTCGCAGCAGCGTTGCCGGCCCGATCCCGGTCCCCTCGACGGTCTCGGCATGGCAGGCCGCCTTCGAGGCCCTCGTCGGTGTCCTGGGCGGGGGGATTGCGGCGCTGAGTGCGGTCGTCCTGGTGGCGATTGCCTTCCGGCGCCCCGGGAGGCGGCGCGGGCCCGCAGAACCCTGGGTCTTCGAACCACCTCCGATTCCGTGGTGGGTCAAGCTGGTCCTGGGGCTGCTCCCCGTCGTGATCATGGGCGGGTTGATCGCTTGGCTCCTCTGGTCGATCCTCCACAGCCCGCGGCAGGTCGCCGGCAGGACGGTCGGGCCCGCGGCGCTGTCCGGCGGGTCGGGCTCGGCGCTCCCAGGCGCAGCGGCCCGCGCCGCCACGACGGGCGTCCCCATGGCGCTGTGGATCGGGGTGTTGGTCGGGACCGCGGTGGTGGTGGCGACCGTCGCGCTCCTGCTCATCCTCCGCGCCCGTTCCGGGACAATTCCCGCGGCGGAGGGCGTGAATGACGAGGGGCCCTCGCCGGTGGCGGCGGTGGATGCGGCCGCTGACGCCCTGGAAGCCGAGCCCGACCCGCGCCGCGCGGTCATCGCCGCCTACGCCACGATGGAGCGCTTGCTGACCCACGCCGGCTCGCCGCGCCGGGAGGCTGACGCACCGACGGAGCACCTGACCCGCAGCCTCGTCCTGCTCGGCGCCAGCGGGGAGGCGGCGCGGCGGCTCACCGATCTGTTTGAGAGGGCGCGCTTCAGCATCCACGTCATTGACGAGCCCGTGAGGCAGGCGGCATTCGAGGCGCTGGCGGCGGTCCGGCGCGACCTGGCGCCGGCGGGAGCGCAGCCGTGAGGCGCGCCGCCGGCCCCGTGGTCGTGGGCGTGCTCGCCACCATCCTCGCCTCGGTGCTCGTCTCCAACCGGGTGGCCGCGGCTCCGGCGGTGACTGGCTATATCGCCTGCCTGGTGGCGTGCGCGGTCTGGTGGCTGCTCCAGGGGACGCGCCGGCGGGGCCGTGGCGCCCCGGACCTGATGACGGCGGCCCTGGCCCGCGGCGCGACGACGCCCGCGGCGCCTCGGGCGGCGGATCTCGTCCAGTTGGAAAGGGTGATCGCCGCCGCCCGGGGCTCCGCCCTGGACGCTCAGGCGCGGCTTCGGCCCCGCCTCCGCGCGCTCGCCTGCTCGCTCCTCTCCAGCCGTCGCGCCGTCGAGCTCGATCCGGCGACCGCTGACGTCGCCGCCTTTCTGGGCGCCCCCGGCGAGCCGCTTCTCGAACGCCCTCCGGACCGGCGCCCTTCGATCACGGAGCGCGGCCCGACCCTCGACGCCCTGGCCAAGGTCATCGAGCGGCTGGAGGCGATCTGACCGATGACGAGTGTCAACGATGTGGCCGCCTCCGGGGAGGCCATCCTGACCGAGATCGAGCGGGTCATCGTCGGCAAGCGAGAGGCTCTGGAGCTCCTCCTCGTCGGGGTGCTCGCCGGTGGTCACATACTCATCGAGGACTACCCCGGGCTGGCCAAGACCCTCATCGCCCGGTGCCTGGCCCAGGTGACCGACCTCGAGTTCCGGCGCGTCCAGTTCACTCCGGATCTGCTGCCCGCCGACATCACCGGCTCCGCGATCTTCGACCAGCGTTCCGGCGAGTTCACCTTCCAGCCGGGGCCCATCTTCACCAATCTGCTGCTCGGCGACGAGATCAACCGGACACCGCCGAAGACCCAGGCGGCGCTGCTCGAGGCGATGGCCGAGCACCAGGTCACGGTGGACGGAGTCAGCCATCAGCTCACCCCGCCGTTCATCGTTGTCGCCACCCAGAACCCCATCGAATACGAGGGGACCTATCCGCTTCCCGAGGCGCAGCTCGATCGGTTCCTGATGCGGATCGGGATCGGCTATCCGACCGGCGAGCAGGAGGCCGAGCTGCTCCGGAGGCGGGTGGAGCGGCGAAGCGACAGCGTGAGCCTGAACCGGGTCGTCGATCGCCCCACCCTGCTCGGGCTCCAGCGGGCGGTCGAGGACGTTCACGTCGACCCCACCATCACCGCCTACATCGTTGAGCTGGTGCGGGCCACGCGGCAAAGGTCCGACGTCCAGGTCGGCGCGAGTCCGAGAGGGAGCCTGGCGATTCTGGCCGCCGCCCGAGCCCGGGCGGCCCTGATGGGGCGGGACTACGTGGTTCCCGAGGACGTCAAGAGCGTGGCGGTGCCGGCTCTCGGGCACCGTCTCAGCCTGCGCCCCGAACTCTGGGTTCGGGGGATGCGGGGCGACGAGGTTGTCCAGGCCTGCCTCGACACCGTGCCCGCGCCGGCCACGCAGGCCAGGCAGGCCGGGTGACCTGGGCACCGACTCCCCGGCTCCTGGCCTATCCATGGCTGGTGGCGGCCCTGCTGGTGGCGGCCATCGCCGCCGGCCGCCCGGAGCTGGCCGCGGCTGCAGCGCCGCTCACCGTTCTTCTCCTCGTCGGGTTGGCCATGTCTCGCCGGCCGCGGCCCCTGAGGTCGCGGATCTCCGTCTCGCCACAGCGGGTGGTGGAGGGGGACACGGTGACGGTGACCGCCGAGATCGCCCTGCCCGCCGAGCTCGAGGTCGTCGAGGTCGGGCTGCCGCTTCCTTCCGGTTTCCAGTTGCTCGGGCCGGCGAACCCTGCGGCGGTGCGTCGCGACCACGGCGCCGCCCACTCCCTGGTCTTCACCGTCCGACCCGTCCGGTGGGGTGCGTTCTCGCTTGGGGATCTTCACGTTCGCGGCTACGATGACTTCCGGCTGCGGCGTTTCGAGATGAGGCTGCCCGGCGAGATGGCGGTCAGGGTCTATCCGCGATCGGACCGGCTGCGCACCCTGATCCGACCGGCGAGGGCCCACGTCTACGCCGGAAGCAGGGTGGCGGCGCAGAAGGGGGAGGGCATCGAGTTCGCCGACGTCCGTCCCTATGTCACCGGTGATCGGATCCGCAGCGTCAACTGGCGTGCCTCGGCTCGTCGCGGCGACCTCTGGGTGAACCAGCGGCACCCGGAGCGCAACGTCGACGTCGTTCTCCTGCTCGACACCTTCACTCACCTGGGACCGACGGGGGCGAGCACTCTGGAGCAGATGGTCCGCGGTGCAGCGTCGCTGGCTTCGGCGTGGCTTCGCGATCGGGACCGGGTCGGGGTCATCGGGTTCGGCGGGACCCTGCGCTGGCTCGAGGTGGGTGGCGGGACCCGGCATGCCTACCAGCTGGTCGACGCCTTGCTGGACACCCAGGTGGTGTTCAGCTACGCCTGGAAGGGCATCGACCTGATCCCGGTTCGCCTTCTGCCCCCTCACGCCCTGATCGTCGGCGTGACGCCGCTGCTCGATCAGCGCGTGGTCACCGCCCTCCTCGACCTGCGCGGGCGGGGATTCGACCTGGCGGTCATCGAGCTGTCGCCGACTCCTCACGTCGAGGAAGCCGGATCGGAGACCGAGGCTTTGGCCCAGCGGGTGTGGCTTCTCGACCGAGAGGTGATGCGTTCCCGCTTCCTGCGAGCGGGCGCTGCGGTGGTTTCCTGGAGCGAGGGGGACACCCTCGAACCGGTGGTGGCGGAGGTGGAATTGTGGCGTCGGCGCGCGCGGCTTCGCGGCCACTGATCCCCGGCGCTCTGAGCGTCGCCCTGGCGGCGGGCCTTGCCGCCACGGTCGCCCTCCGAGCCAGCTTCGGCGGTGAGCGGACCCTGATGATCGTTGTTGCCGTTGTGGCCGGCGCTGTGGGCGTCATCGTCGTCGCCGGTGCCGTCGCCGCCGGCTGGTCGACGTCGATTGGCTGGGGGATCGGGCTGCTCGCGGCGGAATACGCCGTATGTGTCCTCGGCGAGGGCAGCGGCATCGACTTGGCGGCGCCGCTTGTCGGCGCCCTGCTCGTCATCACCGCCGAGGTCGCCTACACCTCATGTGATTGGCGGAGGCCCCACGCGGTGAACGCGGCGGCCGAGCTGAGGCGATGGCTGCGCCTCGCCGGGGTGGTGGCCTTCGGCGCCCTGATCGGACTCGGTGCCCTGGCACTCACATCGGTGGCGGGTGGCGAGTCGCCCGCCGGGCTGGTGGTCGGCGGCGGCTGTGCCGTCGCGCTGGTGGCGCTGGTCGTAGTGCTACATCGGCAGTGAGGAGCAGTCGGAGGTCCGCCGCAGCGCGGACTCCCGATGGTCGCGGTCGGCCGTGCAGGCGCCGGGTCCACCCGGGCCGCCCGGTTCACCCGGGCTGCCCGGCCCACCTGGGCCGCCAGGCCCACCTAGGCCGCCAGGCTCACCCGGGCCGCCGCACCATCCCGGGCCGCCAGGCCCACCCGGACCGCCACACCGTCCCGGCCCTCTCGACGATCGGTAGTCACCGACCGGATCCTCGCTGTCGATAGGAGCAAGGCTGAACCTGGAGAGCGTTGGGCTGCCCCAGAAGGATGTTCTTCAGGATGGGCCCACTCTCCCGGATGCAGCAGAGTCGAGGTCTCCACCAGGTCGCGAGCGTTCGTTTCCGGCCCTCTCTGGCCCGCATAAGGGTACGAATCCGGGACTCCGGCCCGCACAACCGGCTCGGGCGGCTTCGGTCGGGACGGGCCGAGGTTCAGCCGCGGACCCAGCCGCGAGTGATCACCACGGCGGTGGTGGAATTGTCTCGATACCCGGTGGCTTATCTGGCCAGACCAGCAGCACGGCACAGGGGGCGTGGTCGACAACGAAGCGGGTGGCGGAGCCCAAGCTGTGCGGACCCAGGCGCGAGTGGTCACCGTCGCGGGCCGCCACCAGCAGGTCGACGTTCTCGGCGACGGCGCCGATGACCTCGTGCCCGACCCGTCCCCGACGATGGATGAGCTCCACATCCTGACGGCCGAGCCGCGCCGCGGCGGCGGCGAGCAACTCCGAGGCGGCCTCATCGGCAACGGCTTGGAGCGGGTGGGTGGGTCTGCGCCCCGGGAACCCCCGCCCGAGCAGCCCTGCCGCGGCCACCTCGGCCACCTCGGTAACCTCGGAAGGGGTGACGTGGAGGAGTGCGACCCGCGCGTCGGAGGGAATGCTCTGGCTGGCTGCGTCGACGCATCCCTGCCACGTCCCTTCGACCACCCAGACGACGATGCGCACGGGGTGCATTATCCCACCAACCGCAAGGAGACGCAGAGGGCCACGGTCGCGGCGAGCAGCACGGGCGGCACCGTGAGGGCGCCCAGGCGGCGGGGCTGGACTCCGGTCATGGGTGCGCGAGCGTACCGACACGCGCCACCGCCCGAGACGCCTCAGAGGCGATGACGCTCTCCGTGCGGACCCCGCAGGAGCTCGTCGCCAAGGGCGAGCTGGCCGTGGTCCGCTGCGATCACGGGGACTCCAAGAGCCGCTGGCGAGGTCAGCACTCCGTCCACGTGGATGGCCGCGGGGTTCAGCCTTCGGTCTATGCACCGACGCTGCGGGAGGCGGTGGCCAACCTGGCCGCAGCACTGGCGAAGCGGGACGCGGGCGGCTCCAGGCCCGGCGAGCCCGCGCTACCAGCCCGGTGGCGGGTGAGGCCTCGGACCGTGGCCCTTTGGCCCCGGCTCACCGCGCCAGGGCTCCGGCCTCCCGGGCCCGTGGGGCGGCGGGGGCGGGTGTCCCTCCGGGTACTGCTCCTCGTCCATGCCGATCGCCTCGCGAAAGGCCTTGCGCTGGTACAGGATGCGCAGGGCCAGCTCGGTGAGCGCGACCCCGTCGCGATCACGCCCGGCTCTCCGCACCTCGCGCTCGGCGAGCTGCTTGAGCATCTGGAGCCCATCCAGGGAGACCCCGGAATCCACGAGGCGCTTGGTGAGCCGGGCGATCGCCGTGTCCCGCGGTGAGTAGCGCAGCTTGCCGTGCTCGCGGGTGGGGCTGATCAGGCCGAGCTCCTCCCAGTAGCGCAGGACCCGGGGGGTGACCCCGGTGCGCTCCGCCAGCCGGGGGATGGCGACCAGCTCGTCCTCATCGCCGGGGGGCGGTGGCGGGGGTGGGGGTCCTTGCATATCTGCCATGATCGTGTAAGATTACCTCATCCGGTCGGCGGGCATCGGTAGCCCACGCCGTGGGACGCGTCCGATCGCTATCACGTCCGACCACAAGGGCAAAGGAGGAGTTCACATGGCCAGGGAAGATGACAAGAAGCCGGCGGGTGTAGCCGAGCCAAACGTCGGCACTGAAGCGGGGTCCACGCAGGACGCGCCCGAAGTGGGCGAAGCCGAGCCGAATGTCCGCACTGAAGCAGGGTACACGCAGGACGCGCCCCCTCCGGGCGAAGAGGAGCCAAACGTCGGCACTGAAGCGGGGTCCACGCAGGACGCGCCCCCTCCGGGCGAAGCCAGGCCCAACGCGTAGACCCGAGTAGAGCAGGCCGGCGGTTGTAACGGTGCCGGGCCCCATTGCCGAGACGCTTGCCGGTCTGCTCCTCGTCGCGACGCTGGGGTGGGCGATCGTTCGACCCTGGGGATTGCCGGAGGCCGTGGTCGCGGTTCCGGCCGCTGCCCTGCTCCTGCTGCTCGGAGCCCTCTCGCTGAGCCAGGCCGGCGCCGAGGCGAAAAGCCTCGCGCCGACCATCGGCTTCCTGGCTGCCGTCCTCGTCCTGGCCAATCTGTGCGATCGCTACGGCCTGTTCGAGGCCGCCGGGACCTGGATGGCGACCGGCTCTCGGGGCAGACCGGTCACGCTCCTCGCGCTTGTGTTCGCGGTGGCGAGCACGGTCACCGCCGTGCTCAGCCTCGACGCGACGGTGGTGCTGCTGACCCCCGTCGTCTTCGCAACGGTGGCGCGGCTTCGGCTGCGGTCAAAGCCGCACGTCTACGCGTGCACCCACCTCGCGAACTCAGCCTCCCTGCTCCTGCCCGTCTCCAACCTCACCAACCTGCTGGCTTTCAGCGCCAGCGGGTTGTCGTTCGTCCGCTTCGGCGCAACCATGGCGCTGCCATGGTTGGCGGCGCTCGCCGTGGAGTGGCTGGTGCTGCGGAGGTTCTTCGCCGCCGATCTCGTCGGACACGCCGAAGCCGTCACCGCCACCCGGCGGCCGGTTCCCGTGTTCGCATGCGTGGTGGTGGTGCTCACCCTCCTCGGGTTCTTCGTCACATCCCTCTTCCACGTCGCTCCCGCGTTTGCGGCACTCGGCGGCGCCGTCACCCTCGCCGTGCCGGCCCTGGTGAGCCGGCGCGCCGCAGTCCGCGATGTCGCCCTCGCGCTCGAAGTTCCCTTCCTTGCGTTCGTGCTGGCCCTCGGCATCATCGTGAAAGCCCTCTCGCTCCACGGGCTCGGCTCGCTCGTGACCCACCTCGTGCCGGGGGGAACATCACTCGGTTCGCTCCTGCTCATCGCGGTCGTCGCTGCCGTGCTCGCCAACCTCATCAACAACCTGCCGGCGGTGCTCCTCCTCCTCCCGGCGGTGGCCGCCGCCGGTCCGGGGCCGGTGCTCGCGGTTCTGATCGGCGTCAACACCGGGCCCAACCTGACCTACGTCGGCTCGCTCGCCACCCTGCTCTGGCGACGTGTCCTCCGGCAGCGCGGAGAGGAGTTGCCCATCTCGGAGTTCATGCGCCTGGGCGCCTTCACCGTGCCGCCCGTGCTGGTCGCCGCGACCGTGGCCCTCTGGCTCTCCCTGCGATTGGTGGGATGATGCCACCCGTGCGGATCGTCGTCTGGGTGGTCGAGGGGACGTGGCAGGGCTGCGTCGACGCAGCCAGCCACAACCTTCCCCCAGGAGCCCAGGTCGCCGCTTCTCCACGTCACCCCCTCCGATGTCACCGAGGGCGCTGAGGCGGCCGCGGCAGGGCTGCTCGGGCGGGCGTTGCCCGGACGCCGACCCGCTCGCACCTTCCAGGACGTTGCCGACGAGGCCGCCGCAGAGCTGCTCGCCGCCGCCGCGGCGCGGCTCGGCCGTCAGGATGCGGAGCTCCTCCATCGTTGGGGACGGGTCGAGCGCGAAGTCATTCGCGCAGTCGCTGAGAACGTCGACCTGCTGATGGTGGCCCGCGACGGCGACCACTCGCGTCTGGGTCCGCACAGCCTGGGCCCCGCCACCCGGTTCGTTGTCGACCACGCCCTCTGTGCCGTGCTGCTGGTATGGCCCGATCAGCCGCCCGGTATCGAGTCGATACCGCCGCCGTCTCACGGGTAGAACCCCCTGCCGGCCCGCGGCTGAGCGGTGGGGGAGAGGGGTGTTCGGCAAACCGCCCCGAGTTTCATAGACACTCTGGAGTGTCCTGGGTTTGGTGGAGGAGGGGAGTCCGGCGTTGCATCCAACTAAATCCAGCCATGTCCAGCTAATTTCAACAGATTCCATTTCACGGGGTGTAGGTCTCATTCCAACCGTTTCGCCGGGAAAGTACTCTTTTCTGAACTCGATTAGTCGGGGCTAAATAAGCACCAGTCTGGGGGACCAGGGGTCCGCGGTTCAAGTCCGCGCTCCCCGACAGCCGGGCATTTCGACGGTGCGCAACCAGCTGCCGCACGGGTGGAGGCCGATCCCCGCGCCCCCCTGGCGGTGTGACTTGCGCCCGACGCGCCACGGTAACGAACCTGTCCCCGTCCGACTCCCCAGCGGGGGCCGATTGGGCCGCTGCCTACGATGGGGCTCTCCAACCCAGGTCTGTTCTTGGGCTGTCCTGTGAGCCATGCAACCGATGAACGATGAGCCCGGCAATCCGGCGCGAGCGTACCGCGGGCGTCTCGGCTGGGTGGTGCCGACGCTCTGCGGGCTCGTCCTGACCACGGGCCTGGCGCTGTGTGTCACGACCGCCGCGCTGGTTGCGCGTGCGCCGGGGACGGGCGCCCAGGCGTCGGTGTCCAGCGCGGGGGCCTGCTCGGGATGCACGGCTCCCGGCGCAACCGCCGCGGCACGCTGCGCAACCTCCACTCCCATACCGACCCCAACGTCCGACCCCAGCGCCACCGCCACCCCTGCCGGGGGCTCCCACGACGTCGTCCGTTCCTTCACGATCCTGCAGGGTCAGACGGTCACCAACGCGGTGACGGTTCCCGCGGGGTCTCCCTCCCTCGTGGTCTCCGTCAACTGGCAGACGGGGACGGTCTCGACCACGCTGCTGAGCCCCGGCGGGCGGCTCATCACGGCTGCCACGCAGGCTTCCGACGTCACCCTGGACGGCGACCCGACCTGGCAGTACTACCTGGTCTCCTTTCCTGAGACAGGGGTCTGGACATTCGAGTCCACCGGGATCTCGGTCGAACCGGGCGGCGAGAAGGCCAACATCAACGCCGAGGCGATCCCACAGATACCACCCATGGTCCTGGCCTTCGCCAGCCCCACGGCCGGAGGCGCCCCGTTGACCGTCACCTTCACCGCGTCGGCTTCCGACCTCGAGGGGGGCGCCATCACCTCCTATGCGTGGCAGTTCGGCGACGGCACCAGCGGCATGGGGGCGAGCACGACCCACACCTACGCGGGGTGCGGGACCTACGTCGCCACGGTCACCGCCACCAGCAGCGAGGGCCTGCAGGGGTCGTCGACCACGGACCAGATCGTCGTCAAGGCGGAGAAGAGCCCCTGATCCTGGTGGTGGCCCTGGGACATCCGCCCTGCGCGCCGTCCCTTGCGGCTAGTGCACTGCCCCGGAACAGCTTGGCGGTTGTAGATAGCGCCGGGCCACCCGCTGGAGTTCACGCGTCCCGGCGCGCCACC
Organism: Candidatus Dormibacteria bacterium; assembly: GCA_049511615.1. Taxonomy (GTDB): domain Bacteria; phylum Chloroflexota; class Dormibacteria; order Aeolococcales; family Aeolococcaceae; genus Changshengia. The sequence goes on along the minus strand of JBEKXW010000002.1, from coordinate 213,404 downwards.
GCAGGCCCGGAAGCGTGGGAGCTCGCGATCAGCAGCTCAGTCCCAGAGGGTCCTGTCGGGGGCGAAGGCGCGGAGGCGACGATCCTTGGTGACCAGCTGACATCCGAGGGAGAGGGCGGTCGCGTAGATGATGCGGTCAGCAGGGTCTCCGGGAAACGACTCGCCCAGCCCGCCGGCCGCCACGGCGACCTCCGGGTCGAGGGGGACGGCCGTGACCCGCGGCTCCGCGTCCAGGCCCTGCGCCACCCATGAACCGGCCTCTCGGTCGAGGGCGATCCTACCGAGGCGCACCAGCGTGGCAAGCTCCCAGCAGCTGATGGTGGCCAGCATGACCCGCTCACCGTCGAGGGCCGCGCGGGCCGCGGACGAGAGCCGGTCAGGATCGGAGCGGAGCCAGATCCAGGCGTGGGTGTCGAGGACGATCACCGTCCACCGGGCTCCGCGTCCCAGCGCTCCCCGGTCGGACCGAGGAGCTCATCCTCCCCGACGAGGAACGTGACGCTGCCGAGGAGGGTGGCCGGCTCCTCCATCGGTACCAGGCGGGCCACGGGTCGGTTGCGCTTGGTGATGATGACGGTATCGCCCCGCGACGCCACCTCCTCCACGATGCCGAGCGCCTTGGCCTTGAGGGTGCTGACGGAGACCGAGCGGGCCATCGCAAGATCATACCATAGTCACATGATCATGGTCATCCCACGGCTGGAAGACGGTCGGCCTGAGCGCGCCGCCAGACCCGCTCGGCGACACGAGCTCAGGCGGGCCCGTCCCGCCACCATGCGACCCGGATCCGGCTCAGGCCCGGGCGAGGGAATGCTGGATCGCCTGGGAGACGGCGCCCATGAGCTCCGAGCGCAGGCCCAGCTGGGCGATGCGGATGTCGACGGCATGGGTGGTGGGAGCGACGGCATGACGGCGAACCGATTCCTGGACACCGCTCAGGAGAGGTTGGCCGGCGGTCGCCAGCTCACCGCCGAGGATGATGGCGGCGGGGTTCAGGCAGTTGCACAGGTCGGCGAGGACGCGACCGAGGACCCGACCGCTCTCGGTGATGATCCGAGCGGCGACCGGATTGGCACTGATGGCGGTGAGCGACCCGTCGGTGCTGGGGGGCAGCCCGGGGAGGCGTAGCTCGGCGAGCTGCCGGTGGACCTCGGTGATGGAGATGACGGTCTCCAGGCAGCCGCGGTTGCCGCAGCTGCAGACGCCGTGGGCGCCGGGCAGTTGGACGTGCCCGATCTCTCCGGCGGCGCCGGTCGCGCCCCGGTACACCTCGCCGTTGAGCACCAGGCCGGCGCCGATGCCGTGCGACGCCTTGACGTAGACGAAGTCCCGGCATCCGCGCGCGGCTCCGAAGCGGCGCTCGCCATAGGCGCCCATCTCGGCGTCGTTGTCGACGTGCACCGGCCGGCCGATCCGGCGGGCCAGCTCCTCGCTCGTGTCGAGGTCAGCCCACGTGGGGTGGTCGCCCAGGGGCCGGGTCCGCCCGGAGGTCGGTTCGAGAGGGCAGGGGACACCGGCGGCGACGCCGAGGACGTCGGCCTTCGCGATACCGCCCTCGGCGAGCAGATCGTGGACGAGCTGCGCGGCGGAGTCCAGGGCAGTCCCGGAGCTGTCATCGACGTCGAGCAGCTCCCGCCGCTCGGCCAGCACCCGGCCGTCGGTCCGCGCCACCGCGACCGCGACGTGGGTGTGACCGACATCGATGCCCACCACGGATCCGTCCGGCGCCGCCGGCACCAGCAGCGCCGAGGGGCGGCCGCGCGCGCTGCTCGGACCGCGCCCGTCGCCGCGCTGCTCGACGACCAGCCCGGCGGGAAGCAGGTCCTGGACCCCCTCGGCGACGGCGCTTCGTGATAATCCTGTGACACTACTTAAGTAGCCGCGCGTCACACCGCCAGGGTGGTTCCTGATCACCTCGAGGAGCAGGCGTTGGGAACGGTGCCGGCGGGCGGAGGGGGGCGGAGGCACGATCGGCGACGAATTATACCTGTCAATGGATAAAAGTGTCCCCCAAAAATCACCCTGGTGGCACGAATCCTCCGGTCAGCGGATCAGCACAACGGAGTTGCTACACGTCGATGCCATCTGTGGCACTGGCGTGACGCCTGCCGCCGCCGCCGCTGCTATTCAATCTGTGGGGCGCCGTCATCGGGACTCGCGCGAGGCGAGCGTGACGGGGCCTGGAGCCAAGCCACATGCCGCGCCGCGTCACCCGTCTTGTCGTCCGGCGCCTGAGCGCGCTCAGCCGCCGCTTCGTCATCCGGCTTCTCGCGCCCACCCTGGCCGCGACGGTCGCGGTCATGGTCATCGTGGTGCTCGTCGTCACGTCCAGCTCCGCCGCGGCGCTGTCGACCGCGACCGGCTCTCACATGGAGGACCTCGCGCGCGCGGCCACCGCCCGCCTCGACGCCTGGGAGGACCTGGTCCAGGCCGAGCTCTCGGGCTATTCCGCCGCCCTCGAGGCGAGCCCCACCTCCCTGAGCACCGCCGGCGCCGAGCTGCAGCGGCTCTTCTTCGCGAACAGCTCGGCCTTCACCCAGATCGACCTGGTGGACACCGCGGGTCAGGTCGTCGCCTCGAGCAGCGGGAGCGCCGCCGGGGTGTCTTTCGAGGGGGGCAGCTGGCTCGTCACCGCTGCCCAACAGGCGCTGATCGCCCCGATCCAGAGGGGGGACGGGACTCTCCAGTGGTACGCGGCCCAGCCCGCCACCACCGGGGACCTCAGCTTCAAGGGCATCCTGGTGGGCGTCATCAACACCGCCCAGCAACTCGGGCCGGTGTTCCTCAGCGTCACCGACAACACCTCGGCGGCGATCGTCCTCCAAGCGGTGGGGCCCGACCACCTCCTCGTCTTCAGCTCCACGATGACCGCCCAGTCGGACACCCAGATGATCCAGCAGGGCGCCCTCACCGAGAGGGTCGACACGCCGGCTGTGCGCGCGGCCCTCCAGAGCAGCGGTCGACCGGGAACCGTGAGATACGGCAGCGGGGGAGGGGACACCATCGCCGGCTACGCCCGTGACCTCCCCCTCGGCTGGGCGATCGTCGCCACCGAGCCCGCCGACATCGCGCTGGCCTCGATCAGCACCCAGCAGGCGAACGCGACCCTGGCGCTGCTCGGCGGCGTCGTGGTGCTCGTCGTCGTCCTGCTGCTCCTGTCGATGCGTCTCACCCGGCCCATCGGGAGGATGGCGGCGACCGCCCGTCGCATCGCCGCCGGCGACCTCTCGGCGCGGGTGCCGCCCGCCGGGACGGCGGAGGTTGCGACCCTCGCGGAGAGTTTCAATCTCATGGTCGAACGCCTGGGCGGCCTGGTCACCCGGGTGCAGCGGACCAGTGTCGACCTGGCGGAGTCCGCGGCGGGCCTGTCGGCGGCCTCCAGCGAGCTGGCGGCCACCACGGCGCAGCAGAGCTCGGCGGCGAGCGAGACGTCGGCGAGCATGGAGGAGCTGGCCCGCGCGTCGACCCAGATCGCCGACACCGTCGACCAGGTGGCGCAGCGGGCCATGGAGACCCGGGAGAGCCTCGAGCAGGCCCAGCAGGACATCCGGGCCACCAGCGAGCGGACGCTGGCCCTGGCCCAGCGCGTCCAGGACATCAGCTCCATTCTCGCGATCATCGACGACATCGCCGACCAGTCCAACCTCCTCGCCCTCAACGCCGCCATCGAGGCGGCCCGGGCCGGGGAGGTCGGGCGCGGGTTCTCCGTGGTCGCCGACGAGGTCCGCCGCATGGCCGAGCGGACGAAGGGGCTGGCCGGCGACATCGCCGGGATCACCCGGGGCACCACGGCGGAGACGAGCGCCACCGTGATGGCGATGGACAAGGGGGTGGCCGAGCTCCAGAGCGGCCTTCAGCTCATGGAGCAGGTCGCCGAGGCAAGCTCCCAGGTGCAGCTGGCCACCCGGCAGCAGCGCACCGCGTCGTCCCAGGTGGTCGACGCCATGGAGCAGGTGAGCGTGGCCAGCCGGCAGGTGTCCGCCACCGCCCAGCAGATCGCGCTGGCTGCCGGCGGCCAGGCGACCATGGCCTCCGAGCTCCGCCGCGGCGCGACCGTCCCGGGAGACCGAGCCGGCTGAGAGCAGGGCACGGCCCCGGAGTCACCGGATCCCCCGATGCTCTCGGCCACCTCGGAGCCGGTGCGGGCCCGGTGGTACGGTGCCGGTGACGGGATGAGCGACGCTGAATCCGGCCCGACGGGTCCATCCGCGACGACCCTGCGACCGCTGACCCGGGCCGACCTGGCCTCCGCGGATCGGGTGTTCCGGCTGGCCTTCGGCACGTTCCTCGGCCTGGCCGACCCCCTGACCTTCGCGGGCGACTCGGATTGCATCGCCACGCGGTGGCGCGCCGACCCCTCGCTCTCCTTGGGCATGCGCCGCGGCGGCGAGCTGGTGGCCTCCAACTTCGTGACCCTCTGGGGCAGCGTCGGCTTCTTCGGCCCGCTCACCGTGCGCCCCGACCTCTGGGACCGGGGGCTGGCGAAGCAGCTGATGGGAGCGACCGTCGCCCTTCTCGACGATCACGGTGTGCGGTGGGCCGGCCTGTTCACATTCGCCGACAGTCCCAAGCACATCGGCCTCTACCAGAGGTTCGGCTTCTCCCCCCAGCAGCTCACCGGGCTCTTCACGCGCTCCGCCGCGAGGTCGGGAGTCCCGGGATGGTCGAGGCTCACGGAGGCCGACGATCGCGGCGCCGCGATCGCGGCGTGTGCCGAGATCACCACCTCCATCTACGAGGGCCTCGACGTGCGGCGCGAGATCGCGGCGGTCCTCGATCAGGGCCTCGGTGACGTGGTGCTCCTCGACGGCGGCGACCGCCTGGACGCCTTCGCGGTGTGCCATGTCGGCAAGGGGAGCGAGGCGGGCAGCGATACCTGCTACGTGAAGGTCGGTGCGGTCCGGCCGGGGCCCGGCGCCGGCGAGATCTTCGGTCGCCTGCTGGAGGCGTGCGAGGATCTCGCGGTGCAGCGGGGGGCATCGGTCCTGCTCGCCGGCATGAATGCCGGGCGGCGCGAGGCGTACGCGGCGGTGCGGCGGCATGGGTTCAGCGCGGGAATGCACGGCGTGGTCATGACGCGACCCGACGATGTGGGGTACAACCGGCCGGGTGTCTACCTGATCGACGATTGGCGTTAGCCGGCGAGAGCCCTCAGACTGGCCAGCGCCTCGCCGCCGATGCCGTCCGGAAGAGAGCACCCGGGTGCGACCACGAACCGCGGCCCCAACCGCTCCACGAGGGCGCCGATCCGCGCTCTCGCCGCCGCGTCCGCCGGACCGGAGCGGTTCTCGGCGATACCGCCCATCACGAACTTGCCGGGCAGGGCGCGCGCCCCCTCGGTGAGCGTGAGTGAGCTCTCCACCTCGCTCCATCCGACGATCTGCACCGGGTACGCGGCGTACCGCTCGACGCCGCCATCGACAGCCCCGTGGAGGTGGAGGAGGCGGAGCTCCGCTGCGCCCGCACCCCGGAGACCGGCCAGGTCATACGGGGTGCCGAGCTCGCCGTACTCGCTCGCGCTGAGCACGTCCTGCCCCCAGCAGGAGTAGTACACGCCATCGGCGCCGGCTTGCAGGCATGCCGCCGCCAGCTCGCTGACCACACCCGCCAGCGCCCACAGGACGGCGTGGGCGACGGAGTGCTCTCCGTCCGCCATCTCGCGCATCCCGGCCGGGCCGGTCCAGAGCCCGACCAGGGCGAGCGGCGAGAAGAGGGTGACCAGCACCACGTCGCCGGCGTCCAGCTCCGCCCTCACCAGCTCCACGGTGCGCACGTACTCCGCGGCCCGACCCACGGTCGCGATCGGCCCGAACCTTCGCAGCTCGGCAACCTGCGCCCAGGACGACAGCGCGTGATCCTTGAACAGGAGCGGGATGTCGGGCATCAGCTTGGCCGCCGCCAGGCGGTGATCGCGGTAGAAGGCCACCGTCCGGCGGGCCAGCTCACGCGGCTCGTCGATCCGGAAGTGCTTCCAGAGCAGGATCGGCGGGTGGTCCAGCGGGTCCGACCGGACCAGCGCGCGCAGCGGGCTGCCGCTGCCGGGGATGGTCACCGCTCCGCCTCCTGAGGTGGCCGCCAGGTGGATCCTTGGGAACCGGCCGGCGGGGCGATCCCCGCTACGGTTCTCAAGTCTCGAATCGTAGCCAGCGGGGCCGGCCGGGCGCCCGCGGTCAGGGAGCGGACAGCTTCCGACCGCTGTCGGGCTGAAGGTAGATCCGGAAGCTCACGGTGTGCAGGCCGAAGAGGGTGGCCACGGTGGCGCGGCGGGCCACCTCCACGGCGTCGGGCCGCGTGGCCAGCCGCTCGGCCGCGCCGCCGTCGATGGCTCGCAGCGACCCCAGACCGGTGGCGGCGACCGCCGCCGCCAGCTCGAGCCACAGCAGGAGCGCTGGCCCGCGCCGTAGGCGCGCCGGAGCGCCGGCGATGACCATGGCGGCATCGCGCGCCGCCAGGCCGACGCAGTGGGCTCTCGATCGATCCGCCCGCCGACCGCCCCGGCCGGACGCCACCTGTTAACGGATCCATCACCGAGGGGCCATGGCTCCATCACCCGCCGGCCGCCGGCGCGTTGCGAGACTCGCCGGTGCCGCTGAATCTTGTCCCGATTCAGCGAATGGGGAGAGGTGCCGTGACCGACGAGACCGCGCTTGCCGTCGAGGAAGTGGACGAGAGGAGACCGAGGAGGAGGAGGTCACGGACGAGGCTCCCGAGGCCGACGTGACCGCGGCGGAGGAGGCCGCGTCCGAGGGCGCGACCGCTGAGGAGGAGAGCGCCGGCTGACCGGTGGGATGGGCCGGCACCTGGACGCGTAGAGCCATCGGCGCCGCCTGCCGTACCATGCGGCTGCCGTGGCCGGCTCGCTGAGGATGGACCAGCTCGAGGGCTTCATCGTCGAGGCGAAGTCGCAAACCTACGCGGGCGGCGGCGGCTCGATCCTCGCGGCGCTCCCCGGCGAGCACGAGCATGCTTACGCGAGAGGGGCGTGGAGCTATCGGGACCGCTACGTGGGCGGCGTCGACTTCTGCGGCGAGGAGGTGGTCCGGCAGCACCAGGCGCCGGTCTGGGCGATGGTGTACTACGGGACCATCCTGCGCCCCGCCGAGCTCGACGGCGCCACCGCCGGCCGGGTGATCAAGGCGGCGCTCACCGCGCTCTACGAGGAGGGCCGGTTCCTGGGTGGCTGGACGGCCGAGGTCGACGGCTGGCACTACCAGGACACCAGCTCCGGTGACGTGAGCCGCTTCACCGGCGAGGAGCGGATCAGCCTCGCCGGTGAGGCCTGCTACCGGCTCTGGTACGCGGGCGGCCTCACCCGCGAGTGAAGAGATCCGCGCCCAGCCTCCCTCGCCCGCTCCCGAGCGCGTCGAGGTGGGCGAGCGTGGCCTCGAGACGGCGCTCCGAGCGATGGGAAGAAGCTGCGGCCTCAGCGGCGCCGGAAGAGCAGCGCTCCAGGGCCACGAAGAGGCGCTGCTGCTCGCCACCCGAGAGACTGGAGAAGGCTGCTCCCCGCTTCTCCTCCAGGCCGCTCCAATGCACCTCCTGGGGCGCGAGCGACGCGAAGAGGTCCACGGCCTCCCAGACCTTGATCCGGTCGGGCAGCGCCGCCTGCTGGAGCTGGCACCCGATGCGCTGGCGGAGCTCGCGGGTCTGGCGGGCGGGGTCCAGCCCCAGGACCCGGATCCGACCCTGGTCGGGCCGGCGCAGGCCCTCCACGCACTCCACGGTGGTGGTCTTGCCGGCGCCGTTGGGACCGAGCAGGCCGAAGATCTCGCCCTGCTCGACCTCCAGGGAGACGTCCTCCACGGCGAGCACGCTCCCGTACGCCTTGCGCAGGTGCTCAACCTCGACGACGGCGGTCATCATCACCCCGCGGACGATCGGCTCTCATCGTCCCGCCCCCCTCGTCCCCAGGCGGCGCCCCGGAATGGTAGGGGACGGGGGGTGGAGGCTGCGGTCACACGAATTTCACGTGCCGCGACGGTTGACGGGTCGATGATCGCGGCGTGAAAGTCCTGGTGGTGGAGGACGACGAGGAGGCGGCCGGGCACGCGCCGTGGCGGGAGCGCGCCGGGCGCGAGCCGTTAATCGCTGCACCCCTGCCCTGGCTCCGCCTTCATGCCTGATCCCGCCGGCATGGGCCCCGCGGTCACGCGGCCGCCCTGACCGCGCGCTCCGTGGAGGAGGGGAGGAAGCCGCGATCTGGCAGAATCCAGGTCGCGCACTCCCCGCTGGCAGTACGAGGTTCCGAGATCGTGGCCGTCCTCGACCCGTGTGACAACTGCGGCCGCCCGACGCCCATCTACCGGCTCGCCGCGGTGATCCTCGACGGCGGGATGGCCCGCGTCTGCCCGCTCTGCGCCTCGACCGAGAAGGAGCGGATCGCGACGCCCTACGCCCCCCGCGCCGACCAGGGGGCGATCCAGCCGAGCACGGCCCGCGACGTCTGGTGAGCCCGGAGCCCTTCTCCGTCCGCCTGGCCCGGCGCGGCCGCGAGATCGGGTCCCTGCTCTGCCTGGGCCTGGATCCCACCGGGTGCCGCGACGCCGCCGCGGTGGAGCGCTTCTGCACCGAGATGCTGGAGGCCGCCCTCCCCCACGTGGTCGCGGTCAAGCCGAACCTCGCCTTCTTCGAGCAGCACGGGTCGGCCGGGCTGGCCGTCCTGGAGCGGGTGCGCCGGCTGGTGCCCGACACCCGGCTGGTCGTCCTCGACGCCAAGCGCGGCGACATCGGCAGCACCGCGGAGGCCCAGGCCCGGGCCCTCTTCGACGTCTGGGGGGCGGACGCCGTCACCGTCAATCCGCTCCTGGGCGGGGACGCGGTGGCCCCCTTCCTGGCCCGCCCGGGGACGGCCGCCCTGCTGCTCGCCCGCACCAGCAACGCGGGTGCCGCCGATTTCCTGGAGGCGCCGCTGCAGGACGGCCGGCCCCTGTACCGGCTGATCGTGGAGCGGGCGCTCACCTGGTCGGGGGAGGCCGAGATCGGTTTCGTGGTCGGTGCCACCGCGCCCGCGGCCGTCGCCGAGGTCCGGAGCCTCGCCCCTGCCGCCCCCCTCCTGCTGCCCGGGGTCGGAGCCCAGGGTGGCGACCTGGAGGCCGCGGTCGTGGCGGGGCTCGACGTCGCGGGCGGGGGCATCCTGGTGCCCGTCTCCCGGGGCATCACCGGCTCCGCCGACCCCCGCGCGGCGGCCGCGGAGCTGTGCCGCCGCATCGAGGCGGTCCGGGCGGTGGTCTCGGGGCGATGAGCGCCCGCGCCGTCATCGAGCTCTCCGGCCACATCATCGACAGCATGGTGCTGCCCCGGGTCTTCGACAGCATCATGGACATGGGGGCGACCTTCCACGTCGAGGAGTTCCGGGTCGGGACCCGCCTCGACGAGCCGTCCTTCGCCCGGCTGACCATCGAGGCGGACGACGAGGAACGGCTCGCCGCGGTGGTCGCCGCCTGCCAGCAGCACGGCGCCGCCGTCGTCGGCGCCGAGAACGCGGCCACCCAGCCCGCCCCCTCGGACGGTGTCTTCCCCGACACCTTCTACACCACCACCAACCAGCCGACCTCGGTCCGGGTCGGCGGCGAATGGGTGGTGGTGAAGGACATCGAGATGGACTGCGGGGTGGTGATCGCGGAGGGCGGCGCCCGCGCCGTCCCCCTCAGCGACGTCCGGAAGGGTCAGGCGGTGGTGGTGGGGCGGGCGGGCGTCCGGATCACCCCGGTGGAGCGGGGGAGGGGCAAGGAGGTCTTCGGCTTCACCACCAGCTCGCTCTCCCCCGAGAAGCCCAAGCACCAGGTGATCCGCGAGCTGGCCGGCACGATGCGGGAGGTTCGCGCCAGGAATGGCCGGATCTGTTTCGTGGGCGGGCCGGCGATCATCCACACCGGGGCCGGGCCGCACCTCGCCCGCCTGATCAGCGCCGGCTACGTCCAGGTGCTCTTCTCCGGCAACGGCCTGGCCGCCCACGACATCGAGTCCCAGTTCTTCGGCACCTCGCTGGGCATCGGCCTGGAGAAGGGGCTGCCCATCGAGTCCGGGCACGAGCTGCACATGAGGACGGTCAACCGGGTCCGCGCCGCCGGTGGCATCCGCGCGGCCGTGGACTCCGGGCTGCTGCGCCGCGGCGTGATGTACGAATGCGTCCGCAACGGCGTCGACTACGTGCTCGCCGGATCCATCCGCGACGACGGTCCGCTGCCCGACGTGGTGACCGACATGCTGGAGGCCCGCCGCCGGATGAGGAGCGCGCTGGCCGCGGTGGACCTGTGCATCATGTGCGCCTCCATGCTCCACGCGATCGCCACCGGCAACCTGCTGCCGGCGGCGACCCGGACGGTGTGCGTCGACATCAACCCGGCGGTGGTCGCCAAGCTGGCCGATCGCGGCTCGTCGCAGACGCTGGGATTGGTGACCGACGTGGAGTCCTTCCTGCGCGAGCTGGGGGAGGCGCTGTCCGCGGAGCCGGGATGAGCGTGCTGCTGGTCTCCACCGGGCCGGAGCCCGAGCACGCGGCGGCCGGTCACCCGGAGCGTCCCGACCGGGTGAGCGCGATCCTGGAGCACCTCGCGCTGCAGGAGGACCTGGCCGCCACGCCCCTGGTCGACCCCGTCCCGGCGGACGAGGCGGCGGTCGAGCTGGTTCACACCCCCGCCCACGTGGCCGCGGTGCGGTCCATGGCGGAGCGGGGCGGCGGGTGGTTCGACGGCGACACCTACTGTCTTCCCGGGTCCCGGGCGGCGGCGCTCCGGTCGGTGGGCGCGGCCCTGACGGCGGTCGACGCCGTCTGCGACGGCCGCTCCGCCCACGCCTTCTCGATCAGCCGGCCCCCCGGGCACCACGCCAGCGCCGCGACGGCGATGGGCTTCTGCATCTTCAACAACGTCGCCATCGCGGCCCGCCACGCCCAGCGCCGGGGCCGGGAGAGGATCGCCATCGTCGACATCGACGTCCATCACGGCAACGGCACCGAGGCGATCTTCTGGGACGACCCGTCGGTCCTCTACACCTCGCTCCACCAGTGGCCCCTCTATCCCGGTACCGGGGCGGCCACCGACCGCGGCGGGGCCGGGGCTCCCGGCCTCACCCTGAACGTCCCGCTCGCCTCGGGAACCACCGGCGACGCCTGGCTGCGGACCTTCGACGGCGCGGTGCTGCCCGCGCTGGCCGCGTTCCGCCCCGAACTGGTGCTGGTGAGCGCCGGCTACGACGCCCACACCGCCGACCCGCTGGCCACCCTCGACCTGACCGCGGCCACCTATGGCGCGGTGGCGAACCGGCTGCGCGATCTCTGCGCCGACGTGGCCGGCGGCTCGGTGTGGGTTCTGGAGGGAGGATACGACCTCGCCGCCCTGGGGGAGTCGGTGGCCGCCACCCTGCGCGGGCTGCGCTCCGGGGACGAGAGCTGACGGCCCGGCATCCGGCCCGGCGATAACCGGAAGTGGGACGCCTCGTTAACCTTTATAGGATGCGCTCCCTCCCGTCCCGGGTCATCGCCGCCCTCGCCGCCACCACCGCCGTCACCCTGGGCGGCTGCAGCCTCGCCGCCTCGACTGCCTCGCCGAGCGCCACCGGGGTTGCCACCCAGCCGCCGGGGAACGGGGTGAGCGGAACCCTCACCCCGACGCCCGGAGCCTCGGGGTCGTCGGCGCCTCAGACCAGCGGGGAGCGGACCGTACTGGTCCAGGACGGCCTCCGCATCCACAGCTCCCCGTCGCTCTCGGCCTCGGTGGGGGGCACGGCCGCCTGGGGTGTCACCCTCACGGTCCTCGGCTACGACCCGACCGGCGGGCCGTGGCCGGACTCCTCCACGCCCGGCGGCTGGTACCACGTGGAGGGGGCGACCGTCACCGGCTGGATCGTCGCCGACCCCACCTACACCGCCCCCGGGGTGTTCAGCTCGATCGCCTTCCAGGACAAGCAGATCGACGACGCCCTGTTCCCGATTGATTGGACCTATGCCGACGACCCCGGGGAGGTGGTGTTCGAACCCCAGACCGGGTCCGACGTCCCCACCCTGGTGGTGCGGTCGGCGGCGACCCTCAGCGCGCTCGGGACCCCGGGGCTGACCGGGTACAACGAGGTCTCGAGCAACGCCGAGACGGTGGTGTGCGGGTACACCGGGACGTTGGTTCTGTACACGGCGGTCACGGGTGCCACCCCCGAGCCGACCATGGATCCCGGGGGCGCCAGCGTCACCCGGCTGGCCGACTTCGCCCAGTTCCGGGCGACCCTGTCGTCGAGCTTCGCCCTCGATCTGGAGATCAACTACGCGACCGCGGACGACTACACCGTCTTCGAGAACTTCCTCGCCAGCCTCCGCTTCCCGTTCCCCGACTGCGAGGCCGGGACCGGCTCCGCGAGCCCCAGCCCGAGCTGAGCCGGCGCCGATGCGCACGACCGTCCTCGACGTCGACATGAGCCACACCCACATCGCCGACATCAGCGACGACGCGGCACGGTTCGTTCAGGGATCGGGAGACGGTTTGCTCAGCGTCTTCGCCCCCCACGCCACCGCCGGCCTGGCCCTGATCGAGACGGGCAGCGGTTCGGAGCCGGATCTGGTGGCGGCCCTGGAGCGGCTCCTTCCCCGCGACGCCCGCTACCAGCACCAGCACGGGAGCGCCGGGCACGGCGCCGATCACCTGCTGCCGGCGCTGGTGGCGCCCTCGCGCTGACCGTCCCCGTCGGCGCCGGTCGGATGCTGCTCGGCACCTGGCAGCGGGTCGTCCTGGTGAGCCTCAGCCGGGACAACCTCCACCGCCGCGTGCGCCTCTCCTTCCTGGAGGGCTGAGCGCCCCGTTCCGGGGCCGGGGACGCGTCCGCTCGTGGCGGAGCCCCCCGGGCACCCGCCGGCGCGCCGGTCCCTCAGTCCAGGTTGACGAAGTGCTGGGCGTTCAGCCACCCCGCGCTCAGACTCATGAGAAGGCCGGCCGCGACCACCAGGGCGACGTAGGCGATCCCGATGAGGACCCGGGTGCGGGCGGGGAGCGGCGGCGCCTCGCGGCCCATCCTGGCGGCCTGGAACCTGCCCCACACCGAGTAGCCGCCGAGCACCAGGATGAGGATGAGCATCGGGTTGACCAGGGTGGCGCCGAGCCACTCGCTGACCAGGATGGCGGCAACCATGACCAGCCCGGCCAGATTGAACCATTTGCTGACGGCGCTGGCGACCCGGCCCCCATCGAGGGGGAGCATCGGGATCAGGTTGAAGAGGGTGATGAAGAAGCCGAAGTAGCTGAGCGAGTACGCGAACGCCACGCCCGGGGCGGTCGCGGGCTGGGCCAGCGCCCAGAGGTAGACGGCCAGGGTGGCGCAGAAGCCGGTGACGGGTCCGGCGATGGCGATGATCGCCTCGCGGCGGCGGTCGCTGGTGAGGCCGCGGCCCGCCGCGGTGAAAGCGCCGAGGAAGGGGACGAAGACGGGCGCCGACATCGGCACCGCCAGCGCCCGCGAGGTCAGGAAGTGGCCCATCTCGTGGACGAAGATGATCAGCACGAGCCCGACCGCGAAGGCCCATCCGAAGATGAGGGCATAGGCGGCGACCGCGACCACCATGGTGAGGGCGGTGAGGCCGAACTTCCCGAAGTAGCCGAGCTTGGCGATCGCGGCCAGCGCCGTGAGCAGACCGCCCACGAACCCGCCGCGCCGCCGGGGCGCGCTTCCCTGGGCGGGAGGGGCGCCGTAGCCGGGGGCGGGCTGCTGCCAGCCGCCCCAGCCGGGCGGCACGTAGGCTGGCCCGGAACCCGGCTCCGGAGGAACGCCGGGCACGGGGTGGGGCTGGGCGTAGGGGGCCGGCGGGGGATAGGCGGTCCACGGCCACGGCGCGTACGGGGCGGCGGGGTGGGGCGGGGGCTGCCCGCCGTCCGGCCTCGCGGGCGGTTCGTACCCTTCGGGCGCTGCAGGCATCGCTGCGATCATCTCACGGCCCACGAACCGGGCCCCGCCGGGAGCGCGTCCAGCGGAGGGGAGGCGCGGCCCTGTATCGTCCCGGCTCGCATGGACGACACCACCCTTCACGGCTCCCGGATCGCCGTCGTCGGCGCCGGGGTGATCGCCGAGGCGATGCTCTCCGGCCTGCTCAGCCGCGGCCTGGTGGAGGCCGCGGCGGTGACCTGCAGCCACCCCCGGGAGGAGCGGCGCCGGGAGCTCCAGGAGCGCCACGGGGTGGCCGCGGTCGCCGCCAACGCCGAGGCGGCCGGCGGGGCCGACGTCATCCTCCTGGCTGTCAAGCCCCAGATGCTCACGGCCGTGATGCCCGAGCTGAAGCCGGTGATGCGGCCGGGACAGCTGGTGATCAGCGTCATCGCCGGAGCCGGCACCCACGCCCTGGCCCAGGGTCTCGACCATCCGGCCCTGGTGCGCTGCATGCCCAACACCCCCGCCCAGATCGGGCAGGGGGTGACCGTGTGGTTCGCCACCCCGGCGGTCGACGCCACCGGCCGGGCCAGGACCCGGACCATGCTCTCGGCGCTGGGACGGGAGTTCGAGGTCCACGACGAGCGCCAGGTCGCCATGGCCACCGCCGTCAGCGGCACCGGCCCGACCTACATCTTCCTGTTCATCGAGGCGCTCACCGACGCCGCCGTCCACCTCGGCTTTCCCCGCCACGTCGCCCGGGAGCTGGTGCTCGACACCATGCAGGGCTCGGCCGCCTTCGCCCTGGCGAGCGGCAAGCACGTTGCCGAGCTGCGCGACATGGTCACCTCCCCCGGCGGCACCTCCGCCGCGGCCATGTACGAGCTGGAGCGGGGCCGGCTGCGCACCGTGGTCAGCGACGCGGTCTGGGCCGCCTTCGAACGTACTCTCGGCATCGAGGCCGCCCTGGAGGGCCGGCCCCCGGATCCCTCGGCCCGGCCCCGCTGAGGGGCGACCGGAAGCACGGGCGCGGCCGGCGCCGGGGTCACCGCCCCCGGTGCGGACCGCTTCGACGCGCGCCGGGTGGGCGCGTCAGTCCGGTGGCAGCGACGCCAGGATCGCCTGGGCCAGCGCCCGGGCCGACGCCGCGGTCAGCTCCACGGCGACCCGCGCCGACGGTCCGCGCTCCCGGTTGAGGAAGTCGACATTGAGGGTGTGCTCGGCGGCGGCGTGCTGGGGGTGGTCGAAATAGACGGTGGCCTCGGTCACCGGGAACCAGGCGGCGACCCCCTTGCCGCTTCCCTGCACGGCCACGGTCTCGGTCTGGTAGGTGCACATGGGTGGGCCCTCCGAGGGTGCGGTCAGGAGCTGAGGTAGCGGCCGTACCACTCCCAGATCCGGGCCCACCCCTCCAGGGCGGCCTCGACCCGGTAGCTGGGACGGTCCACGGCGAAGAAGCCGTGCCCCGCGCCCTCATAGGAGTGGAACTCATGGGTCTTGCCGAGCCGGGTCAGCTCGCCGTCCAGCTCGGCGACGTGCTCCGGGGACGGGAAGCGGTCCTCGGCGCCGAACAGGCCGAGCAGCGGGCAGGAGAGGTTGGGGGCGAGGCCGATCAGCGGAACGAAGCTCACCGGAGCCTGGGATGGCGGCGACCCGGTGACCCCCGCCCCGTAGCAGTCGACGGCGGCATCGAAGGGGAGCCGGCAGGCGGCCAGGAAGGACTGGCGGCCTCCCGAGCAGTAGCCGATGACGCCGAGCTTGCCGTTGGAGGAGGGGAGGGAGCGGAGATGGCGGGCGGCGGCGTCGACGTCGCCGACCAGCTGGTCGTCGGGCACCCCCCCGGCCGCGCGGGTGGCCGCGGCGGCGTCCTCGGGGCTGGCGCCCTTCCCCGCGCGAAAGTGCAGGTTGGGGCAGATCGCGAGGTAACCGGCGGCGGCGAAGGTCCGGGTCACCTCCTTGCTCCAGCGGTCCCAGCCGGGCATGTGGTGGATGACCACCACGCCCCCGAAGGGGCCCTCACCGAGCGGCTGGGCGAGGTAGGCGTCGATCCCGTCGCCCCCGTGCCCGGCGATCCGGATGGTCTGCGCTGTCAGCGCGTCCGCGACGTGTGGCATGGCTCTCCTCCCGAGGGATCCCCGCTTGCGACCACCAATGTCGCACAGACGGGGCTGCCGCCGCGACGGGTCAGAAGAGGGCGGAGGCCAGCTCCCCGCGGAGCGCCTCGACGCCGGGATCGATGTGCCGTTGTGCCTCGATCGCACCGATGACGACCCGGCGCAGTCGCGACCGCTGCGGTCCGTCGCTGCCGCGGATGGCGGCGATCATCTCCCGCAGCCCGGCCGTCCCCTGACCGTCACGGACCAGGGCGGCGAGGCCGGGGTCGCCATTGCGGCAGATCTCGATGCGGGCGCGCAGTCCGTCGCAGACCTGGTCGTCGCGGGCGGGGGCGAGCACATCGTCCGCCTCTTCGAGACGCCCCGCCGCGAACAGGAGGGCGCCGAGCGCCCGGCGCGGAGCCGCGCCGTCGGGCTCGGCCAGCAGCGCGGCACGCAGGCTGGCCTCGTCGGCGGGCAGTGGGGGAGGAGCGACCGCCGGAGCCAGCATGGCCAGGAAGCGCTCCACCTGGGCCCGCGGCTGGAGCCCGACGAACTGCGAGACCACGTCGCCATCCCGGAACCCCATGACCGCGGGGATCCCCTGGATCCCGAAGCGGGCCGCGGTCATCGGGTTGGCGTCGACATCGAGCTTGGCGAGGGTGATCCTGCCGTGGCAGGTCACCGCGTCCTCCAGGATCGGCCCGAGGGTCCGGCAGGGCGCGCACCAGCCGGCCCAGAAGTCGACCACCACCGGGCGGCGGCGGGACGCCTCGATGACCGCGGTGTCGAAGCTGGCGTCGGTGACGTCGACGATGGGGGGAGATGCGAGCATGGCCTTGATTCTGCCTGAGGTGAGGCCACCGGCAGCTGCGCGGCCCTCCCGGCGCTGGTCGGGCCCCCTCCATCTCCGGCGTGGGGATGCGTAACCTTGGCACCGACATTCCAGCAGGAGCGCACCATGACCGCTCGACGGTGGGACCGCCTCGCCCGTGGCTCGATCCTCGCGCTGGGCTCGGCGCTGCAGGGGGGCACCCTGGTCGTCCGTGACCAGGACGGTGCCCACGTGCTGGGTCATGGCGGCGAGGGCGCTCACATGACCATCCATGACCAGCGGGTCTGGGGGATGGTCGCCGCCGGGGGCGGCAACGGGCTCGGCGCCGCTTACATGTGCGGGTACTGGGACACCCCGGACCTCCCCGGGCTGCTGCGCCTGCTGGCCCGCAACGTCGACCGCATCAACCGGCTGACCACGCCGCTCGACGGGGCCCGCCAGATCGCCGGGCGCCTGCGTTCACACCGCCCCACCCGGGCGGCCGACCGGCGCAACATCCGCGTCCACTACGACCTCGGCAACAGCTTCTTCGAGCTCTTTCTCGACCCGACCATGGCCTATTCGTGCGCCATCTTCGAGCCCGGGGACGACGACCTGGAGGCCGCCTCGCTGCGCAAGTTCGACCGCGTCTGCGACCGGCTCCGGCTGGCGGCCGACGACCACCTGCTCGAGATCGGCACCGGCTGGGGCGGTCTGGCCATCCACGCCGCCCGGCGCCACGGCTGCCGCGTGACCACGACCACGATCTCGCGCGAGCAGTGCGACTACTCGCGGGCGCGGGTCGCCGCCGCGGGCCTCTCCGACCGGATCACCGTGCTCGACCAGAACTACCGCGACCTGCGCGGGACGTACTCGAAGCTCGTCTCGGTGGAGATGATCGAGGCCGTCGACTGGCGGCTGTACGATGAGTTCTTCCGCTGCTGCGAGATGCTGCTCGCCCCGGATGGGCTGGCGGTGCTGCAGGCGATCGTCATCGAGGACCGCGCCTGGTCGTCGGCCCGCTGGCGGGAGGACTTCATCAGGCGCTACATCTTCCCCGGCGGTTTCCTCCCCTCGGTCAGGTCGCTGGTCGACGCCGCCAACCGGGCCAGCGGGCTGCGACTGGTGGAGCTCGACGACATCGGTGCCAACTACCCGATCACGCTGCGCCACTGGCGCGAGACGCTCGACAGCGCCCACGACCAGGCCGTCACGCTGGGGTTTGACGAGCAGTTCCTGCGGATGTGGCGCTTCTACTTCGCGTACTGCGAGGCGGGCTTCCTGGAGCGCCGCATCAGCGACGTGCACCTGACCTTCGCCGGCCGCGCCTGGCGGCGGATGCCGCCGCTCCGTGGTATGAAGGCTGAGGTCAGCGAGCAGCCGGTTGTCGCGAGTGCTGCAGGAGCGCCTGCCTGATCCCGGCGTTGGGCGCGCATACGCTCCGCCGCCGCTGCCGCCGCCGGTGGCGCGTCAGCTGATCTTGGTGACCCGGAACTCGATCTGGGCGGAGCTGCAGCTGCCGTCGGAGCAGGTCTCGACGTTGACGATGGCGGAGAAGTACTGGCCGTTGAAGGGGGTGTAGCTGACGGTGCAGGAGGATCCGCCGGCGGCGTTGCATTCCGAGGCGGCGGCGTCGATCGACTGCTCGAGCTCGCTGTTGAGACCGGCCAAGTCATCGTCCGACAGCTGGTACTCCTGGCCGCCCACGCAGCCGACGTAGGAGGCGCACACCGAGATCTGATAGGTGCCGGAGGGAAGGTTGGTGGGGAACCCGGAGGGGAGGGCCTCCTGGGGGGCGGTACTGGGAGCCGGCCCGACGGTCAGAGTGGCCGTGTCGCACGCGGAGTTGCCCCCCAGGTCGATGGCGCAGACGCCGAAGGAGTAGGTGCCCGCCGCGGCCGGTGTCCCGCTCAGGGTGCCGTCGAGCCCGAGGGTCATCCCCAGCGGGGGGGCGCCGTTGGCGAAGGAGTCGAGCTGGAAGTAGTAGGGAGGCGTGCCGCCGCTGACGGTGGCCACCTTGGCGGAGCAGGCGGTGGTGGCCGCGGGGCAGTCGGCATCCAGGCCGGTGACGGTGGGGGAGGGCTGCACGATGGTGATGCTCAGGTCGATCTCCACGGAGGCGGAGGGATCGGACGAATCGAAGACCACCACCGTGAAGGGTGGGGTGATGGTCGTCAGGCTGGAGCCCAGCGAGGGGGCGACGCCGGTGAGCTCACAGCCGCTGCTGAGGGCAAAGCCGGCCGGGAGCACGGACCCGGCCTTGAGGATGCAGTGATAAGGCGGGGTGCCCCCGCTGGCTCCGATCCGCGCGGAGCCCGCCTGTCCCTCGACCCACGCCGGGAGAGCGGGAGAGCTGACGTAGAAGCCCGCGCCGTTCAGCTCCAGCGGTGACGGCTGGAGAGAGACCTGAGGGGCCGGGAGGTGAGTGACATTCCGGGGGGAGGAGGCGAAGCCGTCGATCCCCTCCTGGAGTCCCGTGGTCCCGGCATCGGCGGGGAGTGTGGCCGACGCCGACAGCGACACGGGCGTGTCGCCATCCATCCCGTCCAGGTTCCCATCGGTGATGTCCTCGGTCAGGGCGTCGGTGAGGTCGAAGTCGCTGACCTTGAGGCTTGAGGCCTCCTGGTCGAGGCCGCCCAGGACCAGGCCGTAGTCGCGGCAGTCACGATCAGTGGTCTCGACGTCCTGGGGGTCGGAGGCGATGGTGGGGGCGATCGTCTCCGTCGCAGGGAGGCCGTACTGGCGCGCGATGCTGTCGGAGGACATGGCGAGGGCGGTGGTGAGGGGCTGACCGGCGCCGGCCAGAGCGAGGGTGCGCGCAGCGACCATGGTGGTCAGCGGCGTGACCGAGGCGCGCTCCTGGCGGGCGGGGACCACCGCGCGCAGGGAGTCATGGGGCCCGGCGGTCATGGTGGCACCGCTGATCTCATCGATGTAGGTGCCCCCTGAGGTGGTGACCACGAGGGTGTCGGTGGGCGCGGACCGGATCGTGATGGTGTAGAAGCCGTCGGCACCGGTGGTGGTCGTGCCCAGGAGGACCCCCTCGTGCCCATCTCCGCTCTGGACGTGCACCTCGACGGTGGCGCCGGCCAGGGGGTCGGCGAGGATGGCGTACCCGTACACCGTGGTCGTGAAGCCGAAGAGGAAGGCGCCCGCGCCGAGGACCCCGAAGAGGCCGGCGAGGACGATCAGCTTGACCCAGGACCGCCAGCGCCGCGCGGCGACGACCCCGAGGCAGAAGAGTGCGGCGAGGCCGCAGCCGATCAGGACGAGAGGGTACTGCGAGAGATCGAAGGGGTTGGACATCTCATCGGGCGCGTCGCACGCGGCAAGCGTGAGTGCCGCCGGTGCCTGGTGGCACCGACAACCTGTCCGTGCGGTCCCGCCTCCGGGCTCGTGGGAAGGAAGCTTCCCATGTCAGGAAGTCTGGTCCTGGTCTTGACGGTCGCCGGGCGCTTCTGAGGTTCGTCACTCCACCGTGACCTCTCTGAGCCGGTGGAGCGCTTCGAACGGTGCGCCGCGGTGGGGGAGGGGAGGCGAGGCCGGCGGCCGCTCGGGGGTCGCCCCCGGCACCAGGCCATCCATGTGACATCAGGATGCCCATGATGGGTCATCAAGATGTATGCTGCGAAGCATGCGGACGACGGTGGTCCTCGACGACGACGTGGCCGCCGCGATCGACCAGCTGCGTCGCAGCGATTCCGTCGGTCTCAGCGAGGCCGTCAATCAGCTGATACGCGCCGGGCTTCGCCAGGTCCCACGGGCGAGGAGGTTCCGGCAGCGCTCGGCTCCCCTGGGTCTCCGGATCGACGTCTCCAACGTCGCGGAGGCCCTGGAGACCCTGGACGGGGCCGGCGGTCGGTGATGCTGCTCGACGCCAGCGTGCTGCTCTACGCGGCCGACTCGGCGAGCCCGTTCCACGAGCGGGTGACGGCGTGGTTGGAGGGGGCGCTGAACGGACCCCGCCGGGTGGGGTTCCCGTGGCCCAGCGTGACGGCCTTCCTGCGCATCGTGACCCACCCGAGGGCCCTGGACCGGCCGCTCACGGCTGGGCAGGCGTGGGCCTACGTCGAGGACTGGCTGACCTGCGACAACGCCTGGATACCCCTGCCGACGGCCAACCACGCGGCGGTGCTCGGTGGCCTGATCACCGCCTACGATCTCCGAGGCAACCTCGTGGCCGACGGGCACCTGGCGGCCCTGGCCATCGAGCACGGGCTCCAGGTGTGCTCGGCGGACACCGACTTCGCGCGCTTCCGCCAGGTCACCTGGGTCAACGTGCTCGCCGTGTGAGCCAGCCGGGGGGCGGGGGATGGTCTCCAGAAGGTCCGGTCCCAATCTGAGCTTTTACTCCTGATAATGTATCTTATCAGGAACAAAGCCGGGAGCCGATGGCCGCGCCGGTGAGATCTCCCCCGTCCGCGGTCTGAGATCACGCCCACGTGCGAACCGGATCGCCGTCATCCATGACGCGGCCACCCGCTCCACCGCGGCGGGCGGAGCGACCGTCTCCGAGGGCGGCGCCCTCAACGAACCCCTCGGCCTGGCGGTCGCGCCCAACGGCGACATCCTCACCACCAACGGGGGCAATGGCAACCTGGTCGAGACCACGCCCGGAGGAGGCCAGGTGGCGGTCATCACCCTGGACAACACCCCGGAGCCGCCCTTGCCCAATGGCAACGGAACCCTCTTCGGCCTCGCCGTGGCTCCCGGTCACGGCGGCCTCTACTTCGTCGACGACGGTACCAACACCCTGAACCGGGCGCGCTGACCCCCTCCCCGGCCGGCGCGGCCGGCCGGGACGCAGGGTCGGGAAACGGCGGCCGCCGCGAGGATCTCGCGGGGGCCGCTTCCGTTTCCGTGGGAGATGACGTCATTCCCGACGATCTGCCAGGTAGTCGACGAGAACGTCGCCGTACCCCAGCGTGAAGTCGTGGACGATGACCTCGGAGTAGACCACACGCCGGACGGGGATCTTGGCCAGGAAGGGGTCATAGGGTGAGTCGCCGAACTCCAGGGTGCCCTTCCCCACTCGCAGCTCCTTGATCACATCGGGTTCGATCACCGTCGAGTTCAGCTTGAGCACGTCGGGTGGGGCATCCACCTGAACTGACGGGATCACCTTCAGGAAGCAGATGGGATTGGTGGGGCGCTCCGGGATGGGATCCACCGTCTGCTGGATGGCGAGGGTGACCCTGATGATCCTCCTGCCGTAGCGGGTCACCTCGGCGAGGATCCTCCCGTCCTCCTCCTCGACGACGATCTTTTCCGCGTCCTTCTTGGGCCAGCCGTAGACCTCCCGCCCGCCGACGATCGGGTTGGCCACGTCGAGGTACAGGACGACCGCGAACGACCCCGCCGGCTTGCCGTCGCGCACGACGGGCACCAGCAGCCCCGCCTCGTTGTAGGGGAGGTCGTAATCGGCGAGCAGGAAGTGGCCGATGTAGAGCACCGTGGGCTGATCGAGATCGGGCTCGAGAGGAGGCGGCACCAGCCCCTCCAGGACCGCGGCATCGGTCGTGAAGAGGATGTTCACGGCCTTGCAGTCCCGGTAGCGATAGGGCGGCCGCTCGGTGACGGGCGAGATGACGGGCATGCTGAATGCGCTCGCCAGGGCGGGCGTGGCGGGCCCCACCCCCGCCGGTCGTGGTGTCACAGCCTGTGCCATGGTTCTCTCCAGTGCTCGCGATGGACGCCGCTACTTGCCCTGCACGAAGGCTGGATCCGTGTACGCCGGATCGGGGTAGTGATAGAAGCCTTCCCCGCGCTTGGTGCCGGTGGCGCCACGATCGACGTAGCTGCGCAGCAGGTCGGCGTTGGCGCGGAGCTGGCCGTCCCCCGTCACGCCCGCCCAGTACTCGGTGATGTGCCATGCGGTGTCGATCCCGACGTCGTCGAGCATCCCGAAGGGCCCGATCGGCATCTTCATGATCGCCATCCAGGCGCGGTCGACGTCCTCGACCGAGGCCACGTCGTTGGCGACCAGGGTGATCGCCGCCCTGTTGATCGCGGTGTACACGGCGTTGAACACGTAGCCGATGCTCTCGCGGCGCATCCGGATGGGAATCTGGCCGATGCGGCGCGCGAAGTCGACGAGGAGCTCGGTCGTCTCCTCGGAGGTACCCGGGTGCGGCATCACGTCCGCGACGTTGGCCGACCACACCGGGATGTGGAAGTGGAGCGCCGCGAAGCGGTCCGGCCGTCCGGTCGCCTCGGCGAACATCGACGGGAGGAGGGTCGAGGTGTTGGTGGCGAACACCGCGCGCGGCGGGCAGAGCTCATTGAACTGCCCGAAGACCTGGCCCTTGAGCGCCGGGTCCTCGGGCACGCATTCGATGACCAGGTCGGTATCCGCGCCGGCGCTGGCCGGATCCCCGGTCACCGTGACGCGAGACAGGGACCGCTCCAGCTCGCCGGCGTCGATCACGCCCGCCGCCAGCTGCTCCTCCGCGTATCCGCGCAGCCGTCGGGGGGCCGCCTCCCGGGCGGCGCGGTCGGTCTCGTAGACGACGACCTCGTAGCCATGGGTCGCGGCCTGGAGGCCGATCTGCAGGCCCATCGTGCCGCTGCCTATCACGAGCACCCGGTGCACGTCCTCGATGCGCATGGCATGCCTCCTGCTGAGATACCCGACTCGAGTCCGGGGGACAGGCCCGTGGTGCGGCGGGGCTCGGCGGTCACCACACCAGCCCTGTCCATGGGTCCGCCCAACCGGGCGCTGGCAGGCTAGCGCTGTCCCGAGCACGGCACCAGGGGCCTTCGACCCAACGGGGGACGCCTCCTTCTCTCCCCTCTCGGGCGTGCCCGGCGGACGGTATGATCATCAGCCTGTGAAGGCGGGACAGCCCTCCCTGACCGCTCGCGGCGTGGCCCTGACCCGGTCGCGTCTGGTCCGGCCCCAGACACCGGAGGGCGACCCGGACGCCGAGCCGCTCCTCTATGCCGGCCTCCAGGCACCCTTCCACTCTGCCGGCGTGGCGCGCCCCCGCGGGAATGCCTACGAGGGGGGCACTGCCCGGCGCCATCGCCACATCGCCGAGCGCACGGCGTTCATCGACCAGGAGACGCTCCGGGCAGTGACGGGCGGGACCCCCCAGGTGGTCATCGTGGGCGCCGGCTACGATGGCCGGGCGCTCCGGTTCCGCCGGCCCGGGGTGCGTTTCTTCGAAGTGGACCACCCGGCGACCCAGGCGGACAAGTGCCGCCGGCTGGAGGCGCTGGGGGTGCCGCTCGACCACGTCACCTTCGTGGAGATCGACCTGATGACCGACCGGGTCGACGCCGTCCTGGCGCGAGCCGGGCATCGCGACGACCAGCCGAGCGTCTTCATCTGCGAAGGGCTGGTCCGCTACCTCTCGCGGGTGGCCGTCGACCGGATGCTCTCCGGTCTCCGGTCGCGGGCCGCCCGCGGCAGCCGCCTGCTGATCACCGTGGCGGAGAGCCCGGGCGACGACCGCCGCGCCGGGCGGCGGCTCTACCTCGCCGCCATCGGCGAGCCGACGCGCTCGACGTTCGCCCCCGGGGAGGTGGGCCGGGTGCTGGCGAGGGCCGGATGGGCGGTCGACCGCGAGGCGCGTCGCACCGAGCACGACGGTCGCGAGCGACTTCTGATCGCCGCTGTCCCCGCCGCCTGAGACCATTGCCGCCACGCTTCCGCCTCGGGGGCAGCGGGACGCGTGCCTACGCGCCCCCGGCGCTCGCCCCTCCCCTCGGCACGTCGCGCAGCCGCCCGCGGTCGACAGGCTCCCTCGGCGACCCGGGGGAACCGAGACCGCGCTCGAAGAAGGCCCAGTGCTGCTGAAGCCGGGGCGGGATCTCGGTGCCCTCGTAAGGGCCGCGCTCGACGAAGCCCCGGGAGCGGTGGAGGCGCTGGGCGTCGCTCATGAACCGGCAGGTGTCGAGACGCAGGGTCCTCGCCCTCATGGCCTCCGCCTCGCCGATCAGCCGGTCGAGGATGGCCGAGCTGATGCGGCGGCCGTGCCAGCTCGGCACCACGTACATGCGCTTCACCTCGGCGACGCCCTCCGACAGCCGCCGCAGAGCGCCGATGCCAGCCGGCTCCGCGTCGTGCTCGGCGAGCAGGAGCACGCCGTGGGGGCGCCGGAACTGCGCGAGGCTGGTGTGCACGCGGCGCGGGTCGGTCGGTGGATCGTCGACTCCGTACTCGTCGCGCACGCGACCGTTTGCCCACCCGAGGTACTCGATCATGACGCCCGCGACGGTGCCGGCCTCTGCCTCACGGAGCTCCCAGGTGGTGCTATCCGGGATCGGCCTCACCACGCGCTTCGAAGAAGGATGCGGGCAGCGGCCACTCGAGGTGCAGAGCCTCACCGGGGGGAAGGGGGTCCCAGACCGCATAGCCGTGGCGCACCGCCCGGATGGCCCGTTCGACGGTGCCGTCGTCCACTCCTCGCAAAAGCTCGCGGATCCTCCACCGGTACGCCTCGCCGCCGGCGGGAGTCCGAGCGTGGCGCGCGGCGGGCTCGAGCAGGCTCGATCCCCGCTCCAGCCGCGTCCGGACGCCCTGCGCCGTGTCGGGCCCATCGCCCCACCGGTTGACGACCGCATTGGTCACGGTCTTGGCCACCATGTGACCGACCCACTGTTCGCGGGCCAGGTCGTCGAGCGGAGCATCGGTGACCAGCCGCACCCGGCCGGCGCCACGGCCGTCGACGGCGCGGTTGGCAGGGGCGAAGCCGCCGCGGGCGAGGACGCCCCAGAGGGAGACTACCTCGCGCATGGGACCGCCGGGCACATCCGTAGAATGGCCGCGCCCGCGAGGATCCGCCCCGCTCCCCGGCCGCACGAGGGACGCCGCGACCTCCTCTCCGGGTTGATACAAGGAGTGGCCATGGCCGACAAGCTCATCGACTTCCTGGTGACCGGGGATCCCGCAGCCGCGCGGGCCACCGCCGAGCAGGCGCTGGTGGCGCGCAAGTTTCGGGTGACGTGGCACGACGACTGGACGGCCACCGCCGAGCGCGGGTCGGCAACGATGAATGCCCTCGCGGGCGCCCTCGCCCAGTACTTCAAGGTGGGGGTCCGACTGATGAGTGCCGGACCCGGTGAGACGACGGTGCGCATCGAGCGGCAGTCGTCGGGGGCGATGGGCGGGCTGATCGGCATGTCCCGGGTGCGCAAGAACATGGCCACCCTGCGCGCCGAGCTGGAGGCGACCTTCGGCGCCGCCGGGGTCCTGCGCGGGGTCAGCGAGGCGTAGCCGAACGGTGCCACCGCGGCCCGGGGCCGTTCACGACGGCCGCCGGGCCGCATCATTACCGCGATGCCGGCTCGCGTCCCCCCGAAGCGTCGCCCCACCGCGCCGCATCGCGCCCGCCTCCCCGCCTGGGTCAGCCAGGTTCCGGGCCCCACGGACCCGCTGCCCGATCAGGTGCAGCAGTTCCTCGACTACCTCCGCGTTCAGCGCAATCGTCCTCTGACGACCGTTCGCGCCTACCGCTATGACCTCGCCAAATTCGTCGCCTTCGCCCGGGTTCGGACCCCTGGGAGCGACCTCTGCGAGGGGCTCGACCCCGCCGCGCTCCGGCGGTACCAGATCGAGCTGGCCGAGGCCCTCCCCCATCCCCGCACTCGGGCCCGCGCCCTGGTCGCGCTCCGCCAGTTCCTCGGCTACGCCTACGACGAGGGCTGGACCTCGGCGGAGCTCTCCCGCCGGGTGGTTGTGCCCCGCTACATCGTCGGCGACCCCCATCCCATCGCCACTGAGGTGGTGCGCCGGCTCCTGGCCGCCCTCCCCCGGGGGGGGCTGCGCGACCTCCGCGACCGCGCCTTGATCCATTTCCTGATCAGCAGCGGATGCCGGATCAGCGAGGCCTGCGCGCTCGACCGGGGTGACGTCCGGCCGGAGGGTTTCCGGGTTCTGGGCAAGGGGGGCAAGCACCGCACCGTCTTCCTCACCGACGACGCCTGGACGGCGGTCCGGCAGTATCTCCTGGCCCGCGGTCAGGACGCGTCCCCCGCCCTCTTCATCAGCGTCGCCCATCCCGACATGCCCGGCGGTCGGGTCCTCCCCGGCAACCGTCTCACCACCGACGGGGCGCGCCGGGCGCTGACGGCGCTGCGCCGCCGATTCGCCCACGACCCCGAGGCCTATCGCCTGATCGAGGGGCTGCGCAGCCCCCACGCCGCCCGCCACACCGCCGCCACCACCCTCCTCGAGGCCACCGACGGTGACGTTCGGCTGGTCCAGGAGGTGCTCGGCCATGCCACCCTGGAGACGCTGCGGGTCTACACCGAGATCACCGACCGGCGCAAGCGCGCGGCCTACGCGCGGCTGGGCGACTACCTCCGCGAGGTCGGCCGGGACTGACCCGCGATCTCAGCAGATGATGTCGGGCTCGGCCGTACCGTCCGAATGTCGGATCTCCGGCTCGAGGATGATCGCGGCCGTGATGCTGTTGGCGATGAAGCACTCGTGGTGGGCGCGCACCAGCAGCGCGCGCACCCGCTCGCCAGCCCCGGAGGCCACGACCAGGCGAGGCCTCAGCGTGATCTGGGTGATCCGGACAGGCTTGTCGTCATCTGGCATGAGCGCCTCGGCGGCGTCCTCGTAGCTGATGACGTCGATGCCGTCGCGCGCGGCCAGGGCCAGGAAGCTCAGCAGCTGGCAGGAGCTGGCGGCCGCCAGCAGCAGCTGCTCGGGATAGGGAAGCTCCGGGCGTCCGCGAAAGGACGGGTCGGCGCTCAGGGTCAGGGCCACGTTCCCGGGTGCGGTGGAGACCCGATGGGTGCGGTCGTACGCCGCGTAGCCGCCCCCGGTGGACCCCCGCCAGGTCAGCTCCGTCCGGTACCGGTGCACGCGGTCTCTCATCGCCGCTCCATCCTAGAAGCTCGAGGAGGCTGGTGCCGGGGCCACCGGGCGTGGTGGGGTCTCCCGAACGTGGGACGGGAGCCACGCGTTGAGGATCTCGAGGAACTGGTGCGGGACCTCGAGCATCGGGATGTGGCCGACATCGTCCAGAACGTGGAGCTCCCAGTCGCGGCGCCGCCGCTGGGCCTTGCGGGCGGCGTCCGCGCGCACCAGGCGGTCGGCGTCGCCGTGGACGATCAGGGTCGGGGCGCTGACCCGGCCGATCAGGCGACGGAACCCGACGCGGTTGACCAGGGCGCCGGCGATCGAGTGGGCGGCCTGGACGTAGGCGGCGTCGTTGTCGCGGCTGCGGCCGCGTTCGCGCTCCAGCTCGATGTGGGCCTCGATCACGTCGGCGGGGATCAGCTCGGGCCGCTGGGCCAGGAGGCGGATCGCACCGGCGACCAGGTCCTCGACCGAGAGCCGGTCGCGGACGTGGTGGAGCACCCAGCGTCCGAGTGTTGGCACCAGGTAGGAGACGAAGGCGAGGACGACCAGCGGGGGGCGCCGGCGGCGCCACGGGCCCGGGAGGACGGCGTCGACCAGCACCAGGCCGGCGACGCGCTCCGGATGCCGGGCGGCCTCGGCGAGGGCCACGAGCCCTCCCATGGAGTTGCCGACGAGGACGACGGGCTCGGTGCAGGTCTGGTCGATGACGCGATCGAGGAAGTCGGCGTAGCCGCCGACCGTCGTCGGGTGCCCGGCAGCCGGGGTCCGGCCGAAGCCGGGTAGGTCGGGGGCCAGCACCCGCCCGTAGCGGGTCAGCTGGGGCGCGACCCGCATCCAGTTCAGGTGGGACCCGCCCAGCCCGTGCACCAGCACGATGCGCACCGGTCCGGAGCCCCATTCCGCGACATGCGCGGGTCCGTCGATGTTCAGGGTGGCCGACCACATCGTGGCTCAGATCCTACGGGCCTGGGTGGCTGAGCCGGGGCACTCCGCCGCTACCGACCCCGCGGCGCGTCGTGCTCGGAGCGACGCCGGGGATCGGCGGCCCAGACGTTGCCCAGCACCTGGACGTCGCCGGTGAAACCGGCGGTCCACGCGGCGGCGACGGCATCGGCGATCGGGGGATGCAGCTCCAGGCTCAGCAACTCGGCGCGTGTGACCCAGCGGACCTCCGCGATGGCGGGGTCGCGGACCGGGGGGTGCGGTGGGCTCACGGCCGGGCCGGCCTCGAGCCCGCCGGCCGCCGGGTGCGTCCCGCCACCCGCCGCGAAGACCAGGTTGACCAGGTGTCGACCACCCGGCTCGATGGCCTCGCAGACGATCACGAGGCGGCCGATCTCCACGTCGACGCCGGTCTCCTCGAGCAGCTCCCGGCGGGCGGCGGCAACCAGGGTCTCCCCGCTCTCGACACCACCTCCGGGAAGGAGCCAGTAGCGGTGCCGCGCCTTCCGGTGCGCGACGAGGAGGAGACGGTCGCCACTGGTGAGGCACACGGCGACCCTGATGCGCGGCTCCACAGCGGCGATTATCGGCAGATCCTTGACCGCGAACATGTGTTTGGATTATGCTCAGGGGAATGGGAACAGACGTTCCTCCTCCCCACCTCCCTCTCTCCCACCGGCGCCCGTCGCGGGGCGGTGGACCAGCGTGATCGTCGACCACGAGCCCGCCCGCCGCGTTCCCCGTCACCGGCCCCGGCCGCTGGGCCGTGCCCTGGTCGCGGGAGCCCTCACCGCCTGCATCGGGTGGGGGCTGGCCGGCGGCGTCGGCGCCAGCGCCACCCCGACCGCGGTGGCGGCCGTGGTGGTGCGTCCCGGGGACACCGTGTGGAGCATCGCGGCCGGGCACGCCGCGGGTGGCGACATCCGCGACGAGGTGGCCGAGATCATCGCCCTCAACCGTCTGAGCTCGCCGATCATCCAACCGGGCGAGACCCTCCGCCTTCCCGCCGGCTGAGCTCCGCGAGGCCGGCTGGAGGTTCCCCCGGATCGGGGCACGGCATCGCGGTGCCGAAGAAGATTGCCTGCACCGGGTCAGTGGTCCCGAGCTAAGACGAGACCTGCGCCCCTGGCAGGCCACCGGCGCAGAGGCGAAGGCTCCTGCCTACGAACTAACGCAAGGCGCGCGCGTTCCGGGCTGCTTCATCTGGGCGGCCCTCGACACGGTTCAGCGAGCCGAGGCGGCCGGTGGCGCCACGCGCGTCCGCGTGGCACCGATGGGCTCCCCGCGGCCGTGGAACGCATGGAGGAAACGGGATGAGGAAGTGGGTACTGGGAATCGCCATGGCTCTGGCGGGGGCTGCGCTGATAGCCCTGGCCGTGATCCCCGGTCTCTTCTCGGTCGCACCCAAGTTCGGTGACCTGACCGCCAATTTCAAGCCGGTGATGACGGCGCCGGCGCTGTCGGGACTGCGCAGTGACCTCAACGAGATCAGTGCGGCACAGAGCCAATTCGGCACCCAGATGGTCCCCGCCCTCGCCACCGCTCTCGGCACCACACCCACCGAGCTGTCGGCGTCGCTGGCCCAGCAGTTCCCGGCGGTGTCGGGCGGGCTGCAGGGTGTCCCTGCCATCACCGGCAGGTTCGACCAGGTCCTCGCCACCCTCTCCGCCGAGCGCGGCAACTTCGAGCAGGCTGCCTCGATCCCGACCGCATCGATCTCACCCACCTCCATCCCGTGGGTTCTCCTGGTGGTCGGCGTGGTGCTGATCGCCGGTGCCGTCGTCACCCGCAGGTGGTGGCGCGTCGGGCTCGCGCTGGTGGTCGGCGCGCTCCTGGTGGCGACCCCCCTGGTGCTGTCCCTTCCCGGCAAGGCCACGGCGGCCGACAGCATGAACGCGCAGATGGGCCCCCTCTTCACGGCCAAGACGGTGGCGGGCGCTGAACAGTCGCTCGCCACCATGGAAGCCATGAGCACCCAGCTGCAGAACGAGATGCTCCCTGCCCTGGGTCAGATGCTCTCCCTGCAGCCCGCCCAGTTCGACGCCTATCTGGCCGCCAACTTCCCGGCAGTCAGCTCCGGACTGTCGGCGCTGCCGAAGTCCATGGCCCAATTCAAGGCGCTCGTCACCGCTTTCCAGAGCAGCCTGGCCGACTACAACGACATCAGCTCGACCCAGTTCACCCCGATCGTGCGGACGATCCTCGCGACCGGCGGCTTCGTGCTGCTGGTCGGCCTGCTCGGAGCCGTCGACCTGACCCGCCGGCGGCAGAACGGAGCAGCCGCGCCGGTGAGCTGATCGCGACCGCGCCAGCGGCGCGCCGCGGCGGTGGGTGCGTGGTCCGCCGGCAGCGGGGCCACGGGCCCCCCTGCGGGCGGGCCGGCGGGGTCGGGCACGCCTGCCCGGTCCGCCCCACGGCCACGGAAGGCGTGCGGGCACCACCTCGTCTCCCCGACGGTGGCGGTAGGGTCCCGGCGGTCGCGACTCTAGAAGCCCTGTCCGTACCCGATCTGGTCCATGGCCTGGCCGATCGGAATCGCATAGGCGAGATGCAGCGGGCAGACCGCTCCTCGCGGGCAGGGCGCGGCGTCGGATCCCGCTGCGATCACTCCGATCACCCGCCCCTGGCCGTCGACCAGGGCACCGCCGGAATCTCCGGCGAAGACCGGTGTGGCGGCCTCGAGGATCCCCGCCAGGCTCACCACACTCGACCCCACCCCGTAGCTGACGGCGCGCCGGAGCGCCACCAGCCGGCCGGAAACGGCCCGGAGCGCCCCGTCGAGCCCCAGCGCATTGCCGATCGCCAGGACAGGATCGCCCACCCGAGCGGTGGAGGCTCTGCCCAGGACGGCCGGCTTCACCCAGCCGCCGCCCTCGATCTGCAGGAGGGCCAGGTCGTCGCTGGGATTGCTGATGACGACGCTGGCGGGGTGGACCGCCCCTCGGCCGCCGACCCTCACCCCGATGAAGACGCCATCGCGGATCACGTGGTAGTCGGTCAGGACCAGCCCGGTGGACGCAACGATGATCCCGGTCCCGAGAATCTGAGTGCCGGCCGGGTCGGCGAAGGTGATCGTGTCCACCACGGATGGGTCCACCTGGCGACTCGCGGCGGTCAGGTTCTCGGTGTGCTCGGGTGGCACCGCACCGTCAATGGGGCCGCCGGTGCCGGTGAGCAGCCCCACCACCAGGCCCGCGACGAGAGCCACACCCCGGCCCGGCCCTGAGCGCGGACGTCCGCTCCCTCCCCGTTCCGGCTGGACCGCCTGAACGGACATCCCCGGGCCCCTTACCAATTCTTAACGGCGTTAATGTTAGTCCATAATCCGCCTCCGCTCCCAGAGATGTCAGAGGAAACGTGGGAAGAGAGGGAAGCCGGCCGACCGACGGCGCGCGGGGGTTCACCCAGATCTGCCCGGAGAGGGCATGGTCTCCGCTACCGTACGCGCAAGGGGAATCACCTTCACGGGCCATCGCCGGGTCTCCGCAACGGCCTCGTGACGGACTTCGGGAGACCATTCGCTCGGGGACGTGGATGCCGCAGGATAGGGGCCGCCCTCGCGCGGGGGCACCGAGCCTTCAGGCTGGTGCAGCGGTCGTTCAGCACCCGTGAGCCGAGTCGTCAGGGACACGTGAGAGGACAGGCAGTCACCCGCAAGAGGACGTCGACCGTCCCCTACCAGATCGGGGTGCGCACCAGCCGGTCTGCCCGCGAGGTGCTCGATCAGGTCGACCTCGAGCGGGTGCCCGGCATCACGGTGGCGGAGCGCGGCGCCCACTACCTGGTGCTCAGGCCAAAGAGGCGGTTCCGGTACGGGGCAGACCTGGCCGCCGGTCTGGGCGTCGCCGTGGTCCTGGTCCTGCTGATCCTCACGGCGGTCACGCCCGTGGTGCTCGTGGGCCTCCCCGCCGCCCTCCTTCCCGCGCTTCCCCTGCTTCTCGACCACCGCCCCGATCTCGCCCTGAGCGCCATCGAGGACGACGGGACCACCCGTGTCACCGCGCACGGTCAGGCTTCCCCAGATCTGGCCGAGTACCTCGACCGCTACCTCGAGGGGCTACCCCCCGAGGGGAAGACGGACACGCCGGATGGCCGGCCCCCGGACGACGAGGGTACCGACGATCCTTATGCGTACGAAGGGGAACTAGAGGAAGAGCAGCCGGCGGACTCCGAGGTGCCCGCGGACTCGGCCAGCTAGAGGGTCGGGTCGGGGCTCGTCCCGGAAGCGTCGGGGCCGCTGCCGTCAGCGGACGATCCGGATGACCGCGGTGACCACTCCTTCGAGGGAGAGGTCTCCACTCACGAAGATCGGATCGAAGGCGGCGTTCTCCGGTTGCAGGCGCACGCGCCCGCCCTCGCGGAAGAAGCGCTTCACCGTCACCTCGCCCTCGCCGGTGGTCTCGTTCTCGATCCGGGCGACGACGATCGTCCCGTTGGGCGGGGGGTCGCGGCGCGGCCGGACGACCACCAGGTCCCCGTCGAGGATCCCCGCCTCGATCATGCTGTCGCCGTGGACGGTGAGGGCGTAGGCGCCGTCATCGCCGGCGAGCTCCTGTCCCACCGTGATGTGGTCCTCGACGTTCTGCTCGGCGAGCACCGGCGTCCCGGCTGCCACCCGTCCCACCAGGGGAAGGGTGAGCACCCGCGGGCCGCTGCGGCTTGCCGCGGGCTCATGTCCGACCACCTCGACGGTGCGCGACTTGGTGGGGTCGCGGCGGATGTAGCCCTTGGCCTCGAGCGAGTTCAGATGGTTCTGCACCGTCGACGAGGAGCTGAGACCCACCGCGAGCCCGATCTCGCGGACCGTGGGAGGGTAAGCATGGGTGCGCGCGTGCTCGCGAAGGAACTCGATGATCTGCCGCTGGCGCGGGTTGAGAGCGTCTGCCATGTCGTGTGTCTCACCTCTCAGCGTGTCGGGGCGCGATCGACTGTATCACGGCAAGGGCCAAAATGCAAACGGATGTTCCTGACGTATGTTCGGGCCGGTGGCCTCGCAGGCGCACCGAGACCGTCTGACGGCTCAATCAGCTCGCCGCAAGCGCCTCCATCGCCCTGAGCGTCATGTCATCGAGGTCGCCGTCGGTCTCGCGGCGCAGCCAGGCCACGCGCCGATCGGCACGGAACCAGGTGCGCTGCGCCTTGGCGTAACGCAGGGTCCGGCGCACGATCGCCGCGCACGCCCCGGCCTTCGTGATCCGCCCGTCCAGCACCTCCTTCGCCTCGCGGTAGCCGATGCCCGCCCCGTCCAGCGCTTCCGCGCTCACGCCGCGGCGCAGCGCCGCCGCGGTCTCGTCGAGGAGCCCGCCCTCCATCATCCTTCTGGCACGATCGGCGATCCAGCGGCGGTGGAGCTCGGCGGGCGCGTCGAGGCCGATACGGACGCTGGGCAGGGCGGCCCCACCACCCCGGGCTCCCAGGCTGCCGCGATCCTCGACGATCTCCAGGGCGCGGACCACCCGCCGAGGGTTGCGCAGGTCGATCGCCGCCGCTCCCTCGGGGTCTCGCCGCCGGAGCTCGGCGGCCAATCCCGCCAGTCCCTCCGGGCTGCCAGCCTGGCTGTTCAGAGCTGCCCGGCGGGCCGGGTCGGGCGCTGCTCCTTCCAGATCGAGACCGTCGATCAGTGCGCGCACGTAGAGGCCGGTCCCGCCCACCACGATCGGCAGGACCCCTCGGCTGTCCAGGTCGGCGAGGCACCGCCGGGCAGCCGCGAGCCAATCGGCCACAGAGAACGGAGCCCCGGGATCGGCGATCCCCAGGAGATGGCAGGGCACCCCTTCGAGATCCTCGGCCGTGGGTGCGTTAGTGCCGATGTGCAGCCCGCGCAGAACCTGGCGCGAGTCCGCGTTGAGCAGCTCGACACCGCCCAGGCGCCGGGCCAAGCGAACGGCCAGCGCGGTCTTGCCTGTCGCGGTCGGCCCCACCAGGACGATGGCGGGGGACGGATGACGGATGGCGAGCTCGCCACGGCTCTCGACGGCCATCCGCGTAGCTTGCTGCATGGAGCGAGGGGGCCCGCCGATCCGCCTCTCGACGGCGACCCTCCCCTCTCGGGGCGCATGAGCGGCGGATCGGCGCGGGTTCCAGGCAGGTGCTGGCGGGCCGCCGGGGCTAGTAGCCGCGGCGACCCATCCAGCGCCCACACATGGGCCACGATGGCGACCGGGACCACCTCCGGCCAGGTTGGGCGCCGAGGTCGCCGGTCAGGTGGACTGGCGGAGCCCCGACGGCGGGCTCAGGAGGTCTGGCTGGCGGTCCAGGAGCCGGTGCCTGCGCCCTGGACCTGGTAGCTGCCGGACATGGTGCTGCCCGAGATCGTGCCTGTGTACGTGATCGCCTCCGAGCCGACGGCCCCGAACGTGATGCTGCTGCCGTTGACGCTCCCGGTGATGGTTTCGGTGCCACCGGGTGAGAGGTCGATGGTGCCGCTGAGGGCCGAACCCGACTGCGTCCAGGCGAGGGTGAATGTGCCGGTGAAGGCGCCGGTGTAGGACCCAGACCAACTCCCCGACAGCGACCCGCTGGCGGTGGCCGTGGGGGTGGGGGTGGCCGGCACCGAGGTGGCCGGCGCCGAGGTGGCAGCCGGAGGCGCCGTGCTGGAACTGGCAGGGGTTGAGGTCGGCGGGCTCGATGAGGAGCCGCATCCCGCCGCCAGCGAGATGGCGGCCAGCCCGGCCAGCAACGGAACGATCCTGCGTGGTGTCATGGCTCTCTACTCCTGATCCAGGTCGTGGGCGGTGTTCTGCATGGATGCGGACCCTTCGTCTGTGGCGCCGGCCTCGCCCAGGAAGGCGATCAGTCGCTGCGGTTCGGAGAACGTGATCCGCCGTCCTGAACCGAGATGGACCGCCACCCCCCTCACGCCCTCCGGGCGCTCGCCGTCACCGGGGCTCCAGACCCGCACCATGAAGGTCTCCATGGAGCGAGCCTACGTGGGCGCCCTTCGCGCTGCCTTAAGGCTGCGTGAAAGGCGATGACGGGGGTGCCGGCGGTTCTCCAGCCGGTCCTCGCCCGCCGGGAAACGGAGCGGGCTCGACGCCGAGGTCGTCCATGGCGCGCCGGTAGTTGAGGTAATGGCGATGGGCCTCTCCGTGCCTCCCGGCGCCCGCCAGAGCGGTCACCAGGCCGAGATGGGCCTGCTCGTCGTAGCGGTCGATCTCCAGGATCCGCAGGAGATGGGGCACCGCCCCCTCCGGGTCGGGCCCCTTCGACGCTTGGCGGGCGAGGGCCCGGCTGACCGCCACGTAGGCGGCCCGGGCCTCCTCGCGGGTCGCGATCGCCCAGTCGTCGTACGGGTTCTCCTCGAGGAAGTCACCGCAGTACGCGGCGGCGGCCGCCTCGAGGGCGCTGATCCCCTTGTCGACCTCGCCTTCCCTGATGCTGGCGAGACCGTCGGCGGCCGCTCGCAGGAACCACTCCACGTCGATGTCGATCGCATCGATGTTGAGGGCGACCGAATCCTTGTCGGCGAGCAGGTAGTCGTCGGATGACCGGCGCTCGGGGTCGAGCACGCCGCGGACCGTGGTGAGAGCCACGGAGAGCCGGTTGGCCACCTTCTCGGGGTCCTCGTCGGGCCACATCGTCTCCATGAGGTAACCGCGCGATGCCGGTCGCCCACGACGGGCGACCAGCAGCTTCAGGAGCTCGCGGGCACGCTTCGACTGCCATTCGGAGAGCCGGACCAGCTCGCCGCCACGCAGCACCGCGAAGCCGCCGAGTGACTCGATCCGCACGCCGGTGAAGTGGATCCCGCTCACGAGGGCCAGCAGCCCCGCGGCGGCGCTACCTCCGCGGTGGCCGTGCACCCCGAGTCCCTCGAGGGTGCGCTCCGCCAGCCGGCGCCGGGACGACGCTCTGGACCCGGGTTCCACGACCGCCAGGGCCATCTCGACCTTGGCCTCCTCCAGGGGGTTGCCGACGTCGTGCCAGATCGCGCGCGCTTCGAGCAGGCGCTGCGCCTCGCGCGCCGGCTTCTCCGCGCTCATTGCGCCCAGGGCAAGGGCGTTGGCGAGCCCGGCACGATCCCGACGGGATCGGGCGGCCGTGGTGGCCTCGGCTGCCAGCTCGGCGGCGCCCGTCCTATCGCGGGCGACGGCGGCCACCCACCCGGCGGCCAGGAGCGCGGAGACGTAATCGAGGCCGGTGCCCGCGGCCACGGCCCGCTGCGCCAGCTCTCTCGCCCGCTTCGGCTCGTCGCCCGCCAGCACGGTCGCCAGGCCGGCCAGCGCTGGTACCAGCGCCTGCTGATCGCCCGAGATCTCCGCGATGCCGACCGCCTCCTCGTACGCAGCCCGCGCCTGGGCGAGGTTGCCCCGTTCTCGTTGGACCTCGCCGATCAAGCTCAGCGGGTAGGCGACCATGTCCGACCCGATCTGCTGATACCGGTCGCGCGATGCTTCGAGGTCGACCAGTGCCTCGTCCAGCTGGCCCATGCGCAGGCGAGCCTCAGCGCGGTTGCAGAGGCTGAGGGCGTGGAAGCTGGCGAAGGAGGTGAGCTCGGCCCGCCTGACCGCGACCTCGAGCTCCTGCAACGCCTCCGGGTACGAGCCCTCCTCCAGGAAGTGAGAGGCCCGGTTGGTCCGGATGCGGATGGTCTGGAGGACGTCGCCGGCGTCCTCGGCGGCCCGCAGCGCCAGCAGGTAGTGGGCGTCGTTGGCACGGCGGTCGCCGTCGAGCGCGCCGAGCATGGCCATCACGGTGTGTGCGGCGGCCAGCGCCCGGCGGTCGCCGCAGGCCTCGGCTGCCGCCAGCGCCTGGGAGGCGAGGCTGCGACAGGAGTCGACGTCGCCACGCAGCCAGTGGGCAGAGGCCGTCCACGCGAGCAGCAGGGCCATCTCCACCGGGTCGGCGTCGGGGTCGCCCAGGCCGCGACGGTACACCCCCAGCGCGGCATCCACCTGGCCGCGGAGGTAGTGGAGAAGCCCGAGCCTGCGGGCCAGCGGGGCGGGCAGATTATCGCGACCGGCGGCGGCCCGCTCGAAGCAGGCCAGGGCTCCCTTCCAGTCGCCCTGGATCTGCCGCGACTCACCGTCCAGCTGATCGATCGCGCCGGTGCGGAGCCCGGGAGGGATGGCGCGGCACGCGTCGAGCACGGTGGCGACGTGCCCGGCGGCCAGGAGGGCCGCCCCCTGCTGCTCCAGGAGGGTGGTGAGCTGCTCCGGAGCTCCGGCGTGGAGCAGCATCCGGGCCGCTGCGTCCGCGTTCCCGGTGCGGGCGAACCAGTCCGCGGCGGTGAGGCGCAGCTCGGTCGCCACCGGTCCGGAGACCGGCAGGTGCTGGAGGGCGTACTCGCGGATCAGCGGGCGCAGGGCGAGCGACCCGTCCTGCCGCCGCTCCACGAAGAGGCTCTGTCGCGCCGGATCGTCGACGACGCCGCGGGCGTTCGCGATGCCGACGGCGTCACAGAGCTCGGGGGTGAATTGGTCGAAGATCGCCACCCGGCTCACCGCCTCGCGCACCTCCGCCGGCTGATGGGCAAAGACCTCCTCGGCCAGATAGGCGAAGAGCGGCGTGCGGGTGCGATCGAGGCCGGCCAGCACCGACGGCCAGGTGTCGGGCGGCGTCTCGCGCAGGGCCTCCACCGCCAGGATCACGGCGGCCGGCCAGCCTCCGGCGAGCCGGTGGAGACGCTCGGACACGCCTGCCGCGGCCGGCCCCAGGCGGTCCTCGACCAGCTCGGCCACCTCCGCCGCGGTGAAGGCGAGCTGATCTCCGCCGATCTCGAGAAGCTGCCCCTGGCCGCGCAGCCGCTCCACCGGGAACGGGGGGCGGCTGCGGCCCGCGAGCACCAGGTGGAGGCGGGGCGGGGCATGGCGGCAGAAGGCCTCGATGAGCCGAGCGGAGGGATTGTCGGAGCCGAGCTCGTCCGCGTCGTCGATGACCACGATCAGATCGCCCTTCACGTGCTCGTGCACCACCTGGGCGAGCCGCGAGCCCAGGGCGTCCGCGTGAGAGGGCTGATTGGCCTCGGGGCCCGACACCCCCCGGATGGCGCGGGCGAGCCCGCTGCGCAGCTCGGGCACGCGCAGCCGGAGAGCATCGGTCAGCTGGCGCGCGAGCGCGGGCATGTCCCGGTCGGTGGGGTCGGCCGTGTACCAGGCGCACGGCGCCATCTCCCACCACGACGCGAGCAGTGTCGATTTGCCGTACCCGGCCTCCGCGATCACCGTGGTGAGGCGCCGGCGCAGGACGTCCGCGACGCGCTCGACCAGCGCTGGGCGCGCGATGCTGCCCGCCGGCCGGGCCGGCGGCAGCATCTTGGCGACGGGCGTCTGCTCCATCCCACCTCGGACCGGGGCGCCGGCGTGCACCCTTGCAGAGGGATAGCCTGACACAGGCTTCCCGCGAGAGCGCTGGACCGCGCCGTGGCCCGTCCGGCTGGTCGGAATGGAGCGCTCAGACCGCCGGTCGGCCGAAGGCGCGGCGCAGGCTGCGGTCGTCGAGGACGATGACCGTGGGGCGGCCGTGCGGGCAGGTCAGCCCGCCCGGGGTGACGACGAGCCGCTCCAGGAGGCGGCTCTGCTCGCGGGGATCGAGCCGGTCGCCGAGGCGGACCGCGGCGTGGCAGGCGATCAGGGCGGCCAGCCGGTGGCGGCGGGTGGCGCCGTCGCCGGACCCCGGGAGGCTGTCGAGCAGGTCTCGGACGAGTCGCGCGGGATCGGCCGGCCCCGCCGCCGCGGGCACGGCCCGGCAGCGCACCAGGCCGGGGCCGAACGGCTCGAGCTGGAACCCCAGGCCATGCAGGGTGTCGAGGCTCTCGCCCAGGCCCTCCAGGGCCGCCGGCTCGACATCGATCACGGCGTCGACCAGCAGCAGCTGGCTGGCCGCCGCGCGACTCTCGCGGATGGCAGCCTCACTCTCGGCGAGCAGCTCGGTGTAGAGGATCTTCTCGTGGGCCGCGTGCGGGTCGACCAGGACCGGGCCCCGGGGTGACTCCGCCACCAGCCAGCCCTCCGCCGTCTGCGCCAGCGGCCGCAACGGCGCCAGGTCGGTGAGCCGATGGCCTGGCTGGGGGAGAGGGGGCCGCTCCAGGCCGGCGGCCGCGCTCACCAGGCCACCGTCGCGCAGCTCGAGCTCGGCGCCGGCGGGGCCGGCCACGGTTGGCTGGGCGCCTCCGAGCTGAGGCAGGCGGGTGCCGGTCGCACCCAGCCGGGCCTCCTGGAGGGCGATCCAGCAGGCCCGCTGGACGGCGGCGAAGACCCGCCCCTCCTCGCGGAGGCGAACCTCGCGCTTGGTCGGGTGGACGTTGACGTCGACCAGGGTGGGGTCGAGGGTGACCTGGACCACCCCGAAGGGATGGCGGCCCACCGGCAGCAGCCCCGCGTAGGCCTCCTCCACCGCCGCCACCAGGGCCCGGTTGTGGACGCGGCGCCGGTTGACCACGATCACCAGCCCCGTCCGGGTGCCGCGGTGGCTGCGGGGCTCGCTGATCAGGCCGTTCACCTCGACCTCCCCGCCGGCATCGACGACGACCAGCTCGCCGGCGTCCCGGCGGAAGACCGCGGCGGCCGCCTCGGTGAGGCTGCCCCCGGGGCTGCGCAGCGCCAGGCGGTCGTCGCTCCGGCAGGTGAAGCCGACCTCCGGGCGGGTCAGGGCCAGGTCGGAGACGGCGCGGACCGCGGCCGCCGCCTCGCTGCGCGCGGCGCGCAGGAAGGCGAGCCGGGCGGGCGTGTTGTGGAAGAGATCGCACACCTCGACCGTGGTCCCCGGGCTGCGCGCCGCGGGCCGCCGCTCCAACAGCTCGCCGGCGCGGCAGTGGAGCAGCCATGCGCTGTCCGAACCGGCCGTCCGGCTGATCAGCCGGAGATCGCTGACCGCGGCGATGCTGGCCAGCGCCTCCCCCCGGAAGCCCAGGCTGCGCACCCCCGCCAGCTCCTCGACCGAGCTGAGCTTGGAGGTGGCGTGGCGGGCGACCGCAAGGGGGAGCTCGTCCCCGGGGATGCCCGCACCATCGTCGGCCGCGACGATCCGCACCAGCCCGCCGCCCTCGAGGTCCACGTCGATGCGGGTCGCCCCGGCGTCGAGCGCGTTCTCGCACAGCTCCTTGACCGCCGCGGCGGGACGCTCCACGACCTCGCCGGCGGCGATGGCGTCGGCCACCTGCGGGGGGAGAAGGCGGATCGGGGCCGTCACCGGGCGACCCGCTCCTGGAGCTCGGCGAGCTTGCTCAGCGCCTGGCGGGGGGTGAGATCGTCGAGGTCGAGCTCGGCGAGCTCGGCGAGGACTGCGTGGGTGGGTCCCGGCGCCATGTCCAGATCGAGCTGGGCGGGGGCCTGCCGGTCGGCCTCGATCGGCCGGTGCCGCTCCAGCTCGCCGAGGATCTCGCGGGCGCGGGCCAGCAGGCTCGCGGGCAGCCCGGCGAGCTTGGCGACCTGGATGCCGTAGGAGCGGTCGGCGCCGCCGGGGCGGATGCGGTGGAGGAAGGTCACCGTCTCCCCCTCCTCCACCACCTCGACACGGGCGTTGACCACCCGCGGGAGCCGCTCGGCGAGGGCGGTCAGCTCGTGGTAGTGGGTGGCAAAGAGGGTGCGGCAGTTGAGCTGGGGGGACTCGTGGAGGTGCTCGACCAGCGCCTGGGCGATCGAGAGCCCGTCGTAGGTCGAGGTCCCCCGGCCGATCTCGTCGAGGACCAGCAGCGAGCGCGCGGTCGCCTGACGCAGGATGGCGGCGGTCTCGGCCATCTCGACCATGAAGGTCGAGAGGCCGGCGGAGAGGTCGTCCTGGGCCCCCACCCGGGTGAAGATCCGGTCGCACACCCCCAGACGCGCACGCTGGGCCGGGACGAAGCTGCCGACCTGTGCGAGCAGGGTGATCAGCGCCACCTGGCGTAGATAGGTGGACTTGCCGGCCATGTTCGGCCCGGTGAGGATGACGATCCGGTGGGCGATGTCCAGGCTCGTGTCGTTGGCCACGAACGCTCCCCGGCCGAGGCTTCGCTCGACCAGGGGATGGCGGCCGGCCTCGATGTCGGTGACCGTCGAGCGGTCGACCTCGGGACGGGCCCAGCCCTCCTCGTCGGCGACCTCCGCCAGGGCCTGGGCGACGTCGGCGGTGGCACTCGCAGCGGCGCAGCCGAGCAGCGACGGGGCGTGCGCCGTGACCAGGTGGGCCGCCTCGGCGAGCAGTTCCAGCTCGCGGACCAGGGCGCGCTCGCGGGCGCTGAGCACCACCGTCTCCTGCTCCTTGAGGTGGGGGGTGATGTAGCGCTCAGCCCCCACCAGCGTCTGCTTGCGCACGTAGTCGGGCGGCACCGCGTCGCGATGGGCGTGGGGGACCTCCAGGTAGTAGCCGAAGACCCGGTTGTAGCCGACCTTGAGGGAGCGGATGCCGGTGCGCTCGCGCTCCCGCGTCTCCAGGCCGGCGATGAAGTCCCGGGCCTCGGCCGCCGAGGCATGCAGCCGGTCCAGCTCGGGGTCGGCCCCGTCGCGGATGAAGCCGCCCTCCCGGGAGGTCGGGGGCGGGTCGTCGACGAGCGTCGCCGCCAGGTGGGCCCTGACCTCGGGCGGGGGCACTGCACCCTCCGCCAGAACGGCAAGCTCGCCGGGCAGGCCCTCCAGGAGCTGGGCCACCCCGGGGAGAGCCGCGCAGGTGTCGCGGATGGCACCCAGGTCCCGGGGGGTGGCCAGCCCCTGGACCGCCCGCCCCACCAGCCGCTCGAGGTCGCGGACCGCGCCGAGGCGGCGGCGCAGCTCCTCCCGCCGGGAGCGGTCGGTGACCAGGGCGGCCACCGCATTCAGCCGCTCGCCGATCGGCTCCGGCTGGGTGAGCGGCTCCTGGAGACGGCGCCGGAGAAGGCGGGCTCCCATCGGCGTCCGGGTGCGATCGAGCAGCTGGGCCAGGCTGGTGCCGCTGCCCAGCGGCTCCAGCAGCTCGAGGTTGCGCCGGGTCGGAGGGTCGAGCCGCATCAGCTCGCCGCCCTGCCGGGGCGTGACGCGCAGCAGGCCGGGCTCGAGGGCGACGCGCGAACGTTCGCAGTAGCCGAGCACCGCCCCGGCCGACCGGACCGCCGCGGGCATCTCGTCGACGCCGAGGCCGAGCAGGCTCACCGTCCCCGTCGCCGCCGCGAGCCGCTCGGCGGCCCGGCCGGCGTCGAAGAGGGGCGCCGGCAGCGCGGTGCGGACCGCGGCCGGCAAGAGCGATCCTGGCAGGCGCGTCGGGTCGGTGACCAGCAGCTCGGCCACGTCCAGGCGTTCCAATTCGTCGCGGAGCGCGACCGAGCCGAGCCCTCCCGGGACCTCCGTGACCACCAGCTCTCCGCCGGCGAGATCGAGCGCGGCCACCCCCACTCTCCCGTCGGTCTCCAGCAGCGCGACCAGGCGGGCCACCCGGGTCGCCTCCAGGAGGTCGGCGTCGACGGCCGTGCCGGGGCTGAGCACGCGCGTGACCTCGCGGCGGACGAGCCGGCCGGCCACCACCTCCCCCACCTGGTCCCAGAGCACCACCCGGTGGCCGGAGTCGAGCAGCCGGCGCAGATGGACCGCGGCGGCCTGGTGGGGCACCCCGCACATCGGGAGCCGCCCGGCGCTGCCGAATCCCCGGCCGGTCAGGGTGACCTCTAGGATCGGTGCCGCGACCTCGGCATCGGTGCCGAAGAGCTCGTAGAAGTCGCCGAGCCGGGCCAGGACCAGGGCGTCGGGGTGCTCGGCCTTCACCGCCCGGTACTCGCGGAGGATCGGGGTGTCGCCCGCCTCGTCGAGGTCGATCGTGGGGTCCGGGGCGGTCACCGCCTCGGGGCGCAGGTGTGGGGGCGTCGCGCGCTCTCGGCCCCTCACTCCCACACCCGCCGGTCAGGCCGCCGCGGCCTCGACGTCCGCGCTGAGCTGCCATGCGCTGGCGGCGCGGACCCGGGCCTCGTGGAGCTCGCCCGCGGCGGCGGAACCGGCGGGCAGAAGGGCGATCTTGCCCTGGCGGGTGCGCCCGAAGGGCCGTCCGTCCTCGGTGGTGCCCTCGACCAGGATCTCGACGCGCCGGCCGACCAGGGCCAGGTTGCGCTCCAGCGCGATCTGGCGCTGGAGATCGAGGAGGTGGTTGAGCCGCCGCTTCTTCTCCCCCATCGGCACGTCGTCCGGTCGCCTCGCCGCCGCCGTGCCGGGCCGGACCGAGTAGGCCTGGAGGTGGACCACGTCGAAGCCGACGGTTCGGAGCAGGCGCTCGGTGCCGAGGAACTCGGCCTCGTTCTCCCCGGAGAAGCCCACGATGATGTCGGTGGTGAGGGCGAGGTCGGGAACGGTGCCGCGCGCCGCATCGATCTTGGCGAGGTACTCGTCCACGGTGTAGAGGCGGCGCATCCTCCGCAGCAGCTCGTCGTCACCCGCCTGGACCGGCAGATGAAGCTGCTCGCAGACGGTGGGGAGGTCGCGCATCGCCTCGAAGAGCTCAGGCACCGCGTTGCGCGGATGGGAGGTGAGGAAGCGGAGCCGCCAGAGCCCGGGGACGCGGTCGACCGCCGCGAGCAGCTCGGGAAGCCCGGCGCCGGTCCCCGGGTCCGAGTACGAGTTGACGTTCTGCCCGAGGAGGGTCACCTCCCGGAC
This sequence comes from Candidatus Dormibacteria bacterium, assembly GCA_049511615.1. Lineage (GTDB taxonomy): Bacteria > Chloroflexota > Dormibacteria > Aeolococcales > Aeolococcaceae > Changshengia. The sequence goes on along the minus strand of JBEKXW010000002.1, from coordinate 169,367 downwards.
GCCCCTCTCCACCAGCCGGTGGACGTCCTCCACGATCTCCCCCACCGGGCGGCTCGTCTCCCGGCCGCGGACGAAGGGGACGATGCAGTAGGTGCACATCTCGTTGCAGCCGCCCATCACCGAGACGAAGGCGAGCAGGCGGTCGGAGGCGGGCATCGGGACCGGACCGTCGAGGTCGGTGGCGTGGACCGACTGGAGCCGGGCGAAGAACCCGTCACAGTCCCGCACGTCGAAGAGGTAGTCGAGGTCGGGAAGCTTGCGGAGGAGCGCGGGCCCGTGCTCGACGGCCATGCACCCGGTCATGGCGATGGCCCGGCCGGGCCGCGCGCGCTTCCAATCGGTGAGGTCGCGGAACTTGCCGTAGACCTTCTGCTCCGCGTTCTGCCGCACCGCGCAGGTGATGAGCACTGCGAGGTCGGCGTCCTCGAGGGCGGCGTCGGGGATGAAGCCGAGCTCGGCGAAGCGCTCGGCGAGCAGCTCGTGGTCGGCGTCGTTCATCTGGCAGCCGATGTGCCAGAGGTGGACCCGCGGCGGACGGCCCAGGACCGGGACGATCGGCTGCCGAGGGGCGGGACGGTGGGCCAGCGGGAGCACCTGGAACCCGCGGGCGGAGGGGCTGAGCACGGGCAGCGGTGCGGGCATCGGAAGCTCACAGCCTACCCCGTGCGACGGAGCGAGGGGTGAGAGCCGCAGGCTCTCGGCCCCGAGCGGAGGAGCCGCGAGTACCTCGTACCCCGTGCGACGGAGCGAGGGGTGAGAGCCGCAGGCTCTTGGCCCTGCCAGAATGGAGCCCATGGCGGAGAAGCTCCTCGCCATCGGGCTCGTCGTCCTCATCTGCCTCGGCATGCTGGCGCTCCGCCTGTGGGGTGAGCTGAGGCGCCGGCGGCCCGGCGCCGGCGATCCCGACGTGGTGCAGCGCTGGTGGGCTCACATCTACCGGGGCGACCACCGGGACTGAGCGCCGTGATCGCGCTGATCATCATCGCCGTGCTCGCCGTGCTATTTGTCGTCCTGCTGTGGGTGAAGTCGGGGCAGCCGGAGAACGAGGGGGCGAGCCTTGGCCACAACTCGCCCTTGCCCGACTCGGTCTTCGGGCCGTCTGTGCTCAGACCGCCCTTGGGAAGCCCGGAGACGCTCGAGAGTGACGCCGGCACGGACTGGGTCGACGTGGGAGGGGGCCGATCCTGAGAGCCTGACCCGGCGCGCGCGCTACTCGCGCGGCTGCCGCGACCGCTGACGGCGACCCGCCCTGGCGCGGCCAGGAATGCGGCCCACCCCGCCAGCCTGCCGACCGGTCAGCGCGATTCGATCAGGAGCCGGATGCCGGTGCGCTCCTGGCCATCTATCGAGATGTCGATGAACGAGGGGATGCACACCAGGTCGATCCCTCCCGGGGCGACGTAGCCCCGGGAGATGGCGATGGCCTTGATGGCCTGGTTGATCGCGCCAGCACCGATGGCCTGCACCTCTACCCGCTGCTGGCTGCGGATCACCCCCGCAATCGCTCCGGCCACCGCGACCGGCTTGCTTGTGGCCGAGACCTTGAGGATTTCCACGGGCGCTGCCCTGCCCTGTGTGGGCGGTTGCTGAGTTCCCTGCGACGACGAAAGCATAGCGGTGACTGAGGATTCTGCTCACTCGAAGGCCGGCCTCGGGGCCCGCGACCCGATTGTTACGAGGGGTGCGACCCGGCCACCCTCGCGCGGCCGGTCACTTGGCGTATTCGATGCTCCTGGTCTCTCTGAGCACGACCACCTTGATCCGCCCCGCGTAGCTGGCCTCGGCGTGGAGCCGCTTGGCGATCTCCCGGGCCATGATCTGGGCCCGGTCGTCGTCGACCTCCTGCGGCTTGACCATCACCCGCAGCTCCTTGCCGGCCTGGATGGCGAAGCTACGCTCCACCCCGGGGAGCTCGTCGGCGATCTGCTCCAGCCGTTCCAGCCGCTTGATCGACGACGCGAGGGTCTCCCGGCGGGCTCCGCGCCGGGAGGCGGTGATGGCATCCGCGGTCATCAGCACGAAGGCGCCGATGGTGCGGGGCTCCTCGTCGTAGTGGTGCGCCCGCACCGCGTGGACCACCGCGGCGGACCGCCCCAGCCGGGCCAGGATCTCGCCCCCGATGACGGCATGGGAGCCCTCGACGTGCTGCTCCACGGCGTGGCCGATGTCGTGGAAGAGGCCGATCTCCCGAGCCTCCTGGACGTCGTAGCCGATCTCGGCGGCCAGCATGCCCGCCACCGCCGCCGTGTCCTTGCTGTGGACCAGCACGTTGGCGCCATAGGCGCTGCGGTAGCGCAGCGTCCCGAGGAGCTTGACCAGCTCGGGGTGGACACCGGTGATGCCCAACTCCTGACAGGCGGCCTCCCCCTCCTCGCGCAGCCTCTCGGCGATCTCGGCCCGGCTCTTGGTCACCACCTCCTCGATCCGGGCCGGGTGGATCCGGCCGTCGGCGAAGAGCCGCTCCAGGGCGAGCTTGGCGACCTCCCGGCGCACCGGGTCGAACCCGGAGAGCACCACCGCCTCCGGGGTCTCGTCGACGATGACGTCGATGCCGGTGGCCGCCTCGAGGGCACGGATGTTGCGGCCCTCGCGGCCGATGATCCGTCCCTTCAGATCGTCGGTCGGGAGATGGAGGACGGTCACCGCCGCCTCCCCCGTCTGCTCGGACGCGTGGCGCTGCATGGTGGTGATCAGGATCTCGCGGCTGCGCTCATCCGCCTCCTCGCGGACGCGGTGCTCGGCGGCCCGGATGCGCTCGGCGACCTCGTGGTCCAGCTCGCCCTCGACGTCCCGGAGCAGCTCCGTCCTGGCCTCCTCCTGGCTCATGCCGGCGACCCTCTCCAGCTCCTTGGCGACGCCGGTGCGCTCCTCCTCGAGCTGCTGGCGGGTCTGCTCGAGCTCCTCCTCGCGGCGGGTCAGCCGCTGCTCCCCCTGCTCCACGTCCCGGTTGCGCTTCTCCAGCCCCTCCTCGTGCTGGGCCAGGCGCTGCTCCAGCCGCGCCACCTCGGCACGGCGCTCGCGGACTTCGGCCTCGGCCTCGGAGCGGAGCCGGTGGGCCTCCTCGCGGGCGGCGAGGACGATCGAGGCGCGCTCCTGCTCCGCCGCGCCGCGCTCCTCGTGGAGGCGGCCCAGCTCGGTCTCCCGGGTGGCGGCGGCACGCTCGCGGAGCCGGTAGGCGTAGATCAGGCCGGACACGGCGATGACCACGCCCAGCCCAAGGGCCACGTAGGCCAGGATGTCGCTGATGGGGGGTGTCCTCGGAGTTGTCGGGAGGGTGAGGTGGCCCGCCACCTCGTTCGGGTGCGCCACCCTGGGGACGCAGGTCGTGAGCGGTGCGCCATCCGCCCATGCTCACGGCCGAACCGGCGGGCGACAGCCGGACGGTCCCCTGGGATGTGACGGCATTGTACGGACCCAGGGCCCCGATCGGGAGTGCCGCGGTCAGAATTGCCAGGTCGGCGGCCGCGGGTGATCGCGGCGACGAGAGGGAGACCACAGATGGTGTGCACGACGGAGTCGGGAAGCTCCTCGCATCCCCGGCCCGGCCGGGGAACGGAGACCGGCGCGACGGAGGGACCGTGACCGGCAGCGCGACCCGGCTCTGCCCGCGGTGATCCGGGGGGTGGCCGGCGGCGTCCCCGGGGGTGCCGCCGTGCCCGGCGATGCCGGGGGGACCTCGGGGCTCGTCTCCGAGCTGGAGCACGGGCTGCGCGACACGCGCCAGGTCTCGATCACCGCCCTGCTGACCGGCACCGCCCTGATCCGGGTGGCCGCCGCGGGGACGACGGTGGCGGTGCAGCTCTACCTGGCTGACCTGGCCCACGGGCATCCCCACGGCACGACCGTCGGGCTGGTCGGTGCCGCCCAGGCGCTCACCGAGATGATCCTCGCCCCCTTCATGGCGCGCTACGCCGACCGTTGGGGTCGCCGCCTCTTCATGGTCGGCGGCCCGATGGCGGGCGCGGCCGGCGTGCTGCTGGTCGCCGCCTCCCTCCACGCGCAGCAGATCTTCGCGGCCCGGCTGCTGGAGGGCGTTGCCGCCGCCGCCTTCATCCCCGTCGCGCTCGGGGCGATCGCCGCCGCCACCTCGCACAGCATCAGGGCGAGGGCCAGGGCCAGCGGCGCCTTCGAGGCGGCGACCCTGGCCGGGTACGCGGGAGGCTTCGCAGTGGGGCCGTTCGCCTACCACTACCTGGGGCGGGGTGGATTCCTCCTCCTGGCGGCCGCGTACCTGGCGGCGGGCCTGGTGTGCCTGCGCTTCGTCGCCCGCGTGCCTCCGCTGCCGGTCACCCGGCTGTCGACCCTGCTGCGGGACGTCGCGGGACCGGGGCCCATCCGCAGCTTCCTGCCCGCGTGGATCTGCACCTTCGCGCTCGTCGGCGCCTACGCCTCCAACCTCGCCGCGCTCCTCCACCACTCGCCGGTCGCCGGCCAGGGGCTGGTGCACCACCTCGATCCGCGGCTGATCTCGCTGATCCTGGTCACGGGTATCGCCGTCCTCGTGGTCGGGATTGCGCTGTGGACCCCGTGGATCCCCCGCCTCGGGCCGGTGCGGCAGATGCGGCGCGCGGTTCCCGGCGCCTGGCTCTTCTCCGGCGCGCTCCTGCTGGCCAACAACCTCCCCCACGTCGCCCTGTTTGCCCTGCTGCCGGTGGCGGCCGTGGGCATCCTCTGGATGGCCGGGTTCGGCCCCGCCGCCGTCGCCTACCTGGCCAACTGCTCGGAGACGCACACCGCCGACCGGTCGGCCCTGATGTCCTTCTACACGGTGACGCTGGCGGGCGGAGGCGTCATCGGTGCAGCCCTGGGAGGGGCGGCGGTGAGCCTCGCATCCTTCGACGGGCTGGTGGTCTTCGGCCTGGTCCTGGCCGCGGCCACCTACGCGCTGCTCGGGCCCCTGGCGCGCCGGGAGCCAAACACGGCGATCCCCAGGCCGGCTCCCTGACCGGGAGCCCGATCAGCCCTGGTCGTCGGCCGGCGCGGTGCCACCGGCCGACAACCGGCGCAGCTCGGCGCGGATGTCCGCGAAGTCGAAGCCGCGGCGCTGGAGGGCGGCGGCCAGCCGCTGCAGCTCCGCGGGTGAGGGTGGTCCGGAGCGGCCGTGCCAGAGCCGCTCGGTGGCGAGGTGGACGGCCTCGGCCTGGCCCTCGCCGATCCCCGCCGCGGTCCGGCTCACGGTCTCGGCGTCGATGCCGCGCGTGACCAGGTCGGCGAGCACCCGGCGGCGGCCGTAACCACGGCTCAGCCGGCGGCGGGCGAGATCCTCGGCGACGCGGGCGTCGTCCACCCAGCCGCGGGCGGCAAGGCGGTCGAGGGCCTCAGCCGCGGTGGCCGGTGCGTATCCCCGCCTCTCGAGGCGGCGCTGGAGCTCTACCCGCGAACGGTCGGTGATCGCCAGCAGGCGCTGGGCCATGGCTGCGGCGGCGTCGCGGTCGTCGGGGTCGACCGCGGGGGGTGCCTCGGGGCGGCGTCCGCGGAGTCCGCGGAGTCCGCCCGAGCCGTCGAGAGGCATCGCCGGCGCCTGCGCGGTCTGGTCAGGCGACCGGAACCGCGGGTGGGCTCTCGGGGGCGTCCTCGACGGCGGCCGCCGGGAGGGCGTGGGCGCGGACGCGGTCGGCGATCTCCTCGAGCAGCTGCGGGTTCTGCTTCAGGAAGTCGCGGACGTTCTCCCTGCCCTGACCGAGCCGGAGGTCGCCGTAGGAGAACCAGGCCCCGCTCTTGTCGATGATCCGGGCGTCCACCGCCATGTCGAGCACGCTGCCGGCGAAGGAGATCCCCTCGTTGTAGAGGATGTCGAACTCGGCGCTGCGGAACGGCGGCGCCACCTTGTTCTTGACAACCTTGACCTTGACCCGGCTGCCCACCGCGTCCAGTCCCACCTTGATGGTGTCGATCTTGCGGATGTCGAGCCGCACCGACGCATAGAACTTCAGCGCGCGACCGCCGCTGGTGACCTCGGGGTTGCCGAACATGACCCCGATCTTCTCGCGCAGCTGGTTGATGAAGATGACCGAGGTGTTGGACCGGCTGATGGCCGCGGTCAGCTTGCGCATCGCCTGGGACATGAGCCGGGCCTGGAGGCCGACGTGGTTGTCGCCCATCTCGCCGTCGATCTCGGCCTTGGGCACCAGGGCGGCGACCGAGTCGATGACCACCACGTCGACGGCGCCGCTGCGGACCAGCACCTCCACGATCTCCAGCGCCTGCTCCCCGGTGTCGGGCTGGGACACCAGCAGCTCCTCGGTGCGCACCCCGATCCGGCTGGCGTACTGGGGGTCGAGGGCGTGCTCGGCGTCGATGAAGGCGGCCACCCCTCCCCGGCGCTGGGCCTCGGCGATGACATGCAGGGTCAGGGTCGTCTTGCCCGAGCTCTCCGGGCCGAAGACCTCGACCACGCGGCCGCGCGGGATGCCGCCGACGCCGAGGGCGATGTCGAGGGTGAGCGCACCGGTCGGGATGATCTCGACCCGCTGGGTCTGGACGTCGCCGAGGCGCATGATCGCCCCCTTGCCGTGGCTCCGCTCGATCTGGCTCAGGGCTGTCGAGAGGGCCCGCTCCCGCTCCGTCGTCACCGCCTCCGCCTCCGTGGTGGCGGCCGATCGCCGCCCGGTCACCTCCATTGTACGATCAATGGTACCACTCTGCTGTGTGCTTGCCACGGCTTGATCTCCTGCGCCGGCGTCGGCGGCGTCTGTTGCGAACAGATGTACGCTGGGTACTCTAGCGGGTTGCGGCTCCAGCCGCAAGGGGGGAGCGGCAACCGGGAGGGTTGGGGTCGAACCCCGGCCCCCCCCGGGGGACTCCCGCGGCCCTCCGTGGGGCGCTACGGGGTCCGGCTCGGATGGAAGGGGGTCAGCCGGGCGATGTCGGCCTCGCTGAGATGGGCGAAGAGGGCGAGATCGTCACTCCTGCCCAGGAAGCGGATCTGGAGCAGGACGTCCTCCTTGAAGAAGCCCTCGGGGTGGATGACGACCCCGGCCAGCTCACCCTGATCCAGCACCAGGTCCCGGACCGTCCCCAGCCGCTTCCCGGTCAGCCCCAGCATGACGTTCTCGCCGCGATGGATCTCCGTCTCGTCGAGCCGCTTGTGCGCCTCCTCCACCAGGTTGGGGGCGTACCCGGTCTGGGCGGCCTCCGCCACCAGCAGGCGCTCGGCATCACCCCTCTCGACGGGGGCGTAGTGGTAGCTGAGGTACGGCTCGGTCCGGCGGGCCTCCGCCGAGGTCATCGACAGCGTGATCTGGTCGTGGGTCACATCGCGCACAGCGCTGATGGGGATCGAGATGTCGTCCTCCATCAGAGCCGTGCCCGCCACGTGATGACCGGAGAAATGGTGGGTCTCCTTGACCACGATGGCATGGATGTCGAAGCTCTCGCCGTCGATGATCATGAAGTTGAGCGCGCCGATGTGCCTCCCGTCTGAGGAGACGACCCTGGCTCCGAAGTGGAAATCCTCGACGGAGTGACGCGGCGGCGGGCTCTCGGGGGTCACGGCGCGTCAGTCTAGCCGGTGGCAACCGGTGCCGGTGGCCGCCAGCCGGCCAGGCGCAGCCCCAGGGTGAGGGCCGCGCGCACTGCGGCGGCGCGGTTGGCCTCCCGGGCACCGCTCTCGCGCAGCTCGAGGGCCTCGGTGCGGCCGTCCAACCACGCGGCCACGTAGGCGAGTCCGACCGGCTTGGCCGTCCCCTCTGCGCCCGGACCGGCGACCCCGGTGATGGCGATGCCCAGGCTGGTGCCGAGCCGCCGCGCCACCCCCTGCGCCATCGCCGCCGCCACCTCGGGACTGACGGCCCCCACCCGCTCGATGAGCTCCGGGTCCACCGCCAGGAGGTCGACCTTCACCGCGTCCGCGTAGGCGATGATCCCGCCCCGCACGTAGCGCGAGGCCCCGGGAACGGCGGTGAGCACCGCCCCCAGCAGTCCCCCCGTGCACGACTCGGCGACGCCCACGGTGAGCCCGGCGGCGACCAGGCACTCTCCCAGGACAGCGCTCTCGGGGAAGCTCGCCGCCAGGCGGGGCCCCGCCCTCATGTCCGCGGGCATGCGTCCCGCCGTCTCATACGACGAAGCCGCGATAGCGCCAGAGGTAGTCGAGCCCGCTCAGCACGGTGGCGACCACGGCGATGTACACGAAGACCACCGCCGGAGTGGCCAGCATGGGGTAGGGCTGAGCCAGGATGACGAGCGCGATCATGCAGTTCTGGGTCAGCGTCTTGGACTTGCCCCACGCACTCGCGCTGATGACCACGCCCTGGGCCGCGGCAACCGAACGGAGCCCGGTGATCACGAACTCGCGGGCAAAGACGACCACCACCACCCATGCCCACAGCAGCGACTTCTCCACCAGGATCACCAGCACGGTGATCACCATGATCTTGTCGACCAGGGGGTCGAGGAACTTGCCCAGCTCGGTCACCTGATGGCGGGATCGGGCGACCCGGCCGTCGAGGGTGTCGGTCGCCGCGGCGGCCGCGTAGACGATGACCGCCACCTGGTAGTGATCGGTGAAGCTCGCCGCCAGCGCCAGGCCGATGACCGGGACCAGCAGCAACCGCAGGATGGTCAGCTGGTTCGGCAGGTTGAGGTGACGTCTCACCGATAATTGTTGAACTGCAGGGGGACCTCCAGGTCCATCTCCCGGAGGGCGCGGATCACCCCCTGGAGCGCGTCCTTCTCCTTGGAGACGATGCGCAGCTGATCGCCCTGGATCCGCGCCTGCACCTTGGGATGGTCGGTCCGGATCTTCTTGGTGAGGGTGCGGGCGAGCTCCTCGGAGATGCCCCGGCGCAGCCTCACGATCTGGCGGACGTTGCCCTTGGCGGCCGGCTCCGGCTTCTGGGGGTCGAGGACCTTGAGGTCTATGCCGCGCCGGTGGAGCTTGCTCTGGAGGACGTCGATGATCGCCCGGAGCTGCATGTCGGACTCGGTGAGAAGGATCAGCTGCTCCTTCTCCAGGGTGATCTCGACGGTCACCCCCTTGAAGTCGTAGCGGGTCTTGATCTCCCGGCGGGTCTGGTCGACGGCGTTGACCAGCTCCTGGTGGTCGAAGTCGCTCACGACGTCGAACGAGAACTCCTGGGCCATCGCGGGGATCAAGGATAGGCGCTCCGGGCACCGGGTGGCGCCCGGGCGAGGTGCGCCGGTGGCTCAACTCTGCCGGCGGTGTGGCCCTACTCCTCCCCCAGCTCGACCAGCAGCTCGTCCACCTGGAGGACGTCCATCAGCACCTCCCGGGACTTGCTGCCCTCGAAGGGGCCGACCACCCGCTGCTCGGCGAGCTGGTCCATGAGCCGGGCGGCACGGGTGTAGCCGACGTTGAGCTTGCGCTGGAGCAGCGACGCCGCCGCCCGGCCCTCGGCGGCGACGGTGTGGGCGGCCTTGGCGAAGAGGGGATCGCGCTTGCCGGCGTCGCGGGCCCAGGACACGGTCGCCTCGACCTGGAAGACCTCCTCCTGGTAGTCCGGCCTCCCCTGCTGCTTCCAGAAGTCGATGAGCGACTCCAGCTCCCGGTCGGAGCAGAAGGCGCCCTGCAGCCGCCGCGGCTTGCCCTCGTCGATGGGCAGGTAGAGCATGTCGCCCCGGCCGAGCAGCTTCTCGGCCCCCATCTCGTCGATGATGACCCGCGAGTCGACGCCGCTCGAGACGGCGAAGGCGGCCCGGCTCGGGATGTTGGCCTTGATCAGCCCGGTGATGATGTCGGCGGACGGCCGCTGGGTGGCGACGATCAGGTGGATGCCGACCGCGCGGGCCAGCTGGGCGACCCGGCAGATCAGGTCTTCGATCTCGCCGGCCGCGACCAACATCAGGTCGGCAAGCTCGTCGATGACGATGACCACGTAGGGGAGCGGCGAGAGCCCGAGCCCAGGGGCGCGCTCGTTGAAGGCGGCGATGTTGCGGGCACCGTGGCCGGCGAAGAGCTTGTAGCGCTCCTCCATCTCCTTGCACGCCCAGCGCAGCGAGGCGACGGCGGCCTCGGGCTCGACCACCACCGGCACCAGCAGGTGGGGGACGTCGGCGAAGGTGGAGAGCTCCACCCTCTTCGGATCAATCAGGATCAGCTTGAGCTGGGACGGCGTGGCCTGGAGCAGGAACCCGGCCAGGATCGAGTTGATGCAGACGGACTTGCCGCTCCCGGTGGCGCCGGCGACGAGGAGGTGGGGCATCCGGCAGAGGTCGCCGACCACGGCGTGCCCGGAGACGTCGGCCCCCAGGGCGACCGCGAGGCGCTTGCGGGGGTCGGAGAAGGCGGGGGCGGTGACGATCTCCTTGAGCGACACCAGCTGGGCGGCCTTGTTGGGGACCTCGATCCCGACCGCCGACTTGCCGGGGATGAAAGGCTGGATCCGGATCGGAGCGGCCAGGGCCAGCGAGAGGTCGGTCTGAGCGCCGACGATCTTGCGGACCGGGACCCCGGCGGCCGGCTGCAGCTCGTACTGCGTGACCGTGGGTCCGCTGTTCGCGCCCACCACCCGGGCCTGGATCGCGAACGAAGCGAGGGTGCTGGTGATGAGGGCGGCGGTCGCCTGGACCTCCTTCTCCAGCCGCTCGCGCTTGCCGCCGACGGTGTCGAGCAGCTCGGTCCCGGGGAGCGCCCAGACCTTCTCGGCCTCCTCCTCGCCCAGCGTCTCGCCGTGGAGCGTGGTCATCTCGGGGATCGGCCCCAGCGGCCGGGCCTCGACGGTGCCCTCGAACTCGCGGGTGAAGCTCTCGGGAGCCGGCGGCGCGGGCAGGGCCTCTTCCTCGGGCGCCTCGGGCGCCGGCATCGGGGGCAGCGGCAGCAGCCCCTGGCTCGCGGGGGGTACGAAGGTGGGCGGCACCGGGACGCCGGTCAGCCGGACCACCGGCTCGCGATCCTTCGCAGCGGCTCGCTTGGCGCGCTCGGCGGAGGCCGTGGCGGAGCGATTCGCGAGCCACTCCCGCGACCCGGCCAGCGCCGGTGCGACCCGCAGCTCGACCGCCAGCACCAGGCCGGCGAAGACCAGGACCAGCATCAGGGCGCCGGTGGCGGGACCACCCAAGCGGTCGGCGAGCCCCGAGCTGAGATGCTCGCCCACCGACCCGGCGCTGCCCGAGACGATCAGCCCGCAGAAGCCGAGCATGGCCACCACGACCAGGATGCTGCCGGCGGCGGCGAGCGCTCCCCCGGTCCAGGCGCGCTGGGCGAGCAGGCGGCCGCCGGTGAGGACCAGGCCGGCGGCGATCAGCCAGGCGCCGATGCCGAGCGCCCCGAGCAGGGCGTCGTGGACCGGGCGGGCGATCGACCCGCCTCCGGGAAGGGCGAGGACGACGGCGAGCAGCACGCCCAGGCCGACCAGGCCTATTCCGCTCAGCTCCCGGCGCTGGTCAGGAGAGATGAGCGGCTGTCGGGGGGCCTTGAGGGGGCGGCGGCCGGCAGGGCGGCGCGTCGCGGCGCGCGCCGGCGTGCTGCGAGGGCGGGTCTGGGTCCGGGGAGGCATGGCGGTTCTCTGCGCCTCGTGTGGTGACGTGGGGAAGGCGGCGGGCCGCGTCGATCGTAGCAGGGCCGGACCGGTTGCGAATGGGCGTTCGGATGGTTCGGGCGGACTGAGGGTCCGGGCGCGCCCCCACCCGCAGGCCGGCCCGGCCGACCGCCGTCAGGACCCGGAATGTGGCTGCCGATGACCGATGACAGGGCGTCGACCGTGGCGGTGGGCCTCGCCCAGCTGTTGGGCGGCGCAGCGAGCCTTCCCCCCGGCCCGCCCTCGGACAACGGTCCGGGCGGCCGCCCGTGCTGATCCGGTCCGGGAGGCACCGAGGTCGCGGGCCCGGGCGGCGGCCGGAACCACCGCCGGGGCTCGCCATCCCGGGGATGCGACTATCTAGGCCGCGTCGAACTCCACTGCGGGGATGTACCAGGGCGCCTCATCGGAGGTGCTGACGCCCCAGCACGGCGCACCGGGCGAGTCGAGGCGGAAGACGTCCACTCCGCCCGCACCACTGTCGCAGTACTCGCTCGCCAACGGAGAGTTCTGAAAGACGGTGCCCGGATTGGGATCCGTTCCGCGGCTCAGGTTGGTCGGATCCTGCGACAGGCCGATGTTCAGCGAGTCGTACGGGCAGCCCTCTGCGGTGCTGTGGCACGCGGTGCTGTCGCCGTACGGGGCGTATCCGTAGTCGCTCGTGTTGTAAGCGATCCCGAAGACGATGCTCTTGGGGAGGCTCACGTTCAGCGAGGTGAGGTTGAACGTGATGTTGGTCGCCAGCCCGTTGAAGCAAGAGCCCAGCGTCCTGTCATACCACTCCCCGCCTCCGACCCCGTGCACTTGGTGGCGTTTGCCGACGGGCGGTAGGGAATGGAGAAGGTCTTGGTGACCGATAGGATTCGGGCACCTGGGACAACCGTCGGCGGCGTCGTGGCGGTGGGCGCGACCTAGATGTTGAGGGTGATCGGCTCCGTGAACTTCGCGCCTGCCGCGGTCACGCAGTTGTCGCCGGTCCAGGTCCCGGTCTGGCACGCCCACGAGCTCAGGGTGACCACGACGGTGCCGGCCTCGGCGGCACGGGTGAGGGTGACCTGATTCCCGAACTCGTCGAATGCGTAGGCCTCGCCCACGACGCTCGGCAGGTTCCCGACTCTGGCGAGGGTCACGGTGCTGTTGTAGAGGACGTTCGAAGCCGCGGTGCAGCTGCCACCGCCGCAACCGGCACGACAGCCGCGACCACTGCAATCAGGACTGCGAGTGGCCTTCCAAGTATGCTCATGTGCCCCTTCCTTCCCAGTACCTTCGGACCAAACCAGGATAGGCTGACCGGCACGGCGTAACAAGCGCCATAGCAGACGCCGGGTGGGGTCCGGACCCGCGGAGGTGGGCGCGCCGGGCCCGGGGCTCAGACCTCCATCACCACGGGATCGGCGCCGGACCCGTGCCGGTGGTGCGCTGGAGCCGCCCGCCTGGGAGACGGAGAGCCGGTCACCCGGTCACGTCGACGGTCACCGACCACGTTTGCTGGGTGGAACCGTCCGGACACGACAGCGTCGAGGTCAGCATTGCCTGCCCCGAGGACATCGCCCCGTAGACCTCATCGGTCCCCCCGGGAGGAGGCCAAGCGGGCAGGGGAAGCGGCAGGAGCGCCATGACACGGGAGTTCGTCGTCTGAACGGTGGTCCAGTGGCAGGGGTCGGTGGCGCTGTTGAGAACCACCACGTAGACCGCCTGGCAGCGGGTCATGCGGTAGGTGTTGCCGTTGTCCGCCCCGCCCAGGACGGTCCAGGTGATGGGGCCGAGCCCGCCGGCCATGGCCTGGCAGTCGGCGGCGGTGGTGAGGGTGATCTCCGTCGGCGTCGCCCCACTCGACGACGGCGTGCCGTCCAAGGCCTCGACGGCGGCTGCGCTCGACGCGCCGTTGGGCGCCGGCGTGCCGCCGACCGGTCGGGTCGGGGCGGCGCTCGATCCGCCGCACGCGGCGAGACACAGACCGGCGAGCCCGACCAGGACGGCGCGCGGCATGCCCACCTCCATGCAACGCTCGGCCGCCGCGGTTGGTTCCCGGAACCCGGGATCGGCGCCGGCCGGCCGGCTCCCGTCAGACCTCGGTGACCAGGGGAAGGATCAAAGGGCGCCGGTGGGTTCGCTTGAAGAGGAACTTGCTGAGGGCCTCGTGCACCGCGCCCTTCCAGACCGTCCAGCCGGCGTCGGGGCCGAGATGCTCCAGGGTCGCGCGGATGCGCTCCTGCGCCTCCTCGAAGAGGCTGGCGCCGCCGCCGTCCTCGATGAAGCCGCGGGCGATCAGCTCGGGACCGCTCACCACGGCGCCGGTGGACCGCTCGACGGCGAGGTGGACGATGATCAGGCCGTCCTCGGCGAGCTGCCGCCGGTCGCGGAAGACGACGTCGGTGGCGTCCTCCAGGCTGAGGCCGTCCACGTAGACGTAGCCGGCGGAGAGCCGCGCGTCGAGCACGCGCAGGCCACCGCCATCGATCTCCACCACCGCCCCGTTGTCGACCGCGGCCACGTTCTCGGGGGCCACCCCGGAGGCGATGGCCAGCTCACGGTGGGCGGCAAGGTGGCGGTACTCGCCGTGCACGGGGATGAAGTAGCGGGGACGGCAGAGGGTCAGCAGCAGGCGCAGCTCCTCGCGCGCGGCGTGCCCCGAGGCATGCAGGCCGCGGGCGCTGCCGCGGTGGATGTGGGCACCGAGGCGGTGGAGGTTGTTGACGGTGCGATGCACCGCCTCCTCGTTGCCGGGGATCGGGTTGGCGCTCAGCACCACGGTGTCACCGGTGTGGAGGGACACCAGCGGGTGCTCGCCGCTCGCGATCCGGCTGAGCGCCGAGAGGGGCTCCCCCTGGGCCCCGGTGCAGAGGATGCAGAGCTCCCTGTCGGGCAGCCGCTCCGCCTGCCGCGGCGAGACGAAGGTGCCGTGGGCCGTCGTCAGGAAGCCGAGCTCCTGGGCGACCCGCACGTTGTTGAGCATCGAGCGGCCGATCACCAGGCAGCGGCGGTTGGCGCCCTCCGCGGCCTCGATCACCTGCTGCAGCCGCGAGATGTTGGAGGCGAAGGTGGCCACCATCACCCTCCCCTCCGCGCCGCCGACGAGCGCCGCGAGCGCGGGGCCCACCGAGCTCTCACTGGGGGTCATCCCCTCGACCTCGGCGTTGGTGCTGTCGCTGAGCAGGAGGAGGACGCCGGCGTCGCCGAGCCGGGCCAGGCGGGCGAGGTCGGGGGGCTCCCCGTGGACCGGGGATTGGTCGATCTTGAAGTCACCGCTGTGCACGATCACCCCGAGCGGCGTGTGCAGGGCCAGGGCGCAGGAGTCCGGCACCGAGTGGGTGGTGTGGATCCACTCGACGGCGACGGCGCCGAGCTGCACCGTGTCCCCCGGGACAACCGTGACCAGCCGCGTGCTGTCCAGTAGCCGGTGCTCGCGAAGCTTGTTGCGCAGGATGCCGAGGGTGAGCGCGGTCCCGTGGACGGGGACGTCGAGGCGGGGAAGGACGTACGGGAGGGCACCGATGTGGTCCTCGTGACCGTGGGTCAGGACGATCCCGCGCACCCGGTCGCGGCGCTCGACCAGCCAGCTCACGTCCGGGATCACCAGGTCGACGCCGAGCATCTCGGTCTCGGGGAACATCAGGCCCGAGTCGACGACGACGATGTCCTCGCCGCATTCGACCGCCAGGAGGTTCCGGCCGATCTCCCCCAGCCCGCCCAGGGCGACCAGCCGCAGGCGGTCGACGTTCGCGCCGGTGTGGGCCTCGGCGGCGGTGGTCGCAGTCAAAACAGGCTGAGCTGGTCGCGGGCCGGCGGCTCGGCCGGATGGGCGGGCTGGCTGCTCGTGGCTGGGGCGGCCGCCTGAGGGTGGTGGCGGCGGGCCTCGGCCTCGTCGAGGTAGCCGCGGACCTTGAGCATGTCCTCCTCGAGAGTGCGCATCAACGATGCCTGGTAGAGGGCGGCGGCGGGATGGTAGAGGGGGACGTAGAGGCGGTCGCCGCGGACCACCCTGCGGCCGTGGAGACCGGTGATGCCTCCCGCTCCGGGGAGCAGCCGGGCCAGGGCGTGCCGGCCCAGGATCAGGATGACGTCGGGCCGGATGATCTCGATCTGGGCGTCGAGGAACGTGGAGCAGGCCTCCATCTCGGCAGGCTCGGGGTCGCGGTTGCCCGGCGGGCGGCACTTGACCACGTTGGTGATGTAGATGTCGTCGCGGCGCAGCCCGATGCTCTCCAAGAGCCTGGTCAGCACGTTCCCGGCGGCGCCGACGAAGGGCTTGCCGATGCGGTCCTCGTTCTCGCCCGGCCCCTCCCCCACCGCCATGATCCGGGCCCCGGCCGGGCCGGTCCCGGGGACGGCCTGAGTGCGCCGGAGATGGAGCGGGCACGCGGTGCAGGCGAGGATGTGTTCGTGGACGACGGCCAGGGCATCCGCGGCGCCACTCAGCATCGTGGGGATTGTACGTTCGGGGCGGGATGGGGCATTCCAGCGAGGCCGGCCTGGGGTGGCCCAGTGTTGGGGAATGTCTCTTGAGCGCCGCGCGGGACGCCTGCGCCGCTCGCGGTCGTCCAGGCGGGTGAGGCCGCCGACCACTATCTGCGGACGATTCGCCGCCTCCTCAGTGCTCGCGACCTGGTCGCTCGGCACCGACCATCAGGGCGATCACGCCGACCACGCTGATCAAAGTGAAGACCGGGATGGCGGCACGAGCCGCCCGCGGTGGCAGGAGCAGCTCGAAGAACGGCTTCTCATCGCCCCACCGCCGGAACAGCGGGCCCAGCGGGCAGTCACCCCCGCTCAGGGCGACCACAGCTCCCTCGCCGGCCAGGGCGCCGACCGCCGTGAGGGTCCGGCGGTCCACCCTTCCCCGAACGGCGTCGACGTAGACCTGGGCGATGCAGGAGAGGAACACCACGGTGATGAGGCCGTGGACCGCGCGGCCGGCCACGACCGGCGCTGGGAGCCGCCGCCTCGACGGCTGGGTGAGAGGGGCACCTTCCACGCGGCGAAGGATGGCACGCCGGAGTTCGAGGTGGTGCTGACCGGCGAGATGAGCACGACATCCCGGGCGGGCTGAGCAGCCAGGAGCATAGAGCTCACGACCTCTACGCGGGGCGGCAGGACCGCATCCCGGTGCCCTATGTCCAGGTCTGGGTCGCTTCTTACATGCCCCTCGGCCAGTTCTCGTACCGTTTCATGACCGCGCAGGGCTACGGTTACCACCCCGAGACCGGGCAACTGCACTCGGTACTGCGAGTAGCCTTCGTGGCCGGGCACGCGGTCTTCTACGTACGCCTGCCGGACTCACCCGAGGCGCAGTTGCTCGGCTGGCGCGACCCCCTGCCTCAGTTCACTGCTCTCCAGGAGACGAGTGACGGCGCCATCAGGTGGCGCAAGGTTTCTCTGGATGACCCCGGCATAAGTGAGGTCTTGAATCGCCACATTCACGCGGGCATCCACCCCGGGCAGGATCACGACGTCTGGGGTGCGCTGGACGAGGAGTGAGCCGTTCGAGCTGGTTGCTGGGCCCTGGGGGGACAGAGGTCCGGGCTGACGTGATCACCAAGCACGAACCCTGACCCGGCGCGCAGGCCGGGCATCGGTCAGGCCTTCTATGACGCTCCACCACCGATCGAGTCCGTCTCCGGTGCACTGCCTCGTGCTTGGACGCATTTCGCGGAGACTCCGAGCCATGCGCCTCCCGACCGCGATGGCTCCGCTTCGAGATCGCCCCTTCCGGCTGCTCTTCACCGGTCAGGCCATCTCGCTCCTGGGAGACGGGATGGCGCCGGTGGCTCTCGCCTTTGCCGTCCTCGATGCCACGGGATCGGCCAGCGACCTCGGCTGGGTGCTCGCGGCTCGTTCCGGGGCGATGGTTGCGCTGCTCCTCGTGGGTGGCGTCATCGCGGATAGGGTGTCTCGGCGCCTGGTCATGGTGGTGGCCGACCTGACCCGCGTCGCGGCCCAGGCCGCAACGGCGGCCCTGGTCCTCACCGGGACCGCACAGCTCTGGGAGCTGCTGGTGTTGCAGGCGACGTTCGGGGCCGCCATGGCGCTCTTCTACCCCGCCCTCACCGGCCTCGTCCCCGCCACGGTGCGCCCGGAGGCGCTGCAGCAGGCCAACGCACTCCGCGCCATCGCGACCTCCGGAGGCCAGGTCGTCGGGCCGGCGCTCGGGGGACTCGTGGTTGCGACCGCGGGTCCCGGATGGGCGCTGGTCGCGGACGCTCTCGGGTTCGCCGTCGACGCCTACTTCCTGGCTCGGCTCCCGGCCCTCGCCGTGGCCCGGACGGCGGGACGCTTCGGCCGCCAGCTGATCGAGGGCTGGCAGGCATTCACCAGCCGCACCTGGGTGTGGACGGTGGTCGTCTCCGCCTCCCTCGGGAACATGCTCTTCGCGCCGGTCATGATCCTCGGACCCGTCGCGGCCAAGCAGCACCTGGGAGGCGCGGTCGGCTGGGGGATCATCCTGGCCTTCTTCGGGATCGGGTCCGTGGCGGGGGGACTGCTCGCCTTGCGCCTCCGGCCCGCCCACCCGCTCCGGCTCGGCGTGCTCACCGTCTCCCTCTGGTCGCTGCCGCCGCTGGCGCTGGCCGCGGGGTGGCCGCTGTAGCCGGTAGTGGCGGCCGGCCTGGTTGGCGGTGCCGGACTGGCCATCTTCAACGTGCTCTGGGAGACCACGCTGCAGCGCAGCGTCCCGCGCGAGGTCCTCTCCCGGGTGAGCTCCTACGACTGGTTCGGCTCGCTCGTCTTTCAGCCGGTCGGCCAGGCCATCGCCGGACCGGTGGGTGGCGCCCTCGGCAGTCCGCTGACCCTGTTCCTCTCCGGTGCGGGTGTCGTCGTGACCTGCCTGCCGGTGCTCGCCGTGCCGAGCGTCCGAAACCTCGTGAGCGCAGACCCCGGATCGGCGGCATCTGTGCCGGCCGAAGCCTAGAAGGCGGCATCTGGTAAGGCGCCCCGCCGGGCTCTCCTGGTGACACCTGGTGCAACTCGGAGTCGCGCGGCGCAGAAAGGGCGCGTTGGGAGTTCCGTTGGGGTTCGGAGAGGGCTACCGCCGGCCTGCGAGCCCCATGGGTACGGTGTTGGTCTGCGGTGATGGCAGGCAATGGCCACTCGGCGAACGGTCCAAGGATGTCGGCGATGGCGGCCACCGCCCCCGGATCGGTAATCGGGGGATCTGGGAGCGACCCGTCGCCGCGAGGGAGCGTGAGTTCAGCCCCCCTCTCGCCGGGGCTCGGAGCTATGACGTCGTTGAACGTCAGCCCTGGGATGGAGGTCGCAATCACCGCACCGTCGGTCACGCTCCATACATACACCGGGAAAAACCGATACCCCGACGGGCCGCGAGTTGGGAACCGTCGCAGTGCTCGTAGCAATCCCGCTACGGTTGATGACGTTCCCGCAATCTTCGTTACCCCGACGGCTCACGAGAAGCGAGTGCCATGCACGCGCCCTTGCGCCCGGGGGCGTTCATGCGAGCTATTTCGCTCGTCTGCTGGCTCGCCCTCGGAGGCTGTACTAGGAGGGTCCTGACCGCATCCTGCCGTTCGAGCGGGCGGCTGTCGGGCACCTCGAGCTGGAGGCCAGGCTATCCGGCCTCTTCTGGTCGCGGACCAGGTGGGGATCCCTCGCGACCCTCCGAGGCCCGCTGAGCCACAGAGGTGGCGATGCAGTAGAGGTGGAGAACGCGGGCGAACCTCTCGGGCGTCAGATCGCCTAGCGCCATCAGCCCGTGGGCGATTCGGTTGCGGAGGTTCAGACCAGCTGGCTCGTCGAGCACCAGATTGAACAGCCATGCCTCGTCCGTGGTCATGACCCCCGCGTCGACCAGCCCCTGGATGATCGAAGAAAGCGGGATCTCCTCGGTAACCTGGGGGTCCGCCGGCCGACGCCGCATAGGGTCGTGTCCGCTCTTCTCGAGGAGGCGGCGCAGCGCCTCCTCGAGCTGGGGAACGAGGATGTGCAGGGCGCTCGCGTAGTCCTCGGCCCAGGCCCGCTCCAGGCCGACAGTAATCAGCGATGCCCTGTCCTCTGGGATGGCGCCTACGCCGACCAGGTGAGCAACCACGTCTGCCGGCATGACTTCGGTGCGGGAACGGAGGTCGGCCCAGATGAACACCAGGCGACCGTCGGAGGCTGCCAGCATCAGGCGCCCGATGTCGAAGAGGTGGGCCTGGTCCCGACCAGGCCCAACGGTCGATCCCGGACCGCTGATCACAGTGTGGGGGAAGCTCGCGGTCAACGGGGTGTTGGCCGCCGCCCACCCCGCCATCTTGGCGCATTGGTCTGGTGTCACTAGGAAGCCCCCGGCCAGGTAGCCGATCACCTCCGACAGCGGCAGGCGGGCCAGCATCTGGCGCTGACCCTCGAGCGCCTCAGCGAGGGGGGCAGGGAGGGTGCCGCTGGCCACAATGGGCTTCATCTCCGCGATGCCAGCCTTCAGCGCCCGACGGAGGCGCGACCGATAACCATTCAGAACCTGACGGTCAGCCTGGCCACGCTCGGCGTAGCTGATTGCGCTTTCCAGATACCCCTGAGCGAGCAGAGCGCTGCCGACGCGCTCGGCGAACTCGGCGAAGTCAGCCGCAGCGGCGAGGTCCTCAGCGTAGGCGTCCTGCTCACGGCGGAGGGTTAGGAGCAACCTGCGCCGGACCTCGTGGAGCTCGGCCAGTGGGAAGGGCGGAGCAACGCGGTCCTGCTCGCGCCAGAGCTCCATAGCAGTCTGCAGCCGCTTGAGGACCATCTCTACCTGGGTCTGGCCGAGTTGCGGGCGAAAGCCGTCCAGGGTGGTCGCCATCTCGATGACCGCGCCCAATGCCCGATCGGTCAGGGCCCCCTCGAGACAATCGATGGTCTCGGCGACCGCTGCATCCGCAACCTCGTTCTGCCCGGTGGCGAGGCCAAGCTCGGCTGACCGGCGAAGCGCGTCAGCGATCTCCAGGTCGCGACCCGGATCGCGGGGTGCACGCCTGAGTAGGCGGGCAAGCTCGAGATAGGCGGCCGGTGCGGCCAACGCCGCCGGCGGGCGGTGTGCCTTCGAGGCCGACTCCCACAGGACATCGGCGAGCCGCGCGCGCACCCTCGCGCTGCTGGTGGTCGCCATCCGTGCCGCCAGGGCGTCCAGCCCGCCGGGGCTGGTAGTCGCTGGAGGGAGCTGGTCAGGAAACCGCGGCCCATTACCCGGCCTGCGGGTCAGTGGAGCTCGAGCCGCGAAGGCTGCCGCCTCGGCGAACAGGGCAACTGTGACCTTGTGATCCGAGCCCAACTCGGCCTCGGCCCGCTGGTGGAGGCGGGCCACCTCGCGAAAGTGATCGTCGTGGCCACAAGAGGGGTCGTTGGCCAGCTGATCGATGGCCACCACCTCCGCCTCCCAGGCGCCGAGGTCAGCCCCCATGCCCGGCTCACCGATCCCCATCCTGTCCTCCGCCACATCACCAGCCATCGGCACCCGACCTGCGTCGACCAGCGTCCCTTTGGCATCCGCAAGCTCCATCCCACTTCCGATGATCGCGCACCGGGGAGCCGCTTCAACCTCTTTAGCCCGGCGCCCAAGGGTGTTCTCCGATGCCCTCCAAGTGTGATTGCCCGATACTCCGCCGGCCCGGAGTTGGGGAATGACATCGGAGCCCCAGCGGAGAGGCCGGTTGCGAGCGATCATGGAATCTGCGCTCCACTCCCGGGAACGATCCCGCCATCGTCCAGAGAGCCGCCCATGCGTCTCAGGGCGTCCATCATCTGAGCCAGGGTGGCGAACGAGAGCGCCTTGGGGGGCGGGGAAACGATCACGTAGTTCGGACTCGGCGGCCAGACCCGCTGGAGATGGTCATAGCCCACCGAACCCAGCCGCAGCGCGTCCTCAGCCTCGCCGATCCCCTCCATCACGATCGCAAAACCGACCACGCTGAGGACGGCGATGGCCAAGGCGTAGCCCTCGCGACCGAGCCGCTGCCCCTCTTGCCGGTCCCACCAGTCGAACCGCTGCACCCACAGTCCCGCCTCGACGTCGTCGGACTCCAGGCGGCCAAGCCAGAGCCTCGTGCCCACGGGCGGGCTGCCCGTCTCACGGAGTAGCCGGAAATGCGCACCGGGAATCCGAGAGGCCTCGTGCGACTGGGTTAGGGTCACCGTGAGGGCCGTCTTGTAGAGCCAGACCGCGATTAGACGCTGCCGGCGCTCATCGAGAAGGACGTGGTGCCCCTCCTGCAGCTGGTGGAAAAGGTCGGACACCGCGACCTCCATTCGGCTGAGCCAGCCGCTGTTGCACTCCCGGCAGATCCGGCGGGCGGTATGGTTGAACGCTAGGCCGACCCAGTCGTGGAGCTCGTCCGTCGAGCCGATGACGCCGGTGCGGTACCGTCCTTGAGGAAACCGCGCAAGCGACCGCAGCCACGCCGGGAAAACGTGCTCGCGGGTCAGACTACCGACCGAGCCGCAGAAGACGCAGGAACGCACACCAGCCTCGCCTGCGTCCAGCGGCACCCCGGTCACGCTCTCCACCTCCTCCACCACCGTCAGCCCGGTGCGGTCACCGGCTGCGGCTTCGCCCGTGATCGCCCTCCAGGGTTCCGCTGATCGCAGAACGGCAAGGCGGGGCGTCTCGAAGCGAAGAGCGGCTCACCTACCGAGGTGCCGGCTGGAAGGGGAACCCGCCCGGGAACTTCGGCCGGGGTCGAGGGGGCGCGAGCCGAGCCTGCGCCACCACGGGAGGCGACAGCGCCAACTGCCGCCCGAGCTGCCACTTACCGTCGTCGGTGGGCACGAACGCGCCGTGCGCGTCAAGAGCCCCTTCGACCACCGCCTCCTCCCAGCCGAGCGCAGCGGCGATCTGCGGGACGGTCTGCGGGTGGCGACACCGGGAGAGGTGGCGCACCAAGGCTCCAAGGGGTGGCACATGGGCGTCGTCGACCAAGGCGGCCTCACGCAGGAAGGTGTCGCCCTCGGTTCCCTTCACCACGATCGTGACCGTGGCTTCGCCGGCGGCACGTGCGACCCTGCCGACGGCACGGACTGGCGGCGTGGACACCAGCCACTCTCGGGTGCGCGGGTAGACCAAAACTCCGACCACGAGGCCCGCCAGAACGATCGCCAGGATCGCAGCGCCCCGGGATCCAACCGTGCGCTGAAGCCCGCCGTAAGCGCTCCGGCCGGCCTGGACGAGCCCGGACACTGCCTCCGCCCCGCCCCAACTGTAAACCCAGGTCATCTCGTCGGAGAGGGCGGCGTCGGTGACGGCAACGATGTGGGCGAGCCAGGGGCGACCCGTCCCCAGCAATCCGAGGTCGGTGTCCTCGGACAGGGCCACCTGCCCGAGCAGCACCGCGAGGGCAGCGAGCGGGGCGTCGTCCGGGTCCTGAGCTAGCGTCGCGGCGACATGGGGATGGGCCGCCACCGAGTCCACGAGGTCGGCCGCATCCACGACCGTCAGCTCCGGCCGGTACTCGGTTCGCCACACCTCCTCCGCCACGTTAGGATCCAGGCTCGCCTTCTCGGCGAACCCCCGGATCTTCCGGTCCATCTCGTCGACCACATGCCGAGGGGCGATGATGCTCACACCGCTGGTACGGAGGGCCCAGACCATCCGACCGAACGGGCCCTGGCGCAGCCGAGCACGTTGGTGTCGACCAGCAGCACGCGCACTGACCGCTCCCAAGGAAGCGGTGCGGGCAGCTGGCTCATCGGATCCGAGGTCATGTGGGCATTTTCCCACAGCTCAGCCGCCTGACGGACAGATGTTCGCCTGGCCGCCCCGTCTGGGCCATGACGACCTGATGGTGCGTTCGAGCAGGCGTCCGTCGGGTCACGCCCGGTAACTGGACTTGAATCTGGGTACTCTGATAGACGCGTTCACCTGCCCCTCGGGAGAGACTCACAAATGGCAGCTTCGCCTCCATCGACGTGGACCTTCCACATCGGCATCTTCCGGGAGGGCCCGCCGTGGCCTGACCTCCCCAACGACACGACCGAGTGGCGCAAGACGCTGGTGGGCGATCTGCATCCCGCCCGCGCCGCCCGTATGGGTGCGGCCTGGCAGATCGCGCCCGACGATCTCCGGGTATGCCCCGCCGAGCCGCTAACTGAGCAGGCGGTCTGGTGCCTGTTCAGCGTGGCGGACCCGTCGTCCAGCGTCAGGGCGTGGGATCACCTCAAGGAGGCGGTGCCTGCCGGCAGGTGGTTCACCATCCCACTGGGCCCCGGCGCGATCGCCAATCTGACCGTGGAAGACGAGTCCGACTGACGGGCTGAGCGACCACAGGCAGGGCCAGCATCGCCTCAAGTGTGATTGCCAGATACTCCGCTGGGCGAGACCGATCTCACTGGACGGTTGGACCGGCGGCGGCACAGGAGATCCCCCCCAGGGGAGGCCGACGCTCCTCAGCCCTCACTCGGTACCACGGGGGATGATGCGAACGGGCTGTCGATCGTGGATGCTCAGAGGCGCCCCCCGGCGACGGGGGAATGGGAAGCGAGGGAGGCCTTTCCCGGCGGAGGACCGGTGCCGGGCGAGGCGCGCGATCCCGCATGGCGCCTGTCGAGCCTCGGGACTTGGGCGATCGCCCGGCCCGGCGCGGGCCGCACCCATCCCGCCGACCCTGCTCGGCGCTGTTGCCGGTGGCCCGAGCACCTCCCGCGTCAACCCCGAGCGTCAGGGCTGACATGAGGGCGAGGCCGCGCGACGAGCCCTCCTCCCGGCCGCTGCTCGACAGGCTCGGGGTGCGGCCGGGGATGCGGGTGGCGACACTCGGAGACTTCCCCGCCGGCTTCCTGGCCCTGCTCCGCGCCCGGGGGGCGGAGGTGACCGCCGGTCCCGCCGGCTGTGACCTGGTCCTCTTGGCCGCCGAGAGCCGCGCCCAGCTCGGCGAGCTCGCCGGCCTGGTCGGGCAGCTCCGCCGCGACGCGGCGCTCTGGATCGTGCGGCCGCGCGGGAGCCCGCTCATCAGCGAGAGGGAGACGCTCGCCGCGGGTCTCGAGGCCGGAGTCGTGGACGTCAAGGTGGTCCACTTCTCGGAGACGCACAGCGCCGCCAAGTTCGTCTTCCGGCGGGTCGACCGCTGAGCCGATGGCGGGGCCCGCCGCGGTCCGAACCTGGCCGGCGCCTCCGCCACCGGGTAGTGTGTAGGCATGCCCGTCCGCACCGACATGGTGGATCCCGCGGTGCCGGACCAGCCCGGCGCCCCGCTGGCGCAGCCGCCGGCCGGCGACGTCGGGGCGGCTCCGCAGCCGGCCCGGATCCCCGAACCCGACCCTGCCCGGGGCCCTCAGCCACCGGCGGAGCGCCCGCGCCGCGACCTGCAGGATTCGTTCTGGTGGTGGGGCCGGGTGGCCTTCGGGCTGGCGGCGGCGTTCCTCGCCTGGCAGCTCCTGCTCATCGCCCAGGACGTCGTCGGGGGGATCCTCGACATCTTCCTCCTCGCCGTCTTCGCTGCCGTCGTGGCCCTTCTCTGTGCCCCCGTGGTCGACCTGCTGACCCGCCGGGCGCGGCTGCCCCGCATGCTGGCGGTGCTCCTCGTCCTGGCCGCGCTCGTGGCGGTGGTCGCGGGGATCGGCGCCCTGATCTCGGGGCCGGTGATCGCCGAGGCCAAGGCGCTGCCCAAAGAGC
The DNA here is from genome assembly GCA_049511615.1 of Candidatus Dormibacteria bacterium. Classification (GTDB taxonomy): domain Bacteria; phylum Chloroflexota; class Dormibacteria; order Aeolococcales; family Aeolococcaceae; genus Changshengia. Next base: position 144,320 of record JBEKXW010000002.1, on the reverse strand, counting down.
TGCCCAAGCTCCAGCTGCGGCTCGACGACATCCAACGCTTCCTCAACCAGCACGGCATCCAGGTGGGGACGCTCAACCTCGCGCGCCTGGCCAATGGCTTCTTCGCCGGGTCGCCCGCCGCCGTGGGCCGGATCGTCATCCAGGCGATCACGGTGACCTTCTCGGTGATCGTGGACATCGTCATCATCCTGGTCGCCGCCTTCTGGTTCCTCCGGGATCACCAGCGGCTCCGGCGCCTCGCTCTCGACAGCCTGCCCGCCCGCTGGCAGGCGCAGGTCGACTTCGGGTTCACCGCGTTCACCGTCGTCGTCGGCGGCTACTTCCGCGCCCAGGTGACCATGGCCCTGCTCATCGGGACGCTCGCCGGCATCGGTTCGTGGCTGATCGGGGTCCCCTTTCCGCTGGTGGTGGCCCTCGCCGCCGGGGTGTTCGAGCTGATCCCGCTGGTCGGTCCCTTCGTCGGCGCGGGCGTCGCCGCCCTGCTCGCGCTCACCGTCAGCCCCCTCCTGGTCGTCGAGGTCCTCGCCGTCTTCGCGGTGATCCACATCATCGAGAGCTACATCGTCGCGCCTTCCCTCCAGGGCCGGTTCGTCCGCCTCCACCCGCTGGTCAGCTTCCTGGCCCTGTTCGCCGGCATCGAGGTCGGGGGCTTCCTCGGAGGCGTGGTCGCGGTGCCGATCACCAGCCTGGTGGTGGTGTTCGCCCGGTCGGCCATCGGCGACATCCGGGAACGCCGGCCCGAGCTGTTCGACAGCCGCCGGGTCGCCGAGGAGACGGTCGCGCGCCGTCAGCGACGGCGGCTCCTGCTCCGGGAGTACCGGCTGTTCACCAACAACCCGCTGATGGCTCTGGTCCGCGGGCTCAGGCGCCAGCCCCGGCCGCCGGGCGGCGCCGGGCAGGAAGGCGAAGCCACTCGACCAGGATGATCGCGATCACCACTCCCATCCCCGCCGAGGCCAGGATGCCGTCAGCCGCCCCGGGGGTGGGCGGCAGCGGCAGGGTGGGCTCCACCGCGGCCAGCACGATCCCGCCGGCGCCGAGGAGCAGCGGCGCCGACACCCGCCAGCCCAGCGCCCGGCCGGGGCGCCCCAGCCACCAGATCGCGGCGAAGACGTAGGGGTCGAGGAGGTAGTACGGCCAGGAGGTCTTGGCCAGCATCGGGACGCACGCGGCGGCCACCGCCAGCAGCCCGTACACCCGGGGCGGCGCCCACGCTTCATGGGGTCGCCACGCCAGGACCGCCACACTGAGCAGGAGCGCCGCCCCGGCGAACAGCAGGGTGTCCCAGTGCTGGACGAATCCCGCCCACGCTCCCGCCGGGAACGCCACCCACAGGGAGCCCCCCACGATGGGGAGGGCACCCCGGTAGGTGACCAGCGAGAACAGCACCTGGCTGTGGTTGGCCAGCCAGAAGGGAGCGATGACCAGGGCGGCGGTGAGCGCGGCGCCGCCCACCAGCGCCAGCCCCGACCTCACCCGGCGGTCAAAGAGGAGGGCGGCGAGCAGCGGGACCAGGCAGATGGCGGCGACACTCCGGGTCGTCACCGCCAGGCCCAGGCAGATCCCGGCCCGGACCGTCGCCCCGCGGCCGAGGAGTCGGACCCCCAGGAGGATGAGCCAGAGCTCGAGGGGCTGCTCGATGTGGCCGAAGCCGATCAGCGCGACCCACAGCGACGGGGCCAGCAGGAACACGGCCGACACCAGCAGGCGCGGGCTGGGCCGGCCCCGCCCCGCCTCGACGGCGAGCACTGCCTCGCGGACGAGGAGCAGCGGGAAGACGGCGAAGACACCCACGGTGAGGGCGTCGCGGAGGTGCATCGAGCCCTCCCAGCTCAGCGCGTTGGCCACCAGCGCGACCAGGCTCAGGGGGAGGAGGCTCACCGGCCCGTTGGCGTCGGGGTACAGGCCGGAGCTGGAGGCGTAGAGCAGGAGCGGGTGCCCGTGCGCGGCGGTCTCCGCCGACGGCCAGAAGAAGACGTCGAGGTCGGTCCTGGTGGTGTCGAACAGCAGCACCGCGGCAGCCGAGGCGGCCATGAAGGCGAGCACGAGGAGGGGGATCGCGGCCCGCCGGAGGGGGGTGGGGATCCGCCCCGGCAGCGACCGCACGAACCGAAGGAGCCGCGCCATCGGTCAGCCGGCGGCGAGCGGCGAGGGCGCCGTCCGCTCGGGGATGCCCGGATCGGCCGCGGTCCGGCCGGTGATCAGGAACCGGACCGTGCAGGCGACCAGGAGCAGGTTGCGAGCGGCCACCCCCGCCAGGAAGCCGGCCGAGTAGACGATGGTGGGCGAGTACTGGATCGCGACCTGGAAGAGCACCGGGAAGATCAGCGCAGTGAGCAGGAAGACGGCCAGCCAGCGGAACCGGAAGCCGTCCACGACCGCCAGCACCGGCGCCACCCAGAGCAGGTACTGGGCGCTCAGCACGCCGCTGCCGCAGATGAGCACGAGCAGCGAGGCGGCGACGGCGCGGCCCACCTCCATCCGGCCGGTCGCCTGCCGCCACCACACCCAGAGCATCCCGGCCACGAGCCCGACGTCCCCGGCGGTACCGGCGGCGGCGCTCAGGGGGCCCGTGACGCTGTAGGAGGTGTAGGCGTAGATGGGGTGCATTGGCGCCCCGACCAGCGAGCCCAGCCACATCAGGGTGGCCGGCACCGATTCCACCTCGATCGGGCGGCGCAGGTCGTAGGTTATCGCCCCGAAGCCGTGAGCCGGATCGACGGCGTGGGCGAGGGCGAATCCGGCGGCGGCGATGCCGAGGCAGACGGCTCCACCCAGGGCCAGCCCGCGGGCGACCTTCCATGCGCCGCGCCGGGCCGTGGACCGGGCGTGGGCGATGGCCGCGACCGGGAGCAGCACGAGGGGGAAGAGCTTGAGCAGCGTCCCCACCCCGATCAGTGGATAGGCGGCTCCGTAGCGGCGACGCTCCAGCAGCCAGAGGCAGCCGAGCACCAGCAGGGCGGGCAGGATGTCGAAGCGAAAGAGCAGCGTGGCGGGACCGGCCGCCAGGGTGTAGGCGCCGTAGGTCCACGCGCAGGCGGAGCCCTTCCATCGCCGCACGGCGGCGAAGCCGAGGAGAAAGAGCGCCGCCATCCCCAGGGCGAAGGCGTCCTGGCCGATCGCGGGCGACCCGATCAGCGCCAGCGCGAAGGGGACGACCGCGAGCGGCGGGTACTCCTGGGGAAGCTCGGGGTGGCCCAGCTGCCCCCAGAAGTGCAGGGCATCGGCGCGATAGAGCTTGACATCCGCCTGGCGCCAATCGCCCGGCAGCCACACGCTGATGAGGGCACCCACCAGGTAGAGGGCGAACAGGACGCGCGCGATGCGCAACCAGGGCAGAGATCTCAGCCGCTTGATCGCGGCATGATACCGGCGCCGGGCCAGGGGGTCGCGCGGACCAGCCGGGAGGCGCGACGTCTCAGTCCTGCGCTGTGACTCGCCGGGGACCCCTCAGGCGTCCGCCTCGGCCATCGAGCGGGGGAACCGGGTGGGGGTGAAGTGGAGCGCACCGCTCGGCACCATCCAGGGGATGACCTCCTCCCGGAAGCGCCCCGCCGTCACCGCCGGGTCGGGGTGCTCCTCGAGGAGCCGGCCGACATGGTCCGGGTCTCCGCGCCAGATGCTCAGGCCCCGGAGCGCCCGGTCGGGCCCACCTGAGACGGGCCCGGCGGCCAGCAGATGACCGGCCTCGTGGAGATCGGCGAGGTGCGCCATGTGATCGTCCTGCAGGGCATCGCCCGCAGCGCCGGCGAGCGGAGGAGCGTCGTCGCGCAGGATGAGCAGGGTGACCGTGTAGTGATCGAACTGCATGCCGACCTGCCCTCCACTCCCGGGTTGACCCCGCCTCGGGATTACCTAACGGTACTCGAGGACCAGCTCGGCGACCTGGACAGCGTTGGTCGCCGCCCCCTTGCGGAGGTTGTCGGCGACCACGAACAGGGCCAGGCCGTGCTCCCGGCTCGGGTCGCGGCGGATCCGGCCGACGTGGACCTCGTCGGAGCCTGCCACCTCGCGCGGGGTCGGGTACGCCTGCGCGGCGGGGTCGTCGACCACCCTGATCCCGGGAGCGCCCTCCAGGATGCGGCGGGCCGCGGCCGGGTCGGCGTCCGTCTCCAGCTCGACCCACACCGCGGCGGCGTGGCCGACCGTCACCGGCACCCGCACGGTGGTGATGCCCACCCCCAGGTCGGGAAGGTCGAGCAGCCGGCGGACCTCCTGGACGACCTTCACCTCCTCGTCGGTGTCGTCGCCGTGCATCTTCCAGCCGCCGGGGATGACGTTCCCGTGCAGCACATGCGGGTAGAAGGAGTGCGACGGCTGGCGCCCGGCGGCGTCGTCGCGCACCTGGAGGTCCAGCTCCGTGACCAGGTCGCGCCCCGCCCCGCTCGCCGCCTGGTAGGTGGCGACGGTGAGGTGGCGGAGACCGAAGGCCCGGTGGAGCGGGGCCAGGGCCACCGACAGCGGGATGGCGACGCAGTTGGGGTTGGCGATGATCCCGCGGTGGTCGCGCACCTTCTCCCCGTTGACCTCGGGCACCACCAGGGGGACCTCGGGGTCCATCCGGAAGAAGCTCGACTTGTCCACGGCCACCCCGCCTCCGGCGGCGACCAGGGGCGCGTACGCCTTCGACGTGGCTCCGCCGGCGGCGAAAAAGACGATGTCGCAGCCCTCCAGGCGGGACGGGCTCACCGCCGCCACCGTGAGCTGCGCGTCCCGAAAGGTGACCGTCGTGCCCTCGCTCCGGGGCGAGGCGAGGGCGCGCAGCTCGCAGAGCGGGAAGGCGCGGTCCTCGAGGACGCGCAGGACCGTGGAACCGGCGGCGCCGGTGGCGCCCACCAGGGCGACGGCGGGGGTGGACGGCTTCACGGCTGAATTGAGCCTCCTGCTGACTACGCCGGGCTCCCCGTCCCCGCCCCGCCGACCTCGGCCTGCCGGCTGGCCAGCTCCTTGATCGCCTCGCGGCGGGAGAGGTTGACCCGGCCGCGGTCATCGATCTCGATGACCTTGACCATGATCTCGTCGCCGACGGCGACCACGTCCTCGACCTTCTCGACGCGGTGCTCGGCCAGCTGCCCGATGCGGACCAGCCCCTCCTTCTTGGGCGCGATCTCGACGAAGGCGCCGAAGCCCATCAGGCGGGACACCTTCCCCTTGTAGATGCGGCCGATCTCGATCTCGTCGGTGAGGTCGCGGATCATGTCCAGGGCCTGCTGGCGCGAGGCCGCGTTGGCGCTGGAGATGAACACCCGGCCGTCGTCCTCGACGTCGATCTGGGCGCCCGTCTCCTCGACGATGCGGCGAATGGTCTTGCCCCCGGGGCCGATGATCTCGCGGATCTTGTCGGGGTTGATCTGGATGGTGTCGATGCGCGGCGCCCACGGGCTCATCTCCGGCCGCGGCTCCGCCAGCGCCTCGGCCATCTTGCCGAGGATGTGCAGCCGGCCGGCCCGGGCCTGCTCCAGCGCGCGCTCCAGGAGGTCCCACTTGAGGCCGCGGATCTTGATGTCCATCTGCAGCGCGGTGATCCCGGCGGCCGAGCCGGCGACCTTGAAGTCCATGTCGCCGAGGGCGTCCTCCATCCCCTGGATGTCGCTCAGGATCGCCGCCGCCGTGCCGTCCTCGTCGGTGATCAAGCCCATGGCGATGCCCGCCACCGGCGCCTGCAGGGGCACCCCGGCGTCCATCAGCGAGAGGGTCGAGCCGCAGACCGAGGCCATCGAGGTCGAGCCGTTGCTGCTCAGGATCTCGGTGACGATCCGGACGACGTAGGGGAACGCCTCCTCGTCGGGCATGACGTTGTGCACCGCCCGCTCGGCGAGCGCTCCGTGGCCGATCTCGCGGCGCCCCGGGGAGCGCAGCGGCCTCGCCTCCCCCACCGAGAACGGCGGGAAGTTGTAGTGGTGCATGAAGCGCTTGAACTGCTCGAGCCCGAGGCCGTCCAGCTTCTGCTGGTCCTGGCCCGAGCCGAGCGTGACCACCGAGAGCGCCTGGGTCTGGCCGCGGGTGAAGAGGGCGCTGCCGTGGGTGCGGGGCAGGACCCCGACCCTGCACCAGATCGGCCGGATCTCGTCGGTGCCGCGGCCGTCGGGTCTGATGCCCTCAGCCAGGATGGCGTGCCGGACCGCCTTCTTCAGCTCTGCCTCGAAGGCCCGGCCGATCTCGGCGGCATTGGCGGGGAAGCGATCGGCGAGCCGCGCCGACACCTCCTGGCGGAGGGCGTCGATCTGGGCCTCGCGGGCGGCCTTGTCCGCGTTGCGCGCCGCCTCGGAGATCCGCCCTGCGACGGCGTCGTGCACCGCCTCGGTGATCTCCGGCGCCACCGCCCACCTCGGGTAGTCCATCGGCGGCTTGGGACCGAGGGTCTCGCGGACATGGAGCTGGAAGTCGACCAGCCGCTTGATCTCGTCGTGGGCCAGCCGCAGCGCCTGGAGCATGGTCTGCTCGGGGATCTGGCGGGCGCCCGCCTCCACCATGGTGATGGCGTCGCCGGTCCCGGCGACCACCAGGTCGAGGTCGGACTCCTGGAGCTGCTGCAGCGTCGGGTTGAGGATCAATGCGCCGTCCAGCATCCCGACCCGCACGCAGCCGACCGGCCCCGCGTGGGGGATGTCGCTGATCTGCAGGGCCAGGGATGCGCCGGTCACCGCCAGGGTGGTCGGGTCCTGCTCCTGGTCGGCGGAGACCACCGTGGCCACCAGCTGGACGTCGTTGCGGAAGTCCTTGGGGAAGAGCGGCCGCATCGGCCGGTCGATCATCCGGCAGGCGAGCACCGCCGCCTCGCTGGGCCTCCCCTCGCGGCGGGGGAAGCTGCCCGGGATGCGCCCGGCGGCGTACAGCTTCTCCTCGTAGTCGCAGGTGAGCGGGAAGAAGTCGATGCCCTCGCGCGGTGCCCTGCTCGCCACCGCGGTGACCAGCACCACGGTGTCGCGGCAGCGGATGAAGAGGGCGCCATTCGCCTGTTCAGCGATGTGCCCGGTCTCGACGGTCAGGGTCTGGCCGGCGTAGTCGGTGGTGAAGGTTGTGGGTTGTGGGTCAGCCATGTGTGCTCCGGAGGTGGCCACTGCCGTGGGTGCGGGCGGTGGGGTCCGGAGGCGAGGCTGTTGGAGGCTGCGGGCCGCGTCATGGGTTCGCGCCGCCGGGGCGGCTGCGTCACCGTGGCGCGCAGACCCCAACGTCTCGCCGTCTTTTTCGATCGCCGTACGTCGGGAGGTGGCCGTTGATGGATACGGGTGAGCCGGGCGGCTCAATGAGGGTTCTGAGCTGCCCTCCTGTTGCCGCCGGGGCCGGATCGCGGTGAGACGGCGGGCACTATCGGCGCAGTCCGAGGCGGGCGATGATGGCGCGGTACCGCTCCACGTCGGTGCGGGAGAGGTAGTCGAGCAGGCGCCGGCGGCGACCGACCATCTTGAGCAGGCCGCGCCGCGAGGCGTGGTCCTTGGGGTGCCCCCGGAGGTGCTCGGTGAGGGCGGTGATGCGCTCGCTGACGACCGCGATCTGGACCTCGGGCGAACCGGTGTCGGTGTCGTGGCGCCGGTGCTCGGCGATGATGTCGGTCTTGGTGCGTAGCTCGGGCAAGGGTCCTTGGTCTCCAGGGGGCCCGGGTGGGCCAGACGCCGGACCGAGAGCGAGGCCGGGGCAGACGTCACCTCTCCCGTGGGCCGGGCTCTCCGTCGGTCCCGGTGAGCATATCAGGGGGCGGCGAAGCAGAGCGCTCCGGGCAGGATGGTGATCTCGGCGGGGGCGCGGCCGACCTGCTCCCCGTCGACGTCGAAACGGGGCGGCTCCTCGAGCTCGGCGGGCGCGATCCGGACCGAGCGGGCCCGGTGGACCTCCACCACCGCGAGGGCCAGGTGGGTGCCCCGGAAGAGGCGGGGGACGGCGCGCAGGGCTCCGATGCGGGAGACGTCGCCGACCACGACCACGTCGAAGAGACCGTCGGCCGGGTCGGCGTCGGGGGCGATCCGCATCCCGCCTCCGAAGCAGCGGCCGTTGGCGATCACCACCTGCTCGACCCGCCGCCGGCGGGTCTCGCCGTCGATGGTCAGGATCACGTCCCGGTTGCGGTAGGTCATCAGCTCACTGATCGAGACGCCCAGGAAGATGGCGGTCCCGAGCAGCCCGCCCCGCTTCTCCCGGCCGCGATTCACCCGCGCCACCACCTCGCCGCCGAGACCGCAGTCGGCGACGTTGACGAAGAGGCGGCGGGTCCCGTCGGGGAAGTCGATCCGGCCGAGGTCGATGGTCCGGGTGCTGCCGCCGGCCAGCAGCGCCGCGGCGGCGCCGGGGTCGGTGGGCAGGCGGAGGGTGCGCCGGAGGTCGCTGCCGGTGCCGCTCGGCACCAGCCCGACGGTGAGGCCGGCGGCGAGCGGGGCACCGCCCGCGTGGAAGCAGCCGTTGACCACCTCGTTGAGGGTGCCGTCGCCACCCACGGCCACCACCCGGCGGATGCCGTCGCGGGTGATCGCCCGGCGGGTCACCAGGGTGGCGTCGCCGGGTCCGAGGGTGAGGTGCGCGTGGATGTCGATGCCCGCCTCCCGCAGCGCGGCCCGGATCCCCGGCCAGCGGTGCATGGTCTGGCCGCCGGCGCTGACCGGGTTGACCAGGACCAGGGTGCCCGGAGCGGCGGTCACGGTGCCAGGGCGTGGGCCCGGATGATGTCGCGGTACCAGGCGAAGCTCGCCTTGGGAATCCGGGTCCCGCTCGGGTAGTCGACCCAGGTGAGGCCGAAGCGCTTCGAGAACCCGTGCCCCCACTCGAAGTTGTCCATCAGCGACCAGACGAAGTAGCCGCGGACGTCGACCCCGGCAGCGATGGCATCGAGGACGGCGCCGAGATGGCCTGCGAGGTAGGCGATGCGCTCGGGGTCCCGCACCTCGCCGTCCGGGCTGACGTAGTCGTCGGACGCCCTGCCGTTCTCGAGGACGTGGAGGGGACGGGGACCGTAGTCGTCGCGGACCCGGAGCAGCAGCTCGGTGAGCGCGCCGGGCTCGACCTCCCAGTCCATCGGGGTCCGTTCGAACCCGGGGCGGTGCACCTCGACGTCGCGGAGGTCGGCGTTGAGCGGGTCGGTGGGCGGGGCGGCGGGCACCCAGTACCCGGCCGCGCGCGCCTCGGCCATCCTGGTGGGCGCGCAGACCGTCATCGGTCCGTAGAAGTTCACCCCGAGAAAGTCCAGCGGCTCGGCGATCACGGCGAGGTCGCCGCTCTGCACGACCTCGAACCCCGGCCGGTGGCGCGCGTAGTGGGCCAGCATGTCGGCCGGGTACTCGCCGCGCAGCACCGGGTCGAGGAAGAGCCGGTTCAGGTTGCCGTCGGCGCGGCGGGCGGCGGCGCGGTCGTCGTCGTGGTCGCTGGCCGGCCGCACCGGCAGGAGGTTGAGGTCGATGCCGACCTGGGCGCCGGGGACCGCGGCCCGGATGGCCTGGACCGCCCGGCCGTGACCGAGGAGGAGGTGGTGGGTGGCGGCGACCGCGAGGCCGAGGTCGCGGCGCCCGGGGGCGTGGTTGCCGGTGCCGTAGCCGATCCACGCGGCGCACCACGGCTCGTTGTGGGTGGCCCACATGCCGACCTCCGGCCCCAGCGCCCCGGCCACGATGGCCGCGTAGTCGGCGAAGCGGCCGGCGGTGTCACGCGCCGTCCAGCCCCCCGCGTTCTCGAGGGCCTGGGGAAGGTCCCAGTGGAAGAGGGTGACCACCGGCATGACGCCCCGCCGGCGCAACCCGTCTACGAGGCGGCGGTAGAAGTCAAGGCCGGGCTGGTTGACGGGTCCGCCGCCCAGAGGCTGGACCCGGGACCAGGCCACCGAGAAGCAGTAGGCGGTCACGCCCAGCTCGCCGATCAGGTCGAGGTCCTGGTCCAGGTGGCGGTAGTGGTCCGCGGTGACATCGCCGGTGTCGCCGTGAAGGGTGGTCCCCGGGGTGTGGCTGAAGGTGTCCCAGATCGAGGCCCCCCGGCCGCCGGCATCGACGGAACCCTCGACCTGGTAGGCGGAGGTCTTTGTCCCGAAGAGGAAGCCCTCCGGAAAGCCGCGCGCTGGGGGCTCGGTCGGCATGAGGCGGGCATCATCTCCTGCTGGGCGGGACGCGACTGCGGCATTGTGCCGCGCGGGCGGCAGCCGTGGCATTCCTCCCCGCCCGGCCACGGGTGGGGCGTGGCGGGCCGGACGGTCCAGAGCCGGCGCCGGCCGTGTGCTATGGTCGCCGCCGCGGGACCGAGCGGAGCAGGTGCGTCGAGGTGGTGGATCGGTGAGCGGGCGGCTGGCGGAGAGCGAATACGGCTACTTCGACGCCGGCGCGGCCGAGTTCGTCATCACCCGGCCCGACACCCCCACCCCCTGGATCAACTACCTCGGTGAGGGTCGCTACGGCGGGATCGTCTCCAACACCGGTGGAGGCTTCTCCTTCGACCGCGACCCGCGCAGCCGCCGGGTCAGCCGCTACCGCTACAACGCGGTCCCGGCCGACCAGCCCGGGCGTTACGTCTACCTCCGCCGCCAGGACACGGGGGAGTACTGGGGCGCCACCTGGCAGCCGGTGCGGGCGGCTCTCGACCGCTACGAGTGCCGGCACGGGGCGGGGTACACCCGGATCACCACCGAGCGCGGCGGGGTCCGGGCGGAGACCCTCTACTTCGTGCCCCCGGGCGGCCCGGACGACCCCTGCCCGGTCGAGCTGTGGGAGCTGCGGCTGACCAACACCAGCGACCGGCCGCTCGTGCTGCGGACCTTCAGCTACGTCGAGCTGAGCTTCCCCGACGCCATCGGCGACCTCCACAACCTGGACTGGACGGGCCACGTGGTCAGCTCCCACTTCGACCCCGAGCTGAGGGCCCTGCTGGTGTCCAGTCGCTCCGGACCCACCACCACCCTCTTCGCCACCGACCGCCCGCCGCTCGGCTTCGACTCGGACCGGGAGGTCTTCGTGGGCCGGCACCACGGGCTCGAGGACCCCGCGGTGGTCGCCGCCGGCTCGCCCACCGACACCGCCTCGCCGCGGGGCAACGCCATCGGGTCGCTCTGCCACGAGCTGGCCCTCGAGCCCGGTGGAGACGCCCGCATCCTCTACGCGCTGGGGATCACCGACGCGCCCGAGGCGATCGGGCCCACGCTGGCGCGCTGGTCCGAGCCCGCCGCGGTGAGCCGCGCCTTCGCGGCCCTGCGCGCGGACTGGGACGCCTACCTCGGCAGCTTCACGGTCCACACCCCCGATCCCGAGAGCGACGCCATGCTCAACCTCTGGAACCCGGTTCAGTGCCGCACCAACCTGTATTGGTCCCGCTTCGTCTCCGGGTACGAGACCGGCCTCGGACGGGGGATCGGCACCCGTGACAGCGCCCAGGACACGCTGGGCGCGGTGCACGCCGAGCCCGACCTGGCGCGCGAGCGCCTGCAGCAGCTCTGGCACCTGCAGTTCGCCGACGGCCACGCGTGGCACCAGCTCCTCCCCCTCACCGGCGAGGGCGGCCCGGGACTTGCCGCCGAGCGGCCGGCATGGCCCCAGTGGTTCTCCGACGACGCCCTCTGGCTGGTCAGCGCCACCTGCGCCCACCTGCGCGAGACCGGGGAGTGCGACCTGATCCACCAGCCGGTGCCATACCAGCCGGTGCCGACCCGACGTTCCACCGACGCGGCCGGTGCGAGCGGGGATTCCCCGGGGGACGGCGACCCCGACGACACGGTGTGGGGTCACATGATGGCGGCGATCGACTTCACCCTCGCCCACCGGGGGCCCCACGGGCTGCCCCGCTCCGGCTACGCCGACTGGGACGACACCCTGAACGTCGACCACGGCTCGGGCCTCGCCGAGAGCGTGTGGTGCGGGATGCAGTTCTGCCGCGCCACCCTCGACCTGGCCGCGCTCTGCGACCACCTGCACCGGACCGCGGAGGCCGCCCGCCTCCGCTCCCTCCACGCGGAGATGGCCGAGGCGGTCAACGCCAGCGCCTGGGACGGCGCCTGGTACGCGCGGGCCTTCGACGACGAGGGGCGGCCGATCGGGGTCGCCACCGAGGCGCGCCAGCGGATCAACCTGATCCCTCAGAGCTGGTGCGTGATTGGCGAGGTGGCCCCGCCCGAGCGCGCCGAGCGGGCCATGAAGGCCGCGCACGACCTGCTCGACACCCCGTATGGGCTGAGCCTGCTCTGGCCCCCGTACGACGGTGCCGAGCCCCGGGTCAACGGGACCGCGACCTACCCGCCCGGGGCCAAGGAGAACGGCGGGATCTTCTGCCATGCCGCGGCCTGGTCGATCGTCGCGGCGGCGATGATGGGCGACGGCGACCGTGCCTACGAGTACTACCGTCAGCTCCTCCCGCTCGCCCGCCAGGACGTCGCGCTGGCCGCGGTCGAGCCCTACGTGTACTGCCAGAACATCTGCGGGCCGGCGCACCCGCAGTTCGGCATGGGCCGTAACGCCTGGCTGACCGGGGCCGCGGCCTGGACCTACGTCGCCGCCACCCAGTGGATCCTGGGGATCCGCCCGACCTTCCGCGGCCTGCAGGTGGCTCCGGAGATCCCGACAGCCTGGCCCGGCTACACGGCGCGCCGCCGCTTCCGGGAGACCTGGTACGAGATCACCGTCCGCCGCGAGGGACCCGGAGACACCGTCTCGCTGAGCGTGGACGGCCGGCCGGTGGAGGGCGACGTGGTGCCGCTTCCCTCTCTCGGCACCGAGCGGGTGGTCGTGGAGGCAGTGCTCTCGTAGCGGTCGGTCCGGTACGGCCATGCACCGTCCGCGCCCGCCGTCGGGTGTGAGACGCCGCGCCGCGGCGGCCGCTACAGCTCCGCCGGCGCCGCCGCCGTCTCCAGCCGCCGCCGCGTCTCCGCGACGTCCAGGCGCATCTGGGCGATCAGCGCCGCCTCGTCCGGGTACCAGCGCTCCTCCCGCAGCCGGTGGACGAAGGCCAGCCGCACCCGCTCCCCGTAGAGGTCGGCGTCGAAGTCGAGCAGGTGGGCCTCGACGGTGAGCCGGTCACCCCCGAAGGTGGGCCGGTAGCCGATGCTGGACGCCGCCGGCCGCCAGGCCTCGCGGGCGTGGATCCAGGTGGTGTAGATGCCCAGCTCGGGCAGGCACTTGCCGGGCTCGACCCCGAGGTTGGCGGTGGGGAAGCCGAGCCTCCAGCCGACCCGGTTGCCCCGCTCCACGGTGCCGTCCAGGAAATAGGGGTGACCGAGCAGCCGGGCGGCCTCCTCGACGTCGCCGGAGACGAGCGCGGAGCGGATCCGGGTCGAGGAGATCGGGTCTCCCTCCTCGGACACCGCCCCCACCGTCTCCACCGTGAAGCCGTGGCCGGCCCCGAAGCGGCGGAGGAAGTCGATGTCGCCGCGCCGGGCCCGCCCCAGGGCGAAGCCCGGGCCCACCACCAGGCGGCGGAGGTCGAAGCGGTCGAGCAGGCGCTCGCAGAATTGCTCGGCGCTCCACTGGCTCACCTCGCGGGTGAAGTTCACCACCACCACCCGGTCGATCCCGGCGGCGGTGAGCCGCTCCCGCTTCTCATCCAGGGTGGTCAGCTCGGGGGGGACGTTGGCGGGGTCGAGGACGGCACGGGGATGGGGCTCGAAGGTCACCGCCACGGCGAGCCCGCCGATCTGGCGGGCCGCCGCCACGGTGGCCGCGAGCAGCCGCTGGTGGCCGCGGTGGACGCCGTCGAAGACCCCGATGGTGCAGGCGACGGGCGACGGCGCCGGACCGCGGCCGGCCCCGAGGGAGTGCTCCAGGGTCACCGGCAGCGCTCCCGCGCCGGCGCGCTCATTCTTCTCGGGGCGAGTTGGGCGCTGCGTCAACCGCCTGCTCCGCTCAGCTGCTCAGAACCTTCGTGGGCCGGAAGCGGAAGCCGGTGAGCTCGCCCACCGCGATCAGCTCGCCGGTGGCCGCGTGGGCCCGGATCTCGCCCTGGGGCAGCCCCCCCTCCACCCGCGGCAGGAAGACCGCCTGGCCGTTGCGGACCAGGGTGACCGCCGGCGGTCCCAGGAAGACCGCGGGGAGGAAGCTCACCGCCACCTCGGGAGGGAGAAGCGCCGTGGTCGGGTCCTCCAGCTCGCGGAGCTCCTCCACCGTGTGCGCCTCGGCGAGGTCGAGCGGTCCGTAGCGGGTCCGCTCCAGCCAGCTCAGCAGCCCGCCCACCCCCAGGGTGTCGCCGAGATCGCTCGCCAGGACGCGCATGAAGGCCCCCTTGCCGCACTCGACGTCGAGGTCGGCCTCGGCCACCCGCCCGGGCCGGAAGCTCACCAGCTCCGCGCTCACGATCAGGGCGATGCGGGGCTGGCGCTCGACCTCCTCGCCGCGCCGGGCCAGCTCGTAGAGGTGCTCGCCCCCGTGGCGCACCGCGGAGTGCATCGGGGGCACCTGCGAGATCTCGCCCACGAACCCGCGGAGGGCGTCCGCGACCCGGGCCGCGTCCAGCCCGGCGGCATCACCGCCCGCCGTGACCACGCCCTCGGTGTCCAGGGTGTCGGAGCGCTCCCCCAGCCGGACCGTGCAGCGGTAGCGCTTGGTCTGCTGGTGGAAGTGGTCGATCAGCCGGGTGGCGCCGCCGAGGCAGAGCGGGAGCAGCCCCTGGGCCATCGGGTCGAGGGTGCCGGCATGGCCGACCCGCCGCTCGCCGTAGATCCGGCGCACCTCCCGGACGCAGTCGAAGGAGGTCTGCCCGGGCTGCTTGTTCAGGGCCAGCACGGCGCTCAGCACCCCGCGCCGGGGAGGCGCCGGGGAGGTTGCCGCCATGGCTAGGTGCGCGGCCGCAGCTGGGCTCGAGCGACCTCCAGGACCCGCTCCCGGGCGATCTCGAGCGGCGCGCGCAGCTCGGCGCCGGCGGCCCGGCGGTGGCCGCCGCCGTGGAACGGCTTACAGATGTCGGTGGAGTCGATCTCGTCGCGGCTGCGGACCGAGATCTTGGTCAGGCCCGGCTCCGCCTGCTTGAAGAGGATGGCGATCTTCATGCCGTCCACCGTCTGGAGCTGGTCGATCACCCCCTCGGCCTCCTGCATCGTCGCCCCGGTCTCCTCGAGCATCGCGGCGGTGATCTCCGACCACACCAGCCGGCCGTCCTGCTCACTCCGGGCCCGGGCGGTGGCCAGGCCCTCGAGGCGGAGCTGGGGGACGCTGCGCGACTTGTAGCTCTTGAGCGCCACCCAGCCGGCGTCCGCCCCCAGGCCGACCAGGTCGGCCCCGAGCCGGAGCGCGGCCTCGGTGGTGTTCTCGTGGCGGAAGCCGCCGGTGTCGGTCAGCAACGCGGCGTAGAGGTTGGTGGCCGTCTCGGCCGACACCGGGCAGCCCATGGCCCGGAGCAGCCGGTACACGACCTGGCCGGTGGCGCTCGCCTTCGGGTCGACGAGGTTGATCTCCCCGAACCCGTCGTTGCTCGCGTGATGGTCCACGTTGACCACATGAGCGGTGCTCTCGACCAGATGGACCCTGTCCCCGAAGCGGTGCAGGGTGGCGCAGTCGAAGGTGAAGAGCAGATCGAGCGCCGGCGGCGGCTCGACGATGGTGTCGAAGCCGGGAAGATACCGGAGCCCCTCGGGGAGCGGGCTGGGCACGACGGTGTGCACGTGCTTCCCCATCTCGCGGAGCGCCTCGGCGAAGGCGAGAGCCGAGCCGAGGCTGTCGGCGTCGGCTTCCTTGTGGGTCAGGCAGCCGATCTCGGCGGCGTCGTCGATGAGGCGCCGGATGTCGCTGGCGGCGTCCTCGACCCCCTGGAAGCGGAGCTCGGCCACGGTCACTGGCTCTCCTCGTGGTGGTCGAGCTCACGGAGCATGCTGCTGATCCGCACCGAGTAGGCGATCGACTCGTCGAGCTCGAATCGCAGCCGCGGCGGGCTCTTGAGATTCTCCAGGCGGCGGCCGAGCTCGGCGCGGAGATAGCCCTCGGCGTGGCGCATGGCGTCGACCACGGCGTGGCGCTCGGGCTCCTCCCCCACCGCCGAGATCATCACGGTGGCGGAGCGCAGGTCGGGCGCGACCCGCACCCGGGAGACCGAGGCGAGCCGGACCCGCGGATCCTTCATTTCGGTGACCATGAGCGACGAGAGCTCCTGACGGAGCTGCTCGGCGATCCGCTCCACGCGCGGCGGCCGCGACGAGGGGCTGAGCACGGGCTGGAAGGCCGCCGCCCCGGGGACGCGTGGGCGGGCGCGATTCTTCGCAGGGGGCATGAGCACGGCACGATCAGAGGTTCTGCTGCTCGGTGACGTGGGCTTCGATGACGTCGCCCTCGGCGAAGTCGGCGAAGCCGTCGAGGGTGATCCCGCATTCGTAGCCGCGGGTCACCTCGCGCACGTCGTCGCGGAACCGCTTGAGGGCGTCGATCTTCGCCCGGGCGACCTCCTTGCCGTCGCGGCGCACGGTGCAGGTCGCGGCACGGGTGATCCTGCCGTCCACCACCTGGCAGCCGGCGATCGCGGGACGGCCGTCGACCATGAAGACCCGGCGGACCTCGGCACGGCCCTGGTAGACCTCGATCATGGTGGGCTCGTACATGCCCCGGATCGACCGCACGATGTCGTCGGTCACCTGGTAGACGACGTCGTAGAAGCGGATGTCGACCCCGTGCTCCTCGGCGGCCGCCTTGGCGCGCTCATCGGGGCGCACGTTGAAGCCGATCACGATGGCGTCGGAGACCGCGGCGAGGTTGACGTCCGACTCCCCCACCGCCCCGACCCCCTCGCCGACGATCTTGATCTTCACGTTGGGGTCCTCGATCTTGACGATCTGGCCGCGGAGCGCCTCCAGCGACCCGTTGGCCTCGGCCTTGAGCACCAGGGTCATGGTCTTGGTCTCGCCCTGCACGGCGGCGAAGTCGGAGAGGGTGATCCGGCGGACCGGCTGGGCGACCCGCGCCCTCTGGTCGGTGCTGCGCTGCTCGGCCAGGCTGCGGGCGGCCCGCTCGGTCTCGGTCACCTGGAGGACGTCCCCGGCGGTGACGACGTCGGTCAGGCCGGTGATCTGCACCGGCTTGCTCGGGCCCGCCTCCTTCACCCGGCGCCCGGTGTCGTCGGTCAGCGCCCTGACCTTGCCGTAGACGGGCCCCACCACCACGTTGTCGCCGATGCGGAGGGTGCCGTTCTGGACCAGCACGGTGGCCACCGGGCCCCGTCCCCGCTCCAGCTCGGAGTCGATGACGGTGCCCACCGCGAGCCGGTTGGGGTTGGCCCGGGGCGGGCTGACCACGTCGCTGACCAGCAGGATGGTGTCGAGGAGGTCCTCGATCCCCTGACCGGTGGTGGCGCTGGTGTTCACCACCGGCACGTCGCCGCCGTAGCTCTCGGGCACCACCTGGTGCTCGGCCAGCTGCTGGAGGACGCGATCGGGGTTGGCCCCGTCCTTGTCCACCTTGTTGACGGCGACGACCATCGGCACCCCGGCGCTGCGGATGTGGTGGATGGCCTCGTCGGTCTGGGGCATCACGCCGTCGTCGGCGGCCACCACCAGCACCGCGATGTCGGTGACGTCGGCGCCGCGGGCGCGCATGGCGGTGAAGGCCTCGTGGCCCGGGGTGTCGATGAAGGTGATCAGCCGGCCCTGGCGCTCCACCTGGTAGGCGCCGATCCGCTGGGTGATGCCGCCCGCCTCGCCCGCCGCCACGCTGGTGGTCCGGATCCGGTCGAGGATCGAGGTCTTGCCGTGGTCGACGTGGCCGAGCACGGCGACCACCGGGGGGCGGGCGACCAGCTTCGCCGGGTCCTCCCCGGAGAGGTCGAGGAGGGGGTGCCGGCGCCGGGTCTCACCGGCCGCGGACGGAGCCGCCGCCGCCTGGGCGAGGGCCTCCTCCGACTCCGCGTCGAAGCCGAAGTGGTCCGCGGCCAGCGCCGCCGTGTCGAAGTCGACCGGCTGGTTGAGGGCGGCGGTGACCCCGTTCTGCATCAGGTAGGTGATGACCTGGGCGCCGGGCACGCCGAGCCGCTCGGCCAGCTCCTTGACCGTGAGGCGGGCCGGCAGCCGGATCTTGTTCACCGTGGCTATGGTCGCTCCTCCTCGGTGAGCTCGCTGAGCTGACGGCCCAGCGTCTCGGGGTCGATGTCATTCTCCCTCACCCGCAGGGACCGGCTCAGACTGCGGCGCTTCTGGGCGGCCCGCAGGCAGGCCACTCCGGAGTCCCGGCAGAGATAGGCGCCGCGTCCTGGCGCCCGGGCGGGGGTATCCAGGATAACCGCTCCCGCTGCCCCTGCGACCAGCCGGACCAGTTCCGGCCGCGGTCGCCGGCGCCGGCAGCCCACGCAGGTGCGAAGCGGGACGTGATCCACGCGGTCCGGGTCGCCGTCCCCCTCCGGCGGGGTCACGACGTTCCCTCGCCGCTCCCCTCCGCGGCGGCGATGTCGATCCGCCACCCGGTGAGCCGGGCGGCGAGGCGGGCGTTCTCCCCACCCCTCCCGATCGCCAGGGAGAGCTTGGCCGGGTCCACGGTGACGTGGGCGGTCCGGGTCTCCTGGTCGAGATCGACGCTCAGCACCGGTGCCGGGATCAGCGCGTTGGCGACGTACTGGGCGGGTTCGGGGTCGAAGCGCACGACCTGGAGCTGCTCGGAGCCGAGCTGGGAGGTGACCGCGCGGTGGCGGATGCCGTGGGGACCGATGCAGGCGCCCTGGGGGTCGATGTCGGGGTCGAGCGCCTCCACCGCCACCTTGGTGCGGCGCCCGGCCTCCCGGGCGATCGCCCGGATGGTCACCTGGCCGCGCCCCAGCTCGGGGACCTCCTGCTCCAGCAGCAGCCGGACCAGCTGCGGATGCGACCGCGACGCCACCACCACCGCCTCCCGGGCACGCCGCCGGCCCTCCAGGATGACCACCTTGAGGTGCTGGCGCGGGGCCAGCTCCTCGCCGGCGGCCTGCTCCTCGGGGGGGAGCACCACGGTCATCTCACCCGAGCGCAGGTACCAGCTCCCTCCCGACGAGCTCTCGACGATCGCGTCGATCAGCTCGCCGCGATGGGTGGCCGCCTCGCTGAGGACGCGCTCGGCACCGGCGTTGCGGAGCCGGTCGAGGACGGCGGCGCGGACCGCCTGGGCCGCCTGGCGCGCGGCGTCGCCGCTGAGCGGGGCCATCACCGTGTCCCCTCCCGCCGGGTCGGGGCGGAGCACGTCGTGGACGCCCCGGCGGAAGTCGACGCGGGCGGTGAGCCCGGGATCGTCGACGACCAGCCGGCGGTAGGTGTCGACGATCGCCCTGCCCACGATCTCGGTCAGCTCCTCCTCGCTGATCCCGGCGGTCGCCGCCAGCTCGGCCACCGCCTCCAGGATGTCGCCGTCCTGGCTCGGGGCGGCCCCGGGGCGGGGGGCCCGGTGGGGCTCCGGCGGGGTGGCGCGGCGGGGGTGCGGTCCGGTGGGCACGGCTGAGGGAAGCCTAGATGTCGACGGTGGTCCGCGCGGAGAGGATGTCCGCCGTGGCGACGGTCATCGGCTGGGGCCGGCCCCGCCCGATCCGCACCTCGAGCTCCAGGGTGGGGCCCCCGGTGGCGATCAGCCGGCCCTCGACCACGCGTTCCGAGTCGCCGCTCCGCAGCCGCAGGTGGACGCGGCGGCCCAGCGCG
Source organism: Candidatus Dormibacteria bacterium (assembly GCA_049511615.1). GTDB lineage: Bacteria > Chloroflexota > Dormibacteria > Aeolococcales > Aeolococcaceae > Changshengia. The sequence continues at coordinate 124,804 of JBEKXW010000002.1, read as the reverse complement.
GCCCGCCACTCCTCGTCGGTGCGCAGCGGCCGCTCGGCGCCAGGCGAGGAGACCTCGAGCGAGTAGCGGGTGTCGATGGGGTCGTAGGCGTCGAGGATGGCGCTCGCCGTCATCGACGCCCGCTCGCAGTCGTCGACGCCCACGCCGCCGGGGCGGTCGACCACCAGGCGGAGCAGGCTTCCCGGCCCGCTCCCCCTCCACTGGACGTCCACCAGCTCGACCCCCGCCTGGCTCAGGGCGGGGCGGAGGAGTTCGGCGAGGGCGGCGACATCCGGGCTGGTCATGGGACTGGCGGGGACGATCGTACCCAGGCTGGACGGGTCGGTGGGCGGGCGCCGCCGGCCCGCGGCAGGCTCAGGTCGCGCGCGCGGGCCGGGTCACCACCCCGCGCGGGAGCCGGCCGGCCGTCTGCTGGGGGGCCGCCTTGTTCCAGGCGACCAGGAGGGTCGAGGCGTTGAAGATGGAGCTGTAGGTGCCGGTGACGATGCCGACCAGGAGCGCCAGCACGAAGCCCTGAATCGATGACCCGCCGAAAAGGACCAGGGCGAGCAGCACGAAGACAACCGTGAGCGAGGTGTTGAGCGAACGGGCCATGGTCTGGACCGTCGAGAGGTTGACGATCTGGTCGAAGGTGAAGCGCGGCCCCACCCGGAGGTTCTCCCGGATCCGGTCGAAGACCACGATGGTGTCGTGGATGGAGAACGCCACGCCGGTCAGCACCGCGGTCACGAAGTAGTTGTCTACCTGCCCCAGTGAGGTGAAGTGGCCGAGGATCGCCCAGATCCCGGCGAGCACGAAGATGTCGTGGAGCAGCTTGAAGAAGGTGCACGCCGCGAACCGCCAGCGGTTGACCTGGCGCTGCTTACCGAACTGGTACGCCAGGTAGAAGGCGATCATCAGCGAGGAGACCAGCACCAGGACGATGGCCTGGGTCACGGCGCTGCTGGCGATGGTCTGACCGACGGTGTTGACGCTCTCGCTGCCGGACTCGAAGTGGTACGTGGCGTCGAGCGCGTCGTACACGGTCTGGACCTCGCTGGTCGGGAGTGTCTGGATCAGGTAGACGTCGTTGCCCGCCTTGTCCTTGCCGAAGCTCTGGACGGTCGGCTGCAGGCCGGGCACCGTCTTGTTGACCAGTGTCACCAGCTGGGCTGAGGTGACCGGGGTGGTGTAGGCGGCCTGGATCTGGTCGCCCCCCGCGAAGTCGATGCCCAACCGGAACCCCCAGCCGATGATGGCGATGATGCCGGGGATGATGATGGCGAGCGAGGCGAGGAAGAAGATGTTGCGGTTGTGCACGATGTCGAAGCGCGCGCGCCGGTGCTGCTCCTGGTATTCGGGATGGATCTCGGTGTAGAGGCCGGGGTTCCTGCCGATCCTCCAGCGCAGCATCACGCCGAGGAGCGATTGGGTGATCAGGACCGCGCTGAAGAAGCTGATGGCGACGCCGATGCCCAGGGTGATGGCGAAACCCTTGACGATGTCGGAACCGAAGAACGCGAGGATGACGCAGACGATCTCGGTCGAGATGTTGCTGTCGCGGATGGCCGGGAAGGCACGCCGGAAGCCCAGCTCGATGGCGGCGCCCACCGAGCGTCCGTGGCGGAGCTCGTCGCGGGTGCGTTCAAAGATGAGCACGTTGGCGTCGACGGCCATGCCCACCGATAACACGAAGCCGGCGAGGCCGGCCAGGCTCACGGTCACCCCGATGATCTTGTAGGCGGCCAGGTTCATGAGGCTGTAGAGGATCAGGGCGAGGCTGGCCAGGATCCCCGGGAAACGGTAGTAGCCGATCATGAAGAGGATGACGATGATCAGGCCCACCGCTCCGGCGAGGAGGGTGGCGGTCACCGTCTGGGCGCCGAGGGTGGCGCCCACCGAGGTCTGGGCCACGGTGCCGATCTCCGCGGGCAGCGCTCCGGCGTTGATCTGCGACTGCAGGGTCTGGGCCTCACTGAGGCTGAGCCCGGTGATCTGGGTGCTGTTGCTCGATGCCCCCTCCACCACCGGCGCGCTGATCACCTTGTTGTCCAGGAAGATGGCGACCATGGACGGTGCCGGGCAGGTGGAGCCGGCGGAGCAGCCGTTGGCGGAGTACACGGCGTAGGCGGCGGTGGTGACCTTGGACCACTCGGTGGCCCCGTTGCCGTTGAAGTTGATGTCGACGGCGGGGTTGCCACTCTGGTCGGTGCCGACGCTGGAGCTGACGATGTCCGAGGCCGGCAGGCTGTTATCGATCTTCCAGTGGTACCCGGACGGGTAGAGCTGGCCGTTGCCGAGCTGGGACGGAACGAAGAGATCGTCCTGGTCCACGCAGAACTTGTCGCTCGGGTTCTTGTCGCAGTAGCTCGCGCTCTTGGAGGCTCCCGCGGGGGGAGCCCCGGAGGCGGCGGTGGCGAAGTGGATCAGGGCGGTGGTGCCGAGCACGCTCAGGGCTTTGGCGAGGGTCACCCCGGGGAGCTCGATCGAGATCTCGTCGTTCCCGACCGGCTGGACGGTGGCCTCCGAGACGCCGAGCCCGTTGACCCGGTTCTGCAGTACCGGGATGGTGTCGCTCTGGGCGGTGGAGACGCTGATCCCATTGCGGGGCCCGGCGCGGCAGGGCGGGTTGGCGCTGGGGGGATCGTCCGGCCCGATGCAGACGGCGATGGTCAGCTGCGAGCCGCCCACGATGTCCAGCCCCTTGTGGAGGGTGATGTTGTAACCGAGGACGTTCCAGTTGCCGACGTCGACCAGGATGGCGACGAGGACGACCACCACGATGGTCGCCACCTTCCACTTGGTGACCCGGAGCCAGTTCACGAGCCGGAAGTGTAGCCGAGCCGATCACCGGTCTCGGCGTGGAGTTCGGCGAGCCGGCCCGCGCGCCGGCCGGTGCCGGCCCCAGCGCGGCGACCTGCCGGGCTCGTCATGCCCCGAAGAGGACCTCCTGGCCCGCCCCGGAACCGGGGGCGCCGGGCGGAGGGGTGCGCCCCAGGTGCCGGTAGGCGGCGGCGGTGGCCAGGCGGCCGCGGGGGGTGCGAACCACCAGCCCGAGCCGGATCAGGTAGGGCTCGACCACGTCCTCGATGGTCTCCGGCTCCTCCTGGACCGAGACGGCGATGGTCTGGACACCCGCCGGGTGTCCGGAGAGGGCGCCGCAGAGGGTCTCCACCACCCGCCGGTCCATCTCGTCGAGCCCCCGCTCGTCGACCCCGAGGACCTCGAGGGCGGCGGCGGCGACGGCCGCGTCGATGCTCCCGCCGGCGCGGACCTGGGCATAGTCGCGGGCGCGCCGCAGCAGCCGGTTGGCGACCCGGGGCGTCCCCCGGGCGCGCCCGGCCAGCAGGGCGGCCCCCGGCGCATCGATCTCGACCTCCAGCAGCCGCGCCGAGCGGACGACGATGGCAGTCAGCTCGTCGACCCCGTAGTAGTCGAGCCGGAAGGTCACCCCGAAGCGGTCGCGCAGCGGGCCGCCCAGGGCACCCGCCCGGGTGGTCGCCCCGATCACGGTGAACGGCTTCAGGCTCAATCGCAGCGTCTGCGCCCCCGCCCCCTTGCCCGCCACGAAGTCGAAGGCGAGGTCCTCCATGGCCGGGTAGAGGGCCTCCTCGACGGCCCGGTTGAGACGGTGGATCTCATCGATGAAGAAGACGTCGCGGTCCTCGAGGGCGGTGAGGATCGAGGCCAGCATCCCCTGGTGCTCCAGGGCGGGCCCGCTGGTCAGCCGGGCCTGCACCCCCATCTCGGTGGCGATGATCTGGGCCAGGGTGGTCTTGCCCAGCCCCGGGGGGCCGTAGAGGAGGACGTGGTCGACGGGCTCGCCCCGGGCCCGGGCCGCCTCGATGAGGATGTGGACCTGCTCGCGGATGGCCGGCTGGCCCACGAAGTCCTCGAGCCGGCGGGGCCGGAGCACGGAGTCGGCGGCCCGCTCCTCCTCGAGCTCGCCGGGGGAGACCAGGCGGCTGTCGGTCATGGGGTGCGCCAGCGAGTGGTCGCCGCCCGGTGGCAGCCGCGCCCCGGGCCGGCGGTCGCGTGCTGGGACCCCCGCCGCGCACGGGTGGCGGTCACGTCGCCGGGCCCACGTCGAGGAGCCGGAGCGCCCGGCCCACCAGGGCGGTGACGTCCCCGTCGGTCTCCCCCGCCCCGGCCAGCGCTGCGCGCACCGCCGGGCGCGCCTCCGACTCCCGGAAGCCGAGGCCGACCAGGCCGGCGACGGCCGCCTCCACCGCCTGGGCGGCGGCGGTCGGCGCCGTGGGCTCGAGGCTGAGCGCGAGATCGCCCAGGCGATCGCGCAGCTCCAGCACCACCCGCTCCGCGGTCCGGCGGCCGATGCCCGGGACGGTCGCCACCAGGGCCACGTCGCCGTCCCGGATGGCGCGGACCATGGTGGGCAGCTCGGCCCGGCCGAGGATGGACAGGGCCGCCTTGGGCCCGATGCGCTCGACGCCGATGAGGAGGCGGAAGAGGCGCAGCTCGTCGCGCGCCAGGAAGCCGTAGAGGCGGATGGCGTCGTCGCTCACCGCGGTGTGAACGTGAAGGGTGACCTCCCGGTCGCCCATCTCGTGCAGCGCCGCCAGGGTGCGCAGGTGGCAGTAAACCTGGTAGCCGACGCCCCCGGTCTCGAGGATCACCTGGTCGGCGTCCGCGGCCACCACCCGGCCGCGCAGCCGGGCGATCACGGCCGGCCCGCGGCTGCTCGCGCCGCCCCCGCCCGCGGTCCGCGCCCGGCCGGCGCGGGCGGGCCGCCGCGCGCGCGCGCCGCGGCGATGGCCACCTCCAGCGCGGGGCTGACCCCGGCGGGCGCGACCGGTGCCGCCCGGGGCCGCAGCGCCGCCCGGTGGTGGTGGCAGATGGCGGCGGCGCAGGCGTCGGCGGTGTCGTCGGGACCGGCGATCCGGTCCACGCCGAGCAGGGCGGCGCACATCCGGAGCACCTGGCGCTTGGTCGCCGCACCGTAGCCGGCGATGGACTCCTTGATCTCATTGGGGGTGTACTCCGCCACCGGGACCCCGGCCGCCGCCAGGGTGCAGAGGATGACCCCGCGGGCCTGGCTGACCCGCATCGCCGTCAGCCGGTTGGTCGAGAAGTACAGGCGCTCCACCGCCGCGACGTCGGGATGGAGGTCGGCCGCCGATTGAGCCAGATGGCGGGAGAGAGCCAGGAGGCGGACGCCGTCGGTGTCGTCGTCGTCGGTCTCGATGCATCCGGCCTGGACCAGCCGCATCGACCCGGGACGGCCCTCGACCAGGGCGATGCCGGTGCGCCCCAACCCCGGGTCGACGCCTAGGACACGCACCTCAGCAGAGCGGCTAGGAGCTGACCGACTCGAGGACTTCGTCGGGGATCTCGGCGTTGGCGTAGACCTGCTGGACGTCGTCGTGCTCCTCGAGGTTGTCGAGCAGGCGCAGGACCTGGCGGGCCTCGGACGCGTCGAGCGTGACCGAGGTGCTGGGGTCCATGGTCACCTCGGCGGACTCGACGGTGTACCTCGCCGCCTCCAGCCGGCGCCGGGCCTCCTCGAAGAGGCTGGGGGCGAGGGACACCTGGACCGACGCCCCGTCGACGCTCACGTCGCCGTCCGTGCCCACGTCGAGCAGGTCCAGCAGCTCCAGGGCGATCTCCTCGGGGTCGCGGCTTCCCGCGGCGACCCGGAGGATCCCCTGGTGGGTGAACATCCAGGCCACGCTGTTGGTCTCCCCCAGCGAGCCGCCGGAGCGGGTGAAGAGGTTGCGGATGGCCGCCACCGTCCGGTTCCGGTTGTCGGTGAGGACGTCCACCATCACCGCCACCCCGTGCGGTCCGTAGCCCTCGTAGCGCACCTCCTCCAGCCGCTCCCCCTCCTTGCCGCCGGCCCCACGCTGGATCGCCCGCTCGATGTTGTCGGCGGGCATGTTGACCTCGCGGGCCTTCTGGATGGCGAGGCGGAGGCGGAAGTTCCCGGTGGGGTCGGCGCCGCCTTCGCGGGCCGCCACCGACAGCTCGGCGGCCACCTTGGTGAAGGCCTGGCCGCGCTTGGCGTCGACCAGCGCCTTCTTGTGCTTGATGCCAGCCCACTTGCTGTGACCGGACATACTGCCTCCGGGCGACGAACGGACGTTCAGATTCTAGGTGGTCCCTCACCGCTCAGTCTAGGGGGCGCCGCAATGCCTGGGGAGCATGGTCGATTCGGTGCGATTGCACCAGTGGTTCGTCACGCGCCTCATGGTTGACAGAGCCGTGGGAGGGGGTACCCTACGACCAGAAGCCATCGGTCCACATGGAGGTTGGGATTCGATGCGCGGTGTCTACCAGCTCCTGAGGCACACTCGAGCCGAGAGGTGAGGCCCGGCGCGGGCCCCCAACACCGCCCCGGCGTGCGCCGCCGTGAGACCGCCTCGTGGGTGGTCCGGCAGGCAGGTTGGATTGCAAGAGCGCTGCGGGACACCGGTGCTGGGGCGAGACGCCCCGGGCATGTCACCTGGCACCGGACGGTGCCGCACAATGCCCGGCTCATTCCGCCGGGCTGCCGTTGATCGGCAAATGAAAACGAGGGGCCGGCACCGCCGGCCCCTTCTCTTTCCCCATGCGGCAGGCCGCGTGGGGACCACTCCTCTTCTCAGAGGGGCTCGCCGGCCCGCGCCGGGCCGGCAGAGCCGGACCCAGCTCACCCCTCCATGGAGCGCGGGTGGGGCGGGGCCGGGTGACAGACCGCGGGGTGGCCGGCCCAGGTGAAGCGGAGCGGGCGCTCGGCCGCCCGGCTGATGCCCACCCGGGGACCGACGGCCAGCGGCACGGCGCGGTCGGCGTCGAGGAGGCGCAAGCGCGAACTCGGGTCGCAGAGGTCGAGGCCGTTGTCGGCCAGGGTGAGGCCGAGGCCGGTGCCGAGGTTGCCGGGCCCCCGGAGCAGCGCCTCGGCCGCCGTCCCGGCGGCTCCCGCTGGCCCGCGCCGGCCCGGCCCGCGGCGGCGGCGCACCACCTCCTCCCCCCTCTCGACCGCGGCGGCGCGGAGCAGGACCGCGCCGGCGACGCCGGCCGGCTCGCAGACGACGTTGGCGCAGAAGTGCACGCCGTAGGAGAGATAGACATACAGGTGTCCCGGCGGGCCGAACATGATCGCCGCCCGGGGCGTGGGACCGCCGTGGGCGTGGGATGCCGGGTCCTCGCGTCCCAGGTATGCCTCGACCTCGACCACCACCGCCTCCACCTCCTCGGCGGTGCCCGGGTCGCAGACCAGGTGGGCTCCGACCAGACCGGCGGCGACCTCCACCGTGGGCCGGGCGAAGAAGGCCCGGGTCAGGGCCGGCCGGCGCCGCGGCGGCGCCGGGGCGGGACTGGCGGGGACGCCCATCCCCCTCATGGTACGTGCGCCGGCGACGACGACCTGCGTGGAGCGACCACTCCGTGAGGGTGGCGTCGGGCGGGTCGGGCCAGCAGGCGTGGCGCCGCCGGACGCCCCGGCGGTGGGCTCAGACCGGCGTCTGGTCGAGGCGGTCGACCCGGTAGCCGACGCCGAACACCGTGGTGATGCGGAAGGGCAGGTGGTCGAAGCGCTCGAACTTCTCCCTCAACCAGCGCACGTGAACATCCACGGTCTTGTGATCGCCGTAGAACTTGCTGCCCCAGATGCGCTGGATGATGACCTGGCGAGACTGCACCCTGCCCGCGTTGAGGAGGAGCAGCGACAGCAGGTCGAACTCCTTGGGTGCCAGGTGCAACTCCTCGCCGTCGACGTGGACGGTGCGGGCACCCCGGTCGATCCGGAAGTTGTCCAGCTCCTCGATCTCACGACCGGCGACACGCTCCTTGACCGTCATCTCCGCGCGCCGCAGCATCGCCGAGACGCGCGCCAGCAGCTCGTTGAGCGAGAAGGGCTTGGTGACGTAGTCATCGGCGCCCACATGCAGGCCGACCACCTTGTCGAGCTCGCTGCCCTTGGCGGTCAGCATGATGATCGGCACCGTCATCTCCTGGCGGAGGATGCGGCAGACCTCGAGGCCGGAGAGCTCGGGGAGCATGAGATCGAGCAGGATGAGGTCGGGGCGCTGGCGGCGCGCCGCCGACAGAGCCTCGGTCCCGGTGCTCGCCTCGGTGATGACGAACCCTTCCTGGCTCAGGTTGTAGCGCAGCGTCTGGCGGATCGAGTCCTCGTCCTCGACGATGAGCACGTGCTTGGCTGGCGACGTTGTCATGACTCGATCCCGGCGGCGGTGGGCGTCGCGGCGAGAGCGATCACGCGGCTCATCAGCGCGCTCATTATGCCCCGCCAGCGTGGTGGGGCGGTGATCGATGCGGTCGCGAGCTCGACGAAGATTATCGGGTCATTAACGGAGTCGATCCGCAGTCGCCTGACATTATCGGAAGATTAACCGACGATTGTGAAATCACTAACGCAGGACGGCACCACCGGTGTGCGGACGCCTGCGACATCGGAGACGGATAACATCTGATCACTTGATTGCTGCTCGCGTCCGTCACCACGCTGGGCCTCCCCCGATGAACCCTCCGGCATCGTCACCGTCGGTGAGCCAGACCCTGACCCTGCTGCGATCGGTCGGCGAGCAGCTCGAGGGCGGCCACGGGCTGATCGCCGTCGACAGGACGGGACGGATCCTGCTGGCGACCGAGGAGGCGTGCCGGCTGCTCGACCTCTCCGGTGAGGGCGAGGGGCACACCCTGGCCGAGCTGGGCGCGGACTTCCGGCTGCTCCGGGTGATCACCGCCTGCCGGGATGCCGAGGCCGCCGTCGAGCGTGAGATCTCCAGCGCCCGCGAGGTCATCGTGGTGCGGGCGTTCCCGGTGCAGAACCAGCAGGTCGCGGTGGTGGTGCTGGTGCGTGACGAGACCCGGCTGCGCCGGCTGGAGCGGGTGCGGCGCGACTTCGTCACCAATGTCTCCCACGAGCTGCGAACCCCGATCACCGCCATCCGCCTGCTCGTCGAGACCCTCCAGAAGGGTGCGCTCGACCAGCCCGAGGTGGCCGCGGGGTTCGTTCACCGGATCGCCCTCGAGGTCGGCCACATGGCGCAGATGGTCGAGGAGCTGCTGGAGCTGAGCGCCATCGAGTCGGGGCGCCAGACCATGAGCCTGGAGCCCGTCCCGGTGGACGAGCTGGTCCGGACCGTCGACCGGCTCCTCCCCCTCGCCGAGGAACGCCGCATCGACGTGACGGTCGAGGTGGACCCCTCCACCCCACCCCTCCTGGGCGACCCCCGCCGGCTCGGTCAGGTGCTCCGCAACCTCGTGCACAACGCGATCAAGTTCACCCCGCCCGAGGGCCGGATCACGGTGAGCGCCCGTCCCCTCCTCGAGCAGACGCGGGTGGAGCTGGTAGTGCGCGACACCGGCATCGGCATCCGTCCGGAGGACCTCCCCCGGATCTTCGAGCGGTTCTGGAAGGCGGACAGCTCCCGCCAGCGCGACGGGGAGGGATCGGGGCTCGGGCTGGCGATCGCCCGCCACGTGGTCGAGGCGCACGGCGGCTCGATCAGGGTGGTGTCCGAGCCGCGCCGGGGAGCCACCTTCATCGTCGAGCTGCCCGCGGCTCCCCGAGTCCTCGGGGGCGAAGACGCCGGGTGACGGACCCCACGGGGGCCGAGGAGCCCATGACGGCTCCGGGAGATGCGGAGCCCGGCGCGGCTGCGGGGGGGCCTTTACCGCTCCTTAACCAGCAGGCAACCCGGAGACAATCCGGCACTTCCTACTCTCGATCCGTGGTTAGCGATTCCCTGCAACTCGCCACGGTCAACGTCTCCACCCAGGAGGAGACGGCGGTGGGGGTGGCGGTTCAGAGTCTGACCGTCCGCTTCAGGGGAACGGCCCTGCTCAACGAGATCAACAATCTCTTCGAGCCCAACAAGGTGACCGCGATCGTCGGCCCCACCGGGTGCGGCAAGACCACCCTGCTGCGCTCCATCAACCGCATGCACGACCACGTCGTCGGGATGAAGGTGGACGGGTCGGTGGTCGTCGAGGGCGTGGACATCTACGGACCGGATGTCAACGTCCGCGAGGTCCGGCGCCGCGTGGGGATGCTCTTCCAGCGCCCCAACCCCTTCCCCCGCAGCATCGCCGAGAACGTGGGCCTGGCTCCTCGAGCTCACGGGCTGGCCGACCGCCACACCGTCAACGACATCGTCAAGGAAAACCTCTCCATGGTCGGCCTCTGGGACGCGGTGAGCCACCGGCTGCACGGCTCGCCGTTCGGCCTCTCCGGGGGCCAGCAGCAGCTCCTCTGCCTGGCCCGGACCCTGGCGCTCTCGCCGGACGTGATCCTGCTCGACGAGCCGACCTCGGCGCTCGATCCCGACACCACTGACCACATCGAGTCGCTCATGCGCAAGCTGTCGGAGCGCATGACGGTCCTGATCGTCACCCACAACCTCGCACAGGCCAGCCGCATCAGCGACAACGTGCTCTTCCTCATGAAGGGGAGCGTCGTCGAGGCGGCGTCGGCGAGGACCTTCTTCCATGACCCGGCGGACGAGAGGAGCCGGAACTACGTCAGCGGTCGGATCGGATGAGCGCCCCCAGAGTGCCCTCATCGCCGTCATCAAGTCCATCCTTCGAAGGGGAGGTCTCATGAACGTTCGTCGACACGCGGCCATCGGTATTGCGACAGTCGCCGGGGCGGTCCTGGTGGCCGCCTGCGGTTCGTCGAGCACGCCGGCGACGTCAGCGCCGTCCACGTCAGCGCCAGCCAGCGCGAGCAGCAGTCCCACCGCCCTGGCGGTCCAGACGGGTAACCCGACCGGCGCCGTGACTCTCACGGAGGACGGGTCGAGCCTCCTCTACCCGTACCTGCAGAAGCTGGAGTCCGGCATCACCGCCGCCTATCCGAACATCACGCTGAGCGCCGCCGCCGGCGGTTCCGGGAAGGGCCAGACCGACGCCATCAGCGGAGCGGTCCTGATGGGAGGCTCCGACGCCTACCTGAGCGCCGGCCAGGTTTCCGCGAACCCGGGCCTGCTCAACATCCCCATCGCCGTCTCGGCCCAGGCCATCAACTACAACCTCACGGGGATCAACAACCTCAAGCTGAGCGGCGACGTGATCGCGAAGATCTATGAGGGCACGATCACGACCTGGAACGACCCGGCGATCACCGCCCTGAACCCGGGCGTCACGCTCCCCTCCACCCCGATCGTGCCGGTTCGCCGGGTCGACTCCTCGGGTGACACGTTCATCTTCACCTCCTTCCTCAGCGCCACCAACCCCACCTGGTCGAGCGGCCCCGCTTACGGGACGACCGTGAACTGGCCGTCGGTTTCCAGCGAGCTGACCGCGAACGGCAACCCGGCCATGGTCGACACCTGCCACAGCACGCCCGGCTGCATTGCCTACGTCGGGGCGAGCGTGGAGTCCACCGCCCTGGTGGACGGCCTCGGCGAGGTCGAGCTGGAGAACGCCTCCGGCAGCTTCGTGCAGCCCAACCAGACCACCATCAACGCCGCGGTCACCGCGGGCGCCACCAACGTGCCGGCGAGCCTCTCCCAGTCGCTGATCTACGAGAGCGGGGCCCAGGCGTACCCGATCGTCAACTTCGAGTACCTGATCATCAAGTCGACCCAGAGCTCAACGGACAGCGCCCTCGCCATCCGCACCTTCCTGGAGTGGGCCATCTCCACGACCGGAGGTGCCACTACCGACAACCTGAGCGCGGTGAACTTCGTGCCGCTGCCCAGCAACGTTCTGTCCAAGGTCAACGCCGCGATCGCGATGATCACGGGCTGACCCATGATCCTGGTCCGTCGCCGGGCCGGTGGGATGCCCACCGGCCCGGCCCGGGTCGCCCGGGCCCGATCCCATGAGCTGAGCCGCGGAGACCGGATCCTGCAGTGGGTGTCGGGGGTGGCGGGTTCGGTGCCCCTGGCCGGGCTGGGGCTGATCGTCGCCATCATGGTGGTGTGGGCGATCCCGGCGATCATCTACAGCGGCACCACCTTCTTCACCAGCACCAAGTTCTTCATCGGCAACCTCTACTCCACGACCCTCACGGTCCACAACGGGATCTCCGCCCCCCATGGGGCCGTCTACGGCGCGCTGACCTTCATCATCGGGACTCTCTTCAGTTCGGTGATCGCACTGGTCCTGGCGGTACCGATCTCCGTCGGAGGCGTGCTGATGCTCTCGGAGTGGATCCCGCGGCAGCTGGAGGGACCGCTCTCCACCTTCCTCGAGCTCCTCGCCGGGATCCCCAGCGTGGTCTTCGGCTTCTGGGGTCTCACCGTCCTCGGTCCCATCCTCTCTCAGCATGTCTATCCCGTGCTATCCCACCTGGGCGCGGTGATCCCCTTCTTCAAGGGGCCGTGGGCGTTCAACGGCCAGGGGCTGCTGACCGCGTCGCTGGTGCTGACCCTCATGATCATCCCCATCATCGCCTCGACCACGCGGGAGCTGGTAAAACGGGTGCCAGTGCTGGCCCGCGAGGGTGCGCTGGCGCTGGGGATGTCCCGCTACGAGATGGTCCGGGTGGTGACCATTCCCTACGTGCGGACCGGCATCATCGCGTCCGCCCTGCTCGGTTGGGGGCGCGCCCTGGGCGAGACCATCGCCGTGCTGCTGATCATAGGCATGGCGTTCAACCCGCCAGTCAACGTCTACGGGACCACCGCGACCCTGGCCTCGGTGATCGCCAACCAGCTCGACGAAGCCCTCAGCGATTTCACGGGCATGGCGGTGCGCGCCATCGCGGAGCTGGGGCTCCTCCTCCTGGTGATCAGCCTGCTGACCAACCTCGCCGGCCGCCTGGTGGTCCGGAGAGTCAGCGGCGACGCCCTGCCGGTCGGCCGTGGAATCTAAGTCCCCGCGCTTCCGGCATCTCCGCGGTGGCGTGTTCTGGGTGCTCTGCGGTCTTGCCCTGGCGATCATCGTCCTGCCGGCGGCGGCCGTCGTCGTCAGCGTTCTCGTCAAGGCGGCACCGGCCCTCAAGTGGAGCCTGCTCACCAACACCACCCAGGACATCCAGAACCCGGGCCTGCAGAATGCCATCCTCGGCACTCTCGCCTTCGCCATCGGCGTGCTGCTCATCGCCGGGCCGATCGGCATCCTCGGCGGCATCTACCTCGCCGAGTTCGCACCGCGCCGGTTCGGGGGCGCGATGCGGTTCTTCTCCGAGGTCCTCGCCGGGGTGCCATCCATCGTGGTGGGGTTCGTCATCTACGTCGCCCTGGTCATCGGGCTCCACTGGGGGTACTCGATCATGAGCGGTGTCGTGGCGCTCTCGCTCATCATCCTGCCCTACATCATCAAGACCACCGAGGTCTCGTTCAGCCAGGTGCCACGCAGCCTGCGGGAGGCATCGATAGCGCTCGGCCTCTCCAGGATCACCACCATTCGCAAGGTGCTGCTGCCCCCGGCGCTGCCGGGAATCGTCTCCGGGCTGGTGATCGCGGTCGCCATCTCCACCGGCGAGACTGCGCCGCTCCTCTTCACTGCCAACTTCAGCAACTTCAACCCGACACCGGTCCTCTTCAACAACCCGGTCGGCTACCTCACGTACGTGACCTACTACTACATCGGGCTGCCGAGCCCCCACGACCAGGCGCTCGCCAGTGCCGCCGCCGGGATCACCATCCTGATGATCCTCTTGCTCATCTTCGCGGGGCGGATGATCACTGCCCGTTCGCGGCGGATGGTGGCGCGCCTGGACGTCTGAGCGGCCGGTCGGCGCGTCCACGGTCTCTGGCACATTGCGGGCTGATCCTCGACCACCTCTGAGCCTTCGCACAGGCAATCCCCAGAGTGCAGGCCCAGCCTGGTGGCATGAGATCCCGCAGCGCGCGGGCGCTGAGCCCGCTGATCGTGATGGCCGCCCTGGCCGCGGCGGCATGCGGGGCCGGCAGCCCCGACACGCTGCTCACCGGCAGCAGCTCGCCGTCGCCCACGTCCACCGCGTCGACCTCGCCGGCCGCGAGGACCACCCCCACCACGCCGGCAGCGTGCGCGCCGGCGTCATCGCCGGCACCGTCATCCGGAACGTCGTCATCGGGATCATCGGTGTCGGGGCCGGGAGGCTCCGGCTCGGGGAGCGCGACGGTGGGGACGGGAGCGTACTCCCAGAGCGGGGGCTCGGCGTCGAAGTCCGGCCAGACCATCACCGCCGCCGCGTCCGACGAGTCGGGCGTGCTCGTCAACGAGTCCGGCGAGCTGAACCTGACCGGGGTGGCGGTCACCACCACCGGTGCCAGCACATCCTCCGATGACAGCAGCTTCTACGGTCTGGACGCCGGGGTCCTGGCCCTGAACGGTTCGACGATCACCGAGAGCGGGGGCTCGGTCACCACCTCGGGCGACGGGGCCAACGCCATCTTCGCCTACGGCTCCGGGTCCTCGGTGACGGCGACCGGGGTCACCGCCTCCGCCACCGGGCAGTACGCGCACGGCGTGATGGCCTCCGGCGGTGGCTCGATCACCGCCACCGACCTCACGGTGAGCACCACCGGTGGCAGCGGCGCCGCGGTCGCCACGGACCGAGGCGGCGGGACCATCACCGTGAACGGCGGAACGTTCCGGACGTCGGGGGGCAACTCCCCGGGGATCTACTCGACCGGCACCATCACGGCCAAGGACGCGACCTTCGACGCCACCGGCGCCGAGGCCGCGGTCATCGAAGGATCGAACTCGATCACGGTCACCGACAGCCAGCTGACGGGGGCCGTGAACCGGGGCGTGATGATCTACCAGAGCATGTCCGGGGACGCCCAGGGTTCGGCGGGCGTCTTCACCGACACCGGCGGGTCGCTCACCGCCCTCGCCGGCCCGATCCTCTACGTCACCAACACGACGGCCACCATCAACCTCGCCGGGGTGACGCTGAGGGGGTCCTCGGGCGTCCTGCTCGACGCCGCGGCCGGACAGTGGGGGTCCAGCGGCTCCAACGGCGGCCAGGCCACCGTCAACGCCGCCTGTCAGACGCTGAGCGGATCGGTCGACGTCGACGCCATCAGCACCGCCATCCTCAACCTCACCGACGGGTCGTCACTGAGCGGCACCATCGACTCTGCCGGGACGGCCAAGAGCGTGACCCTGAGCCTGGACGGCACCAGCCGGTGGACGGTGACCGGCACCTCGTACCTGACCGTCCTCAGCGACTCCGCGGGCATCTCCGGTTCCACCGTGACCAACATCGTGGGCAACGGCCACACCGTGTACTACACGTCGAGCGCCAACCCGTCGCTGGGTGGCGAGACCTACACGCTGGCCGGCGGCGGGACCCTCACCCCCGCATAGGGCGACGGAACCGCGGCCGGCCGCGGAGCCTCAGCCCAGCTCCTCGATCCGGCCGCTCTCCAGGAAGATCAGGTCCTCGGCCAGGTTGGTCACCCGGTCCCCGATCCGCTCGAAGTTCTGGGCCACCATGACCAGCTTGGTGCCCCGGTACACCGCGCCGCCGTCCTCGGTCATGAGCTGGATGAGGTCGTCGACGATGCGGTGATGGATCCGGTTGACCCGGTCGTCGCGGGCGGCGATGGCGCGGGCCCGGTCGACGTCACGGGCGATCAGGGCGCTGAGGATGTCGCGCACCTGCACCTCGCAGGCCTCGGAGAGCTGGGGAAGGTCGAAGTGGCTGGCGAGCGGCGGGAGGTCGGCGAGCTCGCGGCCGCTCTTGGCGATGCTGGCGCAGTGGTCGCCCATCCGCTCCAGCTCGCTGGCCATGTGGAGGAGCCCGAGAGCCTCCCGCAGCAGTTCCGGCGCGGAGGCGTGGGCGATGGCGGTGAAGGTCACCTCGCGCACCTCCACCAGGAGCGCGTTGATGCGGGCGTCGTCGCGGATGACCGCGGTGCAGACGTCCACATCCCGGTCCACCAGCCCGCCGGTGGCCCGGGTCATCGCCCGGTCGACCTCGTCGCCCATGGTGAGCACCAGGTCCCTGATCCGCTGCAGCTCCGGCTCGAAGGCGACGGACGCCGCGGTGGCTCCTGACCGGGACTCGACCCTCTCGGACTCGACCCTCTCGCTCACGATGTGAGCCAGCTTAGGACATGGGCGCGGCCCCGGGGACCCCGGCGCCGCCGGCCGGGGCGGGGTCCCCGCGACGCCCGCGGTACAGCTCTCCGGCCGGGTCGCGGCTAGCGCAGCTCAGCCTCGCAGCGCTCGCGCAGGGCGGCGACGACAGCGTCCTGCCATGCCCGCGCCTCCTCGGAGGTGAGGGTGCGCTCCGTGCTCCGGAAGGTGAGCCGGAAGGTCCACCCCTTGCGCCCCTCCCCCATCTGCTCGCCGTGGAACTCGTCGCGCAGCTCGGCGGCTTCGAGCAGGGGCCCACCCGCCGCGCGAACGACCGTGAGCGCGTCCCCGGCCCGCTCGGCGGCGGGGACGGTGACGGAGAGATCGTGGGTCACCGCGGGGAACCGGGGAACCGGCCGGTACTGCACGGTGCGGCGCTTCGAGGTCACCAGCCGGTCGAGATGCAGCTCGGCGACCGCGACCCGCCCGCGCAGCTCGAATCGCTCCGCCGTGCCGGCGTCCAGCTCCCCGACCAGGCCGACCCGCCCGGCGCTGGTCCGGATCCACGCGGCCCGCCCCGGCCTCAGCCCGAGGATGCCGGCCGGCTCGACGCCGGCCGTCTCCCCGTTCAACTCGTGAATCAGGCGTTCCAGCAGGGATTGGGAGTGGCGCAGCACGGCCGCCGCCGCGGCGGCGTCCCCGTCGATGTGAGCCGCCGTGCCCAGCAGCAGCGGTTCGGCGGGCAGGGGCGGGAAGCGGCGGTCCTCGCCGTCCGGCGTGGACCCGTCCGGCAATCCCTCACGCTCACCATCCCAGAAGGCACGCCCCAGCTCGAAGACGGCGGCGCCGGCGACCCCGCGGCTCACGTTGAGAGCCAGCGCCTGGCAGAGACCGGGCAGCAGGCTGGTCCGCAGATGGCTCCACTCATCGCTCAACGGGTTGAGCAGCGCCATCGGCGGGCGGGCCTCACCGAGACCCGGGAGCCAGCCGGCGGCCTCGGGACGGACGAAGACGTAGGGCAGCACCTCGTCGAACCCGGCTCCGACGCAGACGTCGCGCACCCGGTCCTCCACGGGGTCCTCGGCGGCGAGCTGGCGGACCGGGGTCCGGCGACCCGGCAGGGTGCTGGGCAGCCGCGCGTAGCCGAGCCCGCGGCCGACCTCCTCGGCGACGTCCTCCGGGATGCGGACGTCGCGCCGGAAGTACGGCGGCTGGACGGTGAGCCGGTCGCCCGCCTGCTCCACCTCGAAGCCGAGGTGCACCAGCGCGGTGGACGCCTCGTGGGGGTCGACGGGGTAGCCGAGCAGCCCCCCGAGCCAGGCACCGGTCACCTCCACCGGGCTGAGCGGTGGGAGGGGCGAGGGATGCTCGTCGATGGGGTCGCGCAGGACGTGACCGCCGGCGATGCCCGCGATCAGCGCGGCGGCCCGCCCCAGCGCGAGGGGCGCCAGCTCGTCGGGGAGCCCCTTGTCGAAGCGGGAAGAGGCGTCGGTCCGGACCCCGTGCCGGCGGGAGGTCGCGCGGATCGCGGTGGGCTCCCAGTTGGCCGCCTCGAGGAGCACGGCCCGGGTGCTCTCGTCGATGGCCGTGGAGCTGCCGCCGATGGTCCCGGCGAGGCTGATGGGCGCTCCCCCGGCGGCGATGACGAGGTCGCCGGGGTCGAGGGCACGGGTCACCCCGTCGAGGCACTCGAGGCTCTCGCCGCCACGGGCACGCCGCACCGTGAGGGTCACCGGGCGCCCACTGCCGGGCAGGCCTGCGACGCGGTCGAGGTCGAAGGCGTGGAGGGGATGGCCCAGCTCGTGGGTGACGTAGTTGGTGACGTCCACCACGCCGCTGATCGGACGCAGGCCGATGGCGCGCAGCCGGCGCTGGAGCCAGTCGGGCGACTCCCCCCCTGCCACCCCCTCGATCACCAGGGCGGTGAAGCGGCGGCAGCCGGCCGGGTCCTCGATCCGGACCCGGGCCCGCTGACCGGACGCGGTGGCGGACAGAAGACCCTCGGGCACGTCGGTCGGCGGCTCCCGGAGCGCCTCGCCGAGGGCGGCGGCCAGCTCCCGGGCGATGCCGACGTGGCAGAGGCAGTCGGGCCGGTTGGTGGTCACCTCCACGTTGAGCACCACGTCGAGGGGCAGGACCTCGTGGAGGGCCTGGCCCGGGCGTCCCCGCTCGAGGATCAGCAGTCCGCCGGCGTCGTCACCAGTTCCGAGCTCGGCTGCGGAGAGCAGCATCCCAGGCGAGCTGTACCTGCCGCCGAACATCGACCGCGTGCCGAGCGGATCGGGAAAGCCGGGAAGCACGGTCCCGGGGGGACCGTACGCGACCAGGTCCCCGACCTTGACGTTGGGCGCGCCGGTGACCAGGCGGACCCTCTCGCCGTCACCGGCGTCGATCTCGGCGAGCCGGACCCCGCGGGTCGATTCCGGGATCGGGGTCAGCTCCAGCACCCGGGCGACGATCGCCCCCTCGGCGGCGTGCTCGATCCGGTCGACCTCGGTGCCGGTGTCGACCAGGGCCTGGACCAGCTCCTCGACCGGGGCGTCGAGGGTGGCGTACTCCCGCAGCCACTCCATCGAGATCTTCATCCCTGGCCCACCATCCGGACGTCGCTCTCGTACAGCAGCCGCACGTCGTCGATCCCATAGGCGAGCTGGGCGGCCCGCTCGATGCCGAAGCCGAAGGCGAAGCCGGTGTAGCGCCGCGGGTCCACGCCGCCGTTGCGCAGCACGTCGGGATGGACCATGCCGCTCCCCAGCACCTCGATCCAGCCGCTGTGCTTGCAGAGCCTGCAGCCGTCGCCGCCGCAGACCATGCAGGAGACGTCCAGCTCCAGCGACGGCTCGGTGAAGGAGAAGTTGTGCGGGCGCAGGCGGATGGCGCGCTCGGCGCCGAAGATGGAGCGGGCGAAGAACTCGAGGGTCCCCTTGAGGTCGCCGGCGGTCACCCCCTCGTCCACCAGCAGCCCCTCCACCTGGTGGAACACCGGGGAGTGGGTGGGGTCGTTGTCGCGGCGGAAGACCTTGCCGGGCACGATCACGCGGAGCGGGGCACCCATCGCGATCATCGCCCGGATCTGCACCGGGGTGGTCTGGGTCCGGAGCAGCCGGTACTCGTCGACGTAGAAGGTGTCCTGCGTATCCCGGGACGGGTGCCCCGGCGGCATGTTGACCAGGGTGAAGTTGTACCGGTCGTACTCGACCTCCGGCCCGCTGAGGGTCAGGTATCCCAGCTGGGTGAAGACCCGGCGGATCTCCCGGCTCATCCGGGTCACGGGGTGGAGGTGACCGCGGCGCAGCGGCGGGGCCGGCCAGGTCAGATCGAGGGCCTCGGCGGCCACCGCGGCCTCGCGCTGCTCCCGGTCCAGGGCGGCGCGCCGGGACTCCACCTCCTCCTCGACCCGGCGGCAGGCCTCGTTGACGGACAGCCCGTACTGACGCTTGGCCTCGGGGTCGGGGATGGTTCCGATCCGCCGGCGCAGCACGGTCAGCTCCCCGTCGCCCCGGCCCAGGTAGCGGGCCCGCGCCTGGTCGAGCGAGCCCAGGCTGCGGCTGTCGCGCACCGCCTCCAGGGCGCGCCCCAGGATCTCGTGCAGGTCGTCGGTGACCACGCCCTCAGCCACCGTCTCTCTCCTCACGTTGCACGGTGTCCGCCCTCAGGCGGCGGAGATGGCGTCCTTGGCCACGGCCACCAGACGGACGAAGGCGTCGGTGTCGGTGACCGCCAGGTCGGCCAGGAGCTTGCGGTCGATGTCGATCCCCGCCGACTTCAGCCCGTGCATCAGCTGGTTGTAGGGCAGGCCGTGCTGGCGGGCCGCCGCATTGATGCGGGCGATCCAGAGCCCGCGCATGTCGCTCTTGCGCTGCTTGCGGTCCCGGTATGCGTAGGCCAGCGCATGCATGACCGCTTCGTTGGCCGACTTGTGCAGCCGGTGGCGGCTTCCCTGCATTCCCTCGGCGCGGTCGAGGACACGCTTGTGACGGGCGCGCTGGGTGACTCCCCGCTTGACCCTGGCCATGACGGGACCTCCTTACATGTACGGGGCGTTGCGGCGCACCGAGCGCACGTCGGCGGACGACACCGCCGTCTCCCCGGAGAACAGCCGCTTCCGCTTCTGGCTCTTCTTCTCCAGGATGTGCGACTGCATCGCGTGCCGCCGCATCACC
Organism: Candidatus Dormibacteria bacterium; assembly: GCA_049511615.1. GTDB lineage: Bacteria > Chloroflexota > Dormibacteria > Aeolococcales > Aeolococcaceae > Changshengia. The sequence goes on along the minus strand of JBEKXW010000002.1, from coordinate 104,738 downwards.
TTGCCGGTCGCGGTGACCCGGAAGCGCTTCTTGGTACCCCTATGGTTGCGAATCTTGGGCATCTGGTTGGTTCCCCTCGGCTTCCGGGTCGCCGCCCGCGGTGACGGTCTCCTGCTCCCGATCGTCCTCCGCTCGCGGCGCTCCGGGTTTGCTCAGCTTCTTGTGGACCGGGCTCAGGATCATGGTCATGTTCCGGCCCTCGACCAGGGCGTTGCGCTCCACCGCGGCCAGGGCATGAAGCTCCTCGGCCATCCGGTCGAGCAGCTTGCGCCCGTATTCCTGGTGGACCAGCTCGCGGCCCCGGAACACGATGGTCAGCTTGACCTTGTCGCCCTCCTCCAGGAAATGCTTGACATAACCGAACTTGGTCTGGAAGTCGTGCTCCGAGATCTTGGGGCGGAGCTTCATCTCCTTGACCGTGATGACGTTGTGCTCGCGCCGGCTCTCCTTCTCCCGCTTCAGCGCCTCGAACTTGAACCGGCCGTAGTCCATCAGCCGGCATACCGGGGGCTGGGCCTGAGGGGCGACCTCGACGAGGTCCAGCTCCCGCTCGAGGGCCAGCTGCCGGGCTCGTTCCAGGGAGACGATCCCGAACGCCTCCTGGGTGGTGTCGTCGAAGAGTCGGACCATGGGCAACCGGATCTGGTCGTTGACCCGCAGCTCTCGGAATGCGATGGGGTGGGACCTCCCGAAAAGACCGGCTGAAACAAAAAAACGGATAGCTTCCGCTATCCAGGCTGGGGTGGCTGGACCTTCAAGGCGGACCCGGAAGGTGGGGCCGTTCCGCACGGACCCTCTTGACGGCGCTCGTGGCGTCCAGCGCCGGAGCATACCACGGCCGCGCCGGACGGCCCCGCTCCCCACGCGGCAGGCCGCGTGGGGACCCCTCCTGTTCTCACGGGGCTCGCCGCCCCTCACCGGCGCGGCAGAGCCGCGCTCGGTTCACCCCGCCATGGAGTCGCGGCACGCCGCGTGCGCACCCCTCCTGTTCTCACGGGGCTCGCCGCCCCTCACCGGCGCGGCAGAGCCGCGCTCGGTTCACCCCGCCATGGAGTCGCGGCAGGCCGCGTGGGGACCCCTCCTGTTCTCACCGGGGCTCGCCGCCCCTCACCGGCGCGGCTGAGCCGCGCTCGGTTCACCCCGCCACGGAGTCGCGGCAGGCCGCGTGGGGGCACCTCCTCGCTCAGCCGGGCGGAGGCATCCCCCGCCGGGCGTGGAGGAGCAGCTCACGCGCGCCCCGCGCTCCGAGCACGGGGGAGACCACGGTGGCGACCACCGCCCATCCGGCCGCGGTGACCCCCCGGACGGCCGCCTCCCGGGCCGCGGCCAGGCTCGCGTCGTCGACCGGGGCGGTGGCCCGGCGCAGCTCGAACATGGGCTTGACCAGGCCGAGGAGGTCGGCCGATCCGACCAGGTGGACGCGGTCGAGCTGGGCGACGGCCCCGGCGAGGGAGAGATAGGAGACGTCGACGGTGACCACCTCCACGGGGTCGGGGACCAGCACCCGGTCCAGGCCGGCGACGTTGGTCGCCTCCAGGTTGACCACCCGCGGGTCCTGGCGCAGCGACCCCAGCAGCTGGCCGTGCCCGGCGTCGACCGCGTAGACGCGCCGGGCCCCCGCCTGGAGCAGGACCCGGGTGAAGCCGCCCGCGGCGGCGCCCACGTCGAGGGCCACCCGGTCGCGGACGGTGACATCGAAGGCATCGAGCGCCGCGCGCAGCTTGGCCTCCCCGCGCAGGGCAGCCGGGCGGCGGCGGCGGATCCGAGCCTGGGCCGGGACCTGCGCCGCCGGATTGGTGACGATGAAGCCGTCCACCTCGATCTCGCCCCCGGTCACCAGCAGGGCGGGATCGCCGGCCAGGCCGAGCTCGGCGACGAGATCGCTGAGCCGGCGAAGGCGGCGGGCCACTGCTTCTCGACGAGCTGCCGCGCTGGGTGACGGACCGTCCCTCGGCGTCAGCCGGGCCGGCGGCTCGCGACCTCGTCGGTGAGGGCGGCGACGAGATCGGCGACGCTGCGCTGCTGGGTCCCGCCGCGACGGGTGTCGCGGAGGGTGACCACGTCGTCGCCGCGCTCCACGTCGCGCTTGCCGATCACCACGACGTAGGGGACCTTGCGCAGCTCGGCGTCGCGGATGCGCGCCTGCATCCGCTCGCCGGGGTGGTCGCTGACCGCGGCCCGGAGCCCCGCCGCCTCCAGGCGTCCGACCAGGCCCCGGGCGCAGTCCATGACCGCGTCGACGTCGTCCTGCACCGGGACGACCTCCACCTGGACGGCCGCCAGCCAGAGCGGCAGCTGGCCGGCGAAGTGCTCGACCAGAATGCCGATGAAGCGCTCCAGCGACCCGTAGATGACGCGGTGGATGACCACCGGCGTGCGCGGCCCCCCGGATGCGTCGATGTACTCGCAGCCGAAGCGGCGGGGAAGCTGGAAGTCGAGCTGGACGGTACCGGTCTGCCAGGAGCGGCCGATCGCGTCCTTCACCAGGATGTCGATCTTGGGCCCGTAGAAGGCCCCGTCCCCGGCCTCCACGGTGAAGCCACCGGAACCGGCATGCCGCTCGAGGATGCGCAGCAGCGAGGCCTCGGCCCGGTCCCACGTCTCGAAGTCACCGATGAAGTCGGTGGGGCGGGTGCCCAGGCGAAAGGAGTACTCGAGGTCGAAGACGCGATAGAAGAGGTCGGTGATCTCGAAGATCCGGTCGTACTCCTCCTCGATCTGCTCCTCGGTCACGAAGATGTGCGCGTCATCCTGCTGGAACTTGCGGACCCGGAGCAGGCCGTGGAGCGTGCCCGAGCGCTCGAAGCGGTGCAGTGGATCGATGTCCGAGTAGCGCAGGGGAAGCTCGCGGTAGCTGTGCCGGCGCAGGTTGTAGACGACGTGGGCGTTGGGGCAGTTCATCGGCTTGACGCCGTAGGTGGTGCGCTCGTCCACCGGGATCAGGAACATGTCGTCGCGGTAGTGGTCCCAGTGGCCCGAGGTCTCCCACAGCCGCTTCTCGCTGATCAGCGGGGTCATGATCTCCTGGTAGCCGCGGGCCCGATGCTCCCTGCGCCAGAAATCGATCAGCTCATTGAAGACGATCACCCCGTTGGGGAGCCAGTAGGGCATCCCCGGGGCGGTGTCGTCGAAGTGGAAGAGCTCCAGCTCACGGCCCAGGCGCCGGTGGTCGCGCCGCTCCGCCTCGGCGAGTCGTTCGAGGTAGGCGTCGAGCTCCTCGCGGGTGAACCAGGCGGTCCCGTAGACGCGCTGGAGCTGAGGGTTGCGCTCGTCGCCCCGCCAGTAGACGCCGGCGACCCGGAGCAGCTTGACCGCGCCGAGCCGACCGGTGTCCGGCACATGGGGCCCGCGGCAGAGGTCGACGAAGTCGCCGGTGCGGTAGACGCCCACGCTGCTCACCTCCTCGCCGAGCCGGTCGATGATCTCGACCTTGAACCGCTGGCCCATCTCCTCGAACATGCGGCGGGCACCGTCCCGGGACATCAGCTCGCGGTGGTAGGCGAGCCGGCCCTTAACCAGCTCGCCCATCCGCTCCTCGATGGCGGCCAGGTCGCCCTCGGTGAGGTGGCGGTCCTCGGGGAGCAGGAAGTTGTAGAAGAAGCCGTCCTCGATGGCCGGCCCGACGTCGTACTGGGTACCGGGGAAGAGCTCGCAGACCGCCGCCGCCATCAGGTGGGCGGCGCTGTGGCGCACGATGTCGAGGCTCAGCTCGACGGGCGCCTCCAGCGGCAGGCCGGCCTCGGCGGCGTCGTCGACCTCCTCGGGCATGGTGGGCGCATTGTACGTAAGCGGCGCCCCCGGGTCGCGGGTGCGCCACCCGCGGACGTGGCGTGCGCGGAAGGCGGCGGGGCGAGGTGCGAAGGACCCGGGTCCTCCGGGTCAGACGGCCAGCCGGGACATGCCCCGCGGCACGTCCTCGCGTCCCTCGCCGACGAGATCGATCTCGGCCTCGGGATTGGCGAGCGACGACGAGCCCCACATCTCCAACGCGAGCTGATGCGCGAGCGGCAGCACCGCGCGCCGTCCGTTGCGGTGCGCCTGGGTCCGGAGCCGCTCGAGGCGTTCCGGATCGATGGCGCAGCAGTGGACACTGCAGTACTTGTTGGTCGGTTTCTTGACCGGCTCGCCGCACCCGCTGCGGGCACACAGCCGTACCGCCGGCAAGCGACCATCAGCCGCGTGACGCACACCCACCTCCATGAGTGGAGCCAGTCTACGACTGTCCTCTGCGGGGATGTCAACACCCTGGTTGGGTCGGATGGGAGTGCGTGTGACAGGCGTCGCGCGATCGGTGCGCGAGACCGGACGATGAGAGGTGTGCAGAGTGTGGACAACCCCGCTCGTCCCATCTGACAGGCGACTCACCGCCATGTGCGGAAGCTGTTCGCAAAGTCGGCGTGCACCAACTCTGCGCGCAACCGTCCCGCGGGGGACAGCGCCACGGGATGCGATGGGGACGAGCGCGGTACGTCGCGGAGGATTGGCCCGGCACCACGCAACATCGGGCGCAGCGACTGTGACGGCGCGACCGGCGCGTGCTCCCCCGCAGGCACGCCAGTTCAGGTTTCGGTGACGGACGTGGGCGCATCAGGGATCGAACCTGAGACCTCAGCGATGTCAACGCTGCGCTCGTACCAACTGAGCTATGCGCCCGCGCGGGTCAGGCGGGGATGATACCGCGACCGCCGGCCCGCGCCGAGAGGCCGGCCCCAGCTCCTCGCGCGGTCCCCGCGCCGGTGTCAGGAGACCGGGGTTCCCACTCCCCCGGCGGAGTGGGGCGCGCGCCCGGCGGTGGGGGCCTGGGCATCGCGGAGATCGGCGCTCGTGACCTCCACCAGCAGCACCCCCTCGCAGCCGTGGCAGATCACGTGGAAGGTCTCCGGCCGGCGGATCGGGCGGGCCACCGCCTGGCGATGGCCACAGCACTCGCACGTCACGATGGCTCGCATCTCTCCCCTTGCGCCTCCACTGTCCTCGAAGTCGACGCGCCCCTGGGCTGCCCGGCTTCCGAAGCCCCCAGAGCTTGCCACCAGGTCCCGGCGAGGCCGGACCTGACATGGCTCCGCGACCCGGCCGTTGCACGGCCGTGTCAGGAGCTGGCAGCCGCTCCCCGGGATGTCGCGGTCACCGGGGTGGGCTCGTCGAGCACGGCGAGCCGGTCCCAGAAGACGGACCGGAAAACGATCCCGATGGCGACGATGGCGGCACCCACCGCGGCGGCCGCGAACTCGACCGAGAGCCAGTCGGCCAGGGTTCCGGCCACCAGGACCGGGATCGCGACCGCGGCGTTGGTGACGGTGAAGACGCCGCCGAAGATGCGTCCCCGGGACTCCTCCGTGGTCCCCGCCTGCAGGACCGTGAAGGCGGGGATCAGGATGGCGCCGAGGGCCAGGCCGAAGATCAGGGCGAGGACGATGACCAGGGGCAGCATGAGCCCGGTGACCCCGATGTGGCGGAAGAGCGGCGGGGCGATGCCGATGGCGACCAGGCAGGCGCCGGCGGTGACGAAGGCGGCGACCATCAGGGCACGCCGGCTCAGCCGGAGCAGGTGCTGACCCAGCACCCCGGCCATCGCCACCAGGCCCACGGTGGCGGGCACCAGGACGATGTAGGTGTCGTTGGGGGAGCGGTCGAGGACCTTCCTCATGTAGGCCGGGCCGAGGGCATACACGGTGAAGACCGCGATCAGGGCCAATCCCAGCTGGATCATCGCCAGGCGGAGGGCCGGGCTCCGGCGGAGGATACCGAGCCCCTCCCGGAGCTCCCGGATCACGTGGCTCTCGGGCGCGTTGCCCTCCGGCACCGCGTGCAGCGAGGCCCCGATCCTCCAGATCAGGAGGGCGGCCAGGCCGAACAGGCCGGCGGCGATGAAGAAGGGGACGGAGTTGCCGAAGACGCCGACGCTCAGCGATCCGAGGACCGCGCCCAGGACGATGGTGAGGATGACCGTGGTCATGAACAGCGAGGTGGCCCCCTGGATCTGCTCCCGGCTGACCAGGGAGGGGATGCTGGCGGCCTCGGCGGGGGCGAAGAACTGACCCGCCGAGCTGAAGACGAAGGTGACGATGAGCAGCGGCCAGGCCTGGCCCTGGACGGCGGGGAGGAGGGTGAAGAGGCCGGCGGCGACCAGCAGGAAGACCCGGAAGAGGTTGGTCAGCAGCATGAGTGATCGCTTGTCGTGGCGGTCGGCGTAGACGCCGGCGGGCGCGCTGAGCACCACCCCGGGGAGGGTGAAGCCCACCGCCACCACCGCGGACAGGGAGGCCCGGCGGCTCTCGTCGAAGATGACGATGAGCAGGATGATGAAGATCGCGTTCTGGGCGAGCTGGCTGGCGCACTGGGCCAGCCAGAGGAAGCGGAAGTCGCCTTTGCGGAGCACCCGGGCGAAGCCGGCGGCATCCTCGGGCCGGGGCGGGACCGCGGGGCGGACGGAGTGGAGGGGCTGGGCGTGGTCGCCGTGGACGGGCGGCGGACGGTCGTCGCTCATCCCAGCTCCCCCGCCGCTCGGGCCAGGCATCGCCATTCGTCGAGATCGAGGGTCTCCGGGCGCCGCCCGGCGTCCACGCCGCAGCGGGCCAGCACCGCCTCGACCAGCGCGGCGCGCTCACCCAGGGCACGGGCCAGGCCGTGGCGGAGAGTCTTGCGCCGCAGCTGGAAGGCGGCGCGGGCCAGTCGGAGCACCTCTCTCCTCTCCTCCTCGCCCATGCGCCGGGCGGGATGCATGCGAATGATGCTCGACGCCACCGCCGGCGCGGGCAGGAAGCTGCTCGGCGGGATGTCGCCGAGGCGCTCCACGTCGGCCACCGAGCGCACCGCCACCGTCGCCAGGCTCCAGCCCCCGGGGGACGCGGCGATCCGGGCGGCGACCTCCCGTTGGACCAGGAAGACCGCCCGGCGCGGGGGGCGCGCCGCCTCGAAGAGGTGCCCGAGCAGGGCCCCGGTGAGGTTGTAGGGGAGGTTGCCGGCGGCCAGGTGGTCGTCGGGGAGGCCGAGGCTGCCGGCGTCGACCCGGAGCGCGTCCGCCTCGACCAGCTCGACGTTGGCCAGGTCGCGCAGGGTGCCGCGCGCGGCCCGGATGCAGGCCGGGTCGAGGTCGACGGCGACCACGCGCGCGGCGCGGCGGGCCAGCTCGACGGTCAGCACGCCGATCCCCGGCCCGATCTCCCAGACGGTGTCGCCGGCGGCCGGCGCCAGGGCCTCCACGATGGCGTCGAGTGCCGCCCGGTCGATGAGGAAATGCTGGCCGAGGCGCCGCTTGGCGAGGAGCCCGGCCCGCCGGGCCACCGCCGTCACGGTACGCGGGTCGGTGAGGTCGAGCGCGTGCGCGGTCCGGGTCACCGCTGCCCTCCGCCGGGCGGTGCGGCCGGCCGGGTCACGGCCGCCGGCTCAGCCATGGAGCCGGTCCTCCGCGGCGAGACCGAAGAGACGTCGCGCGTTGGCGGTGGTCTGGGCGGCGACGCTCCCCGCGTCCACGCCGCGCAGCCGGGCCAGGGCGGCCGCGGTCGCGGCCACGTAGGCGGGGGTGTTGGCGCGCCCGCGGTGGGGCACCGGCGCGAGGAATGGGGTGTCGGTCTCGACCAGGTAGCCCTCGCCGTCGACCGTGCGGGCCGCATCCTGGATCCCCTCGCTGCGGGGGAAGGTGACGATCCCCGAGAAGGAGACCAGGAATCCCCTCTCACGGCACCGCCGGGCATGGGCGGCGTCCCCGGTGAAGCTGTGCATCACGCCGCGCACCCCGAGGATCGCGTCCACCGCGGTGAGCACCTCCGCGTGGCTGTCGCGGTCGTGGATCACCACGGGCAGGGCGTGGGCGCGCGCCAATTCGAGCATCCGATGGAGGGCGGCCTGCTGCACCTCCAGGGGTGTCTCGTGGTACCCCGGCCGCCAGTACTGGTCGAGCCCCACCTCGCCGACACCCACCGCGCGCGGATGCCCGAGCAGCTGGTCGAGCGCGTCGAGCTGGGCGCGATCGGGTGCCGCGCGCTCGTGGGGATGCCAGCCCACCGTGAAGAAGACACCCGGATGCGCCTCGGCGATCTCCCGGCAGCGGTGGCTGTCCTCCAGGTTGAGGCCCGGACAGACAATCTGCTCGACGCCCGCGGCCACGGCCTGCTCGAGGGCCCGGGCCACCCCGGCGCCGCCCTCCCGCTCGGCGAGGATCTGGAGGTGGCAGTGGCTGTCGACCAGCGGCTCGCGTCCCGCGGCGGTGGTGCCTGGGTCGCTCATCGCGCGCTCAGGATCGCCTCACGATCCAATCGGGGGAAGAGGATGTCGCCCACCCTGACCGGCGCTCCCCCGTGCAGCCCCGGCCAGCTGTGCACCGCCGCGGTCTGGTCGCCGCCCAGCCCGATGCCGAGGTCCCCGGCCACCCGCGCGGTGGCCCGGGGGATGAAGGGGTGGAGCAGCAGGGTGCTGACCCGAACCGCCTCCAGCAGCTCGGCGCAGACGGTGCCGAGCCGGCCGTCGCCCGCGCTGCGCAGCTTCCAGGGGGCGGTCTCCTCGATGTACTTGTTGGCCCGACCCACCAGCCGGCGCACCGCCCCGAGGGCCGCGGTGAAGTCGAGGCGGTCCATGGCCGCGTCGTACTCGGGGATGACCGCGGCGGCCAGGTCGCCCAGCTCGGCGTCGATGGGCTCCGCCCCTCCCCGCTCCGGGACCCGGCCCTCGAAGTAGCGCTGGACCATCTTCTCGGTGCGCGACACCAGGTTGCCGTAGTCGTTGGCGAGGTCGGCGTTGTGGCGGTCGACGAAGCTCTCCATGGAGAAGTCGCCGTCGCGGTCGAACGGGACCTCCGCCATCAGCACGTAGCGCACCGCGTCGCTGCCGAACTGCCGCGTCAGGGCGGTGGGCTCGACGAACACGCCGCGGGTCTTGCTCATCTTCTCGCCGCCCAGGGTCATGAAGCCGTGGGAATGGACCCGCCGGGGGAGCGGGATGCCGGCCGCCATCAGCATCGCCGGCCACATCACGGCGTGGAACCGGGTGATGTCCTTGCCGATGACGTGGACGTCGGCGGGCCAGAAGCGCTCGAACTCCTGGTCGTCGGCGGCGTAGCCCACCCCGGTGAGGTAGCTGATCAGCGCGTCGAACCAGACGTAGACCACCTGGGAGGGGTCGAAGGGGAGCGGGAAGCCCCAATCGGAGAAGCCCCGGCTGACGCTGATGTCCTCCAGGCCGCCGCGGATCAGGCTCAGGATCTCGTTGCGCCGCGGCTCCGGGACGAGGAACCTCGGGTGCTTCTCGAAGTGCTCGAGGAGGCGGCCCTCGAAGTCGCTGAGCCGGAAGAAGTAGTTGTCCTCCTCGACCAGCTCGACGGGGCGCTCGTGGACGGGGCAGAGCCCGGCGATCAGCTCCTTGTCGGCGTAGTAGCGCTCGCAGGAGGGGCAGAGCCAGGCGCGGTACCAGCCCTTGTAGATGAAGCCGGCGTCGTGGACCGCCTGCATCAGACGCTCGGTGCTGCGGCGGTTGGCGTCGCCGCTGGTCCGGACGAACGCGGTGTAGGCAATGTCCAGGGAGTCGTAGAGGGCGCGGAACCTCGCCGCCTGGGCGGTCACGAAGTCCTGGGCGCTGACGCCCCGGTCCCGCGCCGCCCGGAGCACCGACTGGCTGTGCTCGTCGGTGCCAACGGTGAAGCGCACGTCGTCGCCGCGCAGCCGTCGGTGGCGGGCCAGCACGTCGCAGCCCACCTTCTCGTAGACGTGGCCGAGGTGCGGGTCGCCGTTGACGTAGTCGATGGCCGCGGTGACGTAGTAGGCGCCGCTCATGTTCCGATGACGATGGTGCACTCCCCCCGCGGCGGCTGGCGGCGGAACTCCTCGGCCAGCTCGGGGGCGGTGCCGCGATGGAAGGTCTCGTGGACTTTAGTCAATTCCCGGGCGACGGCGACCGGCCGGCCGGCGGTGAGCGGCGCGATCAGCTCCAGGGTCCTGGCGAGGCGGTTCGCGGCCTCGAACATGACCACCGGGACACCCAACCCGAGCGCCGCCTCCACCCTGCGGCGCAGCCGTCCCGGCGAGCGCGGCGGGAAGCCCAGGAAGACGAAGCCCCCTCCCCCGCCCAGGCCGCTGCCGCTCACCGCCGCGGTGACCGCGCTCGGGCCGGGGACCACGGTGACCGGGATCCCGGCCCGGTGGGCGGCCGCGACCAGCCGGCTGCCGGGATCGCTCACCGCGGGGGTGCCGGCGTCGGAGCAGAGGATGAGACGCTGGCCGGACTCCAGCCGCGCCAGCAGAGCCGGGACCCGCCGCTCCTCGTCGAAGGCCGGCAGGGAGAGCACCGGACGGTCGATGCCCAGCGCGCGGAGCAGAATGCGGGTGCGCCGGGTGTCCTCGGCGACCACGGCGTCGCACTCGCGGAGCGCCCGCTCGGCCCGCCGGCTCACGTCCTCCAGGTTTCCGATGGGCGTTGCCAGGACCGTGAGGCGCGCCCCGGGAGGCGTGTCGGCGCTCGTCAGCGGCCCCAGTCGCGCGGATAGCGGAAGTCGCGGTCGATGGTCCGGTTGGAAAGCTTGGCGATGAGGGGCGGGCGGCGCTTGTACTGGCTGTCCCTCACCCGGCGCCGGATCTGCTCCACGAAGGGGTCGGCGAAGCCGAGGGCGCGGAGCTCGGCGCGGCTGCGACGCTCGTCGACCATGTGGTGCAGGAGGAGGTCGACCTGGGCGTACTCGAAGCCCAATTCGTCCTCGTCCGACTGCCCCTCCCAGAGGTCGGCGGAGGGCGGCTTCTCGATGACCACCGCGGGCAGGTCGAGGTGGCGGGCGAGCGCGAAGACCTGGGTCTTGTAGAGGTCGCCGAGGGGGTTGAGGGCGTGGGCCATGTCGCCGTGGATGGTGCCGTAGCCGAGCAGCAGCTCGGTCTTGTTGGAGGTTCCCACCACCAGCGCGCTCCGGGCCAGGGAGATGTCGTAGAGGATGGACATCCGCTCGCGCGCCATCTTGTTGCCGCGCCGGTTGCGGTCGGCGTCGGGGAGACCCCCGAAGTAGGCGTCGATCTGCGCCGAGATGTCGATCACCACGGGGGTGGCCTGGAGCTGGGCGGCCACCAGCCGGGCGTCGCGCTCCGAGGCGGGGCTGCTGGCCCGGTACGGCATGATCACCGGGATGGCGTTCTCCGCGCTCAGGGCGCGGCAGACCAGCGCCAGGGTGACGGCGGAGTCGATGCCTCCGGAGAGCCCGACGACGCCCCGCTCGAACCCGACCTTGCGCACCTCCGCGCGGACGAAGCCGGTCAGGATCTCCGTGACCAGGGCGCAGTCGACGTCGAGCGCGGCGGCCGGGGCCCCCGGGCTCGGTCCGGCGGACGGCTCAGTCACGGTCGCGGCGGCGCAGCCGGTGGGCCTCGGCGTCGACGATGTCGTGGCGCTCGTCGCGGAGCATGGGGTTGGCGATCCGGGCGCGGCGCAGTGCCGCCAGGTCGAGGCCGTGGAGCGGCATCTCCTCCTCGCGACCGGCGGGCTCGCCGTCCAGGTGACCCTCGGGGTCGACCACCCGGGAGCCGCCCCAGAAGTTCACGCCGTCCTCGTAGCCGACCCGGTTGCAGTAGACGACGTAGGCGGTGAAGAGCTGGGCGTAGGTGCGGGTGATGACGTCGTAGCTCTGGGCAGTGCCGAGCTCCGAGCCGCCGGCCACGCCGCGGCCGGGCGACGCCGACGGGCAGATGATCAAGTCGACGCCGTCGCGCGCCAGCAGGTACGCCGAGCTCGGGTGCCAGAGGTCCTCGCAGACGAGGATCCCGGCCCGCCAGGGGCGCGGCGGCGACGCGGATCGGAGGGGCGCCGCGAAGGCCCGGAAGCGGCTGCCCGCGGCGAGGTCGCGCGCCTCGTCGAAGAGGCCGTAGGTGGGCAGGTACACCTTGCGGTGGACGTGGACGATCTCCCCACCGGAGAGGTAGACGGCCGCGTTGTGGAAGCGGTGGTCGTCGCCCTCCAGGATGCAGCCCACCACGGCGTCGACGGCGCGGGTCGCCTCGGCGAGAGCCCGCAGCTCGGGCCCGCCGAGAACCACGGCGCTGTCGGTGACCAGGTCCTTCAGGAAGTACCCGGTGAGCGAGAGCTCGGGGAAGACCACCAGGTCGGCCCCGCGCCTGGCCGCGTCGCCGATGAGCTCCAGGTGGCGGGCCACGTTGGCGCGGAGGTCGCCGAGCCTGGGCGCCAGCTGGGCGAGCGCCACCACGACGTCGGTGCGGGGGCCAGGCTCGGCGACGGCGGCCGCCTCCGGCCGTGGCTCGCCGGCCGGGGTGGGCAGGCCGGTGATGGGTCCGGTGGTCGTCACCATGGGGCCGATTGTCCGCCATCCGCGGCCGGGTGCACGAAGGCGGCGACCCGGGTGGCCACCCCCGCGACCGGCTCGCGGGCCACCGCGGCCGGAGGCAGCGCCTCCAGGAAGCGGCGCGCGTAGTCACGGCTCTGGAGGCGCGAGTCGGCGATCACCACCACCCCGCGGTCGGTGCCGGAGCGGATCAGCCGCCCGAAGCCCTGGCGCAGCCGGATCACAGCCTCCGGCAGGACATAGCCACCGAACGGGTCGCGCAGCTCGGCGGTGCGCGCCCGCACCAGCGGATCGGTGGGGACGGCGAAGGGGAGCTTGGCGATGATGACGCATTGGAGCGCGTCGCCGGGGACGTCGATCCCCTCCCAGAAGGTGCTGGTGCCGAGCAGGACGGTGCGCGGGTTCTCCACGAAGGACGCCAGCAGCTGGCGGCGGGTCCCGTCCAGGCCCTGGCCGAGAACCGAGATCTGGGTGCCGGCGAGGCGCCGCCCGACCAGATCGCGGATGCGCCGCAGGGCGCCGTAGCCGGTGAAGAGCCCGAGGGTCCGGCCGCCCAGCCGGCGGGCGATGTCGGCGGTGATGGACGCCAGGGCCTGCTCGTACTCCGGGGCGTCGTACGGAGGGATGTCGGAAACCGTGACGCAGAGGGCCTGGCTGAGGTAGTCGTAGGGTGAGGCGAGCGACAGCTCGTCGGTGCGCGCTCCCAGCCCGAGGCGCTCCCGCACGAACCCGAAATCCCCGGCGATCGCCAGCGTCGCCGAGGTGAGCACCACGGTTCGGGCCGCGTCGAGGATCCCGTCTCCAAGCGCCGCCCCCGCCGCCACCGAGGCGTCGCGCAGCTCGGCCTGCTCCGCGCGCAGCTCCAGCCAGGCGACGTGCCCGTCCCGGCGGTGGAGCAGCACCTCGTCCACGGCGGTGGCCGAGCCCTCGAGTGCCGCGGCGGCCAGCGCCAGCTCCTCCTCTCCCCGGTCCGGCTGCGGCAGCAGGTCGGCTTCGAGGCCGGCGGGATCGGCGGCGCGCAGGGCGTCGGCGGCGCGGCGGAGGACGGTGACGGCGTGCTGGGCATTGCGCACCAGGGGCTGCAGCCGGGCTTCGGCCAGCAGCTCGTCGGTGAGGCTCAGGCTTCCACTGGACGCCCCCTCCCCGCCGAGGCGCTCCCCGAGCAGCCCCTTGGTCTCCCCGAAGAGCCCGTTGGCGGCGTCGCGGCAGGCGTCAAGGAAGGCGGTCAGCCGGGGGTCGGCGATGCCGGGGAGGCGATCGAGGGCCCGGACGACGTCGGCGCCACGCAGGCGGTGACCGCCCACGTGGGTCGCCGACTCCTCGAGGTTGTGGGCCTCGTCGACGACCAGGGCGGCGTAGTCGCCGAGCAGGCGCCCCTCGGTGGGCTCGCCGCTGAGCAGGAGGGCGTGGTTGGTCACCACCAGCTCGGCGGTGGCCGCCGCCCGCCGGGCGGCCACCATGTGGCAGGCGCCGGTCCGCCAGTTGGCGCAGGCGCTGCCCAGGCAGTCGTCCGCGGTCGACTCCACGGCCCGCCACAGCTCACGCTCGACGGCGCCGAGGTGCAGCTCCGCACGATCCCCGGTGCGGGTGAGGTCGAGCCAGCGGAGCAGCTTGAGCTTGAACCGGATGACGTCGAGATCCGGGCCCCGCGGACCGGCATCGTCGCGCCGGAGGTGACGCTGGAACCTCCGCAGGCTGATGTAGTGGCTGCGCCCCTTGACGACGGCCCAGCCGAGCGGTCGGGGCAGGTGGGGCTGGAGGGCCGGAAGGTCGCGGCCGGCGAGCTGCTCCTGCAGGGTGATGGTGCGGGTGGCGACCACGGCCCGGCCGCCGCCGCGCTCGGCCCAGAGCGCCAGCGGAGCCAGGTAGCCGAGGGTCTTGCCGACCCCCGTCCCCGCCTCGACCAGCAGGCGACCGCCCCGTTCGAGGCTCTGGGCGACCGCCCGTGCCATCTGTTCCTGGGCTTCCCGGTACTCATAGCCGGGACGCTCGGCCAGACGGCCGCCGGGCCCGATCAGCCGGACCGCCGCGTCGGCCAGGGTGCCCGAGAGGAGCGACGCGCGGTCGCTCTCGGAGAGCTCGACGTCCTCCGCCGCCGGCGACGGCTCCGCGGCTCCCGCGGGGGTCTCGGGCCGGCCCAGGGCGCGCGCCGGGACCCCCACCGCCGGGCGCGAGCCCCGCTCCGCGGCGGCCAGGTCGAAGAAGCGCAGCAGCGGCGACGGGGACTGTGCCGCCACCCGGTGCATCTCGGCGAAGGTCGCCGCCCGGATCGAGGCCGCCTCGGCCAGGAGCCACTCGAAGAGCGCCGCGGTCGCCTGGGCGTCGCTGAGCGCCCGATGGGGGCGCTCGTGGCGCAGCCCCAGGAGCCGGGCCAGGGCGCCGAGGTTGTGGCTGGCGGCGACCGGCAGCAGGATGCGGGCCAGCTCCAGGGTGTCGAGCGCCTCGCGCCGGCCGAAGGTCGCGGGGAGGAGCTGGGCGCAGAAGGCGAGGTCGAACCCGGCCCCATGCCCAACCAGCTCCGCGCCCTCGCAGAAGCCGGCGAGCTGGGCCACCGCCTCGACGGGGGACGGCTGCCCGGCCAGCTCGGTCGAGGTGATCCCGGTCAGCCGCTGCACCGGCAGCGGGACCGGGATGCCCGGGTCGACCAGGAGCTGGAGTTCGCGGGTGGTCTGTCCGTCGAGCCCAAAGCGGACGGCGCCGATCTCGATGACCCGCTCGCTCTTCGGCGAGAGACCGGTCGTCTCGAGGTCGAAGGCGACGAGCTCGGTGGACATCAGGCCGGAGGCGGGGCCACCGCCCGGTAGTCGGTGACGCCGTCGAAGATGCCCCGCCGGGAGCTGGGAAGGACCTCCGCGATCCGCTGCATCAGCAGGTCGGCGACCTCCTGGTGGGTTTCGCGGCGCCCCGCCGGCTCCGCTGCGGGAAGCGGGGCGGGCTGCCCGACGTGGAGGTGGACGGGCGTCCGCCGCGGCCACCGGGAGCCGAGCGGCAGCGCATTCTCGCTGCCCCAGATCCCCACCGGGAGCACCGGGACCCCGGCCGCCCGGGCCAGGAAACCGGCCCCCGGGTGGGGACGCTGGAGGAGCCCGTCCGGGCTGCGGTGGCCCTCCGGGTAGACCAGCACGGCGTGGCCCTGGCGGATCAGGCCGAGGGCCTGACGGAGAGCGGCACGGTCGGGCGTGCCCCGGACCACCGGGAAGGCGTGGTAGCCGACGATGAACCACCGGGCGACGGGGTTGCGGAAGTAGTCGCTCTTGGCCATGAAGTAGAGGTCGCGGCGGGGCAGGTAGGCGCCCTCGATGGGCGGATCGGCGGTGCCGACGTGGTTGCTCACCACCAGCAGGCCGCCGGTGCGCGGGACGTTGCCGGTTCCGGCGACATCGATCTGGTCGCCCAGGACGGTGCGGCAGATCAGCCGTGTCACGGTGGTCATCCAGCGGTAGTTGAGGTCGGGCCCCGACGGCGACGTGTGGATTCGGGTCACCGGGACCGCCCCGGGGTGCCGAGACCGGCGGCGGCGCAGACCGCCAGCGCCATCTGCACCATCTCCTCGATCCCCCGGCTCCCGGTGTCGATGACCACGGCGTCGGGCGCGGCGGCCATCGCGGGCGCGTCGCCGAGATCCCGGCCCACGATCTCCGCGCCCAGGACCTCGGAGTCGACCTCGGTGCCCTGGCTCGCGAGCTGGGCGGCGCGCCGGGCCGCGCGCAGGGCCGCGGTCGCCTGGAGGTAGAGCTTCACCGCGGCCTCGGGGAAGACGACCGTGCCGCAGTCCCGTCCCACCGCCACCGCGCCGTGGGCGGCGGGCGCCCGCTGCAGAGCGAGCAGGTGGTGGCGCACCTCGGGGAGCTGGCTGATGGTGGTGAGCAGCGAGGCCTGGTGGGGGTCGCGGATACCGGCCCCCGGGTCGACGCCGTCCACCCGCACCTCCCACGAGAGGTCGCCCGGAGTGGTGTTGACCTCGATGGAGGTGGCTTGGGCCACCCGCACGATGTGGGCGCGCTCGCCGGCTCCCAGGCCGGCCCGGACCACGGCCACCGTGACCGCGCGGTAGAAGAGGCCGGTGTCGATGAACGGCAGCCCGAGCTCGAGCGCGAGCCGGCGGCCCAGGGTGGTCTTGCCGCTCCCCGCCGGCCCGTCGACGGTCACGATCGCGGCGCTCACGGTGGGGTCATCCCGACGACCGCGTAGAGCGCCTCCAGCTCGCGCCGGGTCAGCGGCCGGGCCCGGCCCTCCTCGAGCTGTCCCAGCCGCAGCGGGCCGAGGCCGGTCCTGACCAGGTCGAGGACGGGAGCGTCGATGGCGGCACAGAGGCGCCGGAGCTCGCGCTTGCGCCCCTCCGCCAGGGTGACCTCGATGACGTCATCCCGGCGGGTGCCGGCGCGGCGGACCGTGAGCGGCCGGGCCAGGCCGTCCTCCAGCTCCACCCCCTCCTGGAGGCGGCGAAGATCTGCGGTGGTCAGGGCGCGCCCCAGGACCAGCCGGTAGCGTTTGACGACCCCGTAGCGCGGGTGGGTGAGGCGGTGAGCCAGGCTGCCGTCCGAGCTGAGCAGGAGCAGGCCCCGGCTGTCGGCGTCGAGCCGGCCGACCGGCACCAGCCCCGGCACCGGCTCCGCGACCAGACCCATGACGGTCGGCCTCCGGTGGGGGTCGCGGACGGTGGTGACCACGCCGGCCGGCTTGTTCAGCATCAGGGTCTCCGACCGGCGCTCCGCGGCCACCGGCCGGCCGTCGACCGCGACCCGATCGCGCTCGGGGTTCACGCTGGTTCCGAGGGCCGCATGCGCGCCGTTCACGGTGACCCGTCCAGCGTCGATCAGGGTGTCGGCGCCCCGGCGGGATACCACCCCGCGGCGAGCCAGGTAGCGGTTGAGCCGCTCCCGGGTGGCCGTCATCCGCCCGCGCCCGGCCCGGCGGGCTCGTCTCCACCGGGACCGGCCAGGGCGGCGGACCAGGCTCGCTCCTGCTCCTCCGGGAGTCCGATGTCACCGGGAAGGGGCGGCAGCTGATCCACCCGCTCCAGCCCGACGAGCTGCAGGAACCGGAGGGTGGTGCCGAAGAGCCGGGGCTGTCCGGGGGTCCCGGCCCGCCCGATCTCGGCGATCAGTCCTCTCCGCTCCAGGCTCTCGAGCACCGCCTCGCAGTTGACCCCCCGGATCGATTCGATCAGCGCGCGCGTGACCGGCTGGCGGTACGCCACGATGGCCAGGGTCTCGAGCGCCGGGCGGCTGAGCCGGGCGGGACGCTCAGGATTGAGAGCCCGCTGGACCGCCCACGCCGTCTGCGGCCGGGTGACCAGCTGGACCTGGTCGCGGTGGCGCTGGAGCATCAGGCCACGGCCCCCGAGCTGGCCGGCGAGCGCCTCCGCGGCGCGCTGGACGGACTGAGGGTTCTGCCCCAGGATACCCGCCAGCTCCGTGAGCGTGACCGGGCGATTGAGCACGAAGCAGACGGACTCGAGGGCCAGGGCCAGGTCCTCCGGCTCGCTGCCCGCCACCCAGTCCGGCACGCGCGGCCGGCCGATCTGGTCGAGCTCCAGCAGGACGCCCTCCTCCCCCTGATCCTCGCCCCGGTCCTCGCCGCCGGACCAGGCGATCAGCGGCGGTCCGTCCTCAGTCACTCTTGCGCACCCGGATCGGGCCGAAGGGCTCAGGCTGGTCGACCTCCGCCTGACCGCGCTTGAGCAGCTCGAGGAGGGCCAGGAAGCAGGCGACCGCCTCCAGCCGGCTGGTCACCTCCGCGAAGATCGCCTCGAAGTCGATCGGACCGCGACCGAGCAGCTCGAGGAGCCAGGCGCCCTTCTCCTCGACGGAGAACGTCACCATCCCGACGGGGAGCGGAGCCGCCTCCTGGAGACGCTCGAGCACCTGGCGGAAGGCGGCGGCGAGCCGGTCGGGGGGGATGCGCAGCCGCTCCAGGGGCAGGACCTCGGGAGCGACCAGGCCGAGGAAGCTGCGCTCACCGGTCTCGGCGGGCTCCAGAAGGAGCGCCTCCATGGCCGCCCGGAAGAGGCGGTACTCGGCGAGACGCCGACCCTCCTCGGACTCGAGCACGGGCTCCTCCTCGGGCTCCACGTCGGTCTCGGTGACCCGCGCCGCCTTCAGGGACAGCAGCCGGGCGAGCAAGCCGAGGGCCTCGGCGGCGTCCCGAAGGTCGCCCTCCAGCGCGGTCCCGCTGAGCTGCCGGCTCACCTGGGTGGTGACCTCGGCAACCGGGAGCTCGCGCAGGTCCACGTCACCCCTCTGTGCGGCCAGCACCAGCTCCTCCAGGGAGCCGGTGAACTCCCCGACGTGGACCGGGAACCGCCGCGGCCAGGTGCCGCAGGCGCCGTCGGCCACGTTCTCGCTCATGGCGGCCCATGGTACGAGGTAGCCGTGCCGGTCGCCCCGGCAGCTGCGATCGCCGGGGCCGGTGCGCCGTCCGCTGTCACCCGGCCTGCTGGCGTCGGACCCCGGTGGCACCGCCCTCCTGGAGCAGCTCGGTCGCGCGGGCCAGCGCGGCGGCCGTGCTCCGTCCCGACATCATCCGGGCGACCTCGTCCACCCGCTCCTGCCCCTCGACGCGCCGGACGCCGCTCTCAACCGACGCGCCGCCGCCGGTTCGAGACACCAGGAGATGCCAGTCGGCCCGGGCGGCGATCTCGGGGCGGTGGGTCACGGCCAGCACCTGACGGTTCCGGCCGATCTGGGCGAGCAGATCCCCGACCCGCGCCGCGGTCTCGCCGCCCACCCCGGTGTCCACCTCGTCGAGCACCAGCAGCGGCTGGCCGCTCGCGCCCCCGGCGGCGGCCAGGGCCAGCGCCAGCCGGCTGAGCTCGCCACCCGATGGGCCCTCGTCGAGCGGCAGCGGGACCCCCCCGCGATTGGCCGCGAGACGCATCTCCGCCTGGTCCGCCCCGTCGGCGTCGCAGCGCACCGGGCCGTCTCCGATATCGACGCCGTCGGCGTCGGCAACCACGCTGAGGGTCACCCGGAAGCGGGCGTCGGGGAGCTCCAGCACGGCGAGATGACGTTCCACGGCGCGCTCCAGGGAGCGGGCCGCGTCGCGCCGGACGGCGCTGAGCCGGCGGGCGGCGGCCGCGGCGTCGGCCTGCGCGCTCCGCGCCTCGGCCTCCAGGGTGGCCACGTCGAGGCTCCCCCGGGCGGCGTCACAGATCCGGCGCGCGCCGTCCAGCGCCGACAGCGCGGCGCGAATGGAGCCGTGGCGGCGCCGGACCCGGGACAGGGCGTCGAGCCGCTCCTCGACCGCCTCCAGCCGGGCGGGGTCGACCTCCACGCGGTCGGCGAGGCGCCGTGCGGAGATGCCGAGATCGCGGAGCGCCGCGGTCAGGGAGGCTGCCTCCGATCCAAGATCAGCGAGCTCGGCGTCGACCCCGGCCAGCGCGTCCACCTCGACGAGGGCCCGCTCCAGGATGTCGGCGGCGCCGGCGTCGTCGCCGCTCGCGGCGTCGCCGACGAGGGTGGCGGCCCGGGCGATGCCGGTGGCGTGGCGGAGGCGGAGCCGCTCCGCGCCGAGATCGTCCTCCTCACCGTCGCGAAGTCGCAACGGCTCCAGCTCGGCGATGATCGCCTCCGCCTCGGCCAGCTCCGCCGCCGTCCTGCGGCTGGCCGCGCGGGCCGCGGCCAGCGCGTTCTCGGCGTTGCGCCAGCGGCGGTGGGCGCCGGCCATGACCCCGCGGGCGGCGGCGACCGCGCCACCTCCGGAGTCGTCGAGCGCGCGGCGCTGCCAGCTGCGCTGCAGCATCCGGTGACTGGCCCCCTGGGCGGTGACGTCGGCCAGCCCCTCGCCCAGGTCGCGCAGGGTGGCCTGGGAGACCAGGGCGCCGTTGACCCGGCAGGTGGAGCGCCCCGAGCTGCCCGCGTCGCGCGTGAGGGTCACCAAATCGTCGGTCGGGATGCCGAGGCCGGCCAGCAGGACCGCGCTCTCGGGGCTCGGCTCGAAGACGGCCCGGACCGAGGTGCCCTCCCCCACCGCCTCGCCCTCGGCCCGGCCCCCGAGGGCCCAGCGCACGGCCGCGATGCAGAGCGACTTCCCGGCCCCGGTCTCCCCGCTCAGGGCTCCGAAACCCGGGTCACAGTCGAGGCGCGCATCGCGGACCAGGGCGAAATTGCGGACGCTGAGCTCGAGGAGCCTGCTCACGGCTCGCCGTCCGGGCGGGGCGCACCAGCCTCCTCGCGTTCCACGGGCTTGAGGGGCAGCCCGAAGTGGACCTTGTCGTGCAGCTGGCGCAGGAACGAGGGGGAGCCCGCGCAGCGGATGACGGTGAGCTCGGGGCCGGGGCTGACCCGAACTCTTCCGCCCGCTCCGAGCCTGGCCTGGTGCTGGCCGTCGGCGGCCACGAAGACGCGGCCGTGCTCGACCGCCACGTCCACCACCGTGACCTCGGGGAGCACGATCGGCCGGGTGATGACCGCGTGAGGAGCCAGCGGGACCACCGTGATCGCGCGCACCCGGGGGTCGATGGGGGGCCCCCCGGCGCTGAGGGCGTAGCCGGTCGACCCGGTGGCCGTGGCGATCACCACCCCGTCGGCGTCGAACTCGCCGAGAAGCTCCTGATCCGCCTCGACCCGGAGGCGCACCAGGGCGACCTCCGGCGAGCGGATGGCGATGTCGTTGAGGGCGAGGACGGCGCGCGGCTCCCCCCGGCCATCGCCCTCCTCGCTCCCCTCGATCTCGGCGCTGAGCATGCTCCGGCGCTGGCGCAGGGTCCGGCCGGCGGCGAAGGCCTCGATCGCCGCCGGAAGCTCCTCGAGCTCTATGTCGGTGAGGAAGCCGAGACGCCCCCGGTTGACGCCGAGGACGGCGATGTCCCGGGGCGCGGCCAGGCGCGCCCCGAAGAGGAAGGTGCCGTCGCCACCGACGGTGACCAGCAGCTCGGTCCCCTCCGCGTGCTCGGCGACGTCCTCGAGCGGGCGGACCATGGTGGTCCAGGTCCGGTAGCCGCACCGGGACGCGACCTCCGCCGCGGCGGCGACGGTGCCATCACCCTCGCCGGGGTGGAGCAGGAAGCCGATGGCCGGCCGGCGCATCACCGGGCCCCCTCCGGCTTCGCCGCCGGGAGACGGAAGCTGACCAGCAGCTCCTGGTTGCCCCGGGTGCCGCGGATCGGAGCCGGGATCGGCCCCCGCGGCGACGAGGCCCCCAGCTCGCCGGCGCACCATTCCAGGAACGTCACCGCCCCCGCCTCCCCCGCCGCCAGGTCGCGCACGACGCCGCCGCGGGGCACCGCCTCCCGTCCGAGCTCGAACTGCGGCTTGAAGAGCGCGACCACCTCGGCTCCTGGGGCCAGCCGCGCCACCGCCGGCAGCACCAGGCGGAGGGAGATGAACGAGAGGTCGAGGGTGACCAGGCTGGGTGCCTCCCCCGGCACCTCGTGGAGGTGCCGGAGATTGGTCCGGTCGAGCACCGACACCCGGGGGTCGGCGGTCAGCCGGGAAAGCAGCTGACCGTGCCCGACGTCGACGGCATAGACCCGTGCCGCGCCTCGGGAGAGGAGCACGTCGGTGAACCCCCCCGTCGAGGCTCCGGCGTCGAGGCAGACCCGGTTGCGGCAGTCGACCCCGAAGGCATCGAGGGCGGCGACCAGCTTCTCGCCGGCGCGGCTCGCCCACGGGCTCCCGTCGCCCACGGTGCGCAGCTCCGCGGCCTCCTCCACCCGCTGCCCGGCGCTTCGCGCCCGGCGCCCGTCGACCTCGACCATCCCCGCCGCCACCAGCGCCTGGGCGCGCTCCCGCGTGGTGGCGATGCCCCTCTCCACCAGGGCGACGTCGAGGCGGCGGCGACCGTTTCCCGCCATCCCTGCGTCAGCTTCTCCGTTCGGGCGATCACGCACGTGAGCGCGCTCCCCTCCCGCAGGCGGCGAGGTCGCCGGCCCCTGGGGCCCCCGCTCCTCGATCTGACCGGCCCGGTTGCCGCCCACCTGAACCGTCATCAGAAGGGAATCTCGTCGGGGTCGATGTCGAGCGTCTCCCTCGGGGCCGGGATGGGGATCAGCGGCGCTCCCGGAGGGCCGGCGGGCAGCTCGGCGCTCTCGCGCTCCCGCTCCAGCGGCTTCTCCGTGAACCGGCCGCCGACGCCGACCACCAGCTGGCTGATCTTCTGCTCGGTGCGGTCGAGCAGGCTGCCGCAATGCTGCGCCAGCCGGGCTCCCCGCTCGTAGGCGGCGATGGCCTCGTCGAGGGCCACCGCCCCCCGCTCCAGGCGCTCGATGATCTGGTCGAGCTCAGCGAGCGCCCGCTCGTAGCTCAGGCTCTCGATGTCGCCGGCCTCCGTCCTCACCCCGCCGGGGGCCTCGCTGCCGTCGCCTCTCATCCTCTCTCCGCAGTGTCGTGGCCGTTATCGTACATCCGTTCGCCATGGTCTGTCGACCCCCCGGGGCCGGCCGTGCTGACCACCAGGCCTCGAGACAGGCGGGTGAGCAGCCGCTGTCCGGCGGAAACCGATGCCGGGTCGGTGAGCACCGTTCCGCTCACCTCGTCCATGGTGATCGAATAGCCGCGCTCCAGCACCCCCAGCGGCGAGAGCGCCTCGAGCTGATCCCGCCGCGAGCTCACCTGCTGCCGCCGACCGGCCAGGGTCAGCTCCACCAGACGAGACAGGCGCTGGGTGTGTCCGGCGAGGCGCTGGCGCTCCAGGGCCAGCCGCTGTCCGGGGGAGGCGACCCGGAGGCGCGCGGCGGCTTCGTCGAGCCGGCGCCGCTTCACGGTCACGGCGGCCAGCAGGGCGGCCCGCAGCCGCTCGGCGCGCAGGTCGAGCTCCTGACGGTGACTGGGCAGCCGGCGCCGGGGGGAGACGTTGTCCAGGCGCAGCCGCTGCCGCTCGAGCGAAGCTCGCTTGCCGGAGAGCTCGCGCCGCGCCGCGGCCTCGAGGCGGGCCCGCCGCGCCCCCAGCTCGGAGCCCAGCCGGCGACAATCCGGGGCCACCAGCTCGGCGGCGGCGGACGGGGTCGGCGCGCGGCGGTCGGCCGCCAGATCGGCGATGGTGGTGTCGGTCTCGTGGCCGACGCCGGAGACGACCGGCAGACGACCGGCCCGGATGGCCCGGGCCAGACGCTCGTCGTTGAAGGCCATCAGGTCCTCCAGGGAGCCGCCGCCCCGGACCAGCAGGACCACCTCGGCTCCCCGCACCGACTGGGCTCGCTCCAGGGCGAGGACCAGGGTCTCGACCGCCCCCTCGCCCTGCACCGTCGCCGGCGAGAGGACCAGCTCGACGCCCGGGGCCCGCCGCCCCACCACGGTCAGCACGTCGCGGAGCGCCGCGCCGCTGCGCGATGTCACCACCACCACGCGCCGGGGCAGGAGCGGCAAGGGACGCTTCCGGGCCTCGTCGAACAGCCCCTCGGCGGCGAGCGCGCGGCGCCGCTGCTCCACCGCCAGCGCCAGGGCGCCCACCCCGGAGGGCTCCAGCCGGTCGGCATAGAGCTGGTAGCGTCCCTGGGCGTCGTAGACCTCGATCCGGCCGTGGACGATCACCGTCATCCCGTTCTCGGGCCGGAACGGGATCTCGGCCCGCTGCGACCGCCAGATCACGCAGCTCAGCGAGGCGTTGGGGTCCTTGAGCGTGAAGTAGAGGTGCCCGGACGCCGGCAGCGAGAGGTTGCTGATCTCGCCCTCCACCAGGACGTCCTCCAGGTCCGGGCTGCTCGAGATCACCCCGCGGATGACCGCGGTCAGCTCCGCCACGGTCAGGGCGCGGCGCAGGGTCATCGAGGGCTGCTCCCGGCCCCGTCGGTCACCGAGTCGTGCAGGGGGCGGGACACCGGGCGGCGGAGGGCGGAGGATGCGGGATTCATCGAGCGAACATATGATCGCTCAAAGGGCGGCGCGGCTGCCGCTCATGCCCGCTCCCGGGCGATCCGGCCGAGCACGCCGTTGACCAGGGGGACGGCGTCGTCCCCCGCGTACTCCCGGGCCAGCTCCAGCGACTCGTCGATGCTCACCGCCACCGGGGTGGCGGCCTCGAAGAGCACCTCGAAGGTCCCGAGCCGGAGCACCGCGCGCTCCACCTTGCCGAAGTCGACCAGGTCCCAGTTCTCGCTCGCGCCGCCGATGGCGGCGTCGATCCGCTCGACGTGCTCCAGCGTCCCCTCCACCAGGGCGCCGGCGAAGGCGACGGCGTCCGCCGGCGCGCCCATCTCCTTCGCCTGGTAGGCGAGGGCCGGGCGAGGATCCTTCTCGGTCCCCTCCAGCTCGAAGAGCACGCGCAGGGCGAGCTCGCGTCCCCGACGCCGCCTCCCCGCGGGGCGGCTCATGGCGCGAAGACCACCTCGCTGACGTGGACGTTGATGGTGCCCACCTTCAGGCCCAGCATCCTCTCGACGGCGTCGGCGACCCGCTGCTGCACCTCGGCCCCCACTTTTGGCACCGAATGGCCGGCGAGCATCACCACCCAGAGGTCGACGTCCAGGGTGCTGCCGTCGCGGAGCTCCACCCGGGCCCCGCGGTGCGCGTGCGAGCGGCGCAGGATCCGCTCCAGCGACTGGCCGGCGGCCTGGTACATGGCGTGGATGCCGGGCACCTGCAGCGCGGTGAGGACGGCGATCCAGGCCACCACCTCGTTGGCGACCCGGGTGACCCCGAGGGGCTGGCGGGCGCCGGGACGGCGCCCGTCCGCCGCGGCCTCGACCGATCCGTCCATCAGGCTCGCTCCATGTACCGCCCGTTGCGGGTGTCGATCCGGACCCGGTCGCCGGCGTTCACGAACAGCGGAACGTCGACGGTCGCGCCGGTCTCCAGGGTCGCCGGCTTGGTGCCGGCGTTGGCGGTGTCGCCCCGGAAGCCGGGCTCGGTCTCGGTCACCTCCAGCTCCACCGCGATCGGCAGCTCGACGCCGAGGATGCGGTCGTCGTGGGTGAGCAGGGTGAGGGTCTCGTTCTCCTTGAGCCAGCGCACCCCGTCGCCGATCTGCTCGGCGCTGAGCGGGGTCTGATCGTAGGTCTGGGTGTCCATGACCACGAAGGCGTCGCCGTCCCGGTAGAGGTACTGGGCCTCGCTGCGCTCGATCCGGGCCCGGCCGAACTTCTCCTCCGGGCGGAAGGTCTCCTCGGTGACCGCCCCGGTGTTGAGGTTCTTGAGCTTGGTGCGGACCACGGCGGTGCCGCGGCCGAGCTTGATGTGGGCGAAGTCGAGCACCTGGAGCAGCTGCCCGCCCCGCTCGACCGTGGCTCCGGGACGGAGGTCTCCTGCGTTGATCATCGGCTCAATTCTCTCCTGTCGCGCACCATCC
The DNA here is from genome assembly GCA_049511615.1 of Candidatus Dormibacteria bacterium. Classification (GTDB taxonomy): domain Bacteria; phylum Chloroflexota; class Dormibacteria; order Aeolococcales; family Aeolococcaceae; genus Changshengia. Next base: position 79,249 of record JBEKXW010000002.1, on the reverse strand, counting down.
GGGCGGCGGCCTCGAGGGCGATCCCGTATCCGGATGCGCCGAGCCCCAGGATGACCGCATCGGCCGCCTCGGCGGTGAGCATCACCCGCCGGTAGGTCTCCCGCCGGAAGGTGTTGGTGAGGTGCACCTCCACGACGACGCCGGGGAAGGCGCGCAGCGCGTCGAGGAGGGCCACGCTGGTGTGGCTGAAGGCCCCGGGGTTGACCACCACGGCGTCGGAGCGCTCGGTCTCGACCTCGAGCAGGTCGATGAGCTCTCCCTCCCCGTTGCGCTGCTCGACGCGGATCTCCACCCCGAGGGCGGCCGCCTGCTCGCGGAGCTCGGTCTCGATGTCGCCGAGGCTACGCCCACCGTAGAGCTCGGGCTCTCGGCGTCCGAGGCTCGCCAGGTTGGGACCGTTGAGGACGAGGACCCGGGTCATGGCGTCGACAGCACCTCCTCGAGCGTGGAACGGACCAGGTCGGCGGGAACGCGCTGGTCCAGCAGCGGCTCCCCGCGCCGGGCCAGGAGGACCCAGCGCACCTCGCCCCCGACCGATTTCTTGTCGTGGCCCAGGCGGTGCATCACCGCCACGGGGTCGATGGGCGGCAGGCCCTCCAGGCCGAGCCGGTCGAGGACGCGGTCCTGCCACGCAAGGTCGGCGGCCGGCAGCCCGGCCAGCTCGGCGGACAGCCGCCCGGCGACCCGCATGCCCGCGGCGACCGCCTCACCGTGGGTCACCGTGCCGTAGCCGGTCGCCGCCTCGAGGGCATGGGCCACCGTGTGCCCGTAGTTGAGGACGGCCCTCAGGCCGGACTCCCGAGGGTCGCGCCCGACCACCTGGGCCTTGATCGCGGCGCAGCAATCGATGATGGCGGTCAGGGTGCGCACGTCGCCCGTCCGGGCGCGCTCCAGGCCGTGGTCGAGGAGGTCGGGAAGGTCGGTCTCGGCGATCATCGCGTACTTGGCGACCTCACCCAGCCCGGATGCCAGCTCACGCGGCGGGAGGGTATCGAGCACTGTCGGGTCGGCCAGCACCGCGCGCGGCTGCCAGAACGCGCCGGCGAGGTTCTTGGCGGCGCGCAGGTTGACCCCGGTCTTGCCGCCGATGGAGCTGTCGACCATGGCCAGCAGGGTGGTCGGCACCACCACCCAGGCGATCCCCCGGCAGTACGCGGCGGCGGCGAAGCCGGCCAGGTCGCCGACCGTGCCCCCGCCCACCGCCACCAGCGCGTCCCGCCGGCCCAGCCCCAGGGAGGCGAGGCGGTCGAGCAGACGCCCGGCCGCAGCCCAGCTCTTGACCGGCTCGCCGGCGGCGATGCTGACCAGCGGCGCCTCGCGCCCGGACGTCGCCAACCGTCGGGCCAGGCGGCGGCCGAGGGGCTCGACGCTCCGGTCGGCGACCACCGCGACCCGGCGGCAGTCGGCCGGCAGATGCGTCGTCAGGTGGTCGGTGGCACCCTCGGCCACGATCACCGGGTAGGCGGAACCGCCGATGGGGACCGGGACCGCGCCGGCCAGGGCCCGGATGGCGGCCTCGGCGGCCTCGGGCGAGGTGCTCTCGGTGTCGATCAGCAGATGGGCCTCCGCGTGGGCCCGGGCCCGGCGCCGGCGCAGGTCGGCGAGGCGCCCGCCCACGTCGCCGCGGAGCAGCGGGCGATCGGCGGCGGTGCCGAGCCGGTTCATGAGCGTCGAGTCGGACGCGTCGAGGGCGACCACCCAGGCGGCTTCGAGCAGCTGGCGGCGGGCCCCGGCCTCGGCGAAGAGCCCGCCCCCACAGGCGATCACCGCCGGGCCGGGCTCGCCGAGGAGCTCGGTCACGGCGGCCAGCTCCACCCGGCGGAAGGTATCCTCTCCGTCCATGTCGAGGATCTGGGCCGGGGTCCGTCCGGTCCGGTGCTCGATCTCCCGGTCGGTGTCGCGCAGCTCCCACCCCAGGTGCTCGGAGAGCCTCCGGCCCAGGGTGGTCTTGCCGGCGCCGGGAAGGCCGACCAGGGCGATGGGCCGAGGGTCGATCGAGGCGGGCGTCACCGGAGCCGCCTGGTGCCGCGCCGGTAGCCGGTGAGGTTGCGGCGCATCTCGGCCAGGGAGTCGCCGCCGAACTTCTCCGCCATCGCCGCGGCGATCACCCAGCCGAGCATGGCCTCGGCGACCACCGCCCCGGCCGGGACCACGCAGATGTCGCTCCGCTCGTAGTGGGCGTTGACCTCCTCGCCGGTACGGGCGTCGACGGAGCGGAGCGGCGCGAGCAGGGTCGAGATCGGCTTGAAGTGGACGGTGGCCCAGACCGGCTCGCCGTCGGTCACCCCGCCGGTCAGCCCTCCCTGACGGTTGCTGAGATGGCGGAACCCCTCGCCCTCCACCCAGCGGGGGGAGTCGTGGACCGCGGAGCCGGCCGACCTGGCGGCGAGCACCGCGGCGCCGATCTCGACCCCCTTGACCGAGGGGATGCTGCAAAGCGCCTGCGCGATCAGCCCGTCGAGCTTCCGATCCCACTGGGCGTAGCTGCCGAGGCCGGCGACCACGCCGCGTGCCGACACCACGGCGCTGCCGCCGAGGGTGTCGCCGCGCTCGCGGGCGGAGTCGATGGCGGCCACCATCCGCTGCGACGCCTCGGGGTCGGGACAGCGCACCGGCGAGGACTCGACCGCCGCCGGGTCGACCCCGTCCCGCCAGTCGATGGACACGTCCCCGATCCGCTGCACCCAGGAGCTGACCTCCACGCCCAGCCGGTCGAGCAGCACCATCGCCACCGCCCCGGCGGCGACTCGGGCCGCCGTCTCCCGTGCGCTCGCCCTCTCCAGGACGTCGCGAGCGTCCTCCAGGCCGTACTTGAGCATGCCGGCCAGGTCGGCGTGGCCCGGCCGGACCCGGCTGACCAGCTTGCGCGTGAATCCGGACGCGGTGACCTGCATCGGCCCCCGCCAGTTCTCCCAGTCGCGGTTGACGATCACCAGGCTGACCGGCGAGCCGAGGGTCAGACCTCCACGCACCCCGGCCACGATCTCGGCGCGGTCGTGCTCGATCCGCTGGCGCTTGCCGCGGCCGTACCCACCCTGGCGCCGCCGCAGGTGGGGATCGATGTCGCGCCGGGCGTCGAGGCGAAGACCGGCTGGCAGCCCCTCGACGATGACGGTGAGCTGGGGGCCGTGGGACTCCCCGGCGGTCAGGAAGCGGAGCATCGGCGCGGCTTCGGCACACATACGAGCGACAGGGGCCGGAACGGGGACGGGGACGGCATCACGCGGGGGAGCTCACCCTTTCTGTGCGCATTCGGCGCGGCTGGCTGCGCCAGCGATTCTACGGGCCCGCGCGCTGCGTGACCGCCGTTGCCCTGCCACTACACGACCGGGAAGCCGTCGCGGACATAGATGCTCAGCCGGCCGACGTGGTGCAGTCGGAAGTGCTGGGTCACGTAGCTGCGGAGGGGGCTCAGCTGGCCGCTGAGGAAGTGGGCGAGGGACGCGTTGAGCACCAGGTAGTCGGTGTGCTGGAGCGCCAACCTGTCAGCGGGCGCCGGTCCCGCCGGGCTGTGCCGGTAGACCAGCCAGGTCGCGTAGGGGTCGACCAGCGGCGTGCAGCCGGGGACGTCGGATTGGAAGCGGTCGCTCTGCACCAGGACCTGGGTGTTCTCCGCCAGGGAGCAGCCGCCCGCGGGGATGACGGCGTCGACCGGCGGGCCGTAGTCCACGTTCGACAGGCTCTCGAACCTGAACCCCAGGGCGACCACCGCCGCGGTCAGCGCCAGGACGGCGACGGCCGGCATCAGCCAGCGCCGCCGGCCGGGGCGGAACCGGGCCACCGCGACGCCCAGGAGCAGGGCGGGGTACGGCACCAGCATGGCGGGGAAGTGGACGTAGTAGGTGGCGATGGCGAACTGGGCGGCGCCGACGGCCAGGGTGGCGCCGATGGCGAGCCAGTCCAGGGGGGTGAGGCGGGAACGGACCCGCACCAGCCCCAGCACCACGACCGCGACTCCCGCCACCACCAGCACCGCGGCGAGAGCGTCGACCAGCGCGCCCCCATTCACGGCGAAGGTCATGTCCTGCAGACGGGTCGTCAGGGGGACACGCCTCGCGGCCGGGGCCCGCTGCAGCTGGGTGATCACCGTGTCGTGGATCAGAGAGATGGGGGCGACCGACAGGAAGGGCAGCACCGGGACCAGCAGGCCGATCGCGCCGCCCGCGACGAAGGGGAGAAGGCGGGCCCGGAGACGGCGGGCGCAGAGCGCCGCCACCACCAGCGCCGGAAGCACGGCGGCGACCAGGACCGACGTTGCGAATCCGAAGGCCACGCCCCCGGCGGCAAGCCGGCGCCGTCCGGCGAAGCCGCTCCGATCGAAGACCAGGACAGCGCCGAGCAGGCAGAAGAGGTCCATGAGCGGCTCGAGCAGGCCGTCGAGGAGGGCCTCGTACATGGCGGGGTAGATGGCCATGAGACCGCAGGCGGCGAGCGCCGCTCGCCAACCCCGGTGCCCCACCAGCCTCCCGAGCAGGGCCACGTTGGCGGCGGCGAGCAGCGGGGTGCAGAGGCTGACGGTGATCAGCGCGCCGCGACTGCCCAGCAGCTCGGAGAGGAGGGCGAAGGGGCTCAGCACCAGCACCAGCCCCGGTGGCTGGAGCAGGGAGAAGTCGCGGTAGGGCAGGGCGCCGTGGACGAGCCGGATGGCGCTGCCGAGATAGACGGCGGTGTCGTAGGAGCCACCGGAGAGGAGCGCGTTGGGCCGGGTGAGCCTCAGCACCTGCAGGCCGGCCGCCAGCAGCGCCATCGCCACGACCACGGCGGTGGCCGGGTCGCGCCGCGCTGGGGATCGCCGCCGGGTGCCGGCCGCGGGCTCGCCCTGGTCGGTCGGCGCTGTCATCGCGCTCACCGGCTGCTCTCCGAACGGGGTCCGAGCCGTGGCGGCCTCTCTCCGCGGCCGACGGCCAGACCCCGCCGTCGCTGCCGTGCAGAGCAGGCGGCTCGCCGGGCACCGGGCTCGCGAGGTAGCCCGCGGCCAGGCGCCGGCAGCCCTCGATGGCCCGGACAATCTGGGTGTGGAAGCGGTCCGGTCGCGGGACCAGGCGGAGGATCTCGGTGCCGTCGCGACCGGCGGACTGGATCTCCACCAACCTGGCGCCGTTCAGGCGGTCGGCCAGCGGCGCCCGCGACTCTGCGGCCCCGCTCCGTCAGGCCACCGGGCGCCTGCCGCGCATCTGGTTCCACATCGATCCCGGACACCGGCTAGGCCACCGGGAAACCGTTCCGGACGTAGATGCTCAGCGGGCCGGAGCGGTGGAGCTGAAAGTGGCCGGTCACGCAGGGGTAGAGCTGCTCGTAGGGTCCGCTGAGCCAATCCCGGAGGGTGGTGTTGAGAATCAGGTAATCGGCGTGGGAGATGGCTTCTCGATAGGCCGGCACCGCGCCCTCCGGGCTGTCCCGGTTGACCAGCCGGGTCGAATACGGGTCGGTGAGCGCGGTGCACCCGGCGACCGACGACCAGAAGCGGTTGCTCGTCACCACGAGATACGTCTCCGGGGCGATCGAGCACCCATTCGGGGGCACCACGGCGTCGACCCACGGACCGACGTCCACGATGGCCTCGGTCTCAATGAGGTTCGCCTGGGCCGCCACCAGCCCGGCCACGGCGAGGACGCCCACCACCGCCACCAGGCGCGGCGTCCACCGCCAGCTGAGCCGGGCCGCCGCGATGCCCAGGAGGAGGGCGGGGTACGGCACCAGCATGGCGGGGAAGTGGGGGCGGTAGATGGCGATCGCGAACTGGCCGGCGCCGAGGGTCAGCGTGCCGCCGATGGCGAACCCATCCAGGGCGGTGAGCCGGCGCCGTCCCGCGGCCAACCCCACGACGATCACGCCTCCGATCACTGCCAGGGCCACGACGGCCCCGGTCACCCGGCCCCCGTACGCGGCGAACGTCATGTCCATCAGGCGGTTCGCCACCGGAGTGCGTCCGGCCGAAGGGACGCGCTCCAGCTGGGTGACCACGATATCGTGGAAGAAGGCGGCCGGCCCCGCCGCGAAGAAGGGGATCGCCGGGATGCAGAAGCCGGCGGCGACACCCCCCACGAAAGGCAGCAGCCGGCGCCGGAGCTGGCTAGCGCAGAGTGCGATCACCACCAGCACCGGGAGGGCGGCCGCGACCAGGATCGACGCCGCGAAGCCGAAGGCGGCGCCCCCCAGGGCCAGCCGGCGCCGTGCGGCGAGACCGTCGCGGTCGAAGACCAGGACCGCGCCCAGAAGGCAGAAGAGGCACATGAGCGGCTCGAGCAGGCTGTCGAGCAGCGCGGTGTACGTTGCGGGATAGACGGCCATCAGGCCGCACGCGACGAGCGCCGCGCGCCAGCCGCGGTGAGCGATCAAGCTCCCGACCAGGGCCACGTTGGCGGCGGCGAGCAGCGGGGTGCAGGCGGTGAGCGCCATCACCGCCACCCGGCTGCCCACCGCCATGGAGAGCAGGCCGAAGGGGCTGAGCAGCAGCACCAGCCCGGGCGGCTGGAGCAGGGCGAAGTCGCGGTAGGGAAGCGCGCCGTGGACGAACCGGATCGCGGCTCCCAGGTAGATGCTGATGTCGGACCAGCCGGCCAGCAGCGCGTTGGGGCGGGTGAGCACGAGCGCCTGGAGCCCGGCCGCGACCAGCGCCATGACCACCACCACGATGGTGGCCGGGTCGCGCCGCGCCAGGGACCACGGCCGGGCGCCGGCTGCGGGCGCGCTCTGGGGGGTCGGCCCCATCACCTCGCTCACGACTTCTCTTCGAACGGGGTCCGAACCGTGGCGGCCTCCGGCCGCTCAGACCCCGCCGTCGCTCCCGCGAAGGGCGGGTGGCACGCCGGGCTCCGCGGGCGTGGGGTAGCCGGCGGCCAGGCGCCGGTAATCCTCGATGGCCTGGAGGATCTCGGTGTAGAAGCGGTCCGGCCGGGGGACCAGCCGCAGGATCTCGGTGCCGTCGCGGCCGGCCGACTGGATCTCGACCGAGCCGGCTCCGATCAGGCGGTCCGCCAGTGGCCGGCGGACCACGGTGTCCTGGATCCGGTCGAGGGCGATCGATTCGGAGACCCGCGACACCACCCCCCGGGCGAGAACGATCCGGTGCGTGGTCAGGGTGTAGGTCTGGCAGCGCCAGCGCAGGAAGCGGAGCAGGAACCATCCGACCACCACGACCGCGACGACGGCGTCGGCGATCGCCTTCGCGGTGCTGACGTTCACGCCGCCCACGCGGTTGGGCACGAGCTGGATCAGGACGAGTGGAGCGGCGAGGCAGACGAGGGCGACGAGCGCCGCCGGCACCAGCACCGCGACGTGCTGGCGCTCCGTGGCGATGACGGTCTCGCCGGCGAGCAGGTGGGGTGCCATCCGGCCGCCATGATGCGGCATTGGGGCGGGCTCAGGTGAGGGGAAGGCTCTGGAAGAGGACCAGGACCGCCCCGGCGCAGAGGAACGGACCGTAGGGGATGGGGTCCTTGAGACTGCGGATCCGCGTGATCAGCAGCAGCAGCGCGGCGGCGCCGCCGAGGAAGATCCCGGCGGTCACGGCGTAGAGCGCCTGGAGATGCGCCGGGCTGTCGAAGCCGAGCCCGGTCACCGCGCCGATGAGGGCGCCCAGCTTGGCGTCACCGAGCCCGATCCCCCTCCGCGAGATCAGGTGGAAGAGGAGGAAGAAGCAGCCGATCACGGCGGCCCCGGTGACCGCCCGGGGCAGGGACAGTCCCGTGGTGACGGCGGACAGCACCAGCGCCAGCACGATGGCGGGGTAGGTCACCTTGTCGAGGATCAGCCGGTGCTTGAGGTCGAAGGTGACGATCTGCACGAACACGGCCATCCAGAGGAGGAGCTCCAGCCCGGTCCAGGTGAGACCCAGCTTCCCGGCGAAGAGGCTGAAGGAGAAGGCCCCCAGCACCGGGGCCGCCGCCCATTCCAGCCAGGTCCACCCGTACCGCTCGGGCAGCCAGGGCGGCGCCGGCTTGGGGTGCTCGCCGCGAGCCGTGGACTCCTCCGCCTGCTTCGCGACGTCGGCCTCGTACTCGGCCCGCTCCTCGTCCTCCTCCTCGCGGAGCCGTTCCATCCTCTCGAGGAGGATGTTGAGCCCGCCCGCGCCGATTCCCAGCACCGCGCCGGCCGCCCCGGCGCCGATCGTGAAGGCGAGGTTCATCGGCCGTGCCGCTCGACCGGGCGCGTCACCCGGGGAGGGCCGGGTGCGCCGCTCGCCACCGCGTGGTTCACGCAGCGAGAGCCTCTTCGAGCGCGGCGCGGGCGGCGTGCCAGGGCGGGTCTGCCCCGGTCCAGCACTGGAAGCTGAGCATCCCCTGGAAGAGGAGCATCTCGACGCCGTCGGTCGCCCGCAGGCCGCGCGCCTGCGCCGCCGCCACCACGTCGACGGGGCGGGGCCGGTAGCGGAGGTCGGCGACCACGCACCGGGTGGGGAGCAGGTCCAGGGTGAGCGGGATGCCGCCGACCCCGGTGGACGCGGCGTTGACCAGCACGTCGGCCTCGCGGGCGGCGACCGCGATCGCCTCGGTGTCCTGCCAGGCGAGGGGACGCGCGCTGTCGGGCGACACGCGCAGGCAGAGGTCCTCCGCCTGCTCGGGCCGGCGGGCCACCACCACCACCTCCTCTGCCCGCATCCGGCACAGGGCGAGCACGCAGGCGGCCGCGCCGCCGCCCGCCCCCAGCACCAGCGCGTGACCGCCCGGCTCGGGGCGGAGCCGCAGGTAGGAGAGCGCGAGTTCGAAGCCGCGGGCGTCGGTGTTCTCGCCGATCAGCTCGCCGTCGCGGGCCAGCAGGGTGTTGACTGCCTGACAGATCGCGGCATCGCCCTCCAGCCGGTCACAGGCCGCGGCCAGCGCCGCCTTGTAGGGGACCGTGACGTTGCAGCCGCCCAGCTCCCCGCTGCGCAGCTGGCGGAGCAGGCCGGGCAGCTCCTCGGGGCTGACGTCCAGCACCGTGTAGTCGCCCTGGATGTCGCGGGCGCGGAGGGCGGCGCGCTGCATCGCCGGGCTCGGCGAATGGCGGAGCCCCGACCCGATCAAGCCGAGCTGGAGCCACTTCGGCGCAACTAGGGGCACGGCTTCCCCAGGTATTCCTCCACTTGCTGCTGGTGGACGGCCTCGGTGGTGGAATAGTAGGTCTGTCCGCAGGCGCTGACGTAGTACAGGTACGACGTCGACGCGGGATGCGCCGCCGCCTGGACCGCGTCCACCCCGGGGTTGTCGATCGGCGTCGGCGGCAGGCCGGCGTGGAGGTAGCTGTTGTACGGGGTGTCGATGGCCTCGTCGGCCTGGACCATCGCCTCCCCCGACTCGTGCAGCCCGTACATCACGATGGCGTCGATCTGCAGATCCATGTCGATGGCGAGCCGGTTGTCGACCACCGAGGCGATCTTGGGGAAGTCGCCGGTCAGCCCCTCGGCCTGGACGATGGAGGCGGTGATCAGGTCGGCGTAGGCGGAGGTCCCCGACGAGGGAAGGTTGGCGAGCGCTTTCTGCTGGAAGTCGCTCAGCTGCGCCTGGACCACCTGGTGGGCGCTGGTGCAGTCCGTGAACTGGTAGGTGTCGGGGAAGAGGAACCCCTCCAGGGAGGTGTCCCCCGCCGGCCGCATGCTGAGGAAGGGCGCCGCGAAGCTGTCACCGGCAACGGCGGCGAGGTACTCCTGCCGGCTGATGCCGAGCCCGGCGGTCGAGGCGACGCGATCGGCGATCTGGTCGACAGTGAACCCCTCGGGGATCACGACCCTGACCGGCGCGCAGTACGGGGGGCCCTCGAGGACGTTGAGGATCTCGCTCGCCTCCATCGCCGAGTCGACCTGGTACCGCCCGGCCCGGAGATGCACCCCCCGAACTCGGGCGTAGGCCGAGAACCAGAGTGCGCTCTTGATCAGGCCCTGGTCCTCCAGGGAGTCGGCCAGCTGGTCGAGGCTCTCCCCGGCGCGGACGGTGATCACCACCGGACCCCCGGAGCCGGCCGCCTCCAGCTCCACGTGCCCGTAGAGCACGGTGGCGCCGACGACGGCCACCAGCACGACGAGCACCCCGATGAGGGCGAAGAGGATGCCGAGCCGGCCTCCCTGGGCGCGTCTCACCCCCTGGTCGCGGCTCACGGCGACGTCTCTCGAGGGTGGGCGTCGAGGTAGCTCTGGAGGATCAGGGTGGCGGCCACCGCGTCCACCGTACTCCTCCGGCGTACCCGCCGGACCCCCCCGGCGATGAGCGTGCGCTCCGCCTGCGCCGTGGTCAGCCACTCATCCCAGAGGGCCACCTCCAGCCCGAGCCGCCGCGCGGCGGCGGCGGCGAAGCCGCGGGCCGCCGCCGCCGCCGCGCCCTCGCCCCCGTCGAGGCGCCGCGGCAGCCCGACGACGAGCAGCCGGCAGCCGCGCTCCGCGCAGACCAGCTCCAGCTCCGCCCAGAAGCGGGGATGGCGCCGCTCCAGGCTGCGCAGCGGCGAGGCGATCGTCCCGCTGGGATCGGCGCCGGCCAGACCGACCCGCCGGGTGCCCAGGTCGACGCCGATGGCGGCGCACGTCGCGCTCACGCTGAGGATCCTGCTGCCCAGGGGCTCAGCCTGTGGAGCTCGACGAGGGGCGGCTCGGGGTCGCGAACGTCTCGACGATCCGGATGTGGGAGCTGAAGAACGGCATGAAGAAGAGCTGGAGAGGGCTCTCGCTGACGGTGACGTTCTGGACGTTGGGGATCTGCTGCCCGATGATCGCGGCCACGTCGCTGGGATTGTGCCCGGTGAGCTGGTTGCGCAGCTGGCCGAAGCTCACCGAGTGCGGTCGGTAGTAGTCGGTGCCGGTGACCGAAAGGGCGAAGGTGCCGTCGCTGCCGGCCTGGATCACCTGCTCGTTGATCAGCGACAGCTGGCTCGGGATCAGGGTGTCGCCGCTCGGCAGGTTGGGCGACGCCCTGAGGTCGTTGGCCACGACCGTCTGGATGGATGCCGGGTTGTAGACCGTCTCCTGGGCGCTCATCGCCACCGTCACCGTCGTCGGGGACATCACCGTGCCGGCGGTGACGGAGCTGAAGGTGCTGGGGGTGACCAGGAAGGTGACGCTCCTGCCGTCGCCGCCCGGGTCGATGGCCGGCCGCTCCCCGGCGGCCTTGGTCGCCAGGTCGGAGTCGGCCTTGGCGGTGAGCTGGTTCTCGACCTGGTTGAGCTGCTGCTGCCAGCTCTGGACGTCGGCGGCGCTGGCGATGGTCTGGGTGGCGGCGGCCACCCCGCCGGTGGTCGCGGCCGGGTTGTACACCGTGATGTCGGTGCAGTAGTCCGTCGTCCCGCTGCAGAAGCTGGGGTCCCACCCGTTGATGGCGTCCGCCGCCACGTTGCCGGCCGTCCCGGGCGTCACCGCGGTGACGGCCAGGGTGTTGATGGCGAAGCCGGTGGGGAGGTTGCACTGATCCCCGGGGGGTGGGGACTCGCCGAGGGCGAGCACCTCGATCCCATCGCTGTTACTGGCCAAGAACTGGATGCCGCTGGCGGTCTGAAAGGTCAGCGGGTAGGGGGGGATGCAGTACCCAATACTGTTGTTGACGGCGGTCAGGTCCACCTCGCCGGTGGCGGCGACCGCGGCGACGGCCTGGGTCCCGGTCGGGGTCGCCTGGAACGTCTGGCTGGCCGAGTCCGTGATCACCTTGGAGAGGATGTAGTTCCCCTGCCCGGCCTGGGTGGCGGAGGCCGTCCCCTGGATGGTGGGATTGACCGTCAGCGGCTGCTCCGCGACCGTGACGGTGACGATCGCGGACGGGCTCAGCACCAGGAAGGCAACCAGGCCGATGACCGCCAGAGCGATCAGCGTGAAGGTGACGGCGGTGCGGTTGCGCAGGAGCGGGTGGAGGTGGGCCCGGCCGCGACCGGGGGGCGGCGACGGTCTGTGGGTGGGCGTGGGGAGACGGCTCGGAGGAGCGGGTGGCGGCGGGGGCGCCGAGGCCGGGGCCGGCGGGATCTCGACGGCGGCGGCGGACGGTGCCGTCCCGAGCGCGGCGGCCGCCCGGATCGCGGCCCAGGGCGGGGCCGGCTCGTCGTGGGCGGCGAAGGTGGGGGCCGAGCTCCACGGGTTCCCCGGGCGTGGCGGCGGCGCGGTGGGCGGCGCCGGGAGCACGGGGCCCGGCGGCGCGGGGGCGGGCGGCGCCGGGGGCGGTACCGGGTCCCAGGGGCTGGGCGCGGTCACCGGCGGCGGTGCCGGAGGGGCCCACGCCATCCCATCCCACACCGCCGGCGCGCCGTCGGTCGCGGCGGGCCCCACGGGCCGGGGGCCGGCCGGCGGCGCCACCGCTCCCAGCCCGCCGGTCTCCACGGATGCGGCGGGTCGGGGCAGGAAGGGGGCCTGGGGCCGGGGCGCCGTGTCGAGGCCGCGGAACGGGGGCTGGCCGGCCCGGCGCACCTCGACCGGGACACCCCCCTCGTAGGCGGCGACCGAGCTGTAGGCGGCGAGCCCGGTGCCGCGGGCCAGCTCCTGGATCCGGGGGTCGGGGCTCACCACCGCCAGGGTCAGGCCGCGCTTGGCGCTGACGCTCCGGAGCAGGCGCAGGTTGAGGGGGGTCTGGAAGGCCTGGGCCCCAGGGGGTACGGCCAGGGCCAGCTCGTCGCCGCCGTTCGCCGCCTGCACCTTGCCCGCCAGGTCCGCGACGTCGTCCTCGATGCCGACGTAGATCAGCCTTCTGGCCATTCCGCGGGCCTCATCACACCTTCATCGCCTTCATGACGCGGCGCATCAGGCCCCCCAGTGGCTGGTCCGCGTCATCTTCCAGGGACACCGCATGATACGCGAGCCCCATCGGCGTGACATCCTGACTCCCCACCAGCAGGCCGGTCGAGTCGTGGATGGCCCGGACGTCACCGGGGCCGAGCACCCTGATCGCCGGCGGGCGGCTCATCGCCGGCATCTCGCTCCAGTCGAGCGCCCCGAGCTGCTCGCTGACCTCGGGCAGGGCGGAGCCGCCGCCGGCGAGGTAGAGCGCGGGCGGGAGCTGCTCCTTGCCGGAGAGCTCCTCGAGGGTGAGCGCCACCCCCTGGGCGAGGACCTCCGCCGTCGGCTCCAGGGTGGCGCGGGCGAGGGCGTCCTGGTCGGCCGGAAGCCGGCCCTCGGCGTGGGCGAGCTTGAACCGCTCGGCCTCCTCCAGGCTCATCCCGATCTCGTTGGCGAGCCGGCGCGTGAAGGAGCGCCCCCCCAGGGCGAACATCCGGATCGCCTCGATCCCCCGGCGGACCACGGCGATGTCGGTGGTTCCGCCACCCACGTCGATGTAGATGCCCCCGAATTCGTACACATCCTCGCTGGCGCAGCCGCGGGTGAGCGCGTAGGGCTCGGCGACGGTCGCCACCAGCTCGAGGTCCAGCTCCTGGGCGATGGTCTGCAGGGCCCCGATGTGGGTGAGGGGGGCGAAGGTGTTGAAGACCGAGATCTCCAGCACCTGGCCCTGGAAGTCGAGCGGGTTGGTGACCGCGTAGCCGTCGATGTGAACCGAGGTGATGCTGCTGTGGACCAGCTTCACGTTGACCTCGGCCACCCCCAGCTCGTGGGACATCTGGCGCACCGCCTCCTTGAGAGCGCGGCGCTGGACCGCCTGGAGCGCGGTGGCGAGGTCGGCCTGGGTGATCCGGGCCTGGGGCTGCGGGCGCGGCATGGTCATGGTGGTGCTGAAGCCGCGCACCTGCTCGCCGGCGATGCCCATCACCACCTGGCCGGGGATGGCGCCGCACATGTCCTCGGCCTCGGTGAGGGCCTTGTCGCAGTTGTCGATGACGCCCTGAATGTCGGCGACCGCTCCCGACTGCATGTCGGAGAGGGACTGGCGCACCTTGCCGACGCCGATGACGATGCCGGTGCCCTCCTCGCGCTTCACCACCAGCGCCTTGACGAACTCGGTGCCGATGTCGAGCACGGTGTAGTGGCTGTGGAACTCGCTGCGCCGGCGCAGCATGGTGAACTTCTTGCGCACCATCATCGGGCGGCCCCCAGCAGCCCAGCGCGGAACGCGGCCAGACCCTGTGCCCGCCGGCCGGGGTCGCCCAGGCCCCCGCGGGCGAACCCGGGCTGGCCACCGCCCCGCCCCCCGGTGGCCTCGGCGGCGGCTCGGACCAAGGTGCCCGCGTGGATGCCGGCGGCCAGCGCCGCGCCGCCGACCTTGACGCAGAGCGTGCTCTGGCCGAAGACGGCGGCGACCCCGTCGCCCTGGAGGCGCTCGGCGAACAGCCGGTCGACCAGCAGTGCCGCGTCGTCAGCGCCCAGCTCCGGCTCGTCGGAGACGGCGACCGTCAGCGCACCGGAACGGGTCAGCTCCACCGCGCGCAGGGCCGTGGCGACGGCGTCCCCCCCGCCCTCTCGCGGCCGCCGCTGCAGCTCGCGGTTCTGCTCGAGGAGCCGGCCGACCCGCTCGGGGACCTCCTGAAGGCGCGCCCTCACGGCTCGGGCCGTCTCCCGGAGCAGGGCCTCGGACTCCTCCCAGCGCCGCACCGCGGCGTCGCCGGCGACCATCTCGATGCGCCGGATGCCCTGTCCGATCGATGTCTCGGCGACGATCATGGCCGCCCCGATGTCCCCGCTTCTCGCGACGTGGGTGCCGCCGCACAGCTCCCGCGACCAGCCGCCGAAACCGACGACCCGCACCCGCTCGCCGTACTTCTCACCGAAGAGCGCCATCGCGCCGGAGGCACGCGCCTCGGCGACCGGGATCTCGCGCGCCTCCCGCGGGAGGTTGTCGCGGACGGCCTCGTTGAGACGCCGCTCGACGGCCTGGGTCTCCTCGGCGGACAGCCCGCGGGGGAAGCTGAAGTCGAAGGTGGCGTGGTCGGGTCCCACGTAGGAGCCGCGCTGCACCACGGTCTCGCCCAGGATCTCGCGCAGCGCGCGGTGGAGCAGGTGGGTGGCGCTGTGATGGCGGGCGACGGCGGCCCGGCGCTCGGCACCGACCACGGCGGTCACCCGCTGGCCCCGATGCAGGCTGCCCACCGTCACGCGGGTCCGGTGGGCCCGCCCCTGGACCGGGCCGCCGGCGACCAGCATGCAGTCCAGGACGGTGGCCTGGCCGCCCTCCCAGCTGAGCACACCGGTGTCGCCGACCTGGCCGCCCGCCTCGGCGTAGAAGGGGGAGGCGTCGAGGAAGACCACGTCCTCCTCCCCCGCCACCAGGGCCTCGCGCTCGGTGGCGCCGCCGACCCGGCGGACCACCGCCTCCGTCTCCAGGGTGTCGTAGCCGACAAACGCGGTGGCCACGGTCAGGGCGCGCTCGGGTTCGGCGGCGGCCCCGGGACCATCACCCCGTCCAGGCGCCGTCGACCCCGGGCCGGCGGAGCCCAGCCAGGCGGAGGCGCCGCCCTGACCGGCCGCGGTGGACCTCACGCTCCGGCTGCGCTCGCGCTGGGCCTGGAGGGCCGCGTCGAAGCCGGCGCGGTCCACCGCCACACCGCGTTCGCCTGCCATCTCGACGGTTAACTCGATCGGAAGCCCAAAGGTATCGTAGAGGCGGAAGGCATCCTCCCCCGACAGCTCCCGCGGCCCGGCGGCGAGCAGCGTCTCGAGCCGCTCGCTGCCGGCCTCGATGGTGCGGGCGAACACCTCCTCCTCGCCCCGGATGGTGGCCTCGGCCAGCCCGCGGAACTGCGCCAGCTCGGGGTAGGCGTTCTCGAGTGTCGTCACCACGTCGGTCACCGCCTCGGCGAGGCCGCCGTCCAGCCCCACCCGCCGGGCGTGGAACGCCGCCCGGCGGATCACCCGGCGGAGGACGTAGCCGCGCCCGGCGTTGCCGGGGAGGACGCCCTCGGCGATGAGGAAGGTGGCGCCCCGGACGTGGTCGGCGAGGACCCGGACCGACCGGGCTCTGCGGTCCACGTCGGGGCCGCCGGGGACGCGCCGCTCCAGCCCTGCCATGATCGGTGCGAAGAGGTCCGTGTCGTAGTTGCAGCGGACCCCCTGGAGGACGGCCGCCATCCGCTCCAGGCCCATCCCGGTGTCCACGGTCCGCTGCGGCAGCAGGCTCCGGGAGCCATCCTCCGCCTGGTCGAACTCCATGAAGACCAGGTTCCAGATCTCGACCCAGCGGTCGCCCCCGCACTCACCCTGGGGGGTGCAGTCAGCACGTCCGCAGGAGCATGGCGCGCCGCGGTCGAAGTAGATCTCGCTGTCGTAGCCGCAGGGGCCGGTGGGCCCGGCCTGCCACCAGTTGTCCACCAGCCGGGCGACGCGCCCCTCGGCGACGCCGATCCGGCCGGTCCAGATCTCGAGAGAGTCCGAGTCGTCGGGGTAGATCGACGGCCAGAGCCGGTCCGGGTCCAGACCGAAGCCCTGGGTGAGCAGCTCCCAGGCCAGCTCGATGGCACCCTGCTTGAAGTAATCCCCGATCGACCAGTTGCCCAGCATCTCGAAGAAGGTGTGGTGGGTGCAGTCCCCCACCGAGGCGATGTCGTCGGTGGTGAGCCCTGAGCCCCGGAAGCACTTCTGGCAGGAGACGAGACGCGCCGCCGGCGGGGTGCGCTCGCCGCTGATGTAGGGCTTGAGGGGGACCATCCCGGCCACCGTGAAGAGCAGCGACGGGTCGTCGCTCGGTATCAGCGAGGCGTTGGGCAGGACGCGGTGCCCGCGCTCCTCGAAGAATCTGAGGAAGCGCTCCCGGATCTCGTGGCTGCGCAAATGGGAGTGGCTCGTGGAGGGTGGGGCACCTGATGGTCGCTGGACGGCACCCCGCGCCGGCGGTGGCGCCGCGCGTCCGAGGTGCGGAGCCGGTAGATTGTATCGGACGCACGACGCCCTGCTCGGATCAGGCCGATCCCGGCCGGGCCGGGTGGGTGCGGGCCGGCCGCCGGCCTATGCGAGCACCTCGTCGCCGAACTCGCGGCGGAGATGGTCGACCGCCGCGCGCTGCAGCCGCGAGACGTGCATCTGAGAGATCCCCAGGCGCTTGGCCACCTCGGTCTGGGGAAGCTGTTCCACGAAGCGGAGGGCCATGATCCGGCGCTCCCGGGGGCTGAGCTGGGCCATCGCCCTCTCGAGCACGTCGCGCATCTCCACCCGGTCGAGGCCCTCGTCCTCGCCTCCCAGCCGCTCCCCGAGGACGCTCCCGTCGTCGGCGTCGTGGATCGGCGCCTGCAGCGAGACGGTGTGCTGCGCCGGGCTCACCTCGAGCGCCGCGAGGACGTCGTCCGGCTGCAGGGACAGGTGCTCGGCGATCTCCTCGATCGAGGCGGGACGTCCCAACCGACCCTGCAGCTCCTGCTGGGCGGCGTGGACCCGGAGCAGGTTCTCCTGGAGCCGCCGCGGGACCCGCACCGCCCAGGAGCGATCGCGGAAGTGCCGCCGGATCTCGCCCATGATGGTGGGGGTCGCGAAGGTGCTGAACTCGTTCTCCAACGAGGGGTCGAACCGGTTGATCGCCTGGATGAGGCCCAGGAAGCCGACCTGCTCGATGTCCTCCAGGGGCTCGCCACGGTTGGCGAAGCGGCGGGCGATGAAGCGGACCAGGTCGCTGTTGAGCTCCACCAGCCGCGCCCGGATGGCCGGATCGCGGCTCTGGTGATAGTCCTGGAGCAGCCGGCGGATCTCGTCGCGCGCCGGGGTCGCGCCCGGCTTGGGCATCGTCCGCCGCTCGGGCGCGGCTGTGCGACCGCCTCGAGTGGCGGCGCTCACCGCACCAGGTACTTGGTCAGACGCACCCGAAGGCCGCCGGTCCGCTCGTCCATCCGGTAGCCGAAATCGTCCACGAAGAGGCCCATCAGCTGCATCGCCATCTGCTCGGCCTCGCCCGCCTGCGCCGCGCGGACGGCCTGGGCGGCAGCCAGCGCCTGGCGGTGGGTGGCGGCCTCCAGCTCGGCCCGTGAAAGGCTGCTCCGGACACGCACCTCGAGGGCCTTGTCGGCCAGCGTGAACACCAGCCGGATCTGCCCGTTGCCCGGTCCGGCGACCCGCTCGCTGAGGGCGATCGCGTTCTCGCAGGCCTGGGCCACCGCGATCACCAGGTCGTCCAGGGCCTCGACGTCGAGCCCGGCGACGGCGGCGAAGCCGGCGGCCGCCCGCTTGGCGACCAGGACGTAGCGCCGCTCCGCGGGGAGTCGCAGTTCGGAGGAGGTCGCGCTCACATCGGGGGAATACCCGGGCGGAGCCACGCCCAAACTCACCGGCGTGCCCGCCGTGCGCCGGTCCGAGGCTCCCGGGTCACGCTTCCGGGCTCGTGGCGGGCTCGGTCGGCGACGTGGCGGCACGCCCGGCGGCGACGCCCTCCTGGATCGCCCCCTGGATGTCCTCGTCCCATTCGCGGTCGGCCGCCTCCAGGCGGCGCGCGCGCACCCGCCAGTAGACGACCCCTGCGGCGATCGCGGCGGCCGCAATCAGGCCCTTGCGGCCGAAGGGGATGGGAAGACGCATGGCCGGTCCTCCGTGGTGGCACCGGATCGGTGCGGGCTGGGGGCGGGGTGCCAGTGGATCAGGGCTCGATTATGCCCGCCCCTGGCGAGCTCTCGGGGTGCGGAGCACGGCCCCGACGACCTCCAGCGCGGCCATGCCGGCGGCGTCGGCGACGGGATGGAGCGGTCCCAGCGCCGGTCCCCCGCCGTGCAGCCCGATCGCCACCAGCTCTCCGCCCACGACCCCCGCCGCGGCCAGGGCGAGAACCGCGACGTAGCCGAGCCTCCGGGGGGCGATCAGCCGGGTGAGCTGGGCGCCGATCAGGGCGAAGACGACGCCGAGGAGGAGGCCCGGGCTCACCGCGGAGTGGCCCCCACGCCGGCGGCGCCGTCCCGGGCTGAGCCCGAGGACCAGGTGGGTTCCCGCACGGCGCTTTTCTCCTTCCCCGTCTGAGGGGCGCGAAGGCCGGCGACGGATGTTGGGATCCCGATGTCTTCTCTGTTGGTCCAGCCGCATGCGGTGCGCTGCGACCGGCGAGGGGCCGGCCCCATGGTACCCGGAGGACCGGGTGCGGGAATCATCGCGGCCGGTCCTCCCACCGCCCCTCCCCGTTCACTCCCCGGCGAGCAGGCGGCGGAGCGCCACCGCCACCTCCGCCACCTCGGCGGTCTGCTGCCGGCCGGTGTCCAGGTCCTTCCAGGTGGCCGCCCCCCGGGCCGCCTCCTCCTCCCCCACCATGACCGCGGCACGGGCGCCCTGCCGGGCGGCGGCGGCCAGCCGGCGGTCGAGCCGGCGGTCGGAGACGTCGAGGAGGACCGCGATCCCGGCGCCGCGCAGCGCTCGCGCCACCGCCGCGGCTGCCCGCCGGTCCGCCTCAGCGATGCCGAGCACCACCACTCGGTCCCGGGTCGGTTCGGGTCCCAGCCCCTGCTCGCGGCAGACGGCCATGGTCCGCTCGACCCCCAGCGCGTAGCCCGTCCCCGGGGTGGGTGGGAAGCCCAGCACCTCGGCGAGCCCGTCGTACCGCCCGCCCCCGCCGACCGCGTTCTGGGCTCCCTGGAGGGACTCGTGCCAGAGCTCGAAGGTCGTGTGCGCGTAGTAGTCGAGGCCGCGCACGAGGCGCGGATTGAGACGGAAGGGGATGCCGGCAGAATCCAGGAAGCCGGTGACCTCGGCGAAGAAGGCGCGGCTCTCCGGGCTGAGCGAGGGCCCGATCTCCGGCGCGCCCGCCACCAGGCCGGCGTCCCGCTTGCAGTCGAGCAGGCGGAGCGGGTTCACCCCCAGCCGGCGCCGGCAGTCCGCGCAGAGACGGTCCTGAAGCGGGGTGTAGTAGGCGACGAGAGCGGCCCGGTAGCGGATGCGATCCTCCAGGTCGCCCAGGGTGTTCACCTGGAGGCTGAGGCCGGTCACGCCCAGCGCCTCATAGAAGCGCCAGGCGACCTCGATGACCTCGGCGTCGAGGGCCGGCGAGCGCTCCCCGATCGCCTCGATGTCGACCTGCCAGAACTCGTGGTAGCGACCGGCCTGGGGCCGCGCGTAGCGGAACATCGGGCCCGCGAAGTGGACACGGACCGGTCGCCGCTCCTGGTCCAGGTGGGCGGCGAGGACGGCGCGCAGCAACCCGGGAGTCCCCTCGGGCCGGAGGGTGAGCCCGCGCCCGCCCCGATCGGTGAAGGAGAACATCTCCTTCTCCACCACGTCGGTGCCGGCCCCCGTCCCCCGCTCGTACAGCTCGGTCGCCTCGAAGGCGGGGGTGTCGATCAGTTCGTAGCCGTGCGCCTCGGCGATCTGGCGGTGGGTGTCCAGGACCCAGGCCCGGAGGGCGGAGTCCGGGGGCAGGAGGTCGTTGGTTCCCCGGGGGCGCGCGATCGGCGGCATGGCGGGTCAGAGTCTAACCGCGGGCGCTGGACGGGGCCTACCTCCTCCGAGCTGCTGGCCGCGCGCTGTCTAGGTGGTGCCCTCCTCCATCAGCTGGGTCTCCCCATAGGTAGTGAGCGCGCCGGACACGATCGTAGGCATCGGCGTCAGCGGCCTGTACTGGTAGCCGACCCCGACCACCACGATGTCCTCCTGGGGGACGACGCAGCCGCTGGGGGGCGTGGCCGCTGTCCAGGTGCTGCCGCTGTACGACCCGAAGGCCGAGTGGGCCACGCTCCACTCGGTGCACAGTGTCGGAGGCCCAGAAGTCTCATTCATCAGGTCGAAGTACCAGATGCCGACGCACGAGGTCCCGGTGAGCGGTTTGAACGGTGGGTACGAATCGGGGTCGAGGGTCGTTCCCTGCCAGATGCAGTCGACCGTGGTGGTGAGGGCGGCCATGCCTTTCTGGGCGGTAATCGCCCCCGTGATCGCGGAGCCGGAGTATGAGCTGGACACCTGGACGACGGCGGCTCGCGCTCCAGCGCGGGCCGCCTCCTCGACGGCGAGCCGGCTGCTGAAGTACCCGCCGAAGTCGATGGTGCTGAACACCAGCAGGAGAAAGAGAGGAGCGACCAGGGCGAACTCCACGATGGTCTGTCCCGACGTCCCGCGGCGCCGCGCGCGCATCAACCCGTCACCACGAACGCGTAGGTCGCCGAGGCGTCGACCTGGATGCCGAATACCGAGTTCAGGACCGTGAAGGCGGGGCCGGGCGAGGCCTGGCTCCAGGCGTAGGCCACGGTGATCCGGACCAGCTCGCCCGTCGCAGCGGCGCACGTGCCACTGTTGCCGACGTGCTGGAACGCGTTGCTGCTCCCAGCATCAGCAGCGTCCGCCGAATACCACCCACAGAGACTGAGGCTGGACGTCGAGTACGACCCGTCGCTGCTCGACCAGTAGGCGATGGTCATGCAGCTCACCGGAGCTTGCGAGCTGATCCCGGTCACCGGCCACGAGTATAGGGTAGGGGTTACGACCGTACTGGCGGTCCCTGGCGATGGGGGGGTCGCCCCCGATCCACTCGGACATCCCGTACCACCCGACTGCCCCGACCAGCAGCAATCGATGTTGTCGATCGGAAGCCCTCCCTCGGGCACGGTGAGGGCCTCGGCCTCCCCCTGGATCACCCCTTCGGTGAAGTCGGACTCGCCGTTCAGCGGGTTGTTCGGCACCAGGGCCCCCCCCCCCGGCGAGCTGCAATTGGTGAACGCCAGCGGGCTGCTCTGAGTCCCCTCGCAACTGATGACGACCAGGCCGCCCGTGTTGTTAGTGGTCGCCACGTCGAAGGTGCCGGTGAAGCCGGTGAAGCCGGTGATCGAGGTAACGTCGATGGTCGACGAGTTGACACTACCGCTCTCGCCAGGGGCCACCCAGCTCACCAGGCCGGCGCAGCTCCAGCCGCCGGAGGCCAGCGGGGTCGGGTTGGGACAGGCGTTGTTCCACGGGGAGACCGTGGTGTTCTCGCTGGCGTAGCGGGCGCCGTCGCGGACCACGGTGGCGATGTTGTCGACGTGCTCCAGGTAGTAGCCGTAGTCGAAGACCGAGATGGCGAGGAGCAGCAGCACGGGGAAGGTCAGGGCGAACTCGACCATCGCCTGGCCGCTGCGCCGCGCCCGGTGCTGCGGGCGGCGGTGGACCGCCGGCCCCCCCTCGACATCTCTCACCATCGATCTATCACTCCACGCATCCGCATTGGTGGGCAGCCGCCACCTAAGCCTATTCGACCGATTCGGAGGTTCCTGTCAACTGACCGCGACCGTTCGGTAACAGGGCGCCCACCACCACCCGCAGCGCACGCCGCGCGCTCAGCCTGAGAGACCGCCCGGCCCACCGCCGTTCAGCTCCACGTCGTTGTCGAGGTCGAAGCTGAAGCTCCCATCGGCCCAGACGTACTCGGTGCATGCGGGGGACGTCTGGTTGTAGTTGGCATAGACCTGCATGTAGTCGACGATGACAGGTGCGCCCAGCGGGGTGATGCAGGAGGTGCCGCTGCCCTCCACCGGCCCGGAGGACCCGTAGTTCGCCATCACGTACGTCGCGGACGGTGCGTAGATCGCGCCGTTGTGGTCGCTGTCCGGGTCCGGGGTCTGCGAGGCGGTCACGATCGAACCTGAGTTGTAGCGGTCGAAGATGATCACCAGGTTCTCCCAGTCACCGCTGGCCGGCGGGAAGAGGTTCCACTGGAAGTCGCAGGGCAGGTTGCCGTCGCCTGTATCCAGTCCCTGGGAGTTGCAGGTGGTGCTGCCTTTGCTCGTGTTCATAACCAGGCCCGCGCCCGTTGAAGCTACGCCGCTGTTGTCGCATGTGGCCGGGCCGGCGACGCCGCTGCCGTTGTAGTTGCTGGTTTGGCAGACGAAGTCGAGGGTGACGCCGCCCGCATGGCAGTTCTGGTCAGTTCCGGGGTTCACCCGGGCTGTGGAGTTGTCCGACTCGACGGTGGGATCCTGACCCTCGATGGTGAGCCCGCCGTAGATGACGTAGGTACCGGGTTTGAAGATCACGTCGATACCGTCGCCGTTGGACACGCAGTCCTGGCCGCCCGACGATTGACTCAGGCCGGTTTGCTTCCCGTTGATGACGACGTTGTCGTAGCAGCCTGGCTGGAGTGTGGTGCTGGTCGTGATCGGCGTGCCCAACGGGCTGGTGTCATACGTGTTGCCGTAGTTCTCGTTGTTGGGGCAGCTGGTCAGAGATGGCATCTGCATGCTCTGGAGTGCGTCGCTGATTGGCTTGGTGCCGGTGATGGGGTTGTAGGGTGACTTGGTCGAGGCCGGCTTCCAGGTGAGTCCCTTGCCACTGCTGCCGCAGTTGTCGGTGTAGGTGCCTGCGACATTTACCGAGCCGTCAGGGGTGCTGCCCCCCGTGGTGGTGTCGATGGTGGCCACGTCGCTGCTCCCCTCGCAGTCGAAGCCTTGGTTAATGTCCATGTTGGCTCCGTCCGAGGTCAGGTCCAGGAGGTCGGAGGTGGACTCGATCGTGAGTCCTTCGGTCGCCCCCGATGAGTAGTAGGCGTTCTCTCCACCGAGGATGCAAAGTACGCAGTTCAGATACAGCAGGCCCTGGCCCGTGCCTCCGGTCCCGCCCACCACCTGGGCCACGGCCTGGTTGCTCACCGAGAAGTTCTTGGAGCCGATGGCCGGCGCGCCGATATAGGTGTGTGCGGTGCTCGCCACGCTGGCTCCTGCATACCAGACGCTCCCTAGGGCGGCCGTGCAGCTGCTGGGGATCCAGGTCACCGGGGTCGGGTTCGCCACGTTCTGCACGGACGCTTGGCACAGCGCGGTGCCCGGATTGCTGCTGGTCCAGGTGCTGCCGTAGAAGCTGAGGGTTAGGGAGCAGGGAGCGGACGGACCGGTGCAGTCGAGGTTGGCGACGTTGGCCGCCGCCGCGAAGGCCCCGCTCAGGTTTGGTGGACTCTGGTCGTGCACATTCAACCAGATCCAGTAGGTGGCCGCCAGGGCGGCGGCGTCGGAG
Source organism: Candidatus Dormibacteria bacterium (assembly GCA_049511615.1). GTDB lineage: Bacteria > Chloroflexota > Dormibacteria > Aeolococcales > Aeolococcaceae > Changshengia. The sequence goes on along the minus strand of JBEKXW010000002.1, from coordinate 55,551 downwards.
ACGTCCTGGTCGGTGCGCGATTGGTCGTAGGCCACGCCCGTGTCGATGGCCAGCGCCACGAAGCCGGTGAGGACGACCATGAGCAGCGCCATCAGGGGGACGATCTGGCCGTGGGGGCGAGCGCGCCTCACCCTGGAGCGCATGCGGAGCTCCTCGCGCGCCTCCGCCCAGGAGGGAGAGGGGTGGCCCGGGGGCGCAGTCGACCGGGCGGGCTGTCCTGCCATCGCGTCAAATGTGGCTGCGACGGGTAACGGGCCGATGGCACCCCGGTCGCAAGCCGCCGGCCCGGATGTGGAGAAGCGCCAACGGTCCTCGCCGCGACACGGGCGGACGAGGCGGGACCCACCACCGGCCCCGACCGGTCGCCCAAGCCCATGGGCCTGTCGTATCCCCGGACCGCCCCCCTAGCCCACGTCCCGGGCCACGGTGTGGACGTCGCGGACCTGCTCCAGCCGCTCCAGGAGGCGGCTGAGCTGGGTCAGGTTGGAGATCTCGACGACCGTCGAGATCACCGCGGTCCGGTCGTCGTAGACCTGGACGTCGGCCCCGGCGAGGTTGATCTTGTTCTCCGCGATCACCGCCGCGATGTCGCGGAGCAGGCCGGTGCGGTCCCAGGCCTCGATCTTGATGCTGACCGGGTACACCTGGTGGGTGTCCCTCTCCCAGGCCACCTCGACCAGCCGGTCCGGGTCGTGGGCGTGCTGGATGCTGGCGCAGGTGGCCCGGTGGACCGACACCCCCTTGCCCCGGGTGATGTAGCCGCGGATCGGCTCCCCCGGCAGCGGATTGCAACAGCGGGCGAAGGTGGTCAACATGTTGCCGACCCCGTGCACCCTCACCTCCCCGCTGGGCGCCGCCGCCGGCGAGGTGAGCGGGATGACCGACCCGTGACCGTCCTCGTCGCCACGCGTGTCGTGGTCGGCGTGGCGGAGCACCACCGTGCGGGGACTCAACTCGCCGTAACCGATCGCCGCCAGGAAGTCGTCCGCGGTCGTGAACTTGAAGTCCCGCGCCAGCTCCAGCAGCCCGTCGTCCTTGAGGGCCGCGAGCGAGGTCTGGCGCAGCCGCCGGAACTCCTTGTCGAGCATCTCCCGGCCCTTGGTGACGTTCTCCTCGCGCCGCTCCTTCTTGAACCACTGCCGGATCTTCTCCCGGGCAGTCGAGGTCTTCACGAAGGTGAGCCAGTCCCGGGAGGGACCGTGGGGCGCCTTGGTGGTCAGGATCTCGACGATGTCCCCGTTGGCGAGGTGGTAGTCGAGCGGGACCATCCGGCCATTGACCTTGGCCCCGATGCAGTGGTGCCCGACCGCGGTGTGAACCCGGTACGCGAAGTCCACCGCGGTGCTCCCCGCCGGCAGCGAGCGGACATCACCCTTGGGGGTGAAGACGAAGACCTCGTCCTGGAAGATGTCGAACTTGACCGTGTCGACGAAGGCCTCCGCGTCGAGCAGCTCCTTCTGCCAGTCCATCAGCAGCCGCAGCCAGCCGTAGCGCTCGTCGAAGCGAACCTGCTGGGGGCCCGCCTTGTAATGCCAGTGGGCCGCCACCCCGTACTCGGCGGTGTGGTGCATCTCCACGGTCCGGATCTGGACCTCGACGGGCTCGCCGGTGTGGGAGATCACCGTGGTGTGCAGGGACTGGTAGCCGTTGCCCTTGGGCATGGCGATGTAGTCCTTGAACCTGCCCGGGATCGGCTTCCAGAGGTGGTGAACCACGCCCAGGGCGGTGTAGCAGTCCTTGATGGAGTCGACCACCACCCGCACCGCCATCAGGTCGTAGATCTCCTCGAAGTCCTTCTGCTGACGGCCCATCTTGTCGATGATGCTGTAGACGTTCTTGGAGCGGCCACTCAGCTCGGCGCGGACCCCCACCGCCTCCAGCTCGCGCTGGAGGATCTCGCTGACATCGCGGACGAAGACCTCGCGCTGCTGCCGTCCGCTGCGCAGCTTGGCCTCGACGGCGTGGTAGTTGTCGGGGTCGAGCTGGGCGAAGGCGAGGTCCTCCAATTCGGCCTTGAACTGCCAGATGCCGAGCCGGTGCGCCAGCGGGGCGTAGATGTCGAGGGTCTCCCGGCTGATCCGCAGGCGCCGCTCCTCCACGTGAGCGCCCACCGTGCGCATGTTGTGGAGGCGATCGGCGAGCTTGATGAGCACCACCCGGATGTCCTCCGCCATCGCCACCAGCATCTTGCGGATGTTCTCGGCCTGGGCCTGCTCGCGGGTGTGGACGTGGATCTTGCCGAGCTTGGTCACCCCCTCGACCAGCCGCGCGATCGGCTCTCCGAACTCGCCCCGGATCTCATCCAGGGTGACGTCGGTGTCCTCCACGGTGTCGTGGAGCAGGGCCGCGGCGAGGGTCTCGGCGTCGAGGCGCAGCTCGCTCAGCAGCACCGCCGCCGCCACTGGATGCTCGACGTAGGGCTCTCCCGAGAGCCGGAACTGGCCCTCGTGGGCCCGCTCGGCGAGGTCGAAAGCCCGGCGCAGAAGGTCGCGGTCGGATTCGGACAGGTACCCGATCCGGGACTCGAGATCGATGAAGGGCATCGCTGTCGAGTGTACCGGGCACCCGGCCCGGGCAATCGTGAAACGAGGCCGCGGACATGCCCGCGGCGATCTATGATCCGGCGCAGATGTCCGATCCAGGGGGTCCGTACGGTCCGGCGCCGCCCTTCTCCACGGGCCCTCCGCCCGGAGCCCCGGTGAGCCCTGATGGCCGCTTCTGGTGGGATGGCAGGCAGTGGGTCCCGGTTCCTCCCCCCGCCACGCCGCCGCCGCCACCGGTCACGCCGCCACCTCCCCTCCTGTCGGGTCCCCCGCCCGGAGCTCCCCGGAGCGCGGATGGTCGCTTCTGGTGGGACGGGACTCAGTGGGCACCCGTGCCTCCACCGGTGACGCCACCGTTCCCACCGGCCGCCCCGCCGTGGGCTCCCTCCCCGCAGTTCGCGCCCCCGGCGGTGGCGGCCCCTCCCTTCGCGGGTCCCGCCCCGGGGCAGTGGCCGGCGCCCCCGGCGCCGGTGGCTCCACGACCCTCCGGCGCCCGCTGGCTGGTCGCGACGGTGGTTGCGCTGGTGGTGGTGGCGGGAGCGGGCGCCGCCGTGTACGTCCTCACCCGCCCCAGCTCGAACGGCCTGACCTCCGAGTCGCCGGCTCAGATCGTGCAGGCGGCGTCGGCGGCGACACAGAAGGCGAGCGGGTTCGAGATGTCAGGCACGGGGAACTTCGGCAGCGGGGTCACGGCTATCGACTTCAAGGTTCATGGCAACGACATCGATGGGACGTTGACGCTGGATGGCAGCAGCGTGGACCTCGACGTGATCGGCGGCAACGTCTACTTCAACGCGCCGGCCGCGTTCTGGACCGCCGAGGGCCTGCCGAGCTCCGCCACCGGCGACTACGCCGGCAAGTGGGTGGAGGCCCCGGCGGGCTCGTCGACAGCGTCCGCCTTCTCGGGTGTCAGCTCCCTCACCGACATCTCGGCGGTCCTGCAGAACCACGGAACGCTCGCGTCGGGGGGGACCGGCACCGTCAACGGCCAGTCCGCCGTCTTCGTCAAGGACACGAGCGACGGCAGCATCCTCGCCGTGGCCAGCTCGGGTCCGGCCTACCCGCTGCGGTTGTCGAAGACCAGCGGCTCCGAGGCCGGGACCATCAACTTCTCGAACTGGAACAGCGTCCCGGCCTTCACCCCGCCGCCGAGCCCCCTGACGATCCCCGGCAGCTGACGGCGCGCCGGTCGACTCCGGGCCGCCGGCCTGCGGCCGCCGCCTTCGTGACCGGGTCGTGTCTGTCCGTTGCCCCGGGTTGCGCGCGCGGCGGATATGCTTCGGGCTCGCATGAGCGATGCAGGTGGGGGCTATGGCCAGCAGCCGCCGGGGCCGCCCCCCGGTGCGCCGCTCAGTGCTGACCGCCGCTTCTGGTGGGATGGGCAGCGCTGGCGCCGCGCCCTGACACCGCCGAGCGTGCCCCCGGCGCCCGGCCAGCCTGTCCCCGGAGGGACGCCGGCTCCAGCGCCCCGACCCCCGGCGGAGGCCTCGGACTGGCAGGCCAGGCCGTCAGTCCCCGCATCGCCGCCGCCTCCGGAGGCCACTGGCCCGCGCGGCCCGGCGCCCTCCGCCGCCCCCCCCGGCCAGCCAGGGTGGGAGACCGGCCCCTGGGCCTCCCTCCGGGCCGCCGCCCAGCCTCCCACTCCCACGGCGCAGCCCCAGCCCTTCGCACCGCCGCCCAGCTGGCCGGCCCCCGCCCCGGCCGGAACGCCCGGTGGACCCCGGCCACCCCTTCAGCAGCCGGGCGGCTGGCCGGCGGACTCCTACTCGGCGCCGCCGGCGCAGCCGCCACCCGGCCTCCGCCCGCCCCAGGCGCCTCCGCAGCCGCCGATCCCCGCTCCCGGGGGGCGTGCGGCGCCGACCCGAGGCCGCTCTCCCCTGCGCACGGCCCTGCTCGCGCTCATCGCGCTGGCGATCATCGCTGCCGGTGGCGCCTACATCCTCACCCATCGCACCGCGACGCCCGCGCCCACCCCCAGCGCCTCGGCTCAGGCCACCGCGACCGCCACCCCCGCGCCCACACCCACCCCGACCCCCGCGCCCACGCCCACGCCCGCTCCGTCCGCCAGCCCCAGCGCCGCGGCGCTGTTCACCGACCCCGGCCACGATTTCGCGGCCGCCTTCCCGGTCACCCCGGTCTCTGTCAACGGCTCGGAGGCAGAGAGCGGCGTCACCATCAGCTACACGACCTGGGAGGCGGAGGACGTGACCACGGGCGACCAGTACCTGGCCATCTACATGCCCTATCCGTCCACCGTCGGCGTCTCCGATCCTCAGCTGAGCCTCCAGGCGGGGGTCAACAGCATGGTCAACAACCTCGGCGTCACCGTGATCTCCCAGACGCTCGGAACCTACGACGGCTACCCGGACGACGACGTGCTGGTCTCGCTGGACGGGGTCTACCTCGACTACCGCTTCATCCTCGCCGGTCACGACTTCTATGGCTTCGCCGTGGCCTCGGCGCAGAATCCCCCGCCCGGGTTCACCAGCTTCGTCGGATCGGTGCAGCTCTACTCCACGGCCGCCGCCACCAGCTGACCCGCTCCGCCCTCGCCACCGGGGGGCCCACCGTGAGGGCCTTCGCTCAGTACGCGCGGGCGATCAGGGCAACCTCGGACGACGGCTCTCCGCACGCCAGGCAACGCCCGGGCTCTCCGCTGCGATCGCGGCGGAGCACGCGGACGGTGAGGGCCTGGGCGGCGGTGTTGATCGCCTCCTCGCACTCCCGTCGCTCGCAGAAGGGCGCGTTGGCGAAGACCGGCTCCTTCGCGAAGGCCTGGCGCAGCTGGTCCAGGTCTCCGACCTCGACGGTCCGGTCGCGCAGCAGCCCCTCGGCACGGGACCGGATGCGGCCCTGGGCCTCCGTGAGGAGGGCAGGCAGCCGCCCGGACACGCCGTCCAGGGGTTCGGTCCAGCTCTCGCCGTCCACCCGCCGGGTCACGGTCACCTGGCCGGCGGCGAGGTCCCGGGCCCCGACCGTCAGCCGGAGCGGCACCCCGCGCAGCTCCCAGTGGTTGTACTTCTCGCCGGGACGGACGCCGTCCCGGCGGTCCACCCGCAGCCGCACCTCGCCTGCCGCCGCCTCGAGGCGCCGGCAGGCCTCCTCCACCGCGGCCGCCCCCTCCGGGTCATTGCTCCGGGTCACCGGGACCACCACCACCTGGATCGGTGCGACGCGGGGCGGCATGACCAGCCCGGCGTCGTCGCCGTGGGCCATGATCAGCCCTCCGATGATCCGGGTCGACAGCCCCCAGGAGGTCTGGAAGGGGTGCTGCAGCGCGTTGTCCCGGTCGCTGTAGGTGATCCCGTAAACGCGGGTGAAGTTCTGGCCGAGGTGGTGGGAGGTGCCCGACTGGAGCGCCCAGCCGTCGCTCATCATCGCCTCGATGGAGAGGGTGTACTCGGCCCCCGCGAACTTCTCGGACTCGGTCTTGCGCCCCGCGACCACGGGAATGGCCAGCCACTCCTCGGCCAGCTCGCGATAGCAGTCGAGCATGGTGTCGACCTCGGCCGCGGCCTCCGCGTGGGTCTCGTGGAAGGTGTGACCCTCCTGCCAGAGGAACTCGGTGGTGCGCAGGAAGAGACGGGTGCGCCTCTCCCAGCGGAGGATGTTGCACCACTGGTTGATCAGCACCGGCAGGTCGCGGTAGCTGTGGATCCAGTCCGCGAACATCGAGCAGATGATGGTCTCCGAGGTGGGCCGGATCGCCAGGCGCTCCTCGAGCTCCTTCTGTCCCCCCTGGGTGACCCAGGCCACCTCGGGGGCGAAGCCCTCGACGTGCTCCGCCTCCTTCTGCAGGTACGACTCGGGGATGAGCAGCGGGAAGTACATGTTCTCGTGCCCGGTCCGCTTGATCATGTCGTCGAGGGCCCGCTGGATCCGCTCCCAGAGCGCGTAGCCGTAGGGGCGGATGACCATGCAGCCGCGGACCGGCGCGTAGTCGGCCAGCTCGGCGCGGCGCACCGTGTCCGTGTACCAGCGGTCGAAGTCCTCGCTCTTGCGGGTGATCGCCTTGGGCATCGGCGGCCGTTCGTCAGCCATGGCCGCCGAGTTTACCGGCTGAGCCGGCTGAGGAGCTCTCTGGTCAGGGATAAGGAGACGCGGGGGTGCGTCTGAGCGCAGGCTCTGCGCAGGCAGCAGCTGCAATGCTGCCGAGCGGAAGGCGCCGAGCGCCAGTCAGGGCGCTCGGAGGCCTGGGCTGAAGCGAAGCACCACCCCCGCGGCTCCCCTTGGCGCGGAAGCCCTCGTCGCGCGGCTGCCTCAGACGACGGTCAGCGGGGTCATCGGGCGGGACGGCGCGGCGGCCCCGTCGCCCAGCCCCACCGGCAGCGGCTTGCCCGCCGCCAGCAGCTCGGCGTCCTCGGCGGCGATCGTGCGCAGCTCGGCGATCAGGGTGTCGATCAGCTCGGTCTCGGGCAGCGACGCCACCACCCGGCCGGCCTTGAAGAGGGCCCCCTTGTGCTTGCCTCCGGCGATGCCGATGTCGGCGTGCATCCCCTCCCCCGGCCCGTTGACCACGCAGCCCATGACCGACACCGTGATCGGGCGGCGGATGCCCTGCATCGCCTCCTCGACCCGCTTGACCATGGGAACCATGTCGATCTCCAGCCGCCCGCAGGTCGGGCAGGCGACCAGGTTGGGCCCGCTCGCCTTCTCCTCCAGGTTGGCCAGGATCTGGCGGGCGACGCGGACCTCGTCCACCGGGTCGCTCACCAGCGAGACCCGGATGGTGTCGCCGATACCCTCGGCGAGGAGGATGCCGATGCCCATCGCGCTCTTGATGCTGCCGGTGTCGACCGGGCCCGCCTCGGTCAGCCCGAGGTGGAGCGGGTAGCGGTTGCCGAGGGCCGCGAACCTCCGGTTGGCCGCCAGGTTGGTGGCGACGTCCGACGCCTTGAGCGACACCTTGATCTGGTGAAAGTCCAGCTCCTCGAGGATCCGGATGTGGCCGAGCGCGGCCTCCACCATGAGCTCCGCGGTCTCCTCGATGCTGCCCCCCCGGCCGCGCTCCAGTCCCTTGCGGTTGGGGATGCTGCCCGCGTTGACCCCGATCCGCATCGGCACGTTCCGGTCCCTGGCCTCCCGGGCGATGTCGGCGACCTTGGCCCGATCGGTGATGTTGCCCGGGTTGAGCCGGAGGCAGGCGACCCCCGCCTCCAGCGCCTCGAGGGCCCGCGGGGCGTCGTAGTGGATGTCGGCGACGATCGGCACCGGGGAGCCGCGGACGATCTCGCGCAGGGCCCGGCCCGCCTCCGGGGTGTCGCAGGTGACCCGCACGATGTCGGCCCCGGCCGCCGTCGCCCGCTCGATCTGGACAAGGGTGGCGCTCACGTCCTCGGTCTGGGTCTTGGTCATGGTCTGGACCGAGATCGGGGCGGCGCCGCCGATCACCACGCCACCGACGTTGATGGGGACGGTCCGGCGCCGGTGGGGGGGGGTCATCTCAGTGGGCGCCTCCGGAGAGGTGGCTGATGTCGCTGAAGGTGATGAGCACCACCAACAGGATAATGAATGCCCACCCGATGCCCGTCGCCAGCAGCTGGCGCTGGGGGTCGACGCGCCGGCGGCGCACCGCCTCGATGATGATGAGCAGCAGCCATCCGCCGTCGAGGCCGGGGATGGGCAGGAGGTTCATGAACCCCACCGCCAGGCTGATCAGGCCGACCAGGGAGAGGAACTGGACCCACCCCTGCTGGATGGTCGCCCCGGCGAGGGAGGCGATGCCGACCGGGCCGGCCACGTCCGAGGACGCCTGCGAGGGGTGGACGAACAGCTGGCCGACCAGCTGGACCAGCCCGACCGCGTAGGCGGGCACGGCGCCGAATCCGTCGTGGAGGGCCGGGATCAGCGCCTCGCCCGGCACCTGGGCGCCGTACCCGATGCGCCAGGCCGCCGTGGCGTAGGCGGTCTGGCTTCCGTTGCCATCGCGGACGTCGGAGAGCTCGAGGTTGGTGAAGCGGTCGTTGCTGTCGCCCTCGACGAACCCGCTGACCGTCACCGTGCCATCGCCGAGGAGCTGATCCGCGGAGCCCGGGATGAAGCCGAGGGTCGTGGTGGGCCCCCCGCCGAGGATGGTCGCGGGATCCCCCGTGCCGGGCCCGTGGCCGTCCACCGAGGTCACGACCAGGGCGGACTTCGCCCACTGGCTCGGGAAGGTGCTGGGCTGGCCGAACGTGTAGACGACCAGCTCGGGGGTGATGGTCGCGGCGTGGTCGGCGCCGTCGGAGGCCCGGTAGACCACCGTGATCGGCCGGCCCTCGCTCCGCTGGACCGCCGCGTAGAAGTCGGCGTCGGTGACCGCCGTCGACGCGTAGCTGATCGTCTGGCCGCCCACGCTGAGGATCACGTCGCCGCTGACCAGCCCGGCCCGGGCGGTCGGTTCCCCGACCGGGACGTTGGAGGGGATGGGCTGGGCGGCGACGACCGTCAGGCAGATGCCCCCGAAGACGAAGTTGACGGCGATGCCGGCCAGGATGGTGGCGAGCCGCCGCGGGATCGAGGCCCGGTAGAAGTTGCGCTCGCCGGCATCGGCCTCCCCCTCGATGCCCAGCATGCCGGCCATGCGGACGAAGCCGCCGACGGGAATGGCGCGGAGGGCGTAGACGGTCTCCCCGCGCTGGACCTTGAGGACGGGGGGGCCGACGAAGATGGAGAAGCCGTCGACCCTGATCCCCGAGCGCTTGGCCACCACGAAGTGGCCCAGCTCGTGGATCACCACCACGACGGTGATCACCACCAGGAAGGCGACGATGGCGATGAGGACGCCGCCGATGCCGCTCATGCGCCGCCCCCCGGGGCGGGCAGCGCGAGCGCGTCGCCGACGCGCTGGCGCGCCCAGGAGTCGGCGGCCAGCACGTCCTCCAGGGACGGCGCGGCCACGAGCGGCGCCGCCTCCACCGCCTCCCCCACCAGGGCGGTGATCTGGTCGAAGCGGCAGGCACCGCGCAGGAAGGCGTCGACGCACACCTCGTTGGCCGCGTTCAGGACCGCCGGCACCACCCCACCGCGCTCTCCCGCCCGGCGGGCCACCCCCACCGCCGGGAAGCGGAGCGGATCGAGGGGAAGGAGCTGCAGCGGCGACACCGCGGGCAGGTCGGCGGCGGGGGCGACGCCGGGCAACCGCTCCCCGTCGGCGAGGGCGAGGGCGATGGGGAGTCGCATGTCGGGGACACCGAGCTGCGCCTTGATGGCCCCGTCCCGGAACTCGACCATCGAATGGATGACCGAGCTGGGATGGACCAGGACGTCGATGCGCCGGTAGTCGACGTCGAAGAGGAAGTGGGCCTCGATGACCTCCAGACCCTTGTTCATCATGGTGGCGCTGTCGACGGTGACCTTCGGGCCCATGTTCCAGGTCGGGTGGCGGAGGGCCTCCTCGGGCGTGATCGCAGCGAACGTTGCCGGGTCGCGCTCCCGGAAGGGCCCACCGCTGGCGGTCAGGATCAGCCGGCTGACGCTCGCCGGATCCTCGCCCCGGAGGCACTGCCAGAGCGCGGAGTGCTCGCTGTCGATGGGGACGATGCGGGCCCCCGACCGCAGCGAGCGAGCTCGGACCACCTCGCCGGCCATCACCAGGACCTCCTTGGTCGCGGTCGCGACGGTGGTCCCGGCATCCAGGGCGGCCAGGGTCGGGCGCAGCGCCGCCGCCCCGGTGATGGCCACGCAGACGACGTCGGCGGGCAGGGCGGCGACCTCACAGGCGGCGTCCACGCCGATTCCCCACCCCGCGGGCACCTCAGCCCCGGGGTCCGGGGCGACCACGGCGACCCGCGGGATCCCGAAGCGCTCAGCCAGCCGCCTCAGGCCTGCGACGTCGTGCCCGGCGACCGCGCCGACGATCTCGAACCGGTCGGGGAAGCGGGTGACCACGTCCACCGCCTGGCGGCCGATCGACCCGGTGGCACCGAGCAGCACGACGCGACGGGGCGGTGGCGCGGTGTTCCTGGGCTCCATGGGGTCGGGCGGGCCTCCGGGTGGTTCGAACGAGGCGCGGGGCGGGCCTCCGCCACGCGCTGCCGGGCTCACCGGAAGGCGATGAGCACCAGCAGGCAATATACGGCCGGCCCGGCCAGGAGCAGGCCGTCGAGGCGGTCGAGGAGTCCGCCGTGGCCGGGGATCAACCGCCCCGAGTCCTTCACCCCGGCCTGGCGCTTGAGGGCCGACTCGGCGAGGTCGCCCCCCTCCGCCGCGACGGCGATCAGCAGCCCCATGCCCACCGCGGCGAACGGGTTGAGCGCGATGACCAGGGGGCCGGCGATGCCCGCGACCAGCATCGCCCCCACGGCTCCGCCCACCGCCCCCTCCACCGACTTCCGCGGTGATATCGAGGGGAAGAAGCGGTGCCGGCCGAGGGCGTGGCCGGTGAAGTAGGCCAGGCTGTCGGTGGCGACCACCGCCCCGACCACGATCGCCAGAAGGCGCAGCCCGACCCCGGGCGCGGCGCCCGGCCAGTGGTAGAGGCCCAGCAGGCTTCCCAGGCCGACCCCGAGGTAGAGGCCGCCACCGAGACCGGCGGCCCAACCTTCCCAGGGCGCGCGGAGCAGGACCCCCGCCACCACCCCGGCGCCCAGGGCGACCGGGAGGATGACATCGAGGTTGCCCGCCGGACCGGGGAGGACCGCTCGCTCGGCCAGCCAGACGGCCAGGGCCACCACCAGCCAGCGCGGCGCGGGGACGGGGCAGCGCGCGAGCAGGCTGACCAGCTCCCAGGCCCCGAGCGCGGCCCCCGCCCCGATCAGCACGTCGAGGGGGACCCCGCCGACCCAGATCATCCCGGCCACCAGGAGGATCAGGACCGCGCTGGAGGCCAGCCGGGGCAGGAGGTTCATGCGACGGCGGGGCAGGGCGGCGGGCGCGGCGGCCTCGGTGGCGGGCGCCGGGGCGCCGTCCGCGGCTGCGGCGCGAGCGCGGAGCGCGCCCGGCGCCGGCGGCGTGGTCATCCGGCCCGGGAGGCGACCGCGGTGCCGTCGCCGGCTCCGGGCGCATCCGCGACCTGGCCGAAGGTGCGCCGGCGCGAGCGGAAGTCGCCGAGCGCCACGGCCACGTCGGCGGGCCCGAAGTCCGGCCAGAGCGTGTCGGTCACGTGCAGCTCGGCGTAGGCCCCCTGCCAGAGCAGGAAGTTGCTGACCCGGAGCTCGCCGGCGGTGCGGATGATCAGGTCCGGGTCGGGCAGCCCCGCCGTGTAGAGGGCCGCCGAGAGCGTCGCCTCGTCCAGGGTGCGGAGGTCGCGGCCACTGGCGGCGAGCTCGCGGATGGCCTCGACCACCTCGCTGCGACCCCCGTAGTTGATGGCCACGTTGAGGACGTTCGCCCGGTTGTGGAGGGTCCTCCGCTCACACTCGTCGACCTTGGCCCGCAGCCGCGGGCTGAGCTTGGCGCGGTCGCCGATGATCCGCAGCTGGATCCCCTTGGCGTCCAGCTCGTCCACCTCGCTGTCCATGGTCTCCTGGAAGAGCCGCATCAGCGAGGTCACCTCGCCCCGCGGCCTCTGCCAGTTCTCGGTGCTGAAGGCGTACAGGGTCAGGATGTGGACGCCGGCGTCGTTGCACGCCTCCATGACCTGCCGGATGGCCCGGACGCCGGCGCGGTGGCCGGCCACCCGGGGCAGGTGGCGCTGCTTGGCCCAGCGGCCGTTGCCGTCCATGATGATGCCGATGTGCCGGGGCAGGTCGGGACGGGCCGGCTCGGGGATGGCGGTGGGAGGGGGTGGACGGAGCATGCCTCTCTGGGAGAACGGCCCGGGATCGGAGGCCGTTTCGGCGCGACGACCGTAGTGTCCCACGCCTCGCGGCGGGCGGACGCCACGCGCCTCGGGGACCCCGGGCGGGGCCCCTACACCTCCAGGATCTCCGCCTCCTTCTTGCGGGCGACCTCGTCGACCCGGGCGATGAACTGGTCGGTGATCTGCTGAACCTGGGCGAGGGAGCGCTCCAGCTCGTCGCGGCTGACGTGGCCCTCCTTCTCGACCCGGCGGAGGTGCTCGACCTCATCACGACGGATGTTGCGCACCGCCACCCGGGCCTCCTCGGCACGGCGGGCGCAGAGCTTGCTCAGCTCGTGGCGCCGCTCCTCGGTCAGCTGCGGGATCACGATCCGGATCAGCTGGCCGTCATTGCTCGGGGTGAGCCCCAGGTCAGAGCGCTGGATCGCCTTCTCGATGGCGGAGATGGCGCTGCGGTCGTAGGGGCGGATCACCAGGAGGCGGGCCTCGGGGGTGGAGATGCCGGCGAGCGACTGGAGCGGGGTGGGGACGCCGTACGCCTCGACCTGGAGACGCTCCACCAGCGACGGGCTGGCCCGTCCGGTGCGGATCCCGGAGAGCTCCTTGTGGAGGGCCTCGACGCTCTTCTCCATGCGGATCTCGGCATCGACCAGCCGCTCCTCGATCTGGGCGAGGGCCTCCTCGGCCTTGGTGGGCTCGCTCACGCCACGCCCTCCGCATCCACGCGGGTCCCGACCGGCTCGCCGAGGATGACCCTCTCCAGGTTGCCCTCGGTGTGAAGGTCGAAGACGATGATCGGCATGTGATTGTCCATGCAGAGGGTCAGGGCGGTGTTGTCCATGACCGTCAGGCCGCGGTTCAGCACCTCGAGATACGACAGATGGCTGAATCGGGTCGCGGTGGGGTCGCGGTTCGGGTCGGCGCTGTAGATGCCATCCACCTGGGTGGCCTTGAGCAGCACGTCGGCGCCGATCTCGGCGGCCCGGAGCGCCGCGGTGGTGTCGGTGGTGAAGAAGGGGCTCCCGTGGCCTCCGGCCAGGATCACCACCCGCCCCTTCTCCAGGTGGCGGATGGCCCGCAGCGGGATGAAGGGCTCCGCCACCTGCTGCATGGCGATGGCGCTCTGGACCCGGCACTGCATCCCCATGCCCTCGATCGCGTCCCGCAGGCTGAGGGCGTTGATGACCGTGGCCAGCATCCCCATGTAGTCGCCGGTGACCCGCTCGATGCCGTGGCGGCTGATGTCGGTGCCCCTGACGATGTTGCCACCGCCCACCACGATGGCCAGCTGGACACCCCGGGCGACCACCCGCCGGACCTGGCGGGCGATCTGGTGGAGCGTCTCCATGTCGATCCCGTAGGCCTCGCCCCCGACCAGGGCCTCGCCGGAGAGCTTGAGGATGATGCGCGAGAAGATCGGATGGCGGCCGTCCGCCTCCAGCTGCCCGGTGACGTCCACGCCGGCGGCCTCCAGGCTCATGTGCTCGCCGCCTCGGTCCCTCCGCTCGAGGTCTCCCCGACCTGGTAGCGGACGAAGCGGGCCACCGTGATGTTCTCACCCAGCCTGGCCACCGCCTCCTGGACCAGCTCCTTCACCTTCTTCTTGTGCTTCTCGTCGCGGATCCAGGCCTGCTCGAGAAGGCAGACCTCGCCGTAGTAGGCGGCCAGCTTGCCCTCGACGATCTTCTCCACCATCGCCTCCGGCTTGCCCTCGGCCTGGGCGCGGAAGACGCTGCGCTCGCGGCTCACGAGCTCCGCGGGGACGTCCTCGGGGCGAACGTAGACCGGGTTGGCGCCGGCCACCTGGAGGGCCAGCTCCCGGGCCAGCCGCTTGAAGTCGTCGGTCTTGGCCACGAAGTCGGACTCGCAGTTCACCTCGATCAGGACCCCGACCTTGGGAGGCATGCCCCCGACGCCGTGGAGGTAGGCCTCGATGACGCCCTCGTTGGTGGAGCGGTGCTCCTTGGCGGCGGCCTTGGCCACGCCGTGCTCTCGGAGCCAGTCCCTGGCCCGCTCGACGTCACCGTTGCACGCCACCAGGGCGCGCTTGCAGTCCATCATCCCGGCTCCGGTCAGGTCACGGAGCTCCTTCACCAGGCTGGCGGGGACCTCGGCCATCAGCTTTCCTCCGGGGCGGGGGCGGCCTGGGCGTCACCGGGTGGCGCGGGCCGTGCCCGGCTGCGGGTGCGCGCCGGGGCCGCCGGAGCCGCCACGGCCGCGCCGGGCTCGGTCGCCTCGGTGGCGGCGGGTGCGGCAGGGGCAGCCGCCACGCTCGCGGCCGCGGGTTCGGCAGGAGCGGCCGTCACGCGCGCGGCCGCGGGTTCGGCAGGAGCGGCCGTCACGCGCGCGGCCGCGGGTTCGGCAGGAGCGGCCGCCACGCGCGCGGCCGCGGGTTCGGCAGGAGAAGCCACCACGCTCCCGGTCTCCGGCTCGGGCGCGGCCGCGCTGCTCTCCGGTCCCTCCACCACACCCTCCGGCTCGGCGAGCGCGGCGCGGGCGGCCGCCGCCTCGGTCTCGGCGCGCTCACGCAGCTCCCTCTCGCTGAGCAGCCGCTGGCCCTCGAGGATCGCCTCCGAGATGGCGTTGACCATGAGCCTGCAGGACCGGATGGCGTCGTCGTTGCCGGGGACCACGTGCTGGATCAGGTCGGGGTCGCAGTTGGTGTCGACCACGGCCACGATCGGAATGCTCAGCTTGTTGGCCTCGGTGACGGCGAGCCGCTCCTTCTTGCAGTCGATCACGAAGAGGGCACCGGGGAGCCGCTTCATCTCCACCATGCCGGCGAAGCTGCGCTCCAGCCGCTCCAGGGCGTCCCGGTTCTCGTTGGCCTCCTTGCCGCTCATCCGCTCGAAGTCACCGCGCTCGCTCATCGCCCGCAGCTCGATGAGGCGCTTGAGCTGGCGCTGGATCACCGCGAAGTTGGTGAGCATCCCACCCATCCAGCGGTGGACGACATACGGCTGCCCGGTGCGGGCGCAGGCCTCCACGATGGCGTCCTGGGCCTGTTTCTTGGTGCCGACGAAGAGCACCTTCTGTCCGCCGGCGACGAGCTCGCGGACGTAGTCGCAGGCATCGTCCAGCATCTGCTGGGTCTTGGCCAGATCGATGATGTGGACACGGTCGCGCGACGTGAAGATGTAGTCGCGCATCTTGGGGTTCCACCGGCTGGTCTGGTGGCCGAAGTGAACACCGGCCTCGAGCAGCTGGCGGAGGGTTGCTGCCGGCACGGCGAGCCTCCTTCCGGTTTGGTTTGGCACCTCCGTCCGGGGTGAATCGCGGTGGCGACCCCGAGGGGCACCCGCACACCGCGTGGACCGGACGTGTGAGATCACCCGGAAGTTTGACACAAGCACGCCCACCGTCCCCGGCGCCGGGCACGGCTGTCCTCTCCTCGCCTACGGGAGCTGGGCCTCCCAGGCGACCCGCCCCCACCCCCATCTGCCGGGGATCGCGCGCGATCACGGGTCCGGCTTCTCAGCCGACGGGTTCACCCTGGTCGGGGGCATCCTCGTGCCCGTCCAGCTCCTGCTCGCCGCCGCCCGGCTCAGGCTCAGCGGTGCCCTCTGAGAACCGCGGCCGGCGAGCCGGTGGCTCGCCATACGGCCGGACCCCCCAGCGGGGAATGGCGCGCCAGGTGGCGCCGTCCCACCAGTGGCTCCCGTCCGGAGACCGGAGGGCGCCCGGCGGCGCGCTGAGTGAGGCGTCCCGCCAGGCGGTCCCGTCGAACCACTCCGAGCGGTCCGGGGAGAGGGTGCCGGCGGCCGGCGCCGCGAGGGGACCCGCCGGCATGCCGACCGGGCCGGCCGGCAGCGTAGCGGTCCCCGACGCCGGGCCGGACGCGGCCGCGAGCCGCAGGCCCCGCTGGCGCTCCAGGTACCCTCCGATGCCGACCACCGCCGCGAGGATGATCGAGATGATCAGCACCCAGCCCGGCGTGCTGGAGTACCCGCTGTAGCCGCTGCCCTCGATCAGCCAGTCCATCACGAACAGGACGATCTCGACCGCCGCGAAGGCGATCCACGTCTCTCGCCACGCCGTCGACGCGCGCACCGGGGCGACCAGGCGAACCGCAGGGATCTCGGTCACCACGAACCAGACGACGGCCACGACGATGATCAGGGCGGGGAGGATGCCGAAGCCATTCCAGAGTGAGTCGACCGTGGCGGAGTTCGAGGTGCAGTAGACGTCGTTGGCCGGGCAGGTGAAGGAGAGCTGGATCCAGCCCCCGAGGAAGGAGAAGATGAAGAGGAGGGCCAGCCCCACGAGGATGAGGGCCTGCTCCCAGGCGATGGAGCGCACCAGCGCGACGCTCGAACGCAGCAGCGCGGCGACGTCGATCTGCGCGACCCGCGGTGGCGGGGGCGGGGGCGGCGGTGGTGGGGGTGGCGGTGCCGGTGGGGACGCCGGCGGAGGGAGCGGCGGCGGCGCGGGCGGCGGCGGAGGATCCTGCGGCGGCGCCAGCGGTGGAGGGTCCTGCTCTGTCACGGTGGCTCAGAGGATGTAGCGGCGCATGTCGTCGTCGCTGATCAGGTCCTTGAGCTGTTGCTGAACCATCGCCGAATCGATGACCACCCGCTTCCCGGCATGGTCCTCAGCGCGGAAGGAGACGTCCTCGAGCACCTTCTCCATGATCGTGAAAAGGCGCCGCGCGCCGATGTTCTCGTCCTGCTCGTTCACCCGGTGAGCCTGGCGGGCGAGCTCGGCAACGCCGTCGTCGGTGAAGCAGAGCTCCACCTGCTCGGTGCCGAGCAGGGCCTCGTACTGCTTGGTCAGCGCGTTGTTCGGCTCGGTGAGGATGCGCTGGAGGTCGCTCTCGCTGAGCGGGCTCAGCTCGACCCGGATCGGGAAGCGCCCCTGGAACTCGGGGATCAGGTCGCTCGGCCGGGCGACGTTGAACGCCCCTGCGGCGATGAAGAGGATGTGGTCGGTCCGAACCGATCCGTAGCGGGTGTGGACCACCGAGCCCTCGAGGATGGGCAGGAGGTCGCGCTGCACCCCCTCCCCGCTCACATCCGGCCCGTGGTCGGGGGCGGGACCGCAGATCTTGTCCACCTCGTCCATGAAGACGATGCCGGCCTCCTCGACATCGCGGATGGCGTCGTCGTAGACGCGGTCCATGTCGATGAGCCGGTCGGTCTCCTCCTCGGCGAGCGCGGTGCGGGCATCGGCGACCTGCATCCGTTTCACCCGCTTGCGCGGCGGGGCCATCTGCGAGAAGAAGTCGGAGAGCGAGTACCCCACCTCCTCCAGCCCGCTGCCCGCGAAGCCCTCGAACGCCGGCTGGAACGGTTCCTCGACCTCGACGTCGATGTAGCGCTCCTCGAGGTGCTTGGCCCGCAGCTGGGCGCCGAGCCGGCGTCGCAGACGCCGGCGCAGGCGCTCGACGGCGGCCACCGGCGGATGCCCCTCGGCGGCAGCGGGCCCGGGCGCCGCCTCCGGTGCCCCGGCCGCCGCGGGCGTCTCCCCCACCACCGGGGGCACCGGGGAGGCCACGGACGGCGAGACGGACCCATCCGCCGCAACCTCCTCGGCCGTCGCGGCCTCCGCCGCCGCGCGAGTGGCGGACGGGCCGGGGGCGGCCCCGCGGAGCTCGGCCTCCACCAGGATGTCGAGGATCCGCCTCTCGGCCACCTCCCGGGCCCGGTCCTCGACCTCGGCGATGCGCTCCTCATGGACGTCGGTGATGGTCTGCTCCAGGAGATCGCGGACGATCGCCTCGACATCCCGGCCGACGTAGCCGACCTCGGTGAACTTGGTGGCCTCGACCTTGATGAACGGGGAGGAGGTGAGCTTGGCGAGCCGGCGGGCGATCTCGGTCTTGCCCACCCCGGTCGGCCCGATCATCAGGATGTTCTTGGGGAGCACCTCGCGGCGCATCTCGTCGGTCAGCCGCCGGCGGCGGACCCGGTTGCGCAGGGCGATCGCCACGGCGCGCTTGGCCCCGGCCTGTCCGACGATGTAGTCGTCCAGGTGGCGGACGATCTCGGTGGGGCGCAGGTCGTCGGGGTCGCGCGTCTCCGGGCTCTCCGGAGGGGTCCGGGCTGTGCCGTTTCCGGTGGGAGCCATCACCTCCTCCGGCCCAGCAGCCGGCGCGCCGGTCTCCACCACATCGCTGGGAACCCCGGGGGCAGCCGCCGGGCGCTGGCGGGTGGCCCCCCACCGCTGCCATCGCGAGCGGGCCCGGGGCGGAGGGCCGGACGGAGAAGGCTGCGCGGGGTTCACGATGCCGTCCTCAGCCCGGCTCCTCCACAGCCGACGTCTCGGCCGGGAGGCTCTCCGCGGTGACCTCCTCCCCGGCCGCCGTCTCGGTCGGGAGCGTCAGAACGGTGATCTCGTCATTGGTGTAGATGCACAGCGCGGCCGCGATGACGAGGGAGCGCCGGGCCACCTCCGCGGCGTCGAGGTCGGTGTTCTGGAGCAGCGCCTTCGCGGCCGCGAGGGCGTACGGGCCACCGCTGCCGATGGCCGCCAGGTCGTCGTCGGGCTCGATGATCTCGCCATCGCCGGAGAGCAGCAGGAGCTGGTCGCGGTTGGCCACGATCAGCATCGCCTCCAGATGACGGAGGTACCGGTCGGTGCGCCACTCCTTGGCCAGTCCGACCGCGGCGCGGAGGAGGTGACCCTGGTGGCGGTCGAGCTGCTGCTCGAATTTGTCGAAGAGGGTCAGGGCGTCGGCCACCGCACCGGCGAAGCCGGCCAGGACGGTGTCGTGGTGCAGCCTCCGGACCTTGGCCGCCCGGTGCTTCATGACCACGTCGCCCACGGTCACCTGGCCGTCGCCACCGACGGCCACGGTGCCGCCCCGGCGGACCCCGACGATGGTGGTGGCGTGCGGGCGCGCGGTCATGAGGCGACCTCGGTGCGGCGGGCCGCGGTCTTCCGCGGCGGGCGGTAGGTGCACCCCGGGTAGCCGCTGCAGCTCACGAAGGGCCCGTAGCGCCCCTGCCGGCGGACCAGCGGGCTGCCACAGTCCGGGCAGCTCTCCCCCGTGGGCTCGGCCGCCGGCGCGGTGGCGGCCCCGGTCCGGGTGCTCTGCGGCTGGATGTACCGGCATTCGGGGTACCCGGTGCAGCCCACGAAGCTCCCGCCCCGGCCCCGCCGGTGGGCCAGCGGCCGTCCGCACTCCGGGCAGGGACCCAGATTCTCGGGCTCGCCCCCGGCCTCCGAGCCGTGGCCTGCGCCGGAGGCCTCCGGGGTGGCCCCGAGGTCGCGCAGGAAGCGGCACTTCGGGTACCCGCTGCATCCGATGAACGGGCCGCGCTTGCCCAGCCGCTGCACCAGGGGCTTGCCGCACCGCGGGCAGCTCTCCCCGGTGGGCTCGGCGGTCGACTGCTTCTTGTCCTTGATGTAGTCGCACTCGGGGTACCGGGAGCAGCCCACGAAGGGGCCGAACCGGCCCTCCCGGACTACCAGCTCGCCGGTGCCGCACCTCGGGCAGGCCTCTCCGGTGGACTTGGCGGGGACCTTGACCCTCTGCATCTCGGCGTGCGCCTTCTCCACCGTCTTGCTGAAGGGCGTGTACCACTCCCTCACGGTGGTCTCGAATTTCCGCTTCCCCACCTCGATCGCGTCCAGGCGGCGCTCCAGGTCGGCGGTGAAGTCCACGTCGACGACCTCGGCGAAGTGCTCGCGGAGCAGCCCGTCGACCGTCTTGCCCAGCTCGGTGGGATAGAGGCGACGATCCTCCTGCCGGACGTAGGCACGCTCCTGGATCACCTCGATGGTGGGGGCGTAGGTCGACGGACGGCCGATCCCTCGCTCCTCCATCTCCTTGACCAGAGAGGCCTCCGTGTAGCGGGCCGGGGGCTGGGTGAAGTGCTGCTCCGCGACCATCTCCAGGCAGCGAAGGACATCCCCGGGCTCGAGGGCGGGGAGCTGGCCGTACCGGTCGCGCTCCTCGTCACGCTTCCAGACCCGCTGGAAGCCGTCGAAGACGAGGACCGACCCCGAGGCACGGAAGATGCAGTCGGACGCCGCGATGGTGGCCCGGGTGATCAGGAATCGGGCCGGGGCCATCTGGCTGGCCACGAACCGCCTCCAGATCAGCTCATAGAGCCGGGCCTGATCGCGGGGGAGGAGGTCCGCCACCTGCTCCGGGGTGCGGGTCACGTCGGTCGGCCGGATCGCCTCGTGGGCATCCTGGACGTTCTGCCCCTGGCGCTGGCGCGCCTGACCGGTGCGGAGGTACCCGGCCCCCATGGTGTCGGTGATGAAGCCGGCCGCCTCCGCCCGCGCCTGCTCGCTGATCCTGGTCGAGTCCGTCCGCATGTAGGTGATCAGGCCTACCGGGCCTGAACTGCCCAGCTCCGCCCCTTCGTAGAGCTCCTGGGCGATCGACATCGTGCGTCGCGGAGAGAACCGCAGCCGGGTGCTCGCGTCCTGCTGCAGGGTGCTGGTGGTGTAGGGGGGCGGCGCCGACCGCGAGGTCTCGGAGCTCTCCACCGCCTCGACCGCGAAGGAGGGCGCGTCCTCCCGGCGGTGGCCCGACTCGTCGAAATTGAGGGCGCTCATCACGGTCCGAGCGTCGGCCTCGCTGGGCAGCTCGACCCGATCGGCCTGGTCGCCGTTGTCGGCGGCCGCCGCTGCTCCGCGCTTCCCCCCCCGGCTGCGCCGGGCTGCCGGCGCAGCCGCCTGCAGTGCCTCCCGGCGTCCCTGGTAGCGCGCCATGAAGCGGCTCTCCCCCTTCTCCAGCACCGCGTCGAGGCTCCACGACTCGGTGGGCACGAAGGCCTCGATGTCGTCCTCGCGATCGACCACCAGTCGGACGGCGACCGATTGGACCCGTCCGGCCGAGAGGCCGGTGCGCACCTTCCGCCAGAGCAGAGGGCTGAGCCGGTACCCCACCAGGCGGTCGATCACCCGCCGCGCCTCCTGGGCGTAGACCCGGTTGCGATCCACCTTGCGGGGCGCCTTGAGCGCCGCCTCGACCGCGCTCTTGGTGATCTCGTGGACCTCGATCCGGTCGGGGTCGTGGAGCTTGAGCGCCTCCGCGAGGTGCCACGCGATCGCCTCACCCTCGCGATCGGGATCGGCGGCGAGCAGGACCTCATCCGCCTTCCTGGCCGCGTCGCGCAGCTCCCGGATCTGCTTCTCCTTGCCCCGGATGACCAGGTACTCGGGGCGGAAGCCGTGCTCGAGATCCACCCCCAGGGTCGACTTGGGGAGGTCACGGATGTGGCCCATCGAGGCCTTGACCGTGTAGCCGGCGCCCAGGAACTTCGCCAGGGTGCGAGCCTTGCTGGGAGACTCGACGATGATCAGACGGTTTGGCATTGGTGTCCTATGGCGGGCGCCGACCGCGCCCTCCGGGCGGGGCCGAAGCCGGGCGATGATAGCAGCGGCCTCCCCCGGCGACCGAGGTCGTCATCCACTCTATCCCGGATCATCACCCCGGGCGACGTCCGTCCAAACGTGGGGCGGATCACCGGGACGCCGGCTCGGGAGCGGTCGGACACCCGTCCGCGACCAGGCCAGCAAAGTTGCGACCCGTTCGCAATCAACCCTCGATCTCGGCTGCGCGCCGCTCCCCGGCCTCGACGCGGATCGATCCTTCAGTCCCGGGTGAGATCGGTCCCTCAGTCCCGCGTGGGAGCCACGATGGCGAGCGCCGGGTGGTCCCGCCACGCCGGCATGGAGCGCATGTACTCCCGGGTCCGCAGCTCCGCGGCGGCACGGTCCAGGCCGTCCTTGCGCATCGCCCAGTGGGTCATCCGCTCGAATCTCTCCTCGAAGGGCTGCAGCTCGCCACCCTCGGTTGTGCAGTGGGTGCAGTAGGGATTGCCCTCGTCCCCTCGCGCGTGATCCGCCGCCGACGTCAGCGGCATGCCGCAGCTCAGACATGTCGTCGCGGTGCTCATGAGACCTCCTCCTGGTCGCGGGTTTGATCCCTGGAATCGGCGGCCCGGAGCAGGGCACCCAGACCCCTGATGATGGCGGCGCGCGTGGCTGCGGGCAGCGCGGCCACCGCTCGAAGGAAGGGATCCTCCAGATCGCGGCCGGCCAGCGCCGCGATCTGCTCGCGGCCACGCTCGGTGAGCCAGACGAAGACGCGCCGCTGGTCGCGCTCGTCCCGCAAGCGCTCCACCAACCCCTTGGCCTCGAGGCGATTGACCACCTCGGTGGCGGTGGCACGGCTGATGCCGAGATGGCGCGCCTGCTCCCCCACCGTGAGCGGCCCGGCCACCGCGAGGTGGCGCAGGTAGGCCAGCATCCGCGGCGTCACCGCGGAGCCGCCGATGGCATGCCGCTGCGGCTGGAACCGCCGCCACATCTCGCCGTAGAGGCGGGAGATCTCCATCCCGTCGCGAACGGCCGCAGGACCGGGGGCGCCGTCGTCCCGGGTCACCGCCGCACCCTATGAAGAGCAGCCGATCCGAGGAATTTCGTGACGAACATTTCGTCACGAAATATGGGCTACCGGCCCCCTCAATGTCAAGTCCCGGGGCGCCGCGGCTGGCCGGGCCGCCCCGGCGATCGGCAGCACGCGTGACCCTGACGGCGGCCACCCGCGATCCCGTGCTCACCACCGTGTTCGGGAGACCAGCCCGCCCGGGAGGGTGCGGATGGAGCCGACGAGCTCCATCTCCCCCACCAGGACGGCCAGCTCGGAGGCACCGAGCCCAAGTGCGAGGCCGAGGGATTCGCGATGGACGGGCTCGGCGCCCATGATCGCGAGCAGGCGCGACCTCTGGCCGTCGGGACGGCTCTGACGTCCGGTCCCGGGGTCCTCGTGCTCGCAGCCGTCGATGCGAGGTGGCGGCACCTGCGCCCGGGCCCACGCGGGAAGGAGGTCCTCGATGTCTGAGACATCGAGATAGGGGCGGGCACCATCCCGGAGAAGGCGGTTCGAGCCCTCATTCCCCCGACCGAGGATGGAGCCGGGGACCGCAAGCACCTCCCGGCCCAGGTCGAGGGCCCAGCGGGCAGTGCTCAGTGCGCCGCTCCCCACCCGGGCCTCGACCACCACCACCGCGCTGCAGAGGCCGGCGATGATTCGGTTGCGATGGGGGAAGTGCCAGGAGAGGGGGGCGTCGTCGAGCCCGTACTCGCTGATCAGCGCCCCGGATGCCCCGACCCTCCGTCGTAGCGCAGAGTTCTGCGGCGGGTAGTCGACGTCAAGCCCGCATCCGAGCACGGCGACGGTGCGTCCGCCGGCGCCGAGGCAGCCCCCGTGCGCAGCACAGTCCACCCCGCGGGCAAGACCACTCACGACGGTCACCCCCCGCCGTGCCAGGTCGCCCGCGATCCGCCGGGCCGTCTCCACCCCCGCCACGCTCGCCCGCCGCGAGCCGACCACGGCAACGCCAGGAAGCGCGGGCAGCTCCCCCTCCACCCACAGAGCGTGGACCCAGGGGCAGCCACGGAGGGCGCCCAGATCGGAGAGGCACGCGGGCCACCGGGTGTCACCCGCTGCGAGCCGGAAGCGGCTCATGGCACCTGGCCGCGCAGTTGGAAGGCCTCGATGACCGCCTCGCGCCCCACCCGGTCCTCGCCCGCCAGATCGGCGATGGTCCGGCCCACCCGCAGCACGCGGTGGTAGGCCCGTGCCGAGAGCCGCCACCTCTCGCCCGCCATGGTCAGCGCGTCGCGCGCACGCGTGTCGAGACGGCAGGCATGGAGCAACTGGTCACCTTCGAGCAGCGCGTTGGCGGTGACGCCGGTGGCCGCAGCGCGCCCCAGCTGGCGCGCCTGAGCGGCCGCCACACGTCCACGGACCTTCGCCGTCGGCTCTTCGTTCGCGCCGCCCAGCAGGGCATCTGCGCCGAGCCGGGGAACCTCGACCGTCATGTCGATGCGGTCGCGCATCGGCCCCGAGAGCCGCGACTGGTAGCGGTTGATGACCTCCTCGGGGCATCGGCAGCTCGGCCCCGACGGCTGGCCGAGGCGTCCACACGGACAGGGGTTGGCGGCGGCGACGAGGACGAAGTCGGCGGGAAACACCACCGTGGCCCGCACCCGGGTGACCGCCACGCGCCGCTCCTCCAGCGGCTGGCGGAGCGCCTCCAGGTGCCCCCGTGGGAACTCGCATATCTCATCCAGGAAGAGGACTCCTCGATGCGCCAGGCTGACCTCGCCCGGATGGGCGATGCCCGCCCCACCACCGATCAGCCCGGCTCGTGAGACGGAGTGATGGGGAGCCCGCAGGGGCGGCCGGAGGCTGGTGAGCGCGCGATCCGAGAGGCGCCCGCGCAGGGAGTAGAGGGCGGCCACCTCCAGGGCCTCGTCCGACCC
Organism: Candidatus Dormibacteria bacterium; assembly: GCA_049511615.1. Taxonomy (GTDB): domain Bacteria; phylum Chloroflexota; class Dormibacteria; order Aeolococcales; family Aeolococcaceae; genus Changshengia. The sequence goes on along the minus strand of JBEKXW010000002.1, from coordinate 31,056 downwards.
GAGATCGGGGAGCAGTCCGGCGAAGGCACGCGCGAGCATCGTCTTCCCGGCCCCGGGGGCTCCCAGCATCAGCAGGTTGTGCCGTCCCGCGGCGGCGATCTCGAGGGCGCGCTTGGCGAGGGCCTGGCCACGAACGGCGGCGAGATGTACGCCGCCGTGGGGAGGGACGTCGCCCATCGGCGGCGCGGACACCGGTTGTAGGGGGATGCGTCCCTCGAGGTGCGCCACGGCCATGGCGAGGCTGTCGACCCCGATCACCGAGGTACCCTCGACCATGGCCGCCTCGGCCGCGTTCTCGTTGGCCACGACGAGGTGCCGGATCCCCGACGCCAGCAGCCTGCGCGCCATCGGCAGCATCCCGGCCACCCCCCGGACCCCACCGTCCAGCGCCAGCTCGCCGATGCAGGCCACCTCGTCGAGGGGCATCTCGCGCTCCGTCCGCAGCAGGGCCGCGGCGATGGCGAGATCGAAGCCGGTCCCCTCCTTGGGAACCTCGGCCGGAGCAAGATTCACGGTCACCCTTCGCTGGGGGAACTCGAAGCCGGCGTTGCGGACCGCGGCCCGGACCCGCTCACGCGCCTCCTGGATGGCCCGGTCGGTCAGCCCGACGATGGTGAAAGCCGGTAGACCGTTGGCGACGTCGACCTCCACGGTCACCGGAACCCCGGAGAGCCCCTAGACGGCACAGCTTATGGCGGTCGCTACCATACAGACTAGTAGTATAGAGGGGCGCGGCCCTCGGCCGCCCTACGACCGGTTCAGGCGGCCGGCTCCATGACGCAGACCCAGCTCTCCGACGCGTTCTCCTTGGTGCCGTTGCTGGAGTCGTTGTTCAGATCGGTGACGGTCACCGATCCGGAGCCGTCGGGGTTGACCTGGGCGCTGAAGGTGGCGCCGGTGGTGTTGTTGTTCGACCAGCTGAGGCTGGAGCCCAGGCTCACGCTCTCGGCCACTGTGGTCGACGGATAGGAGCCGGGCCCGCTGTACGGGACGATCGCGAGATCGAAGCCGAGGTCCTCCCCGTCTACGGTCACCTGGGCGTCGCCCGGGTCGGGAGCCTGCAGCGCCTCACTCGGAGAGCCGGGAGCCTGCCCGCCGTGTTCGGCCCAGTCGGCGCAGCTGAGCGCCCCGGCCCCCTGGTCGGTGTCGATGAAGCCTCCGCTGGCGCTGACCGCCCCGCTGACCGAGTAGCAGGCGAGAAGGGTGAGCCCGCTCAGAGCCGACGACGGGGCCGCGATGGAGCAGCCACCCGGGCCGGTGGTGGGTCCGAGCGCGCCGGCCGACGGTGTCGCCGCAGTGGTCGGGGAGCGGGTCGGGCCGCCACCCTGCGACGTCGCCGCGGCGGTGCGGCTGGCGCCCGCGGGAGAGGGGGCCGAACCCTGGCAGGCGGCGACGACGCTGGCCATCAGAGCGACCACTGCGACCACGGGGTGTCGGGTTGTCATCCCCCCGGGGATCATACGGTCAGGCCCAACGGTTTCTCAGCCGGCGCCGCCGGGACCTTCCCGGACGGCGCTGCTCAGCCCTGGACCGCGTCCCGGATGTGCTCGCAGCTCAGCGGCCGGAGCTCACGGTCGAATCGCACGGCGACCACGTCGATCCGGCAGGGCTGGTCACGCCGGCCGCCGGCCAGCCGGAAGGCGTCGAGGAGGCTCCGGAGCTTGGCCTGCTTGCGCCGGTCCACCGCCTCCTGGGGCAGCCCGAACCGGTCGCTCCGCCGGGCCTTGACCTCGACGGCGACCAGCACCCCCGCCTCCTCGCAGACGATGTCGAGCTGGCCGAGGCGGCAGCGCCAGTCGCGGGCCACCACGCGCAGCCCGCTGGACTCGAGGTGGGCGACGGCGGCCGCCTCCCCCGCCGCCCCGACCCGCTGCCGCGGCGACGCCAGGGGCCTGGTGGGCCCGGCCGCGGCCCGGTCAGACGTTCTCCGGCTCCAGGTCCTCGGTCTCGGCCTCGTCCGGCTCGGCCGCGGCGAGCGCGGCGTCCTCCGCGGCCTCCGCCTCGAAGTCGTCCTCGAAGCCCTCGGACGCGCTCTCCACCGCCGCGGCGCGGCGCACCGCGCTGCTCTCGCCTCCGAGCGGCTGGCGGCGCTCCCGGATCCGGGCGCGCTTGCCCACCTTCTCGCGCAGGTAGAAGAGCTTGGCCCGGCGCACGTCGCCATGGCGCAGCACCTCGATCCGGTCGATGCGCGGCGAGTGGAGCAGGAAGGTCCGCTCCACCCCGACACCGTGGGAGGCGATCCGCCGCACCGTGAAGTTGGCGCCGATCCCGGCCTTGCCATGGAGGGAGATGACCACGCCCTCGAACACCTGGATGCGCTCGCGCGTCCCCTCGACGACCTTCACGTGCACCCGCACCGTGTCCCCGCTGCGGAGCACGGGGACCTCGGCCTTCTCCTGCTCCCGCTCCAGGAGCTCGACGACGTTCACTGCAAACCTCCAGAAATCGCGCCTGACGACCCTAGCAGGTCGGGCCTGCGGCGGCGGGTTGCCTCCTGGGCCTGGCGGCGCCGCCAGGCTGCGATGTCGGCGTGGTTGCCGCCGCGCAGCACCTCTGGCACCACCTCGCCCTCGAAATCGGCAGGACGGGTGTAGAGAGGAGCCTCCAGCCCGCCCTCGGTGGCTGCCGAGAAGCTCTCGTCGGCGAGTGAGTCGGCCGAGCCGACCACGCCGGGCAGCAGGCGTGCGACCGCCTCGATGATCGCCATGGCGGCGATCTCCCCCCCGCTCAGCACATAGTCGCCGACCGACAGCTCCTCGCCGATGGCGCCGCGGGCGCGCTCGTCGACCCCCTGGTAGCGGCCGCAGACCAGGAGCAGGGCGCTCTCCGCGGCCAGCTCCCGCGCCACCGCCTGGTCGAATCGCCTCCCCTGTGGGGAGAGCAGGATCGACCTCAGCCCGGGCACCTCGCCGCGCAGCCGGCGGACGGCCTGGACCAGGGGCTCGGGCTTGAGCACCATTCCCGGACCTCCCCCGAACGCGATGTCGTCGACCTGGCGGTGACGGCCGGTCGTGAAGTCGCGCAGGTCGTGGGTGCGGAGGCTGAGCTCGCCGCGCTCGAGGGCGCGCCCGACCACCCCAACCCCCAGGGGGCCGGGAAAGACGTCGGGGAAGATGGTGAGCACCTCGAACCGCATCTCCGTTCAGGCCCGCTCAGGCCTCCTCCTCGTCCCAGGGCGTGAGGACGATCCTCCCGCCGGCCACGTCCACCTCGCGCACGAAAGCGGACACCATCGGAAAGCGCCGCTCGCCGCCCTCGCCGCCCACCACCAGCACGTCGTGGGCGGGGCCCGCCTCGACGTCCGCGACCACACCCAGGGGGCGCCCCTCGGGGTCGACGGCGGCAAGCCCGACCAGCTGCCACACGAACCACTCGCCGGGGGGAAGGCGGCGCGCCCGCTGCGGCTCCACGCAGAGGTAGGCGCCCCGCAGCGGAGCGGCGGCCTCGGGGGTGTCGATCCCGGCGAAGGCCAACAGCAGGTCGCCGTCCCCGAGGCCGCGCGCCGAGCGCAGGGTCAGGGCGCGACCGGTGTCCTCGACGGTCACCCTCACCCCGCGCCGGAAGCGCCGGGCGTCCCCGCCCAGGCTCTCGGCCCGCACCTCGCCGAGCACCCCATGGGGCCGCCGCACGCGCGCCGCACGCAGCAGGGCCGGGCGTCCGCCGGGCAGGCCGGGGGTGGCTGCGGGGGTCATCGCTGCTCGGCCAGCTCCACCTGGACGCGCTCGTGGGCGCGCAGACCGGCGGCCCGCACCACGGCCCGGACCGCGTCGATGTTGCGGCCACCCTTGCCGATCAGCTTGCCCATATCGGTCTCGGCGACCACCACCTCGATGATGGTGGTCCGTCCCTTGGGCACCGCCCGGACGGTGACCGCCTCGGGAGCGCCGACCATCCGCTCGACGATGAAACGGGTCAGATCAGCGTAATCGGTCACCTATTGGTCCTCGCTGACCGGGTGCGTCTCTGTATCGGACTCACCCTCGCCATCGAGGTCGCCGTCCGGGCCGGACCCGCCCGCGTCCGCCCCGTCCGCGGCGGCGGTCAACGGCTGGGACGCGACCACCGGCGCCTCCGCCTCGGACGGGGCGGTCGCCATCCCGGTGGAGGGCCGCTCGCGCCGGGCACCGCCGGCGAGGATGCCCTGAGCGACCAGCAGGTCGCGGGCACTGTCGCTGGGACGGGCGCCGCGGCGCAGCCACTCGCGCACCCGCTCGGCGTCGATCCTCACCGAGGCGGGCTGGGGCAGGGGGTCGTAGAAGCCGAGGGCCTCGATGAAGCGCCCGTCGCGGGGAGAGCGCGAGTCGGCGACCACCAGGCGGTAGAAGGGGCGCTTCGTGGTCCCCATCCTCTTCAGGCGGATCTTGACCAAAACTTCTCCTTTGTCGTGAGCGTGGACCCGTCGCCGACGGGCGTCGAAAGCATTGAAACGCTCATGGTGTGGGCAGGCCCAGCTGCGAGGGATCCATGCCCTGGAGCTGGCGCAGCATCCGGGCCCTGCCGCGCACCCCCTTGGCACCCTTGCCGCCCAGCGATCTCATCACCGACTGCATCTGCTCGAATCCCTTGAGCAGCTTGTTGACGTCGGCCATGGTGGTGCCGCTGCCCAGCGCGATGCGGCGCCGACGCGAGCTCTTGAGCACCTCCGGGTGGATCCTCTCGTGCGCGGTCATGGAGAGCACGATCGCCTCCATCCGGGAGAGGTCCTTCTCGGTGGGCACCATCCCGCCCGCCTGCTTCATCATCTGGCGTCCCCCCGGGAGCATCCCCAGGATTCCCTCCAGGGACCCCATCTTGCGCAGCTGACGCATCTGCTCGAGCCAGTCGTTCATGGTGAAGCGCCCGGCGAGCAGCTTGTGGGCCGCCTGCTCGGCGGTGCGCTGGTCGACGTGCGCCTGGGCGCGCTCCACCAGGGTGAGGATGTCGCCCATGCCGAGGATGCGCGACGCCATCCGCTCCGGCTGGAACGCCTCCAGCTCCGACACCTTCTCGCCGACCCCGGTGTAGAGGATCGGCTTGCCCATCGACTCCTTCATGGAGAGGGCCGCGCCGCCCCGCGCGTCGCCATCCAGCTTGGTCAGGATGATGCCGTCGACACCCACCTGCTGGTCGAATTCGCGGGCGACGTTGACCGCCTCCTGCCCGGTCATGGCGTCGACCACCAGCACCGTGTCGTGGATGGGGATGCGCTTGCGAATCTCCTTCAGCTCCTGGAGCATCCGCTGATCGATCTGGAGGCGGCCGGCGGTGTCGAGGATGACCACGTCGCAATTGAGCCGCCGGGCCTCGTCCAGACCGCGCCTGCAGAGCTCGGGGGGCTTGCTCTTCCCGTCGGGCATGGCGACCGGGATCTGGTTGTCCTTGCCCAGCTTCTCGAGCTGCTGGGGCGCCGCGGGACGCTGGATGTCGGCGGCGACAAGGAGCGGGCGGTGCCCGTCGCGGCGGGTGGCCAGGGCGAGCTTGGCGCAGGTGGTGGTCTTACCGCTGCCCTGCAGGCCGATGAGCATCACCACCGTCGGTGGCTGTGACTGATAGCGCAGCTTGCGCTGCTCGCCACCCAGGAGCGTCACCACCTCCTCGTTGACGATCTTCACGATCTGCTGCCCGGGGGTCAGCGATTCGAGCACGTCGGCGCCGACGGCGCGCTCCCGGATCCGGTCGACCAGGGCGCGGGCGACCTTGAAGTTGACGTCCGCCTCGAGCAGGGCGAGCCGCACCTCGCGCATCCCCAGCTCGACCTCCTCCTTGGTCAGCCGGCCACGACCGGAGAGCGACTTGAAGATGTCGCCGAGGCGGTCGGAGAGGGATTCGAACATGGCTAGCGCCGCCCCGCCAGCCGGGCCCGCAGCGCGGCCTCGACCGCGTCACGCCGGGCCAGCTCGGCGGCGTGGCCCAGGCGGGCCTCGCAGTGCTCGAGCTGGGCCAGCCCCCGGCGGACCAGGTCGTGGGCACCGCTCCGGCTGCAGCCCAGGTCCTCGGCCAGCTCGGCGAAGGACCAATCCTCGTCGAGGTGGAGCCGGCAGGCCTCCCGCTGGCGGTCCGTGAGCAGCCCGCCGTAGACGTCGAGGAGCCGCTGGAGGCGCGCGGTCCGGGTGAGGGCGTCAGGAGGCGCAGGAGCGGGCGCCCCGAGAGGGGGCGGAGCCGTCCCGGGCGGGACTGTCAAGGTCAAAGCCTGGACAGTCTAACGGATCGACGGGCCGGCGCCGAACTCCGGGGCGGCTAGGTCGCCGGCGCCTCCAGCACCCCGGCGAAGAGGGCGTCCAGGTACTCCTGCGGGTCGAAGACGTTGAGGTCGTCGATCCCCTCCCCCAGGCCGACCAGCTTGACGGCCACCCCCAGGTCCTCCTCGATGGCGAGCACGGTCCCACCCCGCGAGCTGCCGTCGAGCTTGGTGAGCACGATCCCGGTGAGGCCCAGGGACTCGTGGAACACCCGGGCCTGGGCGATCGCGTTCATCCCGGTCGGCGCCTCGATCACGAGCAGGGTCTCGTGAGGAGCCTCGGGGATGACCCGGCGGGCCACGTTGCGCACCTTGATCAGCTCCGCCATCAGGTTGACCTTGGTGTGGAGCCGCCCGGCGGTGTCGACCAGCACGCACTCGATCCCGCGCGCCACCGCGGCCTGGAGGGCGTCGTACACCACCGCCCCGGGATCGCCGCCGGGCTGGTGGGCGATCACATCGCTGCCGCTGCGGTCCGCCCACAGCCGCATCTGGTCGATGGCGGCGGCCCGGAAGGTGTCGGCCGCGGCGATGAGGGTCGTCCTCCCCTCGGCGTGCAGACGGTGGGCGAGCTTGCCGATGGTGGTGGTCTTGCCGCTGCCGTTGACGCCGACCATCAGCACCACCGCGGGGATCTGGTCGATCTGGAGCTGGCGGTCGCGGGACTGGAGAACGGCCAGCATCTCCGCCTTCAGAGCCTGGAGGGCCTGCTCGGGACTGGACATCCGCTCCTCGCGCACGCGGGCGCGGAGCCGCGCCACCAGCCGCTCCGCCACCGGCATCCCGCAGTCGGCGCCGACCAGCACCTCGAGGAGGCTGTCCCAGAACTCGTCGTCGAGGCTGCGGCGGAGCAGGACGGTGTCGCGGACCTGCTCGCTGAAGCTGAGCGAGGCGCGGTCCATGCGCCGCGACATGCGCCGCCACCACGACTCCCTCCGCGGGCGGCTGACCAGCTCGCGGGTCACGAGCGCCTCCCGACGGCCCGCGGCAGCCGCCGCCCCCCGCTACGACGCGACACGGCGGAGCGGCGCGACCAGCGTCCCGGTCACGTCGGTGGCCCCGATGTCGGCGGAGAAGCGGACCGAGAGCAGCGAGCTCACCCCCTCCCGATCGATGGTGACCCCGTACAGGGCGTCGGCGGCGGCCATGGTGACGTGATTGTGGGTCACAACGATGAACTGCTGGAGGGCGGCGAGGCGGCCGAGCAACCGGGTGAAGCGCAGCACGCTGGTGTCGTCCAGCGGGGCGTCGACCTCGTCGAAGATGTAGAACGGCGAGGGGTTCACCTGCTGCAGCGCGAGCACCACCGCCAGGGCGGTCAGCGCCCGCTCCCCTCCGCTCAGAAGGCTGAGGTGCTGGAGCCGCTTCCCCGCCGGCTGGGCCAGGATCGCCACCCCCTCCAGCCGCTCGTCGTCCGCCGTCACCCGGCGCGGCTGCCCGTCCTCGGCGTCCGCCGCCGGGGGCGGTTCCGCGGGCGTCTCGAGGCGCAGCGCAGCCCGACCACCCGGGAACAGCTCGGAGAACAGCTCCGCGAAATGGACGTTGACGGCGCCGAAGACCGCCTCGAAGCGCCGGCCCGCCTCGGCCTCGAAGCGGCGGACCAGGTTGCCGACCTCGGCCGACGCCACCGCGAGGTCGTCGCGCCCGGCCCGCAGCCGGCCCACTCGCTCCGCCAGCGCATCGTGCTGCTCCGGGGCCAGGGCGTTCACCGGGCCCATCGCGGCGACCCGCCGCTCCAGCCGGGAGATCTCGCGCTCGGCCCGCTCGGCGGCGGTGGGGTCCAGCTCCGCCGCGTCATCGTCGACCTGATCACGGACGAGCTCGGCCTGCTCGGCGAGACGCATCTCGGCGACCCCGAGCTCGCTGCGCGCGGCGTTGACCTCGTCCTCGGCGCGGGCGACCGCCACCCGGACCTCGCCACGCTCCGCCTCGAGGGCGGTCAGCGCGCCCTCCATCTCGCCGAGCGGCCGCGACATCTCGCTGAGGTGAGCCGCCGCCGTCTCCACCGTCCTCTCCGCCGAGAGCGCCGCGGCGGCGGCGGCTCCCCCATGGGCCAGGGCGGCCAGCACGTCGGTCTCCGCCCCCGCCACCCGGGCGTCCGAGTCGGCGAGCCTTCCGGCGGCGTCCGAACGGCGACGTTCGCTCTCGAAGCGGCGGCGATCGGCCTCGCCGACCGCGAGCCGCAGCTCGGCCGCCGTGGCCTCGGCGCGGGCCAGCTGGGCGGTCAGCCGGTCACTGCGGTCGCGCAGGTCGGTGAACCGGGCGCGCGCCTGCTCGGCGGCGGCACGAAGGTCCTCCTCGGTCCGGCCGGCCCGCTCCGCGTCCAGCCCGGCGCTCTCCGCGGCGGCCGCCGCCTCGGTCCGCGCCTGGACGCGACGGTTCAGCTCCGCCTCCAGCGCCGGGAGCCGCCGCGACTCCATCGCCGCGGCGCTCCCGGCCGCCGCCGACTGCGCGGTGGCCTCGGCGGCCTCCCGGCGTCGAGCGGCCAGCTCAGCCGAGGCCCGGCCCAGGGCCTGGTCGGCGGCCGCCACCGCGCCGGTCCAGCGGCGGACCTCGGCGCCGGCCGCGGCCTCGAGGGCGGAGGCCGACCCGACGGCCGCCTCCGCCTCGCGCGCGGCGGCCACCAGCGACAGCGTCGGGGCGCTGCCGCCACCGGCCCGGGCCCCGGCGGTGGTGATCACCGCCCCGTCCGGGAGCACCGCGCGGATCCCCGCGGCCGTCGCCACCCGCCGGGCCGTGGCCAGGTCCGGCACCAGCCAGGTGCGGGCCAGGCAGTGGGTCGCCGCCGCCCGCGCCCGGGGCTCGACCTCCACGGCGTCGAGCGCCCGCCGGGCCGCGCCGCCACCGGTTGCGCCAGGCCCGCCTCCGTCCACCGCGGCCACCTCTGCCTGGGCGGCGAGCTCGCCCTCTCCTCCCGGGCCGGCGCCCGCACCGGCGGTCAGCACCTCCTCCCGCACCTCGGCGCCCCGGAGCAGGTCGAGGGCGCGGTCGACGTCGGCCACGACCCACGCCCCCAGGTGCGGCTCGAGCGCGGCCTCGACCGCGGCGGCATCGCCGGGCTCCAGCACCCTGATCGCGTCCACGAGCCGGACGGCGCCCAGCTCGGCCGCCTGCGCCCCGATCGCGCCGGTGCCCCCCAGGAGCCCGTCCACCTGACCGCGGAGGCTGGCGGCCCGCGCGAGCGCTGCGGTCATCCGTTCGCGCTCCTCGACGCGGCGGCCCTCCGCCTCCCGCAGGCCCCGGCGCGCCTCCTCGAGCTCGGCCGCCCGCAGCGCGGCCTCCGTCTCCGCCGCCGTGGCGGTGGCCTCGATCCTCGCCAGGCGGCCCTGTGCGGCCCGCGCCACCGTCTCCAGTGCGCCCGCCCGGGCCTGGGCCGCCGCCAGCTCCGCCGCGGCAGTCTGGACCGTCTGCTCGAGGAGATCCCGGTTCTGGGCGCGCTCGCGCGCCCCGGTCCGGGCCGCCAGCGTCGCGGCGGCGGCCCGGACCAGATCGCGCTCCGCGTCGTCGGCCTGCCGCTGCGCCCCGCTCGCCTCCGCCGCCGCCTCCCGGCGCTGCGCCGACAGCCCGGCCATCGCCGTCTCCAGGTCGCGTCGGCGTTCCCCGGCCTCGCGATCCGCCCCGGCCAGCTCGCCGAGCGCACGCACGGCCGCCTCCACCTCGAGGGCGGCGGCGTGGGACTGCCGGCGGGCATCGGCCCGGTGCAGGGCCGCCGTCCGCGCGCGATCGGCGAAGCGGTGCGCCTCGCCCCGGCACCGCTCAGCAGCCATCCGGGCCGCCTCCAGCCGGTCGGCCGCCTCGCGCTGGGCCGATCGTGTCGCCTCCAGGCCGGCCCGGGACGCATCGACGCGCGTGGCGAAGCCCTCCTCCGCCTCGGTTGCCGCCTCCAGCCGCCGATCGGCCGTCTCCAGCCTCCTCCGGGCCTGCCGGACCTCGGCGCGCGCTGCCCGCCATGCCTCACGGGCGAGGCTGCCCCGGAGCGAGGACAGCCGCTCGGCCATGCCCCGCACCTCGAGAGCCGCCTCGCGCTCGCCGGCGAGCTGGGCCAGGCGGGGCTCGGACTCCCCGAGCCGGTCCACCAGCCGCTGTACCGCGGTGTCGACCAGGTCCAGTCGCCGGAGGGCGTCGTCACAGGCGACCCGAAGGGGGCGAACGCCGGCCGCCTGCTCCACCAGGGAGCGGCGCTGTCGGGGGGTCGCCTCGATGATGGCCTCGATGTCATGCTGGGCGACCACCGCGTAGCCGTGCTGGGTCAGCCCGGTGCCGCCGAGGATGCGCTCGAGGTCGCGCAGCCGGGCCCGTGCACCGTTGATCCGGTACTCGACGTCGCCGCCGCGCACCACCCGCCGGCTGAGCGCCACCTCGGCGTCCTCGACCGGCAGCAGCCCGTCCTCGTTGTCGAGGATCAGCTCGACCTCGGCCACCCCCATCCGGTCGCGCTCCGCGCCGCCGGCGAAGATCATCTCGTCGAGACGGCTGCCGCGCAACTCCCTGGCGTTGGTCTCCCCGAGCGCCCACCGCACCGCGTCGACCAGGTTGCTCTTGCCGCTGCCGTTGGGCCCCACCACCCCGGTGATGCCCGCCCCGAAGCGGATCTCCGTGCGGTGGGCGAAGGTCTTGAACCCGCTGACGACGAGACGCTGCAGCCTCACCCGGCGGATTCTCCGTGCCCGGTGGGCCTCACGTCAACATCTGGGGGCGTCGAGAGCTGCCACCACAAGATGTCGGTGCGACGTCCCCCGGGGCGGGAGCCGTCACCGCGGCGGGGACGCCGGCGGCGTCGACCCGGACGGCGGCGCCTCGGAGGCCGCGGACTCGGTCGGCGGCGACGGCCGGCGGCGTCCCCGGCCGCCGCGGTGGCCGCGGTGGGTGCGATGCGGGGCCGGGGGCGGCTCGGGCGTCCTCGCGGGCGGCGGTGCCGTCTCGGCCCGGTGGCCGACCAGCACCTGGGCCGCGGCGCGGAGGGCGCCCAGCAGCCCGCGCGACCGGGGTGGCTCGGAAGACGCCGCCGCCGCCGTCACCGCCGGCCCCGGACGCGCGGCGGCGCGCCGGTCGGCGGCCACCTCCGCGACCCGGCGCCGCACCCTGGCCGGCTCCTTCGAGACCGCCGCGGGGCGGCGGACGCGGGTCGGGGCCGGGCGCCGGCCGTCAGGCGCCGCCAGCCGCTCCATGGCCAGCCTGGCCGCGGCCTGCTCGGCCGCCTGCTTGGTGCTCCCCCGCCCGTCGCCGAGCACCTTCCCCGCCACCACCGCCTCGGCGCGGTACTCGCGGCGGTGTCCGGGCCCCCCGATCGCGGTGACGCGGTAGGCGGGGGTGGCTCCGAGCCGCAGCTGGGCCGCCTCCTGAAGCCGTCCCTTGTGATTCTCGTCACTCCATTCGGAGAGGTCGCCGATGCTCTGGAGGAAGACGCGGGTGGCCACCCGGTAGCCCTGGTCGAGGAAGATCGCCCCGATCATCGCCTCGAAGCAGTTGGCCAGCAGCGAGGGGAGCTGGCGCGCCCCCGTCTTGGCAGCCCCCCGGCCGAGCAGCAACGCCTCTCCCAGGTGGAGACGCTCGGCGAGCTTGGCCAGCGACATGGTGTTGACCAGCGATGCCCGGAGCTGGGTCAGCTGGCCCTCGTCGTACCCGGGAAACCGCCGGAAGAGGTACTCGCCGACGACCAGCTCCAGGACCGCATCGCCGAGGTACTCGAGACGTTCGTTGTCGTGACCCGGGCCACTGGGCTCCCCCCGCTCGTTGTTCCAGGAGGCGTGGGTCATCGCCTCCCTCAGCAGCGCGGGGCGCCGGAAGCTGATCTGGAGGCGTACCGACAGCTCGTCGAGGCCCTGCTGCTCCTCCGGGGCCAGCTCGGACTGCTGTGCCGGCTCGGCGGGCTCGGTGACGTCCCCGAGGCCGTCGGGCATGGCCGGCAGGGCGTCGAGCGGCGGCGGGGCGATGGCCTCCGGCGCGCCGGAGGCCACCACCGGCGGCGCGCCGCCCGCGCCACGCGAGCGGGAGCGCCGCCTCCGCGAGGGCTTGGCCTCGGTCTCGGTGGAGCGGGCCGCGGGCGCCTCGACAGCGGGGAGGGCGGCGGTCTCACCGGGCGGCGCGGTGGGGGGGCCGACCGCCGGCGCGTCGGGGGCGGACTCCGCAGCGTCCGGGGCGGGAGCCGCGGTCGGAAGGGCGGCCGGCCTGCGCGAGCGCGACCTGCGGCGCCGGGACGGAGCCGCCTCGCCGTCCGCCGCGGGAGGGGTCGTGGGCACGGTGTCGCCCGCGCCGGCACGGGGACCACCAGCGCCGGCGGTCTCCGCCGGCTCCGCCTCGGCTCCGCTTCCGAGCCCCGCCGGAGGCCTGGTGACGGGTGCCTCTAGCCCGCCGCCCCGCTCTTCTCCTGGATGTAGTCCCAGGCCTGCCCCACCGTCCCGATCCTCTCCGCGTCCTCGTCGCTGATCTCCATCTGGTACTCCTCCTCGAAGGCCATGATCAGCTCCACGAGGTCGAGCGAGTCTGCGTTGAGATCCTCGACGAAGGACGCCTCCGGCGTCACCTGGTCCGGCTCCACGCCGAGTTGCTCGGCGACGATCGTCTTGAACCGGTCGAACGTCACGTCTGGCATCAGTCGTCAGTCCTTCTGTCTCATCAGCGTGGGCCGCTTCGGGCTGGGGGGAAACAATACCGCGTGGCGGGCGTCCCTTCGCACGGAACGGTGACTTTGGGTCCCCACCCCTCGAGTTCGGGTCCTCCGCCCTCTCCGCACCCCCCCTCGTGGGGTCGGGAGGGTGGAAGGCGTAGGGTCCTGACGCCCCATCGACGAAGGCGGTCGGGACGGAGGTCTCCGGAGCCGCGCCGGTCGGCTCCGCGGTCGTGACCGGGGGGCTGGAGCGGCGCCGTGGGCGCGATCTGGGCGACCCGGCCGTCCCGGCGTGCTCGGCTGGAGTGTCGGCCACCATCTCCTCTGATTCAGCCGGGGGGTCGGCCACCCCTCACGGTCATGCCCCCATGCCGCCATCGATCTGGAGGACGCAGCCACTGATGTAGCCGGCCTCGGGGAGGGCGAGGAACCGGATCGCGGCAGCCACGTCCTCGGCCTTTCCGACCCGGCCGAGGGGGATGGCGGCGAGCGCGGAGGTGAGGGCCTTCTCGCCGAGCGCCGCCGTCATGTCGGTGTCGATGAAGCCGGGGGCCACGGCGTTGACGGTGATCCCCCGCGAGCCCACCTCGCGACACAGGCTCTTGGTCAGTCCGATGAGCCCGGCCTTGGCGGCCGAGTAGTTGGCCTGGCCCGGGTTGCCGATGACCCCGGCGATGCTGCTCACGTTGATCAGACGGCCGGAGTGCTGGCGGATCATCGGCTTGAGCGCCGCCCGGCAGACGTGGAAGGCGGCCGAGAGGTCGATGGCGATCACCAGGTCCCACTCGGCGTTGGTCATCCGGATGGCCAGGTTGTCGCGGGCGATGCCCGCGTTGTTGACCACGATGTCCAGCCGCCCCAGCTGCTCGACGGTGGACTCCACCATGCCCGCCGCCGCGGCGGGATCGGAGATGTCGGCCTCGAGGGTGACGGCGCGCACCCCGAGGGCGCGGGCCTCGGCGGCAGTCTCCTCGGCGATCCCGGGGTGCCCGGCCCGCGCGTCGGCCTGAGCGGAGTAGCTGAGGGCGACGTCCGCGCCGGCCTGGGCCAGGGCGAGGACGGTGGCCCTGCCGATCCCCTTGGACCCGCCGGTGACCAGGGCCACCTGGCCGGCGAGCGCCGTCTCAGACACCGCCGGCCGCCAGGTGACGGCGAGCGGGATCGGGTGTCATCTCGGGCACGGATCGTAGGGTACTCGACAGAGGGCGCCGGGGTCCGCTCACCCCCGGCCGTCCGCACCCAGCCGCTCCGCCAGCGCGGCGGCGGCCGCCAGGCTGCTCACGCCGACGGCGCGCACCTGCGGAGCTATCCGGCGGGCCAGCCCGGTGAGGACCTCCCCCGGACCGACCTCGACCAGCACGTCGGCGCCGAGCTCCACCAGCCGCTCCACCGAGTCGGACCAGCGCACCGCCGATACCATCTGGCGTCCGAGCCGCTCGCGCAGCCCCGCGGCGCCGGTCACGGGGGACGCGTCGACATTGGCGATCACCGGCACCGCCGGCGCCCTCATGTCGACGCCGTCGAGCACCCGCACGAAGGCGGCGGCGGCATCCGCCATCAGCGGCGAGTGGAAGGCGCCGCTGACCCGGAGCGGGATGACCCGCCGGGCACCGGCCTCCCGGGCCATGGCAGACAGCCCAGCGACCGCCTCGACGCTTCCGCTCACCACCACCTGCCCGGGGGCGTTGAGGTTGGCCACGACCACGGTGCCCCCCGATCCGGCGCAGAGCCGGGCCACGGCCTCGGCGTCGAGCCCCAGGACCGCCGCCATCGTCCCCTCGCGCATCGCGGCCATCAGCCGGCCCCGCTCGACCGCCAGGCGCAGCGCCGCCTCGGGGTCGAGCGCGCCCGCGGCGGCGAGGGCGGCCAGCTCCCCCACCGAGTGGCCGGCAACGGCGACCACGTCGAGGTCGCCGGGAAGGGCGGCGGCCAGCACCACCTCGGTGAAGACCAGGGCCGGCTGGGCGATCTCGGTGGGGCGGATCAGCTCCTCGTCGCCGCCGAAGGCGGGACCGAGGTCGACGCCGGCGGAGGCGGCGACCGCGAGCAGCCGTGCCCCCAGCTCCGTCGCCTCGAGGCCGGCGGCCATCGCCGCCGCCTGGCTGCCCTGACCCGGAAAGCAGAGGGCGACCCGGAGCGCCGGCTCGCTCACTCGGTCTCGATCACCTCGCGCTTGTCGTAGTGGCCGCAGTTGGGGCAGACCCGGTGGGGCAGCCGCGGCTGCTTGCACTGCGGGCAGGGGTTGAGGGTGGGGAGGGTGAGGGCGTGATGCGAGCGCCGGAAGTCACGGCGGCGCTTCGAGATCCGTTGCTTGGGGAGGGGCATGACGTCTCCGGGAGGGAGGGAGGGCGCGCAGCGCAAGGCCGCGCTGGACCTGAGCCGCGAGTATACCCGCTGCTTCCGCAGGACCGGAGGCGAAGGGGGGCGCGCTCCGCCCGGTCGGGGCGTCTACGAGGCCGGCTCGCCGCGCCGCTTCCTGCGCGGGGAGGTGGGGGCGGCGAGGGTCTTCAGTCCCTTGCGCACGGTGGCGGTGACCGCGACCAGATGCTCCTCCAGCTCGGTCATGATCGCCTCGACGTAGCGGTCGGCATCCCGGGCATAGCCCTCGGCGGCGGCGGTGATCTCGGCAGCCCGGCCCTCCGCCCCGCGGAGCAGCAGCGCGGCCCGGTCCTCGGCAGCGCGGAGGACGGCGTGCTCGGAGACCAGGCGCTCGGCGTGGGCCTTCGCCTCCTCCACCACCCGCCGGGCATCGGCCTGGGCCTGCTCCGCCTGCTGAGCCGCCTCGGCGCGGGCGCGCTGGCCCGCCTCGTGGGCCTGCAGCTGGACGCGCTCGGCCAGCTCGCGGGCGGTCGCCTCGGCACGCTCCACGATGTCCTGCGCCCGCTGCTCGGTGTCCCGGAGCACGCGCTCGCGCTCGTCGAGGAGACGCTGGGCCTGAACCACCTCCTCGGGGAGGGAGAGCCGGATCCGCTCGACCAGCTGCATCAGCTCCTCGTCGTTGACCACGACGCTGCCGCTGAAGGGAACGCGGCGCGCCTCCGCCAGCAGCCCGTCCAGGGCGTCGAGGAGGTCGAGCGTGGAGGGTGCCGCCTCTTGCGGCGAGCGCGGACCACCGCTCATCCGGGCTTCCCCAGGCGCCGGCGCAGGGCCTCGGCGATCGCCGGCGGGACGAACTCGCTGATGTCGCCCCCGAGCCGGCAGACCTCCTTCACCAGCGCCGAGGACATGAAGACGTTGGGCGCCGAGGTCATCAGGAAGACGGTGTGGATGTCGGGGTCGAGGCGCCGGTTCATCAGCGCCATCTGGAACTCGGTCTCGAAATCGCTCACCGCGCGCAGACCGCGCACGATGGCGATCGCTCCCACCCGTGCGGCGTGCTCCACGGTGAGGCCGTCGAAGGCATCCACCTCGACCTCGCCGTCGAGCGGGCGGGTCGCCTCGCGGATGAGCTCGAGACGCTCCTCGACGCTGAACAGCGGCTGCTTGTCCGGGTTGCGGAGGACCGACACCACCACCCGGTCGAAGATCGCCATCGCCCGCTCCAGGATGTCGAGGTGGCCCAGGGTGATGGGGTCGAAGCTCCCCGGATAGAGGGCCACGCGCGGCTGGCTCACGCGCTCCTTCATGGGGACGGCTCCTGATGCTCGCGACGCTGGTAGAGGGTGAGGTCGGTCAGCCCGTAGTGGGCGGTGCGCACCGCGGTGAGACGTCCCAGCTCGGCGGGCAGCGCCCGGGCGCGGTGATGTTCGCACACGACCAGGGCCGGTGCGAGGCCGCCGAGCAGCTCCAGTGCGGTGGTCAGCCGCTCGTCGCGATAGGGCGCGTCGACGAAGCAGATGTCGGCGCCGCCGGCCTCGGCCGGGCCCCGCCGCAGCCAGGCGACCGCATCCGCGGCCACCAGCCGGACCCGGTCCTCGCAGCCGAACCGCCGGGCGGTGGCGGCGATCAAGCCGAGGCTCTGGGGGCGCCGATCGACGAAGGTGGCGTGGACCGCTCCCCGGCTGAGCGCCTCGAAGCCCAGCGACCCGGCTCCCGCGTAGAGGTCGACCACCCGTGCCCCTGCGACCCGTGTCCCCAGGATGTTGAAGAGGGCCTGGCGGACCATCCCGCGGGTCGGCCGCACCTCCAGACCCGGCGGCGTGGTGAGCTGGCGGCCCCGCCACTCCCCGCCGGTGATCCTGCTGGCGGCCACCGGCGCTCAGTCCAGGTCGAAGACGCTGGTGTACGCGTGCATCGCCACCTGCAGGGGTGCGTACGCGGTGAGCTCGGGGTCGCGCTCCAGCCAGGCGCCCGCGGCGGCGCGCGCGCGCTGGGCGAGGGCGAAGTCGAGGAGGTCGGCGGCGCGCATCTCGGGGAGGCCGTGCTGGCGGAGGCCGGCCACGTCCCCGGGACCGCGCAGCCGGAGGTCCAGCTCGGCGAGGTCGAAGCCGCTCTGGGTCGTGGCCACCGCCTGGAGCCGCTGTGACCCCTCCTCGTCGATGCCATCCTCGAAGAGCAGGCAGAAAGCGCGGTGCCGGTCGCGACCCACCCTCCCCCGGAGCTGGTGGAGCTGGGCCAGGCCGAAGCGCTCGGCCCCCTCCACGATCATCACCGTCGCGTTGGGGACGTCCACGCCCACCTCGACCACCGACGTGGCCACCAGCAGGTCAGCGCCGCCGGCCGCAAAGCGCGCCATCCGCTCCGCCTTCTCCCGCGCCGGCATGCGGCCGTGGAGAAGCTCGACCCGCAGGTCGGGGAACACCTCCTGCTCCAGCTTCCGGTGCTCGGTGGTCACCGACTTCACGCCCAATCTGTCCGATTCCTCGATCAGGGGGCAGATCACGAAGACCTGCCGACCCTGCGCCACCTGGCCCCGAACGAACTCGTAGGCCTCCTCGCGCTGGTGGGGCGGCACCACGCGGGTGTCCACCGGCAGCCGTCCCGGGGGCATCTCGCGCAGCTCGCTGACGTCGACGTCGCCGTAGACGGTGAGGGCCAGAGAGCGCGGGATCGGGGTCGCGGTCATGGCCAGGAAGTTGGGCATGGCGCGTGCCTTGAGGCGCAGCCGCTGGCGCTGGGCGACCCCGAATCGGTGCTGCTCGTCGACCACCACCAGGCCGAGGTCGTTGAGCACCACATCGTCCTCGATGAGGGCATGGGTACCCACCACCAGGGGATCGTGCCCCGCTGCCAGGCCCTCGAGGATCTCCCGCCGGGCCCGGCTCCCGGTGCTCCCGATGAGCACGCGCGGGGCCAGACCGTGGGGTGCGAGCAGCGCCTCCAGGGTCGCGTGGTGCTGCCGGGCGAGGATCTCGGTCGGGGCCATGACCACGCACTGGAAGCCGGCACGGCAGGTCATCAGCGCCGCCATCGCCGCCACCGCCGTCTTGCCGCTGCCCACGTCGCCCTGGAGCAGCCGGTTCATGGGCCCGGGCGCCGCCAGGTCGGCGAGGACCTGGTGGGCGGAGATCCGCTGGCCGTCGGTGAGCCGGAAGGGAAGGCTCGCGGAGAAGGCACGGGCCACCTCCACGTCATAGGCGACGACCACCCCGGCCGAGCCGAGGCGCCGCCGCCGGGCCCGGTCCGCGGCCAGCTGGATCAGGAACAGCTCCTCGAAGCCCAGCCGCTCCCGCGCGGCCGCGGCGGCGGTCTCGTCGTCGGGGAGGTGCGCCTGGCGGAGCGCCTCGCTCATGGGCATCAGCCCCTCCGCCTCGCGCACCTCCGGGGGCAGCCGGTCCGGCATGCGCTCGGCGACCGGGAGGAGGCGGCCGATCAGGGCCCGGAGGTACTTCGAGGTGACCCTCTCGGTCTCCGGGTAGACCGCCGCCAGCCGGCCGACGTGGCGGGGGTCGGTGCTGACCCGCTCGAACCGGGGGCTCTGGAAGCTCAGCCCGTGGAGCCCGCTCACCACCTTGCCGCTCACCAGGATCTCCATCCCGGGGGCGAGCTGGTTGGCGATGTAGGGCTGGTTGAACCAGATGGCGCCGGCGCTGCCGCCCGCGTCCTCCAGGGTGGCCTCGACGAGCGGCATGCGCCGCTGCGGGCTGCGGTGGGCACGGACGTCGCGGACCCGGACCCGGGCGGTCTGGACCATCCCCGGCCGCAGCTCCCGGAGCGGCACCAGCTGCCGGGTGTCCTCGTAGCGGCGGGGCAGGTGGAGGAGCAGGTCGGCGACGGTCACGATGCCCAGGCGGGTCAGGCGCTGTGCCTGGGCCGGGCCGACGCCCGCCAGCTCCGCGACCGGTGTCTCCGGCCAGCAGGCGCTGGGAAGCTTCACGATCCGGCCCATCCGCCGGCCACGGGCGTCCGCCACGTCGGGCATCCTGCACACTGTATTCACCAGGTGGGCCCGGGGGGGGCTCCCACCGCCCGCCCGGGGGGGTCGGCGGGGCAGGCGGGCGACGTCCAGGCCTTCTCCACATTTTCGTAACAGATCAGCGACGTCTGAAACAGCAACCGCGTCATTCGGTACAATCTCGATTCGCGCCACCAGTGCGCGCCTCGTGTTGCCCGGAGTGAGGACAGACAAGAGTGCGGTGGACGGCCCGACCCCGTCGACGGTGCAGGCGCCCGGGTGAGTCGGCTCAGGGCATGGTCGAGTTCGCCCTGGTCATGCCGGTCTTCTTCGCCGCCCTTTGGGCCATTCTCAACGGCGGCTTCCTCCTCTATTCGATGAACGCCGTCGCGCACGCCGCACTGATCGGGAGCGACAGCATCGCCGCCTCCGGCAACGCGCAAAACACCGACATCCTTGGCATCCAGCGCATGGCGAACGCCGGCCTGGGCACCACGACGCTCGTCACCGTCACCGAGATCGATGTCGAGGAGCTGGCGGACAGCTCGTCCGGCGGGTTTCAAGTCAGCAATGGCACGCCAGTCATCCAGACGGGGTGCGCCGGGGCCGGAGGGTCATTCGCAGGAAGCACGGACTGCGTGGACCGCTATGGCTTCACCGATAACGCCGGCACCGTCACGGTGACCGCCCTTGACGGCACATGCTCGTCAACGACCGATCCTTCGCAGTGCCCACCCTGGACCCCGGAGTCGAGGGTCATCACCAACAACGGGCCGGGGGAGAGCGCACAGGGAGAGGGAACCTCGTATGTGCAGCTAGTCATCCGCTACCACTTCAACTTCTTCGGTGCGCCCGCTGGTGACCTGGTCCTGACGTCCACGACCACCTTCAGGCTGGAGCCCCAGACGTGACCTCTCCCCGCCGATCTCTTCGTCACCGTCGTTGCCGTGGCCAGGCGCTCGTCGAGCTGACGCTGATCCTGCCCATCATGATCCTCCTCTTCGTCGGGACGTCCACCGCAGCCACGTTCCTCGGCGATGCGCAGGTTGCCGGTCAAGCGATCAGGGCCGGCGCCCGACTCGCCGCCGAGGATGGCAACGGCGGATACCTGAGCACAAACCCGCTGGCCAGCTGCCAGACCGCGGCCAACGGGGGCACCGGCAGCCCTAACGACCCCTGCACCGTCGACAACGAGGTGGTCCAGAGCGTGCTGACGACCGCCGGCGGTCTGACCAACCTCTCCGCGCTCAACGAGATCGACATCTACGAGCCATGTGCCTGGTCGGGTCAGTCGTGCACAGCCACCACCGACCTCTGCACCTATTCCAACTCCGCCAACCTCAACGGATCGCTCCAAACTGGCGACCCGGTCGACGTCTACAAGTACAAGTCGTCCACCGGCACGTGGACCCGGCAGGAGCCCGGCGGGGACACCCTCTACACCCTCGCCCTCCGGGACCAGACCGAGCCCAGCGAGTCACCGATTGGCGTGCGTCTCGTGTTCACCTTCCAGGCCTCGGCTCCGATGAACTTCTTCAACTTCCAGACCTCTCAGTACATGACCGCGTGTCTCGCCCCCAGCACCTCAGGATCCTTGTGATGACGCTTTATCCGCGCTCTCCCCGACGCCCGCGCCGCGTGAGCCGGAGTGGCCAGGCAATGGTCATCTTCGCCCTGTCGGCTGTTGTCCTCTTCGCCATCGCCGGTCTGGCGGTCGACGCAGGCATGTCCTATCTGACCGGCGCGGCGGCGGAGCGCGCTGCCGCGGCTGGGGCACTCGAAGGTGTCACTTACATGCCGGCGTGCTTGACGGCCAACTCCATCTGCACCGCCCCTGCCGACGCCACCGACGCCGCCCGGGCCGCGACCTCTCGGGACGGATTCGCCAACGGCGCCACGGTCGATGGCCACCCAGTCACGGTGACCGTCAGCCAGTACCCGGCAGGCTGCGTAGGCACTGCCTGCAGTCCGAACGATCTCACCGTTAGCGTGGAGGCCTGGGTGCCATCCACCTTCATGCGCGTCCTCGGCTTCGGCGACCACGAGGTAACCTCAACCGAGACCGCCTTCTACCTGCCCCAACTCAGCCTGGGGCAGCCCGGCGGGCAGCTGGGGACGGACGTCGCAGGGTTGACGTCAGGCTCCGGGTACTACTTCCTGAGGACGGAGGGGTGGAACACCAACCGCGGCGAGGGCGATGCCTACACGCCGAACCCCTCGGATCCCAACGAGACGGTGCTTGCCGGAACCGACGTGCACGCGCTGAGCGCGCAGAACGGGACGGACTACGGCGCCATCAGCGGCTTCAGCACGCTCCCCTCTCGCGGCGGCTACAACTACCAGATCACCGTCCCCGCCGGAACCGCCACCCCGACGCTTGACGTCTACAACCCGGCCTTCGCCCCTGACCCCTGCACCTCGGCAGGCAACACCTGCTATCACGAGGACGACAGCAACGACCAGGCCGACTATTCCGTCATGGAGTACACGCTCTTCACGGTCACCGACGTCTACAACCATCTGTCCGACCAGCCAGTCGCTCAGGTCAGGGTGGACCCGATCAACGCAACCAGTTGCCCCACGGTTAGTCCAACCAACCTGAATGCCGCCTCCACGTGCAACTCAGCCACTGATGCGCGCACGGGCGCAAGCCTCACCCCGGGGCAGTTCGCGGCCGTCTACCACAGCTGGGTCAACCTGTTCAGCTCAACCCAGGCACAAGCCACCGGCGTGGTTCAGTCCGGCGGCATCTACCTATCGTCCGGTCAGCTGACACCTGGAGTCACCTACCGCCTCCGGGTCGACACCCTAGATGCGAACGGGAACATCCCGTCGGGTAACGCAACGGGCACCGAGGGCGCGCACAAGGGCTACGCTCTGAAGGTGCTTAGTGGCGGGACGGTGTGCAACAGCTGCTCGCTCGGAGGTATCGACGACCTCGCCATCTACACCCCGATCACACTGAGCTCTGGTGAGACATCGGCAGCCTTCAACATCCCTGTGGTGGACATATCCTCGAAGTACCAGGGGCTGACCGTGGACTTCTACGTCTACGACGTGGGTGATCTCTTCAACGGCTTCACAGCGAACGATCTGAGCGTCATCGACCCCGACAATGATCAGGTGGTTGGAACTCAGGCCGGCCAGGCACCGGTGACGATCTGCAACTGGGGACCTAGCCTGCCCACCAACTCGAGCGCCAGCTGCCCGTACACGATTCCGCCCAACGACGGAGACCCTTCGGACCAGCGACCCATCACCACCGCTGACGGCACGACCGGCTCCGGTGGGACGGTTGAAACCCTTTGGTGCAACTCCCTGCCCGGCGGGGTGGGGGCCTGGACCGGCTCGTACGGCCTTAACGGCGGCCAGGACACCGATGACTGCTACAACGGTGAGTGGATCGAGTTCCAGGTCACCATCCCCAGTGGCTACCAGGGGAACAGCAACAACTGCACCGTCCCCGGCAACGAGCCGGGCGCCGGCCAGCCAGACCCCATCTGCGGGGAGTACTGGGGCCTCCAGTACGCGGTCACAGGCGCGGCAGGCAGTTCCTCCAACGACACCTTCACCCTCGTGGTCAGTTTCCCTGGTACTCCGACCCACCTGATCCCTTGAGCCGCGCAGGCGCCGGACTCTTTCCCTCGCGCACGGCGAGTGACGCGCTACTCCAGGGAGAGGATGTACGGGTAGTGGTCCTGGCCGCCCCGGTGCAGCTCGAACTCGGTGTCGGGGAAGGCGCCGCGCAGGCGATCGACCACGGCCTGGGCGGTGGCCTCGTCGACCTGGGAACCCCAGTAGACGGTGACCAGCTCGGGCGGGGGCTCGCGGTTGCGCAGCACCGCCTCGATGACCTCGGCCTCGTCGTCGCCGGCCTGGACGATGTCGCCGTCGACCAGGGCGATCACCTGGCCTGAGCGGATCCGCAGCCCGTTCACCCCGCTATCGCGCACCGCCCGCGTGATCTCGACCGCGGAGACCCGCGGGAGGGCATCGGTCATCCGCCGGGCGTTCAGCGCGCCGTCGCCGGCCGGGTCGATGGCCAGCATGGCGCTGATCCCCTGGGGCACATTGCGGGACGGGGCCACCCGCACGTCGATGCCCTCGGCGAGCTGCTGGACCTGCTCGGCGGTCATCACCACGTTGGCGTTGTTGGGGAGGATGACCACCGAGGCCGCCCCCGTCCCCCGCACCGCCGCCAGGAGGTCCTGGGTCGACGGGTTCATGGTCTGACCACCCTCGACCACGGCGTCGGCGCCGAGGCTCCGGAAGATCTCGCGCAACCCGTCGCCGGGCGCCACGGCCACCACCGCGAAGCGCCTGCCGCCCGTGGCGCCGGCTGGAGCCGCCCCGACGGCGGCCGGGGAGGGCGGCGCGGGCTCCAGGGTCTCGGTCCGGTCGGCGCGCTCGAGGATCTCGTGGTGCTGCGCGGTCATGTCCTCGACCTTGAGGTTCGAGAGGCCGCCGCGCTGGGCAGCGACACCGATCAGGGCGGCGGGGTCGGAGGTGTGGATGTGAACCCGGACCAGGTCGCCGTCACCGACCACCAGGCTGGACTCCCCGAGCCCGCCCAGCTCCTCCCGGATGGCGTCGACGTCCAGTCCGGGGCCGCTGATGATGAACTCGGTGCAGTAGCCCCAGCCCTCCGTGCGCCGCGCGACCGCGGCAGCCCCGCGACGGCGCCCGGTTGCGGCGCGTGTCGCTTCGGGCGGCCTCCCGGCCGGCGAGCTCACCCCGTCATCCAGAGGTGTCACCACCGGCTCCTCGGGACGGCGCACCCGGGGCTCGCCGCTGCGCCGCTCGTGCACCAGCCGGGGACGGTGGGCCGACCCGTCGGCCTCACCGACGGCGCGGGTCAGACCCTCGAAGATCACCGCCAGCCCGAAGCCGCCGGCGTCGACGACCCCGGCCTCGCGGAGGACCGCTAGCTGGTCGATCGTCCGCTCCACGGCGCTGTGCGCCTCGCGCACCGTCTCATCGAGGATCACCCGGATGTCGAAGGAGCCGGCCGCGGCGCGCTGGGCGGCCTCGGCGGCCTCCCGGACCACGGTGAGGATGGTCCCCTCGGTGGGCCTCATCACCGCCTTGTAGGCAACCCGCGCGCCCTCGCTGAGGCACGCCGCGACCGCCGCGGCGTCGAGCCGCTCGCGATCCCCGACCCCCTGGGCGAAACCCCGGAAGATCTGGGAGAGGATGACCCCGCTGTTGCCCCGTGCCCCCATCAGGGAGCCGTGGGCGGCGGCGCGCATGACCGAGCCCGCCGACGACGGCACCGGCGCCGCCTGGGCGTCCTCGACCGCCGAGCGCAGGGTGAGGTACATGTTGGAGCCGGTGTCGCCGTCCGGCACCGGGAACACGTTGAGCTCGTTCACCTGCTCCTGGTTGGCCTGCAGCCATGCCAGCGAGGCGCGCAGCCCTCCGAGCAGGGCATCGCCATCGATCTCCCGCAGCGGGTCGCGCGTGCTCCCGGCCACCGCGCCCTCAGCGCCGGTCATCGCCCTCTTCCAGGTGTATGCCCTGCACGTTCACGTTGACCGCGATGACGTCCACCCCCAGGGTCTTCTCGACCTCGTACTTGACCGCGCTCATGAGGTTGTGGGCGACCTCGCTGATGCGGGTCCCGTACTGGGCGATGATGTACAGCTCGATGACCAGGCCGCCCTCGCGGACCTCGACCTCCACCCCGCGGTGGACGGTCTCCCGATTGAGCCGCTCGGCGATCCCGTCGCGCAGGCCCTGGGCCGCCATGCCGACGACCCCGTAGCACTCGTTGGCGACGTGGCCGACGATCGAGGCCACCACCCGCGGCGACACCTCGATCCGGCCCAGCCCCGCGGTGTGGCTCAGAGGCCCCGCCGTCCGCTGCCTGCTGGTCACATCGCCCCCATCAGATGCGGCACCATCGCTGTGCTATCCTCGCCGAAAGGCGCCGCCGGGCTTGCCGTCCTGCCCGGCGCACGGATTGCTAAGTATGCCGCCGGGGCCGCTCCAGGTGCCGCTCCGGCCGATCAGGGATTCCACCTCACCATCATGTCCCAGAAGTGCGACCGCTGCGGCAAGGGCCCGATGGCCGGCAACAACGTGAGCCATTCGAAGGTTCGCACCCGCCGGCGCTTCATGCCCAACCTGCAGTCGACGCGGGTGCTCGAGGGCAACCGCTGGGTCAAGACGACCCTCTGCACCCGCTGCATCCGCACCGCCAGCAAGCAGACCCCGTAGGGGGCGGCGCCGAGGCCGGGCGCGGCAGCCCGGCGGGGGTTCGGGTCGGAGCCGGCTCCGCCGCGTCGACGGCAGTCATCACGACCGCCAGCTTCCCAGCGTGGCCCGTCGCCCGTCCGGGCGGCCGCGCGCCGAACCCTCGTGCCCTGGGGAGCGCGGCGGGCTGAGGGTCCCGTCGGGGCGCAGCTGCCGGCGCGGCTCGAGGGCGGCGCGGAGCTGGCCGCAGGCGGCCTCCGCCTCGCCACCGCGGGTGTCCCGCACGGTCACGGTGACCCCCGCCTCGGTGAGGTGGCGGAGGAAGGCGCGGCCCGCGTCCGCCGGCGGCGGCCCCCAGGAGCTGCCCTCGATCCGGTTCATCGGGATGACGTTGACGTGGGCCCGGAGCCGGCGGGCGATCCCGACCAGCCCGGCCGCCTGGTCCAGCCCGTCGTTCACTCCTCCGATCAGGCACCACTCCAGGCTGAGCCGGCGCCCGCTGGTCCGCGCGTAGGCGCCGGCGGCGGCGAGCAGCCCGTCCAGCGGATGGGCACGGTTGAGCGGCACCAACCGGTCCCGCAGCTCGTCGGTGGCGGCGTGCAGGGAGACGGCCAGGGTCACCGGGAGCTCCTCGGCGGCCAGCCGCCGGATCCCCGGCACCACCCCGCTGGTCGAGACCGTGATCCGCCGGGGGCTGATCCGGCCGCCTCCCACCAGGGCTCGTACCGAGGCCACCGTGGTCTCGTAGGCGGCCAGGGGCTCGCCCATGCCCATGTAGACGACATGGGTGACCGGCCCCAGCCCGCGGCGGTACATCGCCTGGCCGGCGAGCCGCACCTGGTCCACCACCTCGGCGGGCGTGCAGCTGCGCCGCAGGCCCATTCTCCCTGTGGCGCAGAAGGGGCAGCCGATCGCGCAACCGACCTGGGTGCTGACGCAGACGGTCGCCCGGCGTCCGCTGCCGCCCCGGGGCGGGCTCTCCATGGCCACCGTCTCGACGGTCTGGGCGTCGTCCAGGGCACAGAGCAGCTTGAGGGTCATCCCCGCGTCGGCCGGTCGCTCAGAGGCCACCGCGGCGGTGCTGAAGCGGAGCCGGCGGTCGAGCTCGTCGCAGAGGGAGGCGGGAAGCTGGTGGACGTCGCCGAAGCCGGTGACGAAGGGGTGCCAGGTCGCTTCGCGGAGCTGCCGGGCACGCCAGAGGGGCTGTCCGAGCTCCCCCAGCAGGCCGGCCAGCTCGCCGTCATCGATGGTGCTGAGGGCCGGCGACGGGCCGCCGGCGTGCCGAGCTCCGGTCGGCGTGCGAGCTGGGGTCGAGTTCGCCATCGAGGTGATCTTAGGGGCGGCCCGGCGCGGAGCGGTCCGAGACCGGAGGTCGGGTCACGCCGTTGACTAACGCCTGACATCCAGAGCAGGATGGCCGGCATGCCAGCTTGCTTGCGTCCGACCGGATTCACCAGCGCCGCCCTCAGCCTCCTGGTGCTCCCCGCTGCAGTGCTCAGCGCCTGCGGGGGCACGACCACGGCCAGCTCGCCGAGCGGCAGCGCTCCGCCGGCGACCTCCTCCCCCACCGCCACGCCCACCTCCGCCGCCACCCCCACCCCGGCCCCCACGCCCACGCCCACCCCCGCCACCACGGCCTGCACCGGCGCCGACCTCAACGTGGTGCTGGGGGCGGAAAACTCCGCCTCGGGGGGCCAGCAGGGCCTCACCGCTCTCCTCGCCAACCACTCCGCGACGGCCTGCATGCTGACCGGGTCCCTGCAGGCCGAGCTCGAGGACAGCAGCGGCAACCCGCTGACCACCAGCCTGGAGAGCACGGCGCCCACCGGCAGCGCCTGGCTGGTGCCTGACCGGGTGGCGCTCGACGCCTGGTGGCCGCAGCCCGGCGAGGCCACCGTCACCATCAGCTGGCACACCGGCGACGTCCAGCCCGGCCAGTGCTCGGGGGCGGCGCCGTCGGTCGGCGAGGTCAGCCTGTCCGTCCCCGGAGGAGGCAGCGTCGTCGGGCTGGTCGGCGGCTCGTCAGCGATGGCCCCCTGCAAGGGCGTAATCCAGCTCGGCGCGATCACCCAGGCCAGCAGTCCCCAGGCGTTCGCGACACCCACGGCCGCAGCGCAGACGGCGGCCCAGGAGGAGTTCGCCGCGACCATCGCCGCCACCGGCCAGCCGCCGAGCTACACCGTGAACAGCGGCACCGCGGCCGCCGACGTCACCTACGGCGTCGGTCACGGCTGCGCGGCCTCCACCTACCTCTGGCAGGACAGCGCCGGCTGGCACGTGCTGGACACCGTCTGCGTCCAGAACACGGGATACAACCCGTCCGTCGGCGCATCCAACTACATCTTCGGCCCGGGCACGGGCTGCGCCAACGTCTACTCGAGCCCCGGCCATTCGTCCAGCATCGTGGCCTGCCTCACCTTCGCCCAGCAGAGCCCGACCGCCGGGTACTCGGGGGACCCCCAGTACGTCATCGACCAGGGGCCGACCTACACGGCCGAGACCGATACCTCCAGCCAGCAGCCGGCCGGAACGATCTGGTGGCACATCAAAGGCCAGGGCTGGGTCACCCAGGACTTCCTGGTCTCCGTGCCCCAGGCCTGACCACGGCCGCGGCCGCCCGGATCAGCGCCGGCGGCCGATCAGCTCGAGGAACTCGGCACGGGTCTTCGGGTCGTTCCGGAAGACGCCGGTGAGGGCGGAGGTCACGGTCTGGCTGTTCTGCTTCTGGACGCCTCTCATCATCATGCAGAGGTGGAAGGCCTCGATCACCACCGCGACGCCGTACGGGCTGAGCGCCTCGTCGAGGGCCTCGGCGATCTGGGTGGTCAGCCGCTCCTGGACCTGGAGCCGGCGGGCGAAGACGTCGACCACCCGGGGCAGCTTGCTCAGCCCGACGATCCGTCCCCGCGGCATGTAGGCGATGTGGGCCCGGCCGTAGAAGGGCAGCAGGTGGTGCTCGCAGAGGCTGTAGACCTCGACGTCGCGGACCAGGACCATCTCCTCGTAGGGCTCGGCGTAAACCGCGTCGCGGATGACCTCCTTGACGTCGACGCCGTACCCCTGGGTGAGGAAGCGGAGGCTGTCAGCCACCCGGGCCGGGGTGCGCAGCAGCGCCTCCCGGCCGGGGTCCTCGCCCAGCTCGGTCAGGAGGTCGCGGGCGAGCGCGGCGAGCGGATCGTCGGGAAGGGGCCGCGGCTCGGTGGTCACGGGCTGAACTATGCCACCTGCGGGACTCCGGCCTCCCGGGACGCGCAGCCCGGGGGCGCCAGCGCGCGAGCCCGTTCCAGAGGGGGGTTCGGGAGGGTACCGGTCAGCCGGAAGCCGTACGCCGCGGCAGGAGCTCCCCCGCCGCGGTGGCGAGGGCGGCCTCGAGCCTGGTCAGCAGGTCGTCGCACCCGTCCTGGTCGATGACGAGCGGCGGGGCGATCAGCAGCCAGTCCCCGAAGCGCCCGCCGTTCTGCCGCCGCGAGTAGAGCAGCAGCCCCTGCTCGATGCCGTGACGCACAACGACCACCCCCGGGTCGACATCGGCCGGAAACCGCGCCAGGGTGTCCCTGTCGGCGACGAGCTCGACGGCGAGCACCAGTCCGCGGCCCCGGACGTCGCCGATGAGCGGCGAGCCGCTCGCGATCGTCTCCAGGCCGGCGCGCAGGCGCGCGCCCATCTCCGCTGCGTGGGCGATCAGGTCGCGCTCGACGACCTCGTCGAGGACCGCGGCCCCGGCGGCACAGGCGATCGGATTGGCGTCATAGGAGTGGGAGACCCCGAAGCCGGTGGTCGCTGCGACCTCCTCGACCAGCCGCGCCGGCATGAGCGCGGCGCCGAGTGGCGCGTACCCGGCGGCCAATCCCTTGGCCAGCACGACGACATCCGGCAGAGCCTCGGGGACGTGGTGGGCGGCGAGGAACCGTCCGGTCCGGAAGGCGCAGACGATCTCGTCGAAGACGAGGCGGATCCCGTGGCGATCGCAGATGGAGCGGGCTCCGCGCACGAACGACGGGTGCGGCACGTTGATCCCGGAGGCCTGGCCCCCGATCGGCTCCATCACGAAGGCGAGGACCTGGTCCGGCCCGATCCGCTCGATGGTCTCCTCGAGCGCGGCCAGGCTGTCCGCCGCCGCCCGCTCCGGGCTGGCTGCGCGGAAGGTGAGGGGGGCCGGGATCTTGTCCGAGCAGACCGCCATCGGGCCCCAGAGCGCCGGCACGTCGACGTCGCCGTTGAGGCCGAGGGTCTGGAAGGTGGCGCCGTGGTAGCCGGGCATCAACGAGATCACCCGGTGGCGCCGGGGCTGCCCGGTGGCGACCGCGTGGGCACGGAGGAACTTGAGGGCCATCTCGACCGCCTCAGAGCCTCCGGAGGTGAGGAGGGCGCGCTCGAACCCGGGGCCGGCCAGCGACGTGAGCCGCTCGGTGAGGGCCGCGTTGGCGAGGTGCCGGGTGGTTCGCGAGTAGGTGTAGGTGAGCTTCCGGCCCTGCTCCAGCATCGCCTGGAGCACCCGCTCGTTGCCCTGACCCAGCGCGGCCAGGAAGGGTCCCGAACAGACGTCGAGAAGCCGTCTTCCCCGGTCGTCGGTGAGGTGGATGCCCTCCCCGGCGACGATCGTGGGAAGGGAGAGCGCGGCCGAGCGGTCGAAGAAGACGTCCTGTGTGCCGCCCGCTCCCGGGTACCGCCAGTCACCCATCGCACGTTCTCCTCACGTTCGCTGCTGCAGCGCGCGGTGGGCCCTGGTGCCGAGGAGGGGACTCGAACCCCTACAAGCTTGCGCTCACTAGCCCCTCAAGCTAGCGTGTCTACCTATTCCACCACCTCGGCGCGGTAGGTGCGGAGTCTACACCTGCCCCCCGCCGGGGCCCGGGCGCACAGGGCGATGCCGCCGGCCGCCTGGCGGCCTCCACTCGCGCGACACCTCAGGCCTCGCCGTGCGGGTGGAAGCGCGCGCGGAGAGCCTCCTCGGCCTGCCGCGTCCGCTCCCTGGCGCGCTCCATGTCGGCGTCACGTTTCGCCTGCCAGAAGCGCTCGACCACGGCTCGCCCGGCGGGCGGGGTGGCGATGATGACGTCGAGGAGCGTGGTGACGTAGCGCGGATGCCGTGCTCGCAGCCGGTCGGCCACCTCCAGGAAGGTGGGCCAATCGCTCCTGCGGTAGTCGGCGTACGGGCACGCCAGGAAGAAGCTGGCGTCGTCGATCAGGATCGCGCTCTCAGCGGCTGCGGGGGATGTGTCGAGAGCGTCGATCTCGCCGAGCAGCGGGCACTGGGCCTCATGCCCCGCGCTGTCGCCCGCGCACCAATGAGCGTCCAGCCAGTAGAGCGCGGGCCGGTCGATGCTCGGCGACAGCCCGGCGAGCACCGCCGCCGAGTTGCCCTCGAGGACGGTGATCGCCGGGGCCCCGGCGTGGCGGGCGCGTGCCCACTCCACGTACTTGGGGGAGAGCTCCACGGTCCAGACGCGGTCCACCATCTCGCTGAGCGCCAAAGTGCTCTCACCGAGATTGGTTCCGGTCTCGATCGCCACCCGCAGCCCGAGGCCGTCCACCAGAGCCCGCGCCAGGGGCGTCGGCACCCCCGAGTACACCAGTCCCATCGGGGAAGGAGTCTAACGGCCGGAGCCGACGTCCGCCCCGTTAACGAAAGAAAGGGCAACGATATACTAGACACACCGAACACCTGCACCGAACGGATGAGTGCTACAATCCTAGCGAGTCGCAGGCGCACAAGGCGTGCGCCCGACCCGGCGGAGGACTGGGCGATGCCAGTCGCAGGCG
>JBEKXW010000001.1:0-341728 GCA_049511615.1 Candidatus Dormibacteria bacterium | reverse complement strand
CCGTCACGAGCGCGGTCCCGACCCCGATCCAGGCCCGCCGCCACTCAGCCACGAACGGATGATGCGGCGGCGCTTGCCCGTCTGGTATGTCATTTGGCGACCGCCTAGGTCAAACTGACCCACTACCAAACCGCGCCGTCACTAGCCGGAACCTGGCTCACCGTGTACTGTATCCAGCACGTATATCCAACCCGGCGACGGTTTCAGCGCCGGACTTTAGGAGCACAGGCGTTGGCCGTCGACCAGACCTTGCGTTGCCGTGAATGCGGCGTGGACTTCATCTGGACCGAGGGGGAGCAGCAGTTCTTCGCGTCCAAGGGACTGACCAACCCCCCCTCGCGCTGCCCCTCGTGCCGTGCCGCTCGCAAGGCGGCCGGGATGGGTGGGGGCGGCTATGGGGGCGGTGGCGGGCGCTCCAGCGGGCCTCGCCAGATGTACGAGGTGACCTGCGCCGGCTGCGGCGGGATCGCCCGGGTTCCGTTCCAGCCCCGGGGTGACAAGCCCGTCTACTGCAGCGACTGCTTCCGAACCTCGGCGCGGTGACGGGAGTACCGAGCGACGCGATCGCGGTCGGCGCGCGGGTGAGCTTCCCCTACGGGGGAAGCCGGCGTGTCGGCACCGTGGCGGACGTCTCGATGCTGCCCGACGGTGGCGGGGGGATGACCATCTCCTACCTGATCGACGTGGGCAATCGCAAGGTCTTCGTCCAGGGGGAGGGGGTGACGCGCGCCAGCGCCGGGCCCCTGCCGGCCTTCGACGCGGTGGCCGAGGGCGCGGCCTACGGCCGGAAGCGGCCGCGCAACCCCCGGCGGAGGTAGGGGGCCACAGGGCCGACCGGCTCCGCACCGAAACGCCCGGCTCTGCTCTCGGGAGTGTCGCGTCTCCGTACACTCAGAGCGTGCCCAGCTTCCGCCTGGCCGCGTACATCAGGGCCACCTTCGGGGTCGAGGACTGGCGTGGCTTCCGGCTCTGCGGCATGGACGAGGTGGGACGGGGGGCCTTCGCGGGGCCGCTGGTGGCGGGGGCGGTGGTGCTGCCTCGCGGTTTCCGGCACCCCTGGCTGCGGGATTCCAAGAAGCTGACCGCGCACCAGCGCGAGGTGGTGGCGGAGGAGGTCCACCGCCGGGCCGTGGCGTGCGCGATCGTGGAGATCAGCGCCGCGGAGATCAACCGGCGCGGCCTCGGCTGGGCCAACCTGGAGGTGTTCCGCCGCCTGGTCGCCGAGATCGCGGCGGACGGCTACTGCTGTGACGGCCGGCTGCGCATCGATGCCTCACATCCCGTCCACTGCCTGGTGGGTGGCGACGACCTGGTGCCCGCGATCTCGGCGGCCTCGATCGTGGCCAAGGTCCACCGGGACGCCCTGATGCGCCGGCTCGACCTCGAGGCGCCGGAATACGACTGGGCTAGCAACAAGGGCTACGGTGCCCCGGCGCACCGGGCCGCCATCCTCGCCCACGGCGTGCACCCGGAGCACCGGCGCGTCTTCATCGACAACCTGCTCCAGCTCGACCTGGACCTCGACCTCGATCCCGGCGACGGTCTCCACCTCGATCCGGAGGCCGGCCTCGCTCCTGGTCGCGATCCTGTCGCGTACGTCGACCTGAGCGGCGCCCCCGTGGCCGCGCCCGTGGCGGTGTCAGGGCTGACCGGTGCGGGTTCCTGAGCGGCGCTCAGCCCGCTCCGCAGCCGCAGGAGCCGCCGCAGCACCCGCCTCCGGCCGGGGCTCCGGGCCGGGCACTCGTGCCGGTCTGCGCGCCGGCGAGCATCCCCACCCGGCTGATCAGCGGCATGCTCACCCGGCTCTCGCAGCGGGGGCAGACCGCCGCCAGCTCCCGCTCGGCCATGGGACGCATCACCTCGTACACGGCGGCGCAGTCGTTGCAGCGGTACTCGTAGAGGGGCACGCGCTCAGGGTAGCCGAGGCGAGGCATTTGACAGGCGAACATCAGTTCGCTAGACTGCACGTATGCAGGGTGATCGGGCGATGGAGTTGGAGCTCCCCTTCGGAGACGGCGCCGCCGGAGAGCTGGCGAGCCGCCGGCTCGGCCACCTCCGCGAGATTGTCGGGGACGACAGCGACGCGCTGATCCGGCTGGCCGCGGCCTTCTCCAACCTGGCAGCGATCTACGCTGCGCCCGAGGAGGAGCTGGCCCGGGTGGTCGGCCCGGTCGCCGCCGCGCGGATTCGCTGGTTCCTCGACGCGCCGCTGGCGACCAGCCTGGCACCGCGGCACCTCCGGGCGCTCGCGCGAGCGGCCTGATCGCACGCCGTTACCTCGGGAGTGCCCGCTGTGTCAGCATTGGACGGGGGTCAAGTTGCGTGACGGCGGTGACGCTCGCAGGGTGATGGCGGTGCTGACCGTCAAGGATCCCGGGACCGGGACAGCTTCCACCCCGCCCCGTTGATTGAGTCGCCCATCGAGGAGAAGGGCCATGCCAGGTCGACGCTCCAGGTCCGCAGTGCTCGAGAGGTCGATGGCCGAGAGCAGCAGCAAGGCTGTCGAAAGGGCCGCGGAGACCGTCTCGGAGCTCGCCGAGCGGGCGGTGGTTGCCGCTCGCGAAGCGCAGCGCGTCGCCACCCCGGCGCTCCGCAGCGCCGCACACACGTCGGCGGAGACCCTGAGCCACGCCGCCGAGAAGGCTGCCGAGGTCCTGGCCGAGGCCGCCGACCGGCTCTCCCAGGAGGTTGCGGAGATGCCCCAGACCGCGAAGGGCAAGCGCGCCGCTGAGGCCGCGGCCCAGGCCGCCCGGCCGAAGCGCTGGCGCCGTCGCCTGCGCAGGACGCTCATCGTCACCGGCGTGGCCGGCGCGGCCTACGTGGTGGTCACCAAGACCCCGCTCAAGGCGAAGCTGTCGGAGCTGGTCTTCGGTCCGCCCCTCGATGACGACGAGGCCGAGCCCATCACCCTGCCCGTCACCGGCTCGCCGGCACCCGGCCCCGCGGCGGAAGCGGAGGAGGCTTCGGGTGAGGCCGAGAAGGGCGAGGGCGCCGCGCCGGCGAAGGCCAAGCGCGCCTCCAAGGGCTCGGCGCCGCAGGACGACGGTGCCTCAGCCTGAGCCGAGGGCACTCCCCGCCCTCCTACCGGGGCACGCCGGAAGGGACATCGGTGGCCGCTGACCGCCCCTTCGTCCCCCGGCGCCCCCCGGAGGACCGCCCCTTCCAGCGGCCGCCGTATCGCGGGCCGGCGCCGACCGGACGGCCGGCCACCGAGCCCAGCACCGTCCCCACCAGCGTCCGCCTCAAGGACGGCGAGCGCGAGATCGAGGTGAGCGGGAGCCCCCCCTTTGTCCGGCAGGTCCTCGACGACCTGCCGGCGCTTGTCGCCCGCCTCCGCGGGGAGACGCCACCGACGCCGGCATCCATCCGGATGCCCGCGCCGTCCGCTGACCAGCCGCGCTCGGCCCGTCCGCCCGCTCCCGAAGCCCCGACCGCGCCGGCGCCCGACGGCGATGGGCCCTCGCTGGAGGCGCAGGTGCTCGCCGCGCTCCGCGCCTCCGCGCACCCGCTGGCGGTCATGGGCATCCGCGACCGCCTCGGCCCCGGGGTCACCGGTCAGCAGGTTCGCCGCATCCTCGAGCGAGCCGGGACGAAGGTGGTCGCGAGCGGCGAGCGGCCCATCCGTTACCGCCTGCGCTGAGGATCCCGGCTCCCCTCCGGCGAGCGCGACGTCTCGCCCGCCCCCTTCGGCTTCTCGCCTACGCCCTTGAAGAACGTGTAGCAGAAGACGCCGTCCACCGCGGCGGTCCGGTACAGGTCGCGGATGCCCGCGTCGAAGCGGTCCGGCTCAATCAGTCCGGCCGCGAGCGCGGAGTCGCGGACGCCCTCCACCATCGCCGTGAAGGTCTTGCGCGTGAAGCTGTCGACGAGCTCGGGGCGGCTCTGGTCCACGTACACCGTCCGGGGAGAGACACGGACGGCATCGAACCCCGCTCCGACCAGCAGAGGATGGAGTGGTCGAAGGATCCCGTGTCGAAGGGCAGGGCAAAGATGTCGGCCTGGCGGAGCTCAACGTTGGCGAGCCCCGCCTCCCCCACGCGCGAGCGGGCTTCGGCGACGGACTCGGCCGAGATGTCGATCGAGAGGAAGCGGGCGCCGGGGCTGCGCCGGGCCAGGGTCAGGGTCTGGGCACCGACGCCGCAGCCCGCCTCGAGCACCGAGCTCCCGGCCGGATACGCGGTGTCGGAGTGGAGCAGCTCGACAAGGGCACCTGCCTGGTCATGCAGGCGCTCGTTCTCGCGCGGGTGGTAGCCGTGGACGGAGCCCTCGCTCATGCTCCCCGTTCGGATCGAGATTCCGCCGTCAGGCGGGGAGCATAGCGGCGCCGCGCGGACCGGGTCGGCTCGCCGATCGGCGGGTCAGCGCGGCGCGGCCGCTGACCGGCGGCGGGGAGCCGGGGGCTCCTCGAGCGTCGCCCGCAGCGCCTCCGGAGCCACCAGCGCTGATTCACCGTTGCTCGGCGCACCCGCTCCGGCCTGCGCCGCGCCGCCCACAGCGCCCACGGGCACCGGGCCGTCCCCGATGGCGGGACGCGTCCGCCGCCGGCCGTGCTGGATGGTGGAGCCGGCCTCCTCATGGACGAAGCGCGAGCCCCGGAGCGCCGAGGCCACCGCCGCGATCAGGCTCATCACCGCAGCGAAGATCAGGATGGGGACGAGCGCGTTCTTGAAGGCCGGGCCGATGAGCGACGGGAAGAAGTGCCGGCTGGTCAGCACCGCCGCCTGGCGCGCGGGAAGGCTGGCCAGGATCTTGGGGCCGAGCAGCATGGCGATCGGGTTGTACCCGAGGAAGGCAGCGAAGAGGTACCCGAGCGGTGGCACGTGGGAGAGCTGCGTCGCCGCCGCTGCCGGCACGCCGTGGCCGACCAGGCCCGCGTACATGGCGGAGGGAACGCTCGCGTTGAGGCCGAGCACCATGAGGGTGAAGAGCAGCCCCATGGAGATGGGCATCCCGGTGTTGGCGAAGGTGACCCGCATGCCCGACGCGGCACCCCGATCGCGGGCCGGCACCGAGTTCATGATCGACGAGGTGTTGGGGGCGGCGAAGAGGCCCTGGGCGATGCCGCTCACCAGCAGCACCAGGGCGAACAGCTCGTAGTCGAAGTTGGCGGGGAAGGCCAGCATCAGGAGGAACGTGGCAGCCGAGATCACCATCCCCGCGGTGGCGAACGGGCGGGCTCCGTAGCGGTCCGAGAGCCGGCCGGCCAGCGGCCCGGAGAGGACGAAGCCGGCCGTCCAGGGAATCATGTAGACCCCGGCCCAGAGCGGGGTCACCGTGAAGTCGTAGCCGTGCTGGGGCAGCCAGATCCCCTGGAACCAGATGATGAGGATGAACTGGAAGCCGCCGCGTCCCACCGCGGCGAGGAAGCCGGCGAGGTTGCCCGCGGTGAAGGAGCGGATGCGGAAGAGGGAGAGGCGGAACATCGGCTCCTCGACGTTCAGCTCGATGACGGCGAAGACGGCGAGCAGTGCCAGGCCGCCGCAGATCATCCCCAGGACGAACGGGTTTCCCCACCCGGTGAGCGAGGTGCCGTACGGCTCGATCCCGTAGGTGACCCCGACCAGCACCATGCCCAACCCGCCGGCGAAGGCGATGTTGCCCAGCCAGTCGATGCGGGCGCGGACGTGGATGCCGATCTCCTTCAGCTTGAGGTAGGCCCACACCGTGCCGAAGAGGCCGAAGGGGACGTTGATGAGGAACACCCAGCGCCAGCCCACCTGGGAGAGCAACCCGCCGGCCAGGATGCCGAAGAAGGTGCCGAAGATCGATGCGACCATGTTGGTCCCCAGGGCGAGACCGAGCTGATCGCTGGGGAAGGCGTCGGTGATGATTGCGGCGGAGTTCGCCATCAGCAGCGCGCCGCCGATCGCCTGGACCATCCGCATGATGACCAACTCGAGAGCGCCGTTGGCGCCCGTGCTCCAGACCAGCGAGAGCAGGATCGATGCGAGGGTGAAGACGGCGAAGCCGAGGTTGTACATGCGCACCCGGCCGAAGATGTCGCCGATCCGGCCGACGGTCACGACGACCGCCGCCATGACCAGCATGTAGCCCATCATGGTCCAGAGCAGGAAGGGGAAATTCGACGGCTGGAGGGGGTTGAGCTCGATGCCCCGGAAGATGACGGGGAGGGCGATCATCAGGCTGGTCGCGTTCATCCCCGAGAGCACCACGCCGACCGTGGTGTTGGAGAGCACCAGCCACTTGTAGTGGGGGCCGACGTCCCGGGTGCGCGGTGCGCTGAGCGCGGAGCGCACGCTCATCGGGCCGGCACCTCGGCTGCCGCGGCGCCGCCGAGCGCCGCACCCGCGCCGGCGCGGGCCGGGCCCTCCGCCAGCACCAGGCGCTCGATCACATCGAGGCTGAGCGCGAGGCTGGCACGCTCGGCGTCGGTGAGGAGCGCGAGCCGGCCGGCGAGCCAGGCGTTGCCCAGCCGGCGACGCTCGTCCACCAGCCGCCGGCCCGAATCGGTGATCACCACCTGCACGCCGCGCCGGTCATGCGGGTCGCGGCTGCGGGTCACCAGACCGGCCTCCTCCAGGCGGTCGACGAGCCGCGTCGCCGCGGAGGAGGGGAGCCGCTCGGCCTCCGCCAGATCACCGATGGCCATCTGACCGTGCTTGGCGACGGTGACGAGCGCGAGATGCTGGGTGGCGCTCATGCCCGGGGGATCCTGGTGGCGCAGCTGACGCCCGAGGTGGATCATCGCCACCCTCAGCCGGTTGGCCAGCAGGACCGGGGAGGTCCTCTCCTCCGGCGTGGCCGGGCCGGCCGCCGGCGGAGTGAAAGCGCCCAAGGGTCGGACCTCCGAGATAGATGAGCTTGACTAAATATATCATAGATAGATACTGCTACAAGCACCTTTAGCGAGGCCAGCGCCCCTCCGGGAGCGACTCCGCCCCAGACAGGTGGGCCACGGCGTCACGTTTCCTCGGTTCGGGCGGTCTCATGGGCGTGGTCTCAACCGTGAGGACGCTCCCGACGCCGCCGGTCGGGGGCCCGGATCCGCCCCACACCCCCGCGATCCTCGGGGCGGGTTGCGCCACCCCGCCAGGACCAGAGGCGGGCCGCCGGCGTTCGCCGTGGCCGGGCACCCTCCGCCGGGTTGGGGGATCGGCGGCCGCTGTCGTTCTGGTGGCAGCCGTCGCTGCGACCGTGATGGCCATCGGCCTCCAGCAGCGCCCGACCGGGCCGGTTGCCGGGACCCCGTCAGCCGCAGGATCGCCATCGGTATCGCCTGGCCCTTCGACAACGCCAGTGGCGAGATCCACGGCGGTGCTCCCGACCCCGGCCAGCTTCGTGGTCTGGCAGCCGCTGGCCGCCGGAGGCCTGAACCCGCAGGCGCCCCTCGTCACGCCGAGCCCACCACTCGCGGTGCCGGCGAGCACGCCGGCCTGCCGGGCGAGCCAGCTCGAAGGGGTCGAAGCCCCGGGAGGCGCGGCCACCGGGAACGTCGCGGAGCAGATCGTGCTCCGCAACCAGAGCCCGAGCGCCTGCTACCTGGACGGGTACGCGGACATCTCCATCCTCGGCCCGAGCGGAACGGTGCTGGCGTCGGCCGTGGGTTCGGCTGATCGCGGCACCTTCTTCGATCTCTCTCTCCAGGTCGTCCCGATCCTGATGGAGCCGGGGACGCCGGCGCTGGCCTCACCGGGGACGTTTGCGGAGTCGGAGGTCCTCGGACAGGCGTACATGAACGTCACCTGGTACGAGTGCCCCGCCGTCCAGGCGGCCGCGGCGGACGTCCAGCTCCCCGATTCCGGGGGGAGCCTCCTGGTCCCGTTCGCCATCCAGTCGCCGTACTCGCCGGCGTGCGACGGCACCAGCAGCTTCGTCGCGCTGAGCCGGGGCCCCCTGCAGGCGTCGGGGTACCTGGCGCAGCCGAGCCCGGTGTACCTCGACATGGACATCAGCATCAATGCGCCGCCAGCCGTGACGGCCGGCTCGACCCTGACCTACTACGTGGCACTGCTCAACACCAGCACCGCAACCTACGACCTGGGTCAGTGCCCCGACTACGTCGAGATGCTCAGGGAGAAGCAACCGGTGGCCGAGTTCCAGCTCAACTGCGCGGGCGTGGGCGCGATCGCCCCCGGTGAGAGCGTCACCTTCCAGATGCGGCTGGCCATCCCGGTGACCGTGAGCGCCGGTGTCAACACGCTCACGTGGGCCCTGATCGATGGACGGCTCAGCATCCCGACGGTAAGCACGCCCGTCGAGATCGTGGACGGCTGACGGATCGCCATCACCGGCGTCATCACCGCCGCCGCCGGGTGTGGGCGAGGCAGGATTCGAACCTGCGACCTGAGGGTTATGAGCCCCCTGCTCTAACCGGCTGAGCTACTCGCCCGGGCCCATTTGACCAGACGGAAGGCCCCCCGGGAGACGGCGGGCCCCACGAGAGACTACGCTGGCGGGGAGATGGCTGACACGACCACCGCGGCCCACCCCCGGCGGCCCGACAAGCACACCTACTTCCTGATCCTGGCGGTCGCGGCCCGGAGCCGGGCCGACTGCCTGGGCCGCCGGGTGGGGGCGGTGATCACCCGGGAGGACCGGGTGCTGAGCACCGGCTACAACGGGACGCCCTTCGGGATGCCCAACTGCACCGAGGGGGGCTGCCGGCGCTGCGCCCAGCGCGA
Source organism: Candidatus Dormibacteria bacterium (assembly GCA_049511615.1). Taxonomy (GTDB): domain Bacteria; phylum Chloroflexota; class Dormibacteria; order Aeolococcales; family Aeolococcaceae; genus Changshengia. The sequence continues at coordinate 333,086 of JBEKXW010000001.1, read as the reverse complement.
CCTCGACACCAGCCTGCGCGGCGGCGCCTATGACGTCTGCATCTGCGTCCACGCCGAGCAGAACGCCCTGCTCACGGCCGCCCGTTTCGGCCAGCGGACCCTCGGCGCCTCGATCACCTCGACCATGCAGCCCTGCTTCGGCTGCCTCAAGGAGCTGCTCCAGGCCGGCATCGAGGAGGTCCGCTTCCTCCACCCCTGGGACCCGGTGGAGGCGTACCACGACCCCGGGCTGGCCCAGCAATACGCGGCGCTGCGCGCCCGCTTCCAGGTCTTCGCCCAGGTCGGTGACCCCGGGGTGGACGCCGAGGATCTGTTCGCCGGCTTCAGCCCGGACTGAGGACGCGACCGCGGCGGCGCCCCGCCGCCCCGATGGGCTATACAGGGAGGTGCGCAGCCCGCCCCACCACGGAGGTCCGCCGGTGAGAGCCATGCACCTGGACGACGAGGACGAGGACGACTAGCGGCCGGCCGGACGGCCGGCGCCGCCGGGGCATGCTCAGCCCCGGATCGCGATCCTCGGCGCGCTCGGCATCTGCGGGCCGCCCGTCGCCGCGTAGTTCTCTTTGCTGATCTCGGCGGCGATCTGCTCGGCGACGCCCCGGAAGACCTTGCCCATCGGCGACGCGGGGGCCGCCGCCATCAGCGGCTGACCGTCGCCACCCCCGACCCGGACCCCGGCGTCGAGCGGTATCTCGCCGAGGAAGCGCAGGCCGTTGCGCTCGGCGAGCTCGCGGCCGCCCCCCGACCCGAAGACGTCGGTGCGCTCCCCGCAGTGGGGGCAGATGAAGCCGCTCATGTTCTCGACCACCCCGAGGACGGGGAGGCGGAGCTGGGTGAACATCTGGATGCCGCGACTCACGTCGGCGATGGAGACGTCCTGCGGGGTGGTGACGATGACCGCGCCGGTGAGGGGGACGGACTGGGCGAGGCTGATCTGCACGTCGCCCGTGCCCGGCGGGAGATCGATGACCAGGTAGTCGAGGGGGCCCCATTCGACCTCGTAGAGGAACTCCCGCATCGCCTTGGCCAGCATCGGCCCGCGCCACATCACCGGCTGGCCCGGCTTGAGGATGGTGCCGAAGCTGATCACCTCGATGCCGAAGGCGGAGAGCGGCAGCATCTTGCCCGACTCCGTGGCCTGGGGCTGATCCCGGAGCCCCATCATGATCGGCACGTTCGGGCCATAGATGTCCGCATCAAGCAGGCCAACCCTGGCCCCCGCCTGGGCCAGCGCGATCGCCACGTTGACGCTCACCGTGGTCTTGCCGACGCCCCCCTTGCCGGCACTGACGGCCACGGTGTTCTTCACCCCGGGGATCTCCTGGCGGCCGGGCAGGCCGCGAGCTCCCGAGGTGACGTTGCTGTCCCAGGCGACCGTGACCGACTCCACCCCAGGAACGCGCTCCATCAGGGCGGAGCGGATGTCACTCTCGATGCGCTCGGTGAGCGGGCACGCCGGCGTGGTCAGGACGACGCGCACGGAGACGGCGCCACCCTCCACGTGGACGTCCCTGACCATGTGAAGGCTGACGATGTCGCGGTGGAGCTCAGGCTCCATGACCGTCGCGAGCGCCTGCTCGACAGCGGCGATCGTCGGGGACTCGGGCATCGCCGATCGAGTATAGCCACGACCATTGGCGGGCCCGTTCCGCCCAACCGCACGCGCGATGGCGGGACCGCCGCGTTCCCACTTCCGGGTATTGCGCCGAGCGCGTCAGAGATCGGGCTCGGGAGGTGGTCGCCGCGGGGGAGACGACCGGCCGGAGGGATGTACGTCCTCCGCGCTCATTGCCTGTCAGCCTCGGCCTGGAGTCACCTTCTCGAGATCGCGGCACGCGCCCCGCTCGACCTCTGGCTGGTCATCCATCAGAACCAGCCCACGTCTGCCCAACTCCGCGTCATTGCTGGCTGCCCCGTCCGGTGGCACCTACCCCGCCGTCACCCTCCGCCGGCCCGGATTCAGCCATGGCTCATTCGGCGCGCTCGGTCCGGTGCCACGCCCGTGATCGCGTCCAGTGCCATCAGGTGATCGTCTCTGGTGCCATTTTCGTTAGCGCTCACAGCCAGGCCCTCGACGGGCTGGCCCGCTGAGCGAAGCCCTCAGCTCACCGCCGCGGCGCCCGAGGCGACGGCGGTCCCGTTCGCCCCCTCCCCATGGGGAGACTGGGCGTCCGTTGCCAGGATCGCGGCGATCTCCGGACGGGTGAACTGGGCCGGCAGGGGCTGGCCCAGGGTGAGCAGCTCGCGCACCCGGGTCCCGCTCAGCACGGCGTGCTCCGAGGCCGGGTGGGGGCAGGTCCGGGTGGAGGCCATCCCCCCGCAGGTCCGGCACCAGAACGTGTGCTCGAAGCGGAGGATCTCGATCCCCAACTCCTCCGGCGTGTACTCGTCGAAGATCCGGTGGGCGGCGTAGGTATCGTAGTAGTTGCCAACCCCGGCATGATCACGCCCCACGATGAAGTGGGTGCATCCGTAGTTGCGCCGGATCAGGGCGTGGAAGACCGCCTCCTTGGGTCCCGCGTAGCGCATCCAGGCCGGGTTGGTCGCCAGCAGCACCCGCTCCTGCGGGTAGTACCCCGCCAGCAGCTTCTCGTAGCAGGCCATCCGGGTCGCCGCCGGGATGTCGTCGCTCTTGGTCTCCCCCACCAGCGGGTGGAGCAGCAGCCCGTCGAGGTTCTCGAGCGCCACCTTCTGCAGGTACTCGTGGGCCCGGTGCACGGGGTTGCGGGTCTGGAAGCCGACCATCGTGGCCCACCGACGCTCCGCCTTGGCGGCCCGCACCTCCAGCGGGGTCAGGTCGTGCTCGGGGAACCCGGTGTCGGGCCGGCGGAGCGCGGTCACCCGGCCGCCGAGGGCAAACCGGCCCGAGGCCTGGAGCAGCCGGACACCGGGATGGGCCGTGTCGTCGGTCGCGTAGACCGAGAGCGCCTCGCGTCCGGGGTCGGTCGGGTACACCTCCTCGACGTCCACCACCGCGATCACCTCGCCCTGATGGCGCAGCGCCACCCGCGACGCCCCGCGGGCGCGCTCCGCCCCCTCGCCGTCCAGGCGCAGCACCACCGGGATGGGGAACGGCTGGCCGCCCGCCAGGCGCCCCGAGCCGATCACCGCGGCGTAGTCGGCGGCGCCCATGAAACCGGGCAAGGACGAGAGGGCACCGGTTCCCAGCATCAAGGCATCGGCGGTCTCGTGCGGTCCCACCTCCAGCACCGGGAAGGCGCGCGCCTCCTCGCGGAGAGCCTCGGCCTCGGCGCCGGCGGCGAGCCGCGGGCGCACCCCCCGCCAGATGTGCCCGAGCCGCTCCAGGCGGTCGAGGATGCGCTCCACCGACTCCTCGACCGTCTCTTCTGCGCTGTCCACGGTCACCTCCGGGTGGTGGGGCTCCTCGTAGGGGTCGCTGACCCCGGTGAAGTTGGCGATCTCCCCCCGCAGCGCCTTGGCGTAGAGCCCCTTGGCATCACGGCGGACCATTTCGTCCAGCGTGCAGCGGACGTAGACCTCCACGAATCCCGGGGTCGCCGCCCGCACCTCGTCACGCACCTCCCGGTACGGCGAGATCGCCGCCGTGATGGCCACCCCGCCGTGACCCGCCACCAGACCCGCCACGTAGCCGATCCGACGGATGTTGGTGTCGCGATCCTCCTTGGAGAAGCCCAGTCCCTTGGAGAGGTGGGTGCGCACCTCGTCGCCGTCGAGGACCGTCACAGTCCTCCCCAGCAGGCGAAGCTCCTGCTCCAGCCGGGCCGCGATGGTCGACTTGCCCGCCCCCGACAGCCCGGTCAGCCAGATCACCAAACCTCTGCTCATGCGCACCTCATCCCACTCGTCCGGCCACGTACTCCCTGGTACGTGGATCACGCGGGGCGTCGAACAGCTCCTTGGTCGGCCCCGTTTCGACCAGCTCGCCCACCCGGTCCTCACCGAGCAGGAAGATCGCCGCCTGGTCGGAGACGCGGGCGGCTTGGAACATGTTGTGGGTCACCAGGACGATGGTGACGTCCGGTGCCAATCGCGTGATCAGCTCCTCGATCTTGGCAGTGGCGATCGGGTCGAGCGCCGAGCACGGCTCGTCCATCAGCAGGACATCCGGCTCCACCGCCAGGGCCCGGGCGATGCAGAGCCGCTGCTGCTGCCCTCCCGACAGGCGCAGGGCGGGCTGGTGCAGCCGGTCCTTGACCGTGTCCCAGAGCGCCGCGTGACGCAGCGCCCATTCGGCGGCCTCGCGCAGCAGGGCCCTGCCGCGAACCCCGTTGAAGCGCAGCCCGGAGACCACGTTCTCGAAAATGCTCATGGCGGGGAAGGGGTTGGGCCGCTGGAAGACCATGCCGATCCGGCGGCGCACCAGCTCCGGCTGGGTGCTCGGCGCATAGACGTCCAGATCACCCAGCCGGATCGAGCCCTCGACACGGCCGCCGGTGTGGTCGTGGAGGCGGTTGATCGCCCGCAGCAGGGTGGTCTTGCCGCAGCCGGAGGGACCGATGAGCGCGGTCACCTCGCGGTCGGGGATGGCCAGGGTCACGTCGCGCACCGCCACGTGCTCGCCGAACGACACCCGCACCCCCTCCAGGGTGAGCGCCGGCAGCGCCGCCGGCGCGGCATGGGCGTGCGTCAGCGCCGCGGCCGCGTGGTCGATCACGACGGGCATGGCCGCCGAGCCGTTTCCGACCAGGTCCGCGCTCTCCGCCGCTACGGCTTCGCCTTCCGGATCGGCGACCAGCCTGGAGGACGCCGACAGCCCGCGAGTGTCCGCGGACATCTCAGCGGGCCCTCTGAGAGATGCGCCACGCGGCGATCTTTGCCGCAACGCTCAGAAGCAGGACGAATCCGAGCAGCACCAGGGCGGTGCCCCAGGCGGTCTCCTGCGCGACGCGGAAGGCCTGGGTCCCGTCGGTGTAGATCAGCAAGGTCATCGCCGCGAGCGGCGTGGCCAGGGTGAAGAGGAGCGGCGCGGTCTCGCCGACGGCCCGCGCGATGGCGAGCAGGTTGCCGGTGACGAGGTCAGGGAGCGCGCCCCGCAGCACCACGGAGCGGGCCACCCGGCCGCGCCGCGCCCCCAGAGCGATGCCCGCCTCCCAGAGGTCGAGGGCGATGGTCCGCATCGCCTCCTCGTCGGCGCGGATCATGATCGGCAGCATCAGCACGGCGAGCGCGAACGCCGCCGCCAGGTTGCCGAACTGGTGCAGCGGGAGCACCAGCAAGGCGTAGGCGAAGATCCCGATGATGATGGACGGGACCCCGGTGAGCACGTCCGCGCTGAAGCGGAGTCCAGCGGCCAGCCGGCCAGAGCGCTCGAAGAGGAAGAGCGCGGCGAGCAGGGACGTGGGGATTGCCAGGACCAGGGCCAGACCGACGATCTCGGCGCTGCCGACGATGGCCGTCGAGATCCCGCCCCCCGGGATGGTGGGCGGGGTCGGCGCATTGACAAGGAAGCTCCAGGAGAGCGCCCCCGCCCCGCGGCTGACGGTGTAGTAGAGAAGGGTCACGAGTGGCGCCACCGCGGCGACGGCGGCGACGGCGCACATGGCCTGGGCGGTCCGTCCGGTGAGGCGACGCCGCGCCAGCGAGCGCTGTGCGGTGGCGCGGACCAGCTCGCGGCGGCGGGCGGCGAGGACCGCGCTCACCTGAGCGCCCCCGCGGTGCTGACCGGGATCGCGCGACCGCGGCGGAGCAGGGCCTGACCGCCCGCATTGACGGCGACGGTGAGGAGGAGCAGGACCGCGCCGAGGGCGATCACCGAGCTGGTCCCGATCCCGGGCGTCGCCTCGGCGAACTGGTTGACGATCGCCGATCCGAGCGTCGCCCCGGGCGCGGTGAGCGACGCGGGGATCGCGGGCCGGTTCCCGATCACCATGGCGACGGCGATGCTCTCGCCCATGGCCCGGCCGATAGCGAGGGTGACCGCGGCCTGGATGCCGGACCGTGCCGCGGGGATGACCGCCCTGCGGACGGCCTGCCACCGGGTGGCGCCCAGCGCCAGGGCCGCCTCGCGGTCGGCGACCGGGACACCCGCCAGCGCGGTGCGGCTCAGCGCGACCATGGTCGGCAGGGTCATCACCGCCAGCACCACCGAGGCCAGCAGGACGCTGGGCCCGTACGCCTCGCCCCGGAAGAGCCAGCCGAGCACGGGCATCGAGGCGAGGAAGGGCTCCACCTGGTTGGCGAAGATGGGCGTGAGGACGATCAGCCCCCAGAGGCCGACCACGATGCTGGCGACCGCCGCCAGTAGCCCGATGAGCGTGGAGAGCGGCGCCGCCAGCCAGCGCGGGGCCAGCTCCGAGAGGAAGGCGGCGGTCCCCAGGCCGATGGGCACCACGATCACCATGGCGACCGCGGTGGTGAGCAGCGTGCCCACCACCAGGATGCCGGCGCCGTACTGGCCGGCGGCCGGGTTCCAGGTGCCGGACCAGAGAAAGCCGATGCCGGAGTGCAGGAGGGCCTGTCCGGAATCCCCAGCGATGCTGAGGAGGAGAGCGACCACCACGGCGCCGAACAACCCGGCCCCGACCCAGCGGAGCGCCGTGTAGGCGCGTTCGCCCGCGCGCCCGCGGTTCCGGAGCACGGCCCGACGCACCCTGCTCGCCTGCCCCCCCGCTCGGGGGGGCAGGCGGAGTGCAGCGTCAGGGATCATCGCGACCGGCCGCGATGATGCGGCGCGTCGGGCGGAAGGACCAACTCAACTGGTGAAGAGCGGCGTGCCCGCCGAGCTCTCCAGCTCACGGATCGTCGTCTGGGCCAGGCTGGCCACGTTGGCGGGGAGGGGCGCGTAGCCGAGCGCTTCGGCATCCTGCTGCCCGCTGGTCACCACCCAGTCTAGGAGCTTGCCCAGAGCGATGCCCGTGGTGGTGTCGGCCTGCTTCTGATACACGAGCGTCCAGCTGAAGTTGGCGATCGGGTAGGTGCCCGACCCCGGCTCATTGACCACGTTGAAGTCGGTCGCGCTGACGCTGGTCGCCTGGGCCCCCGCGAGGGCGATGGACTGCTCGGTGGGCGCGACGTACGACCCGGCGGCGTTGAGCAAAGCGGCGTTGACGAAGCCGTTCTGGAGCGCGTAGCCGTACTCGACGAAGCCGATCGACCCGCTCGTCTGGCTGATGTAGGTGGCCACGCCGGTGTTGAGCTGCTCACCGACGCCGACGGTTGCGAGCGGCCAGGTCCGGGAGGACGTCGAGGTGGCGATGGCGCTCACCCATGCCGGCGAGGTGTCGATCAGGTACTGGTCGAGGTCGTAGCCGGGGCCCGACGCGTCGGCCCGATGGACCGGCTTGATCGGCAGGTTGGGCAGGTCCGAAACCCCCGAGACGGTGGCGATCTGCGGGCTGTCCCAGTTGGTGATGGTCCCGTCGAAGATGCCCGCCAGGGTGGGGCCGTTGAGCTTGAGGTTGGCCGGCACCCCGGCCGCGTTGTAGCTGATGGCGACCCCGCCGAGATCCACGGGGATCTGCAGGATCGTGCCGCCCGTCGCGGCGGCCAGCTGGGCCGACGTCATGGGAATCTCCGAGTCGCCGAAGTCCACGGTCGCCTGCTGGATGTCGGTGACCCCCACGCTGGAGCCCGCCGGCGAGTAGGTGACGGTGGTCTTGGGATCCTTCTGGCTGTACTCGTAGAAGACGGTCTCGAAGAATGGTTCGATGGAGTTGGCACCGGCCCCGGTCAGGGTGACGGCGCTCGGCGTGGTGATGTCGCAGGTCGCGCTCAGCACCGTGGTCGAGGTGCAGCTGGAGGCGTCCGCCGCGGCGGACGGCTTGGCGGTCGGCGTGGAGCTGGTGCCACACGCAGCCACCACTCCGAGCAGGGCGAGTCCGACCAGCGCGCTGAGGCGCCGGCCCCTATCATTCCAGCCGCGAACCGACGAGAGTGTGATCACCGGGCAAGATCCTCCGTTCCTGAGTGCGAACGCGGCGGAGACCACGGTGGGCTCCGACCGTGCAACGCGGAGTGTGCCAGGGCGTTGCCACATGATCAAGCTGGGGTATCGGATGATTCCATTCTTCCTAGGAGAACTGTGGATCCCCTCCCCCCGCCCCCGGCATCCCCGAGCGCACCGCATCACGCCCCAGCGCGCCCCCGGTCCGGCCCCGGCCTGAGGTCCCCCTCGACCAGCTCCACACCTTCCTGGCCGTCGCCGAGCGCCAGCACGTGAACGCGGCCGCCGATGCGCTGGGGATCTCCCAGGGGTCGGTGAGCACGGTCGTCCACCGACTCGAGAAGCGGCTGGGGCTGGCTGTGAGACGGCACGAGAATGGCACCGCTTAACGCCACGAGGTGGCGCGGTGAGGGGCTCGTGGCCATGGCGTCCCCGAGCCGGCTAGCGCTGGCGTTACCTGCGCAGGGAGCGGGCTTGCCAATTCAGCCATGGCGCATTCGGCGCGCTCGGTCCGGTGCCACGCCCGTGATCGCGTTCAGTGCCATCAGCTGATCGTTTCTGGTGCCATTTTCGTGATCGCTCACAGCCCGCCCCGCCTCGGCGCCACCTCGACGGCGGGTCGGGTCTCCGGCCGCACGCCCGCCGCGGACGCACCCTCCCCGTGCGCTCGACGTTCAGAATCCGCGGCATGCTCCCCCCCGGCGCGCGGCACGAGCTCGAGCGGGTGGTCGGGGCGGCCCACGTCCACACCCGCCCCGCCGACCTGGCCGCCTATGCCTTCGACGCCTTCGGGGCCTCGGGAGAGCGCCGGCTGCCCGACGCGGTCGTCCTCCCCGCCACCACCGAGGAGGTGAGCCGGGTCGTCCGGGTGTGTGCACGGCGCGGGCTGCCCGTGGTCCCCCGGGGCGCGGGCACCGGCTACGCGGCCGGTGCGGTGGCCTGGCGCGGTGGCGTCATCCTGAACCTCTGCCGGATGAGCCGGATCCTGGACCTGGACGCGGAGCGGCGGCGGCTCCGCGCCCAGGCCGGGGCCATCACCGCGGCGATCCACCGGCGTGCGGCCACCGCTGGTCTTCACTACCCGCCCGACCCGGGCTCGGCGACCACCAGCACCATCGGCGGCAACGTCGCCTGCAACGCCGCCGGGCCGCACGCGTTCCGCTACGGGACCACCGCCGACTTCCTCGTCGGCGCCGCCGTGGTGCTCGGCAACGGGGAGATCGTGCAGCTGGGTGAGGCAGGGGATGGCTCTCCCCTGCTGCCGCTCCTGGCGGGCTCGGAGGGCACCCTGGCGGTGATCACCGAGGTCGAGTTCCGCCTCCTCCCCGCCCCCGCCGCCCGCGCCACCCTGGCCGCCCAGTTCGCCGACCTGGAGGGCGCCTTCGGGGCGGTCGCGGAGATCAGCGGGAAGGGGATCGTGCCGGCGGCGCTCGAGTTCCTCGACCGCAGCGCCGTGGAGGCGGTGGCCCGGACCGGCACCGTCGCCGGCCCGCGCGGGGTGGCCCTGGTGCTGGTCGAGCTGGAGGGGGACGAGGCGGCGGTGAGGGCGGAGAGCGAGGCCGCCGGAGCCGCGCTGAGCGCCGCCGGCGCCGCCCGCGTCGACCGCGCCGCCGACGCCGCCGATGCGGCCCGGCTCTGGGAGGTCCGCAAGGCGGTCAGCGCCGCCGTCGCCACGGTGATGGTCGGGAAGATCAACGAGGACGTCGTCGTCCCGCGCGATCGGATGGCCGAGCTGGTGGCCCGGACCGAGGCGATCGGCACCCGTCATGAGCTGCCCGTGGTCAACTTCGGACATCTCGGGGACGGCAACCTCCACGTCACCTTCCTCATCGATCCCCGCCGGCCCGGGGAGCGCGCTCGCGGCGACGCGGCGGCGGCCGATCTCTTCGACGCGGTGCTCGGCATGGGCGGGTCGCTCTCCGGCGAGCACGGCGTCGGCACCACCAAGCTCGCCTACGCCGAACGTCAGCTCGGCGCGGCGGGGATGGGCCTGATGCGCCGGCTCAAGCAGCGGTACGACCCGGCCGGTCTGCTGAACCCCGGGATCAAGCTCCCCGACCAGCTCGCCAGAACAGAGAGCACGGACGGGGCGGTCTCGGATCGGGCTAGCTGAGCTCGCCGGCGGCAAGCAGCAGCGAGGCGGCGAAGTCCATCTCGCCGATGACCCCCGCCAGGTCACGATCGCCGATCTCCGCATCCATCGCCGCCTCGTAGACGAAGCTGTAGACGGTGGCCAGGCCCCACCCGCCGAAGCCGAGCCGCTCCAGCGCCCCGGCGAGCCGGGGATCGCGGTCTCCGGCGAGCACGGTCCGGTTGGCAGCGTCGTACAGGGCGCGCAGGATGCGCAGCTCCACCTCGTACTCGTCGATGACCTTTTGATCGGCCTCCTCGGCGCGGAGCCGATCGAGGGTGCGCTGCAGCGCACTGATCTCGAGCTCGTACTCGTCCACCGCGATCAGTCTAGAGCGGTGTCCGGGAGCCCCCGAGGCGTCTCAGGCGGCCGCATCCGGCCGGGCCGGACCTGCTGCGCGGAGTGCGGCGACCTCCGCCCGGAGGCGGTCGAGCAGCGGGCCGCCCAGCCGCGGAAGGTTCTGTGCCACGAGATCGCCCACCCCGATGTAGCAGAGCGGATCCACAGCGAAGCGATACCAGCCGTAGTACTGGGCCGCCTCGGTGCTGGCGGTCAGGGTCATCAGCAGCGCGTACCCCGCGAACGCGAGGGGGATCCGGGCCTCGGTGCCCAGCGGCTTCCGCAGCAGCATCACCGCCAGCCCGACCATGCCGACCGTCCAGAACGGGTCGGTGAGCGGGACGAAGTTCCACAGCCCGGCGTCCCCGGAGAAGAGGAACAGCCTTCCCGCGGCCAGGCTGGTGTGACGGGCGGCCTGCACCTGCCACACCAGCACGAACTGATGCCAGTCCACGGCAGCGCCGTAGGCCGCGAACAGCCCGATTCCGACCGGAGCGCCGAGCAGGGCGAGCCCGGCCATCACCCACCGGCGCTCGGTGAGCAGCGCCACCGCGCCGGCGCCTCCCACGATCACCCCCGGCACCTTCACCAGCGGCGCCAGGACACAGAGCGCGAGCAGGGCGGCGCTGGGAAGGCGACCGCGGTGGCTGGCGAGGATCAGCACGCCGAGCAGCATCGGCGCGAGCAGCCATTCGGCCTCCACCAGGCGGCTGGCCTCGATCATCCACGGCGAGAGGCAGAAGACCGCCAGCGCCACCAGGGCGGTCGCCCGGCCGAGGTGCCGGGCTGCGAGCAGATAGAGCAGCCAGGCGGTGACGATGCCGAGCAGGACTGGCACCAGGCGGATGGCGACCGGACCCACCTCCGTCGGGGTGTGCTCACCGGCGAGCAGGGCCACGCCGCCGACGAGCAGGCCAAAGAGGGGAGGGTGGTCCAGCCACGGGCTCACCCAGGGCAGCAGCACCCCCTGCGAGGTCGGCATCACGGTCACCGGGAGCTGCTCCGGAAGGTAGGACCACGATGCCGGCCAGTGGTACAGCCAGAGGCTCTGCCCGAGCCACGCCCAGGCGACCTCGTCCTCATTGGCACCGAAGCGCGGATAGGACGTGTAGCCATGCAACCGGAGGGCGAGCCCGGCCAGGAGAAGCACCGCCACCAGGGTCGGCACCCACTCCCACGGGTTGGCATCGATGATGCGGGCCACCCCGCGCGCGAGCCGGCGCAGCACGCGACCGCCCATCAGGTCGGGCCGGACCTCCGGCGGCACCCGACGGGCGGCCCGACCGACCACCGGCGCCACCTGCCCTGAGCGGCGGCTGGCCCGGCGGGCGGTCGCATGGCGCCGGCGCTAGAAGAAGAGGTGATGGGTGGCGATGATCGGGGCCAGCAGGATGGCCACGATGTTCATCACCTTGATCATCGGGTTGATGGCCGGCCCGGCGGTGTCCTTGTTGGGGTCGCCGACCGTGTCACCGGTGACCGCGGCGGCGTGGGTGTCGCTGCCCTTGCCGCCGTAGTGGCCGTCCTCGATGTACTTCTTGGCGTTGTCCCAGGCTCCGCCACCGGTCGTCATCTGGATGGCCAGGAAGATGCCGACGACGATGACGCCGAGGAGCATCGCGCCGAGCACCTCGGGGCCGAAGACGAAACCGACCACGATCGGGGCTGCGACGGGCAGGAGGGCGGGGACGATCATCTCCTTCTGGGCGGCGGCGGTCACCAGGGCGACGCACTTCGCGTACTCCGGCCGCCCCGTCCCCTCCATGATGCCGGGGATCTCCTTGAACTGGCGGCGCACCTCGACGACCACTCCCCCGGCCGCCCGCCCCACGGCGAGCATCGCCAGCGAGCCGAAGAGGAAGGGCATGATGCCGCCCAGGAAGAGGCCGCTGATCACCTTGGCATCGGTGAGGTTGAAGCTCAGCAGGCTCAGGTGGGCGCCGCTCAGCTTGTTGTTGACGACGTCCGTGTAGGAGGCGAAGAGGACCAGCGCGGCCAGTCCCGCCGAGCCGATGGCGTATCCCTTGGTCACCGCCTTGGTGGTGTTACCGACGGCGTCGAGCGGGTCGGTGACGGCCCGCACCGACTCGGGAAGGTCGGCCATCTCGGCGACGCCGCCCGCGTTGTCGGTGATCGGCCCGTAGGAGTCGATGGCGACGATGATCCCGGTCATCGAGAGCATGGCCATGGCGGCGATCCCGATGCCGTAGAGGCCGCCCAGCGAGTAGGAGACGAGGATGCCGAGGGCGATGGTCAGCACCGGGATGGCGGTGCCCTGCATCCCGATCGCCTGGCCCGCGATGATGTTGGTGGCGTGACCGGTCCGCGATGCCCGGGCGATCGCCTGCACCGGCCAGAACTGAGCCCCGGTGAAGAACTCGGTGGCCGCCACCAGGATCACGGTGATGGCGACCCCAACCACGGCGCACCAGAAGAGGTTGTTCACCGAGTGGGCGAAGAAGGCGGCAGCCTGGAGGTCGCCGTAGAGCAGGTGGGTGATCAGGAAGAAGAGGGGCAGGGCGATGATCACCGACACCGCGAGACCCTTGTACAGCGCCCCCATGATCCACTTGCCGCCGCCCATCCGGACGAAGAGGGACCCGACCAGGGTGGCGAGGATGCTCGCCGCCCCGAGCATCAGCGGGTAGGAGACGAAAGCGAACAGCGGTGTCCCGGAGGAGTTGCGGTAGAGGAGGCTGCCGAGCAGCATGGTCGCGACCGCCGTGACCGCGTAGGTCTCGAAGAGGTCGGCGGCCATGCCCGCGCAGTCGCCGACGTTGTCACCGACGTTGTCGGCGATGACCGCGGGGTTGCGCGGATCGTCCTCGGGGATGCCGGCCTCGATCTTGCCCACCAGGTCGGCGCCAACATCGGCGGCCTTGGTGTAGATGCCGCCGCCGAGCCGGGCGAACACCGAGATCAGCGATGCCCCGAAGGCGAAGCCGATGATGGCCGTGAAGTCACCGAAGGACGCGTAGGCGATGGTCACCCCGATCAGGCCGAATCCGACCACGAACAGACCGGTGACGGAGCCGGCGCGGAAGGCCATCTTCAGCGCCGGGTTGATGCCGCCCCGGGCGGCCTCGGCGGTGCGCAGGTTGGCGCGCACCGAGATGTTCATCCCGATGTAGCCGGCGGACCCCGAGAGCACGGCTCCGATCAGGAAGAGGACGGCCGCCTTGAGCGAGACCACGAAGATGAGGGCGACGGCGATGACCACCCCGATGGCGGCGACGACGCTGTACTGGCGGATCAGGTAGGCCTGAGCACCTTCCTGGATCGCCTTGGAGATCTCGCGCATCTTGTCGTTGCCCTGCGGCTGGCGCAGCACCCAGACGATGAGCCCGACCGCCCAGAGCAGCGCGATGAGCCCGACGGCCGCCACCGGCCAGAGCACGTCCTCGGTCACCATTCCAAGCATCGATCCATCCCGTGAACCCGGGCACGACATCCGATCGCCTCGCCCGGAATTGGCGTGGTCGCCTGGGATTGTAGCCAGACGGCCGGCGGGACCAGCGCGTTCTGACCAATGGCATCGCCGACTCGGGACTGCGGTCACGGGCGCCGAGGAACGATGGTCCTGTCGCGGCTGCTGGCGCGGTGACGGGGACTGCAGCCCGCGTCCCCGGCGGTCTGGCACCATCCGGGTGAGATGGCGCTCCCGCAAACGCTGCTGGTGCTCGTCGGCGACGAGCTGCTGGGCGGCTTCACGACCGACGCGAACGGAGCCCTGGCGGCCCGCCGCCTCTTCGAGGCCGGCTATCCGGTGCGCCGCATCGAGGTGGTCGGCGACTCGATCGACGACATCGCCACCGCGGTGCGGAGGGGGATCGACGATCCGACCGTCGCCAGGGTGATCGTCGCCGGGGGCATCGGCCCGACCCCGGACGATCGCACCCATGAGGCGGTCGCCCGGGCCCTGGGCCGCGAGCTGGTGGAGGATCCGGCCGCGTACCGCCACGTCCAGTCGGTGGTGGCCCGGATGCACGCCGCCGGCTGGGTCCCGAGCCCGACACCCACCCCGGCGAATCGGAGGATGGCCCGGATGGCGGCGGGGGGACGGATCCTCGACAACTGGCGAGGCATGGCCCCGCCGCTGGCCGTCGAGCTGGGTCCGGCGGCGGCGGCCGGGGCGGCGGAGGCGGGGGAACCCTGGCCGCCCGTGCCGAGCCGGTGGCTGTTCGTCCTCCCCGGGGTGCCCCGCGAGTTCGCGGCCGTGCTCGAGGAGGTGCTGATCCCCGAATACTTCTCCGGCAGCCGCGCCCTGGCCGTGGTCGAGGTCCGCTTCCCCGGGGCCACCGAGGCAGACTTCGCCGCGCCGATGGAGCGGCTGGCGCGGGAGTACCCCGACGTGGCGGTCGGCTCCTACCCCCAGCAGGCGGGCCGCGACCTGGTGATCCGGCTGCGGGGAGAGGACCCGGAGAGGGTGCGTGCCGCGGCGGAACGCCTCGGTCAGCTGCGGGCTGGCGGCTGAGGGGGCCGGCTCACCGGGCCCGGCTCACCTGCCCGGATACCCGAGGACGTTGCGACTCTGCTCCACCTCGATGATGACCCGTGGGGGCGCCCCCGCCCAGATCGAGGCGTAGAAGCCCTCACGCTCGGCGGCGTCCGCGGCCGGGGAGAGAGGGGGAATGCCACGACGCCGGCGCTCGATCCAGGGGGGGATGCCCCGGCCGACCAGGTTGCGCCCCACCTTGACGTCGACCTCCGGGTCGCGGCTCTCGTCGACCTCGACCGCGACCTGCACGATCACCCCGGTGTGGTCGTACATCTTCCAGCTCCGGTCCCACCGCCGCGCGCCTCCGCTGGATGGATGGACGACGTGGAGGGGCTCGGCGGCGACCTGGTCGTTGGTGCCCGGGCGGCAGAGGCCCCAGAGCAGCTCGAGCACCCGGGGCTCGAGGGCATCGCCGACATAGTCGGCGAGGGACGGGGAGCGGTTGTCGAGGTCGGGGAGCGCCTGTCCTATCTGGAACTCGCCGGTCGCGGCGGAGGAGTAGAGACGGGCATGGCGGCGGCAGAAGGCCCGCCCCTCGATCACCACCTGGTGGTCTCCGCACCAGGCGGTCGGGCACAGCCGGCCCCGCCGGTCCACGTAGGAGCAGGTGACCGCGTCATGGCGGGAGCAGGCGTACTCGGAGCAGGCCAGCGTCCCGCGCAGCGGCCGGGGCGCCGCCGGCACATCGGAGGCGGGAGGGGGAGGCTGCGCGGCGTCCTTCTTCCAGAAAGGCATGGCTACAGGCCGATCTTAGGTGCAGATTCGATGCGTTGCGTACGATCGTGTCGCGGTTCTGTCTCACCGGACCGGCCGCGCTCGGGCGTCCCGACGCTCGAGCCGGGCCGGCGCCCGGATGCGGCGCAGCCTCTACCGCCATCGGCGGACGGGCGCGGGGCCCCCGCCACCGGCTGGGCCGCGTGCGCGCTGCGCCGCGATTCGCGCGACTAGGAACCCTTGCGCAGGTTGCGAACGCGCGGCCCCTTGGGGCTCTCCACGAGGTCGAAGCTGACCACGTCCCCCTCCTCCAGCGAGTCAAAGTCGACCAGGGTGACCTCAGTGCGGTGGAAGAAAGCCTCGGCGCCGTCATCGGCGCGCACAAAACCGAAACCGCGGTCAGGGATGATCTTCTTGATTCTGCCAGCGGGCACTTCGCGGGTCCTCCAAGGACAGACGCTGACAAGCGATTACATAGGCAAACACTGACGGCCTCAGGGGTTTCCCCGGGTCAGCGCCGGGGCCTGGGGTCACAGCGTCGAGCGGGTCGGGGGGTGTCCAGCGCCCTCACGCCCCACCGCGGTCGAGGATAGCAGGCTGATCGCCCTGCTCGCGGTGCCACCCGGCGGCGAGGTCGAGCAGGCTGTCGGGCAGGTTGGCGTAGAAGGCTTCGACGTCGAGATGCCGCGGCCACCGGCCCGGCGGCGCGACGTCCAGCTCAGCCCTCGCGGCACGTGTCCAGGGGCCGAGGACCGGCTTCTCCGCACCGTCGAGCCGCACCAGCCCGCAGCGCTGTAGCCAGCCGTCGCGGTCGAAAGGGGCGCGCTCGCCCAGGCGCGGGTGCAGATCGCACCATCGGATTGCCCGCAGCCCACAGACTCCCGTCTCGGTCCGGCGCTCGACGAGCTGATCGACGGTGGCGGCAGCCGCGACCTCGTCGATCCCCTCCGCGTCGCCGTCCGGGGACGGCGTCGCCAGGGCCAGTCCGATCGCGATGTCCGCATCCCCGGCGAGTGCCTGGCCCAGCCGGGCGATGAGACAGAGCGCCGATGCATCGGCGAGGTGAAGGCTCCGCAGCTGCGCGGGACGGACGGTGACATCGATCCGGTCGAGGTGCGGCGCGACGGCCGCCAACCTCACCCCGCGCGCCCGGAGGAGGTCGCCGGCACCAAGGGTCAGCTGCACGCGGTCACCCTGTTCGCGCAGCGGAGCTGCCATCAGCGCCACCCATGAGGCAAGGTCGGCGATCCGCCGCGGACGGACGACGCTGGCGGGATCGTCGCCGAGGTCCCAGGCGGCCACGGCGGGATGGTTGGCGAAGCCCGCGGCCATGGTTCTGGCCCAGCGGTCGGCGAGCTCGAGCATGAGTGGATCGGTCCAGAGATCGGGCGGACCGCCGGGTTCCAGGAGCCCCTGGCTGAGCACGCGGACCCCGCGCCGGCGCCGGTCGCGGCGCACCGTCCGGCCGGGGAGGAAAACGCAGTCGCCGTGAGCCTGGACAAAGAGCACCGGGACCACCCGGAGGCCGTGGGAGATCGCGGCCCGGAGCAGCGTCTCGAACTCACCCAGCCGCCGGCGGTCGACGCCGCGGGCGTCGGGCATGAAGCTGTCCCAGGCCAGCCCCACGCGGACCTGGCGGAATCCCGCGCGGGCGATGGCGGCGAGATCGGAGCTCACCGTCGTGGCGTCGAAAGCCTGCCAGAGGAACGGCCCGGTGGTCGCGGGCTGGTAGTCGACGGCGACGTCGAGCGCCGCGGTCAAAAGACGAAGAGGTCGATGCCGCCGCCGACGTGGGTGACCTGGCCGGTGATGTAGCGGGCTTCCGGGGAGGCCAGGAAGACGACCAGGGCCGCCACGTCCTCGGGCTCGCCCATGGCGCGCATCGCGGTGCGCAGCACCATGCGCTCGTTCATCCGCGGGTTGCCCGCGTTGAACGCCTCGGTCGCGATGATGCCGGGGGCGATCACGTTGCTGGTGATGCCGAAGCGGGCGCCCTCCAGGGCCATCGACTTGCCCAGGCCGATCAGCCCGGCCTTGGTGGCGGAGTACGAGGCCTGGCCGAAGCCGCCCAGGGTCCCGGCCACAGACGACATGAAGATGATCCGCCCCCAGTTCTGCTCGCGCATGTAGGGCCAGGCCGCCTTGGTGCAGTTGTAGGCCCCGGTGAGGTTGACGCGCAGGTCGCGCTCCCACAGCTCATCGCTCTGGTTCTCGATCTGACCCACGTGATCGAGGGTGCCGGCGTTGTTGACCAGGATGTCGATGGAGCCGAACTCGCGCTTGACCTGGGCGAAGACGGCCTCCACCTGGCGGCGGTCGGTGACGTCCATCTTGATCGCCGCCGACCGGCGGCCCATCGACCGGATCTCGGCGCTCGTGCTCTCGGCGTAGACGACGTTGTGGGAGGTGAAGAGCTGGGCCAGCGCCGACTGCGAGGCCTCGGCGACCTGCTGGATGTCGGGGTCGGACTCCAGGAGGATGTCGGTGACCACCACCTCGGCCCCCGCCCGGCCCAGGGCCAGGCAGTCGGCCCGACCCAGCCCGCGCGAGCCGCCGGTCACCACCGCCACCCTGCCGCTGAGGTCGAACATGGCTGCCTCCAAGCCGAATCGCCGCCCCCGATTATGGTGAAGGCGACCCGTCTCGTGGGGAGGGCCGGAGCAGACCGCCCCCGGACGAGAGACGAGAGGGAGGCCGGAAGCTGGTTCCGGCCTCCCCCAACGAGGGTGGGAGGGGAGGGGAGGCGCCCTCCCCCTCCGCTGTCAGATGTCTTGGATCTTGATCCGTGCCCGCCGGATCGCCCACTGGCCGACCAGGAGCACGCCGCCGAGAAGGACGAGGAGCAGGCTCAGCCAGCCCCAGCCTCCGGCGGTCGGTCCCGCCCCGGTGGACGGCGTGGTGATCCCCGACACCCCGCCGGTTGGGCTGGGGGTGGGGGTGGAGCTGGGAGTGGACGTCGGAGTGGAGGTTGGGGTGGATGTCGGCGTGGGTGTCGGAGTCGACGTGGTGTTGACCACGACCGGCTCATTGCTGCAAACCGACACCGCCGGCAGGTTGTTGGTGTCGCCCGAGTAGCTCGCCTGGAAGTACCAGGTTCCCGGCGCGGTGAAGGTGTAGGAGGCCGAGTCCGGCACCACGCCATCGACCACGGCGTTGCTCGCCGGGGTCAGATCCTGAACGAGGTCGGTGCACGCGCTGTCACTGTACAGACCGTAGGTGATCGTGCCACCCGCGTCCGAGGTCTCCCCCGTCAGCGTCGCCGTGTCGTGGACCTGCGTCCCGACCGTGACCGGGCTCGGCGGTACCGTCTGGGTCGTGATCCCGGTGGTGTTGCCATCGACCGTCACCAGCTCAGAGGTGCACGGGCTGGTCGCCCCAGCGTTGTTGCTGTCGCCCGAGTAGGTCACCTGGAAGTACCAGCTGCCCGCCGCCGTGAAGATGTAGGACTCGGAGTTCGGAACGCTTCCGTCGATGACCGTGTCCCCCGTCGGCGGCAGTGTCAGGGTCAGGTTCGCGACCAGATCCTTGCACTGGCTGTCGCTGTACAGGCCATAGGTTGCCCAGCCGCCCGCGTTGGAGGTCGCCCCCGTGAGGGTGGCCGTGTCGTGAACCGACGTCCCGATGTTGACCGGGCTGGCCGGCACCGTCTGGGTCGTGATCGCGGGCGTGAAGGTCGTGACCGAGAGGATCTCTGAGGTGCACGGACTGACGGCGCCCGCGTTGTTCGGGTCACCGGAGTAGGAGGCCCGCCAGTAGTAGGTCCCCGTCTCGTAGAAGGTCACCGTCGCCGAGCCGTAGTTGCCGTTGCCGGTCACCGAGTCGGAGCCGCCCTGCGAGCTGATCACTCCGCCGTCGCCGGTGCTCGCCGGAGAGTCGCAGGTCTCGTCGGTGTAGATGGTGAAGCTCACCGTCCCACCCGCGTTCGAGGTCGTGCCGCTCAGGCTCGCCGTGTCGTAGTCCGTCTGCCCCACCTGGATGCTGCCCGTCGAGAGTTGCGTGCTGATCGAGGGCCGCGCCTGGCCCACCGTCACGGTCTCGAGG
This sequence comes from Candidatus Dormibacteria bacterium, assembly GCA_049511615.1. Lineage (GTDB taxonomy): Bacteria > Chloroflexota > Dormibacteria > Aeolococcales > Aeolococcaceae > Changshengia. Next base: position 313,499 of record JBEKXW010000001.1, on the reverse strand, counting down.
TTGCAGGTGCTGGTCGCGCTCTGGTTGTTGGCATCACCCGAGTAGACCGCCTGCCAGTAGTACTTGCCGGTGCCCACCTCGTTGAAGGTGACCCCCGCCGATTGGTAGCCGCCATTGCCGGACACCGTCACCGCCGCCGGCTGCCCGCTGATCTCGGCGCTCGTCGCCTGATCCGAGCAGGTGCTGTTGGTGTAGATGGTGAACGTCACCGTCCCGCCCGCGTTCGAGGTCGCCGCACTCAGGGTCGCCGTGTCGTGGATCGACGTGCCTACCGTGATCGAGGACGACGACAGCTTCGTGCTGATCGAGGGCTGGACCTTGGTCACCGTCAGCACCTCGTCCTCGCACTTGCTCTTGGCGCTGCCGTAGCCACCCGAGTAGGACGCCTGCCAGTAGTAGGTGCCCGCCTGGTTGAAGGTCACGGCCGCAGACTCGGAGACCACCCCCTTGGTCACTGTCACCGCTGGCGGTTGCCCGCTGATCTCCGAGGTCGTCGCCAGATCGGAGCATGTGCTGTCGGTGTAGATGCTGTAGGTGACCGAGCCCGACACTTGGTTGAGGTCCGTTCCCAACAGCGTGGCGGTGTCGCGGACCGACGAGCCCAGTGTGATCGAGGACGCCAGCAGGTCCGTGGTGATGCCGGTCACCGTACAGGCCAGGACCCCCGCCGTCCCGAGGACGAGCGCGGCGACGGCACCCAGCACCCCCGCTGCGCCCGCGCTCTTGTACTTGCGCCTACTCATGTGCCTCCTTCCTCTCTCGGTAGGTATGCGACCTGAAATCGGTTGAGCCGGCGCCCGCGCGCCGGAGACGTCGTTGAATCCCCCTCACCTGACACCCCGCTCCTCATCAAGCCCCTCCACCTCCGCCACCTCTCTGGTGGCCGGATCGCCAGGAAGCCCTCCCGGCCCGGCCCCAACGCATCAAAAACGCCCCAAACGGCGCCCGCAACACCTCTCTCGGCCCTGACCCGTAGTCGAACGCCCCAACTCTGACTGCCCCTTCGACCTGAACGAGCGTTACGCTCCACTCGGATCTAGTGGAGGTATCGCTCCTTTAGCAACGTGCGGGAGTATAGCACGGTTCGTTACACCTGTCACGGATCGCCGATGTCCGCGTCACGGAACGCCGATGCCCGGGGTCGCTGAGTCCGGGGGCAGTGGCCGGCGGCCGGAGCGGGGCCCCGCCACCCGGGGCGGCTGGCGTTCCCGACGGGAGCGCCCCGGAAGCGATCGGATCCAGGCCCGGAGGGCGCCCCGGCCCTGATATGGAAGTCCTTGTCAAGGGGGGCGAGGGCGGGGAGCGCCGCCGGGGTGAGGAGGCAGCGACGGGACTGGCCCCCTACCTCTCCGGTTCGGGGCGGACGGCCGGCTGGCGCTCGCCGAGGAGACAGCGGGAGATGACCAGCCGCTGGATCTCGGCCGTCCCCTCCCAGATCTGATAGATCTTGGCGTCCCGCATGAAGCGCTCCACCGGGTACTCCTTGATGTAGCCGTAGCCGCCCAGCACCTGGACCGCCTCGATGGTGACCCGCATCGCCATGTCCCCCGCGTAGAGCTTGGCCATCGACCCCTCGCCGCGGGCGAAGGGGATCCCCTCGGCGAGCATCCAGCCCGCCCTCCAGATCAGCAGCCGGGCGGCATCGATCTCGGTGGCCATGTCGGCGAGCTTGAAGGCGATGGCCTCGTGGCGAGCGATCGGCCGGCCGAAGGCGTGGCGCTCGAGCGAGTAGTCACGGGCGACCTCGAAGGCCGCCCGGGCGATCCCGAGGGCCCCGGCGGCGATCTGGGGGCGGGTGGCCTCGAGGGTGAGGAGCGCTCCGATCGCCCCCGGTCCGGTCTCGGTGCCGTCCGCCTCCGCGCCCAATCGCGCCTCCTCGGGGACGAAGCAGTCCTGGAGGATCACCTGGGCGGTGTGGGAGGCCCTCACCCCCATCTTCTTCTCCTTGCGCCCCTGGCGCATCCCCGGGTTCCCCTTCTCGACGACGAAGCCGGCGATCCCCGCGGGGCCGAGCGAGCGGTCGGTGGTGGCGAAGACCACCTGGAGGTCGGCGATGCCGCCGTTGGTGCAGAACTGCTTGGTCCCGTCGAGGACCCAGCCGCCCTCGACCTTCCGCGCGCTGGTCTCCAGGGCCAGGGCGTCCGATCCGGAGTTGGGCTCGGTCAGGCCCATCGCCCCGATCCGGAGCTGCCCCGGGTCGCAGAGCATCCCGATGTACCTGCGCTTCTGGGCCTCGGTGCCCATGGCGACGATGGCGGCCCCGCAGAGCCCCGTCCCCTGGATCGACACCGCGATGCCGGCGTCGCCCCAGGACAGCTCCTCGGTGAGGATCAGCTGGCCCAAAACGTCGAGGCCGCCGCCTCCGTACTGGTCGGGGAAGGCGGAGGAGGCGTCGAGGCCCAGCTCATGGGCTGTGCGCATCACCTCCCAGGGGGTCTCCTCGTGCTCGTCGTAGTGCGCCGCCCGCGGCCGCATCTCGTTCACCGCGAACTCGTGGGCCAGGCGCCGGATCTCCTCCTGCTCAGTCGTCAGGCTGAAATCGAGTGGCACGGCCGGACCCCTTCAGCCGGCCAGGCGGACCACCGCCCGGCCGTTGGTGAGGACCCGCTCGCCGCGGCTGGAGACGGCCTCCAGCTGCACGGTCGCGGTTCCGGCGGCGGGGTCCACCGCGACCACCCGTCCGGTGCAGGTGACGGTCTCGCCGGGCAGGAGCGGCTTGGAGAACCGGCAGCTCAGCTCGGCCACGCGCTCATAGGCGCCCGCCCAGCGGCCGACCGCCTCGGCGAGGATGGCCATGTCGAGGAGCCCGTGCGCGATCGTCCCCGGCAGCCCGACCGTGCGCGCGAAGTCGGGGTCCAGGTGGATGGGATTGCGGTCCCCCGACGCCTCGGCGTAGGCGTCGATCTGCTGCTGGTCGACGGCCCGCGCCAGCGGCGGCAGCTCGTCACCGACCTGAACCTCGCGGCGCGGACGGCTCACCGCCGGTCACCTCGAATCAGCAGCAGGGAGCGCCCCCGGCAGACCGTTTCGCCGCCCTGGTTGGTCGCCTCGAGACCCAGGGTGACGAAGGTGAGCCCGCGCTTGTCCTCCACCGAGAACACCTCGGCCGCAGCATCGACGACGTCGCCCGCGCGCACCGGGACCGGCCACTCGAAGCTCTGCTCCACGTGGATGAGGCCGGAGAGCTCGATGCCCAGCTCCGAGTCCGCGAAGACCTCGGCGAGGGTGGGCAGCAGGCAGTAAACGGCGGCGAAGGTCGGGGGCACCGACCCCGGGGAGAAGATCTCGTCGGCGCCGCTCACCGCCGCCGCGTAGGCGGCCACCCGATCGGTGCTGACGACCTGGCCCAGCGCGACATAGCGTCGCCCCACGTGGGACGGGTCGGGCATGGCCGGCACCTCCTCCCGCGCCAACGTTGACATCGGCGTCAGCCGTGGGGACCGAATATACCAGCCTCCCTCAGCTCGGACGTGATAGCGCTGCTGTCAGGTTCCTTTGACGCCGCAACGGGGACTCTGTTAGGTTCCGCCCGGCTGCTCTGGTGCCGGAACGCGCCGGGCCCGCTGTCGACGGATATCCGGGGAGGATGGTCATCCGCGGTCTTCGCCATCGACTGCTGCGGCATGCGTGGGTGCTCCTGATCGCCTTCCTGCTCCCCGTGATCGCGCCGCAGCTGCCGGTCGGGGCGTCGCTGAAGTCGGCCCCACCGAGCGCCGCCGTCCTGAACGCGGTCATCGAGGGAACCCCGCCGCAGGCGTCGGCGCCGGCGGGGCCGGCGCTGACGGTGCAGGCGCCGGCCGGGGCGACCGTCGACTCCCTGGCGAGCGGCTACGGACGGAACGCGGCGGCGGTCAGCTGGGCGAACGGGCTGAGCCCCGACGCCGCGCTGCAGGCGGGCTCGCCGGTGCTGCTCCCCCCGGGCCCGGGCGCCCTCGTCCTGGTCACCGGAGGCGAGCTGCCCAGCGAGTTCGCCCAGGGTCTCGGCCTCAGCCCCTCGGTGCTGCTCGGCTACAACGTCCTCCAGGCCAACGTCCCGCTGGCGGCGGGGACCTATCTCCAGGTTCCGCTGGCCTCGGCGCCTCAGGGTGCCCTCAACGCGGAGGCCTTCATTCCCGAGTCCCCGGGCATCCCCGAGGTCGCCCCCAGCCACGGAGCCGACAGCTTCCCGTACGGCGAGTGCACCTACTACGTGGCCATGCGCCGGGACATCACCTGGAGCGGCAACGCCGGGGAGTGGTGGGTGAACGCCCGCCCCTACCGGCCCGAGGGCGACGTGCCGGTGGCCGGCGCCGTCGCCGTCTTCGAGGGTCCCGGCTACTCGTACGACGGCCACGTGGGTTACGTCGACAGCGTCAACCCGAACGGGAGCTTCGTGATCTCGGAGATGAACTACGACGGCTGGGGCAACGTCGACCAGCGGACGATCGCGGCGACCGACCCCACCATCGTCGGCTTCATCTACTAGATCAGCCGTGACGGGGTGAGGAGCGATCCCTCAGGGCCTCCGTTATCCCGCGCTGCGGACACCGCCCAGGAGGGGCGGGGGTGCGGGCGGAGCGAGGGCTTTGCGCAGGCGGCGGTGCAACGCCGCCGAGCAGGGTGCCGAGCGCCAGTCAGGGCGCTCGGGCTCCCGGGCCCGAGCACAGCACCACTCCCGCCCCTCCGCTGAGTGCGGAAGCCTATCCGGAGAAGCGGTACCCGATCCCCGGCACCGAGTGGATGTAGGTGGGCTTCTCGGCGTCGGGCTCGATCTTGCGGCGCAGGCGGTAGACGTGGGCGTCGACGGTGCGGGTCTCGATCTCGACCTCGTAGCCCCAGACCCGGCGGAGCAGCTCTCCCCGGCTCATCACCTGTCCCGGGCGGGAGGCCAGCAGGGCCAGCAGGTTGAACTCGGTGAGGGTGAGGTTGACCTCCTCGCCGTCCCGGAAGACCTGCCGGCGACCCAGGTCGATGGTCAGGCCCGGGAACTCGAAGCGATCCCGGGGCTGCTCCTGGGAGGAGATCTCGCTGCGGCGAAGGTGGGCACCGATCCGGGCCATCAGCTCGCGGACCTCGAACGGCTTGGTGACGTAGTCGTCGGCCCCGAGCTCCAGCCCCACCACCACGTCGATGGTGTCCGCCTTGGCGGTCAGCATCAGGATGGGAACCCGGGAGCCCTCGGAACGGAGCCGGCGGCAGACGTCGAGGCCGCTCATCCCCGGCAGGTTCACGTCGAGGATGATCAGGTCGGGGTTCTGCTCCCGGGCCGCCTGCAGGCCCTCCAGGCCGGTGGCGGCCTCGAGGAGGGTGTGGTTCTGGGCGCTGACCGCGAGGCGGACCACCTCCCGGCTGGGGGGGTCGTCCTCGACGATCAGGATGGTCTTCCCGCCGGCGCTCATGACGCGGCCGGCTCCAGGTATGTGGCGATGCGTTGCACGAAGCTCGCTACCTCGATGGGCTTGCTGATGTACCCCGAACAACCGGCGGCGAGCGCTTCCTGCTCGTCACCTTTCATGGCGTTGGCGGTGAGAGCGACGACGGGGACGTCGGCGGTCTTGGGATCGGACTTTAGCATTCGGGTGACGGTGAGTCCGTCCATCCCGGGAAGCTCGACGTCCATGAGGACCAGGTCGTAGAGCGTCGATCGGGCCTTTTGCAGTCCCTCGGCCCCGTCCGAGGCGACGTCCACGTCGAATCCGCTGCCGTTCAGCACCATCCGGGCGAGCTGCCGGCTGCTGGCGTTGTCCTCGACCAGGAGGATGCGGTTGTGGACCCGCCCGTTCTGCGGCTCCATGCCGAGGAGCGGGAGCTGGAAGGTGAAGACCGAGCCCCGGCCCACCTCCGAGTCGACCCGGATGTCGCCGCCGTGCAACTCCACCAGCCGCCGGGTCAGGGAGAGGCCGAGACCGGTGCCCTCGACCTGGCGGGTGGTCGCGGTGTCGAGCTGGTAGAACTCGTCGAAGATCCGCTCGTGGTACTCCTTGGGTATCCCCACCCCGGTGTCGCCGACGTCGACCACCAGCCAGCCGTTCTCGGGGCGGGCCGACACCCAGACCCGGCCGCCCTGGGCGGTGAACTTGATGGCGTTGGAGAGCAGGTTGTAGAGGATCTGCTTGAACTTGCTCTTGTCCGCCCTGGTCTCCAGGTCCTCGGGTTCCACGGTGATCGCCAGGTCGATGTCGCGGCGCTCGCTGAGCGAGCGGATGACGTTGTGCACCTCGCGCACGGCGTTGCCCACCGTGAACCGGTCATAGGCCAGCTCCATCCGCCCGGCCTCGATCTTGGAGAGGTCAAGGACGTCGTTGACCAGCTCGAGCAGGTGCTTGCCGCTCGCGTGGATGTTCTCCAGGCACTCGTGGCGCTGGTCCTCGGAGAGCTCCACCAGGTTGTCCTTGAGGATCTCGCTGAACCCGAGGATGGCGTTGAGGGGGGTGCGCAGCTCGTGGCTCATGTTGGCCAGGAACTCGCTCTTCAGCCGGGAGATCTCGGCGATGTGGGCGTTCGCGATCTCCAGCTCCCGGGTCCGGTCGGCGATCTCCTTGATCTGCCGCTTCTGGGTGGTGTAGAGGCGGGCGTTGTCGATCGAGATGGCCGCCTGGTTGGCGATGATCTGCATCAGCGCCTGCTCCACCGAGGTGAAGGGCTTGACCTCCTTCCGGGCTATCGTCAGCGCCCCCACCAGGCGTCGGGGCGACTCCAGGGGCATGATCAGGACGGATCGCGGCGAGTAGCCCATCTCCAGGTTCTTGAAACGGCTGTCCTGGGTGGCGTCGCTCACGGAGACGATCTTCCGTTGCTTGGCCGCCCAGCCAACGATGCCCTCGCCCAGCTTGAATCGGGCCACCCGGCTGACCGCCTCGGCGAAGGGGAAGGTGGCGATCGCCGAGAGGGTGCGATCGTCCTCGTCGAGGAGAAAAACGGTGGCCGCGTCACAGACAGCCAGGTCGCTGGCCGCCTTGAGCATGAAATCGATGGTCTCCTTCAGCTCAAGGCTGGACGTGAAGAGGTTGCCCACCTGGCCGAGGAGGTCGACGATGACCTTATCGTCCATCCGCGGCGAGTATAGGGCAGTCCTGCCATCTGCAATGATCCTTTGTTGCAATTCAGTCACCGTCCGATGACGGCGACCTCCCCCATGTGACGCCGGAGACCCAACACCGGCGTCTGTCCGGGCTCCCCGCCTCTTGCGCCCCGCCGCCCGGCGACCCGTGGCCGCGCCGTCAGCGCCCTCAGCGCCCTCAGCCGGCTCTCGACCTGAGCTCCTCGACCAGCTGGGGGAGGACCGTGAGGGCGTCGCCGACGATCCCCAGGTCGGCGAGCTTGAAGATCGGGGCGTGGGGGTCCCTGTTGATGGCGACGATGTTCTGGGCCCCCTTCATCCCCACGGTGTGCTGCATCGCCCCGCTGATGCCGCAGGCGATGTAGACGGTGGGCTTGACGGTCTTGCCGGTCTGGCCCACCTGCAGGGCGTAGGGCACCCAGCCGGCGTCGACGGCGGCACGGCTGGCACCGACGGCACCGTGGAGCAGGCCGGCGACCTCGCGGAGGAGCTCGAAGTTCCGCGGATCCTGGAGACCTCGGCCACCACTCACCACCACCGCGGCGTCCTCGAGCCTGGGCCCGGCGGCGACCTCGGAGGAGCGGCCGACCACCCGGGCCCGGCGGTGGCGCTCCTCCACCAGGGCCGGGACCTCGACGACCCGGGAGGCGGTCTCGCCGGGGGCGGGCGCCGCGGCGAACGACTTGGGCCGGAAGAGGGCCAGAGCGGGTCGCCGGGCGCCGAACTCGGTGCGGACGACCTGGCTGGCACCGAAGATGGACGTGGTCACGGTGATCGCGCCGTCCGCCTCGATCTCGAGGCCGTTGGCGATCACCGGGACGTCCAGCTTCACGGCCAGCCGCCCGGCGACGTCACGGCTGGCGTGGGTGCTGGCGAAGAGGACGAGCTCCGGCTGGTGTGCGGCGACCAGGGGGGCCAGGGTGTCAGCACCCGGACCGCCCGCGAGCAGCGCGGTGAAGGCGGGGTCGGTGGAGACGTACACCGTGGTGGCCCCGTGCCGGCCGAGGTCGGCCGCGGCGTCCCGTGCCTCCGGGCCGAAGCAGACGGCCTCGACGGCCTCCGCCCCCAGCGAACGGGCCCTGGTCAGGAGCTCGAGCGCGCCGGTGGCGGCCTGGCCCTGGCTCAGCTCGGCGAAGACCCAGACAGGTCCGAGGGCCATCTCAGATCACCCGGGCCCGGACCAGCAGCTCGACGATCCGGCGGGCACCCTCCCCCTCGTCGCTGAGGATCTCGCCGGCCGCCCGCTCCTCCGCCCTCGCCACCGAGACGACGGTCTGGCCGGCACTCGCGCCGCCCAGACCCTCCAGCCCGAGGTCGGCGAGCGTGAGGCGGTCCAGGGGCTTGGACTTGGCGCCCATGATGCCCCGGAGCGACGGGTAGCGGGGCTCGTTGACCCCGGCGGTCACCGAGAGGACGCAGGGGAGGGCGGCGACCACCGTCTCCGACCCGCTCTCGGTCTGGCGCGTCGCGGTCAGGCTGGTCCCGTCGGAGGTGACCCCGGTGGCGAAGGTGACGGCCGGGACCCCGAGCAGCTCGGCGAGCGCCGGGGGCACGAGCCCGGCGTAGCCATCCGTCGACTCGGTGGCGGTGATCACCAGGTCGAACGGCTCGCGGCGGATGGCCGCGGCGAGCACCTTGGCGGTGGTCAGGGCGTCCGAGCCCCCCAGGCCCTCGTCGCTGACCAGGGCGCCCCGAGCGGCGCCCATGGCCAGGGCCTTGCGCACCGCGTCCAGGGCTCTCTCGGGGCCCATCGAGACGGCCCTGACCTCCCCGCCGTGGGCCTCCACGAGCCGGAGCCCGGCCTCGACGCCGAACTCGTCGCCCGGGTCCAGCACCGTCCTGGCCAGGTCCCGGCGCAGGAGATGGGAGCTCGGATCCAGCTGGCCCGGGGTGTTGGGGTCGGGGACCAGCTTCACGCAGACGACCACGTTCACCTTGGTCCCTTCCCTGTCCCGGCCCGAGCTCCACTCCGGGTCACGGCGGCCGAGCTTAGCAGCCGGCGGCCGGCGGCCTGCCGGCGCGCGCGAGCGAGACGGCACGCGACTCTCAGGGCCGGCTCAGGCGCCCGGCAAGACCCCGGCCGGAGAATCGGAGCGGAGCCGGCCCCCGCCGGCGCCGGTCCCGCCCAGCGGGGACCCCATCCACGGAGAGACCACCTCGATGCCCACCACCCCCACGTCGATCGCCGGAAGGCTCCGGAACTTCGTGCGCAGCCACGCCCTCGCCACCGGGATCTCGGTCGCACTGGCGGCGGGGGTGGCCGGTCTCGGGGCGGGCTTCGCCCTGGCCGCGCCGTCCCCCGCGGCCGCCGCGGAATCGCCCACCGGCGCGATCACGAGCGCCACCACGACCAGCGGCGCCGCCACCCACCGGATCATCCGCGGGCTGGTGGGGCTCACCGTCAAGGACACGGGCCAGACGCTGGCCCAGGTCCGCACCCTGCTCCGCCAGGACGAGACGCTCAACCAGATCGCGGGCGGCCAGGCCGCCACCGTCGTCCAGGCGGCCGAGGCTGCGGTGACCTCCAAGGTCAATGCCGAGGTGGCCGCCAGCAAGCTGACCTCCGCCCAGGCGGCGACGCTGACCACCCGCGTGGACAACCGAATCCACCAGGTGATGGCGGCTCCCGGCCGGCATGTCCTCCTGGCGCTCCGAGGGGGCGCATCCTCGAGCCCGCAGGCGTCACCAGCCGCCTCCCCGAGCCCGTCGCCGGCCTCCTGAGCCCGGCCCGCCGCCCCGACCCACCGCGATCCCTCTCCCCGCGACCGGCGCCGCAGCATCGGCGCTGGTCGCTCCTTGTCTAGACTGCGACGATGCCCAAGCAGTACGCGCGACCGGAGCAGGTGATCGACCCCCGTGCCCGCTACCTGGCCACGATATCGACCGACCGGGGCGACATCGAGATCGCGATGGAGGCCTCGCGAGCGCCCAAGACCGTCAACAACTTCGTGTTCCTCGCCGGCGAGGGCTTCTACGACGGTCTGACCTTCCACCGTGTGGTGGACGGTTTCGTGATCCAGGCCGGCTGCCCCGAGGGGAGCGGCCGGGGCGGTCCCGGCTATCGCTTCGAGGACGAGCCGGTCCAGGGCGACTACATCGCGGGTTCGGTGGCGATGGCCAACTCCGGGCCGGGGACCAACGGCTCGCAGTTCTTCATCTCCACGGCGGACAACCGCCGCAGCCTGACCAAGTCGTACAACCTCTTCGGCCAGGTGGTCAGGGGGATGGGGGTGGTGGGTCAGATCCGCGTGGGGGACGTGATGCGCTCGGTGAAGGTCCGTCCCGAGGCGCCGTGACCAACGCCGCCGGGCTCCGCCTGCTGGCGGTGCACGCTCACCCGGACGACGAGACCATCACCATGGGCGGGCTGCTCGCCCAGTGCGCCGATCGGGGGATCGCCACCGCGGTCATCTGCTGCACCGACGGCAAGCTGGCGACCATCTTCGACCCCGAGTACGCCGCCAACGAGGCCGAGGTCCGGCCCCGGCTCAAAGAGATCCGGGAGGCCGAGCTGCGCCAGGCCGGCGCGATCCTCGGGGTCTCCGAGCTCCACTTCCTGGAGTACGGGGACTCGGGGATGTCCGGGACCGAGTCCAACCACGCGCCAGGGGCGTTCTGGCAGGCGGACATGGACGAGGCGGTGCGGCGGGTGGTGGCTCACATCCGCCGCTTCCGCCCCCACGTTGTGGTCACCTATGACGGAAACGGCGGCTACGGGCACCCCGACCACATCCAGGCGCACCGGGTCACCCTGCTCGCGGTCGAGGCCGCCTACCACGCGCTCTACCCGGAGCTCGGCCCCAGCTGGCGGGTGAGCAAGCTCTACTACACCGCCTTCCCCCGGTCGGAGGCGAGGCGGGTCGCCGAGATGGCCAGGAGCGCGGGGATGAACGCGCCCTTCGGGGACGCCGACCCCGACAGCCTGGAGTTCATCACCCCCGACGAGTGGGTGACCACCGTGGTCGACTGCGGAGCCCAGCTCGGCCGCAAACGCGAGGCGTTGCGCGCCCACCGCAGCCAGCTGACCGAGGACTTCGCCCTGCTCAGCGTCCCGGAGGAGCTGCTCCGGGAGCACTTCCCCAACGAGTACTACCAGCTGGTGGTCTCCCGGGTGCCCACCGCCCTGCCGGAGGCCGACGTCTTCGCCGGCCTTCCGGACGGGGGCTCACCGGTCGCCGGCCCGAACGCGGTGGCGACAGCCGGGTCGGTGCCGAAGACCTCGCCGTAGCGGGCGGCGAACTCCGCCGGGGTGAAGCGGTGGGCCTGCGGTCCCTGCTGCTCCACCGCGTGGGTGGCGGCCAGCGCTGCCACCCGACCCGCCTGGGCCGGTCCCAGGCCACGGCGAAGCCCGGCGAGCAGGCCGGCGATGTAGGCGTCCCCCGCGCCGGTCGGGTCCACCATCCGCCGGGGCGGGACCGCCGGGATGGTCACGACCTCTCCGCCGGCATGGAGCTGGCTGCCCCGGGCTCCCTGGGTCAGGGCGACGATGGACCGCGCGGCCAGATCGGCGACGTCGCGCCCGGTGCGGTTGCGCACCAGCTCCAGCTCGTAGTCGTTGCCCACCACCAGCCAGGCGGCGTCGAGGCCCGCCACCAGGGTGTCGTCACCGATCGAGGGGATCTGCTGGGCGGGGGCGAAGACCAGACGCGCCCCCATCTCGCGGGCCTGGGCGATGTGAGCCGCCATCCCGTCCGGGGAGTCGGGGGCGACCACGACGTGGTCGACGTCCTCGAGCGCGCGCAGATCGATGTCGGCGGCGCGGGCCATCGCCCCGGGGAAGAAGGCGGTGATCTGATTGTCCTCGAGATCGGTGGTGATGAAGCAGGAGGCGGTGGGCACGTCGTCGCAGCCGAGCGCCGCCGAGGTGTCGACGCCGGTCCGGCTCAGGGACCCGCCGTACTCGGTGAAGTCGCTGCCCACCGCCGCGCAGAGGAGCGGCCGCTCGCCGAGCAGGGCCAGGGTGTAGGCGATGTTGGCGGCGGTCCCGCCCCGGCGCCGCTCCAGCCGGTTGACCAGGAAGGAGACGTTGATCAGGTGGGTCTTCTCGGGGAGGATGTGATCGCCGAAGCGTCCCGGGAACACCATGATCGTGTCGAAGGCGACCGAGCCGGTCACCGCGATGCGCCCCATGGCCCAAGGATAGGGGCTCCACGGTGGGCCGCGGCCCGAAACCCCCCGGCGGTGTGCGCCAGAATGGACCGATGCCACCCCACCACCCCCAGCACCCCGACACCGGGGTGGTCGACCGCGCCCACCCGGGCCTGACCGGCCCCGAGGCCACCATGGCCGAGGCCGTCGAGGTCTACCACCGCACCTACACCACCCTGCTCCGCTCGACGGGAGAGACCCCGCTTCGGGTGCTCGAGGCCTCGCATCGGGCGATGAGCTCCAGCCTGCACGGCCTGGCGGTCGCCTCCGAGCTGGATCTCGGCGCCTTCCTCTACGCGGTGCGGCGGCTCCCGGCCTCGGTGATGCGGGCGGAGCGGGTGGTCATGGGGCAGGCGGTGGAGGTCTTTGCCCGCAACGGCTTCAGCCTGTCCGAGTGGTCGGTGGCGTCCGCGCCGGGACGGCGCCGACGCTGGTACGACGACGGCGCGGGGACGCTCGCGGTGCTCATCGCCTCGGTGTCCGACGTCGACGACCTCATCCCCACCCTGGTCGCCTTCCAGATCGAATGGAACAAGATCAGGTCCGCCCTCGTCGCCGCCGAGCTCCCGGCGGTGCTCACCCCGTCCTGGCTGGCCGGCGCCTGCGGCGGGCAGGAGGACGACTGGACCCAGCTTGAGGAGGTGTGGGGCGAGGCCTTCCCGGAGCGGCTCGGCCAGATCGCGGCGCGCAAGAAATCAATGCGGGTTCGCATGCTCGGCGGCACCCAGGTCGGCTACGCGCGGGTGACCCGGCGCTGGTGGGAGCAGGTGACCGGGACGATGCGCAGCCAGTCGCTCCGCGACCGGCCCGTCTACTTCGTGAGCAGCAACTCGCACAGCCTGGCCAACCTGCTCACCGGGGTGGCGCGCCACCACGAGGCATCGCTGGTCGAGCTGGTCGAGTCCCGGGGCCCGGCCGACCTCCGCCGGGAGCTGGAGCGCTTCCGGACCGGGCTCGCCGAGGGGGACTGGAACAACTTCCTCTACTACGCCGCCCGGCTGCATACCGGGAGCATCGCGACCGACGAGCGCGGCAGCCTCCGCCGCGAGGAGCGGGAGCGCGGGGTCCACGGGGTGGCCAGCCGCACCGCCCTGGACGTCGCCGCCCAGGTGATCCCGCTGGACCGGCTCGACCCCGCCAGCTTCGATCCGCGGCTGGGCCCCGTCGACGCCGGCCGCCTGCACGGCAGCCCGGCGGTGATCGTCAACATCGACTATCCGCTGGGTCTCGCCGCCTACAACATCCTGCGCGAGGTGGCCGAGACCGTGGCCGAGCTGCGCGGCGTCTACATCCTCGGCAAGGCGGCCACCCTCAACGCCGACGTCGGCGACGTCATGATCTCCAACGTCGTCCACGACGAGCACAGCGGCTGCACCTACTGGCTCAACAACGCGTTCACGGTCGCCGACATCGCGCCCTACCTGCGTTTCGGCAGCGGCCTCGACAACCAGCGGACGGTGTCGGTCAAGGGCACCTTCCTGCAGAACCGCGGCTACCTCGACTTCTACTACCGCGAGGCCTTCACGGTCGTGGAGATGGAGGTCGGGCCCTACTGCAACGCCATCTACGAGATGAGCGAGGCGGGGCGCTACCCGACCGGGGAGCCGGTCAACTTCTCGCGGCTGCCGCTCGACTTCGGGATCATCCACTACGCCTCGGACACCCCCTTCACCCAGGCGCGCACCCTGGGAGCGCGCGGGCTCTCCTACTTCGGCATGGACTCGACCTACGCGGCCTCGGTGGCGATCCTCCGCCGGGTGCTGCGGCGCGAGGGGGCGCTCGGCGAGTCCCCCGCCGCGCCCGGCGGGGAGCCCGAGATGATCGCCGTCCCCCGGCCGGGGGACGCCGCGGGGGAGGCCGCCAGCTAGGCTCGGCGCCGCCATGCCGCTCCTCAGCGCCTCCCAGATCGCGGTCGCCTACGGCGCCGAGACCGTCTTCTCCGGCCTCGACCTGCGCCTGGAGCGCCGGGCCCGGCTGGCCGTGGTGGGGGCCAACGGCGCCGGCAAGTCGTCGCTGCTCAGGGTCCTGGCCGGTGACCTGGAGCCGAGCGACGGGCTGATCGACCGGCTGCGCGGGCTGCGCAGCGCCCACCTGCCCCAGGACGCCCCGGCCCCGGTGGCCAACACCGTGCTCGAGGAGGTGATGGCGTCGCGCACCGACCTCGCCGCGATGCGGCACGAGCTCTCCACCCTGGAGACCGCCATGAGCCGGGCGGGACCCGAGCTGGAGGGCCAATTGAGCCGCTATGGCGACCTCCAGCATCGCTACGAGAACGCCGGGGGGTACGAGCTGGAGGCGCGCGCGCGCGAGGCGCTGGGCGGCCTGGGGATCGACGAGGAGCTGCGGGGCCGGAACCCGGCCGAGCTGTCCGGGGGCCAGCAGCGCCGGGTGGAGCTGGCCAAGCTGCTGGTGGCGGACGCCGACCTGCTCCTGATCGATGAGCCCACCAACCACCTGGACCTGGAGGGGATCGAGTGGCTCGAGGACTTCATGGCCGGGGTCAACACCGCCTTCGTGCTGGTCTCCCACGACCGCCGCTTCCTCGACCACGTCTGCACCGGGGTGCTGGAGCTGAACCACGGCACCGCCGAGGAGTACCCGGGCAACTACAGCGCCTACGTCCGGCTGCGCGAGGAGCGCCGGACCCGGCGCCGCAAGGAGTTCGAGGAGCAGCAGGACCACATCCGCCATCAGGAGGAATTCATCCGCCGCTACCGGGCCGGCCAGCGCGCCCGCGAGGCCCGGGGACGTCAGACCAAGCTGGACCGATTGGTCCGGGTGGCGGCACCGCCCGACGACCGGAGGCCCCGGCTGCGCTTCGCCACCGCCCCCTCGTCGCGGGTCACCCTCAAGGCGTCCGGGCTGGTGGTGGGACGGGACACCCCGCTGCTGAGCCTGCCGCCCCTCACCCTCGCTCCCGGGGACCGGATCGCCGTGGTGGGGGCCAATGGCAGCGGCAAGTCCACCCTGCTCCACACTCTGGCCGGCGAGCTGCCCCCACTGGAGGGCCGGGTGGAGCTGGGTCCCCGGACCGTCTTCCGCCTCTACCGCCAGGACCTCGGCCGCGGCCAGGTCACCGACGCCCAGAGCTTCGCCAGCAACGAGGGCAGCACGGTGCTGGAGGACCTGCTCGCCGACCATCCGATCGGCGCCGAGCGCGCCCGCAACACCCTGGGGGCCCTGCTCTTCTCGGGCGACGAGGTGGATCGGCGGGTGGGCGACCTCTCGGGTGGGGAGCGGGCCCGGCTGCTGATGGGCAAGCTCGCCCTCGAGCCGACCAACCTCCTCCTCCTCGACGAGCCGACCAACCATCTCGACCTGCCCGCGCAGGAAGTCCTCGAGGGGGCGCTGGGGAAGTACCCGGGTGCATTGGTCCTGGTGTCGCATGACCGGGCCCTGATCGACGCCCTGGCCACCGAGACCTGGGCGATCGAGGAAGGGGGCACGGTCCGCCGCGTCATCGGCGGTTACACCGCGCTCCTCCAGGACCGCCAGCGCGAGCGGCGGCTCCCGGAGAGGGGGGAGGCGAGGTTGGCCGCGGCGGCCCCGGCGGGGGGCCGCGCGGGGACCGGCGGCGGGGGCGCGCGTGCGGTCGACCGGGGGCCGGCCGGGGGGGCCGGGGGGGCCGCGTCGCCCGCGGACGGCCGCCGGCTCCGGGCCGCGGCCCGCTCCCACTCCGCCGAGGGCCACCGCCTGGAGGCGGAGATCACCCAGATCGAGACCGCGCTGGCCGAGACCCGGTTGCGCCTGCTCGATCCCGCCACCTTCCGCGACCCCGGCGTCGGCGCCGAGGTCGGGCGCGAGCACGACCGCCTGACCGGGGCGCTCGCCGAACTCTACGAGCGCTGGGCGGAGATCGCCGCAGAGTAGGCGTGGCCGCAGGCGGGAAGACCGCCCGCGGCGCCCGGTCAACCCGGCGACCCCGCGGCCCGGGAAGCCCCGACCGCCCCGCTACACTCTGGGCGTGACCCAGGTCGGCGAGCTCACCGTCGGTGGCGTCCTCATCGACGCCACCGCGATCCAGCGACGGGTCGAGGAGCTGGCCGCCGAGATCGATGCGGCCTACCCGGTGCTGGAGCAGCCGCTGGTCCTGATCTGCGTGCTCAAGGGCTCCATCCTCTTCACCGCGGACCTGGCCCGGGCGCTGACCATCCCGGTGGAGCTCGAGTTCGTCGCCTGCCGCTCCTACGGCGACGCCACCACCAGCTCGGGGACGGTGGAGCTGGTCAAGGACGTGAGCATGTCGCTCAAGGAGCGCGACGTGCTGATGGTCGAGGACATCATCGACACCGGGCTGACCACCTCCTTCCTCCGCAAGCACCTGGCCACCCATCACCCGCGCTCGCTGCGCCTCGTGTCCCTGCTCGACAAGCGCAGCCACCGGATGCGCGAGGTCCAGATCGACTTCCGCGGCTTCGACATCCCGGACCACTTCGTGGTCGGTTACGGGCTCGACCTGGCCCAGCGGCACCGGAACCTCCGCGCCGTCCACGTCGTCGAGGTCCCGTGACCGGCGGCGCCAGAGCGCCGCTGATCGCCGTCTGCGGGGCATCGGTGGCGGACGCCGAGGAGGTCGGGGTGGCCGAGGCGGTGGGACGGCTGCTCGCCGGCCGCGGGGCGGTGGTCGTCTGCGGTGGGCTCGGCGGGGTGATGGAGGCCGTGTGCCGCGGCGCCGCCGCCGCCGGCGGCACGAGCGTCGGCCTGCTTCCCGGCGACGACCCGAGGGCGGCCAACCCCCACGTGAGCCTGGCCCTCGCGACCGGGCTCGGGGAGCTGCGCAACGGCCTGCTCGCCCGCGCCTGCCGGGGGATGATCGCCATCGGCGGGGGGTACGGGACCCTGAGCGAGGTCGCCTTCATGCTCCGGCTCGGCCGCCCGGTGTGCGCGGTCGGATCCTGGGGACTGGTCCCTCCCCACGCCGGGGACGAGGACCCCGCCGTCCACCGCGCCGCCGGCGCCGAGGACGCCGTCAGCTGGATGCTGGAGCGGGTCTGAGGTAGGGCGGTCTCCTCCTCGTCACATGTGGAAAACAGGTCCCCAGATCTGACCTCTTTGGGCGTAACTTGGAGCGCATGGCGAACAAGCGCTCGGCACCGAGCCAGCGGGGCCGCGACCTCTTCCGCGCCGAGGTCAGCTCGCTCCTCGCCGACCTCGGCGACCTGGCCGAGGAGAATGCGCCGCCGGGGGGCGTGGAGGAGGAGCGCCGGGCGGTCACGGGGGCGGCTGCCCCGGCTCCCAGCGTCCGCCCCCACGGCCGGCCACGTGACGTGACGGAGGCGGCGCCTCCGCCGGCCGTGCCGGCGGAGATCGCGGCGCCGGCCCCGACGCCGTTCGCGGAGCTCGCGCCGCCGGAAGCGCCACGCGAGGCGTCGGTGCCGGCCGAATCCGCCGCCCCGCCGGCACCCCCAGCGGAGGCGGAGTCCGCCACCCCGCCGGCACCGCCACCGGTGGCGTTCACCCCGCCGCCGGCGCCGCCGCCTGCACCGCCCGGCCCCCCGGTACCCCCGCCGGTGGTGGCGGAGGCGCCGGCTCTGCCGCCACTCGAGGACCTTCCCTCCTTCTCCCCCAGCTACCTGCCCCCGCTCCCGCCCGTCCTTCCAGCGGCAACGGCCGCGGCGGTCGCACCCCGACCCCCGGCCTCCCCACCGGCCGCTCCGCCTCCGTCACCCCCGCTGGGCTGGGCTCCGCCGCTGTGGGAGCCGGGCTTCGAGCCGATCGGGGACAGCGAGTGGCCGGAGACATCCGGTCCGCCACCGGCGGTCGAGTGGTCGGCTGCCGCCTGGGCGGCGCGGTCTGCGGATCAGGGGGCCGTGGACCCGGCGAGCCACCACCAGCCGCCGCCGCCCTCGGCGGCGTGGCCGTCGCAGACGGAGCCACCGCGCACCGAGACCGAGGTGCATCCCGCGGGTCGGGAGCCGGAGGGCATGCTGGGGCTGGAGAGCTTCTTCGAGACGCGCGTGGGCGGGTGGGAGATGCCGGAGGTGGAGCCGGTAACGCGTCCCACCTCCCCGGAAACGCGCCCCCACCTCTCGCAGGTGCCGGCCGAGCCCACCCTCGAGAGCTTCTTCGAAACGCGCGTGCCCGGGTGGGAGGTGCCGGAGGCGGAGGCGCGTCCCGGCGGGGGGGAGGCGACTGAGCCCGCGGCCGAGAGCTACTTCGAGACGCGCGTGGGCGGGTGGGAGATGCCGGAGCCGGGTCACCCCGCGCCCCCGGCAGGCGCCGCCTCCGCGGCGCAGCCTGCCATGGTGAGCCCGGGCCTCCCCGGCTTCCGCCTCCGTCCCATCTCCGTCCCGGCGCGGACTCCGGCCCTGGCGGAGACTCCGGGCTGGGGGACGGAGACGCCGCCCATCGCGCCCGGCGCGCACCCGCGGCCCGCTCCGGACACCGAGGCCGACGGCGGCCAGCGGTTCCGCGCGGCGCCCCCGACCGACCTGGCCGCGCCCGAGGAGCCGACCGGCGCGACGCCGGCGGACGCCGGGGTCGCCGCCTCCCCGACGCCTCCGCCCGCGTCCGGCCCTGCGGCTCGCCTCGAGCCGGGACTGGCCGAACCGGCGCCGGACGCGCCCCCGTTCCCCGCACCGTCACCGATGCCGTCCGCGACCGCCTCGGGGCTCCCCACCGGCGCGCCGAGGCCGGGCCTTCCGCTGCTTCCGGGGGGGATGCCGGCGCCGGTGTCGACCCGGCCCTGGAGCCTGGGGGCGGCGATGCAGCCCCTCGCGCCCGCCACCCCTCCACCCCTCCGGCCCGGCGGCGCCCCGGTTGCGGAGCCCTCGGGGCCGTCGCCCTCGCGCCTCCGGAGGAGCGGGCTCAACGTGCCCTTCCCGGTCGTGGTGGCGCTCCTGATCGCGGTCCTGGCGGTGATCGTCGTCCTGATCCTCCTCGACTTCCGCCAGTGAGGGCCGGACCGCCGGACGGATCAGGACGGCGGTTGCTCGGCCAGCGGCAGCCCGGCTGCCTCCCAGGCATCGATCCCACCGGCCACGTTCACCGACCGGGCGCGGCCTGAGCTCCGGAGGTATTCGACCGCGTGCCGGCTCCTCCTGCCCGCGCGGCAGTAGACGTAGACGTCGACGTCGGCCGGCAGCTCGCCACGGCGGTTGGGGAGCTCGACGAGGGGGATCAGCACGGCGCCGGGGATCCTCCTGTCCCTCCACTCCCACGGCTCGCGGACGTCGAGCAGGCAAGCCCCCCCGCCGCTGACCGCAGCGTGAGCCTCCTGGGGGCTGACCTCGTCCGGAAGGTCCATGGTGCGGCGGAGTATATGCGGCCGCCCACCGGGCACCGTCACCCCGCCGCGCGGTGGCACGGGCCCCTCGGAACGGCTGTTACATTGGGCCGGACGTGACTGCCGCGCTTCCCGCACCCTCAGCGCCGGCCCGGGCCGCCGAGGTGCTGCCGGCTCGAAGATGACGGACGACTACGTCGTCGGCGCCGTCATCGGCGAGGGGCTGATGGGTCCCCGCCACGCCGGTCGCTATCGTCCGAGCGGGCACCCGGTCGCCCTCGAGGAGGTCCCGCCCACCCTGCTCGACCGCTCCGGGTTCGTCGAGCGCCTGGCGCTTGCCGCGCGCAGGGCCGCGGAGGTCACGGAGTCTCACGTGGTCGCGGTCTACGACCTCGTCCAGCTCGGCCAGCGCCTCTACGTCGTCACCGAGCTGGTCCGCGGGCGGAGCCTCGCCGCTCTCCTCGGGACCGACGGCGCGCTCCCACTCCCCGCGGCGCTGCTCGCGGTCGACTCCGTGCTGGCGGGGCTCGAGCAGATCCACCAGGCCGGGCTCAGCCACGGCGACGTCTGCCCCGAGGTGATCGTCATCACCCCGGCGGGCAGGGTCCGGCTGACCGAGCTGGGGGTGGCCGCAGTGCTCGCGGCCGAACCGGAGCTGCTGTCCTGGCCCGAGGTGCAGCCGCCGGAGGCGGGCGCCCCCAGCCCCACGGCCGACCTCTACGCGACCGGCGCCCTGCTCCGCGAGCTGGTGAGCGGCATGCGCCCGGACCAGGGCGGTGAGTGGAAGGGTCCGGGCCGGCTGGTCCGCCTGATCACCCGGTCGCTGGCGGTGACGCCGGCGGAGCGGTTCGCGAGCGCCGCCGACTTCCGGCACGAGCTGGGAGGCGCCGCCGCCGAGCTGCTCGGCGCCGGCTGGAGGGTCCAGAGCGACCTTGCCGCCCGGGCCACGCGCCCGCTCGGGCCCCAGACCCCCCGCCGGCGCCCGGAGCGGAGCGCCATGGCCGGCGCACCCGACATCCCGGCGGTGGCGGCACCGCTCGCCCTCTCCACGGCGGAAGCTCCGGAGGCCGTGGCCGGCGCCGCGCCGCCCCGGCTCGTCGCCCTCCCGTCATCGACCGTCGGGCCGGGGGCGATGGAGCCGCCGGCCGCGATGCCGGCGGCGGCCCCCGACGCACCACCCCCGCCAGCGGAGGCGGTGCCGGACCACTTCGGAGCGACCGCCCTCGCGCCCGGCCCGTGGCCCCCTCCGGGATCCGGTGGCGGGCGGGGTATCGGCCCCCCGCTCCCAGGCGCCGCCCGAAGGCACTGGGGGCGGCGCCTGGCCATCGCCCTGCTGGCGCTGCTCGTGCTCGCCGCGGCCGCCGCCGCCGGTGCGGTGGTGCTGCTGACGCCCCCGGCCGCGGCACCTTCCAGCACCGGCCCGCTCAGGGTCGGCAGCGACGTCCGCCTCAGCGTCCAGCCCGGGGCCACCGGCGGATGCAACACCACCTTCACCTTCACCGCGACCGGGACGGTGAGCGGCGCCGGGACGCTGACCTACCGCTGGGTGAAGAGCACGGCCGGGAGCTCTCCCGTCTACGACCAGTACTCCGTGACCATCACCCGGAACGAGACCTCGTTCCGCTTCAGCACGTCGCTGCAGGTGACCGGCACGGTCACCCTGGACGGCACCGTGACCTTCCAGGTGCTCTCCCCCCAGGCGCGAGCGCAGACCCAGACGATCCATTACGCCTGCACCCACTGAGCATTCCGAGGGCGGGGGCGGCGAGCCTGGCACCGCCCTGCCGCATCGCGGTCACGATCCCGTTCCACCGCCGCCCATCCCAGCTGCCCGCCGTGACAATTCGGCAAAGACCCGGCCCGGACTGCTCTGGGCACCGAGGCTGGGGGATTGGGAGTGACCATCTAGATGACGACCGTCCTGCTGCTCGGTGCGGGAGGGTCGGCCGGGGCCAACGTGGTCGATGCCCTCCGCCTCAGCGGGCGCGAGTACCGCATCGTGGGCATCGACGTCTCGCCGGTGAGGCTGCACCTCTCCCAGGCCGACGAGCGCGTGGTCGGCCGCCGTCCCGGCGACCCGGGATACGCGGACGGGCTCCGACACGTGATCGAGACCCGAGGCGTCGACATCGTCCATCCTCAGCCCGACCCCGAGGTGATCGCGGTGGGAGCGGTCAGGGAGCAGCTGGGAGCCAGGACCTTCCTCCCCTCGCAGGCGACCCTGGCGACCGCGGCCGACAAGGCGGCCTTCGCCGAGCGGATGGTCAGGGCCGGCGTGCCCGTGCCCCGGAGCACCGCGTACACGGGGCTCGCGACCGTCGTCGCCCAGACCGAGGCGATGCTGAGGGATCACGAGCGGGTGTGGGTGCGCGCCCGCACCGGAGCCGGCTCACGAGCCTCCCTGCCGGTGCGCAGCGGCGAGCAGGCGAAGGCGTGGATCGGATGGTGGGTCTCGGAGAGGGGGATGGCCGCCGACCAGTTCATGGCGGCCGAGATGCTGCCGGGCCGGGAGTTCGCGTACCAATCGGTGTGGCAGGGCGGTGAGCTGGTGGCGGGTCAGGCGCGCGAACGTCTCGAGTACCTCTACGGGTTCCTGACCCCGCACGGCCAGACGTCGACCCCGGCGGTGGCCCGGACGGTCCAGGAGCCGCGGGTCGACGCGGTGGCCCAGGCGGCGGTGAGGGCACTCGATCCGCACCCGCAGGGTGCCTTCTGCGTCGACATCAAGGAGGACACCGCGGGTGCGCCGCGGGTCACCGAGGTCAACGCCGGGCGCTTCTTCACGACCTCGAACTTCCTGGCCCACGCGGGCCTCAACATGCCGGACATGCTGATGCGGTGCGCCCTCGGGGAGAACCTCCCCCGGCTTCCGAGCTCGCCGCTTCCCGCCGACCTCTACTGGATCAGGATGGTGGACATGGGCTATGTCCTGGTTGAAGGAGACCAGCTCGATGCTTGGCCGCGCGCCGATCGTTGACTTCGACGGCACTCTGGCCCGGCTCGACGTCGATTGGGCCGGGCTGCGCACCCGCCTCGGGGTGGGATCCCTCAACGATCTCTGGGAGACGGTGGATCCCTCCACCGACGGCTGGAGGGACGACGCCGCGTGGCGTGCCGTCACCGAGGCTGAGATCGACGCGGCGCGCGACGCGGAGCCGGTGCCGCCGACGGTCGCGGCCCTCCTCTCCTGCGCCGCCTTCGCGGTGCTCACCGCCAACAGCGAGGCGGCGGTTGCCGTGTTTCTCGACGCCCAGGCTCCGCTGCGCGCCCTCTGCGTGACCGTCGCCGGTCGGGAGACGCTCCGGGGATCGAAACGCGACCCCGCAGCCTTCGCCCGCGGTTTCCGGCGCTGCGCCGACGCGACCGCCGGCGCCAGGGGGGGCGCGGTGCCGGTGTATGTCGGTGACCTCCCCTGGGAGCTCGCCGCGGCTCGACGGCTGGGCGCCGTCGCGATCGATGTGCGCGAGGTGGCCTGAGCAGCATGGAGAGGTTTCGACCCGCCCGCACGGTCGACCTGGGGAGCCCGGACGTCGGCCCGGCTCCGACCTCCCGCCGGCGTCGTCGCGACGATCTGGCCCCGCTTCGCCTCGCACTGGTGGGCGCGGGATCGATGGGCGAGAATCACGCTCGGGTCATCGCCGGCTCGCCCCACGCCACCCTGGGTGTGGTGGTGGACCCCGATGGCCAGCGGGCGGAGCGAATCGCGGGCAGGTACGGCGCCACGGCCGTCCTCGATCTGGAGGGCGTCCGCTCGTGCGACGCGGTGGTGGTTGCCGCCCCCACCGCCCGTCACGTCGAGATAGGGCAATGGGTCCTCGGCGAGGGGTTGCCACTTCTCATCGAGAAGCCGATGGCGACGTCGAGCACCGACGTCCAAGCTCTCTGCGCCCTCGCAACGGCGCGGAACCTGCCGCTCATGTGCGGCTTCGTGGAGCGGTTCAACGCGGTGATCGGCACCGTCGCGGAAGGCCTGGAGGGCCAGCTCCTCCACCTGCTGGCGCTGCGGCACTCGCCCAGCTCGCCCAGCGCCGGGTCGTCGGTGGTGTGGGACCTGCTCATCCACGACATCGATCTGGCGCTCCGTCTGAGCGGGGAATCCGAGCCCGTCGACGTGACCGCCCAGTCGATGATCCCGGAGGGAAGCTCGGTCAGCGAGCTTGCCGACTGCACGCTGCGGTTCCGGAGCGGGCTGATCGCCACCCTGTCAGCCAGCCGGGTGGGGCAGCGCAAGCTGCGCACCATGGTCCTCACCACGACTGAGGCGGTCTACGAGGTGGACCTGCTCCGCCAGGACGTCACCGCCTACCGCCACATCCACGCCGAGAACCAGATGGACGTCATCCCGCGGTTCCGGAGTGAGACGGTGATCGACATCCCCTTCGTCCGTCACGCGGGAGAGCCGCTCGCGCTGCAGCTCCAGCACTTCATCGACGTCATCGAGGGCCGCGCCGACCTCGCCGCCGAGCTCGCCAGCATCCTCCCGGCCCACCGCATCGCCGAGCGGGTCGCGGCGACATCGGACCCGGCACGAGCGGCGATCGCGCCGTGAGGATCTCCTACGCGCTGGCGGTGCACGACGATGCGACTCGGGTGGAGTCCGGCGTCGGCCGGCTCATGGAACGGCTGGGCCCGTTTCCCGGATCCGAGGTCATCCTGGTCGAGAACGGGAGCTCGGACGCCTCCCTGCCGGTCGCCCGTGAGGTGGCCGCGCGACTGGCCACCGACGAGGTGGCGGTGCGCGTGGAGACGGTCCCGCAGGGGCTGGGCAACGCCTTCCGTCGCGGCCTGCGGATGGCCCGGGGAGACCTGGTGGTGATGTGCGGGGTCGACCTGCCCTTCGGGTTCACCGACCTGGACCAGTGGCTGGCGCTGAAGAGCCCGCCGTCGCTTGTGCTGGGCTCCAAGAGCCACCCGCGCTCCCGGCTGGGGGTCTCCACCGGGCGACGCGTCATGTCCCTCGGCTTCCGCGTCGCCCGCCGGCTCATCCTCGGCATCGCCGCCGGCGACACCCAGGGATCCCTACTGATCGCCGGCTCCCTCGCTCACCGGATCGAGCCCCGCTTGCGCTGCAAGGACTATCTGGTCACCACCGAGATCGTGGCATGGGCCATCCATCTCGGCGTGCGGCCGCTCGAGCTCCCCGTCGTCTATCCCGGCAGCACCTCGAGCTCGACGGTCCGTCCGGTGCGTGACACCGTCGGGATGCTCGTCGGGATGCTGGCGCTGCGCGGCCGGCTGCGCAGGGTCGCGCCAGGTGAGCGCTCGCTCACCCCCTCGGAGCAGATACGGTGAGCGACACCGTGAAGCCTCGCGCCATTCCCTTCATCCCCATCTCCGCACCCCGCTTCGGCGCCGAGGAGGAGGACCTGGTCCTCCAGGTGCTGCGCAGCGGCATGCTCGCCCAGGGACCGATGGTCGCCCGCCTCGAGGAGCTGTCCGCCGCCATGGCGGGCGTCCCCCATGCCGTGGCCGTGAGCAGCGGGACGGCGGCCCTGGACGCGGCTCTCGAGGTGCTGGGGGTCGGCCCCGGGGACGAGGTGATCACCACGCCCCTCACCTTCGTCGCCACCCTCAACGCCATCCTCCGTCGCGGGGCGACGGCCCGCTTCGCCGACGTCACCGACGACTACGTCATCGATCCCGCATCGATGGCGGCCCTGATCACGCCGCACACCCGGGTGCTGCTGCCCGTCCACCTCTACGGCCTGATGGCCGACATGGAGAGGATCGAGGAGGTGGCGCGGCGTCACGGCCTGGGGGTCGTCGAGGACGCGGCGCAAGCTCACGGCGCGCGCCTGCGCGGACGGCCGGCGGGCGGCTTCGGACTCGGCTGCTTCTCCTTCTACGCCACCAAGAACGTGACCAGCGGCGAGGGCGGGGTGGTCACCACCTCCGACGGCGACATCGCCGACCGGCTGCGCCTCCTGCGCAACCAGGGGATGCGATCCCGCTACGACTACGCGGTGGTCGGCCACAACTGGCGGATGACCGACCTCGCCGCCGCCCTCGCCATCCCCCAGATGGGACGGCTCGCCGCCATCACCGAGCGGCGCAGCCACAACGCCGCGACGCTCACCCGGCTGATCGGCCCGAACTGCGGCGTGGTCACCCCGAGAACCCCGCCGGACCGGGTCCACGCCTGGCACCAGTACACCGTCCTGCTCCCGCCGGGGTGTGACCGCGACCGGGTCGTCGCCGGCCTGCGCGACCGGGGCGTGGGTGCCGGCGTCTACTACCCCCGGCTGGTCTGGGACTACCCGCCATTCCTGGACCACCCCCTGGTGGTGCGCAACGTCACCCCCCACGCCGCCGAGGTGGCCGGGCGCTGCCTCTCACTCCCCGTCCATCCCGGGTTAGGGGAGCCGGAGCTGGCCCGGGTGGCAGAGGCACTGCGCGGCGCCGTCACCGCCTGACCGCGGGTCCGCGGCGGCCCCGGCTCCGGCGGTCAGCCGGAGCGGTGATCGAGGGCGGCGCTCAGCAGCGTGTCGCCCTGGTCCTGGGGGCCGACGAAGGCCAGCCGGACATCCTCGATCCCGGCGGCGATCCGCTCGGCGACCCGCTGCACCTCTGAGGCGGTCACCCGGTCGATCGCCTCGGCCCGCTGGTCGGGGGTCTCCAGCGGCAGCCGGGCCCGCCAGCGGGCGCCGTAGAAGCGGGCGCTCGCCATGGCGGTCTCGGTGGCGCGGAGCATGCGCCCGATCATCGCCGACTTGGCGGCGGCCAGCTCGGTCGCCGGCAGGGGGCGGGCGGCGAGCTTGCGCAGCTCCCGGAAGGAGAGGCGGACCGCCTTGGCCGCGTCCTTGGGACGGGTGCCGGTGGCGATCGCGAACACCCCGATGTCCTCCAGGGGCTCGTGGTGGGCGAAGATCGAATAGGCGAGACCATTGCGCTCGCGGACGGTGTGGAAGAGCCGCGAGGACATCCCGCCCCCGAGGATGTAGGTCATCACCGAGAGCGCGGTCCGGTCCTCGTCGAGGGCCGGGATGCCGGGCACGGCGAGGGCCATCTTGATCTGGGGCTCCTCCGCCGGCGTTAACGGGCGCACGTTGGCGGCATAGCGCTCGCCCTGACCCCACCGGGCCTGGGCCCGCGGCCGGGGCTGGGCGGTCGGGACGTCGCGGAGCAGCAGCTCCGCCTGTTCGGGCTCGAGCACCGCACCCCCGGCCACGGTGAGGCACATCGACGACGGGGCATAGAAGGAGCGGTGGTACTCGAGAAGCTGGTCGCGCGTCGCCTTCTCGATGACCCAGGGGAAGCCGGCGGCGGACCATGAGACGGGCTGGTCGGCCCCGAAGGTGACGGTGCCCAGCCGGTCCCAGATCCATCCGTCGGGGTCGGCCAGGCGGGCGGAGAGCTCCTGGAGCACCACGTTGCGCTCGCGCTCGACCTCATCGACGGCGAAGAGGGGCCGGCTCAGCATGTCGGTGACGATGTCGGCGAGCTGGAAGGTCGCGATGGCCGGGCCCTCGGCGTAGTAGCCGACCTCCTCGGTGTCGGTGTAGGCGTTGGTCGACGCCCCCAGCCGGTCGATCTCGCGGGTTATCTGGCGGGTGGTCGGCCGGTGCTCGGTCCCCTTGTAGAACATATGCTCCAGGTAGTGGGCGAGGCCGGCGGTCTCGGCCGTCTCGTCGCGCGACCCGGCCCGGACGATCAGGAAGATCCCGACGTTGCGGCTCGCCGAGGGCGCGTTGAGGAGGGTGACGCCATTGGCCAGGGTGGTCACCCGGGGCTGGAACTGGGGGAGGGGAAGGGTGGCGGTGCGGGAGGTGGAGGGCAACGCAGGTGACCTCGTGGTCCGGTGTGATGAGCGAAAGGTAGCGCGCCCGCTCAGGACGTGCCCGATTCCCACGACGCCAGGTAGCGGCGCTGCTCGTCGGTGAGGACGTCGATGGCGATCCCCATGCTGTGCAGCTTGAGAGCGGCGATCGCCGCGTCGATGTCCGCCGGCACGTCGTAGACGCGGGGCTCCAGCTCCGCGTGATGGCGGGCGACGTACTCGGCACACAGCGCCTGGTTGGCGAACGACATGTCCATGACCGCGGCCGGGTGCCCCTCCGCGGCGACGAGGTTCACCAGGCGCCCCTGGGCCAGCACGTTGAGGGTGCGGCCGTCGCCCAGCCGGTAGGCCTCGACGTAGGGCCGGGGCCGGGAGACCCCGGTGGCCATGTCGTCCAGCGCCGCCAGGTTGATCTCGTCGTTGAAATGGCCGCTGTTGGCGACGATGCAGCCGTCCTTGAGCAGCTCGAAGTGGTGGCGGTCGACGACGTTGATGTCACCGGTGACGGTGACGATGAAGTCGGCCTGGGGCGCCGCCTCGGCCAGGGTCATCACCCGGTAGCCGTCCATGGCGGCCTCCAGGGCCCGCACCGGGTCGACCTCGGTGACGACGACGTGGGCGCCGTGGCCGGCCGCGCGGCTGGCCAGGCCCCGCCCGCACCAGCCGTAGCCGCACACCACCAGGGTCTTGCCGGCGAGCAGGACGTTGGTGGCCCGGATCAGGCCGTCCAGGGTGCTCTGACCGGTGCCGTAGCGGTTGTCGAACATGTGCTTGGTGAGCGCCTCGTTGACCGCGACGATCGGGAAGCGCAGGGCCCCGTCGGCCGCCATCGCCCGCAGACGGATGACACCGGTCGTCGTCTCCTCGGTTCCCGCCAAGACGTCGGGGATCAGCTCGGTCCGCGTCTTGTGCAGCTCGGCGACCAGATCGGCGCCGTCGTCCATGGTGAGGTTGGGGTGGTGATCGAGGACCGCGTTGATGTGGTCGAAGTAGCGGGCGCTGTCCTCGCCCTTGACGGCGAAGGTCGGGACCCCGTGGTGGGCGGTGAGCGCGGCCGCGACGGGGTCCTGCGTCGACAGGGGGTTGCTGGCGCAGAGCCGGACGTCGGCGCCGCCGGCCCGGAGGGTGATGGCGAGGTTGGCGGTCTCGCTGGTCACGTGAAGGCAGGCGCCGAGCCGGAGGCCCGCCAGCGGCCTCTCCCGCTCGAAACGCTCCCGGATCAGGCTGAGCACCGGCATCTCCCGGGCCGCCCAGGCGATCAGCCGGTCGCCCTCATCGGCCAGGGAGAGGTCGGCGACGTCGTGGCGGGAGGTGCCGGCGCTGGTGGTCATGCCATCTCCTGACGAGGGTGACGCGACTGCTTGGGGCGGCCATGGTAACCGAGGGCGGAGCACGGCCGACGCAGCCGGATGCGATGGCTCCCCGTCCCGCGCGGCGGCGCCGGCGGGCTCAGAAGCGGATCAGGGAGACGTGGCGGCGATCGCCGAGGGCCTCCGCGCCCCCGAAGCCGGCCAGCTCGATGAGGAAGGCGATCCCCACCACCTGGCCACCGAGCCTCTCGACCAGCTCGGCGGACGCCCGGGCCGTCCCCCCGGTGGCCAGGAGGTCGTCGACGATGAGCACACGCTGGCCGGGGCGGATGGCGTCGGCGTGCACCTCCAGCACCGCCTCGCCGTACTCCAGGGCGTAGGCGACCGAGATGGTCCGTGCCGGCAGCCGGCCCTGCTTGCGGACCGGGACGAAGCCGACCCCGAGCAGGTAGGCGAGCGCCCCGCCGAGGACGAAGCCGCGTGACTCGACGCCGACCACGACCTCGACGCCGTCATCGCGATAGGCGTCGACCAGGTCGTCGATGGCGGTCCGGAAGGCCTCCGCGTCGCCCAGCAGCGTGGTGATGTCCTTGAAGAGGACGCCCTTGCGCGGGAAGTCGGGGACGTCGCGGATCAGCGTCCGGAGGCGTTCCGCGAGCGGGTCGGGCGGGCTGGGGCCGTCAGCCATCGCCGCCGGATGCTAGCAGGGCGAAGCGCCCCCCATCAGCCGTGCTGGCGCGATTGCTACACTGCGTCGTCTCCATGTCCTGTCCCCGTGGCCCGGTCGCCCCTTCCGCATGATGCATGTCCACCATCGCTGACGCCCAGCTGGACGCGCTCGCCGCCGGTCCCGGGCCGCAGCTCAACACCTTCCGCCACTACCGGCATCTGACCGTGGAGCTGGCGATCAGCCAGTTCAAGCTCCGCTACACGCAGTCGGTGCTCGGCTACTTCTGGTCGCTGCTCAAGCCGGCGATGATCTTCGCGATCACCTTCGTGATCTTCGTCGGCCTCTTCAAGATCAAGGACGGGACCCAGTTCTACGGCATCCAGCTTCTGCTCGGGATCGTCGTCTGGACCTTCTTCGCCGAGTGCACGGCCTCCTCGATGATGGCCATCGCGGGCAGCGCCGGACTGATCCGCAAGGCCTACTTCCCCCGCTCCATCCTGGTCATCGCCGCGTCGATGTCGTCGCTGTTCACCTTCCTGATCAACCTGACCATCGTCTTCGTGATCGCCGTCTTGCTGCACCAGATCGACGTCGGGTTCCGCATCTTCCTCGTCATCCCGCTGCTGCTCGAGCTCTACCTGCTGGCGATCGGCATCTCCCTCTTCCTCTCCGCCCTCTTCGTCCAGTTCCACGACATCGGCCATCTCTGGGACGTGCTGATGCAGCTCCTCTTCTACGGGTCCGGGGTGATGTTCAGCCTCTCCTATGTCCTGCAGCGGGCCCACCTGGCACTGGCGGCGGGGCAGACGCTGCTGCCGGGGCAGAAGCTGGCGGTGGGGGCAAAGCTGTTGGGAGGAGCGACGGTGTTGCCGACGAGCAACCTGTGGGCGGTGTTGATGGTGGCCTGCAACCCGATCATGCAGACCATCGAGGACCTGCGCCACGCCCTGCTCACACCCCAGGCTCCCTGGACCGAGCTGGTGGTGACCGGTCATCTCGCCGCCGTCAACCAGTACGCCCGCTTCGACTACCCGTGGCTGCTGCCGGTGCCCTTCCTGGTCGTCGTCGCGGTGCTCACCATCGGCGCGCTCACCTTCCGGGCCCGGGCCCGGACCTTCGCCGAGAACCTGTGACCCTCAGCGACCGCGACCTTGCCATCCGGGTGGAGCACCTCTCCAAGCGCTTCCGGATCCCGCTCGACCGCAGCTCGACCCTGAAGCACCGGCTCACCCACTGGCGGAGCGCGTCGCGGTACCGCATCCTGGAGGCGCTGCTGGACGTCAGCTTCGAGGTGCCGACGGGCGAGTTCATCGGCATCATCGGCCACAACGGATCGGGGAAGAGCACCCTGCTCAAGATCCTGGCGAAGATCTACCGTCCGGAGGTGGGCAGGATCACCATCGCGGGCAAGGTGTCCCCGTTCCTCGAGCTGGGGGTCGGCTTCAACCCCGAGCTGACCGCCCGGGAGAACATCTTCCTGAGCGGTGCCATCCTGGGCCTGGGCCGCCCCGAGCTGCACCGTCTCTTCGACGAGATCATCGGCTTCGCCGAGCTGGAGCAGTTTGTCGACCACAAGCTCAAGAACTTCTCCTCGGGCATGGAGGTGCGGCTCGCCTTCTCCCTCGCCATCCAGGCTCACGCCGAGATCCTGATGATGGACGAGGTGCTGGCCGTCGGTGACGCCTCGTTCCAGCAGAAGTGCTTCGACATCTTCAACCGCTACAAGCGGGAGGGTCGCACCGTCGTGCTGGTCACCCACGAGCTGGCCGCGGTCACCAACTACTGCGATCGGGCGCTGCTGCTCGACCACGGCCGGCTGGTGGCCGACGGCACCGCCGCCGCGGTCACCGCCCAGTACCGGCGCGCCATCGGCCTCGCCGCCGACGGCTCGCGGCTCGCTCCCGAGATCGATCGCTGGGGCTCCCGGGACGTGGTGATCACCGCTGCCCGGATGCTCGACGAGCGCGGCGTCGAGGATACCAACCCGGTGACCGGCGGCTTCGCCCGCATCGAGTTCGGCTACGAGATCCAGAACGACGCCGTGGCCGACTTCACCTGCGTGGTCTGGCTGGTCCGCGGCGACGGGCTGGCGGTGGCCGAGTCGCGCTTCCCGGTCAGCCAGTACGCCCAGGTCGGCTCCAGCCAGCGGGGCTCGGCCGGCACGGTCCGCTACGACATCCCCCAGCTTCCCCTGCTCGACGGCGAGTACAGCGTCAACATCGAGCTCCAGGGACGGCGGGATGGCGCCACCTTCGACCACGTGGACCACGGCATCCGCTTTCGCGTCATCGACAGGGGCGGCCGCCATGGCGTGATCGACCCCGGCGGCGTGTGGTCGGTGGCCGCCTCGGAGCTGCCGGTGGTGGGCTGGCCCGACCGGCTCGGCTCGACCACGTAGGGGACGGGATGAGCGACCGGGGGCAGTTCGGCCCCGAGGAGGCACCACCCGCCGGAAGCGCCGAGCCGCCCGCTCCCGACGTCGAGGCGATCGTCGCCGAGATCCAGGCCGAGGTGGAGGCCAAGCGTGCGGCCGGCGCCTACCCCACCGCCCTGCTGGAGCGGCTGCACACCGAGTTTCACCCGGACGAGGGCCTGGAACCCCCCGAGGTGCTGGTACTGGTGCAGAGCGCGCGGCCCCTCCGGTCAATCCACCCGGTCGTGGGAGGGGTGATCGTCTTCGGCAAGCGGGTCGTCCGCCGGCTGCTCGCCTGGTACGTGGCCCCCATCGCCCAGGACCAGACGCGCTTCAACCTGGCCATCCTGCGCGAGCTGCGTGCGCTGGAACAGCGCGTGGCCCGGCTGGAGGAGAGGGCGGCGTCGAGCCCGGAGGAGCCGGAGAAGGGAAGCCGCCCGCGGACAGGGACGTGAAGCTCGCCTTCGTCGTCCCCCGCTTCGCAGCCGGCGTTCTGGGAGGCGCCGAGTACCACGTCGGCCAGCTGGCCGGCCGGTTGCGGCGCCGCGGTCACGACGTCACCGTCCTCACCACCTGTGCGATCGACCACTACACGTGGGAGAACGCCCTGCCCCCGGGGCCGGACACCGTGGACGGGATCCCGGTGCGGCGGTACCCGGTGACGGTGGCCCGCGACCGCTCCCTCATGGCCCGGCTCCAGACCGCCATCGACGGCGGCCTCACCATCCCTCCCGCCCATCAGGAGGAATGGGTGCGCAACACCGGGCACAGCGAGCCCCTGCTCGACGCCATCGCGGCGGTGGCGGACCGGGTCGACGCCCTCGTGTTCGCCCCCTACCTCTTCGCCAGCACCGTCCTGGGGGCGCGGGTGCGGCCCGACCGGAGCCTCATCCAGCCGCTCCTCCACGACGAGGCCTACGCGCGCTTCACGTGCGTGCAGGAGACCCTGCGGTCCGCGGCCGGGCTGCTCTGGATCAGCTCCGGCGAGCGCCAGGTGGCCGGGCGGCTCATCCCCGGCCTCCCCCCGGGGCGGCTGGTGGGCGCGGGCATCGAGCTCCCGGCCGAGTACGTCGACCGCCAGGGGGCGCGCCGGCGGCACGGCCTCGAGGGGACGGTGGTCAGCTATGCGGGGAGACGGGAGGAGGCCAAGAACTTCCCCCTGGTCGCCGAGGCGGTGACGGCGGCGAACCTGGGCTGGAGGCAGCGGGTCACCCTCGCCGCGATGGGCGCGGGCCCCGCCGTCCTCCCACCCGCGGCCCGACCGTTCGTTCGCGACCTGGGGGTGCTGGACGACGACGACAAGCTGGGGGTGTTCGCCGCCTCCACCGCGGTGGTCAACCTCTCGCTGGCCGAGAGCTTCAGCTACGTGGTCATGGAAGCGTGGAGCGTCGGCACCCCGGTGATCGTGCATGCCGGCTGCGAGGTGACCAGCCGCCACTGCCGGGAAGCCGGCGGCGGTCTCTGGGTGCGCAATGTCGAAGAGGCGGTGGAGGCCATCCTCCGGCTGGCGGCCGACCACGCCCTCCGCGACCGGCTCGGCGCGGCCGGCCGGCGCCACGTCATCCAGCACGTCTCCTGGGACGCGACGCTGGATCGGTTTGAGACCGCGGTGGCCGAGCTGCTGCCGGTGCGCGCCGGATGAGCTCATGACCGCCATCCACCAGCTCCTCCCCGTCCTCTCCCCCGGGGACGCCATCGGCCAGGCGGTCCGGCGGATGCGGGCGGCGTTCCAGGAGGCCGGGTTTCGCTCCGAGATCTTCGCCGAGGAGATCGACCAGCGGCTGCAGGGCGAGGCGCGGCCGCTCGCCGAGCTGGAGACGCGCGTGGCAGCCGGCGATGTCGTCATCTACCACCTGAGCATCGGCGCCGCGTCGGCCCGGCGGTTCGCCGGGCTCGGCTGCCGGCGGCTGATCGTCTATCACAACATTACCCCGCCCGAGTACTACCGGCCCGCCAGCCCACGGGTCACCTACTGGCTCGAGCAGGGGCGCCGCGACCTCGCACGGCTGGCCCCGACCATCGAGTTGGGCATCGGCGACTCCGCCTACAACGCGGAGGAGCTGCGGGCGGCGGGCTGTCCGGCCACGATGGTCATCCCGCCCCCGGTGGACCTTCAGCGCCTCTCGCCCCGTCCCGCCCGCGCCCTCCACCCCGCGCGTCTCATCTTCGTCTCCCGTCTCGCCCCCAACAAGCGCCAGGAGGAGCTGATCCGGGTGCTGGCGGCGCTCCGGGCCGGCGGGCAGCCGGAGGCGACCCTGGTGCTCCCCGGGGGCTGGGACGACACCGAGACCTACGCCGCCGGCCTCCGCCGGCTGGCCCGGGACCTCGAGGTCGCCGGCGCGGTGGAGCTGCCGGGACGGCTCAGCGACCGTGAGCTGGGCGACCTCTACGCGGGGGCGAGCGTGGCCGTCTGCGCCAGCGAGCACGAGGGGTTCGGGATGCACCTCCTGGAGGCGTGGGCGTTCGACCTCCCCCTGGTCGCGCGCGCCGCCGCGGCGGTCCCCGAGACGGTGGGCGACGCCGGGATCCTGCTGCGCACCGGCGATCCCCTGGTGTGGGCGGCGGTCGTCGACCGGGTGATCCGGGACGCGGAGCTGCGCCGGGCCCTCGTCGAGCGGGGACGGCGGCGGCTGCGCGACTTCTCGGACGTCGTCCTGAGGGAGCGGCTGTCGGAGCTGCTGGAGCGCCTCCGCCTCGCCCCCGCGGCCGCCGGGCCGGGGGTTCCCGGCAGGTAGGCCGCTCCCCGCGTGTGCCACCATCGCCGGGCACGCGAGCACCTGTCGGAGGGGCGATCATGAAGCCGAACGCAGGCCCTGACCCCGGCGCCGGCCGCCGGCTCTTCTCCGTCCTCAGCGCGGTCTGGGGCACCGATCGGTGGCGCCTCGAGCTGTGGGACGGGAGCAGCGTGGGGGAGCCCCTGCTGCCCCGATTCGTCCTCCGCCTCAAGAGCCGCAAGGCCCTCGACCGCCTCATCGGCGACCTCCCGGACCGCGGCTTCGGCCGTGCCTACGTCGAGGGCAGCCTCGAGGTCGAGGGTCTGTACAGCTTCCTGGGGCACGTCAACGACCTGTCCATGGGCCGGTTGGCCCGTCTCGTCCCGCGCATCGCCATCGCCGCTCTCGCCCTCGGTGCCAGGCCGGACCCCCGGGGGCTCCCGGTCGAGGCGCGGCTCCGGGGACGGCTGCACAGCCGGCTCCGCGACCGCGCGGCGATCCGCCACCACTACGACCAGCCGCCCGAGTTCTACCGGCTCTTCCTGGGACGGACCCTCACCTATTCCTGCGCCTACTTCGCCACCCCCGACACCGATCTCGACACCGCCCAGGAGGCGAAGCTCGAGCTGGTGTGCCGCAAGCTGCGCCTGCAGCCCGGGGAGCGGCTCCTGGACATCGGCTGCGGCTGGGGCAGCCTGGTCTTCCACGCCGCCGAGCACTGGGGGGTGGAGGCCCTCGGGATCACGGCCAGCCCGCGCCAGGCGGAGTGGGCCGCCCGCGAGGTGCGCGAGCGGGGCCTGGAGGGGAGGGCGGAGGTGCGGCTCGCCGACTACCGCGACGAGGTCGGCCGTGAGTTCGACGCCGTGGCCAGCGTGGGCATGGTCGAGCACGTCGGCCGGCGCGGGATGGCCGGCTACTGCGACACCGTGCGGCGGCTGCTCCGGCCCGAGGGCCGGGCCCTCATCCACGGCATCACCAACCAGCCCGGGAAGAGTGGGATCGGCGCGTTCCTGAACAGCTTCGTCTTCCCCGACGGCGAGCTCCAGGAGGCGGGCGGCATGGTCACCGCGCTGCAGGCGAGCGGGCTCGAGGTCCGCGACGTGGAGAGCCTCCGCGAGCACTACGCCCTCACCCTGAGCAACTGGGTGGAACGGCTGGAGGCGGGGTGGGCCGAGGCCGTGCGGCTGGTCGGGGTCGAGCGCGCGCGGGTGTGGAGGCTGTACATGAGCGGGAGCCGGGTCGGTTTCGAGCAGGGATCGATCGCCGTCCACCAGATGCTGGCGGTCCGGCAGGGCGAGGACGGCGAGTCCGGGATCCCGCTCAGCCGCGCCGACTGGTACGTCCCAGCAGGGCGGCGCGCGGTCCCCGTGTGACCGGGTCGGCGGCGGACGCTTCGGAGGCGGTGGCCGGGCCGCGACCGCGGACGCCGGGGCCGTCGAGACGGCTCCGGCTGGTCGTGCCCCGGTACGGCCTGGGGGTGAGCGGCGGCAGCGAGCTGCTGGTCCGCCGGCTGGCCCACGCCCTCCAGCGGCGGAGGTGGGACGTCGAGGTCTGGACCACCACCGCGGGCGACGAGGCCACCTGGTCGCCGGCCTTTCCCCCTGGGGACGACCTGGACGGGGGGGTCCGGGTGCGGCGGTTCGCGGCGGTGTCCAGGCGGCACCCCCAGCTCTTCCACCAGCTGAGCCGGGCGGTCTTCCGGCTTCCGGCGGCGCTCCGGCCGGAGACCGCCTGGCTGGTGGCCCAGGGACCGTTCGCCCCCGCCCTGGTCCACGCCCTCGCCACCGGGTCCGACCGGCCGACCCTCTTCACCCCCTACCTCTACCACCCGACCATCTGGGGCCTCCCCGCGGCGCCGCACCCGCGGCTCCTGATCCCCGCCGCCCACGCCGAACCGGCGCTCGGGCTCCGGGCCGTCGGGCGTGCGGTGGCGGCGGCCGACGCCCTCTGGTACGGGACCGAGGAGGAGCGCACCCTGCTGGAGGCGGTGCAGCCGGTCGCCGCCCGGCGTCCCCATGCCGTGGGAACGGTGGCGATCGACCCGCCCGTCGGGGTCGACCGGGACGCCTTCCGGCGCGACCGCGGCCTCGGCCGCTACCTCCTCTATGCCGGGCGGGCCACGCGCGGCAAGGGCCTGGACCTCCTCCTCAACGGCTACGCCCTGCTCCGCCGGCGCCACCCCGAGGTCTCCCTGGCGCTCATCGGCGATCCCGAGAGGCTGGTCGCGCCGCCGGAGGGGGTCCTCTCCCTCGGGTGGCTCGACGACGAGGAGCACTGGTCCGCGCTGGCGGGCGCCGAGGCGGTGGTGGTGCCGAGCGGCCTGGAGAGCCTCTCGCTGGTCACTCTGGAGGCGTGGGCGGCGGGGCGGCCGTGCCTGCTCAACGGGGACTCGCCGGTGCTGGCAGGGCAGGCGGGACGAAGCGGGGGTGCACTTCTATTCCGGGACCCGCGGGGGCTCTGCGACGGCGCCGGCAGCCTCCTCGCCGATCCCGAGCGGGCGGCCCGGCTGGGGGAGGCGGGACGCCGCTTCGTGGCCCTCCACTACCGCTGGAACAGCGTGGTGCGGCGGCTGGAGGGCCTGATCGCTTCCGTGGCCGGGGAGGGCTGGGCGGAACGACGGACGGATCGGCCGTGAGACCGGTGCTCATCGACGGCCGCCCTCTCCAGGGCGACTCCGCGAGCCGGGGGATCGGGACCTACCTGCGGGGTCTGCTCGAGGGGCTGGCGGAGATCGGCGTCAGCCCCCGCGTCGGCCTCCTGCTGAGCCGGGGAGGCCGCCCGCCCGGTGACCGGGGCGGGTCCGGGTTCGAGGCGACGGCAAGCGTCCCCCGGCTGGAACGCCGGGCCCAGGTCCTGGCCGACCCCTACCTCGTCGCGCGGGCGCTGCGCCGGAGCCGGGCTCGTCTCTATCACGCGGTGGAGGGCGGCCAGCCGCTCCGGGCGGCGATCCCGGTGGTCGTGACCGTGCACGACCTCATCCCCTTCCTCCTCCCCGGCTACTCGTGGAGATCGCGGCTCCTGCGCCGCCCCGGGATGCGACTGCTGCGCCGGGCGGACGCCGTCGTCACCCCGAGCCGCGCCACCGCCGCCGACTGCGTTCGGGTCGCCGGGGTCACGCCGGAGCGGATCCACGTCGTCCCCCACGGGCTCTCGTCCCGATACCGGCCGGCCCCCGCGGCGACGGTCGAGGCCACCCTGGCCCGCTTCGCCCTGCGGCGGCCGTACCTCCTGGGGGTGGGGACGTTCGAGCCGCGCAAGGGCCTGCCCCACCTGGTGGCGGTCACCCGCCGGCTGCGCCGGGACCATGACATCGATCTGGTGGTCACCGGCCGGCAGGGGCTGTTCGCCGCCTCGGTACGGGCCCAGCTCGCCCTTCTCGGCGACCACGGCCGGGACCTGGGCTTCGTGGAGACCGCCGACCTGGTCGCCCTCTACGGCGGAGCGGCGGCCTTCGTCTTCCCGAGCGCCTACGAGGGCTTCGGGCTCCCCCTCCTGGAGGCGATGGGCTGCGGCGCGGTGGCGGTGGGCTTCGCCAACAGCTCGCTCCCCGAGGTGGCCGGCGAGGCGGCGCTGCTGGTGCCGGACGGCGACGACGGATCGCTCGCGGCCGCGCTCGACCGGCTGCTGACCGACCCGGGCGAGGTGGTGCGGCGGCGGCGCCAGGGGCTGGAACGCGCTGCCGGTTTCACCTGGGAGACCGCCGCCCGCAGCACGGTCGGCGTCTACGAGGCGCTCCTGGGGCAGCCGCTCCTCGGCTGAATCAGCGGGACGGACGGACGCAACGTCTCCCCGCATCGCGCTCATGCCGCGGCCGGCGCGGCCCGCACCGGATGCGACGGCTCCCCACGCCCCACGTTCGCCACCCGCGCCGGTGGCGAGGGCTGCTCGCTCGGTCCCAATCGTTAGAATCGCAGGCCCATGCACGAAGTCCCCGTCGCGAGCCCCGCCGGGGACGCGGCCCCCTCGGCGCGACGGCTCCGGGTGCTGAGCGGGATGCAGCCGACCGGCAGGATGCACCTGGGCAACTACCTGGGGGCGCTGCGCAACTGGGTGCTGCTCCAGGACGACCACGACTGCGCCTTCTTCGTCGCCGACTATCACTCGCTGACCACGGTCACCGACACCGCGTCGATCCAGCCGGCCATCGAGGAGATGATGCTCGACTGGCTGGCCGCCGGCATCGACCCCGAGCGTTCCATCGTCTTCCTGCAGTCCGACCTTCCCGAGGTGGCCGAGCTGCATCTGCTGCTCTCCATGACGACACCGCTCAGCTGGCTCGAACGGGTGCCCAGCTACAAGGAGAAGGTCGAGCAGTTCCCCGAGAACATCAACTACGGACTGCTCGGCTACCCGGTGCTCCAGGCGGCCGACATCCTGCTCCCCCGCGCCGACCGGGTCCCGGTGGGCGAGGACCAGGCGCCCCACATCGAGCTGACCCGGGAGATCGCGCGCCGCTTCAACCATCGTTTTGGACAGGTTTTTCCTGAACCCCAGGGGCTCTTCACCGAGATCCCCAGGGTGATGGGCACCGACGGGGTCAGCAAGATGAGCAAGAGCCGGGGGAACACCATCGGCATGCTGGACAGCCCCGAGGAGATCCGGCGGGCGGTCACCGGCATGGTCACCGACGTGGAGCGACCGCTGCGTGCCGACCCCGGTCACCCCGAGCGCTGCAACGTCTGCGGGCTCCACCGCTTCTTCAGCCCCGATCGATGGGAGGACATCTGGCAGGGGGAGAGGGAGGCGCGCACCGGCTGCGTCGAGGTGAAGCGCTGGCTCGCCGATGCCATCGCCGACCACTTCGCCCCCATGCGCGAGCGCCGCGCCGAGCTCGCCGCCACCCCCGGTCTGGTCTCCGCTGTGCTGGCCGACGGCGCCCGGCGGGCCCGGGTGGTGGCCCGGGAGACGATCGCCATGGCTCGCGAGGCGTGTGGGCTGGCCGTGGCCCAGCCCGCGGGCTAGACTGGGCTCACGTCCCACCCGCTGCAATCGAGGGCCCCAGACGATGCCCAAGCACGGCGTCCGCTTCGCTCCCGGGACCGTGGTCAGCCCCGGGGAATACCGCAACACCGAGACCGGTCAGGTGCGCTACTTCGACGGCAACAGCCCGCTTCCGGGCAAGGTCAACGCCGCGTCCTGGCAGCAGATCTCCGACCACTACCACGCCGGTGAGGCCGCCACCCCCGGCCGTCACAACATGCCCGACCAGGTCACCCACGGGGTGCGCTTCGCACCCGGGGCGGTGGTGAGCGCGGGGGAGTACCGCAACACCGAGACCGGGGAGGTCCGCTTCTTCGACGGCAACAGCCCGCTCCCCGGCAAGGGCAACGCCGCGTCCTGGCAGCAGGTCTCCGACCACTACCACGCCGGTGAGGCGGGTGCTCACGGCCGCCACCACATGCCCGACCAGGTCACCCACGGGGTGCGCTTCGCGTCCGGGACGGTGGTGAGCCCCGGTGAGTACCGCAACGTCGAGACCGGCGAGACCCGCTACTTCGACGGCAACAGCCCGCTCCCCGGCAAGGCCAACTCAGCCTCCTGGCAGCAGATCTCGGACCACTACCACGCCGAGACCGGGCATCCCGACTGACACCTCCGCCACCAGGCGGCAGCCTCCAGCCGGCGCGGGCCCGGGGGGCGGGGGGCTCGCGCGGAGCCGCGACGGATCGGCGCCCGCCGCCGAGCGGCGAGCCGCGCCCGCGCTGTCCCCCGACGTCGCCGACGGCGTGGGCCCGGCTCTCTCCGTGCTCCGGGCCGCGGCCGCCCCGGAGGGGCTCCTGGCCTCGGCGGAGCTCCCCCATTACGCCGCCGTCTGGACCCGCGACGTCGCCTTCGCAGCGCTCGGCGCCAACGTGTCGGCCGACCCCGAGCTGGTCGAGGCGGTGGCGCGCAGCCTGGTGGGTCTCGCCCAGCTCCAGGCCGGGACCGGGCAGATACCCAACGCGTGGTGGCCGCGCCGCGCCTATTGGGACTTCCACGAGTCGGGCTGCACCGACGCGACCTGCCTCTTCGTGGTCGCGGCCTCCCAGCATCTCCGGGCCCATCCCGACCCCCGGCTGAGGCGCCGGCTCTGGCCGCACCTGCGGCGGGCGATCCACTGGCTGGAGGACCAGGACGCCAACCAGTTCACCGTCATCGACTCCCCCGCGGGCGGCGACTGGATGGACTCCACGCTGCAGCGCGCGGGCAAGCTGCTCTACGTCAACGCCCTCTACCACCGGGCCCTGCTGGGGATGGTGGACCTGACCCCGGGCGACGCCGAGACGTACCGGTCCCGGGCCCAGCTGCTCCGGCGCAAGATCGACCTCCTGCTCTGGCCGGAGGCGGGCACCGACCACGGTGAGCTCCTCGACGGGGCTGGCCACCCTCCGAGCGCGGAGGCGAGCTTTCCCCACCCGGTCGGGCCGGCCGCCCGGCGCGGCGCGATGCGCGGGGACCGGCGCCACTACCTCTCCCACGTCGACGGAGGCCGCTACGTGGACGAATGCGACGTGCTGGGGAACGTCCTCGCCGTCCTCTACGGGGTCGCCTCGCCGGGGCGCGCCCGGGCGATCATGGAGTTCCTCCACCAGAGCCCGGCGGCGACCCCCTATCCGATGCGCACCTACACGCGCAGCTTCGATCCGGGCGACCGCTGGGGGATGTACCGGCAGGACCTCGAGGCCTTCCAGGATCCACGCTGGCGCAACCCACCCGGCCGCTACCACAACGGCGGCGTCTGGCCCTTCATCGGCGGCCTCTACGTCGTGGCCCTGCATCGGGTGGGGATGGCGGCGGAGGCCCGCGCCGAGCTCGCCCGGGTCGCCGCGGCCAACCGGCTCAGCCGGAGCTCGGGGCCGGGGTGGGGCTTCCACGAATGGATCGACGCCCGCACCGGCGAGCCCGAGGGGGCATCCGGCCAGAGCTGGAGCGCGGGGACCTACCTCCTCGCCGTGGAGGCCCTGAGCGGGCGCGCGATCAGCCTCTGACCGGGTCTGAGCGCGGCTCCGCCGCCGGGGAGGGGGGCGGCGTGCCGCTCACTCCTTGGCGGTGACCCTGTACTCGAGGTAGGCGCCGAACA
Organism: Candidatus Dormibacteria bacterium; assembly: GCA_049511615.1. Taxonomy (GTDB): domain Bacteria; phylum Chloroflexota; class Dormibacteria; order Aeolococcales; family Aeolococcaceae; genus Changshengia. The sequence goes on along the minus strand of JBEKXW010000001.1, from coordinate 272,143 downwards.
TCAGGCGGGTCTGCGCCTCCAACGCGGGGATCACCGAGAGGGCGAGCCCCACCACCGGGTAGAGGAAGAGCTGGACGTCGGCGTAGAGGCGGCGCCACCGCCCCCACTCGGCGGGCTTGGGGCACACGGCGCGGTCCACCACGATGAGGACCAGGGTGTTGAGCAGGGTCATGGTGAGGATCACCGTGGTCAGCAGGCCGAGCGCCGTCGCCGCGGGGGAGAGGCTGTAGTCGAGGTCGATGAGCGCGGGCAGCGAGCCCCCGATGGGAAGGAGCAGGGGCAGCGTCGCCCAGGTGAGGTGGTTGAACATCAGATAGCGGAAGCGGCGGGCGCGCAGCCGCCAGGGGATCTCGGGGTGACTGAGCAACCGGGTGCAGACGTAGGGCACGTCGGTCGCCCCCCAGGCCCAGCGCTTGATCTGGTTGTACTGGCTGGCATGGGTGGAGGCGTAGTCGCTGGCCCGGGGGGCGTCTCCGAACACGGGCAGGAAGGCGGGCCGCACCTGGAGCTCGGCGCCGTAGTGGAAGAAGGCCTTCCAGAAGAATCGGGAGTCCTCGGGGATGACGTCGCTGTCCCAGTAGCCGACCTCGCTCACGAGCTTCATCGGCATCGTGTACGACGAGAACATCACCAGCCGGTCGGGGTGCTGGTGAAGGAACATCTGCCACTGGGTCGCCGCCGTCGCCATCACCCGCACCGCCGCCGGGACCCGCCACAGGTTGTTGAGGAAGACCGGCACGGGCTGCCAGATCGAGGTCAGGGGCCGGTCGACGTGCAGGAAGTTCCAGGTGATGTATGCGAAGTACTGGGGGTGGAGGCGGAAGTCGGAGTCCAGATCGGTGACCAGGGTCCGAGCCGGATCGAGGCCGAGCTCGTCGCAGTGTCGGCGCAGCACCGGCCCGCCGTAGGACATCGCCGCCGACTTGCCCACCACGATGCCGGGCAGCAGCGGGTCCTTGATGTGGATGAAGGCGCGGAAGCGGTGGCCGAGCTCGCGGCGCAGCCGCACCACGTTGTCGCAGCCGGCGGTGTCGGTGGCCCGGGTGATGATCGCGCAGACCTTGAGCTGGTCCGGGTATCGCTGGTTCGCGAGCGCCTCGACGGTGGCGCGGAGCACCTCGTAGCGCTCCGTGTAGGTGGGGATGAGGGCGCAGTGGGTGATGTCGTTGGGACCGGGGGTGCCCTCCGGCGTCGCCAGTCGCTGGCACTCGGCCCACCAGTCTCCCGCCTCCACGCGGCGCAGCTCGCTCAGCGAGCGCCACACCCAGAACACGGTGACCGCGGTGCGGAGGAACCAGTAGGCGTCGAGCAGCACCGCACCCAGCTCGAGGATCCAGAGGTCGGCGGGGTCGTTGAAGCGGATGGCGAAGGCGACGATCAGGGGGACGAGCAGCACCGTCCAGGTGAGGGCACCCGGGGCGATCTCGAGAGCGCGCTGCTGGGCGTGGGGGGACAGTGAGGTCCAGGTGCGCACCGCCATCGGGCCGATTCTAGGCTGAGCCGAGCACCGTCCCCGCCGGGCACCTCGTCCGACGGTGGCGGTACGGGCCCGGTCAGGCAGTATCCTCGCAGGGTCAGCAGCACATCCTCCAGCTGAGAGGGACCATGCCCGGCGACGATCTCGACGACGAACCCTCCGACCTGGACCCGGACGCCGGCGACGACGACCTGGAGCTGGTCGTCGGTGAGGTTCACGACGTTCCCGACGCCGAGCTCCCGGACGTCGTCGACGTCGAGCTTCCCGACGACGCCATCGCCCACGTGGACGACGAGGAGGAGGTGGATGTCGTGGACGTCGTGGATGTCGTGGATGTCGTGGATGTCGTGGTCGGTCCGGTGCTCCCTCCACCCGTCCGGCCTCAGCCGGGACGTCCACCCAGCGCCCGGGAGGAGCCACCACCACCGTTCGCCGTCGGGGAGCGGGTGGTGCTGATCCAGAACACGCGCCCGCGGACGGGCACCCTGATCGGCAACTACCCGGTCGGCGCCACCGGTCGGGTCGAGACGGTGCTCAGCCAGACGGCGATCGTCCGCTTCGACATCGCCCCGGACACCAAGGAGGTGGTCTCGTTCACCTGCCTGGAGAGCGCCGAGAAGGGCGGCGACGGGGTGTCGCGGGGGTAGCGGCCGAGGCCGTCCCAGGGCCGGACGGGCGTCCGTGGAGGCCCCGGTGGCGGGGCGGCAGCAGCGCCGCCACCTCGGCGGCGATCGCGTCGGCGATCTCCTGGTCGGAGCGCCCCGAGACGGTCACCGGCCGGCCGAAGCGGACCCGGATGTGTCCCCGGCGGGGCAGCGGCCCGCCGGTCCGGCGCAGCACCTGCTCGGTGCCCCAGATCGCGACCGGCAGGGCCGGGACCTGGGTGTGCCGGACCAGGAAGCCGGCCCCGGCTCCGGCCGGGCCCATGCCGCGGCCGCGGGAACGGTGGCCCTCCACGAAGAGGAGCAGGCACCGGCGGTCCCGCAGGAGGTCGAGACTGATCCGGAGCGCCCTCCGGTCGGCGGTGCCCCGCTCCACTGGGAAGCAGTTGCAGCCCGCCAGCAGCCACGCCACCGGTGGAGGCCGGAACAGCCCCCGCTTGGCCATCGCGAAGAGGGTTCCCGGGAAGAAGGAGCCGATGATCAGCGGGTCCCAGTTGCTGATGTGGTTGGAGGCGATGAGCAGCGGACCCTCTGCGGGCAGGCCCTTGGCGCCCGCGAGATCGAGGCGGTGGACGAAGAGCAGGCGCAGGCAGAGGCGAGTGAATCCCGCCGCCACCCGGTAGCGCCAGGGCCGGCGGCCGTCGTGGCGAACCGGGAAGCGGTCCGGGAAGCCGCGGACGGGGGCGGGCACGCCCGAGATGTTGCGACATCGATGCGCCGGCCGGGTTGGTGGCCGTGAGGGTCGCGGCCGCTCCCGCCGTCGCTCGCCCGGGCCGGCTCCCTCCGGTGCCCGCAGAGACGGCGGGCATAATGCGGTCCGAGCCGCCCCCTTAGCTCAACGGCAGAGCAGCCGGCTTTTAACCGGTTGACGCAGGTTCGATCCCTGCAGGGGGCACGGCCGGCCGGTCCCCGCCGCGCCGGCTGCCGCCCCACGCCGTCCCGTCCCGCTCGGCGAGCGCGACCAGGCCGTCCAGGACGTCGAGGGCGGCGGCGGGATTGACGAAGGTCGCGGTTCCGACCTGGACCGCCACGGCGCCGGCGATCAGGAACTCCAGCGCGTCGCCGGCATCCATGATGCCGCCGACCCCGACCACCGGGATGCTCACCGCGGCGCGCACCTGGGCCACCGCCGCCAGGGCCAGCGGCTTGAGCACCGGTCCGCTCAGGCCGCCCGTGCCGCGGCCGGGAAGCACCGGTGCCCGGATGCCCCGGTGAATCTTCATGCCGACATAGGTGTTGACCGCCGAGACGGAGTCGGCGCCGGCCTCCTCCACCGCGCGCGCGACCGCGGCGATGTCGGTGACGTTGGGGCTCAGCTTGACCATGAGGTGACGCGCGGTGCGCGCCCGGGCGGCGGCCACCAGCCGGGCGGCGGCAGCGGGGTCGCGGCCGAAGTCGAGGCCGTTGGCGATGTTGGGGCAGGAGATGTTCAGCTCGTAGCCGGCCACGCCGTCGGCGGCGTCGAGACGGTCCAGGCAGCGGAGGTAGTCGTCGACATTCCCACCGGCGACGTTGATCACCACCGGGATCCTCCAGCGGGCGAATTCGGGCCCGTACACCATGGCGACGTGATCCACCCCGGGGTTGTGCAGCCCGATGGAGTTGAGCATGCCGCCGCGGACCTCGGCGACCCGTGGGGGCGGGTTGCCGTCCCGGGCGTGGAGGGTCGTCCCCTTGGTGAAGAGGGCGCCGAGGCGTTCGAGGTCGATGAGCTGGCGGAGCTCGAAGCCGTAGCCGGCGGTGCCGCTCGCCAGTCCCACCGGATTGGGCAGAACGAGGCCGCGCCCGAGGTCGACACTGAGGTCGCAGGAGGCCGCTGCGGGCGGGTGCGGAGGTCCAAGAGCGCTCACGCCACGTGCGCCGGGGGGAGGGCGAGCAGCCCGGGCCAATCCACCTGGGAGACCTCCATCACCGGTCCCCGGCGGCAGCAGAGGAACCACTCGCCCCCCGCCGCCGGGAGGGCGCACCCCAGGCAGGTGCCGAAGCCGCAGCCCATCGGCGCCTCCAGGGAGACCTCGGCGCGCAGCGGCGGCCGAGGCAGGCGGTCCAGCGTCTCGGCGAGGGCCGCCAGCATCGGATTGGGGCCGCAGGCGTAGACGGCCGCCTCGGCGTCGCAGACGCTGGTCACCAGCTCGGTCACCAGCCCCCGCCGTCCCCGGCTGCCGTCGTCGGTGGTCTCGACCACCCGGATCGCACCGTCGCCGCGGCGGAAGCGCTCCGCCGGGTAGAGACGGTCCGCGGTGGCGGCCCCGCTCAGCACGACCACCTCCCCGCACCCGCTCCGGCGCAGCTCTCGGACGAGGAGCGGGAATGGGGCGCAGCCGAGGCCACCGCTGACGATCACCGCACGCGCAGGCGCGGGGTCGAGGCCGAAGCCGTTGCCGAGCGGTCCGAGGGCGTGCAGGCGATCGCCGGGCCGGAGCGCGACCAGGAGCCGGGTGCCCACCCCGACCGCCTCCAGCACGAAGGCGCACGACTCTCCCTCGGTCCACGCCACGCTGAAGGGACGGCGCAGCAGCGGCTCCACCCCGTCCCAGGCACGGAGCTGGGCGAACTCGCCGGGACGGGCCGTGGACGCGAGGTGTGACAGCCGGACCGTGACCTCCACCAGCCCGCCGGTCAGCCGCTCGACGGCGATCACCTCCCCGGTCTCGTCCAGGGCCCGGCCCAGGTCGGAGAGGGGGGCGCTCACCCGGACACGGCCGCCACGCCCCCGGCCCGGTAGGCGCGGACCGTGGCCACGGTGATCTCCCCGCCCCGGCGCTGCCGGGTGATGGCGTCGACCAGGGCCTCGGCGGTGTCGATCGAGGTGCAGCAGGCGATGCGACGGTGCTCGGCGGCGAGCCGGATGCGGTAGCCGTCCTTGACCGTGCGCCCGGCGGCGGCGAGCCCGCCGTCTCGGGAGGGCGACATGGTCAGCTCGTCGCTCTCCAGGTTGGAGACGGTGTTGACGACCAGCGAAACCCGGCCCTCCTCGATGACGTCGAGCACGTTGGGCCGGCTCTGGCCGATCCTGCCCACGGCGGTGGCGCTGATGCCGGCCGCGCCGAGGGCGGCGGCGGTGCCGGCGGTGGCGAAGATCCCGAAGCCGAGCGCCGAGAGCTGGGCCATGATCGGCAGCGCCTGCGCCTTGTCAGAGTCGGCGATGCTGCAGAGCACGGCGCCCTTGGTCGGTACCGAGCCGAGCGCGGCCACGAACGCCTTCTCGACGGCCGCACCCAGCGTGGTGTCGATGCCCATCACCTCACCGGTCGACTTCATCTCCGGACCGAGCGCGGAGTCGACGAGGGCGAGCTTGACGGTTGAGAAGACCGGAGCCTTGACCGCGACCAGGGGCAGGTCCGGGCGGAGCCCGGTCTCGAAGCCGAGCTCGGAGAGCCGCGCACCTCGCATCACCCGGGTCGCCAGCTCGACCATGGGGACCCCGGTGACCTTGCTGATGAAGGGCACCGTCCGGGACGCCCGGGGGTTGACCTCGAGGACGTGGGGGAGCCCCCGCCAGATGACGAACTGGATGTTGCAGAGCCCGCGCACCGGAAGCGCCCGGGCGATGGCGACCGTGTCCGACACGATCTGCCGGGTGACCTCGGCATCGAGCCCCGGGGCAGGGTAGGCGGCCATCGAGTCGCCGCTGTGGACCCCGGCCCGCTCCACGTGCTCCATGAGCCCGGGGATGACCACGGTCTCGCCGTCCGACACCGCGTCGACGTCGACCTCGGTGCCGAAGAGGTACTTGTCCACCAGCACCGTGCCCCGGGAACCCCCCAGCCGATCACCGTCGTCGGGCAGTGCCGCCATCGCGGCGGCCACGAAGCGCTGGAGCTGGTCGCGGCCGTGGACCACCTCCATGGCCCTGCCCCCGAGGACGAAGGACGGTCGGACCAGCACCGGGTAGCCGATGCGGTCGGCGATGGCCGCCGCCTCCGCGGGGTCGACGGTGGCCGCCCCGTGCGGTTGCGGGATCTCGAGCTGGCGCATCAGCGCCTCGAAGCGCCGGCGGTCCTCGGCGAGGTCGATGGCGTCGACGGTGGTGCCGAGGACGCGCACCCCGTGGCGGTCGAGGGGCTCCGCCAGGTTGATCGCGGTCTGGCCTCCGAACTGGACGACCACCCCGCTCGCCCGCTCCGCCTCGATGACGGCCAGCACCGCCTCCTGGTCGAGGGGTTCGAAGTAGAGGCGGGTGCTGCAGTCGAAGTCGGTGCTCACCGTCTCCGGGTTGCTGTTCACCATGATGGCGGCGACACCCTGGCGGCGCAGGGCCTCGGCGGCCTGGACGCTGCAGTAGTCGAACTCGATGCCCTGCCCGATGCGGATGGGGCCGCTGCCCACCACCACCACGACGTCCCCGTCCGGCGCCGGTCTCTCGTCCTCGGACTCCACGGTGGAGTAGTAGTACGGGGTGGCCGCGGCGAACTCGGCGGCACAGGTGTCGACGCACTTGAAGGTGGGAACGAGAGCAAGGCGCCGCCGCGCCTCCGCCACCTCCGCCGGGGAGACGCCGGCCAGCTCGGCGACCCGCCGGTCGGCCAGCGCCATCCGCTTGGCCCTGACCAGGGTGCCGTCGTCGAGGCCCCGGCGCAGCCTCTCCTCGACCTCCACCAGCGCCCGGATGCGGTCGACGAACCATGGCGAGATGGTGCTGCGGCGGCTCACCTCCTCCACCGACGAACCCTGGCGGAGCGCCTCCATGACCGCGAAGATGCGGCGGTCGTTGGGATTGTCGAGGAGCACCGGGTCGCGGACCTCGGCCGCGGCGGGCGGCCGCTGCTCCAACGACCGCAGCGCCTTGCTGAAGGCGGCCTCGAAGCTGCGCTCGATGGCCATCACCTCGCCGGTCGACTTCATCTGCGTCCCCAGGCGCCGGTCGGCCTCGGGAAACTTGTCGAAGGGCCAGCGCGGGATCTTGACCACGCAGTAGTCCAGGGCGGGCTCGAAGGCGGCGCAGGTCTTGCCGGTGACCGCGTTGGGGATCTCGTCGAGGCGGCGGCCGGCCGCGATCTTGGCCGCCAGCCGGGCGATGGGGTAACCGGTGGCCTTGCTGGCGAGCGCCGAGGAGCGCGACACCCGGGGATTGACCTCGATCACGTGGTACTCGGACGAGTCAGGAGCCAGCGCGAACTGCACGTTGCAGCCGCCCGCGATCCCGAGCGCGCTGATGATCCGCAGGGCGGCGCTCCGGAGCTGCTGGTGCTCGCGGTCGGTGAGCGTCTGGGCCGGCGCCACGACAATGGAGTCACCGGTGTGCACGCCCATCGGATCGAGGTTCTCCATGTTGCAGATCGTGATGCAGGTGCCCGCCGCATCCCGCATCACCTCGTACTCGATCTCGCGCCAGCCCGCGAGCGATCGCTCCACCAGCACCTGGCCGATGGGGGAGACGGCGAGCCCGTTGCTCACCACCTCGACGAACTGCTCCTCGCTGGCGCACAGCCCGCCGCCCGTCCCTCCGAGGGTGAAGGCGGGGCGCACCACCAGCGGCAGTCCGACCTCGGCGAGGAACCGGCGGGCGTCGGCGAGCGAGTCGACGGTGCGCGACTCCGGCGCCGGCTCGCCGATCCGCTGGAGGAGCGCCTTGAAGCGCTCCCGGTCCTCGGCGGTGCGGATGGCCTCCAGAGAGGTCCCCAGGGGGCGGACCCCATACCGCTCGAGGACACCCGCGTCCTCCAGCGCGACCGCGAGGTTGAGACCGGTCTGGCCGCCCAGGGTCGCCAGCAGGCCGTCGGGACGCTCGGCGGCGATGATCCGCTCCACCACCGGGACGGTGAGGGGCTCGATGTAGACGGCGTCCGCGGACTGGTCGTCGGTCATGATCGTCGCCGGGTTGCTGTTGACGAGCACCACCCGGATGCCCTCCTCGCGGAGTGCCTTGCAGGCCTGGGTGCCGGCGTAGTCGAACTCGGCGGCCTGGCCGATGATCACCGGGCCGGAGCCGATGACGAGCACGCACTTCGGCCGGTCAGCCACCCTCGGGGGGGCCGGGGTGGTGGTTCGCTCCGGCCCGGGCGTCCGATCGCCCTGACTGGCGATCGGCGCCCTTGGCTCGGCGGCATTGCGGCTGCCGCCTGCGCCAAGCCTGCGCTCACCGCGCACCCCGGTCCCCCCTTCGCCGTGGTCATCGCCGCGCAGCTCGGCCGCTCCGTCGCCGTACGCGGTGGCGAGGGAGAGGAACTCGTCGAAGACCTGGGCCCGGTCCTGGGGGCCGGGGGCGCCCTCCGGATGGTATTGGACAGAGATGACTGGAAGGCTCTGGTGGCGCAGGCCCTCGACGCTGCCGTCGTTCAGGTTGCGCTCGCTGACGTACCAGCCGGAGCCCTGGCGGAGGGTCTGGGCGTCGACCTGGAACTCATGGTTCTGGGAGGTGACGTAGACGGCCCCGGTCACCTCGTCGCGGACCGGGTGGTTGCCACCGTGGTGGCCGAAGCCGAGCCGGGACGTGGTCGCCCCGGCGGCCTGGCCGAGAACCTGGTGACCGAGGCAGATGCCCAGGATCGGCACCCCGCGCTGGAGCAGCTCGCGGGCCAGCCGGACCTGGCCGGCCAGGCGGGCGGGGTCGCCGGGACCGTTGCTCAGCACCACCCCGCGGGGCCGATGGCGCATCACCGCCTCCAGGTCGGCGTCGTGCCGCACCGTGATCACATCGGCACCCCGGCTGGTCAGCGCCCGCAGCTGGTTCCGTTTCAACCCGAGGTCGACGGTCACGATCCGGACCCCGCGAAAGCGTCCCACCCCGGCGAGCAGCCGCACGCCGCGCTCCAGCTCGGGGGAGAGTGGCTCGCCCCAGCTGCTCCAGGGCTCGGTCTGGGAGACCTCGGCGACCAGGTCACGATCGCTCACCCACGGAGCCCGCCGGGCCAGCTCCACCTGCGCCTCCGAGGTGATCGCCCCCGCCAGCGCGATCACTCCGCGCAGGGTGCCGCGGTCGCGCAGGTGGCGGGTCAGAGCCCGGGTGTCCACGCCGCGCAACCCCGGCACACCCTGGCGGCGCAGCTCCTCATCCAGGGAGCGCTGCGCCGCGCCGTGGCCGACCCGCTCGGACAGCTCGCGGACGATCAGCGCGCGGCAGTGCATCCGGCCGGACTCCGCATGGTCGTCGCGCACTCCGTAGTTGCCGATCAGGGGGTAGGTCATGACCACCATTTGCCCGGCGTAGGAGGGGTCGGTGCAGATCTCCTGGTAACCGGTCATGCAGGTGTTGAAGACGACCTCGCCCGAGGTGGCGGGGCTCAGCGCGGCGCCGAACAGCCAGCCCTCGTGGACGGCTCCGGACTCGAGGGCCAGCCGTCCCCTAGGCACGGGCCGCCTCCGCGCCCACGGCGGCCGCCGGCCAGGGCAGGCGCTGACGGTCGTGATGGACCAGGGCGCCGTCGACCAGGGTCATCAGCACCCGCCCGCGCAGCCGCGCCCCGAGCAGGGGGGTGTTCTGGGAGCCGGAGCGAAGGTGCGCCGGCTCCACCGTCCATTCGGCCGCCGGGTCGAAGAGGACGCAGGTGGCGGCCTCGCCGATGCGAAGCCGGGGCTCACGAATCCCGGACGAGTGCCCGAGCACCCGATAGGGGCCGATGGTGAGCCGGTCGACCAGGGTGGAGATCCAGTCGCCGCCCATCCCGCCGAGGGTGAGGCAGACCGCGAGTGCCAGCTCCAGGCCGATCATCCCCGGGGCCGCCCGGTCATAGGGCAGGGCCTTCTCCTCGACCCGATGAGGGGCATGGTCGGTCGCCACCGCGTCGATCACGCCGTCGCGGAGCGCCTGGACGAGCGCCTCCCGGTCCTGGTCCGTCCGCAGCGGGGGGTTGACCTTGACCAGCCCCGGCGGGTGAGGCACGGTGGCGAAGGGGAGCCACATGCCGAGGTGGTGGGGGGTGGCCTCGGCGGTGACGTTGGCGCCCCCCTCCTTGGCACGCCGGAGCATCTCGACGCTGGCAGCCGCGGACACGTGCTGAAGGTGGACGTGGCCCTTCCCGGCGTGGGCGAGGGCACGCAGCGCGTAGTCCACCGCCCGGGTCTCGGCCTCCACCGGGCGCAGCGAACAGCGCTGGACCGGCCCCTGGACCTTGTTGACCTGGGCGATGATCTCCTCGTCCTCCGGGTGGATCAGTACCGGGCGGCCGAGAGCCGCTCCCCGCCCGATCGCCTCGCTCAGCAACCGCGGCGAGAAGGCGTTGCGCCCGTCGTCGCTGAAGGCGGCGGCACCGGCGGCCGCGCAGGCCTCCATGTCGACCAGCTCCTCGCCCTGCAGCCCCTTGGTCAGGGCGCACCCGGTCAGGACCTGCACCGAGGCGGCGACGGCACGGAAGGTGGCCTCCTTGACCCGCTCCGGGCTGTCGATGGGAGGCACCGTGTTGGCCATGGCCACGACCTGGGTGAAACCCCCGGCCGCGGCCGCCTGCGAGCCGCTGTGGAGGGTTTCGGCACCCTCGTCGCCCGGCTCCCGCAGGTGGGTGTGGATGTCGATGAAGCCGGGGCAGAGGATGACCGGGGTGCCGCCGGCGGGCGGGGTCAGGTCGATGACGGGGAGATTCCCCTCCCCCATGTGCTTGTAGATGGCGATGATCCGGCCCTCGCTGAGCCAGACGTCCTGACCGGCGGCGTCACGGCGGCCGAGGGGGTCGATGACCCGGACGCCGCGGAGGATGCAGTTCATGGGCGGGGCACCAGGAAGACGCCTCTCCCGTCCGGATCCGGGCCGGCGTCCAGCGCGATCTCCACCCACTCCGAGGCGGCGACGGGAAGGTTCTTGCCGACGTAGTTGGGCCGGACCGGCACCTCGCGGCCACCGCGGTCGACGAGCACCCCCATCTCGATCGCCGCCGGCCGGCCCTGCGACGCGACCGCATCGAAGGCGGCGCGCATGGTCCGCCCGGTCTGGATCACGTCGTCGACGAGGATCACCACCGCCCCCTCGGGCGAGGGCGCGGGGCCGCTCCGCTTCCGCCCGGCCTCCGGGCGGATCCGCTGCCAGGAGCCGTCGAGGCCGGGCTGGCGTGGGCGGTCGTCCCGGAAGCCGCTGACATCCAGCGCCACCAGCGTCGGCTCGTTGCCGGAGATGGCGCGAAGGTGGGCACAGAGCCCGCGGGCCACGGGGACGCCGCCCTCGCGGATGGCGGCGATCACCACCCGGTCGAGGTCACCGGGGTGTCCCTCGACGATCTCGTGAGCCAGCCGGGTGAGCACCCTGCCCACCTCGGACCAGTCCAGGACGCGGGTGCGCGCCCACGCGGGTTCGTCGGTCCGCGCCGCCGCGGCGCGCTCGAGCTGGGTCATCCCAGCAGGAGGTCCAGCAGCGCCATGCGGATGGCCACACCGTTGCGCGCCTGGCGGAAGTAGGCGGCGCGTGGGTCCGCGTCCACCTCGGTCGCGATCTCGTCGACGCGGGGAAGCGGGTGCATGACGATCGCCTGCTGCGGCAGGGCTCGCATGACCTCGGCGTCGATGCGGATGGCGCGCCGCGCCGCCTCGAAGTCGTCGGGATCGGTGAAGCGCTCCTTCTGGACCCGGGTCTGGTAAACGACGTCGACGGACTCGATCACGTCGTCGAGACGGTCGGTGAGCCGGAACGGGACGCCGGCCGCGGCCATCCGGGCCTGCAGGCCGGCGCCCACCTGGACCACCGCGGGAGCGACGAAGCTCATCCGCACCCCCGGGTGGAGGCTCAGCAGCTGGGCCAGCGAGTGGACGGTCCGACCGAACCGAAGATCGCCGCAGAACGCGATGTGGACCCCGTCGGCGGTGCCGCGCTCGCAGCGGATGGTGTAGAGGTCGAGCAGCGCCTGGGTCGGGTGCTCGCCGGGACCGTCGCCGGCGTTGACCACCGGAACCGAGGCCACCGTCGCCGCCCGGGCGGCGGCTCCCGCCTGGTCGTGGCGGAGGACGATGACGTCGGCGTATGCGGAGACCATCCGGATGGTGTCCTCGAGGGTCTCGCCCTTGATGGCACTGGAGAACTCGCGGGCCGCCTCGGTGCCGACCACCGAGCCGCCGAGGCGGAGCATCGCCGACTCGAAGCTGAGGCGGGTGCGCGTCGACGGCTCGTAGAAGAGCGTCGCCATGATCCGGCCGGCCAGGCGGGTGTCCCGGTGACCGGCCAGCCCGTCGGCACGCGCGAAGATGTCGTCGAGGCACTCACGGTCGAACTGCTCGCTGGAGATGACGTGCTCCAGCCTTCGGGTCTTGGTGACCGCCGTCATCCGCGATGCCCTCCATCGGCTGCCCGTCAGGCGGCCGCGGACTGGCACCGGCACAGCCGGTCCCGATCCCCTTGCCGGCCTCACGGGACCTGCTTGAAGTGGATCCGTCGCCACGCACTCTAACATTCCGGCGAACAGGCGTGCCCAGGCGGGGCTGGCGCCGCGGGGGGCACCAAGGCGCTGCGACGATCCCGCGACATTCGCGTCAAACCTGCTCGGCGCCAGGGGGACGGTCTTACGCTTCGTCCAGCCATGGTCCCTGCCGCGCCGGAGCGACGGCGCCTCTTCCGCCGGCCCCGCATCACCTTCGCCGCCCGCCTGCTCCTGGGCGGGTTCGTCCTCTCGCTGGCGATCATCGCCGCGGTCAGCGCGTTTCTCCTGGTCAGCCGCGACCAGCAGACCCGGACCGGGGCCGAGACCAACGCGGAGAGCCGGGCGCAGGCCTACCGCGAGCTGGTCCAGCAGGTCGCCGCCCCCCAGGCGCGCTTCGCCGCCCAGGACGTCGCCGGGCTGCCCGAGATGGCGGCCGCCCTCGGCGCCGCCAATCCCCAGACCGCGGTTGCGGCGCTGCTGACCGGCTCCACCAAGGTGATCACCGATCTTCCCGACGAGAGCGTGGCGGTGTTCGACGGCGGCGGGTCCTTGCTCGCCACCGCCGAGCAGGCCGGCGTTCCCCAGCTCACCTCCGGGCTGCCCGAGGTGTCGGCCGCCCTGCGCGGGAGCCCCGCCGAGGCCATCGACTTCCTCGACCCCCGGACGCCGGTGTACGACTTCGCGGCACCGATCACGGCCAAGGGGTCCACCCAGGTGCTGGGCGCAGTCGTCTACAGCATGCCGCTCACCGACCAGCTGCTCCGGCTCCTCGGGGCGGTCGGCCAGGGCTACACCCCGGTGATCGTCGCCAACCAGCCCGGGTCCCCTCTCTACGCCATCTCGGGCAACTCGGCCAACCCCACGCTGACGAAGGAATCTCTCCCGGCGTCCATCCAGGGCGGGCTCGGCAGGTCGTCGGGCAGCTTCGCGGGCTTCTCCTCCGTCCCCGGCTCGGGTGCCACCGCCATCGCGCTGGAAGGGATGAATCCCAACTCCGGCCCACCCACCCTCTACGTGGGCGTCGAGACGCCGATCGCGCTGTTCATCGGCGATCAGACGACCGATGAGCTGACCGTGGTCTGGCTGGCGCTCACCGCCCTGCTGGTGACCTTCCTGGTGGTGCTGCTCTTCGTCAACCGCTTCGTCCGCCGCCCGGTGGCGCAGCTCTCGGCGGGGGTCGCCCGCATCGCCGGGGGCGACTACGGCTCCGACATCCCGGTGCGGTCGCGTGACGAGCTGGGCGTGCTGGCTCGCCAGGTCAACCAGATGCGGGCCCAGATCGAGAGCAACATCCATCACGTCGACGCCGCGGTGTCCCGCCTGGACGAGGTCTCCCGCGCCCTGACCACGACGACCGCCGGCGTGTCGAGCCTGGAGAGCGCGGTCTGTGCGGCGGCCGCATCGCTGGCCGGCCCGCAGGCGCGGGCCCTGCTTCTGGCGCGGGACGGCGACGAGCTGGTGATCCGGGCCAGGAGCCACGGCGGCGGCACCCCCGAGACGGCACCGGGCACGGCGCCCGAGACCGAGGAGCTCGATCTGACGCCCGCGGTCGTCGGCGACGTGCTCGAGGGGCGTCCCGCCCGGCTCACGCGGAGCAGGGGCGACCCGACCTCAGGTGGCGAGACCTGGTCACAGGTGACCCTGGTGGTCCCGATGTTCTACCGGCAGCGGGTCACCGGGGCGATCGCGGTCACCGGTCCCAACTCGGTCTCCGACGCCGACGCGCGCGCCCTCTCCGCGCTCGCCAACAACGCCGCCATCGCCGTGGAGAACACCCGCCTCTTCGAGATGGAGAGGGAGACGGTGCGCCGGCTGCGCGAGCTGGACGACATGAAGTCCGACTTCCTGGCCACCGCGCAGCATGAGCTGCGCACCCCGCTGACCGCGATCGTGGGGCATCTGGAGCTGATCCGGATGGTCTGGGCCGAGGCCGACGACCAGCAGAAGCTGGGCATCCTCGACAACGTCGAGCTGGCGACGACCCAGCTCTCGGACATGCTGGAGACGATGATCGATCTGTCCCTGGTCAGCGCCGACAACCTGCGGATGAACCGCAAGCGGGTTGCCCTGGCGACGACCGTCGACGACGCCGTGGGCGAGGTGACGCGGCGCTTCCCCCATGGCCTTCCGGTGAAGCTGACGGTCGACATTCCCGCCCGCCTCAAGGTGGATGCGGACCGCGAGCGGCTGCGCCAGGTCATCCGCTGCCTGCTCGACAACGCCGTGAAGTTCACCGACCCCGGGGGAAGCGTGACCATCTCGGCCCGGCCGAACCGGCAGGGTGACCGGTGCACCATCGAGGTCAGGGACACCGGCATCGGGATCGACCCGGCGATCCACGACCGGGTCTTCGAGCGCTTCTTCCAGGCCGACAGCGGAGGCACCCGCGCCTACGGGGGCATGGGCGTGGGGCTGGCCCTGGTCAAGGTCCTCACCGAGGCCCACGACGCCACGGTCACGCTGGAGTCGGCCCCGGGAGAGGGGACCACGGTCCGTCTGGACTGGCCGTGCCGTTGCCCCACCGAGACGCCGGCAACGGCCGACGGCCACGTCGACCTGACCGCATCCCGGCAGTCGCGGGAGGCGCACGAGCCCGGATCGGTGACCGGCTGAGCCGGGGCTGAGCCGGGGCCTTCGCCACCCTCGCGTTGCCGCTTCGTTGCAGCCGGTCACGAAGCTGTGGCTTCCTCGTCCGACATCACAGGAATGTAATCAGTCCGCGAGGCCACTGACGTTCCAGCAACCGTCCTGTGGTCCTACGCTCGGGGGGCGATGCGAGGAACGCGGGGACGCCGCCTGCCATGGCTGCTCGGCGCAGTGCTGTTCGCGGCTGCCGGCTCGCTCGCGCTGCCGCTCCCGGGAGGCGCGTGCAGCAACAGGGTCGCCACCACCGTCACGCTCACCTCCTCGGAGAACCCCGCGGCCTACGGCGATCAGCTGATCCTCACCGCGACCGTGATCCCGGCCTCCGGGACCGCGATCCCGGGTGGCTCGGTGACCTTCGAGGACTCCGGGACGAGCCTCGGCACGGCCGACCTCGGGCCGACCGGACAGGCGACGCTGGTCGACTCGACACTTGCTGCCGGCACCCAGAAGCTCGAGGCGGCGTACTCGGGGTCGACGAGCTTCGCCGCGGCCACGTCGGCAGTGCTCGACCAGGTGGTCACCGTCCAGGGATCGACGACGATGCTCTTCCCGACGGTCAACCCCTCCACCTACGGGGCGACCCTCATCTTCGTGGTGTCGGTCATCCCCAGCAACGGGACCGGGGTTCCAACCGGCACCGTGACCCTGATGGACGGGAGCACCGCGATCGGGTCCGCGCAGCTGTCCGGCGGGACCGCGGCGGTGGTCGCCTCGACGCTGGCGGCCGGAAGCTACTCGATCACCGCGAAGTACGCGGGTAACGGCAACTTCGCCGCATCGACGAGCAGCGCGGTCATCGAGCAGATCGACCCGGCGTCGACGGCCACGACCTTGACTGTCTCACCGACCACGGCGTCGGTCGGGCAGTCGGTGACCCTCACCGCGACCGTCACGGCAGCCACCGGCGTCCCCGGGGGCACGGTGACCTTCTACGACGCCGGCACCAGCCTGGGCACGGCCCAGCTCAGCGGAGGGACGGCGGAGCTGGTCACCTGCTTCGCCCACAAGGGGGCGCAGACGCTCACCGGGACCTACGCCGGTAACGGGAACTTCAGCCCCTCCACCTCGGCGACCGTCACGCTCCAGGTCACCGGGGGATCGGGCTGCGGCTGCTCCACGACCGCCGCCGTCTTCCAGGGCGCCGGCGGGATCCTCCTGACCGCGTTCAGTCCCCAGAGCTCGACGCCCACTACGGCACCGCCCTGGCTCGTCACCGTCGGTGCTGCCCCCGCGGCGGTGGACGAGGGCCAGAGCCTGACCCTCAGCTCGGTGGTGTTCGGGAACAGCGGTGCGCCCTTCCCGAGCGGAACCGTGGACTTCCTCCAGGGGGCCACGCTGCTGGGAGCTGAATCGACGACTCCAGTGGCCGGCACCACGAACGATTCCTGGGCAAGCCTTCCCATCGTGCTGAGTGCGGGCAGCTACCCGTCGATCACCGCCACCTACCACCCGGACGCCACAGCTCAGGGCTGGTACACGTCGGCGACCTCAACCTCTTCGGTCGCGGTGACGGTGCAGCGGGTGGCCGCCGCGACGAGCCTCACCGTGGCCGCCTCCCTCAACCCTGCCGCCAAGGGCCAGGCCGTCATCTTCACGGCGACGGTCAACCACTCCTCCTCGAGCCTGACCCCCACCGGGAGGGTCAGCTTCACGCTGAACGGGGCCGATCCGGAGGCGGTCGCGCTCAACAGCCTGGGCCAGGCGTCGCTGACCCTCTCGTCGCTCGCCGCCGGCAACCAGACCATCGCCGCCGCCTACGCGGGCGACGCGAACTTCTCCGGATCGACCGGCAGCACGGTCGAGACGATCACGGGGACGGGTGGCCCGACCCCGACGCCGACCGCCACCCCGACGCCCACCGCTACCGCCACGCCGACCCCCACGGCGAAGCCGACCGCCACCCCGACAGCCACCGCCACGGCGACACCCACCGCCACGGCCAAGCCCACCGCCACCGCGACGCCCACCGGCACCGCGACGCCGGGGGCCGGCACCCCCACGCCGGGGAGCACGGTGGCCAAGGCGAGCGCCCAGGCGACCCCGGTGGTCATCGCCCCGGTGACGGCGACGGCCCCCAACCGGCCGAGCGGGCTGTCGAATTCTGCTCCGGCGAACCCGGACCAGTTCGACACCTCGGCGGTCCCGCCGATCGACCTCATCTCCCTGGTCTCCGGGATCCACATGGGGAACGCCCCCCAGATCATCGTGTTCCTGCTCCTCCTCAACGCCCTGCTGATCGGGGCGATCGTGGTCACGGCGCGGCGCGGTCGCGACCTGACGCGACGCACCCTCGAGGGCGCCCCCACGCCTCCGAAGCCCTCGAGCGGCCCCCGGTAGGCTGCCCGGACCGGCTCCGTGCCACCAGCCGGTCGGGGAGCGCCGGGCACCGGCTCCGCACCGGGGCGGACCCCGTCATCCGGCACCGTCATCCGTCACTGCAACGTCGCCGGACGCAGGGGGTGACGGGTTGGTTGCCCGGGATTGGCGGCCGGGGGGCTGCCCGATACTGGCCCGCGTGAGAGTGCTCGACGCCCCTCCCGCACCCCGCACCAAGGGTGCCGGGCTCGTCCCTCCCGCTGTCACGCGCAGGCGACCGGCCGGCGGCGCCCCCGACCTTCGCTACCTCCTGATGGGGCGGATCGTCCCGGCCGTGCTCTACGCCGTGCTCGGGTACGAGGTGGTCATCCACGCGGTCTGGCTGGCCGGGCACCTCTCCCGGGTCGACTGGCTGACCGTGGTGGGCGGCCCGGTCCGGCAGGCGCTCTTCGCCGCCTTCTGCCTCATCCCGGTGGTGCTCTTCGTGGTCCGGCCGAAGCCGCAGGCCCGGGACGGCCGGATCCTGCCGCGGGTCGTCGCCTTCGCGGGAACCACGATCCTGCTCCTCTGCGGCACCGCCCTCCCCGCGGGGCTCGCCATCCTGCCGGTCCCGGCCTGGATGGGGTCGGCGGGCTCGATCGTCCTGGCGCTGGCGATGGCCGGCGCGGTCTGGGGCCTGCTGACCCTGCGGCTCTCCTTCGGCATCTTTCCGGCGGCGCGCCGTCTGGTCACCGGCGGTCCGTACCGTCTGGTGCGCCACCCCCTCTACCTCTGCGAGATCGTCTCCGGGCTGGCGATGGCCCTCTCCGACGGCCACCTCATGACGCTCCTCCTGGTGGCCGCCTTCCTCGGCCTCCAGGTGATGCGGATCAGGTACGAGGAGCAGCTCCTGGGCGACACCTTCCCGGCGTGGAGGGAGTGGGCTCGCGGCCGGGCCCGGCTGATCCCCGGCCTGTGGTGAACGAGATCAGCCGGCGGGGCTGACCGCGACCTCCCGCCCGGCGGCGGCTGCCTCGTGGTCGAGGAGCCAGCGCTTGATCTCGAGACCCGGGCCGAAGCCGCCGAGGGAACCGTCACCCCGCACCACCCGGTGGCACGGAACGATCAGCGGGATGGGATTGCGCGCACAGGCGGCGCCGGCGGCCCGGGCATGGCGCCGGTCACCTCCCAGCTCGGCATAGCTGCGGACCTGCCCGGCCGGGATGCGACGCAGCTCGCTCCACATCCGCTGCATCGCCACGCTCCCCGCGGCCCGCACCGGGAGCCGATCGAGGGCGGTGACATCGACGCCGGTGAAGTAGTCGCGGAGCGACGACGAGATCGCGCCGAGATCTCGGTGCAGGTGGATCTCCGCCTCGGGGTCGGGGAGACCGTCGCGAAGCTCATCGATGTCCACGGTGAAGCCGCTCTTCACCACGGTCCCCTCATCCGCGATGGCGGTGAAGGCGCCGAAGGGGGTCGGGACGGTCACGGCGTCGTAGGTCATGGCATGGTCTCCACGGGAGTCGAGGGTGAGGGCGCGGGGGGCGCCTCCGCGACCGGCGCGGCGGCGAGGGTGTTCCAGAGATGGAGGGCCGCGTACGCCCGCCATGGACGCCAGGCCTCGGCGCGCTGGGCGACGCTCCGGGGATCGGCGGGTTGACCCAGCCGCTCCAGCGCCCGGCGCAACCCGAGATCGGAGACGGGGATGGCGTCGGGATCGCCCCGCGCCCGCATCGCGATGTAGGCGCGGGTCCACGGACCGAAGCCGGGCAGGCCCGTCAGCACCGACTCGAACCTCCCAGGATCCCCGCCGGCCAGGTCGAGATCGCCCCCCGCCACGGCACGGCTCAGCGCCCGGATCGACTCGATCCGCCGGCCGCTGACGCCCAGCCCGTCGAGGTCGGCCTCGGCGAGCCGGTCCGGCGCGGGGAAGAGGTGGGTGACGCCGGCGGCTGGAGCGCTGACGGGCTCGCCGTGGCGGGCGACCAGCCGGGCCGCGAGGGTGCGGGCGGCGACCACCGACACCTGCTGGCCCAGCACCGCCCGCACCGCGGTCTCGAACGGCTCCGCGCTGCCCGGAACCCGCATCCCGGGAAGGGCGGCGGACAGGCGGCCGAGCAGCGGGTCCCGGCGGAGACCGGCGACGACGGCCTCCGGGTCAGAGTCGAGGTCGAGAAGGCGGCGGCAGCGGCGGACCACGTCCGCCAGGTCGGCGAGGTCGTCCAGACGGACGCGCAGGAGCACATGGCCGTGGGCGGGCGTCAGGGTGACCATCGCGGCTCCGCCCGTGGTGCGGAGGGCGCGCGAGTACCCGCCGGTGATCGCCTCCTCGATCCCCGGAACCGCCCGAGCCGCCAGGAAGCTGAGGAGAGGGGTCGCCGCGAAGGGGTCGCGGCGGGCGAGCCGGAGGGTGAGCCAGCCGCCCGAGCCGCCTTTCGAGGACGCGTCCCCGGGGGCGGCCGCGGCCACCGGCCCAGGCGCCGCGGCAGCGTCGTGGTCAGGCTGCCCCCATGCCCTCCCCGCCAGTCCGTCGCGAAATGCTCCAGGTGCGACGCCCAGCTCCTGGCGCATGGTGTCATTGAACTGGCGCAGGGAGCCGAAGCCGGCGGCGAAGGCGACGTCCACGAGCGGCATCGAACTCTGGGTGATCAGGGTACGGGCGGTCTGGACGCGGCGGCTGCGCGCCAGCTGGAGCGGCGAGGCTCCCACCAGGGCGGTGAAGCGACGGTCCAGGGTGCGGAGGCTCACCCCCAGGCGGCGGGCCAGGTCGCCGACGCCGTCACCGTCCGCGACCCCGTCGGCGATCAGCCGGAGCGCCCTGGTCACCAGCGCCCCATCGGCCGGGTCCGCCTGGTCGGGACGGCAACGCTTGCAGGCGCGGAACCCCGCGGCCACGGCGGCGGCCGCGGAGGGGTAGAAGCGGACGTGGTCGGGGGCGGGGGTTCGCGAGGGGCAGCCGATCCGGCAGTACACGCCGGTGGTGGTCACCGCCACCAGGAACCTCCCCTCGAAACGGCGATCGCGGCTCGCCACTGCGCGGTACCGGCTCTCGAAGTCCTCCATCCATGCCATGGTGCCCGGTGGGGCCCACCGGCCGCTCGCGGATTTCGGACAGGGTGGTGAGCGGCACCGGATCGCTCCGATGCCGCTCCGGCCGCTGGTGAACGGTGATGACGCGTCGTGCCCTTGGAAGAAGGACCCTGCGGATCTCCCTCCTCAGTGCGTCACCCCAATACACGGTGCTGACCGCTCCCACGCTCGGAGTGACAGCCTGCGGCTGTCACTCCTCACTCCGTCACGGTCAGTACGAGGTATTAGTCGCTCCTACGTTCGGAGGGAGCGCCCTTCGGCACTCCCTCCTCTCTCCGTCACGACTAATAGAAGACCTTCGCCAGCTCGTAGAGCTCCGGCGTCACCCGGCGCGTCTCCCGGACCACCTCGGAGATCGGCGCCGTCTCGACGGTCCCGTTGCGGACCACCGGCATCATCCCCCAGCGCTTGGCCAGCACCAGATCGTAGGCGGCGACCCCCACCCGGGTTGCCCAGATCCGGTCGTACGCGGACGGGGACCCGCCCCGCTGGGTGTAGCCCAGCACGGTGGTCCGGGTCTCGTGGCCGAGGCGTGCCTCGATCACCTCGGCCAGGGTGTCGGCGACCCCGCGCTTGCTGAGCTGGGCGTGGCCGAAGGCGTCCAGCTTGCCCTCCGCCACCTGCTTGTCGGTGACCCCCTCCATCTCCACGCCCTCGGCGACCACGATGATGCTGAAGTCGCTGCCGCTCCGAAGCCGTCTCTGAAGGCGGTCGATGACCTCATCGAGAGTCACCGCGATCTCGGGGATCAGGATCAGGTCCGCGCCGCCGGCCAGACCGCCCATCAGGGCCACCCAGCCGGTGTCCCGGCCCATGACCTCGAGCACCATCACCCGATGGTGGGAGGCGGCGGTGGTGTGGAGCCGGTCGAGCGCCTCGGCGACCCGGCTCACCGCGGTATCGAAGCCGATGCAGTACTCGGTGACCGAGAGGTCGTTGTCCATGGTCTTGGGCACGCCGACCACCGGCGCGCCGTGCTCGGCGAGCCAGGCCGCCACCGAGAGGGTGTCGTCGCCGCCGATCGCCACCAGGGAGTCCAGCTCGGCCCGCCCGAGGTTCCGCAGCACGTCCTCGCGGCCGCCCTCGCGCTTCATCGGGTTGGTCCGCGAGCTGCCCAACATCGTGCCACCGAGCTGGAGGATGCCCGAGAAGCGGTGGCGGTCCAGCTCCATGAAGTCGCCATCACCGATCAGGCCGCCCCACCCGTTCTTGACACCTATGACAGTATCCCCGTGGGCGAGAGCACGCCGGCCCACGCCTCGGATCGCCGCGTTGAGCCCGGGAGCGTCACCGCCCCCGGTGAGGATGCCGATGCGCAAGGTCAGCTCCCATACCCCGGGTCGTGGTTGAAGTTGCTCTCCTCGTCCTGCCCGAGGACGACGAGGACGCCGTCTGCAGAGCCGGACGCTCCCGGGATGGGCGGAGGCACCGTCGTGACGGAGACACCAAAGTATGCCGCGAACCACTTGGCAGCCGCTGCGTCCTTGGCGCCACCCTCGTCAATGACCTGGGTCCCGAAAGCGGTCGGGACCCGGCCCAGGTCCTGGGTCGTCCAGCCCAGCTCGCCGAAGATGGCGGTCCAGCGGGAGGACGCCCCCTCGCCGGTGCCGCTGGCATCCTCGATGCCCACGGTCGGGTCCTTGGCGAGGGCGGCCGGGGGGACGAAGACGTCCCGGATGAACTGCGCGATGGGGGCGTAGGTGCTGTTGTGGGCGAAGAGGTAGTCGGCTCCGCAGTTGGTGGGGTAGCCGCATTCGTAGAGGAAGTTGGTGTCGTCAAGGCTGGCGTGGAGGATGGACGCCGAGCTCACCCCGGAGACCAGGTTGTAGATCGCCTCGGCATCATCGATGGTCATGTTGGTGTCCACGTTGCTGCCGAGGGCGTCGAGCAGGCTGGGCAGGTCGCCGATACCCCCGATGGAGAGCACCTTGGCCTTGAGCGCGATGAGGATCTGCTGCTGGCGCTGGCTGCGTGCGAAGTCGGTGCCCTGGCCATTGTCCCCGTGCCGCGAGCGGGCGTATATCAGCGCGGTGGCCCCGTTCATGTGCTGCTCTCCCGCCCTGAAGCTGATCGTCTCGTAAGGGCAGCTGTCGGCGGCGCAGGCGGGGTACTGGTTGTCGACGAAGCCGACCGGGACGTCGATGTCGATGCCGCCGACGGCGTCCACGGCCTGCTGGAAGGCGGTGAAGTCGAGGCCGACGAAGTAATCGATGGGGATACCGAGAAGGTGGGTGAGAGCGGCGTCCGCCATGGCGCCCCCGGCGTCGGTCTGGCCGGCGGGGACCCCGCCGTCACCGTCGAGCATGCCGTCGCTGTAGGCCTGGTTGATCCGGCCCTCGTCGACCTTCTTTCCCGCCGCGTTGTAGATCGGGACATACCAGTCGCGGGGAATGGAGATCTCGGCGACCTGGGGAGGCCCGCTCGGGTGTGGCTGGATGGAGATGATCATGATCGAGTCGGTGAGGAACTCCCCGTCGTGGCCGGGGCCTCCGTACCCGTAGAGCGCGATATTGATCCGCTGGTCGTTGGCGACCTGGTTGTTCTCGATGGTCGAGCCGCTCTCGCCCTTGATCAGGCTTCCGATGACGGACGGGACGTCGGTGTGGAAGACCTTGGCCACACCGGCGAGCACCCCGTACCCGTAGACGCCGACGATCAGCAGCACGGTGAGCGTGCCGGCGATGACCATCCGGCGGGTCGTCATCCAGCGCGGAAGCAGGTTGTACCGCGAGCGCCGGAGGCGCGTTCTCGATGCCATCTCGATGTGTTCCGGTCAGGGCCCGCACGGCGGACGGCTGCCCGCCCGACCTTGGGCCCAGCCGGTCAGGGTCCTTCTTCTGGAACGTGGTCGTCGACGAGGGGGGTACGGTCGCCCGCAAGGGTAAACCAGCACCGCGACCGCGTGGGCGCCGGGAGATGCCCGGGCCGCCGGACCTGCGGGGTGCCCGGCGCGGCCCGGTCAACCCGCCCGGGGCCCCTCACTTGCCGACGCGGACCACCGTCGCCTCGCCCTGGGCCATCCCGCTGCAGATGCCCGCGGCTCCATAGCCGCCACCGCGCCGGTTCAGCTCGTAGAGCAGGGTCATCAGGATCCGGGCGCCGGTGGCGCCGATCGGGTGACCGATGGCGACGGCGCCGCCGTTGACGTTGACCCGCTCGGGATCGATCTCCAGCATCCGGGTGGAGGTGATGGCCACGGCGGCGAACGCCTCATTGATCTCCAGCGCCTCGAGTCGATCGACGCTGACCTCGCCGCGCGTCCGGGCCAGGGCGCGCTGGACGGCGAGGGCCGGGACCGTGGCGAGGTAGGGGTGCTCGGCGGCCGAATCGGCGGCGGTCACCCACCACCCCAGGGGGTCGAGCCCCGCCGCCCTGGCCCGTTGCTCGGACATCAGCAGGACCGCGGAGGCCCCATCGTTGACCCCCGGGGCGTTCCCCGCGGTGACGGTGCCGTCCTCACCGAAGACCGGCCGGAGCGCCGCCAGCCGCTCGGCCGTGGTGTCCGGACGGGGCTGCTCGTCGGCGCTCACCTCGCCGCGGAGGCCGGCGACGGGGAGGATCTCGCGGGCGAAGCGGCCGGCGGCCAGGGCCTCCGCGTAGCGCCGCTGGGAACGGAGCGCCCAGGCGTCCTGCTCCTCCCGGCTGACCCCCAGCTCGGCGGCCACCCGGTCGCCGTGGACCCCCATCTGGACGCCGTCCACGGGGCAGATCAGCCCGTCGCGGAGCATGGCGTCGACCGCCACCCGGTCACCCAGGCGGCTGCCGAAACGGTGGTCCTCGAGCAGGTAGGGGGAGCGCGACATCGACTCCATGCCTCCGGCCACCACCACCTCGGCCTCGCCACTCCGGATCAGGAGAGCGGCGAGGTTCACCGCCTTGAGGGACGAGGCGCACACCTTGTTGACGGTGAAGGAGGGCACGTGGGGTGGGAGCCCCGCGCGGAGGCCCGCCTGCCGGGAGGGGACCTGGCCCTGGCCGGCGCCGATGACGGTGCCCATGATCAGCTGGTCCACCTCGCCCGGCGGGACCTGGGCACGGACCAGCACCTCGCGGATGACGATGGCTCCGAGCTCCACCGCCGGCAGGGCGCTGAGGGCTCCTCCCAACCTCCCGAAGGGGGTGCGGACGGCAGCGACGATGACCGCCTCGGCCATCGGCTGATCCTACTCGGGGCGAGGTCGGGGTCCTCCGCCCCGGGCCGACACTGACCGCCGGAGGCGACCACCAGGTGACCGCGCAGGGGCCGGGCGCCGGTCACCACCGCCTCGGGATCGCAACGGGACCGGCATTGTGGCGAGTCGATGACAACTCCCCGGCGTCCCCGAATCGACTCCTGCGCGGTGCCAGAATCGCCTCAGGGCTGCGCCTCCGCTGGCCGCCGCCACGCGGGGATCCCCCGCCGGCGTCCCGGACCGCCGCCGACGCGGTCCGATCACGCGGCGTTGGCAGGAGAGGCCGTTGGTCGAGAGGCGGGACGGGCAGCTCAGAATCGGAGTCCTATCACCCCTGGTCGCCGGTAGCTACATGAGCGCGGTGCTCGCGGGGATGGCCGACACGGTCGCCGGCGCCGGTGGCCGGCTGGTCGCAATCCAGACCCTCGACCCCAGCCAGGGGGACCTCGATGTGCGCGTGCCCCACTACACCCTCCGGGCGGCCTGGGACCAGGTGGCCGGCTTCGTCGTAGTGGTCAACGCGGTGGACCGCGCGTACCTCGAGACGCTGCGGGATTCCGGCAAGCCCGTGGTGCTGCTCAGCGAGGAGGTGGATGGCTTCTCCTGCCCGGTGGTGCGACCGGACAACCGCGGCGGGGTCCGCCAGGCGGTGGCGCACCTGGTCGAGCACGGCCACCGCCGCATCGCCTTCGTCGGGAGCACCCTCCAGGCCGACACCCGGGACCGCCTCGACGCCTACCGGGAGGCGCTCACCGCCCACGGGATCACCCCCGACGACAGCCTCGTGTTCGAGACCGCGGACAACCTGGAGGGCACGGGCCAGGCCGCGGCGAGGGCGATGCTGGCGGCGGGCATGCCATCGACCGCCGTCGTGGCGGCGACCGACTACAACGCGATGGGGGTCATGAAGGCACTCGGTGAGGCGGGACTGGTCCTCCCCGACGACCAGGCGATCGTGGGCTTCGACGACGTGGAGGCCGCGTCATCGGTCCGTCCCACCCTGTCGAGCGTGCGCCAGAGCTTCAACGCCACCGGCGGCCTCGCCGCCAAGCTGCTGCTCGACATGGTCCGGGGGAAGGACGTGGCAGCCGGACGTCATCTCGTGCCCACCTCGTTCGTGCCCCGCGAGTCGTGCGGCTGCGCGACAGGCTCCGCGGTGGACGTCCTCGGCGAACCCGATCGCTCCCTCCTCCCCACACCCAGGGATCGGCTCCGCTTCCGGCTCCAGAGGCTCCTGAACGGAGGAGAGGCGCTCCTCCCCGAGCAGTCCGCGGCCCTGGACGTGGCGGTCGAGCTCATCGAGCGATGCACCAAACCGGAGCCCGAGGCATCCGAGCCGCCACCTGACGGCTTCCGCCGGGCGGCCGAGGCGCTCTTCTCGATCAGCCCGCGGTGGACCACCATCACCGCCACCGTCGAGTGCCTGCGCCGCTACGGTCAGGAGATGGAGACGACCCTGGACGGCGGCGCGGCTGCCGCGCATCTCGAGGCCGTCATCACCGAGGTGATGGTGGAGCTGTCCCGGGCACTGGCACAGCGCGAGTCGACGTCCAACACCGCCCTCCACCTCCAGATGCGGAGGGAGCACCAGCTGAGCATGTCCCTGCTGAGCGGCAGTGCCGGCGACCCGCGATCGCTGGGCTGGCTCGCCCACACCACGGCCCGCGCCGGCTGCCTGGGCCTCTGGTCGGCGGAGCGCGAGGAGGGCGGGGAGCGTCAGCACCTCCTGACCGTCTCCGGTGAGTACGCGCGGGAGACGCGACCGCTGGACCTCCCCCCCCGGGCTCGGGTCGAGGACTTCCCCCCCCGCGCCCTCCTCGAGGAGGTGGAGTGGGGACCCGGCGAGATCGCCGTCGTCCTCCCCGTGAAGACCAGTGGGATGGATCTCGGCCTCATTGCCATGATCGCGCCGATCGAGATCACCCACGTCACCGGGCGGGATCTCCACTTCGAGAACAACGCCCTGGTCAGCGTCGCGGTCGAACGCGAGGTGATGAACGAATGGCTCCGCACCCAGACCGAGGATCTCGCCCGGGCCTACAAGCGGGAGCGCGACCTGGTGGAGAAGATCCGCCGCAGCGAGGAGCGCTATGCGCTGGCGGCGCGGGCCGCCAACGACGGCCTCTGGGACTGGGAGCTCGGCACCTCGAGCGTCTATTACTCGGAGCGCTGGAAGGCGATGATCGGCCACCAGGGCGCGGAGATCGGGACCAGCCCCGACGAGTGGTTCAGCCGGGTTCACCCCGGCGACCGCGTCCGTTTGCGCCAGGCGGTGAGCGACTGCGTCGACGGCAAGCAGCGTGTCATGGAGTGTGAGCATCGCCTGCGCGCCGCCGACGGCACCTACCGGTGGATGAGCTGCCAGGCACTGGTGGTCCAGGCGGCGCCGGACGGCCCCGCCGTTCGCCTGGTGGGTTCCCTCACCGATGTCACCGCCCAGCGCGAGCTGGAGGAGAAGCTCCGTTACAGCGCCCACCACGACGCCCTGACCGGCCTGCCCAACCGCACCCTCTTCCTCGACCGCCTGACCCAGGCCCTGGCGCGAGCCCGGAGGAACCCCGACGTCCGGATCGCGCTGCTGTTCCTGGACCTGGACGGTTTCAAGCAGGTGAACGACAACCTCGGGCACCTGGCCGGGGATCAGCTGCTCATCCAGGTGGCCGATCGCCTCGGCCAGCGCCTGCGCGAAGCCGACACCGCGGCGCGCCTGGGGGGCGACGAGTTCGCCGTCCTGCTGGAGGACGTCCATGCGCTCGACGCGCTGGAGGCGATCGCCGACGACATCTCCCGCCGTCTCTGCGCCCCCTACGACATCGACGGCGAGCAGGTCGTCATCAGCGCCGCCGTCGGCGCAGCCCTGAGCGTGACCGGCCAGGAGCGCCCCGACGACATCCTGCGCGCCGCCGATTCCGCCATGTACCTGGCCAAGCTGAAGGGCCGGCGGCAGGCGAGGAGCGCCGCCCAGGAGCCCGATGACCCGGCCGCGAGCATGCCCAGCACGGCCTAGGGCCTCAGCCTGTCCCCGACCAGCCGCACCACGTCCTCGATGGTGTCGGCGACCGAGGCGCCCGCCGTCAGCAGCGCATCGATCTTGCCCTGGGCCGACCCGGTGGTCCCGCTGATGATGGCTCCGGCATGACCCATGCGCTTGCCCGGAGGAGCCGTCCGCCCGCTGATGAAGGCGACCACCGGCTTGTCGAACCCGGAGGCGCGGATCCACTCCGCGGCCCGCTCCTCGTCCGACCCGCCGATCTCCCCCACCAGCACCACCGCCTCGGTCGCGGCGTCGGCGGCGAAGAGGGGGAGGATGTCGAGGAAGGTCGAGCCGAGCACGGGGTCGCCCCCGATGCCCACCGCCGTCGTCTCGCCGTGGCCGGCGTCGGAGAGGCCCTGGATCACCTCGTAGGTGAGCGTGCCGCTCCGGGCCACCACCCCGACCCGGCCGGAACGGCCGACGTGGTTGGGGATGAAGCCGATCTTGGACTGTCCGGCGGTCATCACCCCCGGGCAGTTGGGACCGATCAGGCGCATCGCGGTGCGCTCGACGAACGCGGTGGCCCGAACCATGTCGAGCACGGGGACGCCCTCGGTGACACAGACACCGAGCCGCAGCCCCGCCGCGGCCGCCTCCATCACCGCGTCGGCGGCGAACGCGGGGGGCACGATGGTGAAGGCGGTATCCGCCCCCGTCGCCGCCGCCGCGTCGGCGACGGTGTCGAAGACGGGCACCCCCAGCGCTTCCCCCCCGCCCCGGCCGGGCACCACCCCGGCCACCACCTGGGTGCCGTAGGCCTGCATCTGCTGGGTGTGGAAGCTCCCCTCCCGGCCGGTGATGCCCTGGACCAGCACCCGGGTGGAACCGTCGATGAGGATCGCCATCAGCGGACGCTCCCGGCCAGCGGCATGGTGGTCGCCGGCACGGCGGCGGCGGTCACGATCACCGGCAGCCCTCCACCAGCTCGACGATCTTCCGCGCCGCCTCGGGAGCGCTGGTCCCCGGGACGATCCCGGCCTCGGCGAGGATGCGACGCCCCTCCTCCTCGTTGGTGCCGGTCATCCGCACCACCAGGGGCATGCTGATGCCCAGCTCGTCGCGGGCCTGGACGATCCCGCGCGCCACCTCGTCGCCGCGGGTGATGCCCCCGAAGATGTTGATGAAGACGCCGCGGACGTCGGGGTCGCTGAGGACCATGGCCAGCGAGCTCCGGACTTTCTCGGCGCTGGCGCCGCCGCCGATGTCCAGGAAGTTGTTGGGCCTGCCGCCCATCTGCTGGACCAGGTCGAGGGTGTTCATGACCAGCCCCGCGCCGTTGCCGATGCAGCCGATGGTGCCGCCGGGGAGGTGGACGTAGGTGAGCCCGCGGCGCTTGGCCTCGGCCTCATAGGGGTCCTCACCGGTCCGGCCGTCCTCGCCCTCCAGGTCGAGGGCGAGCTCGGCGGCCAGCTCTGGGTGGCGGTACTCGGCGTTCTCGTCGACCTCCAGCTTGCCGTCGGCGGCGACCAGCTCCCCCGCGGCGGTGAGGACGAGGGGGTTGATCTCGCAGGTGACCGCATCGAGATCGACGGCCAGCCGGTGGAGCGTCTGGGCGAGGGGGACGAGCGCGGTGACGAGACGGCCCCGCACCTCCGCCAGCTCCAGAGCGTGAGAGAGGGCCGAGAAGGCAAGCCGGCGGACCTCGAACGGCTGCGGCCCGGCAAAGGGATCGGGCCAGAGCTTGGCGATCCTCTCGGGGTTCGCCACCGCCACCTCCTCGATCTCCATCCCCCCGCCGGCGGAGAGGATGAGGGCCAGGCGGCGGCGATCCCGGTCGAGGGTGATCCCCAGGTACAGCTCGTGGGCGATCTCGAGGCCGGCCTCGCACCACACCGACCTCACCGGGTAGCCGCGGATCTCCATGGCCAGGATGCGGGCGGCCTCCCGGCGTGCCTCCTCGGGCGAGTCGACCACCGCGATCCCGCCGGCCTTGCCCCTGCCGCCGATCGGCACCTGTGCCTTGACGGCCACCCGGCCCAGCTCCCGGGCCGCCTCGGCCGCCTCCTCCGGGGAGCGGGCGAGACGGCCGGCGGGCACCCGGATCCCGACCCGGGCGAACTGGCGCTTGGCCTGGTGCTCGAGGAGCTTCACGGTCAGCGAGTGTACGGAGGGAGGTGCGCCGCCCGGCGGCGATCGCCGGCCGTCGCCATGCGCGCAGAGCCGCCCGGTGGCCGCGCGACGGATCCCCACCCGTCAGGGGTCGGCTACTCCCCGGCCGGCCGCCGCGGGGGCGCGATCTCGTCCAGCTCCTCGAGGTCCTCCGGGCCCGGCTCCCACTCCGCGGCCGCGACGTTGGCCAGCACCTGGTCGGGTTGGCTCGCCCCGGCGATCACCGACACCACCGCCGGCTGGGCCAGCAGACCCCCGATGGCGACGCCGAGGAGGTCAGTCCCCTTGCGGCGGGCGTAGGCGGACAGGCCCTCGACGATGTCGAAGTTGGCGTCGGTCAGGAGGCCATCGCCCGCCGGTCCGGAGAGCCGGCCCCCCTCGGGGGGAGTCTCACCGCGCCGGTAACGTCCGGTGAGCAGTCCGCGCATCAGCGGGAAGTAGGGGATCAGCCCCAGACCGAAGTGCTCGCAGGCGGGGGCCACCTCCGCCTCGGCGGCCCGGTTGAGCAGGCTGTACTCGTTCTGGGCGCTGATGAAGCGGCTGAGATGGTGGATGTAGGAGGTCCAATCGGCGTCGGCGATCTGCCAGCCGCTGAAGTTGGAGCAGCCGATGTAGCGCACCTTGCCCTCGCGGACCAGGTCGTCGAGCGCGGAGAGGGTCTCCTCGATGGGGGTGTCAGCGTCGGGGAAGTGCACCTGGTAGAGGTCGATCCAATCCGTCCCGAGACGGCGAAGGCTGGCCTCCGCCCCGGCGCGGATGTGGCGACGCGAGGCGCCGGAGCTGTAGGGGCCCTCGCCCATCTTGCCGCCCACCTTGGTCGCCACGATGGCGGCATCACGGCGACCCCGCAGCGCCGCTCCCAGCAGGCGCTCGGACTCGCCGCCGCCGTAGGCGTCGGCGGTGTCGAAGAGGGTGACGCCGGCGTCGAGAGCCGCATGGACGATGCGCGCGACCCCGGTGGCATCGACCCGGCGGCCGAACTGGTTGCACCCCACCCCGACGACGGACACCTCGAGCCCGGACTCACCGACGCGACGGAACTCCATCTGCCTCACTCCCTCGACCCGGGCCCGCGGCCCACTCGGAGTGCCCATTCTGACCGAGCCGCGTGACGAGGGGCGTGAACCATGCGCGTGAGGGTCCACCCGCAGGCGCCCACCCCCACCTCCACCGTGGACCCGGCGGCGCCCATAGACTGGGGGGCATGCCCCCGACCATCGCCCTGATCGGCGGTACCGGACGCCTCGGTCCGGGCCTGGCGCTGCGGCTGGCGCGGGCTGGCCGGCCGGTGGTCATCGGCTCCCGCGACCGGGAGCGCGCCGAGGAGCGGGCCATCGAGATTGCCGAGCGCCTCGCCGCGGAGGGAGGCGGCGCCAGGGTTCAGGGGGCCGTCAACGCCGATGCCGCCAACGCGGGGGACCTGGCCATCCTCACCGTGCCCTACGAGGCACAGCGGGCGCTGCTCCCCGACCTGGCCGGGCCACTCCGGGGCAAGCCGGTGGTGAGCACCGCGGTCCCAGTTCGCTTCGACCCCGAGCTGGGTCCGGTCGCGGTGGCGGTCGCCGAGGGCTCGGCAGCGGAGCAGGCCGCCGCGCTGCTGCCCGGCAGCCGGATCGTCGCCGGCTTCCACACCGTGAGCAGCACCCACCTCAGCCGGCTGCACCAGGACCTCGACGAGGACGTGATCATCTGCGGCGACGACGACGGCGCCAAGGATGAGGTCCGCCAGGTCGCCCGCCTGCTCCCCGGGGTGAGGGTCGTGGACGCGGGCCGGCTCGGCAACGCCCGCCATCTCGAGCAGCTCACGGTGCTCCTGCTCGGCATCAATCGACTCTCCCGTCGCACGGTGGGAGTCCGCCTCACCGACCTCTGAGGCGACCGCCGCAACGGGGCGTGCCGCGCACCCGGCGGGTTTCGCGGCGGCCGCCGATCCCTGCTACGGTTGGCGCCGTGTCCCAGATCACCGAGGAGGGGTCCCCGCCCCCCGAGCCGCCCCCGGTGATCTCCCACCCCCCGGAGCGCAGACGGGAGGCGCGCCAGGTGGTGCGGGTGCGCACCCTGGTGGCGGCGGCGCTCCTGATCCTCGCGGTTCTCGGCATCATCTTCGTCCTCGCCCAGGTCGCCAGCCTGGTGCTCCTCTTCCTGATCGCCGTGGTCATCGCCGAGGGGGTGCGCCCGCTCGTGCACCGGGTGCAGGAGCTCCACGTCCCGCGTGGGGCGGCCATCGCCGTCGTCTTCCTGGGACTGCTCGCGGTGCTCGCCGGGATCGTGGCGCTGCTGGTCCAGCCGGTGGTGAGCGAGGCGGAGAGCCTCGCCACCCACTTCCCCGCCTACGAGAAGGCCGTGGTCCACTTCATCACCACGATCGAGAAGCACCTCGGGATCAGCAACGCCCAGCTCACCAGCCAGGTGGAGGGGGCCCTGGGCCAGGCCGGCCAGGACCTGCTCACCATCGGCGGGACCATCGCCGGCGCGGTGGCGGACCTCATCCTGGTGCTGGTGATGAGCTTCCTCTGGCTCACCACCAGCGACCGGCTGAAGTCGTTCGTGGTCGACCTCTTCCCGCCCCGAGCCCAGGCCCTGGTGACCGAGGTGATCCAGGACACCGGATTCCGGATGGGGGGCTACCTGCGCGCGGTGGCCATCAACATGGTCGTCGTCGGCATCGCCACCGGCATCGCCTGCGCCCTGCTCCGGCTGCCCGATCCCGTCCTGCTCGGTCTCTTCGCCGGCATCGCCGCGGCCATCCCGATGGTCGGTGCCTTCCTCGGCATCATCCCGCTGGCACTGCTCGGCTTCACCGTCTCACCCGAGTACCCGCTGCTGGTGCTGGTCGTGCTGGGGCTGATCCAGCTGCTCGATGCCAACACCGTGGTGCCGCTGGTGATGAACCGGGTTCTCGCCCTCCCCGCCCTGGCGGTGGTGCTGGCCCTGGTGGTCGGTTATGCCCTCGCCGGCCTGGTGGGATCGCTGCTCGCCGTCCCGGTCGCCGCCGCCCTCCAGGTGATCGTGTCCCGGGTGGCCGTGCCCTACATCCACCACATCCAGGGCCGGCCCGACGCCGCGTACCTCGCCGCCTTCGGCCGGCCGGCGACCGCCGACGCCCCGGGGGGTCAGGGCAAGGTCGGGTGAACCGCGGATCTCCGGCCCTGAATCCTCAGCTCGCTCGGGACCGCACGGTGCCTGTCGTGAGGAGCGGGCGGAGCCGGATCCGCTGAGCCGGCCGCGCCGGGCGCAGCCCCCGTCTCCGAGGGCCACCGGGAGCGGACCTCCCAGTCGGAGCCGGCGGCCAGGCCGCCCCGCCCGTCGAACGTTCCCCCGGACACGCGGTCGCGACCGGCTCGCTTGGCCTCGTAGAGGTGGGCGTCGGCGAGCCGCGCGACCTCGCGGGGGTCGCTGCCGGCGGTACCGACCGCCCAGCCCACGCTGATCCGCGGCTGCCCGCGCGACACGGTCATCGCCTGCACGGTCCGGCGCATCCGCTCCGCCGCCAGATCCGCCCCGGCAGGGTCGAGGTCGACCATCAGGGCGCCGAACTCGTCCCCGCCGATGCGGGCCACGACGTCCCAACCCCGCACGCACGCGGCAAGGGCCCGGCCCACCGAACGGAGCATGACGTCGCCCGCCTCATGGCCGTACTGGTCGTTGATCTGCTTCAGGTTGTCCACGTCGATGGCGAAGATCGCGAAGCGCTGGCGCGGAACCGTCGCCAGCAGACGGTCGAACTCGCGGCGGTTGCGCAGCCCGGTGAGGGCATCGGAGGCGGCGACCTCGGTGAGTCGCGCGACCGTCTGCTCGAGGGTCCTCACGGTGTGCCGGCGCTCCAGGAAGCGGCCGATCTGCCGGCCCACGTCGCCCATGACCTCCACCACCGCCGGGTCGACGGCGAGCATGCCGGAGGAGAAGAAGTCGAGGACGCCGACGACCCGGTCGTCGATGAAGATGGGGAAGCCGGCGGCGGCGGCGAGCCCGGCCGGTCGGGGCACCGCGGGGTCGAGCACCGCGCGGTCACCGGCGAGGTCGGGGAGAAGCACCGGTGCGGCGGCGGACCAGACGCGCTCGGGCAGCCCGCCGGCGGTGTGGCTCAGAGCGCGTCGCACCGGAGCGGTTTCGCCGTCGTCGAACTCCGGCTCCCACCAGCTGACGCGACGGTCTATGGCCATCCCGTCCGGCCCGACCGACAGCCATATCTCCCCGCCGCGCATCCCCAGGCTGTCGCCGATCACCTGGAGCAGGCGCGACGAGGCGGCTTCGAACGTCTCCGCCTCGCCCAGGACCCGCGGGACCTTCGCCAGCAGCGCGCGGCGGCGCGCCGCTCGCTGCTGGGCGGTGATGTCGCGCACCATGACGACCTGGGCGTGGCGGTCCCCGGGCGGGGTCCAGACGGCCATCTCCACGGCCACCCGGCGGCCATCCCGGGTGAGCAGATGGGAGGCGAAGCGCTGGCCCCCGGGAGCCACGGAGTCCCGGCGCTCCAGCCGCGCCGCCACGGTCGCGCGCTCCTCCGGGGGCGTGAGCTGCAGCAGTGAGGGCAACCCGAGGAGCTCCCCGCGACTGTGTCCGGTGAGCGCGGTGAATGCCGGGTTCACGTCCACGGGACGGCCGCGGCGCAACGCGACCATGCCCTCTCCGAGGTCGCTGACCGCGCTGAGCAAAGCAGCGTTCGGCAGCCGTCGGAAGGCCCAGCCCATCCTTCGCTCGCTCCTCTCTGTGCCCCCTGCTCCGATCGTACGGGCTGGGCCGGCGAGGCCAGGTGACGCGGCGTGACACCTTGGTGACGGCGATTTCAAGCCGGTGGGCGCCGGGCCGGGTCGTGAGGTGCCCGGTGCGGGGGCGGCGGCGGCGTGAAACGGCGGTCACGATGCGCCTGCGAACGCCGGAGCGATGCTAGGGTCGCCCGCAGGTGTCAGCAGAAGCCGGGCGGCCGGCCGCCCTCCCCACCACCTCCCTGCCGCGGCGCGGTGGGGCCGGGCTCCCAGCGGGGACGCGCCGGGCCGCCTCGCTCCGGCTCGCCATCGCCGGGGTCGCCGTGGCGGCCCTGATCGTCTACGCGGTGCTCTGGTTCCAGGTCTCGCCGGCGCGGGAGCGCGGCACCGACTTCTCCGCCTCCTACGTCGCCGCCCTGCTGGTGCGGGCGGGGCAGGGCGGCCAGATCTACGACCAGGCCCTCGAGGCGGCCCGGCATGCCGCCATCCTCCTGCCCGGGTACCGGGTCAACCTCCCCTTCATCACGCCGCCGACCACGGCGCTGCTGGCGATCCCGCTGAGCTTCCTCGACCCGGGCATGGCCTTCCGGCTGTTCAGCCTGGTCCAGCTCCTGCTCCTGGCGGTGGCCGCCGGGGTCGCGGCCCGCGCCGGCCCCTGGCCGCAGGGGAGCCGGGGTGCGCAGCTGGTGGCCGCCGGAGCGGGCCTCGCCGGCACGGCGACCCTGCCGCTCCTGCTCCTCGGCCAGTGGGACGGTGTCTGCGCGTTGGGACTCGCCCTCGCCTACGCCGCCTGGCGGCGGGACCGGTCCTTCACCGCCGGGCTCTGGCTGGCCCTCGGCTTCGGCATCGCCAAGCCCCACCTGGCGATCGGCCTGCTCGCCTTCGCGATCGGACGCCGTGATCGGCGGGCGCTCCTGGGCATCGTCGCGGGATCCGCTGGGCTGATCGCCGCCTCGATGGCCGCGGTGGGGCCCGGGGCGACCCTCGGGTTCATCGGGGCCTCCTCCTTCGCCCTCGGCAACACCCCGGCGGCGAGCACCCTGGGCCTGCTCGGGCTGGCGGCGTCATGGCTCGGCGCGGGGTCGGCGGCGACCGGTATCGCGATCGTGGGCGGGGTGCTCGGGGTGGCCGCCTGCGGGTTCCTGGGCTGGCGCAGCCACGGCCGTCCCGACCGGCTGGAGGCCACCCTCGCCGGGGCCGCCGCGCTCTCGCTGGTGGTGGCGCCCCACCTCCTCGCCCATGACCTGGTGGTGCTGGCGCCGGCGTTCGTCTGGGTCGCCGCCCGGGCCGCGCGGCACGACGTCCCCCACCCCTGGCCGGGGAGGACCGGGACCGTCGTGCTGGCCGGCTGGCTGCTGCTCGTCCTCCTGATCGCGCTCGACACCGGCGCCGGCGCGCCCGCCCCGCCCGGCCGGCTGGTCCCGTGGGGCCTGACGGCGGCCGCGGCCGCGCTCGCCGTGTGGGAGCGGCGGCGGCGCGCGCCGGCGACGGGCGAGCGATGAGCACGCGCGCGGGCTCCCGCTCTACACGCGCAACCCGGATGATTTCGCGGGCCTGCAACCGCTCATCGACGTGATCACGGTCTGACCCGCAGGGCCCTGCCGATGGGTCTTTGCGCCGTCGGGCTCGGTCGGGTGATCGCGCCGCGTGAGAGCGAGATCTCACTGTCGATCCGTCCTAGCGATGACGCGCGGTCGTGCTCGGACCCCGCCGGTCAGGCGGCGGCCGCGGCCGCCGCCTGACCGCGACCGGCGCGCACCACCAGCCAGAGCACCAGCGCGGCGGTGACGATGAGGGCGGGTTCGACGGTGAGGGCGCGGACGACCCCCACCCGGTCGGAGAGTACGCCGAGGAGAAGCGGGGCGGTGCCGATGGCCACGCCGACGGCGACCTGGGTCCGGGCCATGGCCTGGTCGGTCCTGCCCCCGCCCGCGCCCAGGGCCAGCGCCAGGCTGAGGGGATACAGGTTGCCGACGCCCAGGCCGGTGACGAAGAGGGCCAGCGCCGACAGGACGGTCAGCCGGCCGAGCCAGAGCACGAGGAAGCCGGCCATGGCGACCACCAGAGCGAACCCGATGACGCGCTCGGCCCGTCCCGGCCGGCGGGTCAGCCGCGCGCCGACCAGCCGCCCGGCCAGCTCGCCGGCCACGAACAGGCTGAGGACGATGGATGCGGCTCCGGTCGACAGTCCGACGCTGACGTGCAGCAGCGGCACCCCGTAGAAGATGAGGGTGAACTCGATGCCGACGGCCAGCGCCACCAGCCCACAGGGGCCCCAGAAGCCGCGCGGCAGACGGCGGGCCGCGGAGGCGGGGGCGGGGGGCGCGGGGAGAGCGATGTGGCGCAGCAGGACCCAGAGGACCCCCAGGGTCAGCACCGGCAGGAGCAGGGCGGGTCGCCAGCCGGCGGCCGTCCCGGCGAGGAGGCCGAGCAGCGCCGGGACCACCACGCCGGTGCCACTCGCGCCGACGTTGCCCTCGAGGAGGGCGCGGTCCCGCTGCGGGCCGTGGCGGTCCGCCAGCGCCACCGAGCACCCGGCGCCCAGGTACGTGCACCCGATGCCCAGGACGAACGCGGCGGGCAGGGTGACCGCGACCTGGTGGCCGGCGAAGAAGAGCAGGGCGCCGGCCACCGTCGCGGCGGCGGAGAGCCAGAACACCCGATGGCGACCCCAGCTGCGGGTGACGCGGTCGAAGGTCAGTCCGGTGACCACCGCTCCGACCGAGAAGATGGTGGAGTGGAGGCTGGTGACGGCGTAGGAGAGGTGCAGCTCCTGATGGAGGAAGGCGAGCAACGGGCCCAGGGCATAGAGATAGAAGGCATACGACGCCAGGCTGATGTAGGCGAGCCAGGTGAGCCGGTCGCGCGTGAAGCGAGGGGCCTCGGCCCCGGTCAGTGACGCCACCGCCGCACCCGCGAGCCCACCAGCTCTCGGGTGGTGGAGCGCGATCCCGGGCGGATGGTGAGCCGGTCCTCACCCTCCGGGTGCCGGGCACCGAAGGCGAGGGTGTGCCGGACCCAGTCGACCGAGCGGCCCAGCACCTCGGCGAGCTGGTCGTCGTCGAGGCCGCGCCGCGCCTTCACCCGGCGGATCGCCGCCGCCACCTGGGTGAGGTCCGGTTCGTCGAAGTCGATCTCCGCGAGCACGGCCGAGCGGGAGGGGTCGATCCCGAAACCGGCCCGCGCCAGGATGTGGTCGGTGATCGTGGAATAGGCCTCCACCGCCGCTCGGAGCGGCCGGTCGCGGGTGCTCCCGAACATCTCGGCATGCTGGCGGACGGTGAGGCGCTGATCGTTGGCCTCGGAGATCCGCGAGCTGTGCGGGATGATCACCGGGCACACCAGGTCGCCGAAGCGCGCCCGGAGATTCTCGATCACCTCGGCGTCGGCGACCCCGTTGTGCTGGCGCCGCCAGATCGTGATCAGGGAGCGCGGGAGCAGGCCGTCCGTCTCCAGGCCCAGCTCGCGGCGCACCCGGGTGGCGACCTGGAGCATGTCGGCGGCGTGGCGGGCGTCGGGCGCGCTGGCGGTGGTCGGCATCAGGAGCAGGTCGGCGGCCACCATGGCGCCGGCGATGATCGGCTCGGAATGGCCGGTGTCGATCACCGCCCAGTCGTAGCCGGCCGCGACCACCCCCAGGCAGCGCCGGAGGAAGAACCGTCCCCCCTCGGTGGCCCGGAGCACCTCGTCGGCATCGGCAAGCCGCGGCGAGCTCCCCAGCAGGTCCAGGTTCTCGGCAACCGGGCCGATGTAGGGACGGGGGTCGAGGGACGGGTCGGCGATCACCGCGTCGAGCCCGACCCCGGCCAGGCGGGGACCGCGCGCGTAGCGAGTGAGGTCGGCCTGCTTGTCGGCGTCGACGGCCAGCACCCGCAGCCCGCGGAGGGCCATCTCGGCGGCCACCTGAAAGGCGAGCGTGGACTTGCCCACTCCACCCTTGTTGGCGGCGACTGCGAGGACCCGCATCAGGCGAGTACCCGCATCATCGGTGTGACTGCAACGACGGGTGACCGGTCACCGAACCTCGTGAGCGCGCGCAAGACAGGATGTTAAGGACACGCCGCCCCGGGAGCGGCAGCCTGGACAGTACGGTACCGGCGAGTCGAGTGTCAACCCGAGGTCGCGGGGAGCGTCGCGGTCGTGCCGCCACCGGCACGACGCATCGAACGGGCCACATAGACCGCGATGTCGTCGACAGCGACCCGGTCCTGCGCCTGCCGCGCGGCGATTCCCTCG
This sequence comes from Candidatus Dormibacteria bacterium, assembly GCA_049511615.1. Classification (GTDB taxonomy): domain Bacteria; phylum Chloroflexota; class Dormibacteria; order Aeolococcales; family Aeolococcaceae; genus Changshengia. Next base: position 233,436 of record JBEKXW010000001.1, on the reverse strand, counting down.
TCGAACATGGTCAGGCAGAAGGGGCATGCGGTGGCCACCCGGGTCGCGCCGGTCTCCACGGCCTGGTCGACGCGGCGGTGATTGATCCGCGGCTGGTCCTCCTCCATCCACATCCGGCCTCCTCCCGCGCCACAGCACATCCCCTCACGGCGGCTTCGCCTCATCTCCACGAGCCTCACGCCCGGAATCCGCTCGAGGATGGCGCGCGGCGCGGCGTAGATGCCGTTCCACCGTCCCAGGTAACAGGAGTCGTGGTAGGCGACGGTCTCCTCGAGTGGCCGCTCCAGGACGATCCTGCCCTCCCGGATCAGCGTGTCGATGAGCTCGGTGTGATGGACCACCTGGTAGTGACCGCCGAGGTCCGGGTACTCGTTGGCCAGCGTGTTGAAACAATGCGGACAGCTGGTGACGATCCGGCGCACGCCATGCCCGGACAGCATCGCGATGTTCTCTCTCGCCCGCTCCTGGAAGAGGTACTCGTTGCCGATCCGCCGCGCCGGGTCGCCGGTGCAGCGCTCCTCGGTCCCCAGGATGGCGAAGTCGACGCGGGCGGCGTGCAGGATCTCGACCATCGCGGTGGCGATGCGGCGCGCCCGCTCGTCGAAGGAGGCCGCGCAACCGACCCAGTAGAGGTACTCGGCGTCCGGCTTGTCGTCGATTCGCGGGACGTCGAGCCCGATCGTCCAGTCGGCCCTGGTCGGGGGCGAGGCACCGTAGGGGTTGGCCACGTCCTCGATGGCGCGCAGCGCCGTCTCCGCGGAGCGCGGCATGCGCGACTCGTCGAGCACGAGGTGGCGTCGCATCTCGGCGATCTTGGGCACGTGCTCGATGAAGACCGGGCACTGGTCCATGCAGGCTCCGCACATGGTGCAGGCCCAGAGCGTCTCCTCCGCGATGGCGCCGCCGATCAGGGGACGCTCACCCCCGCTCTTCTCGACCGCGGCGCTCACCTGCTCGGGGCTGAGCCATGACGGCTGGAAGCTGCCGGGAAGGTCGCGGAGGGCCCTCGGACCGCCTGCGCCGGTCGCCCACATCACCGCGCCACCGGCTCCCGGAGCCTCCGGGGGGACGGTTTCCGCTTCCTCCTCGGCGCCGTCGCCCGGGACGTGATGGGCGCTGTGACGGGTGGCGGCGTAGCCGCCCCTGAGCTGCTCGTAGGCGACGTCGCGCAGGTCGGTGATCAGGGTCTTGGGCGAGAGCACCTTGCCGGTGAGGTAGGCGGGACAGTGGCTCTGGCAGCGCCCGCACTCGGTGCAGGTGTAGAGGTCGAGCACGTCCTTCCATGAGAGGTCCTCGAGGGCGCCCGCGCCGAAGCGCTGATCGCTCCCGTCCGCGGCCGACATCACCGCGTCGATGTCGAGGAGGCGCAGCCGTCCCTTCGGTCCCTGGTCGCGCAGGACGACGTTGACCGGGGCGGTGACGATGTGGAGGTGCTTGCTGTGACCGAGGTAGACGAGGAAGCCGAAGACGAGCGTGAGATGCGCCCAGAAGAAGACGCCGTGGAACGCGACGAGGGCATCGCTGCCGCTGCCCAGCCCGGCGAAGAGATGGCTGAGCGCAGCGGCGAAGGGCCGGTCGGCACCCAGTGCCTCGGGTGAGCGTTCGGCGATGAGGGTGGCGTAGTTCAGCTCCATGCAGGCGAGGAGCGCCGCGATCCAGCCCAGGATGAGGAGGGCGTCGCCGCGGTGGCTGCCGCGGAAGCGGCCGGGCCGGATCGCCAGGCGGTCGACCAGGGCCAGCGCCACCCCGGTGAGGGCCAGGACGCAGAAGACGTCCTGGAGGTGAGCGAGGGCGGGGGCGACGAAGGGGACGGCGTCGAGCCGCACTCCAACGACCAGGGCCTCGACGATCGCCTGGGCGATGGCCGTGAGCAGGACCAGAAAGCCCCAGAAGATGAACGCGTGGAGCACCCCGGCGTAGGGCCAGCGGAGCAACCGTCCCTGGCCGAGGACGTCCACCACGGCGGCGCGGAGGCGTTCCCGGAGCTCGCCTCGGCGCCGCTCGGGACGTCGCGCCCGGCGCATCAGCTGGACCAGGCGCCGCCACCGCCGCGCCGTGAGCGCGAGGGCGGTCCCCGCCAGCGCCACCAGGGCGAGGGGGCTGAGGACGGTGACGATCACCGGCGTCCGCGCCCCGGCCGGGGGCGGGTCGGGTCCCCCGCACCGCCGGTGGCGTGGAGCGTCACCGGCCGCGCCAGGTGGGCGGGCGCTTCTCCAGGAAGGCGGAGAGTCCTTCCCCGGCGTCCTCGCTGCCGAGCAGCCGGCCGAACTCCTCCTGCTCGCGGCGCAGCCCGGCGTCGAGGGCTCCGTCGAGGCCCCGGTGGACCGCCCGCTTGATGGCGGCGACCGCCAGCGGCGGCCGCTGGGCCAGCAGCCCCGCCCGGGCCAGGGCCTCCTCCCGGAGACGGTCCGGGGGCACGACCTGGGTGACCAGGCCCCATTCGAGCGCGCGCGCCGCCCCGATCGGGTCCCCGGTGAGAAGCATCTCGAGCGCCGGTCCCCTGCCCACCAGCCGGGGCAGCCGCTGGGTGCCGCCCCATCCAGGCATGATGCCGAGCTTGATCTCCGGCTGACCGAAGCGGGCGTCCTCAGCGCAGATCCGCAGGTCGCAGGCCAGGGCGATCTCGCACCCGCCACCGTAGGCGATGCCGTTGACGGCGGCGACCACGGGCAGGCGCGACGCCTCCAGCCTGCGGGTCACCTCGTCCGAGCCGGCCACCCCGCCCGCCGCGCCCCCGGGGAACTCGGTCAGGTCGGCGCCCGCCGAGAAGTAGCGCTCGCCCTCGCCGGTGACGATCAGCGCGCGGCAGTCGGGATCCTCCTCCGCCGCGGTGAGCGCCTCGAGGATGCCGGCGGCGACCCCCCGGCTGATGGCGTTGACCGGGGGGTGGACGATGGTGACGAGGGCTACGGCCCCTTCGCGCTCGGCGCGGATCGCGCCGGTGATCTCGGCCATGGGCTGGCACTCCTGCTCGCAGGTGGGTGTGGCCGTCATACCGCACCGGGTGGGGGTGGCGCCATGGCCGGACCGGCGCGGCCCGGCTGGTGACGCCGCCGGCGAGACCTGATCAGCGGATCGTGGCAACCGGCCTCCAGCGCCTGCCGATCCCCATCAGCTCCCTCTGGCGGGCGCCTCCCGCAAGGCTCGCGGGCCGGCCGAGCCACGTCCCCTGGCCGAGGCCGACACCCATCGCCACCATCTGGGCGGCGACGAACTCGTTCTCCACGCCCTCGGCGATCACCTCCGCCCCGCTGGCCTGGGCGAAGGCGACGGCCGCCCGGATGGCGGCACGGGAGCTGGAGTGGGAGGAGGTCATGGTCAGGCTGCGCGCGATCTTGATGTACTCGGGGCGGGCCGCCGCCAGCAGCTCCAGGGTGGAGTGCCCCTCGCCGACGTCGTCGAGGGCGAAGCGGAAGCCCTGCTCCCGGTACGAGGCGAGGACCTCGCGCACCCTGTCCAGGTCGGAGATCAGCTCCCGTTCGGTGATCTCCAGGACCACCTGGTGGGCCCGGGCGCCCGACGCCTCCAGGACCAGCAGCATCTGGTCGACGCCGTGCACGGGGTCGAGCAGCGGGACCGCGTTGACATTGAGGAAGAGAGACCAGTCACCGTCCACCGGCCAGGGGACGGCGGCGATCGCCAGCTGGCGGCAGAGCCAATCGATGTCGCGGATCCGCCCGGTGCGGTGCGCCTCGGCGAAGAGGTCCTCCACGCTGTCGGCGGCACCGAAGCCCCGGGGGCGGGCGAGGGCCTCATGGCCGAGCACGGCGCCGTGGCCGAGTCGCACGATCGGCTGGTAGAGGAAGGTGAGGTCCCGCTCCGCGAGGATCCGCTCGATCCGCACCGACCATTCGGAGCGGCGCGCGGCCCGGCCCCCGCGCCGGCTCATCGGGGCCCCGACCACCCGATCGCGGCCGGCGCGCTTCGCCTCGTAGAGATGGGCGTCGGCGAGGTCCAGGGCGGCGCGGGGGTCGGCACCGGCCGGGCCTGTCGCCCATCCGACGCTGATGGTGACCTGGCCGTAGGAGACCGAGATCGCCTTCACGACGCTGCGCACCCTTTCGGCCGCGCGGGCGGCCTCCTGGGCGGTGACGTCGGACATCAGCATCGAGAACTCGTCGCCGCCGGTCCGCGCCACGATGTCCCAGCCGCGCAACGCGGCGACCAGGCTGGAGGCGACCGCGCGCAGGGCCACGTTGCCCGCCTCGTGGCCGAACTCGTCGTTGAGCCGCTTCAGGTTGTCGACGTCCGCGGCGAGGACGGCGAAGCGCCGCCGGGGGACGGTGGCCAGGAGGCGGTCAAACTCGCGCCGGTTCCGAATCCCGGTCAGCGGATCGGTGGCGGCGACCTCGGCGAGCCGGGCGATGCTCTCCTCCAGCGCGGCCTCCGCCTGGCGGCGCTGAACGAAATGGCCGATCTGGTCACCGATGTTCCTCACGCTGCCCTCGGCGTCGGGCGGCACGGCCCGGCCCGGCCGGCCGAAAAAACGAAAGACCGCGCTGACCTGCCCGTCGCGGAGGACGGGCAGGGTGACCCCGGCAGGGGTCTCCGGGACGGGAAGGCCCGCGCGCGCGGTCACGAGGAGCTCGCGCGACCTCGCCTCGTAGGCCTCGCGGCCGGCGGCCGTGATCTCCGGTGAGGACCAGGCGCAGGTGAGACGGAGCCCGCCGCCGGGCTCCAGCATCCGGAGCTCGCCGAACTCCATGTGCAGCGTCCGGCCGATGACGTCGAGCAGCGGCGGCCCCGCTTCCGCCAGGGAGGCGGCCTCGCTGAGAATGCGCGTGACGGTGAACTGCATCGAGCGCAGGTCCTCGGCCCACCGGCGGGCGGTGTGGTCGCTGACCACGACGACGACCAGATCACGGTCCCCCCATCGCGTCGAGTTCAGGGCGATGTCGGCGGGGAACGTGGTGCCATCCGCCCGCCGGACGCTGAAGGCGTCACCCGTCGTCCCCGAGGGACGGTGTGCCGGGCCGGTCGTGAAGGCCCGCCGGTGGCGCACGTGCGCCGGCCTCAGCGCCACGGGTACGAGCACCTCGACCGGGGCGCCGACGAGGTCGGCGTCGGCGTACCCGGTCATCGCCAGCAGGCGGTCGTTGGCGAAGAGGATGCGACCCCGGCGGTCGACCAGGAGCAGGCCGTCGGGGATGCCCTGGGCGAGCGCCCGGGCCTCGGCGGCGAGGTACAGCCGCTTCCCCGTGCGCGGGCCAGCCGGGCGCCGTTCGTCGGCGCTGGCGAGCATCGCCAACCTCAGATCTCCCGGACGGGAATACCCCGTCAAACGCGGTGTGAGCGAATCGAGCCTACCCCGAGGTGCGGCGGCGCTCGATCGGCCGTTTCCCCCCCGTCACCTCAGTTCCACAACCGGTCCCCGGCCATGGCGATCGTCCCCGGTGAAGCCGGCGCCCGCGCCATGATGAGGGCCGATGACCGAGATGAACGCGCCGATCCCCCCGCCCCCCCTGCCCGCCCGGGTCGAGCCCGAGGCGCTGCGGGACCTGGACGCGGACGCCCTGGAGGCCGAGGCCGCCCGCCTGGCCGTGGCCGAGCGGGCCACCCGGACGGCGATGGCCCCGTACGATCGCCAGCTCGGCGAGATCCGCGCCCGGCGGGAGGAGATCGCCACCGAGCGGCGCCGCCGGGAGCGGGCGGAGCGGCATGCCGCCCGGGTCTCGGTGCGCGAGCTGGCGGGGAGCGCGGAGATGCCGAGCCTTGCCGCCGCCCTGCAGGCCGAGCCGTCGCTGCTTCCGGAGGACCGGCCGCTGGCCGCGGTGCGCGCGTACCTTGCCAGCGGCGGCGAGGTGGGCTTCGGATATCCAGGCCGTCCGGGCATCCTCGGCTTCACCGACGGCCGGCAGCTCCGCAGCGCCGCGACCTGGGGTGAGGCCCGCGACCTCTACGCGGAGGGATGGGAGCCCGGCGCACCCGGTGCCGCCGGGGTGCGCGGGGTTCGCGTCCACCTCAGCGGCACCCGGGTCGAGCGGGTGGTGGGGCTGGACGAGGTGCTGGTGGACGCACGCTGAACCCGTCTCCGGCGGACCCCTCCGCCGGCGGTGGGAAGCGGGACGAGGCGGATGCCGCGGGTCAGCGCGCCCGCCGGAACCGCCGCGAGGCGGCGATCAGGATGCCACCGCCCAGCACCAGGAGCAAGGCGGCCGTCGGCGGCGCTCCCGGGCTCCCCGCGCCGGCCGCCGGCACCGTCGCCGGAGCAGGGGTCGCCGTCGCGGTGGCGGCCGCGCTCGCGCTCGCGGTCGGGGTCGGGGTGGGGCTGGGCGCCGCCGCCGTCACGTCGACCTCGAAGACCTCGGTGGTGCCCTCGAACGGCAGCACCGGATCTTGCGCGTTGAATGCGGTCACGGCCACCCCACTCTCGGTGGCCGTGACGTCGTCGGTCCCCACCGGCAGGGCGGAGGTCGTGCAGGTGGCGGTCCCGTCGGTGCCCACCGCGACGTCATCGCAGAGGTCCGTCGTCCCCACCGTGAACGTCTCGGTGCGCCCCACCGGCGCGCCGAAGACGCCGGGGCCACCGACCAGCCCGGGCTGGCTGGCGGTCAGGGTCACCGACCCTCCCACCGTGATGCTGACGGCGGTCGCCGTCATCCAGTAGATGGTCGCGCTGCCGTCCCCGCCCACCCAGCTGCCGGAGTAAGCGCTGGCGGGAGCGTAGCCGCTGCCGCCACCGCCCCCACTGCCGTTGTCAGCCGACGACTCCCCGCCACCTCCCCCTCCCCAGTAGCCACCACCCCCGCCGGCCCCGCCGCCCGCGCCGGCGCCGCCGGTGGCGCCGCTCCCCGCCACGCCGGAGGCGAGGGCTACGCCACCCGTCCCCCCGGCACCCGCAGCGCTCTGGGTCCCCCCGCCGCCACCGGTCGTGCCATCACCGAGCCCGCCGCCCGCCGTGCCGGTCGGGCCACCTCCCGCTCCGCCCGGGGCCGCGTATCCCGCCCCACCGGCGGTCCCCCCTCCACCGCCGGCAACCAGGACCCGGGTGGAGTCGTCGCACGACAGCGACGCGGCGCAGGACCCACTGCGGATGTCGGTGGCCCCGCCGCCCCCGCCGCCCCCGAAAGCGCCGTCGGCGAAGGAGCCGTTGCCCCCGCCGTTGTAGCCGCCGCCACCCTCCGCGGCGCCGGTTCCGTTGGTGCCCTCGCCTCCCACCACGACCTCGAGGCTCGCTCCGGGCGTGGTGGCGAGCGATGCCGTCACCCAGCCGCCGGGCGCGCCGACGACCTCCGATCCATCGCCCTCATCCCACCCGGAGCCGCCGCTGCCGCCGGTGAGATTGACGGTGACCCCGACCACGCCGGGCGGCACGGTGAAGGACTGGGGAGAGCCGGTCTCGCCGAACGCCATGACGCCGCTGCCCGTGGCGGTTGCGCCCGCCGGTGCGGCGGTGGCGAGGAGGAGTGCCGCGGCGGCGGCGGGAACGGCGGCGAGGGATCGACTCGGTCGCATGGGAACGCCTCCGGTCGCCGGATGCTCGGTGCGACCCCGGGTGACCGCGCCGACGGCGGCTCGCCGGCAGCATACAGGAGGCCGATGGTGGATCACCAAGTCATGGAATCGCCACCGATGACGCCTCGAGTCGTCGTCGCTGGTCCCTGCCGCGCGAACGGTCAGAGGCGCTCGAAGCGATCGACCTGAAGAACGAAGACGGTGGCCCCGCCCACCTCCACGTCGACCGGGTGCGGCGCGCCCGACCCGCTCGGGCCGTCCGGGCCTGTCCCCGGCCCCGCCGGCGGGGTGGCGCGGAGGCGCTCGTGGCGCCGCTTGGAACGGCCGCGGAGAATCTCGACCACCTCGTCCACCTTCGCCGCCTCGACCCCGACCAGCAGGGTTGCGTTGTCCCGGTCCAGGAATCCGCCGAGGCTGCCCAGACGGGTGCAGGGGAAACCGGCGTCGTTCAGGGCGGTGACGCACCCGTCGGCGTCCTTGGTGTGGAGGATGGCGACGACCAGCCTCATGAGCTCACCCCCTCCGTGCCGGGAGCCACCACCCCGCGCTCAGCGAGCCGCCGGTGGGTCACGTCGCGCATCTCGGCGACGATGACGGCGGGGGGACGGTTGGCGTCGATGCGCACGATCCGGCCGGGGTCCGCCGCGGCCAGCTCCTCGAAGCCCCTCTGGACGGCGAGGTGGAACCTGTCGGCGGCGGACTCGAAGCGGTCGAGGGGGAGCTGCTGCGAGCGCTGCCGGTCCTCGGCGATCTGACGGGGGATCTCGAGCAGGAAGGTCAGATCCGGCCAGACATCCGTGCAGGCCTGGGCGTGGAGCCGCTGGAGCGCGGCGACGGGAAGCCCCCGCCCGGCGCCCTGGTAGGCGAGGGTGGAGTCGGCATAGCGGTCGGCGATCACCACCGACCCGGCCGCAAGCGCCGGCAGGATCCGCTCGCGGAGAAGCTGGACCCGCCCCGCGGTGAAGAGCAGGGCCTCGGTCCAGGGGTCGACCCGGACCGTGTGGTGCTGGAGCAGGTAGCCGCGGACCAGGTCGCCGAGCTGGGTGTCGCTGGGCCGCAGGGTGACGACAGCGTGGCCGGCGCGGCTGAGCTCGCCCGCCAGGGCCGCCCCCTGGGTGCTCTTGCCGGCGCCGTCGATCCCCTCGAGAGAGATGAAGAAACCCGGCCAGGACGACACGGGGAGCGAGTATGAGCCCCGCGCCGTGGCCGGCGCGGAGATCGGAAGGCGTCCTGGGCGTTCAGATCAAGGAAGCGAGCAGCGCAGGAAGGGAGCGCACTGACGTGCGTGACCGGCGGCGGCCCCACGGGCCGGCGACCTCGCAGCATGGAGCTGACGCAGAGATGGACGCCCAGGACGCCTTCTGGGTCAGGCCTCGTCGGGGCCGAGGATCACCAGGTGCCGGTTCGGCTCCTCCCCGGTGCTGCGGGCGACCATCTCGTGCTCGCCGACCAATTGATGCTGAAGGCGCCGGACATGGGCGTTCTGAGGGGAGAGCTCGACCTCGGCGCCGAGCTGCCGGGCGCGGTTGATCCCCTCCAGCGCCTCCTCGAGCGCGGACTCGGTGGGGTCCTGCGCCTCGACGCCGTAGACCCGGGCCAGGGCCCCCTTGATCTGGGAGACCGTATTGCTCCGCAGCACCTCGATGGGGATGCCCGACGACTCGGCGACGCGCACCGGGGAGTCCTTGCGCCGGTAGTAGCTCTTGAGGGTCAGGACGATGTCGGAATCCTCGACGTGGTGCTGGATGCGCACCGGCAGCTTGAGCTCGCGCACCGACTGCTCCAGGTAGCTGCGCGAGACCCCGTAGGGGAAGATCGACAGCGGCTGTCCGGGTCGGGGCGAGCCGTTGCCCGGGCGCTCCCCGGGCTCCCGGCGGCTGCGCTGCTGGTTGGCGATGTACTGCTCGACGTCGAAGCCGCGGTGGCGCCGATCCCGCTCGCGCCCCCGGCGCCCCCCGCCGAAGGGAGGCGGCTCGAACTGGCTGGGCGGCCCTCCGGTCTCGATCCGGCTGATGATCTGCCCGGCGTCGCCGCGCATCCGGATCTGGGGTGGCTTGTACTGGCCGCGGAGGGCCTCGTCGACGGTCTCAGCGACCGGCATGTGGACCGCGACGCGGTCGCGCTGCTGGATCTCCACGAGGACGTCGAAGGTGGGCGGCGCCTTGCGCTCCAGCACGGACTTCTGGGTCCCGCGGCGGCGCGCCTCCTCGTCGGAGAGGGTGACCGTCTGGATGCCGCCGAGCAGGTCGTTGAGGGTGGGGTTGACCAGCAGGTTGTCGAGGCTCATGCCGTGGGCGGTTCCCACCAGCTGCACGCCGCGCTCGGCGATGGTCCGGGCCGCGGCCGCCTCCAGCTCGGTGCCGATCTCGTCGATGACGATCACCTGGGGCATGTGGTTCTCCACCGCCTCGATCATCACCGCGTGCTGCTTGGTCGGGGTCTGGACCTGCATCCTCCGGGAGCGACCGATGCCGGGATGGGGGATGTCGCCGTCGCCGCCGATCTCGTTGGAGGTGTCGACGATGACCACCCGCTTGCCCTCGTCGTCGCTGAGCACCCGGGCGCACTCGCGGAGCATGGTGGTCTTGCCGATCCCGGGGGCCCCGAGCAGGAGGATGGAGCGACCCTGGACCACGATGTCCTTGATGATGTCGATGGTCCCGGTCACCGCCCGGCCGACCCTGCAGGTGAGGCCGACGATGGTGCCGGCGCGGTTGCGGATCGCGCTGATGCGGTGCAGGGTGCGCTCGATCCCGGCCCGGTTGTCATCGCCGAAGTCGCCCACCCGCTCGACCACGTACTGGATGTCGGCGTGGGTCACCGGCACCCGGTCGAGGATGACCTCGCCGTCGACGAACCGGGCCTCGGGCTCGCGGCCGAGGTCGAGGACCACCTCGAGGAGGTCGCCGCGGTCCGCCGCCGCGACCTGGGTCGCCGAGGCCACCCGGGGAGGGAGGGCGTCGAAGAGGAGCGCCAGCTCCTCCCTCCAGGCGGGACCGTACGGAGCCGGGGTCCCGGGACGCGGGTTCACGGGAGCGGCGATCGCTCGCTCCTCCGGCTGAGGACCCTGAGGCTGGGAGCGGGGTCGCCGGGCACCGATTGGGCCAGATGGGCGTGGACCAGGACCGGCTTCTTGCGCGTCTGGACGGCGCGGATCCTCACCTTGCTGGCGAGGTCGCGGACCAGCAGGACCTGGGTTCCGTAGATGGCGAAGCCGCGCTTCTGGAGGCCTCGGATCAGCTCGGAGTCGTAGTGGCGGAGCACCGAGGAGACGGGGCCCGGCGGCAGCTCCCGGAGCGCGGCATCGATCACCGCCTCGCGGAGCCGCGGGTTGTGCCCGTCGCACATCAAGGAGAGCAGGGTCGGCCGGGTGGCCGACGCCGCGCGGATGGCCGCCCAGGCGACGACCCCGGGTTCCTCGACCACGAAGTGGCGGATGTCGTCGTGGCTCAACCGGGTCATGGCGCCCTCGGCGAAGCTGGACTGCCAGGCCTTGAGGGAGGACCCCTCTAGGCCGGCGACGTGGGAGGGTGTGCTGCGCAGGTAGAGGAGGTAGATCGCCCCCACGTCCTCCGGCCGGGCGGGGCGGAGACTGACGCTGCGGGCGGTCTGGGGGGTGAGCGGGGCGTCGTCGCTGTAGAGGATCTGCTCCGTCGCCAGCTGGACGAAACCCTGCTCCAGGAAGGTGCCGACCAGCGGGTGATCGAGCGGCAGCCGGACCACGAAGCGCTGGATGCCGTGCTCCAGGCCGTGGTTGGTCAGGTGGGTGAGCAGCTGAGCGCGGGCGAAGTGGCCGCTCGCGCTCGCGGCGACGCACAGGTTGAGGATCTGCAGCGTGCCCGCCCGATCTCCGGAGGCCTGCGCCTGGATGAAGCCCACGATGCCCTCGCGGGTCTCGGCGACGAAGAGGGTGTCGCCCGCCGCTCCGACGTTGAAGGGGACCAGCGAGGAGACCGTCTTGCTGAGCGCGTACCAGAGTCGCAGCAGGGTCGCCTGGGGCACGGGGTGGTCGGGGGAGAGCTGGAGCGCCTGCTCGTCGCCGCTCCCGGCCTCGCTGTAGAGCTCCTCGATGCGGGCCAGGTCGCGGAAGGAGGCGAGGCGGATGTTCATGCGGCGCTGTCCTCGGAAGACAGGAGGGATTCGGTGGCAAGGGCGGGCTCCGTGGGCAGGAGGGACCCCTTTCCCGCCGTGGACAGGAGGGACTCCCTGCCCGCCGCCGCCTCACCCACACCGCTGATGAAGAGGCGATGGAGGCGCAGGTCGCCGGTCATCTCGGGATGGAAGGTGAAGCTCAGGTGGCGACCCTGGCGCACCGCCACCGGCCGGCCCCCGTGGACGGCCAGAACCTCGACACCGGGGCCGCAGTCCTCGATCACCGGGGCCCGGATGAAGACGGCCCGGACGTGCGCGGCGCCCAGTGCCGGGACCTCGAGGTCGCACTCGAACGACTCGAGCTGGCGGCCGTAGCCGTTGCGGCGGGTGCGCAGATCGAGGGCACCCAGGGCGAGCTGGTCGGGGATGCCGTCCAGGATCTCGCGGCTGAGCAGGATCGTGCCGGCGCAGGTCGAGAAGGTCGGCATCCCATCGGCCAGGCGGCGGCGCAGCGCCGGCTCCAGGCCGAAGACGCGGACCAGGCGGCTCATGGTGGTCGACTCCCCCCCGGGGATCGAGAGGGCGTCGACACCCAGGACCTCCTCGGCGGTCCGCACCGGGAGGGCCTCCGCCCCAGCCTGGCGGAAGGCGGCCAGGTGCTCGCGGACATCCCCCTGCAGGGCGAGCACACCTATCCGAACGATGGCTTCAGGTCCCCCGGGCACGCGAGCCACCCCTGCGGGGCGGCGCCTGCGGCATCTCGGTCACTCCGGTCAGTTTACCCAAGGGGGGTCGCCCGAGACCGGCCGGCGCGCAGCCCGGCGCGATCACACCGTGATCGACGGGAGCGGACCGGCCGCGAAGCCGGGCCGGATGGCGCCGTCCAGGACACCGGTGAGCAGCGCCGGGCCATTGCAGTTGACGAAGAGTCGTACCGGTGGCGCAGAGCTCACCAGCCGCGGGTGGCGAGCAGCTCCTCCCTGGGCATCGAGGCCACATCGAGGCCGCGCATGGGCTTGCCCAGGCCGGCGCTCACCTCGGCGATGACCTCCGGCTTGTCGTAGTAGGTGGTGGCGGCGACGATCGCCTTGGCGTAGCCGAGGGGGTCGTCGCTCTTGAAGATGCCGCTGCCCACGAAGTTGCCGTCCGCGCCGAGCTGCATCATCAGGGCGGCGTCGGCCGGGGTGGCGATCCCACCGGCCGAGAAGTTCACCACCGGCAGCTTCCCGGTCTCGGCGACCTCGACGACCAGCTCGTAGGGGGCCCCGAGCTGCTTGGCCTCGGCCATCAGCTCGTCGTGGCGCATCGCCTGGAGCCGGCGGATCCCGCCCAGGACGGCGCGCATGTGGCGGACCGCCTCGACCACGTTGCCGGTGCCGGCCTCGCCCTTGGTCCGCACCATCGCCGCCCCCTCCCCGATCCGGCGGAGGGCCTCACCGAGGTCGCGGGCCCCGCACACGAAGGGAACCGTGAACGCCCACTTGTCGATGTGGTGCTCCTCGTCCGCGGGGGTCAGCACCTCGGACTCGTCGACGTAATCGACGCCGAGCGCCTCCAGGACCTGGGCCTCCACGAAGTGGCCGATCCGGGCCTTGGCCATCACCGGGATGGTGACCGCGGCCATGATCCCCTTGATCAGGGAGACCTCGCTCATCCGGGCGACCCCGCCCTCGCGGCGGATGTCGGCGGGGACCCGCTCCAGGGCCATGACCGCCACCGCCCCGGCATCCTCGGCGACCTTGGCCTGCTCCGGGGTGACCACGTCCATGATCACCCCGCCCTTGAGCATCTCGGCCAGGCCGCGCTTGACCCGGAGCCCTCCGCGGTGCTCTCCGTTGGGGGCCTGGTCGGCGGTGCCGTCAGCGCTCATCTCGTCGCCCTTCTCCGTGCGCGCGATCGCAGATCCGTCCTCATTCTAGGCGCCGCGGCGGGCCTGGCCACCGGAACCGCCGCGACGCCGCGGGCGCGACGGGGCCGGACGGTGGCTGTGGCAGGATTGATGCTGGCCGGGGGGATGGGCACGACGAACACGAGGAGATGGAGATGGCGGACACGACCATCGACCGACCGGCGTCCGCGAGCGGCACCTTCGCCCTCGGGGGCCAGCTGGTGGTGCACCGGCTCGGGTTCGGCGCGATGCGGCTCACCGGCCCGGGGATCTGGGGGGAGCCGGCCGACCGGGACGAGTGCATCCGGGTGCTCCGGCGAGCCGTGGAACTGGGCGTCGACCTGATCGACACCGCCGACTCCTACGGTCCCTACGTCAGCGAGGAGCTGATCCGGACCGCCCTCCGGCCCTATCCCGGCCAGCTGGTCATCACCACCAAGGCCGGGCTGGTGCGCACCGGGCCGGGCCGCTGGGATCCGGTCGGGCGGCCCGAGTACCTGCGCCAGGAGTGCGAGATGAGCCTCCGGCGATTGGGCCTGGGACAGATCCCGCTCTTCCAGCTCCATCGCATCGATCCGCAGGTTCCGCTCGCAGAGCAGGTCGGCGAGCTCGCCGCCCTCCAGGCGGAGGGGAAGATCCGTCTCATCGGGCTCTCCAACGTCACCGTCGACGAGATCAAGGCGGCCCGCGCCATCGTCCCGATCGCCAGCGTGCAGAACCGCTACAACCTGGCGGAGCGCGGTGGGGAGGACGTGGTCGACTACTGCGAGCGCGAGCGCCTCGGGTTCATCCCGTGGTTCCCACTCGCGGACGGCGACCTGACCCGTCGCGACGGTCCCCTCAGCGCCCTCAGCGAGAGGCTGGGGGCCACTGCCACGCAGCTCGCCCTGGCCTGGCTGCTGCACCGCTCGCCGGTGATGCTGCCCATCCCGGGAACCTCGACGGTCGCCCACCTGGAGGAGAACGTCGAGGCGGCTCTGATCGGTCTCACCGACGAGCAGGTGGCGGAGCTGGGCAAGCTCGGCGGCTGATCGGTCGGGGAGTGCACGCCCGGCAGCGGGGCCCGGGCGCGACCCCGCCGGGGGGCCCCCAGCGGGCCCGGCAGCGACCCGCTCCGCGGCGCGCCCGGCAGCCGGATGGGGCCCACCCTAACCGGGGCTCGCGTCTCGGGTCAGGCGGCCGGGCGGGGCGGGACGGTCGGCTGCTTCCGGGGCGCTCCGGCCCCGCTGCTATCATGCCGACGATCGGGAAGTAGCTCAGCCAGGTTAGAGTGCACGGTTCGGGACCGTGAGGTCGCGAGTTCGAATCTCGCCTTCCCGACCAGCCCGGCCTTGCGGACTTCGAATCCCACCTGTCGGGGCTAACCACCCCTCACCAGGACCGGCCCCATGGCGAGCACAGCCCCAATCGGGTCGCGTTCGCCACACGGGGGTGCCACCGGCGTCGTCACCCAGGCGGGCGACGCTTCTCGGCCTTCACCGCACACGTACACCCTGCTGACAAGCCTCAGCCTGCCAACTGGCAGCTATGTGCTCAACGCCAACGCATGGCTGCAGAACACGAGCCCCAGCAACGGAGCGGCATGCAGGATCGGATGCCAACCGATGACATCCGCGTCACCCAGCCGGAGTCATCAGCCTTCGTCGTCGGGCGTCTGGTCGGCCGCCTGGCGACGGAACTGGGTCTGGTAGAGCTCCGCATAGAAGCCGCCCTGCTCCAGGAGGTCATCGTGGGTCCCGCGTTCGACGATGCGGCCCCCGTCGACGACCAGGATCAGATCCGCGTCACGGACCGTGGAGAGGCGGTGCGCGATCACGAGCGACGTCCGACCGGCGAGCGCGGTCTTCAGCGCCGCCTGCACCGCCGCCTCCGACTCCGAGTCCAGATGGGCGGTGGCTTCGTCGAGGACCACCACATCGGGAGCCTTGAGGAGCAGCCGGGCGAGGGCCATGCGCTGCTTCTCGCCCCCCGACAGCCGGTAGCCGCGGTCGCCCACGAGGGTATCCAGGCCCAGGGGCAGGCTCTCGACGAGGGAGAGGATCTGCGCACCGGCGAGCGCCTGGAAGAGCTCCGCCTCCGTCGCGCCCGGCTTGGCGTAGCTGAGGTTGGCGCGGATGGTGTCGTGGAACATGTGCGCGTCCTGGGTCACCAGGCCGATGCCGGCATGGAGGGAGTCGAGGGTGACGTCCCGCACGTCCAGCCCGTTGATGCGCACGGCGCCCCCGAGCACGTCGTAGAGCCGGGCGACCAGGTGGGTGATGGTCGTCTTGCCGGCACCCGAGGGTCCGACCAGGGCGACCAGCTGGCCGGGCGCGGCGCGGAACGTGACGTCGGAGAGCACCGGCATGGAGGGAAGCTCCTCGAGCACGGCAACGGACTCCAGCGAGGCGAGCGAGACGTCCTTGGCATCCGGATAGGCGAAGTCCACGTGATCGAAGTCGATCGTCGCCGGGCCACGTGCCAGCGCGACCGCATCCGGTCGTTCCGTGATCATCGAGGGGAGGTCGAGCACCTCGAAGACCCGGTCGAAGGAGACCAGAGCGGTCATCACGTCGACGTTGGCGTTGGAGAGCTGGGTGAGCGGGCCGTAGAGACGGTTCAGGTAAGCCGTCATGGCAACGAGGGTACCGACTTGGAGAGTGTGATTGAGGGTGAGCAGCCCTCCCCATCCGTACACGAGAGCCGTGGCGAGCGCGGCGGTGACGGTGAGCGCGACGAAGAACATGCGGGCGTAGATGGCCTGGACGACGGCGATGTCCCGCACCCGTCCCGCTCGCGCCGCGAAGACCGCGTCCTCCTCGCCGGGCCGGCCGAAGAGCTTCACGAGCAGCGCTCCGCTGACGTTGAAGCGCTCGGCCATGGTGGTGTTCATCTCGGCGGCCAGCACGTAGCCCTCCCTGGTGATGGCCCCGAGCCGGCGCCCCATGAAGCGCGCCGGGATCGCGAAGAGCGGCAGTATGGCGAGAGCGACCAGGGTGATCTGCCAGGAGAGCAGGAACATGGTGGTCAGCACCATGAGGACGCTGAGCACGTTTCCGACCACCGAGGAGAGGATGTCCGAGGTCGCCTGCTGGGCGCCCAGCACGTCGTTGTTCAGGCGGGAGATGAGCGCCCCCGTCTGGGTCCGGGTGAAGAAGGCGAGCGGCATCCGCTGGACGTGCGAGTAGACCTTGGTGCGCAGGTCGTAGATCAGCCCTTGCGCGATGCGCGCCGAGCAGAGCTGCTCGCTGACCGACAGCCCGGCGTCGACAACGGCCAGCCCCGCGATGACCAGGGCGAGGGTGACGATCAGGCGCGCGTCGTTGCCCAGGATGCCGTTGTCGATGATCGCCCGGTAGATGAGCGGGTTGGCCACGCCGATCGAGGAGTCGACGACGGTCAGCGCGAAGAAGAGGCCAAGCGCCCACCGGTATGGGGCGAGGCATCGCAGGATCCTGCGCACGGTCCCCTTGGGCACCTTGCTGCCGACAACCGAGGGGTCCCTGATCAGGGAGCGCATGGGGCCGCCGCGCCCCATCCCCCCGCCCATCCCTCCACCCATGCCACCGCCGGGACGCATCATCGGTGTGAGCCCTCCTTCCGGATGTGCCGCCGCCACACGCCGAGGTCGGCCTCGCGGCCGAGCCCCCCCGCGTGGACGGCCTCAAGCCTAGCGCTGGGCGGCGGAGAGGGGAGCGGACAGGGGTGAGACCGCGAGTGGCCGGCCCTGGGGGCGCTGAAGGCCAACACCGTGTCCACCCATCAGTGGCTCTCGCCACGGTCAAGACGTCCGATCTGTTGGGCAGACCGGGGTGCGTCTGCCGATGCATCGAATCCGCGGACTATCAGCCACACCGCCAGGACGATCTCATTCACGCCGATGGGAATGTTCAAGAGGACCTGGACTGTCGAGAGGGTGATGATGACGCGGAACATGACGAACAGGCCCGCGACCGCGCCCAGGATCACTCCCACCAGGCCCCAGCCCGACAGCCAGCGGGGGATGATTCCTGATCGAAGGAAGAAGCACCAGTACAGGAAGGCGCCCAGGTGGAAGGCGAGGATACCGACGAGGTTGGTCCGGTCGCGAACCGCGAGCAGCTGGGAGCCCAGGGTCTGGAAGTACGGCGACGCCGGCGCCCCAGCTTGGACGAAGTCCTGGCTTAGCGTCACCAGCAGCAGGACGCCGACCACGCCGCCGGCATAGAGCACGGCCTCCATGGTCCGGAAGCCGACAGCTCCGAGGGCCAGACCCGGATTGTGGCGTCGCAGGATCGGATACAGCGAGATCGCGATCCCCGCGGAGGCAAACGCCCCGACCAGCAGGAACAGCGCTCCCGCGATGACCTGGTTCTGATTGGCGGAGACGCCGCCGAGGTAGGGCGACCGCCGTGGCGCGCGCTCGGCCGCCCGTGCCTCCCGCGCGTCCACCCCCGACACGCCGGTTTGCGGCGGCCGGCACCGTCATCGTTCTGTGCTGCGAACGCGACCGGAGCTTCGGTCACGCCTGGGGTCAGCTCCGGTTCGATAGACGGGCCGGCGAGCGGATGGCTGCGCGCCGGTCGTCTCAGATCATGGAGGCCACGTCGTGGCGCACGCCGTGGAGGGGCACCTGCGCGGGACCGCGCAGCGTCCGCGCCCGTTCGCCTGGCCGGAGGGCCCGGCCGCGTGGCCGGAGCGGGAGCCGCCGGAAGCCGGCCACCTCTGCCTCACCGGCCTGGGCTGGAGCCTGGCCCAATCGCTGCGCCGCTACGCCGCCTGGGCTCTTGAGCTGGCCTCCGCCGGTGCGCTGGCCACCGTGGTGCTGGCCCTGCTGGGCCCCGCGGGCGCCGGCTCGGAGGCGACGGCGGCAGCGCTCTGGGTGGGGATCGGCGCCGGGGCGCTCCTGATCCTGCGGGGGCGCGATCCCCTCCGCCAGGCGGAGAGCTGGGGCGACGCGGTCACCGGCCTGCGCCGCCTCGCACGACGTCACCCGCTGGCCTGTGCCCTGGCCCTGCCCGTGCTGATCCTCGGGACCCTCGATGAGGCCTCGATCGGCACGCCCGCCGTCGTGCCGCAGCTCCTCCAGCTCCTGCCGGCCCTGGTGGCGATGAACCTGGCCGGGCTCGCCGCGGCCACCCTGTTGGTACTCGGGGTGAACGGGAGCCTGGGGCTGGCCCCGCGGCTTGCCGGGCCGCGGGCCGGCGTCTCCGCGGCGCCCGCGGCGGTGACGCCAGGGTGGCGGTCGGGGCCGCCGGATCCCCGGCACTGGCCAGCGCGGGGACGGGCGCTGATCGAGGCGGCCACGGCCCCCCTCAGCTTCGTCCTCTGTGCGCCCGCCGTCGCCCTGCTGAGCTCGCGCAGCCCGGCACCGCCCTCTCTCCTCGTGGCCGCCGCCGGGGTGGTCGGCCTCGGCGCGCTGGCCGCCACCGTCGGTCACCGGGATGGGCACGTCCCCCAACCGCGGACCTGGGAGGTCGCGCTGGCCGCGGGCGTCATCGCGGGTGCCGCTACCGGGGCGGGGCTGGGGCCGGTCCTGACCGGCGGGCTGATCGGCGCCGCCGTCGGGAGCGGCATGGAGGTCGCCCTCAGGGTGGCCCGTTCCGAGGCGTTGCTCTGGCGCAACCGCCACCAGCTCCCCCTCCCCGCCGGCGAGGTCCTCTACCGGCTGGACGGCAGGGAGATGGAGATCACCCTGGAGGCGGCCGAGCGGCTCGCGAGCGGGAGGAACCTCCGGCGCTCGGAGGAGGCGTACCTCACCGACGACGGGTGGCGGGTCACCCAGCTCAGCGCCTCATGCTGGGAGGGGACCAAGGGGCGAGCTCAGCTCCTGGGCCGGCGCCGCTCCGATCTCCTCGGGGTCATCCGCATCCTGCACCCGCAGGCGCCCGGCGGTCCCGCGGCCTGAGCCAGCTGCGGCGACTCGAGGCCGATCCAGTCCCCCGAGCGGGGACCGAGACGGCCCTCTGTCCGGATGGTGAGGGTGCTGCAACAGCCCTCCCGGCTGGGGTAGGCTGGCGCCCCATACCGTCCGGCGCGAGCCGCGATGCGAAGGCCGTCCACCCGGGGAGATCGTCAATGCTGGGATTCGCCGTCTTCGGGACCAAAGAGATCATTGTCTACATCGTCGTCGTGGTCATCATCGTGGTGGGGGTGATCTGGTTCGTCTCCCGGGGCCGCGCCAAGACCTGACCCGTCCGGGCGTCGAGCTGACCGATCGGGGGAGCGGCCCCGGCTGATCGGCGCGTGGCACTCTATGGGAGTGGACACCGCGGCCGGCTCGAGCATCGAGACTGTGCTGGTGCTCGGCGGCGGTGGCGGCCGGGGAGCTGCCCAGCTGGGCATCCTCCGTGCCCTGTCCGAAAGAGGCATCGAGCCGGACGCCTGCGTCGGCACGAGCGTGGGCGCCCTCAACGCCGCGGTGGTGACCAGCCGGCCCCTGCCGGAGGCCCTGGACCTGCTTGAAAGGATCTGGGCAAGCCCCCAGACCCGGGCCGTCTTCCGCGCCCACCCGGTGCGGATGCTGCTGAACCGGGTGCGCCGTCAGCCCTGGCTTCGAGGTGACGACGCGATCGGCGACCTGGTCGACTTCGCCATCGGCCTAACCGAGAAGAGCACCTTCGAGGAGCTGCGCCGTCCCCTCGAGATCATCGTCACCGACCTGCTGACCGGAGAGCCGGTGGTGATCTCCCGCGGTCGGCTGCGCGACCCGCTGCGAGCCTCGTGCGCGGTCCCCTTCGTCTTCCGCCCCGTCCAGCTCGGCGATCGTGCCTACGTGGACGGCGGCGTCACCGACAACTGCAGCCTCGCCACCGCGGCCCGGATGCATCCCGCCCAGATCATCGCCGTGGACCTCACCGCCGAGCCGGCGATGCCGGCGCTGCGCCGCCTGTCGGAGGTCTTCGAGCGGGTCACCGCGGTGGCGCTCCACGCCCGCCTGCTGGCGGACTTCGAGCGCTTCAGCAAGCACCTGCCGGTGACCCTGATCTGTCCCCGGATCCCCAACCCGCTGCGGGTGGCCGACTTCTCGCAGGTGCGCGAGGCCGCCCGCGCCGCCATGGAGACGCTCCTCCAGACCATCGGCCGGGCCGACGGGAGGCTGGCGCCCGGCCTCTTCTACCTCCCGATCTCCATGGAGGCGAGCCCCGCCGCCGGCTGACTGGCCGAGCCGACAGGTTCCCGCTCACCCCTCGCGGGCGGTGAGCAACCCTGCCCGGGAGCTGACACGAACCGGTGTTCGGTCCCCTGGTATGCTGCAGGACATGCCCAGAGCCCACGGCACCTTCGACATCGACCGCTTCGGCACCGCCAAGCCGCACGACGAGCGCGACGGGGTGGCGCTGACGCGCGCCCATGTCGTCAAGACCTTCCGGGGCGACCTGGCCGGCACCAGCGAGACCGACATCATCATGGTGCACACCCAGATTCCGGCGGCCTACGCGGGCATCGAGCAATTCGAGGGCGCGGTGCACGGCTGCAGCGGCGGCTTGGTGCTTCAGCACAACGCCGGCAGCCAGGCCGGTGTCCCCTGGATGACCTGGAAGATCGTCGAGACGAGCGGGACCGGAGAGCTGGCGGGGATCCGCGGTGAGGGCCAGATCGTCGTGGGCCCCGACGGCGCGCACTCGTACACGCTCGACTACGAGTTCTAAACTGCCTGCCAAGCCCCCGTAGCTCAGTGGATAGAGCAGAGGTTTCCTAAACCTTGTGCGCTGGTTCGATTCCGGCCGGGGGTAGCTTCCACGACCACGGAGCCACCTCTGTCTCGGAGCACTGACCAGAAGGGCGGCTCGGAGCCGATGGCCAGCAGATCTCCCGTGGTACCAAGAAGCCCAGAGGTGGCAATCGTTGTGCGCCCGCTCCTGGCACGCCGCCGGAGCTCCTCGAGCGGGGCCGCCCTGGTGTAGAAGGCGCTTCGCCAGCTGCCGTTGGCGAGCAGAAGGCCAGCTCTCACCATCGCGCCCAGGTCGTCCGTCGCCACCTGCATCGAGACCTCGACGTCAAAGGCGCTTCTGAGCGCCGTGCGGTACGAGGAGTTACAGACCTTCAGGCAGATCACCGCATCGAACAGCGCGCCCACAGCCCGCACCGGCAGTCGGTTGGCGCGAGCCAGCTCCTCGCACCCCTCCCACATCACGTCGGCTTCGCGGACCCGGCGAAGCACCCGGCTGGCCTGGACATAATGGGCCACCAGACAGAACCGCACCCAGGGTCGGGCGTCGGTGCTCGGCGACCATCGGCCTCGTCCCACGTCCGCGAGAACCGCGTGGTGGCCCGAGGTGTTGGGCCCGAGGTACTCCTCGATGCTGGAGAACTCCGGCACGAGGATCTGGTCACGGGCGAGCCCCAGGCTCTGCAGGCATCTCGGCATGCGCCACCGGCACCGGCGCGCATTGCCCTGGCTCCCGCGCACAATCCCCCCGCATGAGCGTCGAGGTCAGGCCTGCCGTCGCCGGCGACGTCCCCGCCCTGCTCGACCTCTACGCGCAGCTCGCGGAGGGGTTCGGCGACGGCCCCGAGCTGAGCGTGGCCGAGGCGGAGGAGATCTTCCGCGGGATCGCCGCGCAGCCTGACCGCACCCTGCTCACGGCGACGGTGGACGGCGCCGTGGCGGGGACCGTCGACCTGATCGTGGTCAGGCCGAGCCTCACCCACCACGGTCGCCCCTGGGCAGCCGTGGAGAACGTCGTGGTCGGCCGGCGCTTCCGCCGCCTGGGGGTGGGCCGGGTGCTGATGGAGGAGGCGGCTCGGCGGGCCCGGGAGGCGGGGTGCCACCGGCTCCAGCTGCTCTCCCGGGTGCAGCGCTCCCAGGCCCACGCCTTCTACGAGGCGATCGGAATGGAGGCCAGCGCCCGGGGATTCCGTCTCTACTTCGACTGATCGCGAGTCGATGCCCCCTTGGCGGACGATTACCTGCGAGAATCTTCAGCCTCCCCCCTCGAATCAGAGAGCGAAATCGGGCCGCTCCACTGGAGGTTCCCGGGCCATGGCCACTGACGAGAAGCAGCGCATCCTGGACTGGTGTAGCGCAGAAAGCGACGTTCGGTGCGTGGGAGAGGACGACACCCCGGGCAACGACTTCAGCCTCGTCCTCGAGAGCGGGGGCTCCGAGCTGACCGCCGCTCTCCCGAGCGGCGGTGACCGGGTCGTCCTGCGCAACGTCGTCGGCCTGGGTCAGGCCGTCCAACCCGCCGGGGGCGGAGACCTCAGCGCCGACCTGGCCGCCCTGGAGGAGCGGCGTCCCGGGCCGGTGACGGTCCGTCTCAGCTCCACCGGCGACGAGGTGGTGATCGCCAACTGGGTCGTCCTCGACGGCCTGACCAAGCACAGCTTCCTGACCGCGGTCAGCGACGTGAGCCGCACCCGGAGCGCCGTGCTCCGCCTCACCGGCCTCCCGGCCGATGTGGCGGCCGCCGAAGCAGCCCCCTCCCCCGTTGTGGCCGAGGCTGCGCCGGAGGAGATGGGGCCGGCCGCGCTCGCCCTGTCGGGCGTCTCGACCGAGGCGATGCCCGAGATGGCCGTGGTCTCCGAGCCGGCCGCGACCAGCGAGGAGGCGGCTCCTATTGCGGCAGGGTGGGTGTGGCCGCCCGCCTCCGCCAGCCCCGTCGAAGCCGTCGCGGACCAGGCCGCCGTGATGCCCGCCGCGCAGGCACCCACGGCGGAGATGCCCGAGGCGGAGATGCCGGTTGCCGAGATGCCGGTTGCCGAGATGCCTGCGGTCGAGGAGCCGGTGCAGGAGCCCACGGCGGAGCCCGTCCTCGCCGGCGCCGAGGAGGAGTCGGCACCCAGCCCATGGGACGCGTTCCCGGGGACGACCGCGGAGCCAGCCCCGGAGACCGCCGCGCCCGCCGGCGTGGAGCAGGTCGCGACACCCAGCCCGTGGGCGGCGCCGGAGGCCACGACCTTCGAGCCGCTGACGACCCCGACCCCGGCCCCAGCCCAGGGCTACCCGCAGGCGGCCCAGCCGGGCGAGTTCGCGCCCAGCCCGAGCCCGGTCGGCCCAGTGGGTCCGTTCTCCAGCGGCGGTTCAGCGCAGGACTACGTCCAGCCCTTCACGCCGGCGGCCGCGGCGGCACCCGTGCCGGCACCGGCGCCCGCGCAGCCGGTGTTCACCCCCGGCCATCGGGTCCCGCCCCAGGGGATGCAGGCGTGGGCCGCGCCCGACCCCGCCGGTGCGGTGATCGCCACCCTCGGTGGCCACCTGCCGGTCCAGGTCACCGAGGTCCGGGGGGCCTGGGCTCACGTTCTCTGCTCCAACGGCTGGACCGGGTGGGTCGACGACCGCCTGCTCATCGCCGGGGCGTGATCGGGGCCTGGCTGGCGAGGAGTCCCACCGGGGAGGATGTCCACCCCCTCCCCGGTGGGCGCGCCCTCCGCTCCGACGGGCGGTGACGACCCCATGGAGGTCAGGGCGGAGGTGCTCGGAAGCCTCTGGAGGATCGTGGCCGAGGTCGGCCAGCAGGTCGAGGAGGACGAGACGATCGTGGTCCTCGAGTCCATGAAGAGGGGGATCCCGGTGACCAGCCCGATTTCGGGGACCGTGACCGCGATCCTGGCCCGCAAGGGCGAGGTGGTCAGGGAGGGATAGACGGTCGCAACCGTCGAGTAGCCGGCGGCGGGCCCGGCGGCCGGCAACCTGCCCAGAATTGCGGAGTGGAGATCGCACAGCCCAGGGACGCCGCCACCGGCACCACCGGCCACCACCATGGTTCGCGGTTCGCCCGGCTCAGGGCCACCACCCTGGTCCGGGTCGTGACCGCGTACGGCTCGACCCAGACCGGTAGCTACGCCCCGGGCCTCGCCTTCAACGCCTTCATGGCGATGTTCCCGATGATCCTCGGCGCCCTCGCGATCACCGGCCTGGTGGTCAGCAACGCCGGCATCCGCAACGAGGCGCAGACGGCGATCCTGCGCGCGTTTCCCGGCCGGAGCGGCGTCGAGCTCAACGCCGTGGTGACCCAGGACCTGCATCACTACGCGGGGCTGCTCGGGATCGTGGGTGTCCTCGGGCTGCTCTGGGCCTGCACCAACTTCTTCGCGTCGCTCGAGTTCTGCCTCGGCCGGATCTTCGGCATCGGCCAGCGCGGCTTCCTGCGCCAGCGCGCCATGGGCGCGGTGATGATGCTGGTGCTGGTGGTCAGCCTGCTCATCGCCGTGGCCGCCAACACGCTGATGAGCCTGGTCCCGGTGATGACCGGCCCGGGACCGGTGGCCGGCTTCCTGGCCATGGCGGCGCTGACCCTCATCATCTACCGGCTGGTGCCCAACCGGACCTTCCGCATCCGCCAGCTCTGGCCCGGGGCGGTGGTGGCCGGTCTGCTCATCGAGCTGGTGACGCTGCTCTTCCCCCTCTACGCCAAGATGGTGCATGGTTTCGACACCTACGGGCAGAGCCTGGCCCTCTTCTTCCTGCTGGCGACCTGGCTCGCCTTCCTTTCCCAATTCATCCTCATCGGCGCCCTCTGGAACCGGGTCCGGCTCGGGGAGGAGTTCACGGCGTCGGGGCTGCTCGCCTCCGGGCTCGCGTCGCCCGCCTCCCCTGCCTCCGCGGGCTCCACCGCCTCATCCGGCTCCCCTGCCTCCCCGGGCTCCACTGCCTCATCCGCCTCCCCGGCCTCCGGCCACGATGCGGTGGCGACGAGCCGCGAGACGGCGGGAGATGACAGGATCACCGGCGAAGTGGCCGTGAGCCCCCACCCCGCGCCGCGGCGGTTGCGCCGCCCGAAGCCCGACCCGTGAGCACCGGCTACGACACCCAGCAGGTGACCACGGCCGACAACGTCGGCATCTCCTTCCGGGTCGCCGGTCTGGCCACCCGGATCGCCGCCGCCCTGGTCGACGGCCTCATCCTCGGCTCCGTCCTCTTCGTCGCCACCGTGCTGATCGTCGCCATCACCGACGCGGCCGCGGGGACCAACACCGGGACCAGCGCCATCGAGATCCTCAGCCTCGCCGGCTACCTGCTGATGGCGAGCTGGGTGCTGCTCTCCATCCTCTACTTCACGGTCGCGCAGGCGGTGAGCGCGGGCAAGACCCCGGGCAAGGCGGCCATGGGCCTCCGGGCGATCGGGGTGGACGGCGGGACGGCGAGCATCGGCGCCTACTTCCTGCGCAGCGCCGCCCTCATCGTGGACGTGCTGGCGGTGGGACCGATCCTGATGTTCTTCCACCCCCAGTCCCGACGCCTCGGCGACCTTCTCGCCGGCACCGTGGTGGTCCGCGAGCGCACCCCGGTGACCCTGCTGGCGGCGACGGCGCCGGCCCCCGTCTACCTGCGGAGCAACGATCCGGGCCCGGCCATCGACGATCTCGCAAGCCTCGGAGAGCACGAGCTGAGCGCGGTCCGGACCTTCCTCAGCCGGCCCGGCCTCCGGCCCGACCAGCGGGCGGATCTGGCGGGAAGGCTCACCCAGCGGCTGCTCGACCGGATGGAGCTTCCGCCCGGCGCCCCGGAGCGGATGTGGCCTCCGGAGCTGTTCCTGGAGCGGCTCTACCTGCAGCTCGCCCCACGGTTCGAGCCGAGCAGAGGCCTCGCCGCGCCGCGTGTCCATCCCCCCAGCGTGCCGGGGGGACTCCCCCCGCCGGTCCCGTGAACCTGGAGGCGTTCACCGCCGGCCGGCAGGCCCGATGGGCTGAGCTCGAGGCGCGCACCGCGACCCTCGCCGGCAGCCGGCTGCGCAGCCTGCGGGCGGAGGACGTCGAGCGCTTCGCGATCCTCTACCGGCGGGCCGCCAGCGACCTCGCGATCGCCCGTCGCGACTTCCCGGATCAGGCGATCACCGAGTACCTGAACTCGCTCTGCGGACGCGCCCACGTCCTGCTCAACCGGGGATCGCCGCCCCGCTTCCGGAACGCCCTCCGCTTCTTCGCGACCGGCGCGCCCCGGGTCTTCCGGGCCAACGCCGGCTACTTCCTGGCCTCGCTCGCCCTTCTCCTGGCCGGCACCGTCGCCGGCTGGCTCGCCTACGATCTCCGACCCGACCTGCGCGGCCTCCTGGTGCCGGATTCGCTCTTCGCGCAGATGGCGCAGGGCAGTCCCGGGATCAGCGTGCCCGAGCCGTTCCTGGCCGCCCCCAGCATCTTCCTGCACAACATCGAGGTGGCGGTGCTCGTCTTCATCCTCGGGGTCGGCGCCGGTGTGCCCACCGCGTTCTTCGTCTTCCTCCAGGGCTGGAGCCTGGGCACGCTGGGAGCCGCTGTCCACGGCGGCGGCTACGACTACGCCTTCTGGTCCCTGATCGCCGCCCACGGCGTCCTGGAGATGAGCGTCATCGTCACCGCCGGGGCGGCGGGGCTGCGCCTCGGCGACGCCCTGCTGCGGCCGGGACTGCGCAGCCGGGCGGACTCGCTCGCCCATGCCGGCGGGGACATGGTCGGGCTGGCGGTCGCCACCATGCTGCTGCTGGTCATCGCCGGGACCCTGGAGGCGTTCGTCTCCCCCAGCGGCCTCCCCGGCGGGGCCAAGATCGCCATCGGCCTCGGCGTGGGAGCCTGCTTCTACGCCTGGCTGCTGCTCGCCGGGCACGAGCGGCGGGCGATTCCCCACCTCGACCTGGACGCCGCGATGCCCGCGGGCCGCCTCCCGGAGGCCGGCGGCTGAGCGCTTCCGGCGGCTGAGCGCTCCCGGCGGCTGAGCGTGAAGGGGCGTCGCGTAGACTCGGACCGATGGAGGTCGTGCGGATCCGCCCCCGCGGCTACTGCCACGGGGTGGTGGAGGCGATCCGGCTGGCCAAGCAGGTCGGCGCCGAGAAACGCGGCGAGCCGGTGACGATGCTCGGCTACCTGGTCCACAACGAGCACGCCACCCGCGAGCTGGAGGAGGCCGGGGTCCGCCTGGTGGCCGAATCGGACCGGATGAAGGGCCTCGCCCAGATCACCGAGGGCACCGTCATCTTCACCGCCCACGGCATCTCGCCGCAGGTGGTCGGGGCCGCCCGGGAGCGGGGGCTAACCATCGTGGACGCGACCTGCAGCGACGTCACCCGCACCCACGACCTGGTACGGGAGCTGGCGGCGGGCGGCTATCAGATCGTCTACATCGGCAAGCGGGGCCATCCGGAGCCGGCGGGGGTGATGGGGGTGGCGCCTGCGCAGACGACATTGATTGAATCAATCGAGGAGGCCGACGCCCTCAAGTTCCCGTCCGGGACACGCCTGGCGGTGACCTGCCAGACCACCCTCTCGA
This sequence comes from Candidatus Dormibacteria bacterium, assembly GCA_049511615.1. Taxonomy (GTDB): domain Bacteria; phylum Chloroflexota; class Dormibacteria; order Aeolococcales; family Aeolococcaceae; genus Changshengia. The sequence continues at coordinate 205,858 of JBEKXW010000001.1, read as the reverse complement.
TGTGGGACACCCAGGCCATCATCGACCGGCTGGTCGAGCGCTTCCCCCAGATGGAGGTCCACAATGAGATCTGCCGGGCCACCCAGGAGCGGCAGGAGGCGGCGGTCCTCGCGGCCGACGACGTGGACTGCGTGGTGGTGGTGGGCAGCCAGCGGAGCAGCAACAGCCGGCGGCTGGTCCAGGTCGTCGAGGAGCTGGGCCACAAGCCCGCCTTCCTCGTCGACACCGCCGCCGACCTCCGGCCCGAGTGGTTCCAGGGAGTCCACCGGGTGGGGGTCACATCGGGAGCGTCGACACCGACCCAGCTCACCCGGCAGGTGGTCGCCGCCCTGGAGGCGATGCCCGAGCGCGACGGGGAAGCCGCGGCGACCTGACCGGCGGATCGGCCCGGGAGGGCCGGCGAGGCCGCGCCCGCACCTGCCCCGGAGGGCGGGCCGCGATCCGATGACGAAGCGGCCACAACCCGATCGCGCCGCCGCGAGGCGCCTTAATCTGCGGCCATGCGTTTCGGCAGCCGCCAGCTTCCCGTGGGTCTCCGGGTGGCCCGGACCATCGTGTACTGCCAGGCGGCCATCGTGGTGCTGATCGCCGCCTTCGCCCTCGAGGTCGTCGGCCTCGGCGGCACCGGCTTCCCCCTGGGCGGGCTCCTCGCCAGCGCCACGGTCACCGGCAGCGGGGTGATGATGCTCACCGTCGTCTGCCTCGCCGTCGCCGCCTGCCTGGTCGTCGCGGAGCAGCAGGCGGGGTTGCATGGGGGCAACGTCCGGCTCCTCCTGGCCGGGGCGGAGCTCGCGGTCTCCGTCTACCTCATCGGTTTCTTGGCCAACAGCGTCGGAGCCTGGCTCTTCGGCCCCGCCTGCACCGTCGCGGTCCTCACCCTCCACTACTGGCCGGAGCTGAAGGCCTACTTCTTCGCACCGGACGCGGCCACACCGGCCCCCGCCTCCCCCGAGCAGCCGGTGCCGGCAACCCGGTCGGGATCGGGCGGGGCGGCCCCGCCCCCTCTATAGTCGCGGAATACGGCCGGCTCACTGGGGCCGCCGCTCCGGTCATCCGCGTGGGAGCAACTTCGATGCAACGACCAGCGATTCCCGGATCGGTCACCCTGGGTCGCGCCCTGGTCATCGTCGAGAGCGCCCTCTGGCTGCTGGCCGGGCTCGGCGCCGGCGGCTTCGGCGCCCTGGTTGCCGCCACACCGCTCGCCGGCATCAACAACCGGCTGCAGCAGATCGGCTACTCGGGGACCCTGACCAACGCGCAGGTCGCCCACCTCGGGGTCACCCTCATCGTCATCGGCGTGATCATCGTGGTGGCCGCGGTGATCGGCATCTGGTCGGGTGCGGCGATGGGCCGTTTCAGCAGTGGACCGCGGACGACCGCGATCGTGCTCGCCTGCCTGGGACTGGTCATCGGGGTCGCGGCCGCGATCAACGGGACGCACGCCACCACCGTCGCGCACACCGGGCTGGCCCTGCGGAACACCCCGATCCCCGGGATCGTCATCGTCGTCGTCAACCTCCTGATCGTCTGGACCCTCGCCTTCAGCGGGAGCACCCGGGCGGCATTCCGAGGGCTGCCCCCCGCCGCCTATCCGATGACGGCCCCGGCGCCGGCCGTGGCGAGCTTCGCTGCGTACGCGCCCTCCGCCCCACCGCCCGCACCGCTGGGCGAGCCCGACGCGACGCTCTCCGACGTGCCGCCCCCGCCACCCCCGCCGCCCCCGCCGGACGACCTCCAGTTCGCGGTTCCGTCCGACGACCTGGCCGTCAAACCCGAGCTCCCGCTGTACATCCCGCCCGAGAGCCGGGAGGACCTCACCAGCGACGCCTGGCCTGAGGGCGGGGCCGAGGTCGAGCCCGGCGTCCCCGCCGGCGGACCCGACGAGGTCCCCGCCGGCGTCACGGAGGAGGCTCCCGCCGAGGAGCAGCCCGACTTCGCCCTCGCTGCGGCGGCCGACGTCCCGCCCGACTCCCCGCCGCCCCCGCCCTCCGACTTCCCGGCCGACCTCGAGTCCGACGTCGTCCTGGCCGGCTTCCCGCCGCCGCCGCCACCACCACCCGACGTCGCGGACGACGAGATGCCGCTCGACGTCCCCGTCGAGTACCCACCCCCGCCCCCGGCGCCGTAGCGGCCCGCGCCCGGCACCGCTCCACGCTCACAGCCGTGAGCGGCGCTTCAGCTCCAGGTAGCGGTTGACCAGGCGGGGCGCGAGGGTCCTGGCGTCGGCGTCGAGGGTCTCGACCCCGCTCAGCCGGAGCAGCTCCAGGGTCTGCTCCCGATCGGCGACCAGCCGGGTCGCGACCGCCCGGGCGTAGGTGGAGGGGGCATCGACAGGCCGGGCGCGCGCGCTGTCCTCGAGGGCCGGGTCGCGGACCGTGATCACCAGGGGCAGGTGCTGGCGCCGCAGCCGGGCGCACTGGCGGACCAGGGCCTGACCCTGGTCGGGATCGAGCACGTCGGTGAAGATGACGACCAGCGCCCGCCGCCGCTGCCAGCGGCTCAGCTCCGCCAGCGCCTCGTCGTAGTCGGCCTCGACCTCGCCGGCCCGGAGCGGGCGCACCGCGTCCAGGAAGCGGCGCATCTGGAGCCGCCCCGGACGGGCGGGCAGGGTGACCGTCACCCGGTCGGCAAAGGCGAAGAGCCCGACCCGATCGCCGGTGGCGAGCGCGACGTGGATGAGCAGGAGGGCGGCATTGATGGCGTGGTCCAGCTTGGTCAGCTCTCCGGCCCCCACCCCCATCAGCCGGCCGTGGTCGAGGCAGACGATGACCGGCTGGGCGCGCTCCGGGATCAGCTCGGTCGCCATCAGACGCCCGGTGCGCGCCGTCGCCTTCCAGTTGATGAACCGCTGGGGATCGTCGGGGACCGCCTCCCGGATCCGCTCGAACTCGGTGCCCTCGCCGCCCCGGCGCTGGGCGCGCACCCCCAGCTCGGCGAGCTGGCCGCGCCGGGCCAGCGCCTCGTAGACGCGGATCGCGGTCAGGTCGGCGTCGACCCGCACCGTCTCCCCCTCGCCGAGCGAGGCCTGGCGGGTGCCGAGACGCCAGGGCCCGGGGCAGCGGATCGCGGTGGCGCCGAAGCGCGCCTCGCCGCGCCCCGCCGGGGTGACGGTGTAGGCGAAGCTGCCGGGGATGAGCAGCCTCCGCGCTGCCCCGGCGGCGCGGAGGCGGGGAGGGTGCTCGTCCCGCACCTCGGCGGGGAGGGGCCGGAGAGGGCGCAGCATCTCCGCTCCAGCGCGCGCGCCGCGCCGCCACCGCGGTGCGGCCGCGGGACGCACCCCGATGTGAACGGTCACCGGATTGGGCCGGCCGGCGGAGAGGATCTCCGCGTGCTCCCGGACCGCGGTGAGGCGGTCCCGCCCGGGAGCGCGGCGGGCGTCCGCGAACACCGCCAGGGCGGCGACCGCGACCACCACGAGCGCGGGAATCAGGAGGTCGGGGTAGGCGGCGCTGGCCGCCAGGGGGATCAGGGCGAGGAGGAGGAGCGCCGCCCCCCACCGGGTCATCGGGGGATCGGTACGCGGTTCACCGCCCGCTCCACCGCCGACGCCTCACCGATCCCCTGGATCTCCGCCTCCGGACGCCGGATCAGGCGATGGCGGAGGGCCGGGATGCAGATGTCCTTGACGTCCTCGGGAGCCACGAAGTCCCGGCCGCGCAGCGCCGCCATCGCCTTGCCGCCGAGGAGGAGCGCGATCGCACCGCGCGGGCTCGCCCCCAGGGCCAGGTCGGGGCTGGTCCGCGTGGCCGCCACGATCTGGCCGATGTACGCGACGATGGCATCGCTCACGGTGATCGCGGCGATCTCGCTGCGCGCCGCGTCCAGGGAGGCCTCGGTGACCACCGGGGCGATCCCTGCCGCCGCCAGGTCATGGGGGTCGAAACCATGGTCGAAGCGGCGCAGCATCTCCGCCTCGGCGCTCCCGGGCGGGATGGGAACCTCGAGCTTGAGGAAGAAGCGGTCGAGCTGGGCCTCCGGCAGCGGGTAGGTCCCCTCGTATTCGACCGGGTTCTGGGTGGCCACCACCAGGAAGCGCCGGCCCAGCGGCCTCCGCTGGCCGTCAGAGGTCACCTGGCGCTCCTCCATCGCCTCCAGGAGCGCGGCCTGGGTCTTGGCGGGAGCGCGGTTGATCTCATCGGCCAGCAGGGTGTCGGTGAAGATCGGCCCGGGCCGGAACTCGAAGCTCCCGCTGTCGGGACGGTAGACGCTGGTGCCGATGATGTCGGAGGGGAGCAGGTCGGGGGTGAACTGGACCCGGGTGAAGCGGGCGTCCATGGCCGCGGCCAGGCAGCGGGCCATCAGCGTCTTGGCGGTGCCGGGCACCCCCTCGAGCAGCACGTGCCCGCCGGTGAGGACGGCGAGGAGCAGTCCGTCGATCACCGGCTGCTGCCCGACGACGGCTCGGCCGATCGTCTCCTGAAGGGAGGTGCGGAGGTCGGCAGCGGCGGGCATCGGGGGGCATTGTGGCAGCCAGCCGGAGAACCCGGGTGATGCGCGGCCGGCATCGCCCGCGGGATGCACGGGGAGCGCGCCCGGTGCCAGCGCCCGGTGCCGGCGCACCACCCGCCTCAGCGGATGGCGGCCACGCCCCACTCCGCTTCGAGGGCGTCCACGCGGCGGGCCAGCCCGAGCAGCTCCGCCTCGCCGGGCTGGCCCGCAGCGAGCCGCCGCGCCTGGTCGAGAAGCGCGCCCGCGGCGCGCGCCCGCTCCTCCCCGAACCCGCCGAGGGCGGCGACGAAATCGGGGTCCGGGAGGTGCGGCGCGACCCCCGTCGCCCTTCCCACCCGGAGCTTGAGCTCCTCCGCGTAGCGGCCCGCCACCGCCCCCCGCTCCCGGCTGCGGGAGAGGAGGTGGCCGACCGCCTCGATGTGCTCGAGCACGCTGGGGACGCGCGCCGGGTCGCGGCGCGGCAGCGGCCGGCCGAGCCGGCGCCCGCTGGTCAGCAGGTAGAGAAGGGCGACCACGACCGCGAGCAGGGCGGCGGCGAGGAGCGGACCCTCGAAGACGGCGGTCAGGCCCTGGTCATCCGCCCCGGCCGGGCCGAGGTGGTGGACCTCGTCGAAGCCGACGCGCTGACCCCGGGCGCCCTGGAGCAGGCCCAGTACGAATGCGGCCGAGTCGCCGCGGCGGAGCCCGTCATTGCTGAGCGGGTACTCGCTGCCCAGCAGGTCGAGGCGGCCGGCGCCGACGCGGACGGCGGCGACGACCGGCGCCTGAGCGGCCCCCAGGAGCGGAACGAGGCTGCCGTCGCCACCCGAGAAGGTCCAGACGCTCCCCACGGCGGACGCCCCGGGCGCCACCAGCGGCACGCTGCTCACCCCGCTGCTTCCCGGGAAGGGCTGGCTGGGGGAGGCGCTGGCCAGGTTCGAGGCCTCCGCCCCGATCCCGAGCGGCTGGAGAACCGCCTCCACCGCCGTGGGGTCGGAGATGCCGCTGCCGATCGCCAGGATGACCTCCCCGCCGCCCTCGAGGAAGCGGGTGAGGGCCGCGTCGTCGCCGGCGGTGTACGCGAACTCGTCCAGCGGCCCCGCCGAGATCAGCACGTCGGTCCCCCCCAGGTCGAACTCGGAGTCGATGCGATGGACGCTGTCCCCCACGGCCTGCACCCAGTCGTAGAGGGCGAGCGTCCCGGCCCTGCCGCTGGCGGTGCTGGAGGGGTCCTGGTCCCCTGATGCCGCCGGGCCGGCCACGATGACCGCCACCACCAGCAGGGCGAGCACCGCGACCAGGATGGCGATCGGGGTGGCCGTGGTCCGCCTCATGGCATCCTCATGACGCCGGGCGGCCCCGGCCCGAGAGTGCACGGATCGCCTGGCAGTGACCCCGGATCTCCTCCCAGCGGTCGGCGTCGACCGGCGCCTCCGAGTACCAGGCGCGATCGAATCCGGCCGCCGCCGGGGCGAGCTGCGCGGTCAGCTCCGGGTCGGCGCGGGCCTGGTCCAGCAGCTCGGGGGTGGTCCACGCCGGCTGCACCGGAAGCCGGCCCCGCTGGGCGAGGCTGACCAGGGCGCTGCGGAAGGCGTGCCGGACCCCGAGGCGGAAGTCGCCCCGCTCCGAGGCGGCGAGGGCCCGCGCCCACTCCGCCTCGGCGTCCACCTCCGCCGGGGCGGCTCCGGGCACTGACCGCGGCAGTCGACCCGAGGCCATCACCTGCCGGACGCGCCAGGCGGCGACGGCGGCCACGAGCGCGAGCAGGAGCGCGGCGAGAGCTCCGCCGCCGAGCGGTCCCAGGGTGCCGAGGAGGCGGCCGAGGAACCCGGCGATGGCGTTGCCCAGCTGCTGCAGCCAGTTGGGGGACGGCGGCTGGTCGAGGTTGGCGAAGGCCGGCGATTGATAGACGCGGGAGAGCGCCTGCCGCTCGGCGCCGGTCTCGGCGCCACACCCCGACCCGGAGACCTGGAGCGCCGCGACCGTCGCGCCCAGCAGCCGCTCGGCGCCGGCGACGTCGCCGCTCCGCAGGGCCGCGATCACCGGGTCGAGCGCCGCCGCCGCGTGGTCCGCCGACGCCAGGGCCTGGAGCTGCCCCTCCACCACCGGGACCGATCCGCCCTCGGCGAGCTCGCCGCGCAACTGGCCGAGCTGGGCGACGTAGGCGCCGCTGCACCCCGACGCCGCGACCGGGACGCTGCCCACCAGCAGCGCGACCCCGGCGGAGAGGAGCGGAAGGAGAACGAGGAGGGGACGGCGGGAGCCGGCCATCTCAGCTCAGAGCGACTGGGCGAGCATCTCGATATCGAACGCCTCGCGGCGGATCCGGATGTCGTAGTAGACGAGGGTGAGCAGGATGAGGATGAAGGGGGAGGTGAAGATGCCGATCACCCCGGAGCTGAGCAGCTGGATCGAGGCCTGGGTGATGGTGGGCGCGGATCCGATGAAGAGCCCGGCGACGCCGTTGAGGATGCCGCTCAGGATGCCGCTCACCACCGCGATCACCAGGTAGAAGAGGGCGATCCGCCAGAACGAGCCGGTGGTCAGCCGCCAGCTGCGCCGCAGGGCCGCCACTGGTGAGAGCCGCTCCAGGACCACGGCCTGGATGCCCAAGCACATCTTGATGAAGACGAAGATGACAAAAACAAACCAGGCGACCATGAGCAGCAGCAGCAGGCCGGCGCCGGCGTCGCCGCCCACCAGCAGGGCGAGCAGGATGATGAGCGCGGCCGGCCCGACCGCGACCGCGAGCTCGAGCAGGACGTAGCCGACCAGGCCCCGGATGCGCTGCATCGCGGTGCCGAGCCCCGGGCCAACGCCGGTGGGGCGGTCGAGGTAGTCGTCGCTCACCACCCGGATGACGGCCCCCTGGGCCAGGGGCATCAGCAGGATGTAGTAGCCGAGGCTGATGGCGAGCACGACCAGCAGGGCGGCGAGCAGCGTCCCCAGCTCGTTCAGCGCCGCCGCACTGGTCGCCGGCTGCGGCTGGGTCTCGACGTTGAGGATGGTCGCGAGCGGCGACCGCTCCCCGAAAAACTGCACCACCAGATAGGGCAGCTGGAAGAGGGCCGTGATCGCCACGATGGGCAGGAACTTCCGCCGGTAGACGGTGAACGTCGAGTCGAGCAGCTCGCCGAACGACTGGGCGCGGAACCGGCCGGAGCCGGTGACCGGCGCCGACCACGCCCAGGTGGGGACGCCGCTGAGCGGGGCCGGTCCCCACGCGCCACCCGGAGGTGGGCCGTACCCGGGCGGCGGACCGTACCCGGGCGGCGGACCGTACCCGGGCGGCGGACCGTAGCCGGGAGGCGGACCGTAACCCGGAGGCGGACCGTAGCCGGGAGGCGGACCGTAGCCCGGAGACGGACCGTAGCCCGGAGACGGACCGTAACCGGGGGGTGGGCCGTACCCGGGCGGCGGACCGTAGCCCGGGGGCGGACCGGAGGCGGGAGGTGGGTACGCCGAGGGAGGCGGTGGGTCGCCGGGATCGGCCATCGGCCCCATTGTGGGTCACGCTGGCGGGGTCGTACCCGGCCGGTGTTGCCCTGTTGCAGACCATGCCAGAGAGCTGGCCCTGTCTCAGGGCGCCGGCCTGCCGTCCTGGGAGCCGGAGCTCGCCTGATGCCGCCGAAATGCGAGCGCCTGGAGCACCCGCTTCACCCCGGCGTTGTCGACGACCATCCGGGGGCGCAGCTTGCGGTCCCGGCGGCGGTTGCGGGCGCGCTCGCGGTCGTCCAGAGCGTCCGGCTCGCTGTCGGTGGCCATACCCCGACTGTATCGCGGAACAGGCGACCCGTCCGCCACCCGGGTCGGTCGATCCGGCCGGCTGCTAGACCGCCGCCGGGTGGAGACCGTGGCCGCGGTGCCCGACGATCACCCGGACCCCGATCGCCGCCGCCACCGCGGTCACCGCGGCGGCACCTCCGATCACCGCGACCCCGCGGCCGTCGAGCCGCGGCCAGAGGTGGCGGCGAGCCTGCAGCGCGGCCTCCAGCCGGGCCAGCGACTCCGCGTAGATCCAGTCGCGCTCGGCGGGGGCGAGGCTCCAGGCGCGGTAGGCGTCCCCGATCTCCACGGCGAGGTCGACCAGGCCGCGCAGCGACGGCGGGAGGTCCTCCAGGGCGGCCCCGATCCGCTGGCGGTTGAGGGCGGCGTCGAGCCGCTCGACGTCATCGATCGCGTCCGATCCCCAGTCGCTCAGACCCTGCCCCGGCATCACGTCCGGCCTCCGGATCACATCCGGCCCTCCACGCGGCGGCTCTCCTGAGGCAGCGGCGCGCCGAACCGCTTGCGCAGGGTGGTCAGGGCCCGGAAGGTGAGCAGCTTCACCGCCCCCTCGCTCCGCCCCATGATCTCGGCGATCTCGCGGTTGCGCATCTCGCCGGCGAAGCGGAGCGCCACCGCCTGGCGCTGGTCGTCGGGGAGCGACCGGACCGCGCTCCGGACCTCCTCGGCGCGGTCGCGCTTCTCCACCGCGTCGAGCGGCGACTCCTCGTCGCTCGCCAGCCCCGGCCCCAGCTCGATCCATCCCGGCCGCCGCCGCTGGCGGGCGACCAGGTTGGAGGCGACCCGGTAGAGCCAGGACGAGTAGGGCACGCCGCGCCACTCGAAGCGCGGCAGCTCCTCCAGTCCCTTGGCGAAGGTGGCGGCGGTCACGTCCTCGGCGAGCTCCCGGTCCCTGGTGAGGGTGTAGATGTAAGCGAAGATCTGGTCCACGTAGCGTTCGTAGAGCGGCGCGAACGCCGCCCTGTCCTGCTGCGCGGCCAGGATCAGCTGACGCTCCTCCTCGAGCTCGGCATCGGTGCGACGTGCGATGTCAGCGCCTCCCTCGAGGGGTCACCCACCAGAAGCCGACCGGCTCCGGGCCGTTACGGACGGACGGCCCATATCCGCCGCAGGGGGAGGTGACGCCCGGCGGAGGCAGCGCCGTCGCACCCACCCATCTCATCCGCGCAGCAGCCCGAGCCGGCGGCCGGCGTCGGCGAAGGCCCCCAGGGCGCGGTCCAGCTCGTCCTCGCTGTGGGTGGCGGTCACGATCGTCCTGACCCGCGCCCTGCCCCGGGGCACGGTCGGAAAGCCGATCCCCTGGGCAAACACTCCCCGCTCCATCAGCAGGTCGGAGAGCTGCATCGCGATCGGCGCCTCCCCGCACATGACCGGGGTGATCGGGGTCTCGCTGGTGCCGATGTCGAAGCCCAGCTCCGACAGCCCCCGCTTGAAGTGCCGGGTGTTCTCCCACAGCCGCTCGATCAGCTCCGGCTCCGCCTCCAGGACATCGATGGCGGCGATGCAGGCGAGCGCGACCGCGGGCGGGTGGCTGGAGGAGAAGAGGAAGGGCCGGGCCCGGTGGATGAGGTGGTCGCGCACCGTCTGGCTGGCAGCGACGTAGCCGCCGACCACGCCCACCGCCTTGGAGAGGGTGCCGATGTTGAGCGCCACTCGCCCATGGAGGCCGAAGTGGTCGGTGGTCCCCCGGCCGTGGTCGCCGAGCACACCGGTGGCGTGGGCGTCGTCGACCATCACCGCCGCGCCGTGGTGCTCAGCGCGCTCGACCAGCCCGGGGAGCGGGGCGATGTCGCCGTCCATGGAGAAGACGCCGTCGGTGACCAGGAGGATCCGCCGGTAGCCCTTGGCCCGGGCCGCGGCGAGGGCACGCTCGGCGTCGTCCAGGTCGCAGTGCTCGTAGAGGATGCGGTCGGCCTTGGTGAGCCGGATGCCGTCGATGATCGAGGCGTGGTTGAGCTTGTCGCTGACGACGACGTCGCCCTCCTCGAGCAGGGCACCGAGCACGCCGACGTTCACCGTGTAACCGCTCTGGAAGACGAGCGCAGCCTCGGTCCTCTTGAAGGCGGCGAGCCGCGCCTCGAGCTGCTCGTGGACCACCTGGGTGCCGGCGATGGTGCGGACCGCGCCGGTGCCGGCGCCCCACGTGCGCGCGCCCTCGATCGACGCCTCGACCAGGCGGGGATGGGTGTTGAGCCCGAGATAATTGTTGCTGCTCAGGTTGATCAGGCGCTTGCCGGCGATCGTCACCTCATGCCCCTGCGGGGACTCGAGCACCCGCAGCGGCCGGAAGAGACCCTCCGCGCGGAGCCGGTCGAGGTCCTCGGAGAGCGACCGGTCCAGGGCCTGGACGGCTGCGGACGGACGCGGTTTCGCGGTCATGGCGTGAGGGACACCTTGCCACAGCGCCCGGACTTGATGAGCTGGATCGCCTCCTCGATGTCGGCCATGGCGAAGCGATGGGTGATCAGCGCCTCGGCGTCGATGGCGCCGCTCTTCAGATGGGCGGAGGTCTCCTCCCAGGTGGCGAAGAGCCGGCGGCCGGTCACCCCGTAGAGGGTTATGCCGCGCATCACCACGTCCTGGGAGAGGTCGAGACGGGTGGGCGCGTCGCCGATTCCGAGCAGGGAGATCCACCCCCCGGTGCGGACCGATCGGGTGGCGGCGACCACCGCCACCGGCGCTCCGCTCATCTCCAGGGCGCAGTCGACCTCGCCGCCGGCGGCACGGCGGACCGCCGCCTCGGCGCTCCCCTCTCCGGACTGGACCAGGGCGTCGGCCCCCATCCGCCCGGCCAGCTCCAGCCGGTAGCGGTTGGGCTCCACGGCGACCACCCGCGCCGCCCCCCGCGCCTTGGCCACCGCCACCGCGGCGCAGCCGATCGGGCCGCAGCCGAAGACGGCGACGGTGGCACCCTCCAGCTCCCCGCAGGAGCAGGCGTGGACGGCGTTGCCGAAGGGCTCCATGGCGGCGGCGACCGCCGGGGCCATCTCGGGACCGACCGGCCAGGCGTTCTCGGCGGGGATCGCCACCAGCCCGGCGAAGCCGCCGTCGACGTCGACCCCCAGGATCCTGGTGGCGGCGCAGACGTGGAAGTCCCCCCGCAGGCAGGCGGGGCAGCGGTGGCAGACGAGGTGGGATTCGACCGCGACCCGGTCCCCCACCCGCGCCCGGCCGTTCACCCCGTCGCCGAGGGCGACCACCTCGCCGCAGATCTCGTGGCCCATGACCCGGGGCAGGCGAACCCGGGCCCTGGCCCAAGGGTTCCAGTCGTAGAGGTGGATGTCGGTCCCGCAGATGGAGGCGGCGACCACCCGGAGGAGGACCTCGCCGGGCCCCGCGGACGGCTCCTCCGCCTCGGTGATGGCGATGCCGGGCCGGGGGGAGGCTTTGATGACAGCGCGCACGGCCGCCCGATTATGAGCGCCCGGCGGCTCCGGCCCCTCGCCGGCGGCCAGCAGAGGCTGAAGAACCCCCGCGAGGGTTGTCGTTCCCAGGCCGGCGAGGCGAAGGAGCCGACGAGAAGGCGAGGGAGCATACCTGTAGGCATTCGACTGAGCCCTCGCAGGAGGCGACACCCGCATCGCCGAGGATGGGGGCGTCAGGACCGCCGGCGGTTCTTCAGCCCCTGCTAACGGACGACCGGCGACGCGGCCACCCTCTGCCCCAGGGCGCGGAAGTGGAGCAGGGCGGTGGGGACCAGCAGGGGGAGGCCGATCACAGCGTTGGCCAGGGTCACCGGCCCCCCGGCCACCTTCACCAGCATGCAGACGAAGAGCACCACGCCGGTCAGCATGGTGTTGTAGCGGCCCCAGGTGGTGCGCACCAGCTCGGGCCGGCGGCGGAGCAGGAAGACAATCGGAGTGAGCAGCAGCGGTCCGAGATAGCGGAAGACGACCAGGGCCATCAGCCACCAGGTGAAGATGCCCAGCCAGACGCTGGCGATCGCCGCGACGCTGAAGTAGAGGGCGTCGGTGGCCGGGTCGATGGCCTTGCCGAGCTGGGTCACCGGGCCGAAGCGGCGGGCAACCCAGCCGTCGACGGCGTCGAGCATCCCCACCGAGCCGCCGGCGAAGATCCAGAGCAGGAGGCCGAGCCGGTCGGGGAGCGACCAGCCGGTGCAGAAGAGCAGCGGCGGGCAGAGCCAGGCCCGGAGCGCCGAGAGCCCGTTGGGCACCCCGTAGAGATCCACCGGGGTGCCGTCAGGCGCGACCAGCATGGCCGCCCCGCCGGCCATGACCAGGGCCACCAGCAGCCAGCCGGCCAGGGTGAGCACCCCGGCGACGACCCCGCCGCCGCCGTGGAGCCGAGCCACCGTCAGGCTGAAGGCCTCGCTGGCGACCAGCCCGACGGCGAGCCAGCCCACCAGCGACCGGCGCAGTCCCGGGCTCCGGCGGAGCCGCTCCGCCGACTCGGTCAGGACCCCGGCGAGACCCGGCGCTCTGGAGGTGGCCGCGACGGGAGCCGCTATTGGACCACCAGGCAGGTGATGGTCTTGAACACGCCCTCGGCAGCCTGCACCTTCTCGACGATCAGCTTGCCGATGCCGGCGATGTCCGCCGACTCGACCTCGGCGATGACGTCGTACTCTCCGGTGATCGCGTCGGCGTTGACGATCCCCTGCTGACCATGGAGCTTGGTGGCCACCTCCAGCGCCTTGCCGGCGGTGGCACTGATCAGGACGTAGGCGCGGACCATCTCTTTCCTCCCTTCGAGCTGAGCAGCGAATGTACCACGGCGCCGCGAACCCCTCCGCGCGGCGGCACCCGAGAGGCCTGCATCCCCCGTTCCTCCGCCGCGGCTAGCATGGAGGCGTGCCACTGCGCTGGGCCTGGCTGGCAGCGATCCTGCTGGCGCCGCTCCTCCGGAAGCTCGTCCGTCCCCGGCAGGGTGGCCGGCCGCCCGTCGACGTGCAGGCGGTCCGGTCCCGGGTGGCGTCCGCCCGCGAGTCCGCGGGGATCGCCACCCTCTTCGTGATCGTCCTGGTCCTCGCCTGCGCCTGCGCCGCCCTGCTCGCCGCCGGCGTGACGGCACTGGTGCTGAGTCCGCAGTGGCTCGGAGCGGTGCTGGTCGGGGTGGCGGCCGCCGTTGCCCTCGCGGGGGTGCCGGAGACCCTCCGGCTGCGCCGTGCGGTGCACGCGCGGCGGCTGCGGCTGCACGGCCGCGAGGTCAGCCGGGAGCTGGACGGCACCCGGCCCGTGTAGCGGGGCGGGCCGGCGCCGGGGCCCGCTCGCGCCTCGCGTGATGTCCCGCAGGCCCTTGGTGCGGCGGGCCACAATCGCTGCCATGCCGAGCAGCGCACGCGGCCGTCTCACGTTCCTGGCCGGGCTCATCGGGGCGATCGGCGGGCCCGTCGCCATCACCGCGCTGCTGAGCATCTTCGGCGCGGCGACGGCCCGGGATTACGTCTTCATCTACGTCGCCCTGGTGGCGGTGCTCGGAACCCTGAGCGGCCTCCGCCCCGCGCTGGTGGGTGCGGCGCTGAGCTTCCTGCTCGTCGACTACTTCTTCGTCCCCCCCCTGCACACCCTGACCATCGCCGACCCCAGCGACGTGGTCGACCTGGTGGTCTTCGTGGCCGTGGCCGGAGCCGCGGGCGGGGTGGGGTCGGGCCGCCGTCACGCCCAGATCGAGGCCGAACGGCTGGCGGCGGAGCTGCGCCGGACCAACACCGAGATGGAGCGGCTGGAGCGCGAGCAGGCGGAGGCGGCGGCGGTGGCGGTGCGGCTCGCCCAGGCCCAGCAGCAGGTGCGGGTGCTCGAAGCCTCGGACCGGCTGCGCACCGATCTCCTGGCCAACGTCTCTCACGAGCTCCGGACCCCGCTCGCCAGCATCCTCACCGGCGCCACCGACCTGCTCGGGCGTCCCCACCTCGCCGCCCCGGTGCGGACCGAGGTGGAGGCCATCATCAGCGAGGCCCGCCGCCTGGAGCGGCTCGTCTCCGACCTCCTCGACATGGCCCGGATCGAGGCCCACGCGCTCACCCTCGACGCCGTCGACATCGACCTGGGCGACGCCGTCGAGGCGGCGGCCGGCCGGCTGCGCCTCGCCTCGCCCGGGCGGCCGGTGGAGATCAGCCTGCCGGCCGATGGGCTCGAGGTGCTCGCCGACTGGGACCGCCTGGGCCAGATCCTCGACAACCTGCTCCAGAACGCCGACCGCCACGCGCCGGCGGGAACGCCCATCACGGTCGCGGCGACGCCGGGCAAGCGCTCGATGGTGGTCATCCGGGTCGTCGATCGGGGACCGGGGGTGCCGGTGGAGCAGCGGGAGCGGATCTTCGAGCGCTTCGTCCGGGGGGTGTCGGATGACCAGCAGGACGGCGCGACCCGCGGTCCGGCGCCGAGTGGCACCGGCCTGGGTCTGGCGATCGTCCGCGGCCTGGTCGAGGCCCACGCCGGCAGGGTGTGGATCGAGGATCCCGAGGCGGGCGAGGGAGCCCGCTTCGCGTTCACGGTGCCGGCCGCCGCTCCCGACTGAGCCCGCCCGCGCGAGGTCCCGCCCGGCCGCGGTCCCACCGGCGCCGTTCAGGGGCGCTGGCTGCGCCCGGACCCTCAGTCGTTGGCGGCGACGACGTGCACGTCGACGTTGGCCACCAGCCGGATGAGGCGCCGGAGGGTCCTCGAGCTGCTGTTCCGGGTGCTCCGCATCACCAGGATCTCGGTGATCCGGTGGCCACGGGCATAGTCGGCGACGGTGGCGGCCACGTCCTTGCCATCGATGGTCACGAACTCGCCACCCAGCTGATGGGTGAGGGTGGCGTATCTCCCGAGCAGCCGCTTCTCGTCCTCGCTGCGCGGCCGGCGGCGCACCGAGACCGCGGTGAGGGCGTCGTCACGCCGGACGGCGTGGGCGGCGGCCCGGCGGATCACCGCATCCTGACCGGGGCGCGGTGGGACCAGGACCAGTACCCGGGGCCGTGCTTCCCAGGACTCCTGGATCCGCGCGGTGTTCATGTAGGCGACCAGTCGCCGGTCGCAGTGCTCGGCCACGCGCCGCAGGGCCATCTCCCGCAGCGCGGTGAGCACCTCGGGGCGGAACTCGCCCTGGAGGGCCTGGAGGGCCTCGGCGGGCGGCATGATCTCGCCCTGGCGCAACCGCTCCTCGAGCTCGGCGGGCGGGACGTCGACCAGCTCGACCTCGTCGGCGGGGTCGACCGCGGAGTCGTCCAGGACCGGCCGCTCCGGCGGACGGCGGAGCAGCGTCCCCATCATGCCCACGGTGCTGCGCAGGTCGGTGAGGTGGACCGTGCCGATGACGTTGATGCCGGCCGCGCGAATCCGAGGCAGCATGTGGGCCACGAGCTGGCCGGTGGTCGTCTGTCCGGCGAGGTCATCGATCGCCACCACATCGGGGTTCCGGCTCAGCAGCGCCTCGACGTCGAGCAGTCCCCGCGCGGCGGGGGAGGTAGGACCACCGAGCAGCGGGAGGCTTCCCAGCCGGGCTGCGCCGCCTCCGCTCACGGCACCGACCACCACGTCCGTGCCCCGGCCGGCGCGGCGGCGGGCTTCGTCGAGCATCGAGGTGGTCGCTCCGGCCCCCCGCGCGTAGCTCATGTAGAGGCGCAGCCCTCCGCGCGGCGGGGTCGCGCTCAGGTCGCGCAGCAGCGAGTCGGGGTTGGGGCGATCCTGCGGGGCGTAGGGCACGGCGGCGTAGCGCGAGATGACGTGGACGTCCAGATCGGGAAGCCCCTCGATCAGCCGATCCACCACCGTCCGGCGCAGGCCGCTGAACAGCTTGCGCGGACGGGGCTCCCCCACCACCACGTGGCGGCTGCCGCGCTCCCGTGCGAGGGCCATCAGGGCGGCGGCGACATCGTGCGACTCCGGTTCCAGCACCGTCGTCTGCAGCTCGTCGGCGAGCCGGCGCCAGCCCTGGTCGTCGCGAGCGGACCCGTCGACCGCGTCCTCGATGGTGCGGACGTGAACCACGGTGCAGAACCCCCGCCGGCGGCGGGCCTGGCGGACACCGCGGCGGATCAGGGCCTCCGCCGACGGCCCGCCGGAGACCGCGGCGAGAACGTCCTCCGGAGGGGCCTGGACGCCGCCGCGCTCCTCCTCCACCCGCTCCGCGACCAGCCGCAGGCCCAGCTCGCGGAGCGCGCCCAGGTTGCCCGGACGGAAGAAGTTGCGCAGCGCCATGTCCACCCTGTCCAGGGGGTAGACGTTGCCGTGGCGCATCCGCTTGCGCAGCGCCTCCGGCGTGATGTCGATGAACTGGATCTCGTCGGCGCGGTCGAGGACGGCGTCGGGCACGGTCTCGTGAACCGTGATGCCGGTGATCCGCTCGACCACGTCCTTCACCGACTCGAGGTGCTGGATGTTCATGGTCGTGATCACGTCGATGCCGGCGTCGCGGATGTCCTCGATGTCCTCCCAGCGCTTGTGGTGGCGCACCCCGGGGGCGTTGGTGTGGGCCAGCTCGTCGATGAGCGCGACCTGGGGCCGGCGGGCCAGCACCGCCTCCACGTCCATCTCCGAGAGCGTGGTCCCGTGGTAGTCGACGGTGATCCGGGGCAGCACCTCCAACGTGCCAATCGCCTCCTGGGTGCGGGCGCGGCCATGGGTCTCGACGAAGCCGATCACCACGTCCTCGCCGGCGTCGCGCCGGTCGCGACCCTCGCGCAGCATGGCGAAGGTCTTGCCCGAGCCGGGCATGGCTCCGAGGTACGCCTTGAGCCGTCCCCGCGACGGCGCGGGCGGGCCGGCGACGCTTCCCGTGGAGGGAGCCGTGGCTTCACCGCCGGCGACGGGGGCTGTCTCGCTGCGGGTCTCGGTCATGGCTCTCTCGCCCACCCGGCCGATCCGGGCCGGACGGCGTGGGTTCTGTGGCAAGTGTAGCCGCGCCGGGTCAGGGCGCCGGCGCGTTCGATTCCGTCCGTCACCGGAAGGTCAGCTCAGCGCCGGTGGCGCACCGAATGCCTGGTTCATCGCCAGGTTGAGCTGGAGCACGTTGACGTCGGACTCGCCGAAGATCCAGAGGACGCGGCCGGTGATGTTGGCCTCGACGATGCTGTGCACCCTGGCGGGGTCGAGGCCGCGCGCGTCGGCCACCATGTTGACCTGGGCCAGCGCCGCCGCCACGCTGATGTCGGGATCGAAGCTGGTGAAGTCACCGGTGGCCAGGTCGATCGGGATCGGGGTGGTCGTGGCGCCGGAGCTGAGGCAGTGGTGGGTGGGATCGGTGACCGCCTGCTGGAGCTGGGCCGCGGTGAAGGCGCCCGAGGTGTCGATGCCCACGCAGTGAAGGTAGCCCGCGTAGGTGTCCACCTGCTGGATCAGCAGGCTGTTGCTGGGTCCGAGGTTGCTGCCTTGGGAGGAGAGGGGGTTGCAGGGCGGGCTGAGGGGGAGCACCTCCTGGGCGCCGCTGGAGGTCGTCGTCAGCGCATACGACGGGCGTCCCTGGAAGTAGCGCGGGTCCACGGTGTAGAAGGTGTGCCCCTGGTACTGGGTGGTCTGGTAGGTCAGGGTGCCGGACACGTCCTTGGTCTCGTAGAAGCACTGGCCGATCTGCTGGGAGCCGACCACCGTGCCGTTCGCGTTCTTGATCAGGCTGCCGTTGGCCTGGCTGTTGAAGGCCACCTGGGAGACGCCCAGCATCACCAGCGGGTAGACCAGCCCGCCCAGCACGGCGAGGATGAGGGTGATCCGCACCGCGATCAGCAGTTCCTTGGGAAAGTTGCGAAACATCTCGTTCAGCTCAGATCAGGTGGAGGTGGGTGATGACGATGTCCACGGCCTTGATGCCGATGAAGGGGAGGATCACGCCGCCGACGCCGTAGAGGAGAAGGTTGCGACGGAGCAGGGCGGCGGCGCCCACGGCCCGGTACTTCACCCCGCGGAGGGCCAGCGGGATGAGGGCGACGATGATCAGGGCGTTGAAGATCACCGCCGAGAGCACGGCGCTCTCCGGGGTCTGGAGCTGCATGATGTTCAGCGCCTTCAGGGCGGGCAGCGCGCCGGCGAAGATCGCCGGGATGATGGCGAAGTACTTGGCGACGTCATTGGCGACGCTGAAGGTGGTGAGCGCGCCCCGGGTGATCAGCATCTGCTTGCCGGTCTCCACGATCTCGATCAGCTTGGTGGGGTCGCTGTCGAGGTCGACCAGGTTGCCCGCCTCCTTCGCGGCCTGGGTGCCGCTCTGCATGGCCACGCCGACGTCGGCCTGGGCGAGCGCGGGGGCATCGTTGGTCCCGTCGCCGGTCATCGCCACCAGCTTGCCGCCCGCCTGCTCGTTGCGGATCAGCTCCAGCTTGTTCTCCGGGGTCGCCTCGGCGAGGAAGTCGTCGACCCCCGCCTCCTCGGCGATCGCCCTGGCGGTGAGGGGGTTGTCGCCGGTGATCATCACCGTCCGCAGGCCCATCCGGCGCAGGTCCTCGAACCGCTCCTTGATGCCGGGCTTGACGATGTCCTTGAGGTGGATGGTGCCCAGGACCGTGCGGTTCTCGGCGACCAGGAGGGGGGTGCCGCCGGTGCGGGCGATGCTCTCCACCTGCTCGCGAACGCTTTCGGGAAGGTCGCGGCTGTGCTCCTGGGAGCACCAGAAGGCGATGGCGTCCCCGGCGCCCTTGCGAATGCTCAGGCCGTCGCGGTCCACGCCGCTCATCCGGGTGGTGGCCGAGAAGGGGACGAACGCCCAGGAGTGGATGTCCGGCTCCTCGGCGATGCCGAAGCGCCGGGCCAGGGCCACGATCGAGCGACCCTCGGGGGTCTCGTCGGCGACGCTCGCCAGGTCGGCCGCCTTCACCAGCCGCTGCATCTCGATTCCGGGCGCGGGGATGAACTCGGCGGCCTGGCGGTTGCCCAGGGTGATGGTCCCGGTCTTGTCGAGCAGCAGCACGTCCACATCGCCGGAGGCCTCCACCGCGCGACCGGACATCGCCAGCACGTTCTTCTGCAGCAGGCGGTCGATGCCGGCGATGCCGATCGCCGAGAGGAGGGCTCCGATGGTGGTGGGGATGAGGCAGACCAGCAGCGCGATCAACACGGTCACCGTCACCGAGGCGCCGGCGAAGACGGCGAAGGGCTGCAGGGTCACCACCGCGATGATGAAGATCACGGTGAGGCTGGCCAGCAGGATGTTGAGGGCGATCTCGTTGGGGGTCTTCTGCCGGGAGGCCGACTCGACCAGCCCGATGATCCGGTCCATGAAGGTCTCGCCGGGGTTCTGGGTGATCTCCATGACGATGCGGTCGCTGAGCACCCGGGTGCCGCCGGTGACCGCGCTGCGGTCGCCGCCGGCCTCGCGGATGACCGGGGCCGACTCGCCGGTGATCGCCGACTCGTCCACCGAGGCGATCCCGGACACGATGGTGCCGTCGCTGGGGATGATGTCGCCGGTCTCGCAGACGACGATGTCGCCCCGGCGCAGCTCGGGCGCAGGGACGCCCTCCTCCCTGCCGTCGATGCCGCCCACCAGGCGGCGGGCGATGGTGTCGGAGCGGGTGCGGCGCAGGCTGGCTGCCTGGGCCTTGCCCCGGCCCTCGGCCACCGCCTCGGCGAAGTTGGCGAAGAGCACGGTGAACCAGAGCCAGAGGCAGATCTGGCCGACGAATCCCTGCTGCCCGTGGTTGAAGAAGCCGCTCACGAAGACGTAGGTGGTCATCGCCGCGCCGACCTCGACCACGAACATCACCGGGTTGCGCGCCATCCAGCGGGGATCGAGCTTTCGGAAGCTGTCCCCGATGGCGGGCACCAGGATGGCGGGGTCGTACAGGCTGCTCTGCCGCCGCCGCTTGCGCGGCCGGGGCAGCCCGACGGTGCCGGTGATCGCTGTCATGACGTCAGGGCTCCTAGGGATGGAGGATGCCGGCGTGGAGCTGGAGCTGCTCGAGGATGGGCCCGAGAGACAGCGCCGGGAAGAAGGTCAGGGCACCGACGATGAGGATGGTGCCGACGAGGAGGCCGGTGAAGAGCGGGGTGTCGGTGGGGAAGGTGCCGGCGCCGGCGGGGACGATCTTCTTCCTGGCCAGCGACCCCGCCAGGGCCAGCACCGGGATCACGAAGATGATCCGTCCCAGCCACATCGCCGCCGCCAGGGTGGTGTTGTAGAAGAGCGTGTTCCCGCTGAGCCCGGCGAAGGCGCTGCCGTTGTTGCCGGTCGTCGAGCTGTAGGCGTAGAGGATCTCGCTGAAGCCGTGCGGACCCGCGTTGAGCGGCCCCGCCTGGCCCGCCGGGGTGAGCACCGCCAGCGCCGTGAACCCCAGGATCGAGAAGGGCAGGATTAGGATGGCGAGGGCCGCGTACTTGATGTCGCGGGACTCGATCTTCTTGCCCAGGTACTCGGGCGTCCGCCCCACCATCAGCCCGGCCAGGAAGACGGCCACGATGGCGAAGGCGATCATCCCGTAGAGACCGGACCCGGTCCCACCCGGGGTGATCTCACCCAGCTCGATGAGCACCATCGGGACCATGCCGCCGAGGGGCGTGAAGCTGTCCTGGGCCGCGTCCACCGAGCCCGTGCTCGTCCCCGTGGTGGCGGTGTTGTACTGGGCGGACTGGATGGAGCCGAAGCGGACCTCCTTGCCCTCCAGGTTTCCGCCGGACTGGGTGCTGCTGGCGACCTGGCTCACCGCCGTCGAGCTGAGCGCCGGGTTCCCGGCCTGCTCCTGCTGGGCGGCGAAGATGGCGCCGCCGACCAGGATGATGGCCATGGCGGCGAAGAGGGCGAGGCCCTGCTTGATGTTGCCCACCCACTTGCCGAAGGTGAAGGCCAGGCCGAAGGGGAGGACCAGGCAGAGGAAGATCTCCAGGGCGTTGGTGAGGCCGGTCGGGTTCTCGAAGGGCGCGGCGGAGTTGGCGTTGAAGAAGCCTCCGCCATTGGTGCCCAGGTCCTTGATGGCCTCCATGGCCGCGACCGGGCCCTGGGAGATGGTCTGACCCACCCCTTCCAACGTGTTCACAGGCGTGTAGGCACTCAGGTTCTGGATCGCGCCGCTCGCCACCAGGATGATGGTGCCCACCACCGCGATGGGGATGAGCACGTAGAGGAAGCAGCGCACGATGTCCACGTAGAAGTTGCCGATGGTCCTGGCGCTGTGCCGGGCCACCCCGCGGATCACCGCGATCGCCAGTGCGATGCCCGTCGCCGCCGAGAGGAACTGGTGGAAGGTGAGGGCGAGCATCTGGGAGAGGTAGCTCATGGTCGCCTCGCCCGTGTAGTTCTGCCAGTTGGTGTTGGTGGTGAAGCTCACCGCGGTGTTGAAGGCGAGCGCCGGGGGCACCCCGGGAAAGCCCTCGGGGTTGAGCGGAAGGTCGTTCTGGATCCGCAGGATCACGTAGGTGAAGACCAGCCCGATGACCGACACCAGCAGCATGGCCACCAGGTAGCCCTTCCAGCCCTGCTCGCGCTCCTCGTCGATCCCGGTCAGCCTGTAGATGCCCCGCTCCACCGGGCGCAGCACCGGGTGGAGGAAGGTGCGCTCGCCCTGGAAGACCCTGACCATGAAGAGGCCGACGAACCAGGCGCCCGCAAAGACGGCGGCGTAGGTGACGATGAAGGCGATGATGTCGAGCGCCACCGGTCAGAACCTCTCGGGGAAGAGCATCGCGACGATCAGATAGGCGGTGACCGCCACCGCGATCACGAAGGCGATGATGTAGCCGAGCGTCTCGCTCATCAGAGCTTCCCCAGCCCGTGCACGTAGAGGAAGCTCATGACGACGAGGATGGCCAGGATGGCCAGCATCAGCAGGTCGAGCATCAGAGGGCCGGCCGAGGGCAGGACGGGGTGGGGTTCACGCTGAGAAGTGTCTCGATCGCGGCGTCAACGTTCGGTCAACGACTGGGCGGGCACCGGGACGGCGATGTGGAGGGCGCGCCAGGCGGGGCGCCGCCACAGCCGTCCCAGCTCGTCGATCTCGAGGTCCTCCAGGGCGATCCGGACGACCCGCCCTCTCGGGGTGTCCTCGGCAACCAGGATGTCGGTGGCGCCGTCCAGCCGCGGCAGCACCGCGGCGACGCTGCCCAGGGTCGCTCCGTCGGCGCCGAGGACGGGGGCTCCCCTGAGGTCGAGCACGTCCATGAACCGCAGGCCCGCGAAGTGCGACTCGGTGTCCACGGACCCGATCGTGGACCCCCATGCGTCAACGTTCGGTCAACGACCGCGTCCAGGCCGGACGCTCAGACTCCGAGCGGCGCGCCGGGCTCGGTCTGGACGCAGAAGCGATAGCCTCGCCGGCCTGCGGTGACGATGATCTCGGGCTCTGCCGGGTCATCCTCGAGCTTGCGGCGGAGACGCTGGACGAAGGTGCGCAGGTAGTTCCGGTCTCCGGCGTACATGGGTCCCCAGACCCTGGTGAGCAGGGTCCGGTGATCCATCACCACCCCGGGGTGCCGGGCCAGCTCGCTGAGCAGGACGTACTCGGTCGGGGAGAGCCGCACCTCCACGCCCGAGCGGGTCACCAGGCGCGCTCCGAGGTCGACGACCACCGCGCCGCAGCGGACCACGCGGGCCGCCTCGGCGGTGCCGCGCACCCGGCGCAGGACCGCGCGAACCCGGGCCAGCAGCTCGTCGGCCCCGAAGGGCTTGGTCAGGTAGTCGTCGGCGCCCATGTCGAGGGCCCGTACCTTGTCCCGCTCGTCGCCGCGAGCGCTGATCACGATCACCGACGGCTGTCGCCGTCCCTCCAGGGTGTCCAGGAGCCGCCAGCCGTCGATGAAGGGGAGACCGATGTCGAGGAGCACGACCTCGTACCCGCCCCGGCCGAGCTTCTCGGCGCCGACCAAGCCGTCCTCGGCGTCGTCCACCTGGTGGCCGGCGCGCTCCAGGGCGGCGCGGAGGATCCGGCGCAGGGAGGCGTCGTCCTCGACGACCAGGAGCCGCCCGTAGGGACCGGAGGAGGGGGCCTGCTCAGACATGCGTGCGGATTCTCCCCCTCTCGGCGGTGGGCCGGCGGGGTCCACCGGCCGTGGCCTCACTGCGCAGCTGACTTCACGGCGGAAGCGTCCACTCCGGGACCGACTCGCCGGTTCAGCAGCCGGAGGATCTCCTCGGGCAACTCAGCAGGCAACTCACGCACTCTTGAGACTCCTCAGCAAGCACCGCCTCACGCCCCTCGACCTCGGGCAACGGAGCTCAGCCCTTGGCCAGCGCCTCCCCGACCGCCGCCACGTCCGCCAGCTGCGAGTAGACGACCAGCTCGTCGCCGGGCTCGATGACGGTGGACGGTTCGGGAATGACCGGCTTGCCGGCGCGGACGATGCAGACGATGATCCCGCCCTTGGGCAGGACGATGTCGGCGATCCGCTTGCCGACATATCTCGACACCGGCGGCAGGGCGAGGTCGACGAGGCAGGTCCCGGAGGCCTTGACGGCGACGCCGCGCACCAGCTCCGATCCCATCTCGGCCTCGATCAATCCCATCAGCAGCTCAGTGGCGGAGACGGGGGCGTCGACGCCCAGGGTTCGGAAGACGGCGACGTTGTGCGGGTTGTTGACGCGGGCGATGGTGCGCGGGACGTTGAACTTGATCTTGGCCAGCTGGCAGACGATGAGGTTGTCCTCGTCGTCGCCGGTGGCTCCGATGACCACGCTGGCGCGCTCGATCCCGGTGGTGGCGAGGAAGGCCATCTCGTCGCCGTCGCCGACCATGATGCTGACGGTGCCGAGCTGGTGCTCGATCCACTCCGCGCGGGCGGCGTCCTTCTCGATCAGGGTCACCTCGTAGTCGCGCTCGATGAGGTGCCGGGCGAGGTGGAAGCCAACCTTGCCACCGCCGACGATGATGACGTAGGGCGGGTCGCCGGAGGCGCTCACGAGGCCCGCACCACCGGCTGATCGACGCTCGTCGGGGCGTGCCCGCGGTTGACGCCCTCGATGAAGTAGTCGCGGATGAGGTCGGCCCCCAGGGAGGTGGGGCAGAAGGTCTCCAGGCCCAGCTCCCGGTAGACGGCCTCGCGGATCGGGTCGTAGACCCGGGTGATGACCCGGCGCACCTTGAAGATGCGCTGCGCGATCTGGGCCGCCATGAGGTTGCGGTTGTCCCCGTTGGTGACCGAGACGAAGCAGTCGGCGGCTTGGACGCCGGCGCGGCGGAGCACCGCCTCGTCGATGCAGTTGCCGACGATCATCTCGCCGCCGAAGTCGCGCCCCAGGCGGTTGAATGCCGAGACCAGCTGGTCGACCACAACGACGTGGTGGCCCTCGGCATCGAGCTGCCGGGCGAGCCGGGCCCCGACGCGGCCGCAGCCGACGATGATCACCCTCATTCGGGTCAATTGTACCGGCCGGCCGGCTCCACCGGCCGGGTGGCGGTAAGGCTAGGATTCCCAGCTGATGCCGGGGTTCACGCCGCACCACATCCTGGTCCCGGTGAACGGGGCGGACACCGACGAGGAGGCGGTCCGCTTCGCCTGCCGCCTTGCCCTGCGCCCCCACGCGTCGGTGCTGGCGGTCACCGTGGTCGAGGTCCCCCGCGGGCTCGCCCTCAGCACGGTGGAGGGCCCGGAGGTCGGCGTCGCCGAGAAGCTGCTCGATCGCGCCGCGGAGATCGGCAAGCACTACGAGATCGAGGTCAAGGGCGAGGTCCTGCAGGCGCGGGAGGCGGCCACGGCGATCGTGGACGAGATCGCCGCCCGGGAGATCGACCTGGCCGTGGTGGGCCTGACCTACCGGGAGCGCTTCGGCGAGTTCTACATGGGGAGGACGGTGCCCCACATCCTCCAGCACGCCCCCTGCCGGGTCTTCCTGCTGCGCCTCGCGGCACCCGGCTGACCGCCTCTCCGACGACTGGGCGCTCGCACATACACCCCCCACGCGTCGGGCTCCTGACCGCCTGCGTCCGACCGCATCGCCCGCGGCCGCCGTCGGCGCCGGCCGAGCTGAGCACCCCGCTGTCACCTCCGGGCTCGCCCCGTTTGCGACGGGCCCTACACTGCCCAGCGCATGGCTGACGCCTCGGCCCCCGAGCCCCCGAAACCACCGCCGACGCTCCCGGACGCCGAGATCGCCGCCCTGCGCGAGGCCGGCCGCGCCTGGTCGGCGTCCCCCGGCCAGTCCGCCCCCGGGCCGGGGGTCGCGCCCGGCCTGGAAGTCACCGAGACGCGGGGGCGGCCCGGCGAGCACTACGTCCGCGTGGTCAGGTCCCAGACCCAGGGTTTCGAGCCGGTGGCACCGGGCTGGCTCCAGGCCACCCCCCGAGCGATCCAGCCGGACACCGAGTTCGGGCGCATCCGGCGGCGGCTGCGGACGATCGTCCTGGGGACGCCCCTCTCCACCAGCCGGGTCCTCCACGAGCGGCTCAACAAGGTGCGGGCGCTGCCGGTCCTCTCCTCGGACGCCCTCTCCTCGGTCGCCTACGCCACCGAGCAGATCATCCTGGTGCTGGCGGTCGCCGGGGCGACCGCGGTCAGCACCGACCTGCTCCCGATCATGGGGGTGATCGCGCTCCTCATCGTCATCGTCTGCCTCAGCTACCGGCAGACCATCAAGGCGTACCCGCAGGGTGGCGGCTCCTACATCGTCGCCAAGGACAACCTCGGGCCGGTCGCCGGGCTGGTGGCCGGCTCGGCGCTGATGACCGACTACATCCTCACCGTCGCGGTCTCGGTGGCGAGCGGCTACGACCAGATCCAGAGCGTCTTCCCGGCCGCGGTCCACTACCGCGTCGCGGCCTGCATCGCGGTGGTTGTGTTCATCGCGCTCGCCAACCTGCGCGGGCTGCGCCAGGCGGGCAACATCTTCGCGGCCCCGACCTACCTCTTCATCTTCGCGATCATCCTCACCGTCGTGGTCAACCTCTTCCGGCTGATCACCGGCGGCATCCACCCCACCGGCACCACGATTCACATCCCGATCACGGAGAGCTTCACCGACTTGGGGGGCATGCTGCTCGTCCTCCTCTTCCTCAAGGGATTCTCCTCGGGGTGCTCGGCGCTCACCGGCATCGAGGCGATCAGCGACGGCATCCTCGCCTTCAAGGTCCCCGAGTGGCGCAACGCCCGGACCACGCTGACCATCATGGGAACGCTCTGCGTGATCATGTTCTGCGGGATCACCATCGGCACCGAGGTGCTGGGGGTCAGCATCCGCAGCTCCACCGACCCCTGCTACCAGTCGGTGATCCTCCAGCAGGCGGCCCACGCCTTCACCTCTCCCCTGCAGTGCGTCCACGGCCGTGCGGTGTTCCCCGCGGCGACCGGGCTGGGCGAGGTGCTCTTCGTCTTCGTCGGGGTGGCGACCACGGCCGTGCTCCTGCTGGCCGCCAACACCTCCTTCTCCGACTTCCCGCGCCTCTTCTTCTTCCTCGCCCGCGACGAGTACGCCCCCCACCAGTTCCGCCGCCTCGGCGACCGGCTCGCGTACAGCAACGGGATCATCTTGCTGGCCTTCTTCTCCTGCCTCCTCCTCTTCATCTTCCAGGGTGACGTAACCCGGCTCATCCCGCTCTATGCCATCGGGGTCTTCGTGGCGTTCACCATGTCCCAGGCGGGGATGGTGATGCGCTGGCTGAAGCGCCGGGAGCCGGGATGGAAGCACGGGCTGCCGCTCAACGCGGTCGGCATGTGCATGACCTGCGTCGTCTTCGTGGTGACCGCGGTCTCCAAGTTTCCGGAGAGCCTGATCATCGTGGTCATCGTGCCCAGCGCGGTGAGCCTGTTCCTGGCCATTCACCGCCACTACGTCGAGGCCAAGGAGCAGCAGACCACGGAGATCCCCACGGTGCCCGGGAAGGTGCGCCCGGTGTGCATCGTGCCCATCGACCAGATCAACAACGTGGCCTTCCAGAGCCTGGCCCTGGCCCGCTCCCTCTCCGACCAGGTGATCGCCGTGCACGTCTGCTTCGACCCCGACCACATGGCCCTGCTGCGGGCCCGCTGGGAGGCGTGGGGCAACCACGTGCCGCTGGTGATCGTGGAGTCGCCGTATCGTTCGATCCTGCGACCGCTGCTCCACTACATCGACGCCATCGACAAGCAGATCACCGACCGGACCCTGGTGGTCGTGCTCCCCGAGCTGGTGGCCACCCGCTGGTGGCACCAGCTGCTCCACAACCAGTTCCCGCTCCGGGTCAAGGCGGCGCTGCTGTTCCGCCCCGGCACGGTGGTAGTCAGCGTCCCGTACCACCTGCAGCGGAGACGCCGCCGCAAGGAGGAGGAGCTGGAGGCGCTGTAGGACGGCGGCCGGCTCAGCCGCCGGCCGACCGGTACCGCTCGGCCAGCTCGGGGCGGTTCCCCTGGCGGAGCATCTCCCGCTGGGCCTCGTGGTATCGCTCGACCACGGTGGGATCTTCGAGCCCGGGGACGCAGACCACGTCCCCGGCGTCCAGGGCGCGCAGCGAGGCGGTCACCACCTCCTCGGGGCTCATCGCCGCCGGTGGCCGCGGCACCCCCGCGACGTCGTGGAACTCGCTGACCACGGCTCCCGGACAGCAGACCTGGACCCGGATGCCATGGTCGCGGACCTCCTGGGCCACCAGCTGGGTGAAGGTGACGACGAACGCCTTGCAGGCGGCGTACGTGGCCCGGTTGAAGCGGCCCAGCACCGCCGACTCGCTGAAGGCGAGCAGGGAAGCGACGTTGACGATCACCCCCCGCCGCCGGGGCAGCATGACCTGCACCGCGGCCCGGGTGAGACGGGTCACCGCCCGGACGTGAACGTCGATCAGCGTGTCGGCGGTCTCGGCGGGCAGCTCGGCGAAGGGCATGTAGCCCGCGAAGCCGGCGCAGTTCACCACCAGGTCCACCCCGCTGGCGATCCGCTCCTCCACCGCGGCGAGCCCGGCCGGGTCGGCCAGGTCGGCCACCAGGGGCTCGACGGCGACCTCGCCATCCGACCCGAGCCGGGCCGCCAGGGCCTCGAGGCGGGCGGCGCGGCGGGCCACCGGGACCAGGTCCCAGCCGCCCTCGGCGAGCTGCCGCGCATAGGCGTGGCCCAGCCCCGAGGAGGCTCCGGTGACCAGGGCGACGGGTCGCGCAGCCGGTCCGGCCATGGGTCATCCCTCCTGGCTGTCGAAGCTCCGCGCGTGCCCGGCCACGGACCGCAACCGATCGGTCAGCTCAGATATGGTGCCAGGCCCTCGGCCTGCTCCGCCGCCTCCATCACCAGCTCGCTCACGGTGGGGTGGGCATGGATGACGTCGCCCAGCTCGTCCACGGTCAGCCCGTCGCTGATCGCCACCCCCACCTCGTGGATGATCTCGACGGCGTGAACGCCCATCACGGTCGCCCCCAGGATCCGGCCGGTCGCCGCGTCCGCGCAGAGCTGGACCAGGCCGTCGGGCTCGTCCTCCCCGAGCGCCTTGCCGTTGCCGAGGAAGCGGGCCTGGCCGACCTCGACCTCGTATCCGGCCGCCCGGGCCGCCTCGGAACCGAGGCCGACCGTGGCGATCTCGGGATGGGTGTAGATGCAGGAGGGGACCACGGTGCGGTCGATCGGCCGGACCCCGACCCCCAGGGCGTTCTCGACCGCCCGGGCACCCTCGGCGCTGCCCAGGTGGGCGAGCTGGAGGCCGCCGATGCAGTCGCCCGCCGCCCAGATCCGGGGGTTGGCGGTGCGCAGCAGGTCGTCGACCACGATGTGACCCTGGGGCGTCAGCTCGACCCCCGCCGCCTCCAGCCCGATGCCGCCGGTCTGGGGGGCGCGCCCGACCGAGACCAGGACCAGGTCCGCCTCGATCGCGGTGCGGTCGTCGAGGGTCGCGGTCACGGAGTCCTCGCGGTAATCGATGGTCTCCACCCGGCGGCCGGTGTGGAAGGCGATCCCCTCCCGCTCCACCAGGCGGCGGAACTCCCGCACCACCCGTGGCTCCACCCCGGCGAGGATCTGCGGCAGCACCTCGACCACGGTGACGGCGACCCCCAGCGGGGCGAAGAGCGACGCGAACTCGCAGCCGATCACCCCGCCGCCGATCACCAGCAGCCGCCGGGGCAGCTTCTCCAGCCGGAGGATGCCATTGGAGGTCACCACGCAGGGATGGGTCATGTCGATGCCGGGGAGCCCGCTCGGCTCGGTGCCGGTGCAGACGATGAGGTGGTCGTACTCGATGCGCTCGTCCCCGACCCGGAGCCCGCCATCCTCGAGCACCCCCTGGCCCCGGACCACCCACACCTGGCGTCGCTTGCAGGCGGCCTCGACGCCGTGGCGCATGGTGGTGACCACCTCCTCCTTGCGCGCCATCATCCGGGGGAAGTCCACCTCCACCTCCCCGACCCGGAGGCCCAGCTCACCGGCGCGGCGGATCCGCCGGAGCAGGTCACTGGTGGCGAGCAGGGACTTTGTGGGAATGCATCCCCAGTTGAGGCAGGTGCCGCCCAGCTCGGCGCGCTCGACGAGCACCACCTCGGCACCGCGCTGGGCGCCGCGGAGGGCGGCGACGTCGCCGGCGGGACCGCCGCCGAGCACGGCGACCCGGGCGCTCACGGCCGCGACCTCCGCGACCGGCGCGGCGGCGGGGTCATCCCCGGCGCCACCGGCACACCGTCGAGGTGGGTCACCGGCGCGGCGAGCGTGACGCGGCGGCCGGCCGGCCGGGGGCGGCGGCGGGTGTGGCGGCCGCCTCCGTGACCTCGCGGGGCGGCGCGGCGGGCCCAGCCTCGGCCAGCTGTGGCCGCGAGCCGGCCACGAACTCCTGGACCGCGGGCGAGGTCAGGAGCGCCTCGCGCAGAACGCGCTCCTGCTCGATGACGTGGGAGCCGTGGTACCCCTCGGACGGGCTGGCCCGGCGGGGCCGGCCGATGTACTCCCAGCTCACCTCGTACGGACGCTGGCGGCCGATGCGGCGCTGGACGTGGGCCCAGGCGCCCATGTTCTCCGGCTCCTCCTGGACCCAGAAGGCCTTCTCGAGGTTGGGGTAGCTGCGGATCATCTCCAGGATCTGGTCGAGCGGGAGGGGGTCGAGGAGCTCCACCCGGCCGATCGCCAGGTCGGCGGCGTGCTCGCGCAGCTCGTGCCCCTCCAGCTCCCAGCCGATCTTGCCGGTGCAGAGCAGCAGGACCCGGACCCGGTCGCGCCGATCCGCCATGCGGGCGTCCTCGATCACCGGCCGGAACCCGCCCCCGGTGAGGTCGGCGGCGGCGCAGCTCGTCTCCGCCGCCCGCAGCAAAGACTTCGGCGTCAGCATCACCAGCGGCCGCGGGAGCGGGCTCAGGGCCTGGTCGCGGAGAAGGTGGAAGTACTGGGCTGAATTGGAGCAGCTGGCGACCCGGATGTTGCCGTCCGCCGCCAGCTGGAGAAAGCGTTCCAGGCGGGCGCTCGAATGCTCCGGTCCCTGGCCCTCGTACCCGTGGGGCAGGAGCAGCACCAGTCGGGAGCGCTGGCCCCACTTGGCCTGGGCGGCGACGATGAACTGGTCGACCACCATCTGGGCGTTGTTGGCGAAGTCGCCGAACTGAGCCTCCCAGAGCACCAGGCAGCGCGGCTCGGCGGCGCTGTACCCGTACTCGAAGCTGAGCGCGCCCACCTCGCTGAGCGGGCTGTTGTGGACCTCGAAGGTGGCGCGCGCGCCCTCCAGGTGCTGGATCGGCGCCCAGGCGGCCCCGGTCTGATCGTCGTGGAGGACCATCTGGCGGTGGCTGAAGGTGCCCCGCTCGGTGTCCTGGCCGGTGAGCCGGATCGGCACCCCGTCGAGGAGCAGCGAGCCCAGCGCGAGAGCCTCGGCGTGGCCCCAGTCGATCCCCCCCCGCTCCCATGACGCCCTGCGCCGCTCCAGCTGGCGGGCGAGCTTGGGGTTGACGGTGAAGCCGTCGGGGACCCGGAAGAGCCCCTCGTTGACGGCGCGCAGCACCTCCTCGCCCACCGCGGTGGTGAGGGCCGGCGGCTCGTCCGCGCCCGCGGCGCTCCGGCCGCTCGAGGTGTCCTCGTCGATGAGGGTGGTGAGGTGCTCCTTGATCCGCTTGTGGGCCTCGGTGATCCGGGCGAAGACCTGGTCGGACTGCTCCTTGGCCTCGTCGTCGGTGATCAGCCCTTCCTGGATCAGCCGCCGGACGAAGAGCTCGCGGACCGTGGGGTGCTCGCGGATCCGCTGGTACATCAGGGGCTGGGTGTAGCTGGGCTCGTCGGTCTCGTTGTGCCCGAAGCGGCGGTACCCCACCAGGTGGATGACCACGTCGCGATGGTGGGTGCGCCGGTAGTCGTGGGCGAAGCGCGCCGCCATGACGCAGCCCTCGGGATCGTCGGCGTTGACGTGGACGATCGGGATGTCGAAGCCCTTGGCCAGGTCGCTGGCGTAGCGGGTCGAGCGCAGGTCGGCGGGGTCGGTGGTGAAGCCGAGCTGGTTGTCGACGATCACGTGGACGGTGCCGCCGGTGGTGTAGCCGGCCAGCGACTGGAGGTTGAGCACCTCCTGGACCGCGCCCTCGCCGCTGAAGGCGGCGTCGCCGTGGATGAGCAGGGGGAGGGCCGCCTCCGGGTCCAGCTCCAGGCTCGAACCCTCGCGCCGTGACTGGAGGGCGCGGGCCCAGCCCTCGACCACCCCGTTGACCGCCTCCAGGTGGGAGGGGTTGGAGACCAGCCGGACATCGATCCGCTGGTCCCGCTCGGTGACGTAGGTGCCGGTGGCGCCGAGGTGGTACTTGACGTCGCCGGTGGGGTCGTCGACCCGCAGCTCGCCCTTCTCGAAGGATTGGAGCAGCTGCTCGTAGGGGCGGTTGATGACGTGGGCGATCACCGCCAGGCGGCCGCGGTGGGCCATCCCCATCACCACCTGGGTGATGCCATCCTCGGCCACCAGGCCGAGCAGCTTCTCGAGCATCGGCACCAGCATGTCGACGCCCTCGCCGCTGAAGGTCCGCTGGCCGATGAAGGTGCGCCGGAAGTAGCGCTCCATGGCGTCGACCTTGGTGAGCCGCCAGAGCAGGCGCAGCTCCTCGACGGTGGAGAGGGGCTGGCGGTAGGCGCCGGATTCGATCTGCTGGCGGAGCCAGTTGCGCTGCTCGTGGCTGGAGATGTGCTCGATCTCGAAGGCCACGGTCCCGCAGTAGGTGCGCCGGAGGTTGGGCAGGACCTCGGCCAGGGTCCTGCCGGGGACGTGGACGTCGAGGACGTCGGCGGGGATCTGGGCCATCAGCTCGGGGGTGAGGTTGTAGGTCTCCGGCTTCAGCGCCGGGTCCCCGGGCGGTGGCGTCCCCAACGGGTCGAGGTGGGCCCCCAGGTGACCGTGGGTGCGGTGGGCCTTGACCAGCGAGGTGCCCCCCTGGACCGCGACGAGGAGGGTGCGCTCGTGCTCGGAGACGGCCCCCACGGGCCGCGGGACCGCCGGGAAGCTCGCCATCGGGGCCTCCGCGAGGCTGGCCGGCCCCTCGGCGACGGCCGGCGGGGCCACCCCCAGGCTCTCGAAGACCGCCTCGTAGAAGCCGTCGGCGCCGGAGAGGAGGGCCTCGACCCGGCCCAGGAACTCGCCGGAATCGGCGCCCTGGATCACCCGGTGGTCGTAGGTGGAGGTGAGCGTGACCACCTTGGCCACGCCCAACGCGGAGAGCCGGGCCTCGCTCCCGCCCCGGAACTCGGGCGGGTGGCCGATGGCGCCGGCCGCGATGATGCAGCCCTGTCCCGGCATCAGCCGGGGGACCGAGGCCACGGTGCCGAGCCCCCCGGGGTTGGTCAGGGTGAGGCTGGCGCCCTGGAGCTCGTCGGGGGCGAGCGCGCCGCTGCGCGCGCCCGCCACCAGCCGCTCGTACTCGGCGCGGAAGTCCGCGAAGTCGCGGCCGCCGGCGTCGCGGAGCACCGGGACGACCAGGAAGCGGCTCCCGTCCCGGCGGCGGGTGTCCACGGCGAGCCCGAGGTGGACGCCGCCCTCGACGCGCAGCGGTCTCCCCTCGGCATCGCGGGCGAAATGGACCAGCATCCCGGGCGTCTCGGCGGCCGCGCGCGCCACCGCGTAGCCGATCAGGTGGGTGAAGGAGACCTTGACCTCGGGCCGCTCGAGCCCGAGCGCGGCGTTGAGCTCGCGCCGGCAGGTGTCGAGGAGGGCGGCGGGGATGGTCCGGATCGAGGTGGCGGTGGGGATCTCCCGGCTCCGCTCCATGGCCTCGACCAGGGCCGCCTGGGGGCCACGGATCGGGGTCGCCGTCTCCCCGGGACCGGGGGGCTCGAACGCCGCGGCTGGCGGGGCGGTCGCGGCGGCTGGCGCGGGTGGCCGGGGGCTCGCCGGGGCGGCGCCGTCACGGCGAACGTCGTCCAGGCGGACCATCCCGCCCGGCCCCGTCCCCGGGACCGCAGCGAGATCGACGCCGGCGAGGGCCGCCTGGCGGCGGGCCAGGGGTGACGCCGGGGGAGGAGGAGAGGACGGGGCGGTCGGCGCGGCACCCGGCACGGCGGGTGCCGGCGGGGAGGGGGCGGCGGGCCTGGCGGGCGGGGCGGGTGCCGGAGCGGCGGGCGGGGTGGACGCGGTGGGGAGCAGGGCGGGCTCGGCAGGCGGGAGGGCTGCCAGGTGGGGCCCTTCGGCCGCCGCGGGTGGGGAGAAGGGCAGCTCGGCGGCCGCCGCGGGGGCGGGCGGGACGGGTCGCTCGATCGCGGTCCGCGGAGGCGGGGGCGCCTCTCCTGCAGCGGCGCCATTCGCCGGCGGCGGGCCGGGCACGCTGGCGGGACCCGGGGCGATGAGCCCGAGCGTGGCCCCCACCGGGACCGTGTCCCCCTCGGCGGCGGTGATCTCGGCGAGCGTGCCCGAGACCGGTGACGGGACTTCGATGTCGACCTTGTCGGTGGTGACCTCGACGACCGTCTCGCCCTCAGCGACCGCGTCACCGGCCTTCTTGACCCAGTTGACGACGGTCCCCTCGGTCACCGACTCGCCCATCGCGGGGAGGGTCAGCGGGACTGTCTCAGGCACAGGTGAGATCAACTCGTGAGGGTGAGGGAATTCCGGAAGCTCGCGGCGCCCTCGGCGCCCGCTGAGGTCCATATCCTCTCATCCCCACGCCGGAGCACGGCCGCGGTCGTCGCATCTCGTGATCGGACGGTGCCCGGGTTTCGCGCCAAAGGCGGCGAGGTACTCACCACCGTGACCACCCAGGGCTCGACGGCCCAGACTTCACGAACATGCCGACCACCTTCCGCGACTACTACGCGACCCTCGGCGTCCCCCGCACGGCGACCGAGAAGGAGATCAAGACCTCCTTCCGGAAGCTGGCCCGCAAGTACCACCCCGACGTCAACCAGAACAACAAGGATGCCGAGGCTCGCTTCAAGGAGATCACCGAGGCCTACGAGGTGCTCGGCGACCCCGACAAGCGCAAGACCTACGACGAGCTGGGCTCCCAGCCCCAGGGGTTCGGGTTCGGCGCCGGGTCGCGGGCCGCTGGTGCCGGGACGGCGGGCGGTCCGCAGGTCGAGTACCGGACGGTCTCGCCGGAGGAGATGGAGTCCCTCTTCGGGACCACCACCAACCCCTTCTCCGACTTCTTCCACGACGTCTTCGGCCGCGGCGCGGCGGCCTTCCGCGGGGGGGCGGCCCCCGCCGGCGGCCGGACCCGCGCCCCGGCCCCCACGGTGCCGCGACGTGGGGGCGACGTCGAGGGCGAGGCGGAGATCAGCCTGGAGGAGGCCTTCCGGGGCACGGTCCGCACCCTCGAGCTGACCGGCTCGGCCGGGACGCGCCGGGTGGAGGTCCGCATCCCGGCGGGGATCAGGGACGGTGCCAAGGTGCGGGCCTCCGGCCAGGGCAGCCCCGGGTCGGACGGCGGCGGTGCCGGCGACCTCCTGGTGCGGGTCCGCCTGCGCCCCCACCACACCTTCACACGCGAGGGGGACAACCTCCGCGTCAACGTGCCCGTCCCGCTCGGGGTCGCCCTTCTCGGCGGCAGCGTAGAGGTGCCTACCCTGGGCGGCAAGCGGGTCGCCCTGACCGTGCCCGCCGAGACCCAGAACGGCGCCCGGCTCCGCCTCCGCGGCCTGGGCATGCCCCGGCTCAAGGGGGAGGCGACCGGCGACCTCATCGCCGAGGTGGACGTCCGCCTGCCCGTGCCGCTGACGGCGGAGCAGCGGCAGGCGGCGGCCAGCTTCCAGAAGGCCTGAGCCCCGGCCGGACCCCGGCCGGCGACCGCCCCCGGGACGCTCAGGCGTGCGTCTCGCGGTACAGGTCGCGCAGCAGCGCGATCTCGGCCCCGTGGTGGAGCAGCTCCTGGTTCACCCACCACACGACGTCGATGAAAGCGTCCTCCGGGTCGCTTCCGTGCGGGTAGGTGCTGCGCCCGACAGTGTCGAGGGCGGCGTCATCGCAGCTCGTGAGCGCCTCGCGCCAGGCCGTGGCACCGGCGTCGAAGGAGGCCAGCGCCCCGGCGGCGTCGCCGCGGAAGCGGTAGCTGTCCCGGGTCGGGCTGTGGCCGCCCACGGTGTGGTCGGCGCGCAGGGTGAGCAGCGCGCTGAGGTGGCCGAGGCGCCAGGCGATGGTGGTGAAGGGAGGCGGCGACGGGGGAGCGGGGAAGGCGGCGGCCAGCCCCCAGTCGCCGGTGCCGAGGAGCGCGGTCGCGCCCGGTCCGGGCCCCTGCGCCCGCGGTCGCACCGACCAGCAGCGCGGCACCGGCTCCCACAGGTACTCCTCGTCGGTCAGCGGGGGGATGGGGATGCGCCGGCCGGTGCCGCTGTCGCCCTCCGGCCCGGCCAGGCGGTCGGCGAGGCGTCCGCGCGCGAAGTCGAACTCCGCCAGCAGGGGGACGAGGCGGGGGAGCATCTCCATCGCGGGATCCTCCGTGCATGGCGGGCGGCAGGCGGGAGCGCGGACACAGCCATGGTAGGGGAGGCAGCCCAGCACGATGGGGAGGCAGTCCAGCGGCCTGCCAACGGACCGGCCGCGGTCACCCCGCGGGCAGCAGCAGCCTCTCCAGGGCGAGCTCCATGGCGGCGGCGGCCTGCCGGACGGAGAGCCCCTCGGGCGTTCGCAGCTCGTCCCAGGCTCCCCAGCCGGCGACCGCCTGGGCGGCGGCCAGGGTGGCCTGGGGACGTTCGGCCGCCCGCAGCTCGGCCGCGAACACCCGGGAGACCTCGGCGCGGCGGAGGGCGGTCCAGCGCCGGCGGCTCACCCGCAGCGCCGGGGATCCCTGCTCGTAGCGGAGCGCCACCCGGCGCAGCGGGGTGATCCGCTCCAGCACCGCGCTCCGCTGCTCGCTGAAGCGGTGGAGCCGGACCGGAAAAGGTAGGGTCGGGTCGATCGCGCGGAGGCCCGCGACGACCATCGCCCGATGCCCCTCGGCGACGGCCGCGTGGAGCGCCTCGAGGTCGAGGAAGTGGACGAAGAGCGCCCGTTCCGACACCCCCGCACGGGCGGCGATGCGGCGCGCGGTGGGGGCGGGATCGCCGGCCTCGATCAGCGCCACGGTGGCGGCGACGATGGCGGACTGCGTCCGCTGTCCCCGGGCGACTCGCCCATCGGTGCCGGCCGTCGCACCGCCGGTCATGCTGGGGCGCAGACCGCCCAGCCCGTCCCACCCGCGATCGGGCCCCAGCCCGCCGGCGCGCTGGCGGTGGCGCCGGCCAGGTCCAGGGTGACCAGCAGTCTCTCGCCGCCCTCGCGGGAGCTGACGGTGTAGGCCATCCGGGAGTTGGACACCTCGCCCACCTGGAGGGCCGCGCCGGTCAGCCAGGGACGGTCGCGGCGCAGGGCTATGAGCTCCCGGTGGAGGCGGAGCGCCTCGGCCTGGCGCGCGTCCACGGGCTCGGGAGTCGGCGGCAGCGGCGGGCGGACCGCATCGTCGCCGCCGGCACGCGCCTCCTTGCGGCCCTCCCAGCCGAGCTCGTCGCCGTAGTAAACGCAGGGGACGCCGGGGACGGTGAGCAGGACGGCGAGGGCGGCGCCGAGGTGGGCGCGATGGCGGAGCGTCGTGGCCAGCCGGGTGACGTCGTGGTTGCCCACGAAGGTCACCGGCGAGAAGGCGGCGCTGAACTCCCGGTGGCGGCGCAGCGCCCAGGCCAGCTCGAAGAGGTTGGCGTCGTTGAGGGAGCTCCAGATCGCCTTGTACAGCTCGTACTGGGTGATGCCGTGGAGACGGCTGGCCGCGACGAAGCCCACGTAGTCGCCACGCAGCACCTCGCCGAAGAGGAAGGCCTGGGGGTGGACGCCGCAGACGGATTGGCTCAAGGAGGCGAGGAAGGGCGCCGGGATCAGATAGGCGACGTCGATGCGCCAGCCATCCGCGCCGCGGTCCAGCCAGTGGCGGCACACCGCGCCCGCCCAGTCGAGCACCGCGGGGTGGGCGTGGTTGAGCGCGGGCAGCTCGGGGTGGCCCTCGAAGTCGGCGTAGGCGAAGCCGTCGGGACCGCCGGCCGCGAAGTCCAGGCGGAACCAGGGGGCGAACGGCGAGGCGGCGCCGCGGGCGAGCACGTCGCGGAAGGCGGGGAAGGCGCGGCCGACATGATTGAAGACGCCGTCGAGGATCAGCAGCAGGTCGCGGTCGTGGCAGGCGGCGGCGAAGGCGCTGAAGTCGCCCTCGTCGCCCAGCCGCTGGTCGATCCGGAAGGGATCGACGGTGTCGTAACCGTGGGTGGAGGAGACGAAGATCGGGGTGAGCAGCACCCCGCCGCAGCCCAGCGCGCGCACGTGGTCGAGCCACCCCTCCAGCCGGCGCAGGCCGTGCCCGGACGGCTGGGCGGCCTCGGGGTCGGGGTTGGCGGCCGGCACCCCGGCCGCCCCCAGGCTGTGGAGGTGATAGAGGACGCGGCCCCGCATGGGCGCGGGCAGCTCGGGCATGGCGGGAGGGTATCGGATATGTGCAGTGCTGCTGAAAGGTGTGGCAGGGGTCGCGCGCCGCTGTGGCAGGGGGCGCCCGTGCGGCGGAGGCAGCGGGTCGTCCGTGGGCGTCCCCGGTCGCCGCCCGGCATCCTCCCGGTCGTAGGTTGACGCGCTACCACATGCTTGTGTAATATCCCCGGAGTCGGCCGCCTGGCGGCCGGCGGCCGGAGGGGCGGCCATCGCCACGCGTCGCACTCGGGAGGCCGCTCCGATGGATTCGCTGACTGCGCTCGTGAACAGCTGGGTGTCCCTGGCGCAGGGCATCGTGGGGAGCATCGGCGCACTGGCTCTGCTGGCGGCCTTCGTCTGGCGGATCGTGGCCGCTGACCCGAGGAGCGCCTACGAAGCCAAGCGGTGGATCGCCCGGATCGTGGTGGGCACGGTGGGCGCGGAGCTCGCCGGGACGCTCACCCACGCTCTGATCGCCACCATCCCGAGCGGCATGCATTGAGGTGATGAGATGAGCATGCCCCTGCTCGGCGCGCAGACGTCAAACCTCGGCGGCATCATCGGCCAGCTGCTGAGCCAGTTCTCCTCCAGCGGTCGCAACGACGTACTCAACCTGCTCAATCAGTACCTCTTCAGCACCGTGGACGTGTCACGAGCGGGGTCACAGCCGCTGACCGCCAACCCCGCGCTGGCGGGCCTGAACCATGACTTCAGCCTTGCCGGGGACACCCTGCTGGTTCTGGTCGTCGTGGTGATGGCGGTGCGCGCCATCCTGGATCGCAGCCTGTACTCCCAGCACGGCATCCGGGTCCTGGTGCCGAGGGTGCTGGTCGCCGTGATCCTGATGCACGCGTCGCTGTCGCTGATCCAGATGGCCATCGATCTCAACAACGCGCTGGCCGGTTTCGCCGCCGGCGCGGGCGGGAACCCGATGCCGTGGACCGACCCGCTGTCGCCATCGGCACTCACCAGTTCGAGCCTGGCCCAGGACCTGTTCGAGGTCGTGGTGGTGCTGGCGCTGGTGGTGACGGTGGGACTCCTGGCCGTCTCCTACGTCATCCGGATGGCCGTCCTCCAGGTCCTCATCGCGAGCGCCCCCCTGGCGGCGCTGGCCGCCATCCTCCCCGAGACCAACGGGTACGCCCGGACCTGGGGGCGCCTCTTCGTCGTCTCCCTCTTCATGCAGGCGGCTCAGGTCACGGTCCTTCGGGTCGCGACGGTCACCGGCCTTGCCGCCGGCAGCGGGCTGGCCGCGTCCCTGTATGCGCTCGCGGCGCTGTGGGTCACCCTCAAGGTGCCCAGCTTCCTGGCTGCAGCCGCCCGGATCCCGGGCGGCATCGGGGCGATCGGCGCCGAGCTGGCGACGCAGGCGCGCCGGGTGCCGCTCCCACTGCCCGCCCGCGGCGCGTGAGGATCTGGGATGCTGCGCGCGATCGCCACCCTGACCGCGATGCTGGCCGTCGGCCTCAGCCTGCTCGGGGGCGCCGCCGAGGCCTCGCTCGGCACCTCGTTGCGGTTCGTGAAGCCGGTGGTGGGGTCGCGGATCACCCAACCCTTCGGCTGCACCACGGACACGTCCGAGCCATACGACCCCGACTGTGCCACCCAGCACTTCCACTCCGGGATCGATCTCGCCGTCGCCGCGGGAACGCCGGTCCACGCCACGCTGGCGGGAACCTGCCAGGTCATCGATGACACCACCGGCTACGGCCTCCACGTGATCATCAGCCACGTCCAGGGGTTGAGCAGCCTCTACGCACACCTGGAGAGCGTGGCGGTCACCACGGGTGAGCGGGTGGCGGCCGGCCAGGTGATCGGCCGGGTGGGCTCCACCGGCAACTCGACCGGACCCCATCTGCATTTCGAGATACGCGTCGACGGCGTTCCTCAGAACCCCCAGCTGTACGTCCAGCTGCCGTGACCGAACGGCGCGGCAGCACCAACCGGCCATCCACCAAGGAGACGAACATGGTCAACCGGGTCATCCTCATCGGCAACCTGACCAAGGACGCGGAGAGCCTGCCTTCGAGCGGCAAGCCGATGACGCGGATGCGCCTCGCCACCAACAGCATCTGGCGGGACCCCCAGGGCAACCGGCAGGAGGAGACGGAGTACCACGCGGTCATCTGCTTCGGCCGGCTCGCCGAGGTGTGCGCGCTGTACTGCACCCGCGGCCGGCGCGTCTACGTCGAGGGCAAGCTGCGGACCCGCGACTACACCGGCAGCGACGGGCTGCGCCGTTTCAGCACCGAGGTCGTCGCCGAGTCGGTCAAGCTTCTGACCGCACGACGGCCCAGCGAAGACCTGGCGACCGAGGGCGCGGACGACGAATCCCCGGTGGCGCTGGCGGCGAGCTGACCGCCGCGCTCGACACCCCCGGCGGCGAAGCAGGGTGGCACGGCCGGCGGCGATGACGATCGACGCCGGCCGGTGTCACGCGTCGTCTGGAGCCGGGCCCGTGGCCCCGATGCCGGGCAGCCGGCGGCGCCGATGCGGTAAACCCTCCCCGATGCGCGCTGTGACCTTCGCCGGTGGCCAGGTCTCCGTCGAGGATCGGCCAGAGCCGGCTGCCGGCCCCCGGGAGCTGCTGGTGCGGGTGCGAGCGGCCGGGCTGAACGGGGCCGACATGATGCAGGTGCGGGGACTGTACCCGGCGCCCCCTGGCGTGCCCGCCGACATCCCGGGGCTGGAGCTTGCCGGCGAGGTGGTGGCATTGGGGGAGCGGGTGACCCGCTTCCGCCCC
Organism: Candidatus Dormibacteria bacterium; assembly: GCA_049511615.1. Classification (GTDB taxonomy): domain Bacteria; phylum Chloroflexota; class Dormibacteria; order Aeolococcales; family Aeolococcaceae; genus Changshengia. Next base: position 165,296 of record JBEKXW010000001.1, on the reverse strand, counting down.
GGGGACCGCGTGATGTCCCTGGTGGGGGGCGGCGCCCAGGCGGAGCTGGCGGTCGTCGACGAGCGGGTCGCGATGCCGGTGCCGGCCTCGCTCGGGTGGGTCGCGGCCGGCGGTCTCCCGGAAACCTTCATCACCGCCCACGACGCGCTCGTCTCGCAGTGCGCACTCCGCGGCGGGGAGCGACTCCTGGTGACCGGTGCGGCCGGCGGGGTGGGCACCGCGGCGGTGCAGATCGGGGTCGCGCTCGGGGCCCGGGTGGTGGCGAGCGTCCGCGACCCGGCTCTCCGCCCGGCGGTGGCGGACCTGGGGGCGACCGCCGTCGACCCGTCGGAGGTCGGGGCGCACGGCCCCTTCGACCTGGTCCTCGAGCTGGTGGGTGGAGTGAGCCTCGCGGCCAACCTTCGAACCCTGGCCACGGGAGGCCGGATGGCGGTCATCGGGGTTGGGGCGGGCGGCCACGTCGAACTGGACCTGCTGGCCCTGATGAGCCGGCGCGCCCGCGTCATGGGATCGATGCTCCGCAGCCGCTCCGTGGAGGAGAAGGCGCTCGCCGCCGGGCGCGTGGAGGCCGAGCTGCTGCCCTGGGTGGAGGCGGGCAGGGTGCGGGTGGTCGTGGAGGTCAGCTACGACCTCGAGCACGCTCCGGAGGCCTATGCGCGCTTTCAGGAAGGCTCCAAGCTCGGCAAGATCGTGCTCACCGTCAACGCCGCGGCTACGGGTTCGTAACCGCGTGGCGCGACATCGTGACCGGTCGGTCCCGCCGACACGCCGCATCTACGATAGCCGCGATGGACATGAGCGGCCCAATCGGCCCCCGTGTACCCGCGGTTGAGCTCCGCCCTGGACCCGTAGCTGCCGGGCCACCGCCAGCGCCGGCCCCAGCGCGGCCAACCTCCCCGGACGGTTGGGCTCCCCGACCCCACGACCTGATCCCGATCCTGCCTCGTGGCACGGCGCTCTTCGAGGGAATCCCGGCGCCCGCCATCGTGATCGAGGCGCTGGGCCCCGTCCTCGGAGACGGAGTCCTCGTGAGCCGCCGGCCCGGCGCCGTCGGAGTGATCCTGGTCAAGGACAGGGGCCTCCTCGAGGTGTACTCCTTCGAGGGCGGGAAGAGGCTGGAAGGGGAGAAGGCGCTCCAGCTGATCTCCGGTTGGGGCGACGCCACCGTGAGCGCCTATCAATTCGACCCCATCGTGATCGCGGTGGCTCCGGCGCTCTTCCGGGGCGGCCCCTGCTACGAGGACCTCCGACTCGACTGGACCGATTGGAGGGGTCTGCTCGCCGACCTCTGCAGCCGCGACGAGCAGTTCGTGGTCGAGCTGGACACGCCGCTCGGCCGTGGCGTCACGCTGATCCTCGATGGCCGCCAGGTGGCCACCTACACCGAGACCCACCCCGAGCTCGGGGAGGAGGGGCTGCTCGACCCCCTCGCAGGGACCAGGAGAGGGACCATCTGGGTTCGCCGCCAGCCCGCGGGCGGGGCAGCCCCGGTGGGCGTCCGCCGCGCCGCGGCAGCGCCCGCCACGGCCAGACCGGAGAGGCAGGGGGTCCCCCCGGTGGCCGCCAAGCCCAAAGAGACGCCGGTCAGTGTCGGGATCGACTGGTCGACGACGCCCCTCTGGCGTGCTCAGCCGGCAGCTCCCAACCCCAACGAGCCGTTCAACCCGTTCGCAGTCTTGGATCCTGATGCCGCGCTGGAAGACGCCGAGGACGACTCGCCCGGTGGCTCATCCCTGGGGGCGCCCTAGAGTTCCTAGGCCGCACCTGCTGCGCCGCTGAGGGACGGGGTGCGGCTTGGCCTCCAGCGCTGCTCACCATCCGTGGAGGCCAGAGCGCACGAGATGGGGCGCTGGCCTCGGCGCCAGCGGGCTGATACCCTTGATGCGATATGTGGTGGCGTTTCCGGGGGCGACGGCTCGTCCTGGTGCTGGGCTGCCTGCTCATCCTCGCCGGCGGGGGTGTCCTTGTGTGGGGCCTGTTTCAGCAGGCGACGGTGCAGCGGGCGGTGGCCGCGCGCGGCCAGAACGACGTCAACGCGGTGAACAGCTGGCTGGCCGGATCGGCGTCCAGCGGGACCTCCTCGGCTGAGGCAGCGACTGGCTCGGCCACCAGCGGCACCTGCGGCGGAGGCGGCAGCGATTCGGACGCCTACGCCCTCGTCGAGTTCAGCGGTCTCCCCCAGTACGGGTACGTGGGTGTTGCCGTGAACGGCAACTGGACCCAGCTCGACGACCGTTCGATGGTGCATTGGTACGGCAGCCCAGCCCCGGGGGGTGACGGGAACGTGATCATCGCCTTCCACCGGGAGCCCGACTATCAGAACATCGATCAGCTGGCCCCCGGTGAGACCGTCACCATCCAGGATCGGACCTGCCAGACCTACGTGTACACGATCACCCAGCGCTGGGATCTCGCGCCCAGCGCAGTGACCCAGCTGGTACCGACCAGCGACGCCGAGCTGACCCTGATCACCTGCACCCCCTGGTGGCAGGACTACGACCGGCTGGTGTGGCGGGCTGACCTCACCAGCGTCAACGGGGTCCCCGTTCCGTCTCCGTCCTGATCGACCGGTCGATCCGGGGACGGCCGGTGCGGGCCGCCGGCTCCCGCGGGGTGGCCCGGGGGCACGCGCTCCGCGCGCTGAGCGCGGTTCAGCGCCCGAGGGGGAACGGCATGGGGATGACGTCCGTCCCATCGGGCACGGAGACCGTGAGCGCCTGGCCATCGCTGCAGCGGCGCTGCCAGCTTCCCGGCGCGTCGAAGCGAAGGGTGTCGTCACAGGTCACTGAGGCGCCCCCGATGTGTAGCTCACAGTGCTCCATGATCTCGGTCGCACCCGGCGGGCCGAAGTGGCAGACGCCGGTCACCCGCCGCCCCGCCAGGAAGGTCACGGCGGACGCCACGACCGAACCGTCGGAGCGGGTGACCATGAGCAGGGTCGCGGGGCCCGTGAAGAGGCTGCCCTCCGTGAGGCCACCGTTGCCCGCCTGGTGGGTGAGGGCCAGACCGCCGACATGGACCGTGTCGCCTTCGAGGTAGACGCTGAGAGGAGGCCGGGTCACGGTCACCACCGCCGCGGCGATGGCGAGGAGCATCCCCACCGCGGCGACGATCTCGGAGTTCCGCCTTCGCCAGAACCTGGTCGGGGCTGCCGCACCGCGTGCCTGCCGTCGTGGGCGCAGATCTCCGAGGGGGACCGGCAGGTGCTGGGGATCGCGGTCGATCAGTCCGGCCGGGCCGGCGCGATGGCGCACCGGGTCAACCGTGGAATCGCCGAGGCATGGCCGCGATCACCTCGGTGAGCTCCCGGTACGCAAGATGGAGCCGCGCGGAGAGCTGTTCGACGGGCACCCCCTCCATCCCCGCCAGGCGGACGGCGTTGGCCTCGTCGGGCACTTCGACCAGGCTCTCCGCCCGCCCGCGGACGGCGCGGACGTACTCGAGGGTCGCCGGGTTCTCACGCAACCGGCGGAGGCTGGGGACGATGTAGGCCACCACCGTCGGGGGCAGATCGCCCACCTCCAGGTAGTCGAGGGCACCGTTGAAGTCGGCACGGGCTGAGGTGGTGGGCAGGACGAGCACATCGGCCACCTCCAGCCAGAACGCGGCCACTGCCGCCTCCGGCCCGGCCGTCGGATCGGGGAGCCGGTTGGACATGTCGACGACGATCAGCGTGTAGCGACGCCGAAGGTGTTCGGCCAGGCGGCGGATCGCAGTTCGCGAGTACTCGATCGCCTCGCGGACCTCGGGGTAGCAGGCGAGCGCCGGCGTCGCCGCATGCACCGGGGGAGGTGGCTCTCGGTTGCCGAGCAGGGCCGCCAGGGTGGCCCGGACGGTGGCCGCCCCTGCCGGGAGGTTCATTTGTCCCCATGCGTCGGGGTTGGCGATGTTGGCGTCGACGATGCAGGCCATGTGCCCGATCTGATCGAGGACCGTACCTGCGACGATCGCGATCCCGGCTGCGAAGCTGGTCTTGCCGACCCCACCCTTGCGCGATCCGATGACCACGAGCGTGGTTCCGCGCCCGGCCAGCTGGTGAGCCACGTCGGCGTCCGGCCGCGGGCGGAACCTCCGCCGCGATCTGAATACGGTCGAGAGAGCCGCGGTGCTCAGCCGGTGGCGGCCGCCGCTCGGGCGCTGGAAGGTCGCGGCCTCGTCACGACCGGGCGCGGGACCCGTTTGCGAGAGCACGGCCCGCGAGAGAGGTCCCGCCTGTGGGAGGGTGGAACTCGGCGCGGACCGGACTTGTGGAGCCTTGGGCCGATGAGGATCGGGCCTGGCGGTCTGACGCGGAACAGCAGCGCTCGGCTCGGCCTCCGGTTGGAGCGGTAGACGGCCGCTGAGGGCCGCGATCCGGAGCGCGTCCGCGCGGTCGAAGATGATGTGATCGCCACCTCGCGCTCCGCTGTGGTCATGCATGAGGGCCACCGCAAAGTCGAGGGGGCCGGTCCACTCGAACGGCCGGACGCGTCGGTCGGCCTGGTAGACGGCAAGCCGGGCGGCGTCCCGGACCCCGACGTAGAAGGTGCCGTCGAGGCCCTGCATCCACTCCTCCAGACCGTCCGCGTCCATGACGAGATAGACCGGGTGGGCCGAGCGGGGCACCTCTTGCGACCACCAGGCATCGAGCTCGCGCTGCAAGGCCGCGTCGGCGAAGAACGCCAGACCGCGGACAGCGGGAACCTTGAAGAGAGCCGGGACCCCCTCCTGCTGCCGGCACGTCCGTTCCAGGAGTCGAGACAGAGCCAGGGCGTCGGCGTCGTCGTCGAGGAGAACTATGAATGCACAGCCGCTCTGTTCAGGGTCAGCGAGCAAGCGAAGCCGCCTCCCGAACCTGCTGGGAGCCGCCACCGCAGCAGATCCCGCCGCCGGGGTCGACGCGGTTGACGATGCTCAGGCTGAGCAGGATCATGCCGGCCAGCACGAAAACGATGGAGCACACCGTCCGACTTGTGCGCCGCCCTGCGGTCGCCAGCCGCAGCCCTCTCACCACGCCAAGCACGACTGCAGCGAGCACCACCGCATAGCAGAGCAGCGAAAGGAGAGCGATGGCGGACGACACCGAGGGGTACGCCCCGCTCAGGAACGCGCCTGCCCTTCCAAAGTCGGGAATACCGAGGGTGACCACGGACGCGGCCAAGACGATCCCGGCCACGCCGAGGCCCCACAGCGCCTCCGCGGCATCGCGGCGACGGTCAGCCAAGACCAAGCCCGCCGCTGATGGTGGCGAAGATGGGCGCCCCGATGAGCAGGAGCAGGGGGATGAGCATCATCGCTACCGGGATTGTGACCAGCGTCTTCGCCCGAGCCGCCCGGAAGCGAGCCTCCGCCAGCCGGTGCTGGTACGCTGAACTCGCGACGCGGGCGTAGGTCTCGCGTTCACCCATGCCAACGTTGGCATTCGCCGCCGCATCCGCGACCACACCGAAGAGAGGGATCCCGTACCGTACCGCGATCAGCCGATAGAGCTCGATGGTTGTCTGATGGGGCTCGCGCACCAGTCGCTGCCAACCTCTCCCATCGACGATCGACTGCAGGGACTGATGGTCGACGCAGCGAGAAAGTATCCGAACCGCGTCATCCAGCTGAAGCCCGCGTCCATCGGTCATGATCGCCACCAGCATCATCATGTCGCCGAGGGCCCGGCCGGCCTGCTCCTGGCGGCGCCTGGCGCTGGCCCTGAGCCAGGAGATGTTCAGCGCGAAGGCCAGCACAGCTACCAGGAGGGCGACGGCCGGCGGAAGGGGCCACACACCGTCTTCCAGCAGGCCCACCCCAAGCAACAGCAGGAAGACGGCCGCCGCGCAGAGCGATACGAAGAACGCACGGAGCAGGAAGCCGGACGGAGTCTCCGACCAGCCGGCAATGGCGAGCTGGCGATGAAGGTCGAGCTCGTCCTGTAGCCGCCGCAGTAGCGGCACCCGTGCCGCCGCCCTCTCCAGGCGGCTGGCTGGGGTCGCATAGCCTCGCAGCGCGGCGAGGCGGCGCCAGGCCCGTGCGTCGTCCGGCGTGAAGACGTCGAGACGCGCGAGTCCGAGCGCCCAGACGCCAACCGTCAGAAGCGCGATGAGCGCGAAGGGGACGATCCGCTCCACCTCAGCCACCGAGCTTCTCCTGCTCGTCGGCAAGGCGCTGAAGGTTCCACCGAGTCCAGCTTTGCGGGCGCACGATGAGACCCAGGAATACGACCAGAGCGGCGAAGAGGAGCACGACGATGATCAGGACCACCTGACCGCCGAGTGATTGGTAGTAGGCGCGCAGTGTGTCAACGCTCAGGGCTATGGCCAGCATCGCACCGATGAGTGCCGACATCGCGAAGGTCACGGCGCGCTGTTGAGCGAGCGTGACCATGCTCTCCTCCTGGATGGCCAGCTGAGCCTCGCCGACCGGAATGAGAACGTTGTCGATCGTCTCGATCAGGAAGTCCGAGCTGCGGCTGCGTGCCCAGATCAGCACCGCAGCCGCCTGCTCGACGATCGGAGAACGTGCCCGGATGCCCATCTCGACGATGTTCGCGATGGTGGATCCCCCTCGAGCGAGAGGGGCGAGGACATAGCTGAGATCCGTGCCGGCATTGCGACCCAGTTCGAGGAGCGCGGTGTCGAGCGACTGGTTGGAGACTGCCATCCGATCCCTGAGGTCGCGGAGCTGGCTGAGGAACGCCCGCTCCATCCTCAGGCGCCGGTTGGCAGCGCGACCAGCGAGGGCGAAACGGAAGCCCACCGCTCCAGCGATCGGTCCGATGACCCAGAGGAGCGCCACGCCGGTGAACCACGCCACCCCGAAGCCAACTGCGATGACGGCAAGACGGAGGATGACCCACCGTTGCCACGGCCAGGCCAGCCCGGCGGCGATGTCCTTCTCTCGCTCCAGAAGGGCGATCCGACGGTCCCGAGGGGGGCTCAGCCGTCTGAGGTCGACGTCAAGGATGGCTGCGCAGGCAGCGGAGGCCGAAGCGAGGGCGATGATCACACCGACCACCAGGAGGACCGGGAGCTCAGTGACCATCGCCAGCGCGGTCACAAGGGTGGCACCTCGTCGTTCCAGAGATGAGGCCGAAGTCGAGGCGCCATCCGGGAGAGGTTGCCGATCAGGTCGGTCATCCTCTCCCAGCCGCCAAAGGTGGCTTGGCGGTAGATCCACTTGTTGTTGCCGCCCCGTTCCACAGCCAGGATGCCCGTGATCCGGCGGCGGCCCTCCTGGTTGGCGAGGTGGATGACGACATGGATCGCCTGCTCGACGATTCGCCTCGCCATCCTCTCGTTCCCGGCGAAGCGCGGGTTCTCCATCACGTACTGAACGGCCTGATCGAGGGCCAGCTCGGCGTCCTCGGCATGGATGGTGGTCATCGAACCGTCGTGGCCGGTCATCAACGCCTTGCACACCGCCGCCATCTCCTCGCCCCGCGACTCCCCGAGGATCAAGCGGTCGGGCTGGAAGCGCAGGGCGTGGCGCACGAGGCCGAACATGGTCATCTGGCGGGCTTCCGTGTCGGCGCGGATGGAGGGGATGGTGGAGACCGCCGTCGTCAGGCCATGCCAGGGCTCACCGTCGCCTCGATCTTGGTCGAGGTGAAGCTCGGCGCCGTCCTCCACAACCACCAGATGGTCAGCGGGAGAGACCAGTCCACAGAGGACTCGCATCAGGGTCGTCTTTCCGGTGCCGGTCCCTCCGGCGATGAGGATGTTGGCTCGGGCACGTACCAGCGCCTCAATGAAGGTGGCCATCGGCTCGGGCATGACCTGATGGTGGACGTAGTCGGACAGGTCACGAACCCGGGTCCGGGCCGGAATCCTCACCGATGCCTTGACATTGGACACTCCCGAGACTGCGGGGCGCTTGGCCACCACGACCCTCACGACGGAGCCGATGTTGGCCTCGGCGATCGGCATCGCATCGGTGATGGTCTGGTCCCCGGTCACGCCGCGGAGCCGAAGAACCCGCCGGAAGTACTCAATCACATCCTCGTCGGTCTGGAAGGGTGAGTTGCCCTTGAGCACGGCCTTGCGCCCGACGGTTGAGACCATCCAGTAGTCATGGCTGAGGCAGGCAATGTTCTCCAGGTCGGCACCGTAGACCAGCAGCGAGAGCGGCCACAGGTGCGAGGACAGCATCATTGCGTTGTAGACGGTCGCCGTCCGGTACTCGGGATCACCGGCCAGGCCCGCGACGACGGGCAGGGGCAGGCCGCTTGCCTGCGGCGCTTCGACCGCCCGCCTGACCACGCTCTCGACGTCCTCCTGCAACCGCTCCTCGTGCAGAACGGACGGAGGCTCGGTGCCACGCATCTGGGTGACCTTGGCCGCGATGATCTGAGCGATCTCCCGGTCCTCGGGCGGGATGCTCGGCCACTCTCGGACCACCACCCCGTCGGCGGGCGGAGCGTGGTCTGCGAGCCGCGGGGCCGTGTACGCGCTCACAGACTCAACTCCTGGGCGACACCTTCCATGGGCATGGGAACTCCGCTATCTCCCATCCGGCTGGCTGCCGCCTCGTCCCAGCGCCAGCCGTCGCGGATCGGTAGCTCGGGAAGTTCTCGTTCGATCGTCTCGACGATGCTGCGGAAGTGCGCACGCGAGCGCTGGTGGCAGATCACCAGCTCACCGTGGGCAGGCCGGGCTGCTCGCAGCACGTTGATGCTGCGGGCCACCAGCGCTGGCTCGTCCCGGATGACCACGAAGACGCGATGGAAGCTGGAGGAAACCGCCTCGGCGCTGGTCCGGGGTGAACGAAGGCCGGGGTGCGCGAGCGGGTGACCGAGGTCGGCGATGACCACCTCCGAACTGAGAGCTGACATGGCCGGACCGACCCGGCGCAGGCAATCGGAGATCTCGTACCCGTAGCTGCTTCGGAGACCGGGGATCACCCGAAGATTGGAACGCTGGGGAACGACAACCGCCTGATCCTCCACCTCCGCGGCGCGGGCCGGCCTGTCGCCGAAGCAGTTGCCAAGGCTCCGATCGGCGATGGGGAGGTAGAGGAGGTCGGCGATCGTTCCCCCCTCCATGTCGCAGTCGACCAGGGTCACAGTTCGCTTCCCCGCCAGGCTCCACGCGAGCGTCGTGGCCCAGTAGGTCGACGTCTGCCCCGCCCTGGTGGTGCAGACACCGATCAGGAGGCTCATGGCGATGGCGACGGCGTCGGGCTCGGCGCCCGAACCGGAGTGGGGGAACTCGACGGTGTGGACAGATCAGAGGACGGCGCGCCGCCCAGCGAGACGCACTCGGTGGGGGCGAGCTGGCAGATGGCCTGTTCGACGTCGCTCGGTGGGAGCCCGGCCGGGCCGCTGGTCACCGAAACCACTGCGTGGAGCACGGTGCCGGAGGCGTCGATCTCGACCCACGCGAGCTCGTCCTGGCTGCTCACCAGCACGGTGAGCTGGCCTCCGTTGACGTCGACCACGGGAATCGCATGACCGATGAGCACCTGGCTCTGGTTCAGGGCGGCGAAGACGTCGATCGACTGTCCGGCCTGCATCGGCGGTGGGTTGGTGATCGACAAGCTGATCTCGATCTGGGCCCCCGCCGGCTCCAGGTCATCGGGGCGGAGCACGTCGCCCGCCTGCAGGGAGACGGCGTAACGGCTTCCCGGGGGCACCGCGCCCGGAGCCTCGTAGTTGAGATCGCCAGGAGCGACCCTGAGCGGCACCACGTCGACGTCCCCCGCCGAGAAGACGGCGCCGCGCTGGACGCTGGTGCGCAGACGCAGCACGCTCTCGGTCTGGCCGCCGCTCACGATCTCGGCGCCGACGATGACGCCGAGGACGGCGATGATGACCACGCTGAAGAAGATGGCCGCGACCACCCGACGCCGGTTCAACCCTTCCCTTCCCACGACAACGGAGGAGACCGGATAGTACCGAACGCCGCAGGGGTATCGCATCACCTATCATCTCGGCCCGCATCGGCGCCCGACGGTGATACCCCGAAAGCGAGCGAGAGGAGGTGCTGCGGTGACGGCCGGGACCGTGACCCTGGGGGTCCTGGCGCCAGAGCGTGATCGTGCCCTGATCGTCCTTGCCCCAGACGGCGAACTGGCCGTGGGGCTCCGGGAGCGACTGGATCGCGCCCGGGTCGTGGTGAAGGATGCCCGGCCGGAGGAGGCGCCGGCCATGTTGGCGTCCTGCCGTCCGTGGCCCTGGATGGTGATCGGCGCGGTTCCGGAGCCTCCTCCCGAGGTCACCCCGGCACTGATCCGCTACCCGATCATCGTCTGCTGGCTCGGACCGATGCCGCCCGGGTTGCCGGCCCACGGCCGCGGCTACTCGCGGTTCTCAGTGCTGGCTGATGCCGTCGAACAGGCCCTCGGCCGGGAGGTCGCGGGAATGCGGCTGGCGGTGGGTGCCGGCGTCCACCTCCCCGGCGGCCGAATCACGAGCAGTGCCGAACTGCAGGCCCTCGTCTCCGCTCACCCTGCCGGATTCGACCTGCCCCTGGCAGCCTTCCGCTCGGCGGGCCGCGCTCTCGCCGCCCACGACATCCCGCTGCGGCCGCGACGGGACCCCGCGACCGGGCTGGTGTCACTCCGATGAAGGCCAACGCCGAGGCCCTCCTTCTCGAGGACGACGTCGAGAAACTGGAGGAGCTCCGCCGCCACTTCGCCGCCAGGGGTTTCCATCCTCTGGCCTTCCGGAGCGCGAGCCGCGCGATCAGCGCGGTCAGGCGTGGTGCGACGCCGATCCCGCCTTTGGTCGCGATCGTCGACTGGGATCTGACCATGGCCCCCGACCAGTCCTCCAGCAGCACCGACGCGCTCTGCGTGCTCGCCCAGGACGTGCCTGAGTGTCTGGTGATCGTCTACAGCGCCAACGTGGACTCCTTCCGAGTCCGCAGCGAGATCCAGCGCGCCCACCCCCGGGCTTGGCTCCACGACAAACGGGAGGGGGACGGCTCCCTTATGGAGCGGCTCGATCGCATGCTCGACCACCCCGTCGCCGATCTGCGAATTCAGGACGGCACCCTGGTGGTTCACGTTCCCAGTCAGGATCAGTACCACCACCGCGAGGCGGTCCGCCTGGTCATCCGTCACCCGGAGATCGTCACCTTCCACTCCGATACGGCCACCCGGGCGGTCCGTCGTTTCGGCAATTGGCTGGAGGGGCACGGCTCGCCGGCCAGCGTGGTCAGCCACGGCAACCGCCGTTACCGGCTGGCGGTCGCAGAGATCGGCTCGGCTTTACCGCGGGGCCCGAAACAGCCATGAACCTGACCATCGCCGAGATCCGCGAGCTACCCCTCCCCGCGGCCCTCCTCGACCGAGACGACGAGGTCATCGCCGCCACCCCGGAGTGGCAGGGCGCCGGGCCAGGCACCGTCCTATTCGCCCTCCGCGGGACGCGCCTGGCGGTGGCGTCGGCATCCGCCGACGCGGCGTCGGCCGCCCTTCTAGACCGTCTCCTCGACGCCCTGGAGGCTGCCGCCGCTGTGTTTGACGGCCTACAGCGCCGAAGGATCGCCATGCTGGCGTCATCCCTGCGGCTGGTGGTCGGCCGGCGGGTGACCAGCGTTGAAACCTCGCACGATGTCATCGACCTGGCCCTGGCCGGCATCACCGCGCGGACCGCTCTCGAGGTTCGGGTCGAGGGGCGTCCCACCTTTCCCGTCCAGGCACCTGAGGTCGTCGCGCTCGCCCTGATCCAGCTTGCCGTGAACGCCGAGCGCCACACCCGGACCACCTCGGTGACGCTGGTGCAGGATGAGAGCGCCTTCCATGTGGTCTGGCCGGGAATCGCCGGACACCGAGCGCTGACCACCTCACGCAGCCACCGGGACCGGCAACGCTGGGGCCTCGGATTCTGTCGCATCGCCGCAGACACCCTAGGGGGCGCCGTCTACCCGCCCGCCGAGCGCGGTGATGGCACGGTGGCAGCCACCTTCGAGCTCGGCCTGCATGATCTGGCCCTACCGCTGGCGGCGATCCGCGATCATCGTGTGCTGAAGGCGACGCGCACGTGGGACGAGGAGGCGGGATGCCTCCCCGGTGACACGGTCGAACCTGGGTCAAGGCTGGCCAGCTGCCTCGAGGCTGCCAGCCGCTCACCCGGCACAGTGGTGAGTCACGACGGCTGGACCGCCCGGGTGGCCAGGGTGCGAGCCTGGGTCGCCATCCCTCCGGACGGCGTGGTCGATCGAGCCCGGGACGTCCTCGACGGCATCGCCCATGAGCGAGCCCTGTGGGAGGCAATGCCCGCGATGCTCCAGGCGCGCGTCTTCGCGCTCGCGTCGCTGCTCGCAGCGGGGCTGGGCTCCGCCCTGCCCCGCGTGCCCGGGGGGATCTGGAACCAGCGCATGGCCAGCCTGGCGCCGGCCTTCGATCTGAGGATGGCGGTGCCGCGCCTGTCTGCGCTGGGCGGGCTCGATCCCCGGATTGCCGCCTACCTGGCGGCGGAGCTCGGCTCCGAGATGGTCAGCGACGGCGACGACCTGCTTCTCCGCATCCGCCCCGGCCTGGAATGCGACGACCGGCTCTCCGGGCTGGTCCGGGTCGGTGACGCGGTCCGGCTCTCCTGAGCATCGCGCCAAGCGCCAGCCGTTGCCACGCCGGGACGGGAGGTGTGTCCGTCGTTCCGGGGACCGGCGCTTGCCGAACGTACATCCGTTCGCTATACTACGGACATGTGTGACGGCGGCGACGACATCACAGCCAGGGCGGTTGACCTCGCCACCGTCGAGAGCGCCGTCGCGCGCTTCCGGGCGCGACGTCGAAAGGGGTGCCCGCCGGAGGTTCTCCGCGACCGGATGCTCCGGCTTCGCCACCTCATAGACGTCCTCGAGGTCGAGTTCGCCCGGGACACGGCGGCGCTGTCGAGCTGCGACGAGCTCGAGTGGCAGGGCCACGTCAGCCCCATCCAATGGGTCAAGCACGAGTGCCGGACCACCACAACCGCGGCGGTCAACGCCTGGCAGGTGGGCGTGCAGGCGGCACTCCTCCCCGAAAGCAACCACGCCCTCCTCGCCGGCCAAATCGGATTCGGTCACCTCGCTCTGCTTGCACAGACCGCCGGGGCGATCACCGCCCCGGGGTCGGCCGCCAGCTTCGAGGAGGGGGTCCTGCTGGCCAAGGCGAAGGCGCACTCGGTCGGGAAGTTCCGCCATGACTGTGAGCACGCTCGCCACGCCGCCGACCAAAGGCGCTTCCTCGCCGACCAGGTCGACCAGGTGGAGGCCCGCTTCCTGGAGCTCGAGACCTCCGCCGGGGGTGCTCTCTTCCTCCGCGGCTTCCTGGACTGCGAGGGTGGTGCCACGCTGCGCACGGCGCTGGAGCCCCTGGCCGCGAGGAGCGGTGACGAGGACCTGCGCCATCGTGACCGTCGACTCGCGGACGCACTGGTCGAACTGGCCGGGCACGTCCTGGACACCGGGGTGCCCAGCCACACCACCGGCCAGCGTCCCCATCTCCAGGTCACCGCCACCCTGGACACCCTCCAGGGCCGGGATGGCTCACCCGCTGGGGAGCTGGAGTGGGGCGGTCCGATCGCCGCCGAGACCGTGCGCCGGCTGGGCTGCGATGCCTCCGTCGCGCGGGTGGTCTTCGACTCCGACTCGGCGGTCCTTGACGTCGGCCGCGCCCGGCGGGTACCCGCGGCGGCGACGCGCAGAGCGCTCAAGGCCCGCGACGGAGGGTGCGTCTGGCCGGGCTGCGACCGGCCGGCGTCATGGAGCCAGGCCCACCACCTCACCCATTGGGCCCGGGGAGGCTCCACCGACCTGGACAACCTCGTCACCATCTGCCGCGCCCATCACTGGAAGGTCCATGAGGGCGGCTGGCGGCTGATCCGCACCGACGAGGGGATGGTGGTGCTCCCGCCCGTGCCCCTCGAACTTCGCTCACCCCGCACGCTGACGCCCGAGGATCTCCCCGCATCGGAGACGGACCCGCAGTGGAGGTGGCTCCCGGGCGCCCCCCAGTCCTCGGGAGATGGAGCTGGCACCGAAGGCGGATCTCGCCCTCCGGTCGCGGCCGTTCCGGCTCAGGCGCGCGCTCCCGACCCGCCCTCGACGGCCTGACCGTCGGCGCGGGCACTGGTCCACACCGACCCGCACCCAGATGTTCCCGGCAACCGCTGATCCCGTGGAAGGACCGCCGTCATCGCGTGGAGGACGCCTGAGCCCCCTCCCGTAGACTGGAGGGCACCGGGTTCCACGATCGGGGACGGGCCATGACGGGCGGACCGAGGCACCTGGCCGGACGGGTCGTCATCGCGGGGATGGCTGCAGCCCTGATGGGCGGTGCCGCCGTGACGGTGGTCGCGGCAACGGGATTCGCCACGCCCGCGCCCGTGCCGGCACGGGGGGTCAGCTCTCCTACACGAAGGTGCCCCTGGGACCGTCCTGGCTGGATGCCAGCTGCCTCGCGAGCACGCCCGACGGCAGCGACTGGGTCCTGGCGAGCGGAACGGGATACCCATCGCGGCTCATCCACGTGACCGCCGCCGGACCCGTCCAGACCCTGGTCCTGGCCAGGACCGTCCAGGTCGCGGACGGCTCCAACCAGTGCCTGACCGTGGCCCCGGACGGCGACCTCTGGTTCCCCCTCGCTGACGGTGACATCGCCGAGTTCGACCGGGGTCCCAGGGGCTCACCACCCTCAGCGTTCCCCACGCCGCCGGGGGCACCCCGTCGATCGCCGCCGGCCGCAGCCACGCCCCGCTGGTGACGTCACTGGTCCTGCTCGTGCTCTTCGGCGGCGTCTCGATCGGCCTCCGGGAATGGTTCGCCGCCCGCCGGCGCCACGGCGAGGGAGGAACGACAAGCTCTCTCTCCGCGACCGCGTCCGCGAGCTGCTCACCCCCGTCGAGGAGGAGGCCGGTGATGAGGGCACCGGCGCGTCCCCGACGCCCGACCCCGGCGGCCCTGGGCCCGCTGAGGCTCCGGCCTGAGGAGTGGAGGCTCCTCCCTCCGGCACCACCAGGAGGCGTGAGCTCGCAGCTCAGCGGCGACGCCGGTGGCCGGCGCCCGTCAACCGGTGGTGGGCGCCGCCTCGCGGGGCGCGGCCTCACGGGACGCGGCCGCCCGGTCGATGGTCAGCCCGCCGCCCGCGACGTCCACCTCCACCGTGTCGCCGTCCGCGTACCGGCCCTCGAGGATGCCCATGGCGATCGGGTCCTGGAGGCGGTGCTGGATCACCCGCTTGAGCGGCCGGGCGCCGTAGGTGGGGTCGTAGCCCTCGGCCGCCAGCAGATCCACCGCCGCCGGCGAGACGTGCAGCTCGAGCTTGCGCGCCGCCAGGCGGTCGCTGAGGCCGCGGAGCTGGATCAGCACGATCTGGCGGAGCTGGGCCTCGTCGAGCCGGGAGAACAGGATGACCTCGTCCACCCGGTTGAGGAACTCAGGGCGGAACTGCTGGCGCAGCAGCGCCATCACCTGCTCGCGCACCCTCTCCAGGGCGGCGCCGGAGGCGTCGCGGGGCAGCTCGGCGATCAGGTCGGAGCCGAGGTTGCTGGTCATGATCACGACCGCGTTCTTGAAGTCGACGGTCCGCCCCTGACCGTCGGTGAGCCGGCCGTCCTCGAGCAGCTGGAGCAGGATGTTGAAGACGTCGGGATGCGCCTTCTCGATCTCGTCGAGGAGGAGCACGCAGTACGGCCGGCGGCGCACCGCCTCGGTGAGCTGGCCGCCCTCCTCGTAGCCGACGTAGCCCGGCGGCGCGCCGACCAGGCGGGAGACGGTGTGCTTCTCCATGTATTCCGACATGTCGAGGCGGACCATGGCCTGCTCGTCGTCGAAGAGGAACTGGGCGAGCGCCCGGGCCAGCTCGGTCTTCCCCACCCCGGTGGGGCCCAGGAAGATGAACGAACCGATGGGGCGGTTGGGATCGGCGAGCCCGGCCCGTCCCCGCCGCACCGCGTTGGCGACGGCGCTGATGGCGTCGTCCTGGCCGACCACCCGGTCGTGAAGGCGCTCCTCGATGTGGATGAGCTTCTGGACCTCGCCCTCCATCATCCGGGTCACCGGCACGCCCGTCCAGTTGGCGACAACCTCGGCAATATCATCGGCGTCGACCTCCTCCTTGAGCAGGGGATGATCGCCGCGCACCTCGCCGAGCCGCGCCTCCTCGGCGCTGAGCGCCCGCTGCAGGTCGGCGAGCTGGCCGTAGCGGAGCTCGGCGGCCCGGCCGAAGTCGGCGGCCCGCTCGGCGCGCTCGGCGTCGTGCTTCACCGCCTCGATCCGCTCCTTGATGTCGCGGATCGCGTTCATCGCCCCCTTCTCCTGGTCCCAGCGCGCGCGCAGCCCGCGGGCCCGCTCCTGGAGGTCGGCCAGCTCCTTCTCCAGGGCGGCCAGCCGCTCCCGGGACGGGGCGTCGGACTCCTTCTTGAGCGCCTCGCGCTCGATCTCGAGCTGGCGGATCTCCCGCTCCACCACGTCGAGCTCGGTGGGCAGCGAGTCGATCTCGATGCGCAGCCGGGACGCCGCCTCGTCGATGAGATCGATGGCCTTGTCGGGGAGGAAGCGGTCGGTGATGTAGCGCTGCGAGAGGGTCGCGGCGGCCACGATCGCGGAGTCGGTGATGCGCACCCCGTGGTGGACCTCGTAGCGCTCCTTGAGCCCGCGGAGGATGGAGATGGTGTCGGCGACCGAGGGCTGGTCGACCATCACCGGCTGAAAGCGCCGCTCCAGGGCCGCGTCCTTCTCGATGTGCTTGCGGTACTCGTCGAGGGTGGTCGCGCCGATGCAGCGCAGCTCGCCGCGGGCGAGCGCGGGCTTGAGCATGTTGCCCGCGTCCATGGCACCCTCGGCGGCACCGGCGCCGACCAGGGTGTGCAGCTCGTCGATGAAGAGGACCACCCGGCCGTCCGAGGAGGTCACCTCCTTGAGCACGGCCTTCATGCGGTCCTCGAACTCACCGCGGTACTTGGACCCCGCCACCATGGCGCCCAGGTCGAGGGCCACCAGCCGGCGGTCCTTCAAGCCCTCGGGGACGTCGCCGGCGGCGATCCGCTGGGCCAGGCCCTCGGCGATGGCCGTCTTGCCGACCCCGGGCTCGCCGATGAGGACGGGGTTGTTCTTGGTCCTTCGTGAGAGCACCTGGATGACCCGGCGGATCTCGCCGTCACGGCCGATCACCGGGTCCAGCTTGCCCCGCCGGGCGGCGTCGGTGAGGTCCCGCCCGTACTTGTCGAGGGCGTCGTACTTGGCCTCAGGGTTGGGGTCGGTCACCCGCTGCGAGCCGCGTACCGCCTCCAGGGTCGAGTAGACCTTCTCGGGGGTGACCCCCGCCTGCTGGAGCAGCCGCGCCGCCTCGCCCTGGGGCTGGCGGGCGATGGCGAGCAGGAGGTGCTCGGTGGAGACGTACTCGTCCTTGAGCCGGGCCATCTCCTCGAAGGCGGCCATGAGCACGGCACGGAGCGCGCTGCCGACGGGCGGCTCGGCGACGCCGATCTGCTTGGGCCGGGAGTCGAGCAGCGACTGTAGACGCGCCGCCAGGGTCTCGGGCTGCACCTCGAGGCGGCGCAGCAGGGCGGGGATCAGCCCCTCGTCCTGGTGCAGCAGCGCGAGCAGGAGGTGCTCGGGTTCGACGGTGGGGTGCTGGAGGCTGGTGGCCGCGGTCTGGGCGGCCTGGAGGGCCTCCTGGGAACGCTCGGTGAATCGATCGAGGCGCATGTCATCTGGATACCACGCCGTCTCCGGGGCCAACCGCCGCGGCGACGGCGGGACGCCCGGTCTGGGCGGGGGCGGCGACCTGGCCGCGGACGGCGATGGGGACAGGGCCTGCGCCGCGGACGGGACTACGATGCGGGCGGTCCCCCGATGGCGCCGCATCCGCTCCGCATCACCCTCCTGCTCATGGCGGCGGCAGCCGCCGGCGCCGTCGCGGGCTCGACCGCCCTCGCCGCCCCGGCAGGGGGGGGCGACGCCGCGGTGTCCGCCCCCGGCGCGGCCACGGCCACGCCGATCCCCAGCCCGACGCCGGGGGCGCAGCCGTGGTTCGACATGACGGTGAGCACCGGCAGCATCGACTTCTGGAAGCCCCCGGCGATGTCGCGGGGGGCTCCGCCGATCGCGGCCAGGGCCGGCATCCTGGTGGACATGGACACCGGCGAGATCCTCTGGGAGCTCCGGCCCCACGTGGCGTTGCCGCCGGCGAGCACGACCAAGGTGCTCACCTCGCTGGTGGCGCTCGAGAACTTCAGCCCCGACCAGGAGGTGACCATCACCCGGGCCGCGCTCTTCCAGGCCGGCGACGACAGCGTCATGGGCCTCCAGGCCCGCGAGGTCCTGACCGTCCAGGAGCTGCTCGAGGGGATGCTCCTGCCGAGCGGTGACGACGCGGCCTCGGCGATCGCCGTCGACACCGTGGGCGAGGCCCGGTTCGTGGCTGCGATGAACGCCCAGGTCGCCGCCCTCGGCCTGCGCTCTTCGCACTTCGCCAACACCTCCGGGCTCGACGACCCGGATCTCCACACGTCCGCCTACGACCTGGCGGTGATCGCCACCTTCACGTACGACCGGTATCCCCTCTTCGACCAGATCGTCGACACGCGAACCATCGACCTTCCCGCGACCCCGGACCACCCCGCCTTCCAGCTCCAGAACCTCGACGAGCTGCTCGAGGACGACCCCGCCGCGGTGGGCATCAAGCCGGGCTGGACCGGCAACGCCGGCTACTGCCTGGTCGGCATGGCGGTGCACGGTGGGCACCGGCTGCTGGCGGTGCTGCTCCACGCCGGCAATGCGCCGGCGCAGGAGACGCGGCTGCTCGACTGGGGCTTCGAGGTCGACTGACCAGCGACCTCCACCCTGCTGCCGCCGGCGCCGAGGCCGCCTCCCACGCCGCACCGGCCCATGCCGCGCCGGCCCCGCCGCCCGGACCCGCCGCGTCAGGCGCGCCGCACCGCCCGGCTCCGGGTAGGCTTGGGACGTGTCGGTGCGGCTCTCCATCCTCGGCAGCGGCAGCGCCTTCAGCGGCTGCGGGTTCAATGCCTCGGCGGTCCTGGATGAGCGCGTGATGGTCGACGTCGGCGCACCGCCCCACGTCCTGCTCCCCCGGCTCGGGCTGTGCGTCCAAGACATCGAGCTGGTGCTGCTCACCCACTTCCACATGGACCACATCGGGATGCTGCCGCTCCTCCTCGGCGCGCTCGCCCACGCCGACCAACCGCCGGAGCCCGGGCGGCTCGCCATCGCCGGCCCGGTCGGGACCCGCGAGCTGGTCCGCCGGCTCACCGTCGCCGGCTTCGGGGGCTCCACCCAGCGCCGGGTCGAGGAGGTGGTGGCACCGCGCTACGTGGTCCTCCAGGACGGCAGCGACGTCGAGATCGGGGGCGGTCGGGTGCGCAGCCATTCCGTGGTGCACAGCACCTGCCCCTCCCTCGCATACTCGGTGACCCGGGGCGGGCTGCGGGTCGGCTTCACGGGCGACACCACACTCTGCGCCGGGCTGCGCCGGCTCGCCGGGGAGGTGGACGTGCTGGTCTGCGAGTGCTCGGGGGTGGACGGTCCGGTGGAGGGCGGCCACCTCTGGCGGGGCGAGGTGGCGGCGCTGCTCCACGAGCATCCGAGAGTCCGATTCGTCCTCAATCACCTCTCCGGTCGCGTCTCGATCCCGGGGGCGCTGGTCGCCCACGACCTGCTGACCCTGGATCTGAGCGCGTAGGGCCGGCGGCGGGCGCTGATCCCAACGCCCGATGCGCGGTCCGGGGCCCCCTGCTGG
Organism: Candidatus Dormibacteria bacterium; assembly: GCA_049511615.1. Taxonomy (GTDB): domain Bacteria; phylum Chloroflexota; class Dormibacteria; order Aeolococcales; family Aeolococcaceae; genus Changshengia. The sequence goes on along the minus strand of JBEKXW010000001.1, from coordinate 145,646 downwards.
CGAGTGCCGACGGTCCCGTGACGAGGCCCGCCGCCGGTCAACTGACATGGCATCTCGCACACACCCTGGGCGATGGCCAAGCTGGACCCAGCTGCACTCCGGCGTTGTCCCCACGCCGTGAAACAGCGTTGCCGGGACCCTGCCTCGTCCATGGGCTAACCCGAGGCGACCCCGGTCGAGCAGGGCAGCTAGCCGACGACTGCAGGAATCAGCTGGTCTGCTCGAACAGCTTCCTGGCGGTGGTGATGGCCGTCATGGCGTTGGGCCAGCCGGCGTAGAAGGCGATGTGGGTGATCGCCTCGACAAGCTCCTCGACGGTGAGGCCGTTGTCGATTGCCCGCTTCATGTGGGACGCCATCTGGTCGGTGCGGTAGAGGGCGACGAGGGTGGCGACCGTGATGAGGCTGCGGTCGCGCTTGGACAGCCCTGGCCGCTCCCAGATGTCGCCGAAGAGCACGTCGTCGGTGAGCGAGACCATCTTCGGGGCGAAGTCGCCGATCAGCTGCTGGGCTCGGGTGGGCTCTGTTGGCATGTTCGTGCTCCTCGGTGGCGGTGGCGAGGCAGGCGGCTCGGGAGGCTGTCGCTCGGACGACGGATTGCGAGTCGGTCGGGTCACGGCTGCGCGGTCGGGCGCACCAGGATCTCGTTGAGAGTCATGCGACGTGGTCGGGTGACGGCGAAGGTGATGATCTCGGCGATGTCGTCGGCGGTGATGGCCAGCCGCTCGTACATGTGCTCCGCTGCCTGCTTGGCGTCGGGATGGGTGATGTGATCGGTCAGCTCGGTGGCCACCGCGCCGGGCTCGATGACCATGACCCGGACGTCGGGTTGGAGCTCCTGGCGCAGGGACTCCGACCAGCCGTTGATGCCCCACTTGGTGGCGGCGTAGACGGCGTTGCCCGGCCGGGCGGTCCGACCGGCGACCGAGGACAGGTTGACGAGGTCGCCTCCGCCGTCGCGGAGCTGGTCGAGGAACGCCTCGGTGGCGTTCATCGCACCGATCAGGTTGGTCTCGACCATGCGGAGGTGGTCGTCGTGGCGGTCGGGGGTGAAGGGGGCGAGCAGCATGATGCCGGCGTTGTTGACGAGAACGTCGGTGCCGCCAAGCTCGGCCTTCACGCGTTCGGCCGCAGCCACGAGGGAGGCGCGGTCGGTGACGTCGGCCCGGATGGCGATCGCGCGGCCGCCGATCTCGTCGGCGAGGGCTTGGATGCGGTCGGCGCGGCGGGCGAGCAGGGCGAGGCGAAAGCCGCTGGCCGCGAGTGCCCGCGCGGTGGCTTCGCCGATGCCCGAGGAGGCACCGGTGATGACGGCAACGCGGCCGCCGTCCCGGTCGAGGGGAGTGGTCACGGCATGGGCCTCCTTCCGGGGTTCGGAGGGGAGATGGTGCTGGTCCTGTCGCCCCTCGTCGTCCGGTAGATGGGAACGTCCTCAGTGATGGGCATGCAACCGCGCAGCTTGGCGAGGATGCTATCGACTGACTTCGTCCACACGAAGGGCTACCCCCCACGAGCCTCATCGAGACCACGTGAGGCTGCCCCTCACCGGCACGGAGCGCTGCCCACCCGCCGAGTGACGGGTCGAGCCTAGACCGCAGGGCGGCGGCGCAGCAGCCGGCGGCGCAGCAACCGGGTCATGGCGGGGGCGAGCGACGCCCAGGTGTCCCGCCAGAGGCGGCGATCAGGGTCGTCGAGACCCTCCGGGGAGAACTCCGCCTTGCCGCTCACCGCCGCGACCGTCCCGAGCTCGGCGCCGAGGAGGGGCGGGCCGCCTCCGCCCAGGGCCCGCGAGAGCCGGCCGGCGAAAGCGCTGCGGGTCTCGGCCGCATCCCGGTCGACCCCGGACACCCGGGCGGCCAGGGTGAGGCGGCGCCAGACCCCGGCCAGGGATCGGGGGTGCCGCCACCATGCGAGCCCCGCCAGGAGCAGGACCGCGACCACCGCCAGCCCGATGGGGAGCCCGACCAGCCACCGGGGGGGGCCGCTCGCCGGACCGCCCGCGGGGGATGTGGGGGCTGGCGTGGGGGTGGGGCGCGCGGGCTGGACCGACCTGCTCGGGAGGGCCCCGGCGCTCGGGGTCGGCGCGACCCCCCCGCGGGAGAAGGGGAGGTAGCCACCGTACAGGGACGTGGGGGTGGGCTCGAAGGGGATCCAGCCGTAGCCGGGGAAGTACGCCTCCACCCAGGCGTGAGCGTCGGTGCTGGTCACCTGGAAGATCGGCTGGCGGGCCGAGGTGAAGTGGCCGGTCGCGGTCCCCGGCCCGTAGCCGGTCACCAGCACGGCCGGGATCCCGAGGCTGCGCAGCATCGCGCCCATCGCGCTCGCGAAGTACTGGCAGTAGCCCTGGTGGCTGGTGTCGAGGAAGTAGACGATCGGCCACTGCCCGGCCGGGGTCCTGGGCGGGGTCAGCGTGTAGGTGAAGCCAGGGCCGCGGAGGTGGCTCTCGATGTCCGCCGCCTCGTCGTACGGGTTGGTGGCCCCCTGGGTCCACTGCTGCGCCAGCTTGAGGATGGCCTTCGCCTGGGCCGCGTCGGCGGCCGAGGCCCCCCTGGCGACCAGCGGGGCGGCGTCCGCGGTCACCCAGGAGGGATAGGAGATCCCGGCGGCCTCAAGCTGGGGGACCGTCGCGGTGCTCGTGGAGCCGGCGGTCACGAGGCTGGTGACGGTGCCGTTTCCGAGGTTGTACTCGTCGACGGTGAGGAAGGGGGCGATGATGGAGCTGCCCGCCGCGCAGGTGTCCCCCACGCATTTGTAGCCCCCGGACGGGGCCGGGGAAGGGGTGGAAGTCGCGGTGGGGACCAGGTCGACCTGACCGACCGCGGTACCGGCGTGGCTGGTCGAGGAGGGATCGCCGGGGTACAGCCCCAGGCTCGCCCCGGCGCCCGCCGTGGCGTTGGCGGCGCTGTGCGCGTAGCTGACGTGGGCAGTCGCGGTGGACCGGGAGCCGCCCAGCGCGCTCGGGTCGCGGGGGATCGACCCGGCGGCCACGGGCTGGGCGATCTCGGAGGGGACCTGGCCGGACTGGAAGCCGGGGATCCAGCTCCCGTCGAGGAAGACGGTGTCGTTGACCGCAGCGAGGTAGGCGCTCTGCCCCTGGTCGGTGTAGTAGGTGAGGACGGCGACGGAATCGTTGACCAGCGCGGCACCCGGCGCCACCACCGAGCTGAAACCGACCCTGGCGAGACCCTGCCCCCCCGGTCCGCTCCCGAGACCGCGACCCCCGCCGAAGAGGTTGGCGGAGATGTCGGTGGAGGTGAGCGGCGGGATCAGGACGCTGGCCGCCACCACCCCGATGGCGGCGACGACCAGGGCGGCGGTGAAGCGGCCCCGGAGCCCGTCCAGGGTGGGAACCCGCCGGGCACGCCACTCCGAGGCGAGGGAGCTGAGCTGGGCCAGGCCGACGACCAGGACGGCCCCGAGCACGGCCGCGACCTCGGCCAGCCCGATCGACGAGCCCGGGCCGGAGCGGCTGGTGACCGAGGGAGCATTGAGGACGTTGACCGCGAGGATCACCACCACCGGCAGCACCGCCAGGACGCCGCGCTGCTCGCGGAATGCCACCCAGCCCAGCCAGTAGCCGCAGAGCCAGAGGATGGTCGAGAGCCCGACCATGAAGGCCCACTGGACGAAGGGGTTGGGCCCGGTGGAGAGCAGGCCCGCGAAGGCCTGCAGGATGTACTCGCCGGCGGCATGCTCCCAGCCCCCCTGGCGCACCGTGGCCGGGATGAGGCCGATCGTGGTCGGTACGACGACGGCGGCGCAGAGCGGGATGGCGAGCGCCATCGCCACCAACCGACCGACCCCGGAGCGTCCCAGCAGGATGGCCTCGACGACCGCCACCACGGCGACCAGCACGGTGGCCTGGGCGCCCCCGATCCAGCCGCCGGAGAGCACCGCGGCGGTGGTGGCGACGATGAGGGCGAGGGCGATGACGTAGGCGCCGATCCCGGCCGGCGCCAGCGGCTGGGATCCCGCGACGAACACCTCGGGCCGGACCAGGGGGCGCGCCGGCGGCGGCACCCCCCCCGCCACGACACGGCGCGGGGCGGTGCCCGCCCGGGCCGGGGTGGCGGCCACGGCCTGGCTCACGCGCGCGCCGGATGCGGGCCCTGGCCGGAAGCTGTTCATGGGGCTCTCCAGCGGCGCCCGCTCACATGCCGGCGGCGCGGGTGCGATGGGGCGCGGACAGGACGTCGCCGCGCCTGACGATCCACCAGTCGAGGGCCAGCCGCCAGGCGGCACCCACCCTCATCGGCGGCCCCGACGCCCCGAAGCTGGTCGGCTCGACGAGAACGGCGAGGTGCCGCTGCCCGCGCGCCCCCACCTCGACGAGGGCCTCCACCCAGTCGGGGCCGCGGTCGCTGGTCACGACGATGAGGCCGCCGCGCCCCTGCCAGCCCCTGCCGTGAGTTGCGATGGCGGCCGAGATCGGCCGGCGACCGGTGTCCTGGGCACCCGCCAGGAACTCGAGGATGCGCAGCCGCTGGGCCTCGCCGCGCCCGGGCCCGATGGCGGTGCTCAGCCGGTCGTTGGTCACCAGCCCCACCGCCTGGCCCCGGGCCAGGGCGGCGTGGCAGATCGAGGCGGCCAGGGACACCGCGTACTCCAGGGTGGACTCGGGAGGCTCCCCGAAGTTCGACCCCCGGCTCAGGTCGAGCACGACCAGGACGTCGGAGCTCTGATGGGTCTCGTAGAGGCGGCTGATCAACCGGCCGGCCCGGGCCGTGGAGGGCCAGTGGATCCGGCTGAGGCCGTCGTCGGGGTTGTGGTCGCGCACCGAGGAGACGTCCGGGGGGACATCCAGGCCACGGCCGTGGTGGGCCTCGCCGAAGAAGCCGCCCATCCACACCGGGCGGAGCACCGCGTCCACCGGGTGGATGGCCGGGTAGACCGTCACCGTGCCGGTCTCCCGGAATCGCACGGTCCTGGGGAAAAGACCAAAGGGATCGCCGAGCCGGACCTCCAGCGGCCCGAACCCGATCTTGCCCCGCTGGGTGAACACCCCGCGGGCGCTCCAGACCACCGACCCGCCCGGGTTGAGAGCGCAGGCGCGTCCCGGCGTGTAGCCGGGGATCCGGCTCCGGTCGTGGACCTCGCAGTAGGGGAGGGTCAGCGGGCTGCGGTTGCGCAGGCCGAATCGCTCGGTGAACGTCTCGCCCACCATGTGTGCCCCCACCGGCGGTTCCCGGCGCACCTCCAGGCGCCGGGCCAGGACCATCGACCAGATCCAGGCGACCAGCAGCAGGAGGAGCAGGGCGTAGGCCAGCGTGTAGGCGAGGCGCACGCCGGTGATGCCGGCAAAGAAGCTGAGGACGACGAGGACGGCGAGAAGGGGCGCCCGGCTGCTCATGCGAGCCGCCGCGCCGCCGTCGGGACGGCCTCGGCGGCGAGGACCTCGTCGATGACGCTCGAGGCCGTCACGCCGCGGAGCTCCGCGTTCGGCGTCAGGATCACGCGATGGGTGAGCACCCCCGCCGCCAGTCCCTTGAGGTCGTCGGGGAGGACGAACTCGCGGCCCTGGGCGGCGGCCCGTGCCTGGGCGGAGTGGAGCAGGCCGAGGCTGCCCCGGGGCGAGGCTCCGAGGGCGACGTCGGGGTGCTGGCGGGTCCGCTGGACCAGGCGAACGCAGTACTCCTTGAGCGCCGGATCGCAGTAGACGGCAGCGCAGGCGGTCTGGCATTCCGTCAGCTCCTCGGGCGTGGTCACGGCCAGGAGGTCGTCGAGCGGCGAGGACATCTGGAAGCGATCCAGCATCGCCACCTCGTCGTCGAGCGGGAGGTAGCCGAGGTCCACCTTGAAGAGGAACCGGTCCACCTGCGCCTCGGGGAGCGGGAAGGTGCCGCCCAGCTCGATCGGGTTCTGGGTGGCCAGCACGATGAAGGGCTCGGGAAGCCGGTGGGTCTGGCCGTCCACCGTCACCTGGTCCTCCTCCATCGCCTCGAGCAGGGCCGACTGGGTCTTCGGCGAGGCCCGGTTGATCTCATCGGCGAGCAGGACCTGGGCGAAGACCGGGCCCCGGCGGAACTCGAAGCCGGTGGTCCGGGGGTCGAAGACCGAGACCCCGGTGACGTCGCCCGGGAGCAGGTCGGGGGTGAACTGCACGCGCTCGAAGGAGCAGCCGCTGGCCCGGGCGAGGGCCTTGGCGAGCATGGTCTTGCCGACTCCGGGAACGTCCTCGATGAGGACGTGGCCGCGGCAGAGCAGGGCGAGGACGCACAGCTCGATCTCGTCGTCCTTGCCGACGATCACGGTGCCGACGCTCTCGACCAGCCGATGGACAAGATCCCGCACCCGTGCCGACATCCGCTGGTCCTCCGGCCCCGGTGGGCCACACATCACGTTCGGCCAGTATACGGGGCGTCCCCAGGGGCCCCGGATGACGCGCTGGGACCGCGGATGGGCCGATTGACCCACTGATATTCTCACCTAAGCCTCTGGCGCCTCCGGCCGTGGGGGGAGGACCCAAAACGAGGGGGAACGAGACAAGCGCGCCAAAGTCCCTGTACACTGGTAAACGTCCGACACGGTCAAGTCGTCGGGGTCAGCCGGGGGGCTGACGGAAAGGGAGGAACAACGATGGGTCAGAACGAGGACCAGATCCTGACGACCGGGGAAGCGGCCGCCCTCTGCGGCGTCTCGCGGTCGACGCTCCGGCGGGCGGTGGCCCAGGGCCATCTGCAGGCCTGGCACACCCCGGGAAAGCACCTCCGGTTCACGCGCTCGGCATGCCTGGAGTTCGCCAGGTCCCTGGGCCGCGTCGACCTGGTGGGCCAGGCGTACGCCCCGACCGCGGAGCCGATCATTCGCTGACCCCGACACCCGGGCACGGAGGGCGGACCGGCGCGATCAGCGCGCCGGCGATGAGGTCTGCCAGCCAGACCGCGCCACGAGGCATGATCCGGCGGTGCGCATCATCGGCCTCACCGGCGGCATCGCCACCGGGAAGTCCACCGTGGCGGCGATGCTGGCCGTCCACGGTGCTGCCGTGGTCGATGCCGACCAGATCGCGCGGGAGGTGGTGGAGCCGGGCACGCCCGGCCTGGAAGCGGTGGTCGGCGCCTTCGGTCGGGGGCTGCTCACCCCGTCCGGGCGCCTGGATCGCGCCGGGCTCGCGAACATCGTGTTCGCCGACCCGGCGAGCCGCCGCCGCCTGGAGGCGCTCACCCACCCCCTGATCCTCTCCCGGATCGCCGAGCGGGTCGCGGCGCTGGTCGCGTCCGGGCCACCGCTCATCGCCGTCGACGTCCCCCTGCTCTTCGAGGGCGACCGCCAGTCCGACTTCCCGGGCGGGGTGCTGCTCGTCTACGCCGACGCCGCCACCCAGCTCCGGCGGCTGCGCGAGCGGGGCGGGCTCGGCGAGGTGGCCGCCCGGCAGCGTCTGGCAGCCCAGCTCCCCATCGATCGCAAGCGCGACCTCGCCACCTGGGTGATCGACAATGGCGGCAGCCGCACCGACACCGAGAGAGCCGTCGACCTCTGGTGGCGGGACAACGTCGACGTGAAGGACCCCGACGACCCCATGCCCGCGCTGGGCTCCGACCCCGCCACCCCTGCCGACGCCGGGGCGGGCGGCTGATTGTAGTGAGCCTCGCTCCCGCGTCCGGCCGGCCCTCCCCGACCCGGGAGGACGCGCCCGTGGAATCCTGGTCAGCGGGGCAGCCGAGGGGCGCCGGCCTGGGCGCCTGGTTCCTGCTCGCGGTCGGGGTGATCGGGCTCGGGATCTCGGTCTACCTGACCACGCTGCACTATGCGGGCGTCGCGCCCTACTGCACCAATGGGGGGTTCGTCAACTGTGAGGGGGTGCTGAAGAGCCAGTACTCGTTCGTGCCCGGTACCTCGATCCCGGTCACCGTCCCCGGGATGGTCTGGTTCATCGTCAGCGGCGCCCTGGCCGCGATCGCGATCCGGTGCGCCCGGCGCGGGCTCTCCGAACCGGCGTGGCTGCGGCCCGTCCACGTTCTGTGGGCCGCCCTGGGCCTCATCGCGGTCCTCTACTTCATCTGGGCCGAGCTGGTCCAGCTCCACGAGCTCTGCGAGTGGTGCACCAGCGTCCACGTGCTGGTGTTCCTCTGCCTCCTGGCCGCGCTGGCGCGTCTCCAGTCCGGCGTCCGCGCCGCGGAGGGCCCGCGGTGAGGGCGGCTCCGGAGGTGACGGCGGCCGTCCGCCTGTACCATTCGCCCAGCTGGCTCCATTGATCCGAGGTTAGGAATGGCCCGACTCTCCAAGCGCCGCCGCGAGGAAACGACATCCGGCGGGACCACCCCCGCGGGACGGCCGGGGCCCGCTCCCAAGCCGGCGACCCCCAGGGCGTCCACGACTCCCAGGGCGTCCACGACTCCTAGGGCATCCACGCCTCCAAGGGCGTCCACCACCCCGTCACGCTACCGCGCCCAGCGGGTCACGCTGGCCCGCCCCTGGTGGCAGAGCCCCTGGGCCTGGGGCGGCGGGCTCACCGTGGTGGTGGTCGCGGTCGTGGTCGTCTTCATCGTCCTGGGAAGCTCCTCGCCGTCGAAGAGCACCTCCTCGTCGAGCTCCAACCAGCTCGCGCCAGCCTCCGTCCTGGCCGCGGTCACCGGGGTCAGCCCCAGCGTGTCCAGCACCATCGCGGCGGGGGGGGTGGCCGATCCTCTCGAACCGGTGACCGGCAGCCCGGCGGCACTGACCGGCCCGAACGGCAGCCCCGAGCTCTTCTACCTTGGCGCCGAGTACTGCCCCTACTGCGCCGCCGAGCGCTGGAGCGTGGTCATCGCCCTCAGCCGCTTCGGGACCTTCAGCAACCTCCACATCACCATGTCCGACTCGAACCCCGATGACATCCCCAACACCCACACCTTCACCTTCTACGGCTCCAGCTACTCCAGCCAGTACCTGGACTTCGCGCCGATCGAGAGCGAGGACCGCAGCGGCAACCCGCTGCAGACGCCGACGGCCGCGGAGGAGAACCTGGTCACCACCTACGACACCTCTCCCTACTCGAGCCAGACCGGCGGCATCCCCTTCCAGGACCTCGCCAACAGCTACATCCTGAGCGGCAGCGGGGTGAACCCCGAGCTGCTCCAGGGGATGACCTGGCAGCAGATCGCCAACACCCTGACCGACACCAGCAATCAGGTGGCGCAGGCGATCATCGGCAACGCCAACTGGCTGACCGCCGGGATCTGCAAGGTGACCGGAGGCCAGCCGGGCTCGGTGTGCACCGCCGCGCCCATCCCCACCCTGGAGGGCCAGCTCGGCTCCTCGTGACGGGCGCGCTCCGCCCGTGGGGGCTCGGGGAGGCCGGCTAGGTCGGGGTCGGCGTCGGGCTCGCCGAGGCCTTGGCGGATGCCGACGCGGACGCGGATGCCGACGCGGATGCGGACGCCGACGCAGAGGCGGACGCGGAGGCAGACGCCGACGCGGAGGCGGACGGGCTCGGGGTCGCGGTCGGGCTCGGGGTCGGTGACGGGCTCACGCTCGGCGGCGGCTTGGTGGGCGGGGGCGAGCAGTTGGCGAAGGCGAATGGCGTCGCCGTCGGCGTGGCTCCGGCCACCGGGGTCTGCCAGGGCGTGTAGGACGGGCAGGGAGGGGGCGTGGGGGCCGTGCTGCCGTGGCCGGCGCCGACGAGGAACGTGGTGCCGACCACGATCGCCCCGATGATGACGGTGGCGACGAAGGTGACCGCGCCCCACTCGCGGCGGAGGATCCGCATCATGCCAGGGCCGCCTGGAGCGCGGGGGCGCGGCCCAGCTCCCGGGCCAGGCGCACGTTGGTGGTCAGCCACCCGTCGAGGGTGCCGACGTCGAGCAGCTCGCCCTCGAACTCCAGCCCCCAGACCTCGCCGGCGTCGAGCAGACCGGCGATGCCGTCGGTGAGCTGGATCTCGCCACCCTCCCCGGGCGGGGTGCGGCGCAGCGCGTCGAAGATCCCCGGGGTCAGCACGTACCGGCCCATGATGGCGAGGTCTGATTGAGCCTCATCGGGCCTCGGCTTCTCCACCACCCCGGTGACCCGGTGGAGCCGGCCCCGGCGCTCGGCGACCGCGGCGCAGCCGTAGCGGGAGATCTCGTCACCGGTCACCCGCATCAGCGCGAGCACGGGCGCCTGGACCTCGTCCCAGGCCTGCCGGAGCTGGGCCAGGATCGGCGTCTTGGCGTGCGAGAGGTCATCGGGGAGCATGCACAGGAAGGGATTGTCACCCACCACATCGGCCGCGCAGAGTACCGCGTGGCCCAGTCCGAGCGGCTTCTCCTGGAGCACGTAGCGGATGTGGGCCAGCTCCTGGGAGTGGCGGACGGCGTTCAGCTCGGCGTGCTTGCCGCGGGCCTCGAGCACCCGCTCCAGCTCCGGCTGGCGCTTGAAGTGGGACTGGATCAGCTCCTTGCCGTTGGCGATGACCAGGACCATCTCGGCGGCGCCGGCGGCCATGGCCTCCTCGATGGCCCACTCGATGACGGGGCGATCGACCACCGGGAGCATCTCCTTGGGGAGCACCTTGGTGGCGGGGAGGAAGCGGGTGCCCAGCCCGGCGGCCGGGACCACGCAGTGGCGGATCGTGCCCATCGGCCGGGCATTGTCCCATTTGGGAGCTCCCAGCGCAGCGGGACGTTCCCCGAGCCGCTCGCGGAGGGGGCGGGGAGCCGGTCGCGGGCCGAGCCGAGAAGCGCCCCCGGCGGCTCCGAGTAGGATCCGAGCCCATGCTCGACGTGCGCACCGAGCTGATCCGCGCGCTCCGCGCCGTTCTCGCCTCCTCCGGGGTCGGGGAGGAGGTCGAGGCGGTCTTCGAGCGCTCGGCCCGGCCGGAGTTCGGCGATTTCTCCACCCCGGCGCCGCTCCGGGCCGCCCGGGTGCTGCGGCGGCGTCCGATCGAGATCGCCGGGGAGCTCCGCGAGCGGCTGGAGGCGCTGCGGCTCGACTTCGTGACGTCCTGGACGGTGAGCCCGCCCGGCTACGTCAACTGCCGGCTGGACGACCGGGTGTGGGCGGTGGCGGTGATCGAGCAGGCGCTGGGGTTGAACCTCGAGACGCCGGTGCTGCTTCCCGGTGAGGCGCCGCCCCGGGGCCGGACCCTGGTCGAGCACACCGCCACCAACCCCAACAAGGCGGCCCACGTCGGGCACCTGCGCAACGCCTGCATCGGTGACACCGTGGCCCGGATCCTCCGCCGTCTCGGGCATGAGGTCGAGGTCCAGAACTACATCGACGACACCGGGGTGCAGGTCGCCGACGTCGCGGTGGGACTCCGCCACCTGGGGATCGAGCAGGACCCGGGCGAGCCCTTCGACCGTTACTGCTCCCGGGTCTACGTCGAGGTCGGCCATCGCTACGAGACCGACCCCGCCCTCCTCGAGCAGCGCCGCCTGACCCTCCAGGAGATCGAGACGGGGGATGGCGAGACCGCCCGCTTCGTGAAGGAGCTGGCCTCCCGGGTGGTCGACTGCCACCTGGCGACCATGCACCGCTTCGACATCGGCTACGACCTGCTCACCTGGGAGTCGGACATCATCGCCTACGGGTTCTGGAACCAGGCATTCGACCTGCTGCGCGAGGCCGGAGCGATCGTCCACGTCACCGAGGGGCGCCACGCCGGCTGCTGGGTGATGCCGTCGGATGAGGACGACGCCGGCGAGGACGACGCCAAGGTGCTGGTCAAGTCGGACGGCGTGGCGACCTACACCGCCAAGGACATCGCCTACCAGCTCTGGAAGTTCGGGCTGCTCGGCCGCGACTTCCGTTACCGGCGCTGGCACCCTGAGGACCCCGCGTCACCCGCCACCACCACCACCGGGGGGGCGGAGCTGCCCGCCGCCGGGTTCGGCCGGGCCTCGCGGGTGATCAACGTGATCGACGCCCGCCAGGCCTACCCGCAGCAGGTGGTCAGGCGGGGGCTGGCGCGCACCGGGCACCCGCGGGAGGCGGAGCGGTCGATCCACCTCGCCTACGAGGTCGTCGCCCTCTCCCCGGCCGCGGCCGAGGCCCTGGGGGTCCCCGTCGAGGACGGCAGGAACGCGTACGCGTTCTCGGGGCGGCGGGGCATCGAGGTGCGCGCCGACGACCTGCTCGACAAGGCCCGGGAGCGGGTCGGCGAGAAGGCGGCCAACCCGGAGATCGCGACCCTGCTCGCCGCCGGCGCGGTGCGCTACTACCTGGAGAAGTTCACCCTCAGCCAGGTGATCGCCTTCGACTTCGACGAGGCCCTCCGCACGACCGGCGACACCGGCATCTACCTCATGTACAGCCATGCCCGCGCCGCCGGGATCATGCGCAAGGTCGAGGAGACGGCACCGGGGACGGCCGCGGTGCCGGAGCTGGAGCCGGCGGAGCGGGCGCTGCTGCATGCGCTGGACGGCTACCGCCACGCCCTGGCCGAGGCGGGCGCCGGGCTCTCCCCGTCGACGCTGTGCACCTACGCCTTCGAACTGGCCTCGACCCTCACCGACTTCTACGAGCACACCGAGGCGATCGTGCGCGAGCAGGATCCGGGGCGACGGGCCTTCCGGCGGCGGCTGGTGGCGGCCACCCGGGCCACCCTCGCCGACTCGCTCTGGTGCCTGGGGATGCCGGCCCCGGAGCGGGTGTAGCGGGCAGGCGCGGCGCGGGCGCCGGTGGGCAGGCCGTTGCCGGCGGGGGGAACGGAACGGCGCTGTTCCGGGGCGGGTCCGACCCGCCCCTATAATTCGGCTGGTCCGGCACGCCCCGTTCGTCTAGAGGCCCAGGACACCGCCCTCTCAAGGCGGAGATCGGCGGTTCGAATCCGCCACGGGGTACCAGGGGGTCGAGAGGGCCGCGAGGACGCGGGGGCCGCTCTCCAGCCCCGGAGCTAGGCGCCAGTGGGGCCGCGGGCGGCTCCGTCCGCGTCTCCGACCCCGGCCGGCTCAGGCTTCGCCGGCGGGCTCACCGCCCGCCACACCACCTCCGGCACCCGGCCCCACTCGCTCCTCACCATCCGCCTCTGCCTGAGCTCGTAGCCGAGCTCGCGCAGCCGGGCTCCGTCGGTGAGGATCAGCCGGCCGTGGCGGTACACGCGCTCGACCTCGGCCGGGAAGCGGCCGCCCTCCAGCCACCCCCGCTCCTCGGCGGCGTAGCCGCGGTCCTCCCTGACGGCGCGGACCGGACCGACGGCGATCAGCCCCAGGACGGCGAGGATCGCGACCACGAGCAGGACGGTGACCAGGGCATTCATCGATTTCGGCGGGATCCGCCCGGCGGCTTTGCGGTCATGCTCATGCGCGGGTCACCGTGGAGGCGCGACAGCCCCGCGATGGTCCGGAGCGCGTTGGCCGTTACAATCACGATGTCCCCAGCCTCTCAGGAGCGTGCCCGCATGGCCAACAACCTCAAGGAATCCAAGGGTGTCCTCTCCCAGAAGGAGATCATGACCGCGGTCCGCTGCCCGGTCTGCCATCAGCTGATGCGTCAGAACGAGATCAGCGTCGAGATCGCCTTCCGCCACACGCGCAAGCCTGGGGAGCCGAAGCGGGAGCGCATCCTCAAGCACACCAAGAACTGCAAGGCCGCCTGAGCCCGATCTCAGCCGAGGTCGAAGTACAGGTGCAGCGGGGCTGAGCTCTCGGCGTCCGCGCCCCCGAAGTACGCCCAGCCCTGCACCGTCGCGGCCTTGCTGAGGCTGAGCCGGAAGGCCAGCGGGGCGCCGCTCTGGCGGGTCACGCCGCTGACCACTCCCCCGCTGCCGCCGGCAGCCAGTGAGCCGGGGGCGCTGACCCCGGGGAAGCTCACCACCATCGTCGTGGGGGTCGGGAAGCTCACCGTCGCGGTCGGGTTCGCGCCCGAGGAGTCACCGAGGTCGAAGACGATCCTGGTGTAGCCGGTCCCGGTCTCGACGTCGCAGCAGCGGACGTCCTGGAGCTGCCAGCCGGAGCCGCCGGCACCGTAGGTCTGGGCCGCGAAGGTGGGGACGGGGGTGGGCGCCGAGGTCGGCACCGGGGTGGGGGTCCGGGTGGAGGTGGGCGCCGTCGAGGCTGACGGTTGCAGCACGGTGGCCGGCTGCGACTGCGGGGCCAGGGTCGCGCTGGCGGCGGGAAGGGGTCGCGTCGACGGCTTGGCGCTGGCCACGCCCGCGGCACTCGGCCCGCCGGCGTGCGATATCACCAGGCTGACCGTCACCACCAGCACGGCCAGGACGGCGACGATCAACCAGCGCCGCCGCGGGTGGGCCGCGAGGCGACGCACCTGGTGGGGGAGATCGCCGAACCGTCCCGCCATCTGGGCCACCGAGCCCCCGGTGGCTCCGAGCGGACCGTGGCGGTCCCCGAGTCGCCGGGTGTGCCGGCCGGGTGCGCGTGGGCCCGGGTCGAGATCACGAACCCGCGGTGTGGCGGGCGACCGCGGCAGCTCCTCGGCGATCGTGGCGGAGCGGAACGGCACCTCCGGCCACGCCGGCTCCCCGGCCCGATCCGGACGGGGCGGCTCCCATGGGGCGGGGGCTGGGCCGGCGCCCCGATCGGGCGCCTCGTCCGGATCGAAGGACGAGGCCATCCGCGAGCGCATCGCCGCCACCAGCGGACCGACCGATTCCGGAGAGGGAGGATTCCCGGCGGGAGAAGGGGCGCCGCGGGCGGGGCGGCCCACGTCGCCGCCGGCTCCGCGCATCAGCGCCAGACGGAGGGCGACCTGATCACGCAGCCGGGAGATCAAGGTCGGCGGGACGGGCTGTGGCGGCTGCACCACCCGGGCGATCAACGGGTCGACGAGGGGATCGGGCGCGACGTCCGGCTCGGGGTACCCGGCTCCCGGCTCCTCCGCACCCACCCCGTTCCAATCAGAGTCGCCGGCGAATGCGGCGGCGGGCGTGAAACCCGCGCCGGCGTCGGTGGCGAGGTCGGGGTCCGGGCGGTTGCGGGACGGCGGGGGCGGCCCGTCGTCCCGGGGCGCCCAGCTCCACGGATCGTCGTTGGGCGGAGATGCGGGCCGCTCGTCAGAGGACGGTACGTGCCATGGCGAGCCCAGGAACGGCGGCGGCACCTGGGGGGACGGAGACAGCTGGGACGGCGGGGGCGCGGGCGGTGGCGGGGGTACGTGCGGTGGCGAGGGCACGGCGGGCCACGGGGGCACGGCGGGCCACGGGGGCTCTGAAGGTGGTTGCGGGGGCGCCTGCAGTCGCGTGGGCGGCGGCGGGGGTGGCGTGGCCCACGGGGCCGGCGCTGAGGCCGGCGGAACGAGGGTGACCAGGGGATCGTCGTCCACCGCGTGGGAATCGAGGTCGCTCCCCGACGGCTGCGACCAGGTGACGTCGACCTCCGGGGTGGGCGCGGGGACCTCGGCCGGCGCTCGCGCGGGCCCGGCCTCGACCTCGGCCCAAACCCCGGGGAACGCGTGCGGGACCCGCCTTCCCTCGAGGGCAGCGCTCTCCGGCGCCGGCGGGGTGGAGGCGGGTGGGCCCGCAGGGGTGGGAGGCAGCGCAGCCGCCACCGGCACGGGAGGCGGCGACGCCGGGGTGGCTGTCGACCGCCCGCTGAGATCGATCTCGGGCACGTCGGCCGGCTCGCCGGAGGGCGGGGACATCAGGGTCAGCCCCGCCGGAGCCAGCTCGTCGATGAAGGGAAGGGACGGCTGATCGCTCTCCGGCTGAACGGTGTCCCGGTGATCGCCGCCGGGCTGAGCGGTGTCCCGCGGATCGGGGCCATGGGCCCGAGGCATCCACGGCAGGGCCTGGCCTGAGCCTGCGCCGCCCAACCAGGGCGGCTGAGACGTCACGGCGGGAGCGGGCGTCCGGCCCACGCGCGACGGGAGGACGTCGTCCGGGCCGATCAGGCCGAGCTGCTGCAGGAAGGCGGGAACAGCGGAGTCCGGCACGTGGACCTGACCAAGGGCGCCGAAGCGCTCGGTCTCCTCGCGGAGGCAGTCGAGGCCCGCCCGGCAGCGCTCACATCCGACCAGGTGCGCCTCGACCTCGGCGCGGCGCCCGGTCTCCAGCTCGCCGTCCAGGTAGCTGCTCAGGGCGAGCAGGCTGCACTTCATATCGCGATCTCGCGGTACACGGCGCTGAACTGGCGGCGGGAGCCGGCCAGCAGCCGGCTGGCCGCTTCCGGCGAGCACTCCAGCACGCGCGCGATCTCCGCATGGCGAAGCCCGACGACGTTGCGGAGCAGGAGCGCGGCACGGCGCTCGAAGGTGAGGGTCATGAGCGCGCGCTTCACGGTGTTCATCCGGCGAGCGACGTCGCCACCGTGGAGGACGGCCTCGAACGGAGGCCGGCTGTGATGCCAGAGCCGTGACGGGCCATGCGGCCGGGGTGGGAAGCGCTGGCCGGTGCGGC
Source organism: Candidatus Dormibacteria bacterium (assembly GCA_049511615.1). Lineage (GTDB taxonomy): Bacteria > Chloroflexota > Dormibacteria > Aeolococcales > Aeolococcaceae > Changshengia. The sequence continues at coordinate 129,395 of JBEKXW010000001.1, read as the reverse complement.
AGGCGCGGGTCACCGAACGGTAGAGCGCGGCGCGACCGTCGATGCTGAGATGAGCCGGCGGGTACTTGGCGGCGTGCACGATGCCCGCGGCGGCCATCTCGACGGCGGAGTCGACGTCGCCGACGAGATGGGCGGCGTAGGTGATGAGCTCGTCGAGGCGCTCGGAGACAAGCTCCGCGAACTCGCCACTGGTGGCTGGGACGTTTGCTGCGGCGTTGATCATGAGTCCACCCGGGGGGTGGCTGGTGGCGTCACGACAGCATACACGGGAGTGGTACTGCGGTCAAGGCGGCGACGCCGTCCCACCGCGAGTCCAGGTCAGTCCGTCGGCGTCAGGGCGGAGACGGCGCCATCGGCTGTCCGGTATCGGTCGGTATCGTCAGCAACTCTCCACCCCGGATCAGCACCGGCGGAGTGAGCCCGGCCGCCGCCCAGGCGCTGGCCGGCATGCCGATGTCGGCAACCGTGATCTGGCCGGCGTGGCGCCGGCCCGGCTCCGTCCAGAGCCCCGCCTTCATGGCGGCGAGCGTGCAGGTCCGGAGCGCGTGGACGGTCGGAGTGCCGGGCGTACCGGTGGTGGCATCGAGCCCGCTGGGGACGTCGATCGCATGGGTGCGGCCGGCGGGCAGGCGCGAGATGGCCTCCGCCTGCGCCGGCCTGGGGTCACCGCGGACGCCGGTCCCGAGCAGGGCGTCGACCACGATCTCCGCGGACTCGAGGAGGGCCGATGGGAGGCGGCCGTCGGGGACGCTGGTGACCGCCGCGCCCAGGGTCCGGACCGCTCCGAGATGGAGCGCGGCCAGCTCGCCCAGCCGCTCCGGGTCCGCCACCAGCGCGATCTCCACCGGGAACCCCCAGGTCAGCAGGTGGCGCGCCGCCACCAGGCCGTCCCCCGCGTTATTGCCATGACCGGCAACAACGAGGATGCGCGCGGGACGCCCGGCGACGGTGGCGAACAGCCAGCGGGCGACCTGCCACCCCGCGATCTCCATCAGCTGAAGGACGCCGACGCCCTGGGTGCTGGCGGCGAGGTCGAGGGCCGACTGCTGCTGCGACGTGAGACTCCCGTAGGCCCGCCGCGCCTCCTCGCCGGCCCCGGTCATCGAAGCTCGACCGTGACCGGCGCCCCGACCCGGATCCCGGCCCGGTGGGCGGCGGATTCGTCCCGGGCGGCGAGCTCGAGGTGGCCGGCGCTGTTCCAGAGGACGGCCATCCCGGAGTCGATGTCCGCATAGGTCGTCACCACCCGGCCGGTCTCGCCGCCGGGCCAGGTCACCGCGGCGACGTCCCGGCCGCCCACGTCGGCGGGACGCACCCCGGTGATGCAGTTGCCGAAGTGGTCGACCGACACCACCAGCGAGCGCAGCCGGTCACCCTCGGCGACGGGCAGCAGATCCTCCCGCAGCCGCGGCGAGTCGAGGGGCTCGCCGCACCCGGCGATGGGGGTGCCACAGGCGAGCAGCGCCCCCAGAGGCGCGAAGAGGTCGCGGCCATGGAAGGTCGCCGACACCCCGGGCGGGATCCGGAGCCGGACCGCCTGCCGCCGCCGGGCCTCGGTCCAGAGATAGGAGACGAGCCCGGTGTCGGGGGCGACGCAGCTCACCCCGTCGCAGTCGACCGCCACCGCCGGCCGGTCGCTGCCAACCCCGGGGTCCACCACCACGCAGAGAACGCTGCCCGGGCCGAAGGCACGGGCCAGGACCTTGCAGCGATAGGCGGCGCTGAGGACGTCACCGGGAGGGACCAGATGAGTGCCGTCGACGCACCGCACCCCCGGACACGCCGACCAGGCGGCGGCCCACATCTGGGCGGCGTAGCCGTCCTCCAGACCGTAATCGGTCACAAAGACCAGTGTTCCGGACACCCGCCCGGCTACGTTACCAGCGCCACGGTCACGTGCCCACCCGAGCCGGTGAGAAGCAACGAAGGGCAGGTCCCGAGGAGACGGAAGGGGCGGCCAGGCCCCCGGCCCGGCCGCCCCCTCACCCGCGGGACAGTGGTTCGCTGCCGACTAATAGTCGGGCATCGGCGGCGGCGACTGACCCTTGTTCTTCTCGGGAATGTCGGTGACCAGCGCCTCGGTGGTCAGCAGCAGCCCGGCGATCGACGCCGCGTTCTGCACCGCCGACCGGGTCACCTTGGTCGGGTCGATGATCCCCGCGCTGACCATGGTGACGTAGACGCCGGTGGCCGCGTCCAGCCCCTGACCCTTGGGCAGACCCTTGACCTTCTCGACCACGACCGAGCCCTCGAGCCCGGCGTTGACGGCGATCTGGCGGAGCGGCTCCTCCAGGGCGCGCCGCAGGATGTTGACCCCGGCCAGCTCGTCGCCCTCGACCTTCACCTTGTCGAGCGCCGCGATCGAGTTGAGGAGGACCACCCCGCCTCCGGGGACGATCCCCTCCTCCACCGCGGCACGGGTGGCCGACACGGCGTCCTCCATGCGGTGCTTCTTCTCCTTGAGCTCGGTCTCGGTGGCGGCACCCACCTTGATGACCGCGACCCCGCCGGAGAGCTTGGCCAGGCGCTCCTGGAGCTTCTCCTTGTCCCAGTCGGAGGTCGACTTGTCGATCTCCGCCTTGATCTGCTCGATCCGCCCCTTGATGGCGTCCTGGCTGCCGGCTCCCTCGACGATGGTGGTGTCGTCCTTGGTGATCGTCACCCGCCGGGCCCGGCCCAGCTGGTTGAGGGTCGCGGAGTCCAGCTTGATGCCGATCTCCTCACTCACCACGGTGCCGTCGGTGAGGATGGCGATGTCCTGGAGCATCGCCTTGCGCCGGTCACCGAAACCGGGGGCCTTGACGGCCACGGCGTTGAAGGTGCCGCGCAGCTTGTTGACGATGACGGTCGCCAGCGCCTCGCCCTCCACGTCCTCGGCGATGAGGAGGAGGGGCTTGCTCATCTGGACGACCTTCTCGAGGATGGGCAGGAGGTCCGCGACCGCCGAGATCTTGCGGTCGGTGATCAGGATGTAGGGCTCCTCGAGCACCGCCTCCATGCGCTGGGCGTTGGTGACCATGTAGGCCGAGATGTAGCCCTTGTCGAACTGCATCCCCTCGACCAGCTCCAGCTCGGTCTCCAGGCCCTTGGACTCCTCGACGGTGATGACCCCGTCCTTGCCCACCTTCTCCATGGCGTTGGCGACGGTCTCGCCGACCGCCGGGTCGGCTGCGGAGATCGAGGCCACCTGGGCGATCTTCTCCCGCTCGGTGACCGGGAGCGACTGGGCCTTGATGGCCTCCACCACGGCCTCGACGCCCTTGTCGATGCCCCGCTTGAGCAGGATCGGGTTGGCGCCGGTGCCGACCTGGCGGAGGCCGGCCTCGATGAGCGCCTGGGCGAGCACCGTCGCCGTGGTGGTGCCATCGCCGGCGATGTCATTGGTCTTGGAGGCGACCTCCTTGACCAGCTGGGCGCCCATGTTGGCGAAGGGCTCCTCCAGCTCGATCTCCTTGGCGATGGTCACGCCGTCGTTGGTGATCGTCGGGGAGCCGAACTTCTTGTCGAGGACGACGTTGCGACCCTTGGGACCAAGGGTGATCCTCACCGCGTTGGCGACGGCATCGACGCCGCGCTTGAGAGCGGCACGAGCGTCGACGTCATAGATCAGCTGTTTGGCCATGAACCTCCTCCACCGCCTGCCCGGTGGGCAGGGCTCCTGGAACGTTCGGGATGAAGCGTCGGCGGCTATGTTAGCACTCGGGGTTGGCGAGTGCTAGCGGCCCCGACCCCCGAGTGCCAGCGGCCACGGGGGTGGACCCGGCTCCGCCGCCCGTCGGTGGCGGGACGTGAGCGGTCCGGAGCGCCCGGAGCGAATATGATCGCCGGATGCCGGCCTCGCGCCCCCTGATCCGCCGCGCCGCGGCGCTGGCCGCCGCCGCTGGAGCCGTCGCGCTGTCGGTGCGGGCGCTCTCCCGCCCCCGCCCGGAGGCCGGACCCCGCCTGGTCGACTGGGAGACGGTCCGCCGCACCGCGCGGGCCCGGTCCGGCCAGCGGGTTCGCCTGCGGCCCGAGGAGGCGGCGCGGCTGGCGGCCGGTTATGACGTCGTCGCCGCCGAGATGGTGCCGCTGATGGCGGAGGTCTGCGGCACCCCACCGGCCACGATCCCCCGGATCACGGTCCTGGACCGGCACGGCTTCATCGATGCCAACCTGCTGATCGTCCAGCGCCTCCTAGAACCGGTGGAGAGGCTGCGCGGGTCGATCCCCGAGACGGCCATCACCGCCTTCGGCCGGAGGCTGACGAGCCGCTACGTCGGCGAGGTGCTCGGCTTCATGTCGCAACGGGTCCTGGGTCAGTACGACCCGGTGCTGATGCTCCCCGGGCCTCCGCCCCCGTCCGACACGACGGGGACTCCGGGCGCGACCGGGATTCCGGGCGCGACGGGCACCCCGCAAGCGACCGGACGGGCGCCGAGCTCCCTGTACCTGGTGGAGTCCAATGTCGAGCTGCTCGAGCGCGGGGAGGGGGCACCGGCGGAGCCGCTCCGGCGCTGGCTGGTCCTCCACGAGGCCACCCACGCGTGGCAGTTCGAGGCCCACCCCTGGCTGCGGGCGTACATCGGCGGCCTCATGAACGCGCTGCTCGCGAGCGGGCTCGGCGACGAGCCGGGCGGGACCCGGACCTCGAGCCTGGGCTCGGCGGCGCTGCGCCGGCTGGGGCGCGGTGTCGCCGGTCAGCTCCGCGGCATCGGGCAGCTCCAGGCGGTGATGAGCGTCCTGGAGGGCTACAGCAACCTGGTGATGCACCGGGTGGGACGGGGCCACATCCAGGGCTTCGACCAGCTGGAGGAGGCCTTCCACCGGCGCCAGGCGCAGCGGACCTTCCTCGAACGTCTGATCCTCGCGGTGACCGGCATCGCGCTCAAGCTGCGGCAGTACGACCTGGGCGAGCGCTTCGCCGAGGCGCTCCTCGCCGAGGGCGGTTACACCCTGCTCAACCGGGTCTGGGAGGGGCCCGAGATGATGCCGACCATGGCCGAGCTGCGCGCACCCGACCGCTGGATCGCCCGAACCCGGCGGCACGGCGGAGCGCGGCGGCGGAGCGCGGATTGACACCCACCTCAGCCGGCTGAGATTCTCCCCGCGTGGCCGCCGCCCCCCACCGCGACACCCCGTACGACCTGGTCCACGTCCGCGCGGGGCCGTGGGACGCCGGCCGGCCCCGGACCGCCTCCCTGCTCCAGCTCGACTTCGAGTTCGAGGGCTCATCGCTGCCCCTGGAGGCCGCTCGAGCCCGGCGGCGAGCCGTCGACCGGCACGGGATCACCGCGTTGATCGTGCCGGCGCGCTACCGGAGCGCCGAGACGAGCCTCGACGACGCCGAGCAGGTGGCGCTGGAGGCGGCTCGTGCGGCGGGGATCGAGGTCCGCCCCGAGCCGCTCCGGTTCCAGGCCGATCACCCGATGTTCTTCACCTTCCTGATCCCGGCGTCGGAGCCGGACGTGTCGGCGGCGTGGTCCGTCTCGGGGCTCCTGGTCAGCGTCGACAAGTGCGACGGCCACGTCTGGACCGACCAGGAGATGTCCGCGTACTTCGACCTGGTCGGGCCGCGGTGAGGCCCCGGTGAGATGGGCGGCCCCGGATCCGGAGACGGCGGCGGCTCCCGGTTGCGCGTCCTCTGCGCCCCCAACGCCTTCAAGGGCACCCTGACCGCCGAGGCCGCCGCGGCGGCGCTGGCCGCCGGGGCGGGCGACGCGGGAGCGCGGGCGCGCGCCGTGCCCATGGCCGATGGCGGCGATGGCACCCTCGACACCCTGCTCGCCGGATCGCCGTCCGCCCGGGTCGACCGTCACCGCGTCTGCGGTCCGCTGGGCGGGCGGCTGATCGCCCGGCTGGGGTGGATCGACCCGACCACCGCGGTCGTCGAGCTGGCCGAGGCGTCCGGGCTGCGGCGTCTCCGGGGCCGGCTGGAGCCCCTGCGCGCCTCCTCCCGGGGCGGGGGCGATCTGATCCGCCAGGCCCTCGACGGCGGCGCTCGCCGGGTCCTGGTGGGCATCGGCGGGTCCGCCTGCACCGACGGCGGAGCCGGGCTGCTGGCCGCCCTCGGCGTCCGGCTGCTCGACGCCAGCGGCCGCCCGGTGAGGGACGGCGGGGGAGCGCTCCTCGAGCTGGACCGCGCCGACCTCAGCGGCCTCGACCCGCGCCTGCACCGGTGCCGCATCGAGGTCGCCGCCGACGTCGCCAGCCCCCTGCTCGGCGCGCGCGGCGCCGCCGCCGTCTTCGGTCCCCAGAAGGGGGCGACTGGGGCGGAGGTGGCCCGGCTGGAGGCGGGGCTGCGGCGCCTCGCCGAGGTGCTGGAACGGGACGCCCAGGTCGGGCCGGGTCTGCGCGACCTGGCCGGCGCCGGGGCGGCGGGCGGCAGCGGCTACGGGCTGGCGGTGGCCGGGGCGACCCTGCTCCCGGGAGCCTCCCTGGTGGCCGGCGCCGTCGGTCTCGACCGGGCCATCGGGAGCTCCGACCTGGTGATCACCGGCGAGGGACGCCTCGACCTCCAGACCGGCGCCGGCAAGGCGCCGCTGGAGGTGGCGCGGCGCTCAGCCCGGCTGGGGGTCACCTGCGTGGCGGTCGCCGGGGAGGTGGTCGCCGTCCCGGGGGAGTTCCATCACGTGATCTCGCTGGCCGAGCTGGCCGGGCCCGGGGAGGATCCGCGGCGGGTCCCCCGGCGGCTGCTGCGCCGGGCGGGGGCGGAGGTGGTGCGCCGGGCCCTCGCCGCCGGCTGAGCCCCGGGGCCCGCGCCGGCGAATCATCACCCCTGACGGCTGAGCCCGTCACCAGATCGGGCGCAGCCACTCCGCGTACTTGGGGTCGCCGCCGGTGACGATCCGCTGGTAGAGGCCCTGGATCCGCAGGGTGAGCGGTCCCGGCTCGCCGTCGCCGACGGTCCGGCGATCGATCTCGGTCACCGGGGCCACCTGGGCGCCGGTGCCGCACATGAAGACCTCGTCGGCCGCGTACAGCTCGCTGCGGCCGATCGAGCGCTCTTCCACGTCCAGCCCCAGCTCCTCGCGGAAGAGATGGATGATCCCCTGACGGGTGATCCCCTCCAGGATGTTGTCCGACCGCGCCGGCGTGGAGACCACCCCGCCGCGGATGACGAAGATGTTCTCGCCGGTGCCCTCGCAGACGTTCCCCGCGGCGGTGAGCATCACGGCCTCGTCGAAGCCCGCCTGGAGCGCCTCGGACTTGGCGAGCGCGCTGTTGATGTAGATGCCGGTGCACTTGGTCCGCGGCGGGGCCATGCTGTCGTCGATGCGGCGCCACGACGAGACCATGCAGCGCATCCCGCCGGTGGGCACGTAGTCCCCCATCGGCGCGGTGATGATGGCGAAGCTGTCCGGGATGTCGTGGAGACGGAATCCGATCGCCTCGGCCGACTTGAAGCTGAGTGGCCGGATGTAGGTCGTCTCCCGGCACTCGTTGCGGCGGAGCAGCTCGTGGGTGATGTCGCACAGCTCCGGGACGCTGTGGGGGACGCGCATCTGCAGCGTCCGGGTGTTCCGGTGGAGACGCTGGTAGTGCTCGGGAAACCAGAGACCGTAGAGCTGGCGCCTCTCCTCGCTCCAGTAGGCGCGGAGGCCCTCGAAACAGCCGGTCCCGTAGTTGAGGCCCTGGGTGAGCAGGCCGATCCGGGCGTCCCGGTAGCGGCGGAACTCGCCGTCGAAGAAGACCCACGACTGCTCGCGCCGGGCCGCCTCGTCGGTGTCGTGCGGGGTGGCGGTCTGCGTCATGGGCGCAGGGTACACCTGACACCGCCGAGGGCAGTCCTCGTCGCGCCACCCTCCGGCCCGCGGGGACGGTCAGGTTGGGCCGCGACGGCTCAGCGGGCCAGGCGGGGGAGCAGGCTGGCCGAGGCGGCGATGCCGGCCATCACCGCCAGCACCAGCACCCCCAGGTCCAGGAGCAGCGAGGAGGGGGTGCCGAGGAGCAGCCCGCGGAGGGCGTCCACCTCGTAGCTCATCGGATTGGCCGCGCTCAGCCCCTGCAGCCAGCCCGGCATCACCCTGACCGGGTAGAGGGCGTTGGAGGCGAAGAAGAGCGGCATGGTGATCGCCTGGCCGACGCCCATCAGACGCTCCCGGTGCAGCACGATGCCGGCGATGGTCATCGAGAGGCAGGAGAAGAAGGCCGCCCCCAGAACCACGACAAGGGCCACCGCGAGGAGGTGGAGCGGGTTCCAGTCGAAGCGGATCTGGAGGATCGCCGAGAGCACCAGGATGACCACCACCTGGGAGACCGAGCGCACCCCGGCGGCGAAGGCCTTGCCGCTGATCAGGGCCAGCCGCGGGGTGGGGGTGGCCATCAGCTTGGTGAGGATTCCCGAGTCCCGCTCCCAGATGATCTGGATGCCGAAGAAGATGGCGATGAAGAGGGCCGACTGGGCCATGATCCCGGGGGAGAGGTAGGCGAGGTAGCTGATCCCGGGAGGCGTGGGGATCGCCCGGATGCGGCTGAAGGTCTCACCGAAGATGAGCAGCCAGAGCACCGGCTGGACGGCGCGCGTGTACAGCTCGGTCCGATCGTGGCGGATCTTGCGCAGCTCGACCAGCCAGAAGGTGAGGATGCGATTGGAGTAGAGCCTCCACCAGGGCGGCAGCTCCACCACCGGAGCGCGGAGCTCAGCCGAGACGCTGGGCGGTGCGACGCGTACGGCGGACATCGCGGCCTCCTCCTGACACTTCCTCGTCCTCGATGGCGGCGCCGACGTAGTGGCGGAAGACGTCGTCGAGGGTCGCTCCCGCTCCGAGGACGGACTTCAGCTCGGCCGGCGTGCCCTGGGCACGGATGCGGCCGTGGTGCATGAGCGCGATGCGGTCGCAGAGCGTGTCCGCCTCCTCCATGTAGTGGGTGGTGAGCAGGACGGCCATGCCGGTCTCCTCGCGCAGCTCCCGGACCCGCTCCCAGACGTCGCCCCGGGCCAGCGGGTCGAGGCCGATGGTGGGCTCGTCGAGCACCAGCAGCGCCGGCCGGTTGACCAGGGCCTGGGCGAGCTCCAGGCGGCGCACCATGCCCCCGGAGTAGGTGCTGACCAGGCGGTCGCGGACCTCGTCGAGCCCCATCGCCTCGAGCACCTCCCGCACCCGCGTCTCGCGCTCCCGGCGGGGGAGGTCGAAGAGGCGGGCAAAGAGCCAGACGTTCTCGTAGCCGCTGAGTTGGAAGTCGGCGGAGAGCTGCTGGGGCAGGTACCCGATCAGGTGGCGGACCAGCATCGCCTCGCGGCGAACCCCGTGGCCGAAGACGTTCACCTCGCCCTGGTCGGCGGCGATCAGGGTGGTGAGCACCCGGATGGTGGTCGTCTTGCCGGCGCCATTGGGCCCGAGGAGGGCGTACACCTCCCCCGGCTCGATGTGGAAGGAGATGCCGTCGACGGCCCTCACCGCGCCGAAGCTGACGTGCAGGTCCGAGCAGACGACGGGCAGGGCCCGGCCCGGAAAGGACCCGGTGGCAAGGGCGACCTCAGCCGCCACGGGCGACCTCCGGCGGCGACGCAACCCCGGCGGCCGCCGGTACCGGCCGGCGCCGCGCCGCGGACGCTCCGGAGCCCGGGTGCCCCGCCTCCAGGGAGACGGCGATGCGCTCCAGCACCGGCAGCGCCTGGGCCACCGCCCGCCGCTCGTCGCCGTCGAGGTCGGCGAGCCGGGCGGCGAGGATCTCCTGACGATGGTCGCGCCAGCGCCGCAGCCGCTGCTCGCCGACCGGGCTGAGCCGGAGGTGGGCCACCCGGCCGTCGCCGAGGTCCGCCTCGCGCTCCACCAGCCCGGCGTCGACGAGGCGGTGCACCAGCGTGCTCACGGTGTTGGGGGCCAGGCGCAGCTCGGCGGCGGCATCCTGAACCCGCAGCCCCGGCCGCCGGTCCACGAGGCGGAGGATCTCCAGCTGGGCCTCGGGCAGGGGCGGGAGGGCGGTGCCGGCGCGCACCTCGCGGTTGAGCGAGCGGCGCAGCCGGCCGACCCCGCGGGCCAGGCCGGCGGCGAGAGCCTCGAGGTCGGGGGACGGGGCGGGCACGGAAGGATTGTATCAATTCTGTCCCAGACAGATATGTCTTCGCCAGTCCGGCCACCGGGCGGGTGCGCCGGCACCATGCAGGGCGGGCGCAGCGGGTCGGGCAGGGCATGGCAGGCGGGTGTCGCGTCGGTGACGAGGTCGTGACCTCTCCGTGCAAGCGGGCGAGATCGGCGCCGACTAGCGTGGACTACGACCATGCCCTCCAGCACCCGTCGACACGTTGCGGCCGCCGTCCCCCCTGCCCGGCGGCGAAGGGCACCGGGAACCCCGGTGCAGCAGAGCCTCGCGCTCGCCCCGTCGCACCAGGCGGTCCTCGACCTGCAGGCCGACCTGGCCAGCGTCGTCACCCAGGCGGCGCGGCGGGCCCTGGCCCTCAGCGGTGCCGACAGCCGCGTCCACGACCTCGCCGAGTTCCGGACGGAGGCGCGCGACCTGAGCGCCGACCTGGACACGATCGTGCGCTGGACGGCGGAACGGGCCCGCGAGCTGACCGCCGCCGACGCAGCCCTGGTCGAGGCGGTCGATGCCTTGGGCGCGACCCACCAGATGTGGGTCAGCACCGCGAAGACCAGCCCTCGCCATGCCCCGGCCGCATCCGACGAGCTGTGGCTCGTCCCCGCCGGCCGCAGTCGCCGGGTGTGCGCGGACACCGCGGCCGACGCCCGGGTTCACGGGGAGGCATGCCGCCGCCTCGGGGCGCGGTCACTGATCACCGTCCCGATGGTCGACCAGGACGACCGGCTGGGGGCGATCACCGTGGTCTCGTCCCGGCCCGAGGCGTTCGGGGAGACCGAGTCGGAGCTGGTCTGCAGGATCGCCGAGCACCTGGCGGCCGCGGTGGGGCGGATGGGCCTCGTCACCCGGCTGCGCGAGCACGACGCGCGCCGCGAGGCCGCCCTGCGGGAGAGCGAGTCCCGGTTCCGCCGCCTCTTCTTCGAAGGCCCCCAGCCGATGTGGGTGCTCGACGGCGAGACGGGGCGCTTCCTGCTGGTCAACCAGGCCGCGGTCGCCAAGTACGGCTACTCCGCCGAGGAGTTCGCCGCGATGGAGGGCTCGTCCCTGCGGCGCGATCCGGCGCAGTACGCCGTCGACTTCTCCCGGGCCCTAGCGGGGCCGGCGGCCATCACCGCCCGCCACCGCCTCCGCGACGGCCGGCTCATCGACGTGGAGCTGACCTCCGGGCCCCAGGAGTTCGAGGGCCGCCCCGCGCTCCTCACCATCGTCAACGACGTCACCGAGCGCAACCGGATGTACAAGCAGCTGCGCGAGGGCGCCCTCCACGACCCCCTGACCGGAGGCGCCAACCGGACCCTCTTCTCGGAGCGGGTCGCCCATGCGCTCTCCCGGATGCGCCGCCGCAGCGCCACCATCGCGGTCCTGGTCGCCAACCTGGACAACTTCAAGCACGTTAATGACAGCAGGGGCTTCATACAGGGGGACGCCCTGCTGCAGGCGGCGGCGACGCGGATCCAGGCAACCCTCCGACCCGGCGACACGGTCGCCCGGCTGGGCGCCGACGAGTTCGCCGTGCTCCTCGAGGAGGTGGGCCACCCCGACGGAGCCGTCGAGGCGGCCGAGCGCCTCGAGGAGGCGTTCGCATCCCCTCTCGACTTCGGGAACGACAGCCTGGTGATGACCCTGAGCATCGGCATCGCCGCGTCGTCCACGGCCCAGACCTCGGCGGACGAGCTGCTGGGCAACGCCGAGCTGGCCATGTACGCGGCCAAGGACGCGGGACGGGGCCGGGTGGAGGTCTTCAACCCGGGCATGCAGCACTCGGCCACCGAGCGCCTCAGCCTGGACCAGGACCTCCGCCGGGCGGTGGAGCGCGACGAGCTGCGCCTCTTCTACCAGCCGTTCATCTCGACGGAGAGCGGGGAGATCGTCGGCTGCGAGGCGCTGGTGCGCTGGCAGCACCCGCTCCGGGGCCTGATCCCACCCGACCGGTTCATCCCGCTCGCGGAGGAGACCGGGATGATCACCGCCATCGACACCTGGGTGCTCCGCAACGCCTGCGGCCAGGCCGCCGCGTGGCGGCGGGCGGGCCGTCTCGACCTCCACGTGGCCGTCAACGTCTCCGGCCGGGAGCTCGGGCGGGCCGACCTGGTCGACCGGGTCGAGGCGGCGCTCGTGGAGAGCGGCCTGCCCGCCGACCGGCTTGAGCTGGAGATCACCGAGAGCACGGCGACGGTGCAGGCGCTGGACGCCCTGGACGAGCTGCGCCAGCTCCGCCGAGCCGGGGTCAGCGTGGCCATCGACGACTTCGGAACCGGGTACTCCAGCCTCAGCAAGCTGTCGACGTTCCCGGTCGACCGGCTCAAGATCGATCGCTCCTTCATGAACTCGATCCGGGAGGAGTCCGACGACGACCCGCTGGTGGCGGCGATGATCGCCCTGGCCCACCGTCTCGGCCTGGAGGTCACCGCCGAGGGGGTGGAGACCGAGGCACAGCGCGCCTTCCTCCGCCGCAACGGCTGCGACCTGCTCCAGGGCTTCCTCTTCAGCCGGCCGGTCCCCGCCGACCAGTTCGAGGAGCTGCTGGAGGGCTCCCCGGAGCGGGCCGGGACGGCCTGATCCCGCAGCCGGCCATCGGCTCGCGTCGCCTCTGACCACCTCGGCCCGCCCGGTCGCGCCGGCGATGTCTCCCGGTCACCGGACTGGATTGCGCGGGGCGGGTTTCAGGACTGCGGTGAGTGACGTCATGCCATGGAGCGTCCGGCGACGCGCCCCAGGTGGCGCGCCTCCCCCCACGCCGTGGACGGACCCATCGCCACCGGCGCAACCGGCCCTCGACCTCGCCGCGTCCCAGCGGGAGTGCCTCGACCTGGATGCCGAGTTGAGCGCGATCGCGCTGCGGACCGCGGAGCGGGCTCTCACGCTCAGCGCGGCCAGCCAGAGGGTCCGCGACCTCGCATCGTTCCTGCAGGAGGCGCTCGACCTGGGCGCCGACCTGGACGAGATCATCCGGCGGGCGGCGCGGCGCGCGCGCAAGCTGACCGGGGCTGACGGGGTGGTGGTCGAGGCGGCTGATGGCACCGGTAAGGTCCACCGGACGAGGGCGGGGACTAGCGCCGCGGTTCGTTCCCGAGGTGGCAGGGTCGTGCCCGATCACCCCTGGCGCGCTCCGGTGGCCAGCACCGTCCAGGTCTGCAGCGACACCGAGACCGATCCCCGGGTGGACCGGGAGGCATGCGAGCGTCTCGGGGCGCGGGCGCTGATCACTGCCCCGCAGCGCCACCGGGATGTGAGCCTGGGAGCGATCACGGTGACCGCATCGCGACCCCGTGCCTTCGACGAGGCCCAGCTGGCCGGCCTCCAGGTCCTCGCCAACCAGGTCACCTCGGCGGCGGCGAGGTTGTACCTGACCGTGGAGTTGAACAAGATCGACCGGGAACGCCTGAGCGCCCTGGTCACGGGTGAGGCGATGTTCCGCCGCCTCTTCTACCAGAACCCCCAGCCGATGCTCGTTCTGGACACGGAGACGCGGCGCATCCTCGCCGTCAACGACGCCGCCTGCGCGACCTACGGGTACTCCGCCGAGGAGTTCTCAACGCTGACCATCGCCGCTCTGCGAACCGACCCGGCTCAGCTCGATGCCGACTTCGACCGAGCCCGGGCCGGCGACACGAGCTTCGCCGCGCAGCACCGCGCGCGGGATGGCCATGTCCTCGACGTCGAGCCACCACCGGACCTCAGGTGTTCAACGGCCGCTCGGCGCTCCTCTCGATCGTCACGGACGTGACCGAGCGCAACCGGCTCGACCGGCTGCTGCGCGAGGGCGCCCTCCGCGACCCCCTGACCGGCGGTGCCAACCGGACCCTGTTCTCGGAGCGGGTGGCTCATGCGCTGACCCGGATGCGCCGCCACAGCGCCACCCCGGCCGTCCTGGTCGTCGACCTGCATCACTTCAAGGACGTCAACGACAGCATGGGCCACGCGGCCGGCGACTTCCTGCTCCAGGCCGCGGCGGCGCGGATCCAGGCGATCCTGCGCCCCGGCGACACCGTGGCCCGGCTGGGCGCCGACGAATTCGCCGTCCTCCTCGAGGAGGTCGAGCGCCCCGACGGCGCCATGGAGGCGGCGGAGCGCCTCCACGCCGCGTTCGGCTCTCCGCTCGACTTCTCGGGCGGCAGCCTGGTGATGACCCTGAGCATCGGTGTCGCCACGTCATCGACCGCGCAGACCGGTGCCGAGGAGCTGCTGAGCAACGCCGAGCTGGCCATGTACGCCGCGAAGCGGGCGGCGGAGGCCGGGTGGAGGCGTTCGTGCACAGCATGCAGGCGGTGGCGGCGGAGCGGCTGAGCCTGGACCAGGACCTGCGCCGCGCCGTGGAGCGCGAACAGCTGCGCCTCTTCTACCAGCCGCTCGTGTCGACCGGGAGCGGGGAGATCGTCGGCTGTGAGGCGCTGGTGCGCTGGCAGCACCCGCTCCGGGGCCTCGTCCCGCCCAACAGCTTCATCCGGCTCGCCGAGGAGACCGGGCTGATCAGCGCCATCGATACCTGGGTGCTCCGCACCGCCTCCACCCAGACGACCGCCTGGCGCCGGGCAGGCCACCCCGACCTCTTCGTCGCCGTCAACGTCTCCGGGCGGGAGCTGGGACGGGCCGACCTGGTCGACCGGGTCGAGGCCGCTGTGGTCGAGAGTGGCCTGCCCCCGGGCCGGCTCGAGCTGGAGATCACCGAGACCACCGCTGCCATGCAGCCGGCCGACGCCCTGGACGAGTTGCGCCAGCTCCGCCGGGCCGGGGTCATGATCGCCATCGACGACTTCGGCACCGGCTACTCCAGCCTCAGCAAGCTGGCGATGTTCCCCGTGGACCGGCTCAAGATCGACCGCTCCTTCCTGAGCTCGATCAGGCAGGAGTCGGACGACGACCCGCTGGTGGCGGCGATGATCGGCATGGCTCACGGCCTGGGCCTGGAGGTCACCGCCGAGGGGGTGAAGACCCGGGCCCAGCTCGCCTTCCTCCGCCGCAGCGGCTGCGACCTGCTCCAGGGCTTCCTCTTCAGCCCGCCGATCGCCGCCGGCCAGTTCCAGGAGCTGCGGGACGGCCCCCCGCAGCGGGCCTGGACGGCTTGATACAGTAGCCGGCCACCATCTCTGGCCGCCCCGACCGGAACAGCCCGCCGGGTCGCGGTGGTCCTGATCGGTTCGGACTGAGGAGGAGACCGGTCATGACCCTCGACACCCCTACCGGAAGGCTCGCCGAGGCTCGCAGCGTCCGTTGGAATCCGACCCCGGAAGAGCTGCGTGAGCTGACCGCCCGGATGCCGAACGCCCGCCGGACCGTCTTCGACAACTACAACGTGCAGACCCGGGTGACCTCGCGCAGCAAGGCGAGCACCTATGCGGTCACCGACACCCCCGAACGGCACAGCGACCAGACCATCAGCCGGGCGGAGGGGGCCCGCCTGGCCCGGCTCCAGGACGCCTACATCCGGGACCAGCAGATGCTGGTCGTCGACGGCTACATCGGCAACGACCCCGACGACAGGGTCCCGGCCCGCCTCTACATCGAGGCGGCCAACGCCAACATCGCCGGGATGCAGCGCTGGCTCTACTTCGACGCGGACGACGCCGGCCCCGGCTTCGAGCCCCGGCTCACCGTCATCGACACCCCCAACCTGACCGTCCCCGGCTACCCGGGCGACCGGATCATCGCGGTCGACCTGGAGGCGGGGGTCACCCGGGTGCTGAACTCCGACTACTTCGGGGAGTCCAAGAAGGGCGGCCTGCGGATGTGGAACACCCTGGTGTACGACCGGGGCGGGCTGGCGCTGCACGCCGGCTGCAAGGTGATCCCGACCCCGCGGGGCGAGCAGACCATGCTCATCGTCGGCCTCTCCGGGACCGGTAAGACCACCACCACCTTCACCCGCCAGAACGACTCCAAGCCGGTGCAGGACGACTTCGTCGCCCTCTACCCGGGCGGGCGGGTGGTGGCCACCGAGAACGGCTGCTTCGCCAAGACCTTCAGCCTGGACCCGAAGTTCGAGCCGTCCATCTACGGCGCAGTCTGCAAGCCCGAGGCCTACCTGGAGAACGTCTCTCAGAACCAGAAGGGCGAGGTGGACTTCTTCGACACCACGTACACCCAGAACGGCCGGTCGGTGTTCCGGATGGAGGCGTTGGGCTGGCACCGTGACGCCCGCGAGCTCCAGAGCGTCGACCAGCTCCTGATTCTCAACTGGAACGAGAACATCATCCCCGGGGTCGCCCGCCTCGACCACGCCCAGGCGGCGGCCTACTTCATGCTCGGCGAGACGAAGGGGACGAGCGCCGGTGGCAAGGACGAGGAGGGCAAGTTCCTCCGGGTTCCCGGGACCAACCCGTTCTTCCCGCTGCGCCACGAGCAGCAGGGCAACCGCTTCCTCGAGCTGCTCGGCAGCTGCCACTTCGAGGTGTTCCTGATGAACACCGGCCGGGTCGGTGGGCCGAACGGCGACGACCGCAGCAAGAAGGTGACCATCCCCCACTCCAGCGCCATCGTGAAGGCGATCGCCGAGGGCACCATCACCTGGGAGGGTGACCCCCACTTCGGCTACGAGGTGGCCTCCGCGGTACCGGGCGTTGACGACGTCGAGATCCTGCAGCCGCGCCATCTCTACGAGCGCCAGGGCAGGCTTGACGAGTACCGCCGCCTGGTCGCGCACCTCCGCGAGGACCGGCGCGCCTATCTGCAGAAGTGGCAGGGGCTGGATCCCGCGATCGTCGCCGCCGCCGGCTGATCAGAGCGGGCGGCGCGAAGAGCGCGGCTCAGCGGCTGATGCGATCGATCAGCCCCACGATGTCGTCGGGGGCTGCGCCCTTCACCAGGTAGCCGGTGGCGCCGGCGCGGCGCATCCGCCGCATCGTCTCGCGGTCGTCCCAGGCCGAGAGGGCGACGATGCGGGTGTGTGGCGACGCGGCCCGGATGCCCTCGGCGGCGCGTATCCCACCGCCCCCGGGCATCTTGACGTCGAGGATCGCCACGTCGGGATGGTGCACGCCGGCCAGGTCGATGGCGCTCTCCGGGTCGGCGGCGAGCGCGACGACCTGGTAGCCGGGCTCGCTGCCGAGCATGTCGCCCAGGGCACCCCGCATCGAGGCGTCGTCGTCGGCGATCAGGATGCGAACGGTCATGACACCTCCGACCTGGCCGGCAGCGAGCCCCCGGCTCCGGCGGGAGGCGCCTCCTGGCCGCTGAGCAGCTGGCTGCCGACGCAGTAGCGGACGGCGGTGCCGACCCCCGGCTCGCTCTCCACGACGCACCAGCCTCCGCTCTGCTCCGCCCGCTCGCGCATCACCAGCAGCCCGAGGTGCCCGGGTGGGGTTTGCGGCAACGAGGTCGGATCGAAACCGATGCCATCGTCCCGGATCTCCACCATCACCGACCCGTCGTGCTCGCTGAGGACCACCTCGATCCGGCCCGCCCGGGCGTGCTTGCAGATGTTGGACACGGCCTCCTGGGCGATCCGGTAGACGACCGTCCGGGCCTCGGGCTCCGGCTCTCGCCGCAGCCGGTCGTCGAGCGTGTAGGCCAGCCCGGCGTCCTCGGCCACCTCGGCCAGGAAGGCGTGAAGGGCGGCGGCGATGCCGTGGGCCTCCAGGGCCGGGGGCCGGAGCACGAACATCAGGTGGCGGAGGCGGTTGATCGACTGGCGCACGTCGTGCTCGAGGTTGAGGAGCAGGGGGTCCAGGGCTCCGCCCCCGAGCCGGCGGCGGAGGGTGGCGAGGCGCAGGGCGACTGCGGTCATCACCTGCACCGAGTCGTCGTGGATGTCGTCGGCGATGCGCCGGCGCTCCTCCTCCTGGGCCTGGACGACGTGGACCAGCAGCCGGCGGCGGTCGTCGGCGCTCTTGCGCAGCTCGTCGACGGAGAGGCGGAGCTGGGCCTGCACCCGGGCGCGGTCGCCCACCAGAGCGACCACGTTGGCGAGGCCGCGGACGAAGGTCACGTCCTCCTCCGAGTACGCGGCCGGCTGGCGCGACGCGGCCAGCAGGAAGCCCGCCACCCGGAGGCCGGTGCGGATGGGCACGATCAGCACGCTGCGGGCGGTGGGCGGGTCGTGTGCGCCTCGGGTGAGGTCCGGCTCCTCCCTGATGTCGGGGATGACGAGCGGCTCACCACTGTGCGCCACCCTGGAGCAGAGCGCCTCCACCCAGGCCAGCTCCTGGCTCAGGGCCTCGGCAGGGCAGCCGATCCCGGCCGTGGGGACGGCGCCGTCGGGGCCCCGCTCCAGCACGGCGACGATGTCCGCGGTCAGGTTGGCCGCGACCGCCTCGCAGCTGGCCTGGGCCAGCTCCACCAGCTCCTCGCCGCCGACCAGCGCGCCTCGACCGAGCGCGGCGACAGCCGCCTGCTCGCGCAGCCGGCGATCGGCGAGCTCGGAGGCCCAATGTCTCCGCTCCACCGCGGCGAGCACTCCGGCGACGCCGGCCACGGCCGTCCGCGCGTCGGTGCCGAACGGTCCCCGGGCCCGGGCGGCGACCAGGAGCTGGCTGATGCCATGAGGTGCGAGACCGGCGGCGATGGCCGCCCGCTGGCCGTTCTGGTGGAGCAGGACGGCGATCGCGCCCGCCCGCGGGCCCGCACTCGGCCGGAGGACGCTGGCCTCCGCATCGACCAGCTTCAGGTCGGCCTCGGTGGGGACCAGGCCCTCGGGGAGAGGGCTCAGGCCGATCTGGGCGACCACCGAGATCCCACGGTCGGACGGCCTCAGCGCGAGCAGGGCGACGACATTGGCGCCGCTTCCCGCGGCGAGCGCGCCCAGGATCTGGTGGTGCAGCTCCTCGCGACCGCCGCCGGCGAGGGCGAGAAGGGCGACCTGGGCGGTGACCGGATCCGGGCCCGCCCTGACCCTACGCGGCGACATGAAGGTTCCAGACCACCGCCGCGAGCCCCACCAGGACGGCGAGCAGCCCCAGCGCCCGCGCGCCGCGACCGCGCAGCCTGGCCATGTTGAAAACCACGACGGAGGCCACCACTGCCTTCTCGATGAGCAACCCGGGTATGCCCCACCGGCCAATCACGGCGGCGCTGATCGGGTTCTGTTCCGGCAGATTATTGGCAAGCGCGGCCACGGTCGTGGTCGCGTCAGCAAGCTGTGACACGACCACGGACAGCGCCAGCCAGCTGGTCGCCGTGTCCGCGGCAAGCGCGCCGAAGTCGCGGATCACACCGTGAGCGTACCCGGCGATGTCGGCCCAGCAGCTGGTCAGCAGCCGGGTCGGGAAGCTGGCTATCTGGGGGCGGAGACTGACGGTGCTGATCACGTCCGATCCTCGGGGGGGCGGGAGGTCCGTCACCATCGTGTGCCCGCCGGGGCGCCCTGGCCAGACGCGGACTGCCGGTATTCCCCTGGTGCGCGTGCACTAGCGGGGTGCTGAAGAACCCCCGGCGAGGATTGGCGTTCCCAGGCCGGCGAGGCGAAGGGCACGCTCTCCGCGCCACCCGGTCGCGCGGGCGGCCCCGCGCGGCGGCCGGACGGACGGGTGACGGCGGTGCAACGGCACCCCAACCCGGACACGCCGCCGTGACAGTCCAACGAAAACCACCCCCCGGATCGGGCATCCCTCGAACAATGGCGGCGAGAGCGGACCGCCGCGAACCTCGAAGGAGACCCCTGTGCCGGGTGCGCTGTCTCGGACCATCCGGGTGTTCATCATCGATGACCACCGCATGTTCACCCAGGCCGTGGCCGCAGCCCTCGCCGAGGAGCCCGACATGGAGGTGGTCGACACCGTCGAGAACCTGGCCGAGGCGCGGCGCCGGCTGGAGGAGGTCGAGGTGGACGTGATCCTGCTGGACCAGCGTCTCCCCGACGGCCAGGGGACCCACGCCGCGGCCGAGCTGCGCGCCATCCGCCCTGGCGCCAAGGTCGTCCTGGTCACGGCGGCGATGGAGCCCAGCGTCCTCAACGAGGCCCTGGCCGCCGGCTGCGCCGGGTTCGTGACCAAGGGGGACAGCATCGACGCGCTGGCCGCCGCGGTCCGGGCCGCCGCCTCCGGCGCCACCCCCGTCTCGCCGGCGATGCTGAACCGGCTGACCAGCCCCGACGTCAACGGCTCCGCGCTGACCGAGCCGCTGACGCCGCGGGAGACAGCGGTGCTCCTCTTCCTGGCCGACGGGATGAGCAACGAGGAGATCGCCAAGCGGCTCTTCATCAGCATCCACACCCTGCGCAACCACATCCAGAGCATCATCAGCAAGCTCGGGGCCCACTCCAAGCTCGAGGCGGTCTCGATCGCCATCCGCGAAGGCCTCATCACCGCGCCGGGCAACGAGTACTGAGCTCCCCGCTCCTCGCGGGGCCGCGGGGGCGGGCCGGCTCCGCTCCGGACCACCGCTCCGGGGGCGCTGCAACTAGCTCGCCAGGGGCAGCCTCATCACGACCGTGGTGCCGTGTCCGGGGTCGGAGCCCACCCGCAGCACCCCGCCGGCGTCCTCCACCCGCTGCTCGAGCAGCAGCAGTCCCATGTGACCCCGACGCTGCTGGTCCCCCAGGGTCCCGACGTCGAAGCCCTGCCCGTCGTCGGTCATCTCCAGCCGCATCCCGTCACGGTCCTGGGTGACCGTGAGCTGCACCCGATGCGCCGCCGCGTGCCGCGCGGTGTTGCGCACCAGCTCCTGGACGACCCGGTGGATCAGGCTCCGCACCCGGGCGTCGCAGTCCAGCTCGCCGATGGAGATGTCCACCTCGACGCCGCTCTCGGCGAGCGGAACCAGAAGGCTCGAGAGCGCGCCGGTCAGACCGTCGCGCTCGATCTGGTCCCCCGCCAGGGTGCCCATCAGTCCTCGGAGATCGGCGGTCACCGCCTGCAGGTCGACGGTGATCCGCTCAAGGCCCTCCACCGTCGCGGCCACCCGCTCCGGCGACTGTCCGCCCTCGCGGCGCAGCCCCCGGGCCAGGGTGGCGGTCCGGAGGGTGACGGCGCTGACCAGCTGGATGACCCCGTCGTGGAGGTCGGCGGCGAGCTGACGCCGCTCCCGGTCGGACGCGACCAGGGCCTCGTGGAGAAGCTTCTCTCGCTCGGCGGAGAGATCGGCCTCGCGCTCGACCGAGCGCTCCGCCTCTCGCCACCAATGGCCGGTCTGGCTCCCGGCCAGCTGGGCCAGCCGGAGCTGGAGGGGCAGCACCACCAGGCACACGGTGAGCACGGCGGCGCCCAACCCCAGGGCCACCAGGTCCGCCCAGCTGGTGAGGTGGAGGGCGACCGCGGCGGCCGCCACCAGGGGCACGGCGACCAGGCTGACCCCGATGGCGGCCACCGGGACCATCCACGTCGACCTGCGGGTGACCGCCCCGGCCGGGGCCGCCGGGAGCACCGCCCGGACGGCAGGCGCGACCCCGGGGCGACCCGACGGGGACGAGCCAGCGCCAGCCCCCCGCTCCGCCGTCACTTGCATCGGCGTGGCTCAGGCTACGTCGGCGCGGTAACGAACGAAACCGGACCCCGTCGCAAACCTCTATGGATGCGGCGACGCGGTGGCGGCGGCGGGACGGCCTCGGCTCAGCCGGGAGAGGTCGTCGTCACCGATCAGGACCAGCCGCTCCGCGAGGTCGCGGTCGATGTCGCGTCCCTGCTCGACGAGCAGGGCGGCGGCCGCGTCGAGGCAGGCGCCGACGGTGGGTATGGCCGCGAGGATACGAGAGCGGATGCGCGGAACGTCGGAAGCGTTACAAGCCGGTTAATCTCGGGGCGTTCGGCGCAAATGGCCCTAAGCTGTCAAGCGAGAGGCGCCTCGACGTCGAGGTGAGTGGTGGTGTGTCGAGGATAAGTGGATGGCGGTGTCGGATCTGACGATGGCATCCGTCGTCGAGGCGCGCGCCCTGGCGGGGGCGACCGTGACGGTCACGGCCGCATGCCGGGAGGGGGGCTGCTCCACCCCGGGATCCCTCCGGTGCGCCTACGTCGACAGCCGCGGCCACGCCTGCGCGACCCGCTGGTGCCACCGGCACCTGCGCATGGTCGGTTCCACCGGCTACTGCCGCCGCCACGCCAGCACCGTGGCCGCGCTGGGCGGCCGGGCCAGCGACCCCAGGGCGCTTCCCCCCGTCGACTACCGCGGCGCCTCGCTGGTGAACTGGATCTGGACCGAGGGGCTCACGGCCCTGCACGCCGCGGTGGCCTCCGGGCTCCGACCGGGAGAGGTCGTCTTCGATGACCGCGCCGTCAACGTGGTCCGCCTGCCGAACGGACAGCGGCGGTGGGAGCGGGGTTGGCGGATCGGTGACCGCAGCGGCCTCACCGGCAAGGTGGTGATCTGCGTCGACGAGGTGGACGACGCCCGGATATCGCTCCAGGTCGACGACTCCGTGATGGCGGTCGCGGTGCCGCCCTGGGTCAGCCGGCGGCAGGCGCACCGGGAGGTGACACCCGACGTCGACGCCGCCGAGCGCGGCCAGTTCTACGGATTCCTGATCGACCACATCCGCCGGGCGCTGGAAGGCCGGCGCTGAGCCGGGCTCCGGCCGGGCTCTGGTCAGCTGACCGAGCGCACCTCGCCGGAGACGGCCGGAACCGCGTCGAGCACCAGCGCCACGACCTCGCGCGGGGTCAGGGTGGCCAGCTCGAGACGGCGGCCGCTCCGCAGCCAGTGGAGCTCGGGGACGCTCAGGTCGGCCTCGATCCCGGCGGGCAGGCGGGCCGGGGCGCCCTCGATGACGTGGAGCCCGGCGTCGCAGGCGGGAGGGCGGAGGCCGGCGTCGACGAGGTCAACGGCGCCGGCCCGGCGCAGCGCCGCCGGCATCCCGCAGCCGGCGGGGTCGGCGTCGTGGACCGCCACCAGCCGGCGCCCCCGCACCTCCGGCGGCAAGCCGTCACCGTCGCCATCCAGGAGCCCAGCGAGGTCGGCCACCGCGGCACCCTCCGGGAGCCGGCCGGCGTTGGCGGCGAGCAGTTCCGCCGTCTCGCCGCGATCACAGACGATGAGGGGGGCGGCGCGGCCCCGCCCACCGGCTACCGTCAGCTCCGGCAGGGTGGGCGCGCGGGCCGGGGGCGGGGTGCCGGCGACCAGGGCGCCGAACTCCTCGGGCCGGCTCCTCTGCGCCTCCTCCAGGGGCCCGGCACAGAAACCGGTGTAGCTCGTCGCCAGGGTCCGGCTCCCCTGGGCACGCCGTCGGGCGCGGGCGCGCTCGACGCGAGCGTTGACCGGTGCGGCGAGCAGGGACACGACCCCGAGACCGGCAAGGACGGGGGAGAGGGGGACGGAGTGCACCCAGAGCAACGCTCCGGCGAGGACGACCAGGACCGCGCCCAGGCCGATGAAACCGCGGGTCGCGGACTCCGGCGGCCGCTCCACAGCCCGGCAGGCCGCGTAGTACAGCTGGCGGGAGGTGTAGCGGTGGTCGCCGTCGCCGAGCCGCCGCGCCTCCTCGACGAGGACGTCGGTGGTGATCGGGAGGAGCACCGGCCGAGTGTGCCATGAGTCGCGGCCGGTCGCCGTCACCGTCGCGACCCCGCGACGCCAGACGCCGGGAGATGACCCGAGGGGTTTCCCGGATTCGACGGGCGTCCGGCCATGTGACAATCCCGCGGTGGCCCGGGCGGTCCTCCTCCCTCGCACGGCATCCGCCCCTCGCGGCGGCGTTGCGCTGCCCGTCGCGGCGACGGCTCTTGGCGTGGTGGTTGCGGCCCTGGCCCTGCGCCTCGACCTGATCCACCCCGCCGGCCAGACGGCGGCGGGGATCGCGCTCCATATCGCCGGCGGGCTGACCTACGTGCTGGTCGGCGGCGCCGCCTGGTGGCGGCGCCCGCGCAACCGGACCGGCCAGCTGATGGTGGCGGTCGGCATCGCCTGGTTCGTCCAGGACCTGACCCACGCCACAGCCCCGCTCCCCTATGCCCTGGGGGACTTCTTCTTCGTCGCCTACTTCGGCTTCCTCGGCCACCTGGTCGTGGCCTTCCCGAGCGGCCGCCTGGAGACCAGGACCGACCGCGTGGTGGTGACCGCCGCCTACCTCTGGGCCCTGGGGGGCAACCTCTTCACCCACGTGCTCTTCGCCCCGGCCGGGAGCACCGAGCTCTTCGTGCTCCACCGGGACGCCACCCAGTACGCCATCTTCGACGCCCTCCAGCAGGGACTCGACGCGACCCTCGCCGTCGTCGTCGTCGCTCTGGTGGCCGTCCACTACGCCCGCGGCACCCCGCCGGCCCGGCGAGCCCTCGGACCCGCGGTCTGGGCCAGCGGACCGATGCTGCTGGCCGCCATCCTGCTGTCCCTCCCGGGAGTGGTGGGCTCGGCCCCGGTGCTGAGCAGCGCGGTGCCGTATTTGACGCCGATCGCGCTCGCCTCGCTTCCCGTCTCCTTCATCTTCGGCCTGCTGCGCAGCCGCCTCGCCGTCGCCGACGTCGGCCACCTGGTGGTGGAGCTCGGGGCGTCGCCCCCGCCGGGACGGATCCGCGACGCCCTGGCGGAGACCCTGCACGACCCCTCGCTCGCGCTCGCCTACCAGGTGCCGGAGAGGGAGGGATGGGTCGATGCCGAGGGAAGGCCGCTCAGCCTCCCCGACGGCCGGTCCGCCCGCGCCATCACCGTCCTGGAGCGCGGCGGCGAGGCGGTGGCGGCGCTGATCCACGACCGCTCGCTGGAGAACGACCCCACCCTGGTGGCGGCGGTGGCGGGGGCGGCGGCGCTCGCCATCGAGAACGAGCGGCTCCAGGCCGACGTGCTGGCCCGGCTGGCCGAGGTCCGGGAGTCGCGGGCCCGCCTGGTGACCGTCGCCGACCAGGAGCGCAGACGGCTGGAGCGCGACCTCCACGACGGGGCCCAGCAGCGGCTGGTCGCCCTGGCCCTCACCCTGAGCAGGGCCGCCGAGCGCCTCAACGACGGCCGGGAGGGGAGCGGGGAGCTCCTGCGGGATGGCGAGCGGCAGCTCCAGAAGGCGCTGGAGGAGCTGCGCCGGCTGGCCGCCGGGATCCGGCCGGCCATCCTCTCCGATGCCGGCCTCGGCCCCGCCCTGGAGTCGCTGGCCGAGAACGCGCCCCTCCCGGTGACGCTGCGCATCGCGGCGGATCGCCGCCTTCCCGACTCGGTGGAGTCCGCCGCCTACTTCGCGATCTGCGAGGCGCTGACCAACGCCGCCAAGCACGCCCACGCCACCTCGGTCACGATCACCGCCCGCCTCGACAACGACCACCTCCTGATCGAGGTCAGCGACGACGGCGTCGGCGGCGCGGAGTTCGGTGGAGGGACCGGCCTCAACGGGCTGGTGGATCGGATCAGCGCCCTGGACGGCCACCTCACCCTCGACAGCCCGACCGGCAAGGGAACCCGTCTGGAGATCGACCTGCCATGCGGGTGATCCTCGCCGACGACTCGGTGCTGCTGCGCGAGGGCCTGGCCCGCATGCTGGTCGAATCCGGCTTCGAGGTGGTGGCCCAGGTGGGCGATGCCGAGGCCCTGCTGGCCGCCGTCGACGCCGACCCGCCCGACGTCTGCATCGTCGACATCCGCATGCCGCCAACCAACACCACCGAGGGCCTCCAGGCCGCGCTCCAGCTGCGCATCCGGCATCCCTCGGTCGCCGTCCTGGTGCTCTCCCAGTACGTCGAGACCCGCTACGCGATCGAGCTCCTGGCCCGCGGTGCCGACGGGGTCGGCTACCTGCTCAAGGATCGCGTCGGCGACGTCTCGGAGCTGCTGGCGGGGCTGCGCGCGGTGGCGGCGGGACGCTCGGTGATCGACCCCGCCGTGGTGAGCCGGCTGGTCGGCCGCCGCCGCCAGGACGACCCGATGGAGAGGCTGACCGTCCGGGAGCGGGAGGTCCTGGGTCTGATGGCCGAGGGGAGGTCCAATCGAGCCATCGGAGAGCGCCTCTTCCTCAGCCCCAAGACGGTGGAGACCCACGTCTCGGGGATCTTCTCCAAGCTGGGCATCGAGGACACCTCCGACGACAACCGCCGGGTGCTCTCGGTGCTCACCTGGCTGCGGGGGGATGCCGGCGAGGCGCAGTCGTAGGTTCGACCGCACGCGGTGCCGGCACCCCGACCGTCGCCGGGCACCCACCGGCCGGCGCCCGCGGCCTCAATCGTCGCGGAACCCGCGCGCGACGCGCTCCAGGCGGCTGCGGTAGCTCTCCCACCACGCAGCGTCGACCGCAGGCATGCCGTCGTTGCCGGGGCGCACCCCGACAGCCCCGTCGAGGAGCTCCCGGACGATGTCGGCGTGGCCGGCGTGGCGGTTGGTCTCGGCGATCATGCGCACCAGGACCGTGTGCAGCGTCACCTCGCTCCGCTCCGGCGGCCACCACGGCACATGACCGATGGCGTCCAGGTCCAGGGCGGCGATGGTGGCATCCGCGTGCACCCACGCCCGCCGGTACAGCCCGACGACCTGCTCGCGCGACTCCCGAGCGGTGGCCCACATGTCCGCGTTGGGGTCGGACTCGTCGAAGGGCGGCAGCGACTCCTCGGCCGGCCGTCCGAAGGTGTCACCGAAGTAGCCGATCTCCAGGCCGGCGAGATGCTTGACCAGCCCCAGCAGGTTGGTGCCGGTCGGCGTCATCGGCCGGCGGACGTCGTGCTCGGACAGGCCCTCGAGCTTCCAGAGCAGCGCCTCACGGGCCTCCTGCAGGTAGCGATGAAGCTCCGGCTTGGGGTCGTGCCCGCTCATGCCCCGGAGTCTGCCACGGCGGGGTCCGGCATCCGGCCCTCGGTCGCGGCGGGCTAGCTGGGTGCCGGCGCGGCGCGGACGTGCTCCGCGAAGAACGCGAGGACGCGCTCCCAGGCGTCGGCTGCGGCGGCGGCGTCGTACGCCCTGCCCTGGTCGTTGAAGAACGAGTGCCGCGCCCCCGGGTAGACCTTGATGTCGTGGACGATCCCGAGTTCGGAGAGGCGGGCGTCGAGCGTGCGTCCAGCACGCGCCGTGAAGTCCTGGCCCGGATAGCTGCCGACCACCGGACACAGCCGGCGCACCGCGCTGGCCGGCCGGGGGTTGGTGGCGTAGAAGGGAGCGATGGCGCGGAGCCGCCGGTCGCGGCATCCCCAGGCGAGGGCGAGGCCGCCTCCCATGCAGAAGCCGATCACGCCGACTCGGGCACCGTCCACTTCCGGTTGCGAACTCAGGAACTCCGCGCTCGCCCTCAAATCGCGGACGGCGAAGGAGGTGCGGCCGGTGAGCGATCCACCCATCAGGCGGGCCATGCAGATCACCCGGTTGCGATCGGAGAAGAGGTCGACCGCCAGGGACGCGTAGCCCTCCGCGGCGAGGCGCCCGGTGATGTCGCGGATGTTGTCGTTGAGACCGTAGATCTCGTGGATCACCACCACGCCGGGGTGGGGGCCGGGGCCGTCGGGCAGCGCCAAGCAGCCGCGGAGGCGGGCCTGGGGAGAGGTGACGACGACGTCCCGAACACTCATCGGAGGAGCAGCGGAAGTATGCACCCCGGGCTCGCGCCCGGTCGGATGTGGTCTGATGCACGGGGCCCATGAAGAGAGCGCATCACGGCGACGTCGCCCACTTCAACCGCTGGGCGGCCAGCTACGACCGCACCCCGGGGCAGTCGCTCTTCGCGCGGGTCCACCGCCCGGTGGTCGATGCCGTCTGCGCGGGGAGCGTCCCGCAGCGGGTCGTCGACGTCGGCTGCGGCACCGGCCGGCTGCTGGAGGCGCTGCTGGCACGCCTGCCCGGCGCCGAGCTGGTCGGCGTCGATCCCGCCGAGGGGATGATCTCGGTGGCCCGCAGCCGCTTCGCGGGCGAGCCGCACGTCCGGTTCGAGGTGGCGACCGCCGACCACCTGCCCCTCGACGACGGGTGCGCCGACGTGGTCACGACGACCCTCTCCTTCCACCACTGGGAGCGGCAGGAGGCATCGCTGCGGGAGGTGGCCCGGGTGCTGGGACCGGGGGGCCGGCTGCTCATCGCCGACATCTTCGGCATCGGCTTCGTCGGTCGCCTCCTGCGCCCGGCGGCGGGCCGTCACGGGGTCGGATACCGCAACGCCGCGGAGCTGGCCGGGCTGCTGCGGGACGCGGGGTTCAGCGCCTGGCGGCGCCGGTCGCTCTTCGGCCCGGTGGTCCCGGTGTTCCTGGCAGAGGCCCGGCGGCCGCAGCGCTGACCCGGGGCGGGCGTGGGTCAGGAGGGGACGAGGCTCCCCGCGCGGTTCCGACGCGGGGAGCGCCGGCGACGATGCCCGTGGCTTCCGGGTCACCGGGTCTGAGGAGGACTGAGGAGGACGGGGAAGATCGAGCGGATCCAGCATCCCACGCGGCCCGGGAATCGCCGCCGGCGGGCAACCGCCTCGTCACAGGCCTGCGGCCGGGGGCGTACCCTGGCCCCCAGGATCAGCGGGCACGGAGGCGCCGGGGTGCGGGAGTTCCGCAGCTACGAGGACTTCTTTCCCTACTACGTCAGCCAGCACAGCCGGCCGGCGACCCGCTGGCTGCACTTCACGGGCGCCCACCTGGGGGTGGCGGCGGCGGCGGCGGCACTGGTCGCGCGGCGGCCCGCCGGCGTCCTCGCGCTCCCGGCGATCGGCTGCGGCCTGGCCTGGTACAGCCACCTCGCGATCGAGAAGAACCGGCCGGCCAGCCTCGGGCATCCGCTCTGGAGCCTGCGCGGCGACCTCCGCATGATCGCCATGATGTGGCAGGGTCGGGACGACGAGCTGACCCGGATCGCCCGCGATCAGAGGACGATCGTGCTGGACGGGGACGACCGCAGCGCCGCCTGAGACGGGGGCATGGCTCGCCGGGCTCCCGCCCGCGGCAATCCGCGCGTGCCGGTCGGCCGGGAACGGAGGGGGCTCAGCGCCCCGGCACCAGCTGCGCCAGCAACCGGTCGGTGGCCGCCGAGATCTCGGCAACCGCGGCCTCGAACGCGTCCCGGTTGCGCTGCGCGGGCTGGCGGTAGCCGCTCACCTTGCGCACGTACTGGAGCGCGGCGGCCTCGATATCGCCGGTCGACGCCGGGGGAACGGCGCCGCGGAGCGTCTTGATGCTGCGACACATGCGACGAGGTTAGCGCCGGCGGGCGGGGAGTGTCGCGCGCTCCCCGACCCGGCCCACCGCTCCGCGCCGGCCCCGGCAGCCGAGGCAACCGATGCAGTCGACACAGTCGGCGCAGGCGAAACAGGCCACGCACCGGGTGCAGCGCAGGCATGCCAGGGTGGCGACGCATCCCCCGATGACGGCACCGAGGAGCGTGAGCACGCTGCCCGCGACCGCGGTGCTGGCCAGGGTCAGTGCGCTCCCCGCCACGGCGGCGGAGCCGGCGGTCGCAGCGCTCCCCGCCACCGCCGCCGACACCGCGGTGGCCGCGCTGCCCGCGATCCCGGCCGAGTAGGCCGTCGCCGCGCTCCCCGCCACCCCGGCGCTGCGCAGCACCGCGACGCTGCCCGCGACGGCGGCACTCTCCACGACCCGCGCGCTCCCCGCCACGGCCACGCTGTCCAGGACCCGCGCGCTCCCCGCCTCGGTGACGCTCCCGCCCACAACGGCCACCTGATCAGCGGGGGAGCCCAGGAACCGGGCGATGACGTGGCGTGGCCTGGTCCGTCCCGCCATCCCCGGGCCCTCCCCGCTATCCGCCGACAAGCTCGATCACCGCATGGGTGACGTAGGAGGATACCGCCCGGCGAAGTCCCTCCTTCCCGGCGTGGCGGACCACGGTGTCTGCGCTCCAGCCGTCCCGGTGGATGCGCAGCCGTCCCGGCCGGCGCCCTCGCGGACGCTCCAGGAGAGCCTCGAGCGACCCCATCGACGTGGCGATGGTGGCCCGACCGGTGGCGAGGAGAGCCTCGGTGGCCTCGTCCACCCAGCGCTGCACCCACGCCTCGACCCGGGTGAGAGGGTCGTCGGCAGCCGCGGGGACGGCCTCGACCCGGGCGTCACCGAGCAGGCGGTCGATGGCCGCAGCGGTCCCTCCGACGTAGGTCCAGGCCAGATCGGTCTCGCTGGCGACGCACCAGGCCCGATCCGCCGGCCACCAGAGGTTCGCCGCCTGCTGGTGCCGTTCGCCGAGGAGCAGGGGGGCGAACACGGCCTCCGCCGGTCCCGTGTAGAGGAGGTAGTCGCGGTGCGGCAGGCGCACCCGCGGTCCGGTGAGCACCCGCTCGGGGATGGGGCCGGGGAGCCGGACCGGAGGCTCCCCGCGGCGGGTGAGCAAGTTCCTCCCCCGCTCCCAGCCGTAGCCGTCCCAGAGGCAGAAGCAGCACCGCTCGGGCGTCGTGGTCGCCGCCCGCAGGACCTCGACGAGGACCGCAGCGTCCGGCGGGTAGGGGGTTCCGGTGAGCGGACCCTGGCCCCGCCAGGGCGGCTCCCCGGCCGGTCGGACCGGGGGCAGGGCGATCGAGTGGAACTGGGTGCCGCGGTCGACCGAACCCCCACTCCAGGCAGCCACGTCGCGCCAGCGCACCGGAGCCCCCTCACCAGGAGCGCGGACGGAGGCGGGGTGCAGGACTCGGGCGTATGCCTCGAAGCCGCCGGGGATCACCGATGCGACCCAGCGGACCTCGAAGGGGGCGAGCCGCCCGCCGATCCAGGCGGCCTCGCCAACAGCCGAACTCCACCTCGCGTCGGAAAGGCTGGCCACGGGGGCCATGCTACCCGTCGGCGCGGAGACGGCCGCCGGCGGTCCGATCATCCCCCGGCGGGCGCGGCGGCTCCGCGGCGCTGGTCCCGGGGCCACGGCTCGACCATCCCCACCGCATCGGCCTGGGCTACCGGCAGCTCGAACCAGACGGTGACCCCGCGGGCGTCCGAGCTCGCGCCGACGTTGCCGCCGTGGGCATCCACCAGCTCGCGCACGATGGCGAGACCGATGCCCGCACCCCCGCTCCCCCGCGCGCGGCTCGGGTCGACCCGGAAGAAGCGCTCGAAGAGGTAGGGAAGCGCCTCCGGCGCGATGACGTCGCCGACGTCGGTGATGCCCACCCGGACCGCCTCGTCTCCGCCCGGAACGACCAGCGCGGTGATCGTGGTCCCGGGCGCCGCGTGGCGGATCGCGTTGTCGATCACGTTCCCCACGACCTGGGCCAGCCGCACCCGGTCGCCCAGCACGGTGGGCGACCATCCATGGCTCTCCACGTTCCCGGTGAGGCTGCGCCCGGCCATGGCGGGGGCGAAGCCTCCGATCGTGTCGCGCAGCAGGGCGACCAGATCGAGAGGGCGGCGATCCATGCGGTCGCGGGCCAGCTGCGCGTCGGAGAGCGCCCGCAGGTCCTCGACCAGGGCGATCAGCCGGCGCAGCTCGTGGTGGGCGCGGTCGAGCTGTTCTGACGAGGCCGGCATCACGCCATCCCGCATCCCCTCGAGCAGGCCCAGCAGGTTGTGCAGCGGGGTGCGCAGCTCGTGGGCCACGTCGTTGGTCACCTGGCGGCGCAGGTCCTCGAGACGCTTCAGGGAGCGGGCGAGCTCGTTCACCGACTCGGCGATGTCGCCGATCTCGTCCCGGCGCAGGCTCTCGATCGGGGCGGGGGCGGCACCCGAGGCCATGCTCTCGGTGACGGCGCGCAGGGGCCGCAGCGCCAGGGTGACGAAGAGGAAGTTGAGGAGCACCGCCACCAGCGCGCCGATGGCGATGGTCGGGTACACCTCGGCGGCAACGGCGGCGTCGTAGGCGCGCTGGCCCGCCGCCGGGTCGACCGGTTGACCGGCGGCATGCACGATGCTCATGAAGCTCGGCTCGGCGATGTGGTGCATCAGCAGCACGATGGTGGCGACCGTGGCCGCGATGACCACGGCGTTGAGCACCACCAGCTGCCAGCGCAGGCCGAGCCAGCCCCAGGCCCGGCGCACGGCCGTCAGCACGGCGCCGAGGCGCTTCATGCGGAGGCCACGCCTTCGACCTTGTAGGTCGTCACGGCGCTGGTGCCGCCCGGTCCGCCGGCGGCGTCCGAGACGACGGGGTCGCCCCGGCTGTCGAATCCGAAGCCATAGGGCGCGGCCCCGGTCGCCGGCGTGGTCACGGCGGAGCCGAGGCGGCCGCTGGCGTCCACGGTGAAGGTGTCGATGGTGCTGCTCCCCTTCTCGGTGACCACCAGGCGCCGCCCGTCAGGGGTGAAGGAGACCTGCTCGGGTGAGCTCGCCCCGGCCGACAGGCTGGCGGTGGCGTCCGCCGCGGTCAGGGGGTGCAGCCCCCCGCCGTCCAGCCACAGACCGGAGACGGAGCTGTCCCCCGCGTTGAGGACCTCGACCAGCCGTCCCCAGGCGGTCACGCTGATGGGGCCGCTCCCGCCCGACGGCGCGGTGTCGAGCAGGCGGAGGCTGCCGTCCGCCTCGACGGCGAAGGCCGACACGGCGTCGGACGCGGCGTTGACGGCGATCAGGCGCTGCCCGGAATCCGCCAGCGTCAGGGCACCCTGGGAACCCAGCGCCGACCCGGTGCCGTCACCGCCGGTGGCGAAGCTGGCGAACGGGATGACGTGATCGCTCTGGGCGCGAAACGCCAGGATCGTGTTGCCGCCCTGCGCGGCGTCGTCGTTGCTCTGCGTGTAGAGGACGGTGGGCTGATAGCTCTCGGCGTGAGCGGTCACGGTCGCGCCCGCGACGAGCGTCAGGGCCGCGGCGCCGATCACGCCGGCTGACCTTGCCGAAGCCGTGCGAATCGCGTGTCGAAGGGACATCGCGCTGGTTCCTCCCTGTTCCGGTGCGACCGCCCCGGAGAGGCGGTCCGGACGAGGCTGACGCCCCAACGTTGCGGGAGTGTTTCGAGGGGCGGAGCCGCCGGGAGACGGGGGCGGCTGAGATGGAACCCGGTCAGTTGCCGAGGATCTGCTCGATGCGGGCCATCTGCGCCGCCGAGAGCGGACCGAAGTTCATCGCTCCGACGTTCTCCTCGACCTGGGCGACCGTCCGGAAGCCGGTGATGGGCACGGTCACGCGGCTGCGGGCCCAGAGCCAGCCGAGCGCCCCCTGCACCAGGCTGCGCCCGCCATCGGTGAGCACCTCGCGGAGCGAGTCCAGCTTGGCGAGCCAGCGGGCGTTGCCGCTGCCGTCGGGGTTGAAGAGGTCGCCCCAGCCCCGCTCCAGCACCTGGGTCCTCCAGTCGTCCCCGGGGAGCCGGGCGTCGGCCCCGTACTTGCCGCTCAGGAAGCCGGAGGCGAGCGGGCTGCGGATGACGGCGGTCATCCGGCTCTTCTCACAGAGCTGGATCATCCCGGGGGTCTCCTGGAGCACGTTGCAGATGAACTGCAGCGCCGAGCAGGTGACGCGGTCGGCCCAGCGCTGGGCCTGCTCGACCACGTCGCAGCTCCAGCCGAAATGGCGGATCAGACCCTCGGCCTGGAGGCCCTCCAGCGTCTCCACCACCTCATCCGCCTGGTCGTCGGGCAGGCTGCCGATGTGGAGCTGGTAGAGGTCGATGTCATCCCGCTCCAGCCGCCGGAGGGAGGCCTGGCAGGCGGCGCGGATGTAGGCGGGGCTGACGTTCATGCCGTGGCCCCTCCGACTGCCGTCGTCGTCGAACGTCCAGCCGAACTTGGTGGCGATGACCACCTCGTCGCCGTGGAGGCCCAGGGCGCGGGCGAGGATCCGCTCACTGTGGCCGGCGCCATAGGTGTCGGCGGTGTCGAAGAAGGTCACCCCGAGGTCGAAGCCTCGCTGGATGGCGCGGATGGACTCGGCGTCGTCCACGTCACCCCAGCCGGTCACCCGGCCATCATCCCCGACCGTCGGACCCCCAATGGCCCAGCAACCGAGGCCCATCGGGCTCAGCTTGATGCTGGAGAGGCCGAGGTGCCGGGGCGGGATCTCGTAGTAGACGGTCATCTCAACGTCCTCAGGTGATGGAGGGATGGGGGGCGGCACGCCCCCTGATGGTCACGGGGTCCCCGGGCGGCCTGGCGGCGCGGAGTCGCGCCGAGCCAGGGGTGAGCCCCTTGTGGCTCTGCCACGGGGGCGAGGGGGCGGCACGCCCCCTGATGGTCACGGGGTCCCCGGGCGGCCCGCCGCCCGGGGCGCGAGCTCCCAGCCGCTGCCCTCGCCCCGGTGGCCGTCGCGCACCTCGATCCCGCACCCGGTGAGCAGGTCGCGGAGGTGGTCGGCGTCGTCGAAGCGCCGCTCCGCCCGGAACTGCCGGCGCATCGCCAGCATCGCCTCCACGAAGGGGGCGACCCGCTCCCGGGGGTCGGCGGCCCCCTCGGTGGCGAGCTCCCCCAGCCGGGTCACCATCCGCCGGAGCAGCGACCGGCCCCGCTCGCGCTCGTCGCCGGAGAAGGTCTCACTCGACCATTCGGCCATGGTCGTCTCGAGGCCCAGGATGGCGGCGACCATCCCCGCCACGTCGCTGCGGTCACGGGCGCGGTCGAATTCATCCTGACGCTCACCGAGGAGCGCCATGAACGGCTCCTCCCGCCCGGCGGGCTCCGGGGGGACCTCCACCCGGGCCGGGACCGTGGACCGGGCCGCTGGCCCGCCGGCGCCGGTGAGCATCGCCCGCAGCTCCCCGAGGGTGGTCTCGGTGCCGGCGGGGAGGCTCGACTCCACCCCGCTCCGGCGCACCACCGCCCGCCCCCGGCCGCGCACCTCGACCCGCTCGGCGCCGAGGTCGAGGATCAGAGCGGTGTGCTCGTCGACCCCCAGGATGGCCACCCCGTCGGGGAGGAGGGATTCGAGCTGGGTGAGGCGACCCTCGCCCATGTAGCAGAAGCGGGTGTCGTGGGTCCCGCCCTCGGCGTTGTCCCAGTGGGTGATCAGCGCGGCGCGGATGCCGGCGACGGCGAGCAGGTCGAGACCGTCCAGCCAGTGGACCGGCTCGCCCACCTTGTAGATCTCGTAGACGGGGAGGGAGACGATCCCGAGGGTGATCGCCGCCGCCGAGGCGAGGGTGACGCAGCCGCCCTGCTCCAGCTTGTCGCGCAGCAGACCGGGGACCTCGGTCTGGCGCCACTGGCGGAGGGTGTAGCTGGGGCTGCCCGGCCCGGAGAAGACGTAGTCCGCCGCGTGGATGCGGCTGTAGGCGGCCTCCCGCTCGACCTCGGTGGCGGTCTCGGCGCGGCGCAGGCTGGCCAGCTCCAGAGGGTGGCCGATGCTGCGGTCGAAGTGCTCCTGGGCCCGCGCCACCAGCTCGTCGGCGTTCTCCTGGAAGCCGAAGGGGGTGTCGAGAAGCACCGCTCGCGCGGCGTCCCCCCCCACCCGCTCGATGAGCTCGCGGTGGACGGGGGCCATGGTCGGGGCGGTCTCCCCGGAGCCCATGACGCAGAGGATGCGAGCGCCCGTCACCGGATCCATCCTACGCAGCGCGGGCGGCCCGCCGGGGAGGCCGGGGCGCGGTGGGTCACGGTCAGGCCCGCCGGGTCCGCTGCGCGCTCCCGCTCGCGCCGTAGCGGCGCTCCATCCCGGCGACGCGCTCGACGTTGGCGACCTCCTCGGGATCGACGCCGCCGCTTCCCAGGAAGGCGTCGACTATGGCCTGAGCGGAGTCCGGGGTGGCGCCGTCGAGGCTGAGCGCCAGAACGTTGGCGCCATTCCAGCGGCGGGCGGCGCGGGCCGTCTCGGCGTCCTTACAGAGCGCCGCCCGGATGCCGGGAACCTTGTTGGCGGCGATGCTGACGCCGGTCCCGGTCCAGCAGCAGACGACGCCGGCCTCGGCAGCCCCCTGGGCCACCAGCCGGCCCACCTGCTCGGCCACCTCCGGCCAGGGCGTGGCGGCGGCCTCCACCGCCCCGCAGCGGATCACGGCGAACCCCGCGTCCTCGAGGTTCGCGGCGATCGAGTCGGCGACCGGGTCGCGGCTGTCGCTGCCGACGGCGACCCGGCTGGATCGCATGTCACCGTCGGCGGCCGTCCGGCTGGCTGTGGACACGGCAGGGATGGTACGCGGAGCGGGACCGTCACCCCTGGTACATTTCGGCGATCGTGGGCGAGCGGCAGTACCACCTCCAGGTGGAGGCCGGCGACATCGGCGGCTACGTGCTGCTCCCCGGCGACCCGGGCCGGTGCGAGGTCATCGCGTCGCGGCTCGACGGTGCGCGGCGGATCGCCGCTCACCGCGAGTTCACCACCTACACCGGAAGCCTGGACGGGGTGGACGTCAGCGTCACCTCCACCGGGATCGGCGGTCCCTCGACGGCGATCGCGGTGGAGGAGCTGGTCAGGGCCGGTGCCCGGACCCTCGTCCGGGTGGGCAGCTGCGGCGCCCTCGACCCGAGCCTGCGCTTCGGCGACGTCGTGGTGGTGCAGGCGGCGGCGCGCGGGGACGGGACCCCCGACCACTACGCCCCCGCCGGATTCCCCGCGGTCGCCGACCTCGACGTCGTGCTCGCCCTGCGCGAGACCGCCCGGGTGGCCGGCCACCCATGCCGGGTGGGGGTCGTGCTCAGCAACGACGCCTTCTACGCCGAGATGGAGCCCGAGAGCTTCCCGGAGGAGGGGCTGATCCGGGCGCGTTGGGACGCCTGGGCCCGCGCCGGCTGCATCGCGGCGGAGATGGAGTCGGCCACCCTGCTCACCGTCGCCGCCGTGCGCCGGGTGCGCGCCGGGGCGGTGCTCGCGGTCATCGACAGCGCGTCGGAGGGAGTCGCGGGGCTCCCCGATGCGCGCCGCCTCCCCGTCGACGCCGCCATCGACATCGCGGTGGGCGGGGTGCGGCGCCTCATCGCGCTGGAGGCGGCCGCCGGCCGTGATAAAGGTGCGACCGGAGCGGCGGATCGCTGAGGTAGGCGCGGCCACCCCGGAGACAGCCCGGAAGGGCGGCTTCGCAGACGGGTCGGGCCGGCACGCCGGTCGCCGCTCGGTGACCGGGACTTTGTCCGTGGGATGTCCGCACCCGGACCCGAGACTGGCTCCCATGGCCGCCGCCGGCCCGCGGGCCGGGGCGGACCACCCGCATCACATCCGGGGAGGGACGGCGCCGATGGCAACCAGCGATCTCCTCAAGGTCGGCAAGGGGGAGCTCCAGGCCCACGCGGTCCAGGTCAGGAGCTACGCGAGCCAGATGGACCAGACCATCTCCCAGACCCAGCAGCGGGTCCAGGCGCTCCTCGACTCCTGGCTGGGTCTCGGCGCCAACGCCTTCGGCGACCTCTTCGCCGACTGGCACCGGGCTGCCCAGACCTGCCACGACGCGCTGATGGCGGTGGCGACCCGCCTGGAGAGGTCCGGGCAGTCCTACGACGAGCACGACCAGGCGATCGCCGGGACGATCCGGGCCCAGTGAGCGCGCCCGGCTTGACGCTGGACCCGCCGGAGGTGGGGTGGTGAGCGGATCCTCTGACCTGCGGGTGGTCATCCCGGCGTTCGAGGAATGCGCGCTGGCGTTCACCACCCAGGGCCGGACGGTGGTGGCACTCGCCGGCCAGCTGGGCGCCGACTGCGCCCCCCTCGGCGACCCGAGCGTCGGCGGCAGCCAGTGCGTCACCCTGAGCGAGCAGGTCACGACCCTGGTCCACTCCCTCGACTCGCTCGGGACCGGCGGGTGCACCGGGATCGTCCAGGCCCTCGAGCGGATCCTCGCCGCCTTCGAGCAGGTGGACCAGGCCCAGGCGGCCAATCCCCGCCTGGTCCCGCAGCCCGGAGGTGGCTGAGAGCAGACGTCACCCCATCTCGCGGCCCGCGACGCGACCAGCTTCCCACCTCCCCTGCCGGCTGCGCCCGGGCCGTTCCGGGACCCTGCTAGGCCGGGCTTCGCCGCGCGGCCGCCCGCTGCGGGACCGCCTCGTGACCGACCACCGCGGCCAGCACCAGGACCGCTCCCGCGGCCTGGACCGGGTCGAGGCGCTGACCGGCGAGGATCACGGCGAAGAAGAGAGCCCAGGCCGGCTCCATGGCCATGATCAGAGCGGCCCGGGTGGCGCTCATCCTCGCCTGGGCCCACGCCTGCAGGGGAAAGGCGAGTGCACTGGCGAAGACCCCGGTGATGACCACCCCGAACCAGACCTCCCCGGTCGGAGGGGCGAAGGAGGCGGAGCCGGCGGCGCTGAAGACGACGAAGCTCACCGCCATCTGGAGGAGGGCCAGGTCGACGGGGCGGAGGCCGGCGCTGTGGCGTGAGAGGAGGACCACCTGAAGGGCGAAGCAGACCGCGCCGCCGAGCACGAGCAGGTCGCCCAGGCCGACCCCGACGGAGGGGTTGCCGCCCGCGAGCAGAGCGGTGCCGATCAGCGCGACGGCGACCGCCAGCGCGGTCCGGCGGGGCACCCTGGTCCCGAAGGCGCGGTCGATCAGCGGGGTGAAGACGACGAAGAGGCCGGTGATGAGCCCCGCGGTCCCGGGCGCGGTGCTCTGCAGGCCGTAGGTCTGGAGGGCGTAGCCGGCGGCGACCGCGACGCCGATCACCCCCCCGACCCGGAGCGACCGGCGCTCCGGGAGGCGGCGGCCGACGACGAGCAGCACCAGGACGGCCAGCGCGAAACGGAGCGCGAGGAAGGGGGCCACCGGGTACTGGGCGATCGAGTCCTTGATGACCACGAACGTCCATCCCCAGACCGCGGTGACGGCGGTGAGCACGAGGACGTAGATCACGGCGCGCAGCGCATGGTGACGGACCGGCGAGGCGGCCCGTCACCTGCCCGGGTGGCGAGCGGTGCTCACCGATCCGTGGGCGATCCCGCAGCCGCGGCCACCGGCTCGGGCATCGGCTCCGGGACCGGCACGTCCGCCGGCGGCCGGCTCAGCTCGTCCAGCCGGTAACCGACCCCGCGGAGGGTGGTGATCCGGACCCGGGCTTCCGCCGGCAGCTTCTGGCGCAGCCAGGAGATGTGAACGTCGACCGTGTTGACCCCACCGGAGAAGCGAGGGCCCCAGACCAGGTCGAGAAGCTCGTGGCGCCGGAGGGCGCGCCCCGCGGAGCGGGCCAGGGCCACCAGGAGGTCGAACTCGCGGGGCCTCAGCTCGAGATCGGCGCCGCCCACCTGGGCGCGGCGCGCCGGCGGGTCGAGGGCCAGCTCGCCGACCTGGACCGTCTCCGTCTGGTGGCGGACGCGCGGCTGCCAGCGGCGCAGCAGCGCGATCACATGGGCCTCGACCACGGGATCGGACTCGGACTCGGCCAGGCAGACGTCGGCACCGCAGGCCAGGGCTGCGACCCGGTCGGTCGCCGCGGCCCCGCTGACCAGGATGAGCGGTGCCCTGCTCAGCCGGCGCACCGCCAGGGCGAGGGCGGCGGGGTTGGCGGTGTGGGCCAGCACCACGTCCACCTCGGCGGCGTCGGGGCGCTCGGCGGGCCAGCCGGTGGCCCGGCGCACCAGGTGCCCGTCGACCGCCAGACGCTCCTCGAGGCCCGCCGCGCGGGGCTCGGGCACGTCGATCAAGAGAACCGTGGGCACCGAGGCCCCTCAGTAGGTCGAGATGTTGAGGTCTTCGATCCGGCCGGTGGCGAGGTAGACGGTGCGCTCGCAGAGGTTGGTGACCCGGTCGGCGATCCGCTCCAGGTTGTGGGTGGCCCACAGCTGGTAGGTGCAGGGGACGATGGTGTCCGGCTCCGCGGTCATGGTCGCGATCAGCTCGCCGTAGATGTCGTCGTAGAGGCGGTCGATGGCGTCGTCCTCCCCGACCAGCCGGCGGGCGGCTTCGACATCCCGGTCGCGCAGCACCGCCACGCCCGCCGAGAGCATCGCCTGCACCTGGTCCCCCAGGTGCAGGATGCTGGACGGCAGGGCCCGCATCGGCGGGCGCCCCAGCATGAGGGCGACCTTGGCAGTGCCGGCGGCGTGATCGGCGATCCGCTCCAGGTCGCTGATGACGTAGAGGACGGCGATGAGCAGGCGGAGGCGCTCCCCACCGGCCCCCGGAGCCAGCTCGGCGGTGACCAGCTCCTCGATCCGGTAGCGGAGCGCGTTGACCTCGAGGTCGGCGTGGACGACGGCATCGGCCCCCTCCAGGTCGGAGGCGCCCAGGGTACGGAGGGACTCGGCGACCTGACCCTCCACCAGCTGCGCGAGGCGCCAGACGTCGGCCAGGACCTGGTCGGTGGTACCGGACTCCGAGGCGCCCTGTGTCGTTAAGGACATCTTAATCCTGAGTTCTCCACTCTTTAACAGAGCCCCAATCCGAAGAGTATGGAGCACTGCGTGGACGGCAGCACCGCCAGTTCGACGACCGCCCCCTCACATCGGACCCTCGGCGAGGCTCTGGACGAGGCACC
Source organism: Candidatus Dormibacteria bacterium (assembly GCA_049511615.1). Taxonomy (GTDB): domain Bacteria; phylum Chloroflexota; class Dormibacteria; order Aeolococcales; family Aeolococcaceae; genus Changshengia. Next base: position 89,384 of record JBEKXW010000001.1, on the reverse strand, counting down.
GCTGAGCCTCTTCCACCTGAAGGCGGCGTTCACCGCCGCGATGGGCTTCTTCACCGACGCCTACGACCTCTTCATCATCGGCGTCGCTCTCGTCCTCATCAAGGGCGAATGGCACCTCAGCGCCGTCCAGACCAGCTTCCTGGGCGGCGCCACCCTGCTCGCAACCCTGGTCGGAGCGCTCGTCTTCGGCCGGGTCGCCGACATCCTGGGACGGACCCGGGTGTACGGGCTGGTGGCGGGGATCATGGCCCTGGGCGCCTTCGCCACCGCGCTGGCGCCGAGCTACCTCTGGCTGGTCGCCTTCCGCTTCGTCCTCGGCATCGGGATCGGCGGCGACTACCCGGTGAGCGCGGTGATGGCCAGCGAGTACGCGAATCGCGAGCGGCGAGGGCTGCTGGTCTCGCTGGTCTTCTCCTCCCAGGCCGCCGGTCTGATCATCGGACCGGTGGTGGCGCTCGCCCTGCTGGCCTCCGGGGTGAACCACGAGCTGGCCTGGCGGCTGATGCTGGGGCTCGGCGCCCTCCCCGCGCTGAGCGTCCTCTACCTGCGGATCAAGACACCCGAGTCGCCGCGCTACGCCGCCCAGGTCCAGGGCCGCGAGACCGAGGCGACCGCCGCCATGGAGAAGTACACCCGGGGTGTGGTGCGGGCGGCCGCAGAGGGCAATGCCGCGGGCCCCACCAGCCTCCGCGCGTTCTTCACCGACCGCAAGTCGCTGCTCCTCATCCTCGGCACGGCGGGCTCGTGGTTCCTGCTCGACTACGTCTACTACGGGAACACCATCTCCGCCCCGGTCATCCTGCGGGGGGTGGCGCCCGGGGCCAACCTCCTCCAGTCGACCGCGTGGACCCTGATCATCTTTGCCCTCTTCGCGGTCCCGGGTTACGTCTTCGCGTTCCTCACCGTGGACCGGATCGGCCATCGCCGGCTCCAGTGGATCGGCTTCCTGGCCATGGCGGTCTGCTTCGGGCTGATCGGGTTCATCCCGGGGCTGACCCACGTCATCGTCCCCTTCCTCCTCATCTACGGGATCAGCTACTTCTTCACCGAGTTCGGGCCCAACGTGACCACCTTCCTGATCCCGACCGAGGTGTTCGGGGTCGGGGAGCGGACCACCGGGCACGGCATCGCCGCGGGAGTGGGCAAGCTGGGCGCCTTCCTCGGCGTCTTCCTCTTCCCCGTGCTCAGCTCAGCGCTCGGCCTGGGAGGAGTGCTGATCTTCTGCTCCGGCCTGGGGGTCGCGGGGGCGCTGCTCACCCGGGTGCTGCCGGAGAAGAGCGGCCACAGCCTCGACGCCGCGTCCGCCCCGGAGACGGCCCCGGTCCTGGTCGCCGAGTCCGCCGCCTAGCGCCGGCGGCGTCCGGCGTGCACGGCGAGGGTCACCCCCGCGGACTCCGGGCACCGATCGGCTGGCCGCAGCGACCTGCCGCGCGCGCGCAGCCCCGTCGTTGCGAAGATGCGGCCGTGAACGGTTGGACTGACCGCGGACCGACGTGACCGGGCTCGAGGCCGGGTTCATCGCCGGGGCCGGCGTCCTCGCCGGCACCGCCAACACCATCGGGGGCGGTGGCTCGCTGCTCAGCTACCCGGCGCTGCTCGGCGCCGGCCTCAACCCGCTCGCCGCCAACGTGACCAACACCGTCGGCCTGGTCCCCGGCCTGGCGACCGGGAGCCACGGCTACCGCGCCGAGCTGGTGGGCCAGGGCCGCCGCGTCGGCCGCCTGCTGGTGCCGATGTCGATCGGCGGGCTGCTCGGGACGGTGCTGCTGCTCAGGACCTCGCCGGGCGTCTTCACCCGGGTGGTCCCCTGGCTGATCATCGCCGGCTGCCTCGCCCTCCTCTTCCAGCCCCTGCTGGCCAGGCTGATCCGCGGTGAGGCCGGGGAGAGCTCGCTCGTGTTCCGCGGCGGGCTGGTGCTCGGTGGGGTGTACGGGGCCTACTTCGGCGCCGCCCTGGGCGTGATGCTGCTCGCCGTCCTCGCGCTCTTCATCGATGACACCCTCCAGCGGCTCAACGCGGCCAAGGTCGTCTGCACCACCACGGTCAACGCCATCGCCGCCGTCGGCTTCGCCATCTTCGGGCCGGTTCACTGGCTCGACGCCCTGGTGCTCGCGGCGGGGACCACGGTGGGCGGCGTGCTCGGCGCCATGGCCGGACGGCGCATCCCACCCACGCCGCTCCGCTACGGGGTCGCGGCCGTCGGCATCGGCCTGGCGGTGAAGCTGCTGGTCGCCCCCTGAGGCCCGATCCGTCGCCTTGGCAGAACCGTCCCCCGTGCTGATCGGAGCCCACGTCCGGGCACGCGGTGGCATCCACACGGCCGTCGACAGCGCCGTGGCGATCGGGGCCGAGGTCATCCAGACCCACCCCACCCCGGCCCAGATGTGGCGGCCGCTGCGGCTCGAGCAGGCGGACCGGGAACTCTACCTCCGCAAGTACGCGGCCTCCGGGCTGCGCGGCCATTACCTCCACGCGGTCTACCTGATCAACCTCGCGTCCCCCAAGGAGCCGCTGCTGCGATCGTCGGTCGAATCCCTGGTCCACTACATGGAGGTGGCGGCCGCCCTCGACGCCAACGGGGTCGTCTTCCACCCGGGGTCCCACCTCGGGGCGGGATTCGCGGCTGTGCTCCCCCGGATGACGGCGGCGATCCGGGAGGTCCTCGACCGCAGCCCACCGGGCCGGGCCCGGCTGCTGGTGGAGAACAGCGCCGGCGCGGGCGGGTACCTGGGGCGCAGCTTCGAGGAGGTCGCCCGCATCGTCGAGGCCGCCGGGTCCCCGCGGATCGGGGTCTGCCTCGACACCCAGCACGCGTTCGCGAGCGGTTACGACCTGCGCGATGCGCCGGGGGTGAGCCGGACGCTGGGCGAGCTCGCCCGCGTCATCGGGTTCGAGCGGCTCTGCCTGGTCCACGCCAACGACTCGGCGTCGGGCCTGGGCAGCAGCGCCGACCGGCACGCCGACATCGGGGAGGGGGAGATCGGCGAGACCGGGTTCCGGCTGCTGCTGAGCGACCCGCGGATGCGCCGGGTCCCCTGGGTCCTCGAGGTGCCCGGCCCTGATCGGAGAGGCCCGGACCGCGAGCAGGTGAGCCTGCTGCGGGAGTGCGCGGGCCTGGAGCCGCTGCCGCCCATCCCCGGCGACAGCGGGCGGTCAGGGTCAGCCGGGGTGCGGAGACCGGGCTGAGGTCCGTGGTTTCCGCATGCGCCAGGATCAGGGGTGGGGCGCCGGAGCCCCGTCCTCGAGGGGAGCCAGGGCCTGTCGCGCCCAGCCCAGACCGGCGGAGCCCACCTGGGCGAGCACGGCCAGGAGGAGCAGCCCGCCGACCACCCAGAGCCCGAGATCCGGGCCGCTGGTGATCGCCGCCGTGCCCTGGCCGAAATGCCCGGCGAAGACGTCCACCAGGCGCAGCGTGTTCACCACCAGCAGGGCGGCCGAGACGACCGAGAGCACGCCGGTGGCGCGGCGGTGGCCGGGTGGCCCCCACGCCGTCACCGCCGCCGCCCCGAGGATGGCCAGGGCCGCCAGCAGGGCCAGTGGCTGGATGCCCAGGTTCGCCTGACCGGGATCCTGGATCTGCCGCAGGCATCCGGCATTCACGGTGGGAGCCCCCCCGGCGGCCAGCGACAGGCCGCTGTAGGCGGCGATGCCGCCGTTCACGCAGGCGGCGGGAAGCGTGACCGGCCGGGGGAGCTGCTGGAGCCCGGCAATGAACGCGGGCGAGAAGGAGATCCGCACCATGCTGAGCCCGAAGCTGCCGATCGCAGCGACGAGGAGGAGCAGCGAGACGAGCCGGAGGACGCGATGCCGGCAGCGGGTCGGCGCGGACACGGCCTGCCACGATAGCGCCACGAACGGCGGACCATGTCGCACCGGCCCGGCCCGCGTGCCGGAGCGCCCACCCACCGCCCTCGCCGGCACGGATCGGGAGCGGTGGCAGCCATGCCGGCTTCCACTCCCGGCGCGGGTCGGTCATACTCGGCGGCCGATGGGGATCTGATCGACGGGAGGGCTCGACCATCAAGCGCTGGCGTCTCGCCGCCGTGGCCGGCCTGGCCGCGGCCGCCGCAGCCTGTGGCTACTCGGGGCCGTCCGCGACGACGCTGCTCCAGCGGGCGAAGGCCACCTTCGACCAGACCACGGCCTTCCACGTCCAGCTCACCAGCCAGAACACGCCGGGGAGCGGCCTGGAGCTGACCTCGGCGGTGGGGGACGCGCTGCGACCCGACGGCTTCTCGGGCACGCTCACCGTCGAGGAGAGCGGATTCCCCCTCCAGGTGAAGGTGGTGTCCACCGGAGGCCAGTTCTACGTCCTGCCCCCCTTCACCCTCGACTGGCAGAAGGCGACCCCAGCGCAGTACGGGTTTGCGGACCCCGGCCAGCTGCTCAACCCCAGCACGGGGATCTCCACCCTGCTCACGTCGGCTCAGAAGCCCAGCATCGGCTCCCAGGTGCGGCTCACCGGCGAATCGCTCCAGCAGGTCGTTGCCACCCTCCCGGGCAAGCTGGTGGCCTCACTGCTCGTGGATGCCCAGCCCAGCCAGCCCGTCGCGGCGGTCTTCTCCATCGACACCTCCGACAACCAGGTCCGGGAGGTCGACCTCACCGGCCCCATCTTCGAGGCCGGGCACCAGAGCACGTTCCACCTTGTTCTCGACAACTATGGCGAGAACGTGAGCATCACCCCGCCCCCCACCCCCTGAACAGGTGGAGGGCCCGAATCCCGGCCGCGGGACCGACGGCGGAGCGGTCGTGAATCTCCTCGGCGAGGAGCCGGGGGACACTGGGGCACCGCGACGCTCCGGCTGGCGGCTGGGCTTCGCCGCCGCCGGAGTCATGCTGGCGGCCGCCGACACCTACGTGGTAGTGCTCGCCCTGCCCGCGATCATGAGCGACATCGGGTTGAGCCTCGACCACCTGGAGGCGGCGACCCCCATCATCAGCGGCTTCCTGCTCGGCTACGTCGCGCTGCTGCCACTCCTGGGCCGGCTCTCCGACATCCTCGGCCGGGCCCCGGTCTTCGCCGGCTGCCTCCTGGTGTTCGCCTTCGGATCGCTGGTCACCTCCTCGGCACAGGACCTCACCGGAGCGGTGGTGGGCCGGGCCCTCCAGGGAGCCGGCGGCGGCGGGCTGGTGCCGGTCACCCTGGCCATCGTCGCCGACCTCTGGCCGGCGGGGAGGCGGGGCGTCCCGCTCGGCGTGGTCGGCGGGGTCCAGGAGCTGGGCTCGGTGCTCGGCCCCCTCTACGGTGCCGCGATCCTCAGCTTCTCGACCTGGCGGTTGATCTTCTGGCTGAACCTGCCCCTGGCGGCCCTGCTCGGAGCCGGCTTCGTGCTGTCGCGGCCGGCGGGACTGCGGCCGGCCGCGGACGCCGGCGCGCTCTCGGGTCCTTCAGCGGTGGATCCCGAACCCCCGGCTCGGCGCCGCCCCGTTTCAGGACGCCGGATGGACCTGACCGGAACGCTCCTCCTCGCCACCGGCGTGGTCGCGGGGGGCCTGGCGGTGGCGGCCCCCGGGCCCCTCGCCGAGAGCGAGGTCTGGGGCGTCCTCTGGGCTCCGCTCGCCGGCAGCTCGGCGTGGACCACCCCGCTCGCCGTGGTCGCGCTGGTCGCGACGGCCCTCTCCATCGCATGGGGTCTGTCGGGGAAGGCCGGCCGGCCGCGGCTCCTCCCCCTGCGCCGCCTCCCCGACATCTGGAGACGGGTCGACGGCCTGGGTGGGGCCCTGCTCGCCGTGGTGCTCGCCTTCGTGGTGGTCAGCTTCTCGGCCGCGGACCCGAGCCAGGGCCTGGTGGCGCCCGCCGCCGCCGTTCTGCTCCCCCTCGCCCTGGTGGTCGCCGCCGCCTTCGCGGTGCGCGAAACCCGGGTCGCCAGCGCCCTGTTGCCACTGGGCGAGCTGCGCGATCCCGCGGCGGCCGGAGCCCTGCTGGCCAACCTGGCGATCGGCGCCGGCCTGATGGCGGCGCTGGTCGACGTCCCCATCTTTGCGCGGGCCACCGCCTACGGCTCGCAGCTCGGAGCCGCCCTGGTGCTGCTCCGCCTGCTGGCCGCGGTTCCGGTCGGGGCCGTGCTCGGCGGCTTCCTCTGCGAGCGCCTCGGCTACCGGCTGACCACGCTGCTGGGGATGGCCCTGACCACCGCGATGTTCGTCCTCATGGGCGGGTGGAGCGCGAGCTCGCTGGGGCCGGGGCTCCGGCTCAGCGACGTGGTGCTGGTCGGCTGTGGCCTCGGCTTCGGGCTGGCCATCGCCCCCATCAATGCGGCCATCCTCGGAGCCGTCGCCGCGGCCAGCCACGGGCTCGCCGCCGCCCTGGTGGTGGTGGCGCGGATGGTCGGGATGCTGGTCGGGATCTCCCTGCTCACCGCGATCGGGCTGCACCGCTACTACCAGGAAGCCTCGACGATCCCGCCGGCGGCGACCCTCTGCCCGGCGCACCCGCTCAGCTGCGCCGCCTACAACACCCTGGCGCAGCAGGCGCTGCTCGACGAGCTGCGCACCATCTTCCTGGCCGCCGCGGTGTGCACGGGGGCGGCGGGGGCGATCGGGGCCGCCATGCTGCGACGCCGCCGTGGGCGGGACCCGGGAGCGATGGCGGCCGCGCTGGGCGCGTAGCCGGGGCGGGCGGCGCCGGCGCGGGGCCGGCGGCGCCTCCACCCTGGATCTCCGGCCGCGGCATCCCGCCTCGTACCATGCGGGCATGCCGGCCACCGCGATCGCCCTCGCCGACTTCGATCGGGTCATCGATGCCTGCACCCGGCTGGTGGAGGGCGTGCGCCCCGACCAGTGGGGGCTGCCCACGCCCTGCGCGGAGTGGGACGTGCGCAAGCTGGTGGACCACCTGACCGCCGGCAACCGGATGTTCGCGCTCATCGCGGGCGGGGAGCGGCCCGAGGGAGGTGAGGGGTTCCAGCGGCTCCGGGCCCGGGTGGCTCCGTCAGCGGAGGACGACCCGGTGGCGGCGTTCCTCAGCTCGGCGCGGGAGCTTCGCGAAGCCTTCTCGGACCCCGACTTCCCGGAGGGGACCTACCCGACGCATGCGGGCGAGCAGGCCGGCGAGTTCCTCATCCACATGCGGACCACGGAGGGGCTGATCCACGGCTGGGACCTCGCGCGCGCGACCGGTCAGACGGCGGCATTCCCCGAGGCGGTCGCCGAGCAGACCCTGGCCACCGTGCGGGTGACCCTGGCCGGCCGCCCCCGCGACGGCAGGGGGTTCGGCCCGGAGCAGCCGGCCCCGGCAAACGCCCCCGCCATCGACCGCCTGGCCGCCTTTCTCGGCCGCTCCCTGTAGCCGGCGTCGCCCGCCCCCCCGGGGCGAGGCCGTCCCCCTTCGGTCGGGGAGCGCCGACGTCTCTACACTCCAGCCTCATGCCGGCCCACGTTCACACCGTCCCTCCGCGGGTCGACCTCGCCCGGGTGCTGGAGACGATCGGGTCAGCCGCCTCCGAGCTGGGGATCGAGGCCTACCTGGTCGGGGGATTCGTCCGTGACCGGCTGCTCGGCCGGGCGGGCAAGGACATCGACGTGGTGGTCGTCGGCGCCGGCGGCGTGCGCCTGCTGGAGCGGGTGGCCGGGCGGCTGGGCTGGGCCCGGCCGGCCGTCTTCGAGCGCTTCGCGACGGCGCAGGTCCGGGGCGGTGAGTTCGTCGTCGAGGTCGTCCAGGCTCGCGCCGAGCGGTACGACCCGGAGTCGCGCAAGCCGGATGTCCGACCGGGGAGCCTGGAGGACGACATCGCCCGGCGCGACTTCACTGTCAACGCCCTGGCTCAGACCCTCGAGGGCCGGGTCCTCGACCTCACCGGGCGGGGGCTCGACGACCTCCACGACGGCATCCTCCGAACCCCGCTCGATCCGGCCGACACCTTCTCCGAGGATCCTCTCCGGATGTTCCGGGCAGCCAGGTTCGTGGCCCAGCTCGACTTCCGCCTCGCCGACGGGCTCGAGGAGGCGATGCGGGCGATGGCCCGCCGCGCCGCCATCCTCTCCGCGGAACGGGTGCGGGACGAGCTGAGCCGGCTGCTGATGTCCACGCACCCCCGGGAGGGGATGGAGGTGCTCCGGCGCACCGGACTCCTGGACGTCTCGGCCCCGGAGCTGCTCCCGATGGTCGGCGTCGAGCAGGGAGGCTGGCATCTCTACGACGTCTGGGAGCACAGCCTGCGGGCGGTCGAGCTGGCTCCCCCCGACCTGGTGACCCGCCTCGCCTGCCTCTTCCATGACGCCGGCAAGCCTCCGACCCACGCCGTCGCGCCGGACGGTCGGCACACGTTCTACGACCATCCGCGCGCGGGGGCCGCGATCGCCGCAGCGGTGATGGGCAGGCTTCGTTACAGCAATGACGAGGTCGAGCAGGTACGCACCCTGGTGCTCCACCACATGTGGCCGATCCAGTACCGGCCGGGAGAGGTGGGGGACGGCGCGGTGCGCCGATTCATCCGCGCCCTCGGAGAGCTGCGGCCGCGGATGCTCGAGCTGGCCCGGGCCGACACCCGGGCCTCCGCCTACCCGGACGTGGAGGCGATCGACGAGCTGGACCGGCGGGCGGCCGGCCTCGACGCCGGCAGCCAGGTGTCCCGGCTCCGGCCGCCCCTCGACGGCCACGAGCTGATGGGCCTGGCCGGCCGCGGGCCGGGGCCGTGGGTGGGGCGGGCGCAGAGGGCGTTGCTGGAGGCCATCCTCGACGGCGAGCTCGCGGCCGACGACCCGGACGCGGCCCGGCGCTGGCTGGACGGCCACCCCCATCTGCTGGAGGGCGACTGACTCACCGTCCAGACGATGGGGAGGCCTGCGGCCCGGGCGAGCTGGACGCTCAGAAGATGTCGCCCGACCAGGGGGCGGGCGACCAGCCGAACATCGCCGTCGCCCGGGCGACGGCCCCAGGGCTGAGCTCCCCGATCTGCCCGGCGCGGTGCAGCCGCTCCACCGGGGCGTCGCCGAGGCAGATGGAGCCGAGGGCGGCGACACCGAGGCGGAGGTCGGGGGAGGCCGTGGAAGCGACGCAGGTGGCGCCGTCGAGGCCCCCCTCGAGGCGAAGGCGCCGCGGCGCCGAGCCCTCCGGCTCGTGAACCTCGAGCACCAGACCGTCCTCCCGCCCGTAGCGGCGAGCCGCGAGCAGCACGGCCGGGTCGAGGGGGCGCACCCAGAGGCCGTCGCTCAGGGTCTGCCGCCAGGCGCGCGGATCGGTGAGCCGGCCGGCGACCGTCCCGTCCGCGGGCCGCCAGCGCGCGCTGACCCGGGTGATCAGGTCGTGCTCGAGGCACATGCGCCAGAGCGACGTCTCGCTCTCGTCGGTGGCGGCCCACAGCTCGTGCACCTGGAGGTCCGCGCGCGGCGGGGAGGCGTCCCAGTCGAGCCTGGTCCGGTAGGCGAGGAGGCCGTCGACCCCGCCCGCGGCATCGCGGTGGAGGGCGAAGCGCATCGGGTCGAAGCCGCCGAGCTCGCGGCTGGCGTCCCGGTAGCGGCGATGATGGCGAAAGAGGGGACGGCTGACCATCCCGTTCCGCGCGGCGCAGACCGTCTCGTGAAGCCGGGGCAGCTCGGCCACGGCGACCGACGCTTCGACGACCTCCAGCTGGCCGGTGTCGGTGGGGGGCTCGCGAAAGGAGGCACCGCCGGTGTCGACCTCGACCCGGGCGACCCGCTCTGCGGCCCCGAAGCCGAAGCGACCGTAGATCGGCGCCTCACTGGCCATCAGGCCGGCGACCGGGTGGCCGCGCTCGCGCGCGTCGTCCAGCACCACGCCCATCAGCCGGCGGAGCACTCCCCGGCGGCGGTGGGTCGGGAGGACCCCGACCTCGGTGACGCCGGAGAGCGGCAGCCGCGCGCCCCCCGGCATGGTGAGCTGCAGGCCGATCAACCCGGCCACCCCGATCGGGCGGCCCTCCGTCAGCGCCATCCAGCAACGCACGCCGGCGGCGTCCGCGACGTCGGCCGCGATCGCCTCGGCAGTGTGACGCTGCCCGAAGGCGGCCGACAGCACATCGAGGAACGCCTCCTCCTCGCCCGGACCGATGGGCCGGATCTCCACCTCCATGGGACGGCAATCATGCCCCAGCCGGGCGGGCCCGGCGCCGGGGGGGTGGCGCGTAGAATCGGTCGGCCATGTTCGACAGGCTGCGCTGGTTCAAGAACCTCTTTCACGACCTTCCCCGGCAGCTGCGGCTCGCCTACTGCCTGGTGCGCGACCCGCGCGTGCCCATCGCCCCCAAGGCGGGCATCCTCGCCGTGCTCGGCCTCGCCGTCACCCCGGTCATCGACCTTCCCGACGCGATTCCGCTGGTCGGAGAGCTGGACGTGCTCGCCGTCACCATGGTGGCGCTGCGGGTCTTCATCGCCGTCTGCCCACCCGAGGTGGTGACCGAGCAGGAGCGCCTCATCGCCGAGCGGCGGAGCCGCTTCGACGACGACGTCCGTGCCGGCGAGCGAGTGGCCCTGTTCATCTGGCGGCGGGTGAGGCCCCAGCCGGAGCCCACCAGCGAAACCGGCTGGATCGACCTCGAGACAGGAACCGAGCAGAGCGGCGCCGACCTGGCGCAGGAGCGGAGGGGTGCGGTCGCATGAAGGTGTTATTCCTCAAGGAGGTCGCCGGGACGGCGCGGGCCGGAGAGGTCAAGGAGGTCGCCCCCGGCTACGCGCGCAACCACCTGCTCCCCCACAAGCTGGCGGTCGCGGCCGACGACCGGATGGTGGAGCAGATCCGGCAGCGCGAGGAGGCGGCTCGCCGCCGCGCCGAGAAGGCGCTCCATGACGCCCGCGAGGTCAGTGCCCGGCTGCGCAAGCTCACCGTCACCATCTACGCCAAGACCGGCGAGGCGGGGCGGCTGTTCGGCTCGGTCACCAACGCGGACATCGCCCAGCAGCTCAAGCGTGAGGCCGGCCTCGAGATCGACAAGCGCAAGATCGCGGTGGAGCCGCCGATCAAGTCCCTCGGCCCCCACGAGGTCGAGATCGAGCTCCACCCCGAGGTCACCGAGACGCTCCGGGTCGTCGTCGCCGCAAAGTGAGCACGCCTCCGCAGGAGTTGCGGGGGCCGGCAACAGTCGGGCCGGCCGCGCCGTCAGGGCGCGTCCTGCCACACGACTTGGACGCTGAGCAGGCGGTGCTGGGCTGCCTGCTCATCGACGCGAACGCCATCCTCACGATCCGCGACATCCTCGCTCCGGGCGACTTCTACGCGGAGCGCCACGGGCACATCTTCCGCGCCGCGCTGGCACTCTCCGACCGCGGCGAACCCGTCGACGTCCTCACCCTCAAGGTGCAGCTGGAACGCGACGGCACCCTGGCCCACAGCGGGGGCATCGAGTACCTGGCCGAGCTGAGCCAGAAGATGCCCACCGCCGCCTCGGTGCGCCACTACGCCCAGATCGTGGTCGACCATTCGCTGCGCCGCCGTCTCATCGCGGCCGCCGGTGACATGGCCCAGCTGGGCTTCGACGCCGGTCAGCGGACCGAGGACATCCTGGACACCGCGGAGAGGCGGATCTTCTCGATCGCCGACTCCCAGCGCAGCCTGGAGATCAGCCACATCGCCCAGATGCTCACCGACACCTGGGAGCTGATGGAGCGGCGGGCCCAGAGCCGCCAGATCGTCCACGGCGTGCCGACCAACTACAGCCGGCTGGACGCGGTGACGCAGGGCCTCCAGCCCGACGAGCTGATCGTGCTGGCGGCGAGACCGGCGGTGGGCAAGACCTCGTTCGCCCTCAACATCGCCCGCAACGCCGCGGTGCTCGCCGAGCGGCGGGTGGTCATCTTCTCCCTGGAGATGAGCAAGCAGGCGCTGGTGCAGCGGCTCATCTGCAGCGAGGCCAAGGTGGACGCCTACCTGATCAGCACCGGCCAGGCCGACGCTCACGCCTTCGAGCGCATCGCCGGCGCCATGGACCGGCTCTCCCAGGCCAACATCTGGATCGACGACACCCCCGCGCTCCCGATCAGCGAGCTGCGCGCCCGGGCCCGGCGGATGAAGGCGCAGCACAACGTCGACCTGGTGGTGGTCGACTACCTCCAGCTGATGCGGGGCGGCCGTCAGGACTCACGGGTCCAGGAGGTGTCGGAGATCTCGAGCGGCCTCAAGACCATCGCCAAGGAGCTCCACATCCCGGTGCTCGCCCTCTCCCAGCTCTCCCGCGAGTCGGAGCGCCGGGAGAACCGCAAGCCCCAGCTGAGCGACCTCCGTGACTCCGGGTGTCTCACCGGGGAGAGCCTGGTGTGGCTGGCCGGCGAGTGCCGCCCCGTCCCGATCCGTGACCTGGTGGGCAGAGAGGACTTCGAGGTGCTGGCGCTCAACCCGGAGACGTGGCAGCTGGAGCCGCGGCGGGCGGTCCGGGCATTCCATTCCGGGGTCAAACCGGTCTTCCGGCTCCAGCTCCGCTCGGGGCGTGCCATCCGCGCCTCGGCCAACCACCGGTTCCTCACCGTGGAGGGGTGGCGCCGGCTCGACGAGCTCACCCCGGGCACCCACCTGGCGACTCCGCGATGGCTGCCCTGCGGTGACCACGCCACCATGAGCGACGACGAGCTCGCTCTCCTCGGTCACCTCATCGGCGACGGCTGCACCCTCCCCCGCCACGTCATCCAGTACACGACCAAGGACCGTGAGCTGGCGGAGCTGGTGGCGGGTCTTGCGCGCCGGGTGTTCGGGGACGAGGTGGTCCCGAGGATCAACCAAGAGCGCACCTGGTACCAGGTGTACCTGGCGTCGGCCGAACGGCTCACCCACGGCCGTCGCAACCCCGTCGCCGCGTGGCTGGATGGGCTCGGCGCCTTCGGTCTGCGCTCGTATGAGAAGCGGGTTCCCGACGCCGTCTTCGCGCAGACGGTGAGCGGGATCGCCACCTTCCTGCGCCACCTCTGGGCCACCGACGGCTGCATCCACATGTCCGAGGCCCTGCACGAGGTTCCCGGCGTCTACTACGCGAGCAGCAGCCGCGACCTGGCCTTCGGTGTCCGCTCGCTGCTCCTGCAGCTCAACATCGCCACCCACATCCGCAGGGTCACCCAGAGCGGCAAGGGTCGAGATCAGTACCACGTCGGAATCTCCGGGGGCGACGACCTGTTGCGGTTCATCGCCCTGGTGGGAGGCGTGCGCCCGGGCGCCGCCGACCACATCGCCAGGATCGCCGACCGGCTCGACCGCACCGACAGGAACCCCAATCGCGACGTCGTCCCGGCGGCCGCCTGGAGAGCGGTCGTGATACCAGCCATGAGTGCAGCCGCGATGAGGCAGCGCAGTCTTCAGGCAGCCATGGGCACCCACTATCACGGGAGCGCCCTGTTCGCGCACGGACTCGATCGCGCCCGTGCCGGCCAGGCGGCCGCGATCCTGGAGAGCGAGGAGCTCTTCCGGCTCGCCGAAAGTGACGTCTACTGGGACCCGGTGTCAGCCATCACAGCGGACGGCACCGAGGCGGTGTATGACATCACGGTTGACGGCCTGCATGATCTCATAGTAAATGACATAGTAGTCCATAACTCAATTGAGCAGGACGCGGACGTGGTGCTCTTCCTCTACCGCCCGGGAATGCACAAGGAGGACATCGACCGCTCGGTGACGGAGCTGCTGGTGGAGAAGAACCGGAACGGCCCGACGACCAAGATCGATCTCCACTTCCAGGCCAACCAGATGGTCTTCTACGAGCCGGCACGAGAGTAAGCGGCAGAGGGGCGAGCCCTGGGGCCGCTGCGGCGGGCCCTGGCGGCGACGCACACCTTGGGACGAGCGATCCCGGGCACGCCACCCGCGGCGGCTGCCCGTGCGCCGCTGGCGGCGCCGGTATCCGTTCGGTCTCCGACGGCGAGCCGCGGCCGGCGCCGGCGGCATCCACCGCCGGGCCGCGGCTTCTGGGGCTTCCAGAGCCGCGAAGACCTTCATCCCGACCATCAGAGCCGTTCGCGGCGGGCGCGAGTACACTCGGCCGGATATGACCGGGCAGCTCGCCGACTTCCTGGCCGCCCATTCCGAGCGCGTCGCGGAGATCTGGGCTCAACTGCAGGGGAGCGCACCTGAGCAGCGGGCCTCCGGCGGCAGCCGGGGACCGCGCCACTTCCTGAGCGCGGTCCTGGTGGCGCTCTCGGCGGACGACCTGAGCCCCCTGATGGCCTTCTACGAGGTCGACTTCGACCGGGCGTTCGAGCTGGACCAGCACCTGGAGAAGGCCCTGCTCCATCTCGCCGCCCTCCGCCCGGCGACCGCCAAGGTCGCGGTCGAGACCGGCCTCGACACCGCCTCCCAGCTCTCGCTCGCGCTGGACGCGGCGGAGGACCTGACCTCCATCGCCACCCGCCTGAGCGTGACCGTGGCCCGGCGGCTGGCTCAGCAGATCTCGGCCATGAACACGGCGAGCAGCGCGCGGGGGACCTCTCTCTCCATCACCATGCACGAGCTGCGCCGGCCGCTGACCATCCTCAACAGCTATGGCCAGCTGCTCTCCACGGGCATGCTGGGCCAGATGCCGGACACGGCGACCGTGGCCATCGACGGGATCACGGCGAGCACCGAGATGATGGTGCGGATGGTCAACGCCCTCGCCGAGCTGTCGCGGCTGGAGGACCCCGACGACAAGCTGACCATCGAGCCGATCAGCCTCGCCGACCTGCTCAGCGGGGGCGTCGAGACGGTGACGATGGAGGCCAAGCTCCGCGCCCTGACGGTGGTCCAGGAGGTGTCGTCCGAGATCACCTTCCGGGGCGACAAGCGCCGGCTGACCCTGGCCCTGACCAACATCCTGGGCAACGCCGTCAAGCACTCGCCGGACGGCTCCACGATCACGGTCCGGGGCTGGGAACAGGACCACCAGGTGCACATCGCGGTCCGGGACCAGGGACCCGGCTTCGTGCCCGAGGACGGCGACAAGCTCTTCGAGAAGTACTACCGCTCGGTCGCCGAACGCCACCGCAAGGTCCCCGGCAGCGGGCTCGGCCTCTACATCGTCAAGACCGTGGCCGAGCGCCACGGCGGCAGCGTGACCGCCCGCTCGGAACCCGGCAAGGGTGCCGAGTTCGAGATCAGCGTGCCCGCGGGCGAGCGACACTGATGGGCGGGGACAGCGTGTCCTCCTCCCGCCGTGAGCGCGACTCGATGGGCGAGCTGGAGGTCCCCGCCGACGCCTACTACGGCGCCAGCACCATGAGGGCGAGGCTCAACTTCCCGATCAGCCCGCTGCGGCTCCCGCGTGATTTCATCCGCGCTCTCGGTCTGATCAAGCAGCAGGCCGCCATCGTCAACGCCGAGCTGGGGCTGCTCGACCCCCGGCTGAGCGCGGCGATCGCCCAGGCCGCCGGGGAGGTGGCCGGCGGAGGGTTCGACGCCCAGTTCGTGGTCGACGTGTTCCAGACCGGGAGCGGCACCTCCACCAACATGAACGCCAACGAGGTGATCGGGAACCGGGCGATCGAGCTGCTCGGCGGCAGCCTCGGGTCGCGCACGCCCGTCCACCCCAACGACCACGTCAACCTCTGCCAGTCGTCCAACGACGTGATCCCCACCGCGATCCATGTCGCCGGCGCGGTGATGCTCGCGCGGGACCTCCTGCCCGCGCTCGCCACCCTGGAGGCCTCGCTCCGGGCCAAGAGCCGCGAGCTCTGGCCGGTGGTCAAGACCGGCCGCACCCACCTCCAGGACGCCACCCCGATCCGGCTCGGCCAGGAGTTCCTGGGCTGGGCGGGGCAGGTGGAGCGGGCTCAGCGCCGCTGCCACCAGGCCCTCGACGAGCTCTGCGAGCTGGCCCTCGGCGGGACGGCCGTCGGCACCGGGGTCAACTCCCATCCCCAGTTCGCCGGTCGGGTCATCGCCGGGCTGGCGGCGAGCTGCGACCTCCCCTTCCGGGAGACCGACAACCACTTCCAGGCCCAGGCCACCCTGGACGGAGTCGTCGCCGCGCACGGCGCCCTGCGCAGCGTCGCCGTCTCCCTCTACGCCATCGCCGCCGACATCCGCCTGATCGCCTGCGGCCCCCGCGCCGGCATCGCCGAGATCGCCCTGCCGGAGGTGCAGCCGGGCTCATCGATCATGCCGGGCAAGGTGAACCCGGTCATCGCCGAGTCGCTCACCATGGTGGCCGCCCAGGTGGTGGGCAACGACGCCACCGTGGCGTTCGCGGGGGCGGCCGGCTCCCTCCTCGAGCTCAACGTGATGATGCCGGTGGCCGCGCACGGCCTTCTCGAGTCGATCGGCATCCTGGCCGCGGCGGCCGCCAACTTCGCGAGCCAGGCGGTCGACGGGATCACCGCCACCGGCAACGGCCCGCGTCTGGTGGAGCAGGGCCTGATGACCTGCACCGGGCTCGCCCCCCGGATCGGCTACGACAGCGCCGCCAAGATCGCTAAGGAGGCCTTCGCCACCGGGCGCACGGTGCGCGAGGTGGCCCGCGAGCGGACCTCGCTCACCGACGAGGAGCTGGACGAGCTGCTCGACCCGGAGGCGATGACCGCGCCGTCGCCGGGGCGGATCGGCGGCGGGGGAGGTTAGCCCGCCCACGGCTCCCCCGGGTCGTCCCCGGCGGCGCCGCGCCCCGACCACCGGCCATGGGGCCAGCCATCGCCGTGGAGTGGCGCTGGATCGGCCCCGAAGAACCTGGCTCGCCCCGAGCCGCCCGCTGCCGGCCGCGCGGCAGCCGGCCTGGATGCCGAGCTCAGCGGCCGTGCGGAGCCGGCCGCGCCCCGCCGCCACCGGACTGGGCGAGGTCGGCCTCGAGCTGGGTCTCCAGCTCCTGGCGGTCCCAGAGCAGGACCCCGGACTCGGCGGCGAGCTCCCGGGTCTCCGGGGTGAAGGGCGCGGTGGCGACGACCATGCCACCGATCTGCGTGCAGCCGAGGCGGCCCAGCGTGCCGGCGTGGTGAGTGACCGCGGCGAGCACGGCCCGGACCACCTCCGGACCGAGGGGGGCGTTCCAGCGCTTGACCTGGACGGCCACGCCCTGGTCGCCGCGGCAGATGAGCAGCGCGGCCCCCACCTCGCCACGGCTGGGCACGGGCCACACCGTGTATCCGCGACGGCCAAAGAGACCGGTCAGGTGCCGCTCCAGATCGCTATTGCTCATGACGAGCAGGTTCACCTTGCGCGGGGGAGGGAACGCCTGGACCTGGAGCGGCAGCGGACCGGCCCGGGGCGCGGCGGCGCGGGGTGCCTGCGGCTCCTCAGCCCGGCCGCGCAGCCAGCTCCGGGCCCCCCCGAGGGGCGATGGGGGGGAGACCCCCCGACCGATCTGCACGGCTAGCACTCCGGGGACCGCCCCAGCCGGGGGCTGGAAGGCACGGCGACCACGTCAACATACGGCGTGCCCCGTCCCTGGCCTGCTAACACGCAGTGACAGAACAACCTCGCAGCTGCAACGTGCCGCCTCAGGTCCTCGAGGCGGCGCAGGTGGCGCACAGCCCCGGCAGAAGGAGGGGGTGGTGGGCGAGCGAGAAGCCGGTCTCCCGGCGCAGTCGAGAGGCCAGGGCGTGGACCGCCTCCACGCTCACGTCCTCGGTGGCGCCGCAGCGCGTGCAGACGGCGTGGTGGTGCGCCACCTCCTGGATCTCGAAGCGAGCGACGCCGTCGCCGAGCCGGACCTGCTCCAGCAACCCCGCCTCGGTGAGATCGGCAAGGACCCGGTAGACGGTGGAGCGATCCATCTCCCCGGTGCCCTGACGGAGCCGCTGCCAGACGTCCTCGGCGCTGAGATGGGCTCCCCCGGCCCTGGCGGCGACGGCCAGGACGGCCAGCCGCTGCGGCGTGGCCCGGAGTCCGGCGGCACGGATCGTCTCCCGGGTCGCCGCCTCGCCGTTGCGCGGCGCCGTGGGCGTGGGCGACCTCATCGGGCTCAGTGTACCCGGCGCGCCTGGGCGGAATCACGCGATCCGGGCCGGCGGAAGCCGCCGCGAACCGCGGAGGCTGCACACTAGAGGGCGGAGCCCACACCCCAGGAGATTCGACGTGTCGGAGCGCGTGAGCGCCCCTCTCCCCGCCAGGACCGAGCACGCCACCCTCGACCTGCCCACCCGGGAGAAGCTGATCGTCATGGTGGCGGTCCTCCTCGGCCTCTTCCTGAGCGCCCTGGACCAGACCATCGTCGGGGTCGCCCTCCCCCGGATCGTCAGCGACCTCAAGGGCAGCGACCTCTACACCTGGGTGGTCACCGCCTACCTGCTCACCAGCACGATCACGGTGCCGATCTACGGCAAGCTCGGCGACGTCTTCGGAAGGCAGCGGATGCTGATCGTCGGGATCCTCATCTTCCTGGCCGGCTCCGCACTCTCCGGGCTTTCCCAGAGCATGGGGGAGCTGATCGCCTTCCGAGCCCTGCAGGGATGCGGCGCCGGGGCGCTCTTCCCGATCTCCCTGGCGGTGGTGGGGGACCTCTTCACCCCCCGCGAGCGGGGTCGCTACCAGGGGCTGTTCGGAGCCGTCTTCGGGATCAGCTTCATCGTCGGACCTTTCCTCGGCGGGATCATCACCGACGACATCAGCTGGCACTGGATCTTCTACGTCAACGTGCCGGTGGGGATGGTGGCCCTCTACGCCATCTACACCCGCCTCCCCAACCTCAGGACCACCGCCGCCCGGCTGCGCGACCTGGACTTCTCGGGGATCGCGATCTTCACGGTGGGGGTGGTGCCCATCCTGCTCGGCCTCACCTTCAAGGGGCTCACCACCGCGAGCGGGAGCCTCTACGGCTGGACCGACTGGCGGGTGGGTGGGCTGATCCTGCTCGGGGCCCTGCTCATGGCGGCCTTCATCGTCAACGAGGCGCGGGCCCGGCACCCGATCATCCCCCTCGACCTCTTCTCCACCCGCACCCTCGCCGCCACCAACGTGGCCGTGTTCATGGTCGCCTCCGCGATGTTCGCGGCGGTCATCTTCATCCCGCTCTACTACCAGGTGGTCAAGGGGGTCAGCGCCACCGCCTCCGGCTACTCGATGTGGCCGCTCCTGCTCGGGCTGATCAGCACCAGCGTCGGCGCCGGCTTCTACCTGACCCGGACCGGCCGCTACAAGGCACTGCTCCTGATCGGGCTCGCCGTCCTGGTCGTGGGCAGCTTCCTGCTCACCCACCTGAGCCCGGCAACCTCGACCCTCACGCTGTGGCTCTGGCTGGCCCTGACCGGGCTCGGGATCGGACCCTCGATGTCGGTCTTCACGGTGGTGATCCAGAACGCGGCACCGCGGGAGCGGCTCGGCACCGCGACCAGCACGCTCACCTTCCTCCGCCAGGTCGGCGGCGTGGTGGGGCTCGCGGTCGCGGGCACCGTCTTCAGCCAGGGCCTCTCCACCCAGCTGCCCCAGCAGCTGAGCGCCGCCCACCTCCCCAGCCAGCTCACCGCCCACTTCTCGGCCGGCGGCGCCTTCTCCGAGAACAACATCGCCTCGGTGGGCAACCTGGGCCAGACCATCCTGCAGGCGGTTCCCGCGGCGGCGCGGCCCGCGCTCCAGCCCCACCTCGGTCAGATCGTCGCCGCCCTGCACAGCGCGATGTCGCTGGCGCTCGGCGACGTCTTCTGGGTGGCGCTGGTGGGTGCCGTGCTCGGCTTCCTGGCCACCCTGCTGCTCCGCGAGCTCCCCCTGCGCGGCAGCCGCCAGGCCGCCCGCGCCGCGGCGGCCGAGGTGGCCGACGAGGAACCGGAGATGGCCGTCGTCGGGTGATCGCGGCGGGCCTGGCCGGGGCGGGGAGCGCCCGCCGCGGACGTCGCCCGGCCCGGTTCCCTCCGGCGGCTCAATCCTGCCGGGCGCGCCGGCGATCCCGGGTCAGAGAGGGGCCGCCGATCGTCTGATCGGCCCGCGGGGTCAGCGTCGCGCCTCCCCTGCCGGCGGCACTAGGTCCAGGGCCTCCTCCAGGCTGTCCGCGACGGCGAAGGGACGCCACCTGGTCTCGGTCCAGCTGCGGCCCCTGCGCAGCCAGATCCCGGGGATCCCCATCTCGACGGCGGCGCCGATGTCGGCCTCGGGGTTGTCACCCACCAGCCACGCCTGGGCGATGTCGGAGCCCGCCTGGCGCGCCGCGGCCTCGAAGATGCGGCGGTCCGGCTTGCTCACCCCGAGCTCGTCGGAGATGACCACGACGTCCACCAGCGGGCTGAGCCCGGAGCGCTCCACCTTGACCCGCTGCGAGGGAGGTCCGTTGGTGACCACGGCGATGCTCCAGCCGCCCCGGCGCAGGCCGGCCAGGCGGCGCGCGACCCCGGGGTCGATGGCTCGGACGAATGCCGGGTACTCGCTCCGGTACTGCTCGATCAGCTCGGTCACCGGGGTGGCGATGCCCCACCGGGCCCGGGCCTCCTCGAAGAGGGGTTCGCGGGGCCGCGTCCCGTCATGGTCGATGCGGACCAGCCATTCGACCTCCCCCGGCTCGCGGCCGAGGCCGGCCACGTAGTGCTCGGCCCAGGCGCGGTATCCCGCCGCCCTGTCGATCAGGGTGTTGTCGAGGTCGCAGAAGAGCAGCGACATGGCGCGGCAACGGAGTATGGCTCCGCCACGCCGGCGGGCCGCGCGGGCGGGATCCCGGTTCGCCTTTGCCGGCATCCTGGTTCGCCCTTGCCGAATAGTTCGCTCTAAGCGTAAGATTCTCCCTGTGACCATGAGGGGGAGCCCACCCTCGTCCGCCGATGGCGGCACGGCCGAGAGAGCGCTGAGCGCGCTGGTCCAGCTGCTGGCGAGCGTCGAGGCGATCGAGTTCCGGCGCTGGGGTGACCTCGGACTGACCATCAGCCAGCTCCGGGTGCTCCACCTCCTCCGCGAGCGCCCGGCGAGCTGCGGCCAGGTCGCCGAGCACCTGGGCATCACGGCATCGACCGCGACCGCCCTGATCGAGCGGATCGTCCGGCGGGGCCTGGTGGAGCGCGGCGCCCACGAGGGGGACCGCCGGGTCACCGACCTCCACCTCTCCGAGCGGGGCCGGCTGCTCCTGGAGGAGACGGACCGGGGCAAGCGCGGGGTCATCACCCAGTCCATCGGCGAACTCTCCCGAGAGGACCGGGAACGGCTCGCCACGCTGCTCGACCGGCTGGCCGCCGGGGTCCAGGCGCGCGAGGGAGGGGCGGCCTCCGAGACGACGACGGCGCCCACCGCGGCAACCCACGCCCTCCGGGGGGTCGGAGCGTGAGCACCCGGACCTCGCTGATCGGGATCGGCCGCGACCACCCCCACTACAAGTGGGTGGCGCTCTCCAACACCACCCTGGGGTCGCTGCTGGCCACCATCAACCTCTCCATCGTCCTGATCTCGCTGCCCGCGATCTTCCGCGGCATCAAGGTCAACCCCCTGGCTCCCAGCGAGATCGACTACCTGCTCTGGGTGCTGCTCAGCTACATGGTGGTCACCGCGGTGCTGGTGGTGACCGCCGGCCGGATCTCGGACATGCTGGGCCGGGTCCGGATGTACAACCTCGGCTTCGCCGTCTTCACGGCGGGATCCATCCTCCTCTTCCTCACCCCCGGGTCCGGCAACCAGGCGGCGCTGGAGCTGATCGTCTTCCGCGTGGTCCAGGCGGTCGGCGGTGCCTTCCTCTTCGCCAACGCGCCGGCCATCCTCACCGACGCCTTCCCGGTCGAACAGCGCGGCCTCGCCCTCGGTCTCAACATGATCGCGGGGACGGCGGGCCAGCTCCTCGGCCTGGTGCTGGGGGGGATCCTGGCCGCCATCGACTGGCACCTGGTCTTCCTGGTCAGCGTCCCGGTCGGCGTGGTCGGCACCGTCTGGGCCTTCATCGCCCTCCACGAGACCGCCGTCGCCCGCCGCGGCCAGCGCATCGACGTCGTCGGCAACCTCCTCTTCGCCGGCGGGCTCATCGTCTTCCTGGTCGGGATCACGTACGGCCTGCTGCCCTACGGGACCTCGTCGATGGGCTGGCTCAATCCCTGGGTCGACGCCGGCCTGGTGGGCGGACCGCTGCTCCTGGCGGCCTTCGTCCTCTACGAGCAGCGGGTCA
Source organism: Candidatus Dormibacteria bacterium (assembly GCA_049511615.1). Classification (GTDB taxonomy): domain Bacteria; phylum Chloroflexota; class Dormibacteria; order Aeolococcales; family Aeolococcaceae; genus Changshengia. Next base: position 67,479 of record JBEKXW010000001.1, on the reverse strand, counting down.
GGGACCCGATGCTGGACATCTCCCTCTTCCGCATCCGCGCCTTCGCGGCCGGCAATGCCGCCACCCTCTTCGGGGCCATCGCCCGCGGCGGCCTCCAGTTCATGCTGATCATCTGGCTGCAGGGGATCTGGCTGCCGATCCACGGCTACAGCTATCAGGACACCCCGCTCTGGAGCGGCATCTACATGATCCCGCTGCTCGCCGGGTTCATCCTGCTCGGGCCCCTCTTCGGCCTGCTCTCCGACCGCTTCGGCCAGCGTCCCTTCGCCGCCGGCGCCATGGTCATCACCGCGGTGGGGTTCGTGCTGCTGGCGCTGCTGCCCGCGGACTTCTCCTACCTGGAGTTCGCTGCCGTCCTGGTGGTGATGGGGCTGGGGATGGGCGGCTTCCTCTCCCCCAACACCGCCTGGATCATGAACGCGGTCCCCGCCGGTGCCCGCGGCGTCGCCTCCGGCACCCGGGCGACCTTCCAGAACTCCGGGATGCTCCTCTCCATGGGCATCTTCTTCACCCTGGTCATCCTCGGCCTCGCCGGCAACCTGCCCGCCGCCCTCAACCACGGTCTGACCGCGGCGGGGCTCCCCGCCGCGCAGGCGGCCCAGATCTCCCACGTTCCCCCGACCTCGGCGCTCTTCGCCGCCTTCCTCGGCTACAACCCGATCCAGACGCTGGTGCCGGCGGCGGCGCTCCACGCCCTGCCGGCTGCCTCCCAGGCCACCCTGCTCGGCCACAGCTTCTTCCCGAGCCTGGTGAGCCCCGCCTTCATCGCCGGGCTGCGCATCGCCTTCGCCATCGGAGCCGCCCTCAGCGTGCTCGCCGCACTCACGTCGCTGGTGCCGGCGGAGTCGCGGGCGGCGCGCCGGGCCGCCGCGGCGAGGCGGGACGCCGAGATCGAGGAGGAGCCGGCGAGGGTCGCCGTCGAGGCGGGCGGGGGCGCCGCCTCCTAGCGTCCCGCCCGCACCGCGGCGCCGGCAGGGTGAAGGGCGGCGCAGCGGCACCCCCGGCCCTGCAGGCCCCCGAGGGGGCCGCCGGAGGCGGGGGGAGACCGCCTCCTAGCGGCCCGACGGAGCGCCCCCTCGGCGGTCCGTAGGGGTGGAGCCGCGGGAGGCGGGATGCAGCAGCAGCACGAGGGTGGCGACCGGCACCACGAAGAGGAGACCAAAGGGGAGGAGGAGGGCAGGGCTCCCGGGAGCGGGGGCGCCGCTCTGCTGCGCCGTGCTGATCGCCCCGCCGGGCCCCGCCACCGCCGCCAGGATCAGCCCCACCTGGAGGGCCAATGCGACCCGGTACGCCCACGCCCGCTGTCCGACCCGGACGCTCACCGCGACCCAGCAGGCGCTCGCGGCGCCGACCAGGAGGACGCAGAGGGCGAGGCCGGCCCCCGAGACCCGCCAGTCCTCGATGGGCGAGGCTCCGGCCCCGCTCAGGGCCAGGCCCGCCAGCAGCCCGCCGCCGACCGGGGCCAGGTAGGCCTCCACACGCAGGAGGTGGCGCGCGGCGATGAGCTGCCGGGGGTCGGCCTCGTCCGGCAGCCTCCAGATGGAAGCCCCCCCTTCGGGACGTCGATAGGTGCCGGACTCGGTGATGGACATCGGGGTCGATTAGAGCGCGCGCGAGGGGGCTCCCGAATCCGGGTTTTCCCCCGATCTTGAAAGGCTTTCCCCCGATCCTGGACAGGGTTTCCCGCCCCCCCGGAAGGGCTTTCCCGCGAACCGGCGAGGGCTTCCCCCGACCCTACGGGCGAGCCAGGCCGAGGGCGACCAGGACGTCGGCGACGCCGCCCTCCGTGGGGGGCGGGCAGGTGCAGTCGGCGCCCTCGAGGACCTCGTCCAGCGCGCCCTCGACCGCCACCCCGAACCCCACGGTCTCCAGCATGTCCGAGTCGTTGGGGGCGTCCCCGATGGCGACCGCGCGGGAGAGCTCGACGCCGAGGGCCCCGGCCACCCGCCGCACCGCCGGGCCCTTGCCGGCCCGGGGGGAGGCGATCTCGATGAACTGCGGGTAGGACGGGGTCACCCGGGCCCGCGCTCCCAACGCCGCGGTCATCGAGACCCGGCAGCGCACCGCCTCCTCGGAGTCGAGGACCACGCAGACGACCTTGACCGTCCCACCGGCGATGGCCAGCGCGAGGTCGTCCACGAACTGGATGGGGACGGCGCCGACCCCGGCGTAGAGGCGGGCCTCGGGACGGTCCTCCTCGCAGAGCAGGTTGTCGTCGACGTAGGCCTGGCGGTGCCAGCCGTGCTCCCGGGCGACGGCGATCGCCCGCTGTGCCGTGGCGGCGTCGAGGACCTCGGTGGCGACCACCCGGCCATAGGCCAGGCCGTCTCCGGGATCGGGGTCCGGCATGGCCTGGACCAGCGCGCCCTGGTAGCAGATCAGGGGAGCCCGGACCCCGAGGCGGCGCGCCCAGGGGAGCGCGGAGCGGTACATCCGCCCGCTGGCGATGACCACCGGCACCCGCTCCCCCGCCTGGCGGACCGCGGCCTCGATCCGGGGATGGAGCTGCTGGTGGAAGTCGAGGCAGGTCCCATCCAGGTCGAGGACGACCATCTCGACCCGGTCGGGCAGGATCGCCTCGGCGAGCGGAGGGGGGGCGCCGCGAACCGTCACCGGCGCACCCCGGCGACCTCGGGGTTGACGCAGTGGACAGGCAGATCACCCGCCAGCACCGCGAGGGCGTTGGCGGCGGTCAGCTCGGCCATCGCGGAGCGCGCCCTCACCGTGGCGCTGCCGAGGTGGGGCGTCAGCACCACGTTGCGGCACTCGGTCAGCCCCGCCGCCACCCGTGGCTCGTCCTCGTACACGTCCAGCCCGCAGCCGGCGATCCAACCCTCCCGGAGGGCCCTGACCAGCGCCCGCTCATCGACCACCGGACCGCGCGCGGCGTTGACCAGGATCGCGGTGGGCTTCATCCGCCGCAGGGCGGACTCGTCGATGAGGTGGCGCGTCTCCGGGGTGAGGGGGGTGTGGAGCGAGACCACATCGCTCGCGGCGAGGAGGCGATCGAGGTCGTCGAAGATCTGGACAGACCCGGCGAGATCTTCGGGGACCTGGACGCCGTGGCGGCCGTGGGCGGCCAGCCGCATCCCGAATCCACGGGCGCGGCGTGCCACCGCCTGGCCGATCCGGCCGAAGCCGACGATCCCGAGCAGCGCGTCCCGCAGCTCCATCCCCAGCATGTAGCCGGGCTCCCAGCCCCGGAAACTGCCGGTGCGCATGGCCGTGTCGCCCTCGACGACGCGCCGCGCCACCGCCAGCAGCAGGGCCATGGTGAGGTCGGCGGTGACATCGGTGAGCACCCCGGGGGTGTGGCCGACCGCGATCGCGCGCTCGGTCGCGGCGGTGACGTCCACGTTGTTGTAGCCGACGGCGTACACGCACACGCCCCGCAGGCGGGGCAGGCCGGCGTCGAGGACCGCCGCGTCGATGACGTCGGCGAGCTGGGGGCAGAGGATGTCGGCGGGGTCCTCCCGGAGCGCGCTGCACAGCTCGGCGTGTCCGGGGAGCCGGCCCAGCACCCGGAGCGAGGCGGCCGGGGAGATCAGCGCCGTGAAGGGATCGGGGAGCGGCAGCGTGCACAGGACCGCGGGCATCGCACCCATCGTACGGGTCAGGACCCGGCGACCGCCGCGGTCTCAGGGCCCGACGGTGGCAGGACGGACGGACCTCGGCGGGGGACCCCGGCGCGCCGGGACCGGCCCCGGAGGCGCGGGCGCCGAGCGGTCGAATGTCCCGATCCGCCCCCAGGAGTCCCGGAACGCCGGCTCTCGGTTAGACTGATCCTCAAGTTTGCGTTCCTCCACCACCATGCGGTCACGGCGACCGCCGGTCCTCAGACCCCGACCCACTCCTGTCGCAGCGGAAGAGGACCGAGACACGCTCTACTCTCCCCAGAGCTTCGAGAGCCTCGGACTGAGCCCCGCGATGCTGCGCACCGTGGCCGAGCTGGGCTTTGTGCAGACCACGCCGATCCAGACCGGCGCCATTCCGCCGGCGCTGGCCGGGAGCGACGTCATCGGCCAGGCCCACACCGGCAGCGGCAAGACGGCCGCCTTCGGGATTCCGATGGTGGAGCGCCTGGACGCAAGCAGCGACACGCTGCAGGCGCTCGTCCTCTGTCCGACCCGCGAGCTGGCGGTCCAGGTCCACGACGACCTCGCCCGGTTGTCGGCGGGCCGGCTGCGCACGCTGGCGATCTACGGCGGCGACTCCATGGCCCGCCAGATGGACGTTCTGCGCCGTCATCCGCAGATCGTGGTGGCGACCCCGGGCCGGCTCCGCGATCACCTTCAGCGGCGCTCGCTGTCGCTGACAGGCATCCGGATCGCGGTCCTGGACGAGGCCGACCGGATGCTCGACATGGGCTTCGCCCCCGACGTCGAGGCGATCCTGCGCGAGTGCCCGCGGCAGCGCCAGACGCTCCTGTTCAGCGCCACCATGCCGGAGTGGGTGCGCCGGATCGCCGCCCGCCACATGCACGAGCCGGTGACGGTCGAGGTCAGCACCCGGCCCGAGATCCCCGGAGAGGTCCGCCAGCTCTACGTGCGCACCAGTTGGGCCGACAAGGTCGACACCCTCTGCCGCATCCTCGACCAGCCCGACGTCACCATGGCGCTCATCTTCGTGGAGACCAAGCGAACCGCGGACCTGCTCCAGGTGCAGATCGAGCGGCGCGGCTACACGGTCGGCGTCCTGCACGGCGATCTGAGCCAGAAGGAGCGCGACGAGGCGATGCGCCGGTTCGTCGCCACCCACGTGCGCTCGCTGATCGCCACCAACGTGGCCGCGCGCGGCCTCGACATCGACGACATCAGCCACGTCATCAACTACGACATCCCCTCCACTCCGGACGACTACCTCCACCGCGTGGGCCGGACCGGGCGGGCGGGACGCAGCGGGGTCGCCATCACCCTGATCACGCCGGCCGAGATCCTCAAGCTGCGCGACGTCGAGCGGCACGCCCGGACCCACATCGAGCCGGCGACGCTGGACGAGGACTTCCCGCTCCAACCCATCTCCAACAGCGCCTGAATCAATGAGGGAGGGCGGCGGCCGCTCGTCCCCGGGGCCGGCGCCCGACCCGGCCCGTGATCCTCAGACGCCGCCCGCTCCCGCCGTCCACGACACCGGCGCCGGACCCGCGCTCCTCCTCCTCCACGCCTTCCCCCTGGACGCCTCGCAGTGGGATCACCAGGTGGCGGCTCTCTCCGGCGACTTCCGCTGCCTCCGCCCGGACATGTGGGGGTGCGGGGGATCGCCCGAGCTGGCCGAGCCGCTCAGCGCCACCCTCGACGGCTACGCCGGCGCGGTGCTGCGCAGCCTCGACGCTGCCGGGGTGGGCGAGGTGGTGACGGTCGGCCTGTCCATGGGTGGATACGCCGCGCTGGCGCTGCTGCGCCTGGCCCCCGAGCGGGTGCGCGCCCTGGTGCTGGCCTCCACGCGGGCCTCCGCCGACACCCCGGAGCAGGCGGAGAACCGGCACAGGATGGCCCTCCTGGCGCTGCGGGACGGGGTGGAGACCGCCGTCCCGATGGTCAAGCGGCTGCTCGGCCCCCGGGCGCGCGACGACCCCCACATCTCCGATCCGGTGGTGGGACGGATCCGCCGCTGCCGGCCGGCGGGGATCGCCGCCTGCCAGTCCGCGATGGCCGTCCGGCCCGACAGCACGGCACTGCTCGGTTCGGTGGACGTGCCCGCGCTCGTGATCCACGGCGAGCAGGACGCCATCGTGGGCCTCGAGGAGGCCCGCGCGGTGGCCGCCGCCCTGCCCCGGGGTGAGCTGGCCGTCCTCCCCGGCCTGGGCCACCTCACCAACCTCGAGGACCCGCCCGCATTCACCGCGGCGCTGCGCGGGTTCCTGGACAGGATCGGCTGAGCCGGGCGCTGGGCTTGGCCGCACCGCTCGGGTGCAGGCTCAGCTCAGCCGGCGGTCGCGAGCGCCGGGGGAGCCGCCGCGGGACGGGTGAGCGGGACCGCGCAGAAGCCCTCGTAGTCGATCGGCTCGGTGATGGTCGGGTGCTCACCGCAGACCGGGCACTCGGGATCGCGGGGCACGCGGAACTCGCGGAAGCGCATGTCCAGGGCGTCGATGTGGAGCAGGCGTCCGGTGAGCGGCGCGCCGACCCCGAGGATCAGCTTGACCACCTCGGTCGCCTGGAGCACGCCGACGATGCCGGGCAGCACGCCGAGCACCCCCGCCTCGGCGCAGGACGGCGCCTCCTCGGGCGGCGGCGGCGCCGGGTAGCGGCAGCGGTAGCAAGGCGACGTGAAGGGCAGGATGGTGGACACCTGACCCTCGAAGCGGAAGATGCCGCCGTCCACCAGCGGCTTGCGCTCGAAGATGGCGACGTCGTTGGCCAGGTAGCGGGTCGGAAAGTTGTCGCAGCCGTTGACGATGATGTCGTACTGGCGGAAGAGCCGGGGAGCGCTCTCGCTGTTCAGGATCTCGTCGTGCTCGACCACCCGGACGTCGGGGTTGAGCGCGTTGAGGGCGATCCTGGCGGACTGGGTCTTGGGCATGCCGATCCGGTCCTGGGTGTGGAGGATCTGGCGCTGCAGGTTGCTCACCTCGACGGTGTCGAAGTCGACCAGCCCGAGGGTCCCCACCCCGGCGGCGGCCAGGTAGAGGGCGGCCGGCGAGCCCAGCCCGCCGGTGCCGATGAGCAGCACCCTGGCCTCGAGGAGCTTGGCCTGGCCCTCCTCGCCGATCTCGGGCATGAGCAGGTGGCGGCTGTAGCGGAGCTTCTGCTCGACGGTCAGGGCTCGGGGGATCACGAACTCATAACCGGCCTGCTTCCAGGCGTCGAAGCCCCCCGACATGGAGGCGACGTCGTGGTAGCCCATCCCGTCGAGCACCTGGGCGGCGAACAGGGAGCGGACCCCGGCGGCGCAGTAGAGCGTGATCGGGGTGGAGCGGTCGGGCACCGTCTCCTCGATCCGCATCTCGATGTATCCCTTGCTCAGGTGGAGCGCCCCGGGGATGTGGCCCTGGTCCCACTCGTCCTGCTCGCGGACGTCGATCAGAACCCGCTCCCCGGTCTCCCGCACCTGGTGGGGGGTCAGCTCGCGGACGGTCCGGCGCGCGGCGGCGAGCAGATCTCGGGAGGTTTGGGACATGGGCGAAGTCTACCCGGTGAAGGGCGAATCTTGACTTTGGGGGTCGGGATTCGCATCAACTCGACTGGATCGGGGCGGTGTGCTATGACTACTGCGAGTTGACGAGGGGAGCGTCGATGAAGTTTGAGGGGAGCCCGAGCCTCGCCGAGAAGCTCGAACGCCTCTTCCAGACGGTGCACCCTGCCGGGCGGCCACCGCTCAGCAACGCCGAGGTCGCCGCGGCACTCCAGCGGGTGGGCGGCCCGACCGTGTCCGCAACCTACCTCTGGCAGCTCCGCAGGGGCCTCCGGACCAACCCGACCAAAGCGCACCTCGAGGCCCTGGCCCGCTTCTTCGGGGTGAACCCCGGCTACTTCTTCGACGAGGTGTCGGACACCGACAGCCAGGCCCAGCTCGCCCTGCTCGCGGTGATGCGCGATGCGGGGGTCAGGGCGATCGCGCTTGCCTCCTCCGGTCTGTCCGAGGCGAGCCTGCAGGCCATCCGGGGGATGGTGGAGAACGCGCGCCGCTTGGAGAAGCTCACCGAAACGCGACGCCGTTAGGCGCCCGACACCGCCTCCTCGACGGCGACAGCCACCGCCCGATGCAGCTCCGCGTTGCGCCGGCGTTCGGTGCGGATCTCGACCACCTGGACGCCGCCGGCCGCCCGTGCGGCGGTGACGGCGGGCACCAGCTCCGCGGTACGCGTGACGGTGCGATGGCTGGCGCCGGCGGCGGCGCACACGGCACCGATGTCGACGCCGTGAGGAGTGGCGAAGAGCGCTTCGTGCTCGGCGAGCCGGGACTGGTCCAGGAGACCGAAGATCCCCCCGCCCTCATTGTTGATGACAACAATGACCAGATCGTGGCCGCGGCCTGAGCTCCAGAGCAGCGCCCCGGCGTCATGCAGGAAGGCGAGGTCGCCGACCAGGGCGAAGCTGCGCGTGCCGGTCGCGCCGGCCGGTGGATCGGCGCCCGCCGCCAGCCCCAGCGCGGTCGACAACGACCCGTCGATCCCGCTCGCGCCGCGGTTGCCGACCACCCGCAGCCCGCTCCGCGGCAGCATGAAGCCATCCAGGTCGCGCACCGGCATGCTCGACCCGGCGAAGAGGGTGGCGCCGTCCGGGAGGCAGACGGCGAGGTCGCGCGCCACCCGGCCCTCGAAGAGCTCCTCGCCGAGCTCCTCCATCCAGGCGGCGACGGTGGCCGCCGCCAGCCGGTCGGCCTCGAACCAGGTGCGCAGCCAGGCCGTCCCGGCTCGCCGCGCCAGCCGGTCGGTCAGTGCCGCCGCCAGGACGGGCGGATCGCAGCACACCGTCTTCCAGGCGGCCCGCCCGGGGTCGGCCGCGGTTCCCGGCCGGCTCACCACGACCAGGCGCCGGGCGCGGGCGGCCACGGCGAGCGCGGTCCGGCTGGTGGGGGTGGAGCCGAATTGGATCAGCAGGTCGGGGGCGTGGGCTTCGACGAAGCCGGCGGCGCCGAGCAGCAGCACCCCCGCCGCCAGCGCCGGCGGACCGGTGCGCAGGCCCGACCCGGGCTCGGCGATCAGCGGCCAGCCGGCGGCGGCGGCCAGCCCGGCGATGGCGGAAGCGCCGCCGGCATCGCGGGGTGACGGCAGGCCGCCGGCCAGCACCAGTCCGCGCTCGGTCTTGCCGATGAGCGCGGCCAGCTCCTCCACCACGCCCGGGTCGGGTGTGGACGGGAGCGCCGCCCGGGGCGGGCCGCCGCCGCGACCGGGTCGGGGCGTGGCTCCGAGATCGACGGCCGCCCCCAGCGGCACCAGCGGCTCGGCGAAGGGCAGGTTGAGGTGCACCGGCCCCGAGGGCTCGCCCCACGCCCGGGCCACCGCCTCGGCCGCCAGCGAGCGCCAGGAGCGGGCGGCGCCGGGGCCCTCCTCGGGAAGAGGGGCGTCGACCGACCAGCGGACGAAGCTCCCGAAGATGCCCACCTGGTCGATGGTCTGGTTGGCCCCGGTGCCGCGCAGCGCGGGGGGCCGGTCGGCGGAGAGCAGCAGCAGGGGGACGCCCGACATCGAGGCCTCGACCACCGCCGGCAGCCAGTTGGCCACCGCGGTCCCGGAGGTGCAGACGACGGCGACGGGCCGGCCGGTGGCGCGGGCCAGGCCCAGCGCGAAGAAGGCGGAGGAGCGCTCGTCGAGGTGGACATGAGGCCGGAAGCCGCCGTGCCGGGCGAAGGCGAGGGCCACCGGGGTGGAGCGCGACCCCGGCGAGATGCAGACGTCGCGGAGGCCCTGGCGGTGGAGCTCGCCGGCGAATTGAGCCATGCAGGCGAGAGCGACGTCGCCGTCCGCCGGCGGGGTGGGGGCGGTCACCGCCGGCGTACGAGCAGGAGGTCGGGCTCGACCCGGCGGGGGACGAGCCGCCCCCGGACGGGGAGGAGCGGGTTGGCGGTGACGTCCTCGGCGAGCAGCGTGGCGGTGCCGATGCCGTGGGCGTAGGGCGAGGCGGGGAGGGCCGCGGCCACCGCCAGGCAGGCGGACAGGCCGACCGAGGTCTCGAGGGCGCTGGAGACGACCACCGGGACCCCGGCCAGCTCGGCGGCGCGCAGCGCGGCGGCGATCCCCCCGATGCGCTGGGGCTTGACGACCAGCACGTCGGCGGCGTCCAGGCGGCGCATCTCGACCACGTCCTCCAGGCACCGGATCGCCATCTCGGCGCCGACCGGCACCGCGCAGCGGCGGCGGAGCGCGGCCATCTCGCGGAGCCCGTCCACGGGGTCCTCGACCATCTCGATGTCGAGGCCGGCGAGGCGGTCCAGGGCGCGCTCCGCCTCGTCGAGGTCCCAGGCGCCGTTGGCGTCGACCCGGATGCGGACGCCGGGACCGACCGCCTCCCGCACCGCGCGGACCCGGGCCTCCCCGTCGGCATCGCCGACCTTGACCTTGACGGTGGCGCAGCCCGAGATCACCGCCATCCGGGCGGCGACGCCCGGGGGGACCCGGGGGACCATGGTGTTGATCTCGACGGAGCCGCGCACGGGCTCCGGGAAGGGAAGGCCGGCGGCCTCCAGCGCCCCCAAGTAGGCGGCCGCGTTCTCCTCGCGGCTCCAGCTGGGGAGGGGGGACCACTCCGCCCACCCGGCGTCGCCTTGGATCAACCAGCCGGCGCGGGTGGTGACCCCGAGCACCGGCTGGCGCAGCGCCACCGTGAAGGGGAGACGGCGGGCGCCGGCAGGTGGCGCGGTCATGGGCGGCGCTCCTCTGTGCCCGGCGAGCGCATGCGGTGACGAGACCTCAGCATCGTCCCAGGGCCGTCAACGGAGGTCGCCGGTTGGGCCGTCGCCGTGGGCTCGAGCTGGCCACCCTCCCTCTCCCAGAGCGCGCTGAGGGGAAGGCATCGCAGCCTGTCCCCGAACGCGAGCGTATCCGTTCCTGTGTAGAGCACGAGGCCCGCGCGAAGCTGGTCGCCGGCCGCGTCCGCGAGCAGCCGGAGACCGCGAAAGTCCTCGCTCCGCACGGTTGCGCGCGCCTTGACCTCCACCCCGACGATGCGGCCATCCGGCGCCTCGAGCACCGCATCGACCTCGGTGCCGTCCTTGGTGCGGAAGTGAAAGAGGTCGGCGCGGGTCCGCGACCACCCGAGCTGCCGCCAGAGCTCCATGGTGACGAAGGTCTCCATGACGTGGCCGGCCATGGTGGAGGTGGGGAGGGCGAGGAATTCGGCATTCACGCCCAGCACGTGGCACAGGAGCCCGCTGTCGCAGACGAAGACCTTGGGCATGCGCACCACACGCGTGGTCCGGCTCGTCGCCCATCCCGGCACGGTGCGGACGATGTACGCCGCCTCCATCAGGCGGATGAAGCGTCGCGCCGTCGTGGATGGCAGGTCCGCGTCGCGAGCTACCTCCTCGATCTTGAGGAGCTGGCCGCTGCGGGCCGCGAGCAGCCGGAGAAGACGGCTCAGCTCGGCTGGCCGCTCGACGCCGGCGATGTCGCGCGCTTCCCTCTGCACGGTGGCGGCGATGTAGCTCGAGAACCAGGCGGCGCGCCGTCGCTCGGTGGCACGGTGGAGCACGATCTCGGGGAAGCCGCCGCGGACCGCTCGGTCCAGATAGTCGCCCTTGGTCAGCGACGAACCGGTGCGATCGGTCCAGCCATCGAAGGCGCGATCGATGAAGGTGTCGACCTCGCCCTCCACCTCCCCCTGGGAGAAGGGCGAGAGCTCGACCACCTCCATCCGACCTGGCAGGGTGTCCGCGACGCGAGCCATCGAGAGAACGTTGGCGGAGCCGGTGAGGAGGAACCTGGCCGTTGCGGGTGACCGGTCAACGGCCGCCTTGATGGCGAGCAGCAGCTCGGGGGCGCGCTGGACCTCATCGATGAAGATCGTCGCCCTGTCCGTGACGAATCCAGTCGGGTCGACTCGAGCCGCGGCCAGCGTCGCAGGGTCGTCCAGCGTGTACTCCACGGCACCGTTGACCCGAGCCAGAAGCATCCGAGCGAGCGTGCTCTTCCCGGCCTGCCGCGCCCCGGTGATAAGGACCACGCGGGTATCGGCCAGGGCGTCGGTGAGACGTGGGAGGAGATGGCGGCGCCGGATTTCGCGCCGCAGCGTTGTCGACACCCCGCCATTCTAGCTGGCAGGGCTGGGATCCTGGTGATTTGGACGCTGGTCTGTGGTGGTATGGACGCCCGCGAGCGGTGGATCAGCCGCACAAGGATCAGCCGGCGCTCCGAGCGGCGAGGTGCCGCCGTCGCCCTCGACCCCCATGGCCTACCAGAGGTGGGCCATGCCCACCGGGTGGGGCAGGAGCGCGGCGGCGAGGAGAGCCGCGGCAAGCAGGGCACCGAGGGCCAGGTGCAGGCGGGTGGTGAGGGGCAGGAGCGGCACCAGGCCGCGGCCCTGCAACGCGCGGCTGCCGGCCACCCGCAGCGGGCTGACCAGGGCGGGCACAGCGAGGAGCGAGACCAGGGCCAGGAGGGGCAGCTGGCCGAGCAGCACACCCAGCGTCGGCACCAGCACGCCGCCCATGATCAGCGCGCTGTAGAAGAGCCGGGCCGGGCCGTCGCCGAGGCGGACCACCAGGGTGTGACGGCCGGCGTCCCGGTCGGTGGCGAGGTCGCGGAGGTTGTTGGCGACCAGCACGGCGACCGCGAGCAGGCCGATGGCAACCGCCGCCCACCAGACCCGGGCCGCAAGGCCGGAGCCCTGCACGGCGGCGGTCGCCACCGTCGCCATCAGGCCGAAGAAGGCGAACACCGCCAGGTCGGCCACCACCCCGGTCGCCGCGTAGGGGCGGGGCCCGCCGGTGTAGAGGAGGGTGGCGGCGAGGGCGATGGCACCGGCCAGGACCAGCCAGCCGAGGCCGCTCGCCAGCGCCAGCCAGAGTCCGATGGCGGCGGCGACCGCCAGGCACGCCAGGGCGGCGGCCAGGACGGCACCCGGCCGGACCAGGCCGCTGGCGGTGAGCCGCCGGGGCCCGACCCTGGCCGCGGTGTCCACCCCTCGGCGGCCGTCGAAGTAGTCGTTGGCGAGGTTGGCGCCGACCTGGAGCCCGACGGCCACCACCAGCGCGGCCAGCGTGGGCAGCGCCTTGGGGTGGCCGCTCGCCGCCGCACCGAGCAGGACCGGGACGGCGCCGACCCCGAGGGTGCGCGGCCGCGCCCCCATCAGCCAGAGCCGGGCGGCCGCGCCGGGGCCGCGCCGCCCCGCGGCCGCCAGGTCGGTCACGGTCGGCGGGGGAAGCGGGAGAAGTCGGGCGGGCGCTTCTCCAGGAAGGCGTCGCGGCCCTCCCGGGCCTCCTCTCCCATGTAGTAGAGGAGGGTGGCGTCGCCGGCCAGCTGCTGGATCCCGGCCAGGCCGTCGGCGTCGGCGTTGAAGCCGGCCTTGAGGAGCCGGAGGGCCAGCGGGCTCATCTCCAGGATCCGGCGGCAGACCGCGACCGTGCGGGCCTCCAGCTCGTCCACCGGCACCACCCAGTTGACCAGGCCCCACCGCTCGGCGGTGACGGCGTCGTACTGCTCGCAGAGGAACCACACCTGCTTGGCCCGCTTGAGGCCGACGGTCCTGGCCAGCAGCCCGGCGCCATAACCGGCGTCGAAGGAGCCCACCTTCGGCCCGGTCTGGCCGAAGACGGCGTTGTCGGCGGCGACGGTCAGGTCGCAGACCAGGTGAAGGACGTGGCCGCCGCCGATGGCGTAGCCCGCGACCATGGCGATCACCGGCTGGGGCAGGCGGCGGATCTGGACCTGGAGGTCGAGGACGTTGAGGCGGCCGACGCCGTGGGCGTCGCGATAGCCGTCGTCGCCGCGGACCCGCTGGTCGCCACCCGAGCAGAAGGCCTGGCGGCCCTCCCCGGTGAGGATGACCACGCCCACCTCCGGATCGTCGCGGGCCATCTCGAAGGCCCGGGACAGCTCGAAGAGGGTGGTCGGGCGGAAGGCGTTGCGCACCTCCGGCCGGTTGATGGTCAGCTTGGCGATCCCCGCGGCGGTCTCGTAGCGTATGTCGGTGAACTCGCCGTGGGGGCTCCATGTGGGGGACTGGGAGGTGCCGTCATCTGGGCTCATCGCGCTGTCGGTTAGCGTACTCAACGTGAGTGAAGGTGCGGGTGGTGGCCGGCTGCACCGCGGCGACGTGGTCGCGGTCACCCTGCCCCCGGGGGAGGCGTGGCTCGGGATCGCCGCCGAGACGTGGAGCTCCGAGGCTGTCCTCTTCCCGGTGGACCACCGGCTGCCGGCGGCCGCCGCGCGCGCCCTGCTGGCCCGTGGCGAGCCGACGGTGATCGTCTCCCCGGAGGGCCGGCGACGCGCGCCGTCGGGCCGGCCGGCGGATTCCGCGGTGGCGCTGATCGTCGCCACCTCGGGCTCCTCGGGCCGCTCCCGCCTGGTGGAGCTGCCCCGGTCGGGGGTCGAGGCCGCCGTGACGTCCTCCCTGCGCGCCCTGGCGGCGGGCTCCGGCGACGGCTGGGTGAGCTGCCTGCCGCCCGCTCACATCGGCGGCCTCCTGGTGCTGCTGCGCGGGATCCTGGGCGGCGCCCCGCTGCTCTTCCGCCGCCCTGGAAAGCTGGAGCCGGTGAGCGGGTTCCCGTTCATCTCGATCGTCCCCACCCAGCTGGTGCGCGCGCTCGACGCGGGCGTCGACCTCCGCGGCTACCGGGCCATGCTGGTGGGAGGAGGGGGGATGGAGGCGCCGCTCCGGGACCGCGCGACCACCGCCAGGGCTCCCTGCGTGGTCACCTACGGGCTGACCCAGAGCTGCGGGGGCGTCGTCTACGACGGAGCTCCGCTGCCCGGCGTCTCGCTCCGGATCACGGACGCCGGGGAGATCCAGCTGGGGGGGCCGACCCTGCTGCGCGGGTACCGCGACGGCTCCGGCGCCGGTCTGACCGCGGGCGGATGGCTGCCCACCGGCGACGCCGGCTGGCTGGACGGCGCGGGACTGCTCCACGTCCAGGGGCGGCTGGACGACCTCATCGTGACCGGCGGCGAGAACGTCTGGCCGGGAGACGTCGAGGCGGCGCTGCGCAGCCATCCCGCGGTCGCCGACTGCGCCGTGTTTGGCCGTCCCGACCCCACCTGGGGGCGGCGCGTGGTGGCGGCCGTCGTACCTCGCGACCCGGCTGCGCCGCCGACCCTGGAGGCCCTGCGGGAGCATGTGGGGGCCCTGCTCGGCCGCCACCGTGCACCCCGCGAGCTGGTGGTCATGGAGTCCCTGCCCCGGACGCCGCTGGGAAAGCTGCGCCGGGGATGGCTGGCTCAGCGAGCCGGTGAGGTGGAACCATCGGGGTGATGCGGCCTGGCCTCGGGCGTCGCCGTCGCCGGCTCGGCGATGATGGGGGAACCGTGACCCTTCCCACCCCCCTTCCCGACGCGACCGAGAAGGCGCGCGTCGTCGAGGCGATGTTCGACCGGATCGCCCCGCGCTACGGCCTCATCAACCACCTGATGACCGGGGGGCTCGACGTGGTCTGGCGGCGCCGCGCCGTCGGCGAGCTGCGCCTGCCCCAGGGCGCGCTGGTCGCCGACCTCGCCTGCGGCACCGGCCAGTTCTGCCGGGCGCTGGGGCGAGCCGGCTACCGGACCATCGGCGTGGACAGCGCCGCTGGGATGCTGGCCCGCGCCCGCGGCGCAGACCAGTTCGTCCGTGCCGACATCCTCGACCTCCCCTTCGCGCCGGCGAGCGTCGACGGGGTCACCTCGGGCTTCGCGCTGCGCAACGTCGTCGACATCGGCCGCTGCGTCGCCGAGATGGCGCGGGTGGTCCGCCCGGGCGGGCGGGTCGCGGTGCTCGACCTCGCCGAGCCCCGGGCGGCGACCCGCTGGATCCAGTCGACCTGGATCGAGGGGGTCGTGCCCCGCCTCGGCGCCCTCCTCTCGGACGGCGAGGCCTACCGCTACCTTCCGGCCTCGACCGCGTACCTGCCCGACGGGTCCACGCTCACCGCGATATTCCGCAATGCCGGCTTCCCCGACACCCGCCGCCTCCTGCTCGGCTTCGGTACGGTCCAGCTGCTGGTCGGAAGCCGGAGATGAGCGCCGGGATCGACGGCGGCGCCATGGGGCGCGGCCGGGCCGGGGAGCCGTGGAGATGACCGCCGGGTGCCGGGAGGTCACCCTCGAGGGAGCATCCGGCGCGCCGGACGCCCCCGTCGACCTGCTCGCCGCCTGGCGGCCCGGCGGCTTCCTGATGGAACGGCGGGGCGCGGGGATCGTCGCCACCGGCGAGCTGCGCCGGATCGAGGTGCCGGCGGGGCCGGCGCAGGCGACCCGGGCCGCGCTCATGGCCGACGCCGCGCTCAGCGACCTCGGCGTCGGCGGCGCCGTCGTCGCCGCCGCGCTCCCCTACGAAGGCGACATGCCGGCCGGCCTGCTCCTACCGGAGCGGGTGACGGTCACCTCGATCCAGCCCCGCGACCTGGACCTCCGAGCCCGCGGCGCTCGCCGGGCGGCCGGCGCCTCCTGCGGAACACCCCCCCGGCGACAGCGCGCGGTCCCCGAGGAGGCGGCCGTCGCCCGCGGGCCAGCCACCACCCACGCGCCGGCCCCCACCCACCCGGCCGCCGTGCTGCGCTGGCGCGCTGAACCGTCCGCCGCCGCCTATGTGCGAGCGGTCACCGAGGCGATCTCCACGATCAGGGCCGGCGAGCTGGAGAAGGTGGTGCTGACCCGGAGCCTGGTGGCGGCCAACCCCGGCCTCGACCTTCTCCGGCTGCTCGCCGAGCTGCGCCGGCGCGATCCCGACTGCCACCTCTTCGCCGCCCCGGCGGCTGGAGGCGGCGCCTTCGTGGGGGCCACCCCCGAGACCCTGCTCCGCCGTGAGGGGGACCGGGTGGTGTCCCTTCCGCACGCCGGCACCGCGGCGCGCTCGCCCGATCCGGGCCGGGACCGCCAGGCCGCGGAGGCCCTGCTCCATTCGGCGAAGGACCTCCACGAGCACGCCGCGGTGGTGGAGGTGGTCGCCGACACCCTCGCGCCCCACTGCGCGGATCTGCGCGTCGACAGCGAGCCGCACCTCGCCGCGACGGCCGCGGTCTGGCACCTTGCCACCGCAGTGCGGGGGCGCCTGCGCCCCTCGGCGCCGAGCGCCCTGGCCCTGGCGGCGGAGCTCCATCCCACCCCGGCGGTCTGCGGGACGCCGAGGGCGGTGGCGGGTGCCCTGATCGCCCGTCTCGAGCCCGCGTCCCGAGGGCTCTACGCGGGCCTGGTCGGCTGGGTGGACGGCCGCGGCGACGGCGAGTGGGCGGTGAGCCTACGCTGCGCCCTGGTGACCCGCGCGGCGGTCAGGATCCACGCCGGCGCCGGGATCGTGGCCGAGTCGCGGCCGGACCTCGAGGTGGCGGAGACGGAGGTGAAGTTCCGGACCATGGTCGACGCGCTGGAGGCGTGCGCGGGGACGTCCGGCGGGGCGCCGGCCTAGCCGCGGGAACTGGACACTCCCCGATGCGCCTCTCCGAGCTGCTCCACCGATCGGGCCTCGCCCCCGCCGTCGGGACCGACCCCGAGGTCACCGCCGTCGAGTACGACTCCCGAAACTGCCACCCGGGTGCCGTCTTCGTCGCCGTTCCGGGCTTCCATGTCGATGGTCACGGCTTCGCCGCCGCCGCGGTCCGGGCCGGCGCGGTCGCCGTGGTCGCCGAGCAGGCCCCCGTCCCCCCCGTCCCGGCGACCACACCGCTGCTCACGGTCACGAGCAGCCGGCGGGCCCTGAGCGCGCTCTCGGCCAGCCTCGCCGGCCACCCGTCCCGGCGGATGACCGTGGCCGGGATCACCGGCACCGACGGCAAGACCACCACCTCCACCATGCTCTGGGCAGCCTGGCAGGCGGCCGGCGAGAGGGCGGCCAGCATCACCACCGTGGACGTCCGGGTCGGTGACGGCGTCCGTCCGAGCTCGGGCCGCATCACCACCCTCGAGGCCCCCGAGCTGCACCGCTGGCTGGCCGAGGCGGCCGCCGCCGGCTGCACCCGGGTGGCGCTCGAGACGTCCTCGCACGGCCTCCATCTCCACCGGGTCGACGACGTCGACTACGACATCGCGGTCTACACGCGGATCACCTCCGAGCACCTCGACATCCATGGAACGCGGGAGGAGTACCTGCGGACCAAGCGGCGCCTCTTGGAGCTGGTGGGCACCCGCCCCCGGGGGCTGGCCGTGCTCGACCGCGACGACGACTTCGCCTTTGCCCGGCTCGCCGCCACGCCCGTGGCCCGCCGGCTCACCTACAGCGCCGCAGGCTCCCCCGACGCCGACCTCATCGCCGAGGACCTGCGCGTTGATGCCAGAGGTGTCCATTTCGTGGCGGCCACGCCGTGGGGCCGGACCCCGGTCGAGCTCCGCCTGGCGGGCGCCTTCAACGCCGCCAACGCACTGGCGGCGCTCGCCGCCGCGTGCGGGAGCGGCGCCGGCCTCGAGCTGGCGACACGGGGTCTCACCGGCCTGGAGAGGGTGGTCGGGAGGATGGAGCGCGTCGACCTGGGCCAGGACTTCGCGGTGGTGGTCGATTACGCGCACAGCGCCGCGGCGCTGGAGACGGTCCTCGGCGAGCTGCGCCCCGCGACCGGCGGCCGGCTCTGGGTCGTGTTCGGGTCGGCGGGTGAGCGCGACCGCGAGAAGCGCGGGACCATGGGGCGGGTCGCGGCCCGGCTCGCCGACGTCGTCGTGGTCGCCGACGAGGACCCGCGCGGCGAGGACCGCGTGGCCATCGTCGAGGAGATCGCGGCCGCGGCGGAGGCGGCGGGGGCGACCCGGGGGACCCGCCTTCACCTCATCCCCGACCGGACCGCGGCGATCGACTTCGCCATCCGCGGAGCGGCCGCGGGCGACACCATCCTGCTGGCGGGCAAGGGGCACGAGCGGACCATCGAGATGGCCGATGGCCCGGTGCCCTGGGACGAGCGCGCGGTGGCGGAGGCCGCTCTGCGCCAGGCGCCGCGCCCACGCGCCGGCGCCTGACCACGCGGCGAGAGGGTCAGCTCACGTCCCGCTCTCGCCGCTGACGGTCAGGACGACGTTTCCCGTCTTCTGCTTCGTGTCGACGTACCTGGCCGCCTCGACCACCTGCTCCAGCGGGTAGCGCCGATCGATGACCGCCCGGTACCTCCCCGCCTCGATCAGCTCCCTGAGGAGCACGACGTCCCTCTTCGAGAATCGAGGCGGGATCGAGAACCGCACCCTCCTGTCTCCGATCCGCGCGGTCCACACGGCCAGGAACAGGTTGCGCAACCCGTCGGTTGCGAGGTAGACCCCGCCCCGTCTCAGGGAGCCGCGACAGCGGCTGAACGAGAGGTTCCCGACGGCGTCGAGGACGGCGTCGTAGGTCTGGCCGTTCTTGGTGAAGTCCTCCCGCGCGTAGTCGATGACCTCGCCGGCTCCAAGCGATCTCACCAGCTCGACGTTCCCGGTGTTGCAGACTGCAGCGACGTCGGCACCGAGGTGCCTGGCCAGCTGCACCGCCGCGGTGCCGATGGATCCCGATGCGCCGTAGACGAGGATCCTCTGCCCGGTCCGGAGATGCGCCGGCCTCAGGGCGTTCAGTGCCAGGATCGCCCCGTCGCAGATCGCGGCCGCCTCTTCGAAGCTCATCCCGGCCGGCATGCGCGACAGGGCGCCGCCTGCCCGCATGCACACGTATTCGGCATGCGCGCCGAACTTCCACGGATTGATGCCGAAGACGCGATCGCCCGCCTCGAACTCGCTGACGGTGGCGCCGACTCTCTCCACCTCTCCGGCCAGGTCGCTGCCGAGGATCCTGCGCCTCGGCCGGCGAAGACCGGTGGCCACGCGGGAGATGAAGGGCTCGCCCGCGCGAAGTGCGCAGTCCGTCCGGCTCATCGTCGTCGCGCGGATCCTCACGCGAACTTCCTTGTCCCTGGGGACAGGCCGCCTGACGTCCTGGAGTCGCAGGACCTCCGGCGGCCCGTACCTGTCGAAGACGACGGCTCTCATGAGGCTGCCTCCACGGCACCACGCTCTCGGCCAGGTGGCGGAGACCCCCATCCCGAACCGTGGCCACGCGGAGGTGGTCCAGGCCGCCCTCACCATCGAGGTTCGGCTCCACTATAGCCTTGCGGCTCACCAAGGGCAGACACGCTGCCCTCGAGGCCGTTGGGGCGCCAGCTCGGAGCGTCAGGGTCCGCCCAGCGGGCGCCGGGCCGGCAGCCCCGGGCGGCGGGGGAAGCGCTCCGGGGTCGGCCCCACCTTGGTGATCGCCAGGATGCCGGGGGCGACCACCTCCGGCGTCCCACCCCCGCAGGCGGCCGCGGCCGTGGCGGCGGCCCGCGCGTCCCGCGGCGCGTCGGTCACCAGGGCCACCAGCCGGCCGCCGGCGCGCAGCAGCGGCAAGGCCAGCTCGCAGAGCACGGGGGCGGGAGCGGCGGCCCGGGACACGGCGAGGTCGTACCCAC
Organism: Candidatus Dormibacteria bacterium; assembly: GCA_049511615.1. Lineage (GTDB taxonomy): Bacteria > Chloroflexota > Dormibacteria > Aeolococcales > Aeolococcaceae > Changshengia. The sequence continues at coordinate 47,517 of JBEKXW010000001.1, read as the reverse complement.
CGCGGTGAGCCGGGTCGTGGCCCACCTCCTCGGCGCGGCGTGACACCACGTCGACCTGCGCGCACCCGCAGACGGCGGCGGCGTGAAGCAGGAACCCCGCCTTGCGCCGGTCGGCCTCGACCAGGACCACGCGGAGGTCCGGACGGAGGATCGCCATCACCAGCCCCGGCACGCCGCCGCCCGCGCCGATGTCGACCACGCGCGCCCCGGGGGCGGGCGCGGCGCTGGCGAGCAGGTGCCGGGCCTCCCCCACGTGACGGGTCTCCGCCTCCTCGCGGGGGATGGCGGTCAGGTTGAACCGGAGGTTCCAGCGATACAGCTCGTCCAGGTAGCGCCGGAGACTCACGTCCATCTCCGCACCGGTCACGGCGCAGAGATCATCGGACACGCCTGTCATGGTTGGCCAGGACCTGCATGGATCGAGGGTTGGAGACTGCCCCGCCGGAGCCGGGCGTGCCATCATGACTCCACGCTGACAGGACGACCGCGGAGGAGCCGATGGCCACGACCACCCCGTGCCCCCGATGCAACGCTCCGCGTCTCACCGTCATCTATTACGACGCCGACGGTAACCCGATCGGCGGCCGGCTCGAGTGCACCGACTGCGGTCCGCGTCAGGCGGTCGAATTGGTCCCTGTCAGCAGCGACGTCCGCGCCCAGCTCCTCAAGCGCAAGGCGTCCTGACCTCCACGCCCAGCGGCTCGGGCGCGGGCGGGAGTCGAAGCGTCGTTGTGACCGGACGTCTGCACGATCGCACACGTCCGCGACCGCTCGATGACGGAGCCGTGACACCGTTTCCGACCGGCGCCTGGGCCTTCGCATACTGGCCGGGCGATGGGCCGATACCGATCCGGGCGAGCCGACCGCCCGATCCGGCTCGGAGCCGCCCTGGTGGCCGCGCTGGCCGCCACGATCTGCCTGGCGAGCGCCCCCGTCCTGGCCGACAGCGGCTCCGGTGGCGATGACGGGGGAGACCTGGCCGCGGCTCGGCAGGCTCTCGCCCAGGCCCAGATCCAAGCCCGCCAGGCACAGGACCAGGTCACGGCGGCCAGCATCCAGCTCGCCGACGCGCGGGCGGCGCTGGCCCAGGCCCAGGCGCAGCTGGCGGCGATCGAGAGCAGGATCACGTCCCTCAACGCCGAGGTCGCCTCCAACCAGGCCGAGGTGACCCGGCTCGCGGCTCAGATCCAGCACGACAAGCAAGGGCTGGCCGCCTTCCTGAGGGCGAGCTACGAGAGCGGCGGTTCGGAGACCACCGTCGAGTACCTGGTCGACGCCCGGAACATCAGCGACCTGGTGGCGAGAATCGGTGAGGTCGAACACGTCGCCAGCGCCGGCGACGTCCTGGTCGACCGGATCAATGCGGAGGAGGGGCAGGAGCAGCATCTCCTGGCCGCGACGGTCGCGGCGCGGAGCCAGGCCCAGGCGGCCGAGCAGCAGGAGGCGACCCAGGAGGTCATCATCGCCAACGACGAGGCGAGCGACGCCCAGGTCCTGGCGGCCGACCAGGCCCTGGCTGCTCAGGCGGACAGCGCGGACAGCACGGCACAGAATCAGTACGAGCTGATCTCCGAGTACGAGAACGAGTACTCGGACGCCGCCGCGGCGCTGGCCGAGGCCCAGGCCGACGGTACCGTCTTCGCGCCCATCGCCGGCCCGCTGTTCACCGAGGACACCGATCTCACCATCGCGTCCGGAGAGAACGCCCAGACCATCAACGGCTTCCTGGCGGGGACCGCGCTGGCCGGGCTCGGCGACGCCTACATGCAGGCGGAGAAGACCTACGGCGTGAGCGCCCGCTACCTCGTGGCCCATTCCATCGAGGAGTCGGCCTGGGGGACCAGCGCGATCGCCCAGCAGAAGAACAACCTCTTCGGCTACGGCGCGGACGACAGCAACCCCGACGCCGACGCCATGAGCTTCGCGAGCTTCAGCGCCTGCATCCTCTACGTGGCCCAGCAGGTGCGGGCCGACTACCTGACCCCCGGTGGCCAGTACTACCACGGCCCCACGCTGCGGGGGATGAACGTCGACTACGCGTCGGATCCCTACTGGGCGTCGAAGATCGCCTCCATCGCCCGGACCGTCCCGCTGCCCAGCTCCTAGCCCCCCGCAGGAGCCGCGGGGCGGGGGACGGGCGGGTGCGGGGGGGGTCCACGGTTCGGCCCGGCCACTTGTCATCGACCTGACAGGAAGCGGCTGGTAACTCTTGTCCTGGGCGATCACCCACCGCCCTCCAGCGCAACCGAACCCGGTCCACCGACGTATACACAGATATGATCTCCCTCCTCCAGATCACCAACGACGAGATCACCGAGCAGCTCCGCCACCGGATCCGCCGCGAGTCCGAGCGGCGCCGGCTGGAGCGCCCGATCGAAGAGGTCGACCAGATCATCGCCGAGTGCGAGGAGCTGCTCCTGATCGGCCGCAAGCGCGTCCCCCTCTGCATGGAGGACCGGTTGCAGCGGCTGGCCGCCGAGCTGCCCTGCTGCGCCCCCGAGCTGCACGCGGGGGTGACCATCGTCCACCTGATGGATCAGCTCTTCGACCTCCAGGCGGCGCTGCTGGGCCGTCGCATCGACCGCGCCGCCTACCCGGATCCCGACGACCTCGAGTAGCGGTCCGGGTCGGTCCATCCCCGCTCCGCCGGCGCCGCCGGGCGATGCTCAGCCGGCCGGGGCCCCGGCCGCCACGGGGTGCGGAATTGTTCGGCGGCGAGTGAGCACGAGTGAGCGTGAGGCCGCAGGAGCGACTCATGACGCAGGAACCGGGGTCGCCCCGGAGCCCGCCGGCTTCACCGGCGGTCGCGTTCACCGAGCAGGACTCACTCCTGCGTCATGAATGCGAACGGTCACCGGATCCGGAGGAAGAGGAAGAAGCAGGCTCCCGCGACCACGGCGAAGACCAGCGTGCCCGCCAGGGCCCACTCCGGCAGCGTGGAACCGCCCTGGGAGGGCCCAGGGGCGATACCCCCGTTGGTGATGGTCGCCGGGATGCTCGCCTGCACCTGCTGGGGGTCGATCGACTCCGCGTAGGGGGTTGGCACCTGGGTCGGGGCGGCGGTCGGGGTGGGGGACGGGATGGCCGTCGGCGTGGGAGTGGGGGTCGGGACCGGGGTCGGCAGCGGGGTCCCGAAGGTCGGGGTGGACGTCGGGCAACCGAAGAACCCGCAGCGGGGCGTCGGGGTGGGGGTTTCGGTGGGAGGCTGGGTCTGAGTGGGAGTCTCGGTCGGGGTCGCAGTCGGGGTCGGGGTCGGCGCGGGGGTCGAGGCGTCCGCCGGGATCGCGGAGGTCGCCTTCGCCGTCAGCGCGGTGCTCATCAGGCCGCCCGCGAACAGCCAGGCGGCCACCACCGCGAGGGCCAGCCCGAGGGCCCGGCGCAGGGTGACCCTGCCGGCTCGCGCGAGACCGTCCCCCTCCGATCTCTGAGCGTTGCGTCGCACCGCCCTGCGCTCCTGGTGGGGGCAGCGGTCGGCTCTCCCTCCCCTCAGCGGGGGCCCGCTGAACGGGAAGGGATCCGGGTGGCCCCGATTCGGGAGGATAGCGCGCTGCGCGCCCCCCGCGGACATCCGATCCGCTGGAGCCACCCCGGTCGAAGTTGGCGCGCAGAGCGCGTACCATCGCTCGCGACGATGGCCGCGAGGACCCCGCTCCACGCCCGCCACCTGGCCGCCCCCGCGGTCATGGTCGAGTTCGCCGGCTACGAGATGCCGCTCTGCTACACCTCGATCCGCGACGAGCACGTCGCGGTCAGGACCCGGGCCGGGCTCTTCGACCTCTCCCACATGGGGGAGGTGCACGTCGCCGGCGCGAGCGCCGAGGCCACCGTGCAGCGGCTGGTCGCCAACGACGTCTCCGCCCTCGCCCCCGGCCACGCCCTCTACGCGGTGATGTGCAACGACGACGCCGGCATCATCGACGACCTGCTCGTCTACCGCGTCGAGGACGGCTTCCTGGTCGTGGTCAACGCCTCCCGCCGCCAGGTCGACGTGGGATGGATGCGCGCGCACCTGCTCCCCGGTACCGAGCTCCACGACGAGAGCGACGAGACCGCCCTGCTCGCCGTCCAGGGCCCGGAGGCGGTGGCGATCGTGCAGACGCTCACCGGCGCCGACCTCTCGGCTCTGGGCTCCTTCAGCTCCGTGGTCGGGGCGGTGGCGGAGGTGCCTTGCCGGATCTCGCGGACCGGCTACACGGGGGAGGACGGGCTCGAGCTCTATTGCGCTCCCGGGCCGGCTCCGCGGCTGTGGGACGCCCTCCTCGAGGCGGGTTCGGCGCGCGGTCTGCTCCCCGTGGGGCTCGGAGCCCGCGACACCCTGCGCCTGGAGGCGGGGCTCCGTCTCTACGGCCAGGACATGGACGAGACCGTGGACCCCTTCAGCTGCGGCCTCGCGTGGACCGTCAAGCTCGGCAAGGGCGAGTTCATCGGCGCGGCGCGGCTGCGCCAGCTCGACCCCCACGAGCCGCCGCGGCGGTTCGTCGGCCTCGCCGTCGGGCCTCGCCACATCCCCCGGCACGGGATGACGATCGGGGCGGGTGGCGCGCCGGTGGGTGAGGTGACCAGCGGAGGCTTCAGCTTCACCCTCGGCCACGGGATCGCGACCGCCTACGTTCCCCCCCACCTCCGCGAGGAGCCGCTCAGCATCGACATCCGCGGCGAGGCGGTGCCGGCGAACCGCGTTCGCCTCCCCTTCGTCGGTGCCCCCCATCACCGCCAGCGCCACGATTGACGTCGATTGAAGGAGCCGACCATGCCCGACCTCTCCGGCTACCGCTTCACCCCCACCCACGAATGGGTGCGCCGTGACGGCGACACGGCGACCGTCGGAATCACCGACCATGCCCAGTCCCTACTCGGCGACGTGATCTTCCTGGACCTGCCCGCGGTCGGGGCGCGGCTGACCGCCGGTGACCGGTTCGGGGCCATCGAGTCGGTCAAGGCTGCGAGCGACCTCTACGCCCCGGTGGCGGGCACGGTCAGCGAGGTCAACCAGAGCCTCGCGGACGCCCCCGAGCAGGTCAACGCGTCCCCCTACGAGGACGGATGGCTGGTCCGCCTCCGCGATGTCTCCGAGGGTGGCGTAGAGCTGCTGGACGAGGCCGCGTACGTCGCCCGGGCGGAGGAGTAGGGAGGAGTAGATAGACTTCGGAGTTCTCCGGTCAGCTAGCTCAGTTGGTTAGAGCGCGCGGTTCACATCCGCGAGGTCGAGGGTTCAAGTCCCCCGCTGACCACCACCGTCCGCCCCGCTCACCGTGAGCATGGGGCCCGCCGGGCAGGTGCTCCGCTCCTGACCGTGAGCCGGGAGGCGCGAGAGGGGTGCCGGGGAGCGGGATCGGCTCGCCTCGCGGGCGAGTCGGGAGATCTCGGCACGGCGGATGAGGTCCAGATGACGTTCGTGGGCGAGCAGCAGGTCGAGGTGTGGGTTCATCATGCCGACGAGCCTACAACCCAATCAGGACATGATCAGTCCTATATACTGCCCAGGTCATGGATCTCTCGAAGGAGCGTCTCCTGACCCTCCTGGAGCTGCTCCAGGTGCGCCGCCGCCTGAGCGGCGAGGAGATCGCCCAGCGCCTGGAGGTGACGCCGCGCACGGTCCGCCGCTACATCCTCGGCCTCCAGGAGATGGGCATCCCGGTCGAGGCGGAGCGCGGTCGGGCAGGCGGCTACCGGATGCGGCCCGGCTTCAAGCTGCCGCCCCTGATGTTCACCAACGAGGAGGCCCTGGTCCTGGTGCTGGGCCTGCTCGCGGTGGAGCGCCTGGGGCTGGTGACCTCAGATCTGGCGGCCGAGGGCGCCCTGGCCAAGCTCGACCGCGTCCTCCCCGACACCCTCCGCGATCGCCTGGGAGCCGCCCAGGAGACCCTCCAGCTCGGTCTGGCGCACCCCGAGCACGACCATGGGCACGCCGACGGCGAGACGGTGCTCGCCCTCAGCACCGCCGCCCGCGACGGCGTCCGGCTCCTGATCCGCTACCGCTCGGCGCAGGGGGAGGAGACCGAGCGACGGGTCGACCCGTACGGGATCGCGTTCCTCAGCGGGCACTGGTACGTCGCCGCCTGGGACCACCTGCGGAACGATCTGCGCACCTTCCGGCTGGATCGGGTCCTCGGCATCCAGCCGACCCGGGAGGGCTTCGACCGGCCGGAGGGATTCGACCTCTGGGAGCAGATCCACCGCAGCATGGCCAGCGTGCCGTACCGGTGGAGGGCCGAGGTCCGGCTGGAGCTCCCCCTGGACGAGGCCCGGCGGCTGGTCAGCCCCAGCGTCGGAACCCTCGAACCTCGCGACGGCGCGGTCCTGCTGCGCATCGGCGCCGACGACCTGGAGTGGATCGTCCGCCGTCTCGCCGGCCTGGGCGTCGCCTTCACCGTGCTCGCCCCGGCGGAGCTTCGCGACGCCGTCCTCCGCGAGGCGGCGCGCCTCGCCGGCTGCGCCCGAGCCTGAGCCAGGCCGCTCAGCCCGGCTGCCACCAGGGCCGGCGGCCGGCCGCAGAGGGCGACCGGCGGCCGGCCTCGCCGGCGAGGAGGCGGAGGCTGACCGCGCAGCCGAGGGCCGCGAGGGTGAGGCCGCCGGCGACGTCGGCCAGGTAGTGCTGGTGGATCAGCACCGTCGAGGCCACGATGAGCACCGTCCACACTCCCGCCGCCACGCCGGCGCGCCGATCGACCCGCCACCAGTGCACCGCGACGATGGTGGAGAGCGAGGTGTGCAGGCTCGGGAAGTCGTTGTAGGGCCGGTCGCTCGCGTAGACGGTGCGGATCAGCGCCGTCAGCGGATCCGATCCGGTGAGGTGGGGGCGGGCGACGTACGACTGGAGGAAGAAGTAGAAGGCGTAGCTGACCAGCCAGGCGATGATCATCGCGACGGCGGCGGAGCGGAGGATCCTGACCCGCGCGAGCAGCAGCAGCAGCATGGTGACGGCGATGTACGGGGTCAGCGAGACGTAGGGGATCACGAAGACCGGCACCACCGGTATCCCCTGGTCCAGGGGCGTGCGCAGGAAGATCCGGCTGGGCCCATGGTTGAGCGGGGCGTAGAGCAGGCTCACCCCGTACGCGGCCGCGAGCAGGAGGAGGGTGGCGACGGCCGCCGTCCGCCGCTCTCCGAGGATGCCCTGCCGCAGCTGCCCGCGCACCCAGTGAGTCACCGCGCCGGCAATGATGCGACGGTCCCTGGGGGAGCGGCGACATCGGCCGCCGCGGGTCCGGACCGCTGGATCAACGGCGCGGAGGTGAGCCGGGATCGCTCTGGGAGGCCCGAGCGCGCTGCTGGACCCGGTTGAGCCACCAGACCTGGAGGCCGATGTAGGCCACCGCGAGCAGCAGCAGGACGATCCCGAAGACGGTCAGAACCACCCGGCCGGTCCCGCCCACGATGCCCCCCAGCAGGATCATCGCCATCGCGGCCACCCAGACGAGGGTGGCGAAGGCGATCCGCAGCCGCGAGGGGCTCGGAGAACCGTTCATCGCCGCCGAAGCATACCGCGACCGCCGGAGGGGAGCCCGGCCGGCGCCCCGGCCCGCGGTCAGGCGGTGTGGGACGCCGACTGGGCGCGGCCGAGTGGGAAGACGGGGACCGCCGGGGCCGCGGGGGTGCGGAGCAGCCTGACCAGCACGATCGAGTTGAGGACGAGCGTCACCGGGGTGACCACGACCGAGGCGAGCCCCCACCAGCCGAGCAGCGCGGTGTCGAGGGTCATCCGCCGCCATGCGATCAGACCGCACTCCCGGCAGAGGGGTCCGCGGAGGACCATGTGGCGCAGGGTGAGCCCGCGTCCGCGGTGCTGATGGAGGGTGGCGTCCGCCGCCGGTCCACGGTGGCAGAGCCGGCAGCTGGCGCTCTCGTGTGGGCTCATAAGCGGGGTGAAGTGTGGCGCAGACCGGCGTGATGCGATAGACACATCAGCCGCTTGTGGCCCAAATGCACTGCTTCCGTTACCGCCCGGGCGCCCCCGTCCGCGGCGCCCCGCGCCGCTGCGGCGTACGCTGCGGGCATGGAGAACCAGCACCCAGGGCCCGCGGGTCCCGCCGCGCAGGAGGGACTGGGAGCGGAGGAGGGACCGGGAGCGGCGGCGGGCGCAGCGGCTCCCACTCCCGCCGGCGAGGGCATGCGCAGTCACGATCCCCGGACGCCGCCCGCCCTGGTCGAGCTGATGTCCCGGGACTGGGACCGGACCAGCACCTTCCCGGAGCGCCCCCATCCGGCGGCCACCCGCTACCGGGAGCGGCGCCGGGCCCTCGCCGCCCTCTTCCCGGGCATCCACCTGCTGATCCCGACCGGCGTCCCCAAGGTCAGGTCCAACGACGACGACTACCGCTTTCGGCCCGGCAGCGACCACTACTGGCTGACCGGTCACACCGAGCCCGGTGGCGTCCTCCTGCTCCGCGCCCACGGCGAGGGACACGACCCGACCCTCTACCTCGAGCCGCGCTCCGACCGCTCCACCCCCGCCTTCTTCACCAACGCGAGCACCGGGGAGCTGTGGGTCGGCCCTCGGCGCGGGCTGGAGGAGACGGCCTACCTGCTCGGTGTCCACTGCGCCCCGCTCGACGGTTTGGGCGACGCGGTGCGCGGGCTCGACGGCCTGGTGCTGCTGCTGCGCGGGCTCGACCCGGCGGTCGACCCGCTGGTCGCCGTGCCCGCCGACCCATCGGAGGAGCGGCGGCTGGCACGGGAGCTGAGCGAGCTTCGCCTGGTCAAGGACGACCACGAGATCCGGATGCTGGAGCGGGCGGTGGCGGCGACGGTCCGCGGTTTCGAGGACGTGGTCCGGGCTCTCCCCGAGGCGATGGAGCAGGGGGAGCGCGTGGTGGAGGGGGTATTCAACCTGCGGGCCCGGGTGGAGGGCAACGATGTCGGCTACGAGACCATCGCCGCCAGCGGCTCCCACGCGACCATCCTGCACTGGAGCAGGAATGACGGGGAGGTGCGCAGCGGCGACCTGCTCCTGCTCGACGCCGGGGTCGAGGGCGAGGAGCTGTACACGGCCGACATCACCCGGACCCTCCCGGTGTCGGGCCGCTTCACCCCCGACCAGCGCCGCCTCTACGAGCTGGTCCACCGCGCCCAGCGGGCGGCGATCGCCGAGGTCAGACCGGGGGCGGCCTTCCTCGACCCCCACCGGGCCGCGATGCGGGTCCTGGCCGAGGGCCTCGAGGAACTGGGGATCCTGACGGTAACCGCCGCCGAGGCGCTGGCCGAGGACCGTCAGCTGCACCGCCGCTACACCCTCCACGGCACCTCCCACATGCTCGGCCTCGACGTCCACGACTGCGCCCACGCCCGCGAGGAGGAGTACCGCGGCGGCACCCTGCGCGCCGGGCAGGTGCTGACCGTCGAGCCGGGCCTCTACTTCCAACCCGACGACCTCACCGTGCCCGAGCGGCTGCGGGGGATCGGCATCCGGATCGAGGACGACGTCCTGGTCACCGAGGACGGCTGCCGGGTGCTGAGCCGGGCGCTTCCCAGCGATCCCGACGAGCTGGAGGACTGGATGGAGGAGCTGCGCGGTCAGGACACCCAGCTGCGACGACCGCTGGGCTGATCCGCGGGGCGCCCGGGCAGAGCGAGGTCGTGGGGTCGACCCGGCGCGAACGTCCGCGATCTGTTTGACTGCGATTGTAGGAAATCCTAGGATGACGATATGAATGCACGGGTGTCGGAGAAGGGCCAGGTGACGATCCCCAAGCGCCTGCGCGAACGGCTGGGCATCCGGCCCGGGCAGACGCTCGACTTCGCCGAGGAGGGCGGCCGGCTGGTGGCGACCAAGCTGACCGCCAGGGACGCCGTGGATGAGGTCTACGGGATCCTGGGAACCGGCCGCAATACCGACCCGCAGCTGGAGGCACTGCGCGGCGAGCCGGACGCGCTGTGATCACCGCGGTCGACACCAACGTCCTGCTGGACGTCTTCGGTGCCGATCCATCCTTCGGGGAAAGGTCGCGCGAGGCACTGCGGGCCTGCCTGAGTGAGGGGGCGCTGATCGCCTGCGAGATCGTCTGGGCGGAGGTCGGCGCCGGCTTCCCCTCGCCCTCCGCGGCAGAGGACGCGCTGAACCGGCTCCACGTCGATTTCAGTCCGCTCGACGCCAGCTCGGCTCTGGCCGCCGGCGCCGCCTTCGGAGACTACCGCCGCACCGGAGGCGCGCGCACGAGGGTGGTCGCGGACTTCCTGATCGGGGCTCACGCCCGGGCTCGCGCCGACCGCCTCCTCACCCGTGATCGGGGCTACTACCGTCGCTTCTTCCGCGGGCTGACCATCGTCGATCCCTCGGGCGCGGCCTGACCGTCCCCGTCGGGGCGGGCCTGGTACACTCACGCTTCCGCAGCTTTCCTGCGTCCGGCGTCACCGCCTTGGCCACCTCGGCGGCGAACCGCAACACCGCCGGGCGCCGTTCAGCCCAGAGGAAAGGAGGTGCGCGCGTCGTGCGCGACTACGAGCTCATGTACATCGTCCGGCCCGATCTCGACGACGAGGCGCTCCGGACCACCACCGAGTCGGTGGAGACCCTGATACGCGGCCTGGGAGGCACGGTCGGCAAGACGACGATGTGGGGCAAGCGCCGGCTTGCCTATGAGGTGGACCGCCTGCGCGACGGGCACTATGTCATCACCCTGCTCCAGCTCGACGGCGCCCGGGTCACCGACCTCGAACGCGCACTCCAGATCCACGACACCGTCTTCCGCCACCTGCTCGTCCGCCGGGACGAGACGGTGCCGGGCCTCGAGCTCGGCGTGGGCGAGGAGCTGCCGGCCGAGGATGGCGCGGTGAGTGCCGGCGCCGCCGAGGGGCTGGCTGACCGGGAGGAGGCCGCCGACGAGGACGAGGACATCCCCGAGGCGGAGACCGACGAGGAGGTGGAGGTTTAGCCATGGCCGGCTCGCTCAACAGGGTCATGCTGATCGGAAGGCTCACCCGGGACCCGGAGCTGCGCTACACGCCGAGCGGCACCGCGGTCTGCAACCTCGCCCTGGCCACCAACCGCTACGGGACCGACCCGAGCGGCGAGCGCCGCGAGTTCACCGACTACCACGACATCGTGGTCTGGAACCAGGGCAACCGCAAGCTCGCCGAGCTGTGCAGCCAGTACCTCCAGAAGGGCCGCCTGGTCTACGTGGAGGGACGGCTGCAGACCCGCTCCTGGGACGATGCCCAGTCCGGCCAGAAGCGCTACAAGACCGAGGTCAACGCCAACGACGTCCAGTTCCTCGATAGCCGCCAGGATGGGGCCACGGCGACGGAGAGTGCGGCGAGCCCGGCCCCGGCCAGCGCCAGCCCCGAGGTGGCCGGGGACATCGACCCCGACGACATCCCCTTCTGAGGTCCGACTGATCCATGCCCGATTTCGACCGCCGCCGCCGCAAGGTGTGCAGCTTCTGCCTTGAGCACCAGGACGTCATCGACTACAAGGAGGTGGCCCGGCTGCGGCGCTACCTCTCCGACCGGGGCAAGATCCTCCCGCGCCGCATGACGGGGGTCTGCTCCCGCCACCAGCGCCGGCTGACCGTCGCCCTGAAGCGGGCCCGCCACATCGCGCTCCTCCCCTTCACCGCCGACCTCCGCTGACCCGGCGCCGGGCCGCCGGGGTCGCGCCGCCTGACGGGCGGCTGGACGGCGGCCGCTTGAGCTCAGCTGGTGGCGGGTGGCAGGCCGAGGTCCGAGCGGATCAGGCCCGAATCGGTGACGTCCACGGCGGTGTCCGCCGTGATCTTCACGTCCCAGGCGGCGATCCTCGCCAGGGTGATGGTCTCCAGCTCGTCCAGGTCGGCGACTATCGCCCTGTTCTCGGTGATGAGCGTCTGGATGTCGGCGGTCGTGTTGGACGGCCAGGGCGTCGACGACAGCTCGGAGTAGGAGGTGGTCTCGGCGTTGATCAGCGGCTGGGCGTCGGCGAACGCCTCGGCATCGGTGGTGCTCAGGTTCCAGAGCGTTGCCGCGGTCAGGAAGGCCGCGCTCGCGGAGTGGCCCGGGGCGATGTCGTTGAGGTACGTCTGACACGTTCACCACGGCCGCGGGGAACGATGGAGCGTTCTCCGTCGGTGTCCCGGCGGGCTCCTACACGGTGACGGGCACGAGTGCCGTGAGCGGTCCTGCCACGTGCGAGGCGGATGGATCCGTGACCGTCGTCGCCGGCCACACCGCCACGGTGCAGGTGATCTGCCCGGTGCCGTAGCCGGCCGCCCCTGCGGCCAGGCCCGCCACGCTGCATCTCCCGAGGGTCTGATGCCTCGCACCGATTGCAGAGACCGCGGCCATGGGGCGCGCTACGGGGCTGTGATGAAGTCGCGGACCACGGCCCAGCCCGGCCAGTACCCGCTCACCGAGAGGAATGGGGCCCCGCCCGCGGGGTGGACGCCTCCGAAGCCGTCGATGGTGTAGACGCCACCGCCGGCCCAGGCCACGTCGATGCCGCGCGCGATGTCCCAGCCCGGCCAGTACCCGGTGGGGGCGATCGCCGGGGCGCTGCCGAAGGGGTGGATGCCCCCGAAGCCGTCCAAGGTGTAGCCGCCGTCGGCGGTGGCCACCAGGTCGGTGGCGATCTCCCAGCCCGGCCAGTAGCCCGACGGGTTCTCGACCGGGGCCCCGTTGAAGGGGTGCAGCCCCCCGAAGCCGTCCATCACGTAGCCCTGGTCGGTGCCCGGGATCACCGCGATCTTGGTGGCGATGTCCCAGCCCGGCCAGTAGCCGGTGCCGTCGCAGGTGACATCGCCGATGACCGCGCTCGAGTCGGCCCAGGGGTGGAGGCCGCCGAAGCCGTCGAGGACGCAGCCGGCGGCGTGCTGGACGCCGCCCACGGTGATGCAGAAGGCGACGAAGTCGTTGGCGATGTCCCATCCGGGCCAGTACCCGGTGGTGGCGGGGTCGGGAGGCATGGGGGTGCCGGGGGCGGCGAAGGGATGCAGGCCGCCGAATCCGTCCAGCACCCAGCCCGACACCTGACCGGTGCTGTCGCAGGGATTGATGGCGAGAGCGCGGGCGATGTCCCAGTCGGGCCAGTAGCCGGTGGCCGTGACCGGCGGGGAGTCACCGAAGGGGTGGAGGCCGCCGAAGGCGTCCAGGGTGTAGCCGCCGGACGCGGTGGGGCTCAAGTAGGACGGCGGTCCGAACACGTAGGCGGCCCCGGCGGACGCGTCCTTGCCGTCGGCGCCCATCAGCGTGGTGGTGCCCGAGACCGCCACCGAGTAGCCGAAGTCGTCGCCGCCCGCGCCGTCGGAGGCGGTCAGCTCCGCCTCCTGGGACCAGCTCGACCCCAGGCCCACGAAGAGGTAGGCCGCCCCCGTGTCCGAGCTCTGGGGGGCGCCCACCACCGCGATGGTCCCCGAGATCGTCACCGAGTAGCCGAACTCGTTGCCACTCGCGCCGCCGGAGGCGGTCAGCTCCGCCTCCTGGGGCCAGCTCGACCCCGAACCCACGAAGACGTAGGCCGCCCCCCCGGTGTCCGAGCTCCGGTAGGGGGCGCCGACCACCACCGTCGTCCCCGAGATGGCCACCGAGTAGCCGAACTCGTCGCCACTCGCGCCGTCGGAGGCGGTCAGCTCCCCTTGCGGGGACCAGCTCGACCCCGAGCCCACGAACACGTAGGCCGCCCCGGTCTTCGAGTTGCTTTCGGGGGCGGTGACCACCAGGGTCGTGCCCGAGAGCGCCACCGCGTCGCCGAAGTAGTCGCCCGACGCGCCGCCGGTCAACTCCTGCTGCGGGGACCAGCTCGACCCCGAGCCCACGAATATGTAGACCGCCCCGGTCTCCAAGCTGCTGAAAGGAGCGCCCACCACCACGGTGGTGCCGGAGATCGCCACCGACCTGCCGAAGTGGTCGCCCGCCATGCCGCCGGAGGCGGTCAGCTCCGCCTGCTGGGACCAGGTCGTCCCCGAGCTCACGAACACGTAGGCCGCCCCGGTGCCCGAGTTACCTTCGTCGGCGCCGACCACCACCGTGGTCCCCGAGATCGCCACCGAGTAGCCGAACTCGTCGCCCACTGCACCGCCGGAGGCGGCGGTCAGCTCCGCCTGCTGGGACCAGCTCGACCCCGAGCCGACGAACACGTAGGCCGCCCCGGTGCCCGAGTTCCCGTGGGGGGCGCCCACCACCGCGGTGGTGCCGGAGAGCGCCACGGTGTAGCCGAACTCGTCGAGCGACGCGCCGCCCAAGGCGGTCAGCTCCGCCTGCTGGATCTGGGCTGGGTCGGCCCCAAGCGTCGCCTCGACAGCCTCCCTCAGCCCTGCTGGCGCCTGGGCCAGGCTCATCTGCGAGCTGGGTGCCGAGCTCGCCACGGGCGCTGCGGCCGGATGGCCGGCTGCTGAGGCGGTGGTGGCGGGCAGGAACAGGACCAGCCCGAGCATCGCGGGCAGTCCAAGACTGAGGCTGGGGCGTCTTCCCAAGCGGCTGACGGCGGGCAAGGTCACTCTCCTTTCCCTACCGCAGGACGCTCGGGTTACGACCCCGGGCATGGACCCAAGCGAGGACGGAATCGGGAGGATTTCGTGGGAAAGTGATTGACCATACACGCCGCGCGTGCACGCGCGCAAGTGCAACTGGGCTTCGACGCGGCTATCCACTAAGCGTGTCGGTCGTTGCGACTGCCCCACTGACGCGCTTAGTGCAATGTCCCGGGATCGGAACTCTCGGCCATTACTATCTCCTACCGCCCACACCGATGCCCTCAGCGCGGAAGACGTGCCCTATACTCCGGCCAAGGTCTCGTACCGATGCGCCGGGCACGTCTTCTCTACGTCCTTGCCAGCGCCCCGGCCGCCGTCCTGCTGACGGTCGCTCCAGCGCTGTCGCCGCCTGCCGTCGGGGCGGCGTCCCTCCCCCCTCCGTACGTCGTCTGCATCGACCCCGGCCACGGCGGTCGCGATCCGGGCGCCATCGGCCTCGACGGCCTGGTCGAGAAGAACCTCACCCTCGACGTCTCGGACCGGCTGGCCGCTCTGCTGCGCGCCGACGGGGTGACGGTGGTGATGACCCGCACCACCGACGCGACCGTGAGCATCCAGCAGCGCTCGGACATCGCCAACGCGTCGGGTGCCAGCGTCTTCCTCCCCATCTACTTCAACGCCTGGACCACCCCCACCCCCGACGGCTCGGTGGTCCTCTACCCCTATGCCCGCGACATCCCGTTCGCCAGCGCGATCAGCCAGGCGGTGTCCGCCTACCTCAACCCCTACGGCGACCATGACGGGGGGGTCGTGCTGCGCAACGACTGGTGGCTCGAGCCGACCATGCCCACGGCGACCGTCGAGAGCCTCTTCATCACCAACCCCCACGACGCCGCGCTGCTCACCCAGAGCAGCTTCCGCCAGGGGCTCGCCGTGGCCTTGAAGAACGGCGTCGAGGCCTTCCTCCCCGGCATCCTCCAGCGCGAGCAGGAGGTGAAGGCGAGCACGCCCGCAAAGCTGCGCGTGCAGAGCGGGTTGCTGGCGCCACCTCCCACCGCCCCGCCCGCCACCGGCCGGCCGGCCGCGGGCCCGGTCGCGGCCCACCCGGGCGCGACCGCCGGGGGGGCACCCGCAGCGCTCGTCGTCATGGGCTGGCTGCTCCTGCTGGCGGCGCTGCTGCTGGCCATCCGCCACCGCCGCCGGCTCGCCCGCGTCGCCGGCTCCGGCCTGGCGCTCGCCACCCAGGGCCTCCGGGGCACCGGACTCCACCGCTGGACCCTGCGGCGACGGCGGCGCCTGGTCAGGGCGCGTGCCGGCACGGACGGGAAGGCGCGCGCCGGTCCGACGTACGACGAGCTGTTCCCGGGGAGCCACGGCCTGTGGGCAGGCGTGGAGGGCTCGCCCGTCAACGAGCCCGTCCTGCCGAGCCTCGAGCTGCCGGGCCGCCCCGTCAGGACCGCTCGCCGCCCCTCCCTGGACGAGCTCCCGCTCTGAGATCGGGGGCCCCGCCCCCCGCCCTCCGACCCGGTCGGGGTGGTGGCCTCCGGCACTTCGAGAGCCGAAGTGGCGATTGGTACACTCTCGCGAAGCGCCCGCCCCTTCCCCAGCGAGGAGTGTCATGGCCCTCGAACAGCAGCTTCGCGTACCCGGTCCTACCCCCCTGCCCGAGCGCGTGGTGCGCTCCCAGTCGCGGCCGATGATCAACCATCGGGGGCCCGAGTTCTCGTCGCTGATGTCCGACGTGTGCAGCGGCATCCAGGAGGTGCTGCGCACCAAGAACGACGTGCTGCTCTTCCCCTCGAGCGGGACCGGCGGCCTCGAGGCGGCCGTCACCAACCTGCTGAGCCCCGGCGAGAAGGCGCTCTTCTGCTCGGTCGGCTCTTTCGGCGACCGCTGGACCGACATCGCCGTCGCCTACGGGGTGGACGCGGTCAAGCTCAAGATGCCCGAGGGAGAGGCCATCGACCCCGAGGACGTCGAGCGCCTCCTGGCCGAGAACCCGGCCATCGAGAAGGTCTTCGTCACCCACAACGAGACCTCCACCGGGGTGACCAACGACATCCCGGCGATCGCCGCGGTCGTCAAGGGCCGGGGCAAGCTGATCGCCGTGGACTCGGTGAGCGGCGCGAGCTGCCTGCCGCTGGAGGTGGACGCCCTCGGCCTGGACGTGGTCGCCTGCGGCTCCCAGAAGGGCTGGATGGCGCCTCCCGGGCTCGCCATGGTGGCCGTCTCCAAGGACGCCTACGCCGCCGCCGAGAAGGCCAAGCTGCCGAGGTGGTACTTCGACTTCGCCCGCGAGAAGAAGTTCCAGGACCGCAACCAGACCTACACGACCCCGCCCGTGAGCGTGATGTACGCGATGCAGGAGGGGCTGCGGATGATCCTCGAGGAGGGCGTCGAGAACGTCTGGGCCCGCCACGCCCAGGTGGGCGCGATGATCCGCGCGGGGGTGGAGGCCGCCGGGCTGCGCCTCTTCGCCGCCGAGCCGTACCGCAGCAACGCGGTGACCCCGGTCTACAACCCGGCGGCGACGCCGGAGGAGCTGTCCAAGCTGCTCGGCCTGCTGCGCACCAAGCACGGCCTGGTGCTCGCCGGTGGCCAGGGCGACCTGAAAGGCAAGATCTTCCGGATCGGCCACCTCGGTGCCATCCACACCGGCGACGTGTACCAGATCCTCGCCGCCCTCGAGCTGGCGCTCAGCGAGCTGGGCCTGCTCAGCCGGGTGGGCCTGATGGTGCCCGCCGCCCAGGCGGTGGCTCGCGAGAAGGCCGCCGCGGCCGAGCCCGCAGGAGTTCGCTGATGGCGGTCGCGACCACGTCCGGCGTAGCCGGCGGCAGTCCCGCCGCGCCCTCAACCGTCCGCATCCTCGTGTCCGATCCCATCGCCGCCGACGGGGTCGAGCGGCTGCGCGCCGCCGGGGAGGTCGAGGTCGCCACCGGCCTCACCCCGGAGGAGCTGAAGCAGAAGATCGCGGACGCCGACGCGCTGGTGGTCCGCAGCGAGACCAAGGTGACCGCGGAGATCTTCGAGGCGGCTCGCCGCCTCCGGGTGGTGGGGCGGGCCGGGGTCGGGGTGGACAACATCGACCTGGAGGCCGCCACCCGGCACGGGGTTTTGGTCGTCAACGCCCCCAGCGGCAACACCATCGCCGCCGCCGAGCACACGGTGGGGATGATGCTGGCCATGGCCCGCAACATCGCCCGTGCCGACGCCTCGATGCACCAGGGCAAGTGGGACCGCAAGTCGTTCATGGGCACCGAGCTGCGGGGCAAGACCCTGGGAGTGCTCGGCCTCGGCAAGATCGGCTTCGAGGTGGCCCGGATCTCGGCCCACGGCCTGCAGATGCGGGTCATCGCCAACGACCCCCTGGTCACCGCCGAGCGCGCCGAGCAGGCCGGGGCCGAGCTGGTCGACTTCGAGACCCTCCTGACCCAGTCCGACTTCCTGAGCGTCCACGTCCCCGTCAACGACAAGACGCGGGGCGTGATCGGTGCCGCCGAGCTGGCCCGGATGAAGCAGGGGGCGCGGCTGGTCAACGTCGCCCGGGGCGGGATCATCGACGAGCAGGCGCTCGCCGACGCCGTCCGCGACGGCCACATCGCAGCCGCGGCCATCGACGTGTACACGAAGGAGCCGCCGCTTCCCGAGAACCCCCTGCTGGCGCTCCCTGAGCTGCTGCTCACCCCCCACCTGGGCGCGAGCACCACCGAGGCCCAGCTCAACGTCGCGACCGACGTCGCCGACCAGATCGTCCAGTACCTGGCCGGGGGCGGACCCGGCTCCGCGGTCAACCTGCCGGCGGTCAAGCCCGAGGAGCTTGCCCGGCTCCAGCCCTACCTCGTGCTCGCCGAGAAGATGGGGTCGCTGGCGGCCCAGCTGGCGGGCGAGAAGGTGGGCCGGGTGGTCTGCAGCTACGCCGGCGAGCTGAGCCAGCTCGACTACAGCTACCTGACCGCCGAGGTCCTGCGCGGCCTCTTCAGTCACTTCACCGAGACCCGGGTCAACGCCATCAACGCCAAGCTGGTGGCCAAGGACCACGGCGTCGCCGTCGAGGAGCGCACCACCACCCGCGACCTCGACCACGCCGACGCCCTGCTGGTCGAGGTGATCGGCAAGGAGCGGCTGATCGTGGTCGGCACCCAGTTCGAGGGTCAGCCCCGGGTCACGCGGATCAATGACTTCCGGGTCGACATGGAGCCGGACGGCGTCTTCCTGGTGGTCCAGCACAACGACCGCCCCGGGGTCATCGCCAAGGTCTCCGGACTTCTGGCCAGCCATGACATCAACATCGCCGGCATCGAGCTGGGCCGCGACCACCCGCGGGGTCGGGCCGTGATGCTGATGCAGGTCGACGACCCGGTGAGCCCGGAGCTGCAGGCCGCCCTGCGGGAGATCGCCGACCTGGAGTCGCTCCGGGTCGTCACCCTGTAGTTGGCCCGGCTGCATCCCCTCCGAGGGGTCAGGTTCAACCCCGAGCACGTCCGGCTCGGAGGTGTGCTGGCGCCCCCATATGACGTCATCAGCCCGGCGCAGCGGGAGGAGCTGTACGGGCGCGACCTGCGCAGCGTGGTGCGCATCGACTTCGGCAAGTCCTACCCGGACGACGTCCCCGGGCAGAGCGACGTCTACACCCGGGCGGCGGATCACCTCCGGAGCTGGATCGAGCTGGGCATCCTGGTCCGGGACGAGCGACCGGGCCTCTACCTGGTCGCCCACGAGTTCACGACCCCCGGGGGCGAGCCGCGGCGCCGCCTCGGTCTGCTGGGCAGGGTCCCGGCGCTGCCCTGGCTGCGCTCCGAGGTGCATCCCCACGAGCTGACCCTGCGCGGGCCCAAGGAGGACCGGCTGGCGCTGATGCGCGCGACCCGCGCCCAGACCTCCCCGGTATGGCTGATCTGGGACGGCGCCCCGGGGCTCGGGGCGCGGCTGGCCCACATCGCCGGGGGACCGGCGCTCCTGGGCGGCCGCTTCGACGGTGAGCTGGGAAGCGAGAAGGTGCTGATCTGGCAGATCGCCGAGGAGGCCATCCTGGCCGAGATCGGCGCCCTGCTCGCCCCCGCCACCCTCTACATCGCCGACGGCCACCACCGCTTCGAGACCATGGCCGCGTACGCCGCGGAGCGACGGGACGCGGGGGACGCCGAGGACGCCGACAGCCAGTTCGCCCTCGTCTACGCCAGTGCCGCCGACGACCCCGCCCTGGTGGTCCTCCCCATCCACCGGATGGTCCGCCCGCGCCCGGGGCTGCCGGCCGGCCGCGACCAGCTGCGCGCGCGGCTCGACGGCGCCTGGCACGTGGAGCCGGTGGCGGACGCCCTCGCAGCGTTTGCCGGGCTGGGAGAGCGGAGGGCGGCGGAGCACGCCTACGTCCTGGTGACGCCCGACGGTGCCGCGCTCCTCCACCGGCCGCGGGGTGCGGCGAGCTCCCGGCGCGACGCGCTCGACGTGGCGGTCCTCCAGTCGGAGGTGATCGGCGCCTGCGGCATCGGGGAGGCGGAGCTGCACGAGAGCGCGCTCGCCTACACGCGCGACCCCGCCGAGGCGGTCGAGGCGGTGCGGGCGGGACGGGCGGCGCTGGCATTCCTGGTCTCCCCCTGCACCGGCGAGGAGGTGATGGCGGTCGCCGCCGCCGGCGAGAACATGCCCCAGAAGTCGACCTACTTCTACCCCAAGGTCCCGACCGGGCTGGTCATCTCCCCGGTCTGACGGACCGCCGCGCCCGGACGGCCGAGCGTCGGTCTCAGCCGCCCGGCTCCGCCGGCACGACCGGCGACCGCCAGGTGTCGCGGGTCATCATCCAGACCCGCCAGATGCCGGACTCGGCCGGTGCCGCCGGCGAGCGCTGCGGGGACTCCCCGATGAGCATGAAGCCGAGCTTGCGGGGGACGCCCTCGCTGGCGAGGTTGGCCCGGTCGTGGTGGATCTCCACCACCGTGATCCCGGGAAGGGTGAAGGCCACCGAGGTGAGCGCGGCTGAGGCGGCGGTCGCGTAGCCCCGCCGGGTGTGCGCCGCGTGCACCCAGTAGCCGATCTCCAGCCCGTCGGGGCCGAGGCGGCGGTGGAGCCCGCAGCCGCCGACCACGTGGGCACCGAGGAACAGCCCGTACACGAGGTCACCGCCCGCATCCCACTCCTGCTCCCACCGCGCCAGGGTGGTGCGGCGCTCCTGCAGGCTGGCCGAGGCCGCCCAGGGCATCCAGGGCAGCAGATGCTCACGGCTCTCGGCGATCGCCAGCGACTGCGCCTCCGCGTCGGCGGGGCGCCAGCGTCGGAGGAGCAGCCCGCTCCCGAGGTCGATGCGCTCGGGCGCGGCCATCAACCCTGACCGACGAAGTCCGCCACGGCGTCCACGAAGCGCTGCCGCTCCCGGATCAGGAAGAAGAGGTGGCCCCCCCGGAACGTCACCAGCCGCGAGCCCGGGATCTCGCGTTGCATCTCCTCCGCCATCGCCAGGGGCGCGGCCCGGTCGCTGCGGCCGTGCATCACCGCGGTGGGCATGCCCAGCTCGTGCAGGCGCGGGCCGGCGTCGTACCCGTCCGAGGCCTCGAGCTGGCGGACGAACGCGTACCGCGGCTGTGGGTGCCGGCTCCGGAAGAGCGGCATCCCCGAGAGGATCGGATAGAGGTGCCGCCGCCGCCAGGAGGGGACCACGCGGGCGGAGGTGGAGACGAGGATCAGCCTCTCGACGCGCTCGGGATGGCGGAGCGCCAGCTCCATGGCGATGCGGCCTCCCAGGGAGATCCCCAGCACGCAGGCCCGGGGGACCCCGAGGGTGTCCAGCACGCCCAGCGCGTCGGCGGCCATCAGCTCGATCGAATAGGGCACGTCGGGCTTGTCGGTGCGCCCGGCGCCGCGATTGTCGAAGGCGATCACCTGGGATCGGGCGGCGAGCTGATCGATCAGCGCCGTGTACTCGGAGACGTCCGCCCCCAGACCGAGGATCAGCAGCAGCGGCCGTCCGCGGCCGCGCACCTCGCAGTGGATGTGGATGCCGCTGACGCCGGCGCTCCCCGTCATGTTACGGCTCGCCCTACGCGAACTTCTTCTCGATGCCGGCGAGGAAGGCCCCGGCCAGGGCCGGGAGGCCCCCCTCGCGGACCGCGATCGGGGCCCCCAGCTCGAGCTTCAGCACCGCCGTGGCCGCTACGCCGGAGGGGGCGGGGGCGGGGACGGGCCCACCCGCAGCAGGTCGCGCACCGCGACCCGGAGGACGGCGGCCAGCTGCGCCGGGTCCGGGGCGGTGGCGCCCGGCTGCATCGCCAGGGCCGCGCCGGAGACGACCACGGCCAGCGAGCCGGCCATCCGGACGCGCTGGTCGAGGCTGAGCGCCGGGTCGCCGAGCATCCGCACGAAGAGCTGCTCGGGCTCCACGTCGGGCCCCCCGTGGTCCCTCCGATGGATCTCCCCGAAGGCGGCGGCGTTGCGCTGATACAGGAGGAGGTGCCGGCTGTGCGCGGCCAGCTGATCGATGAGCCAGTCGAGGAAGGTGAGCCATGAGCCCGCGGCGGCAGGATCGCCGAGCCGGTCCATCGCGCTGTGCATGAGCTGGTGCACCGGCAGGTGCAACGCGAAGAGGAGGTCGTCCTTGGACTCGAAGTGGTAGTAGAGGGCGGCCTTGGTCACCCCGACCCGTTCGGCGATCTCCCGGAGCGAGGTCTTGTCGAAGCCCTGGTCGAGGAAGAGGTCGAGGGCGGCCTCGAGGATGCGCTCGCGGGTCCCGGCCGGGTCGCCTCCGGCCGCGGCCGGGGGGCGGGGGCCGATGAGCACCCGGTGACCCCGGCGGCCGCGCGGTGCCGGGTCGTCACCGACCGCGGGGGTGTCCTGAACCGGAACGGGACCGGGACCGGGGACGGTTCCGATCTGCTCGCCGGCCATCATCGTTTCTTTACTTGACGGCCGGTAAGCGCATCGCTTACCATACGGTCAGTAAGTATACGTCCGGCAGGCGCCAAGCGGTGGAAGCCCACGGACGGCGGCGCAGAGAGTTGCATCTTCGCGCTATCACGATATATCGTTGTAATACGTCGAACCAACACGAGGGTAGCCCCCATGAACAACCCCGCAGCACGGGGCCGGCCGGCCGGGCCCCGCTCGCCAAAGGAGGCGTGAGATGTCCGGCAGAGCCATGATCGAGGCGGAGGGACTGGTCAAGCGGTACGGCGCGACCGTCGCCCTGGCCGGCGTCGATCTCTCCGTCCCCCCGGGTGCGATCCTCGGGGTGCTGGGGCCGAACGGCGCCGGCAAGACCACAGCGATCCGCATCCTCACCACCCTCAGCCACCCCGACGAGGGACGAGCCTGGGTGGGCGGCTTCGACGTTGCCGCCCATCCGACCGAGGTGCGCCGGCGGATCGGCGTGGCCGCCCAGGCGACGACCCTCGACGAGCTGCTCACCGGCAGGCAGAACCTGGTGATGATCGGCCAGCTGAGCGGGCTCCGGCGCTCCGAGGCACAGCGGCGCGCCGCCGATCTGCTGGAGCGGCTGGAACTGAGCGACGCGGCGGACCGTCTCACCCGGGGCTACTCGGGTGGGATGCGCCGTCGCCTCGACCTCGCCGCCAGCATGATCATGGCGCCGCCCGTCCTCTTCCTCGACGAGCCGACCACCGGGCTCGACCCGGCCAGCCGGCTCGGGGTGTGGGAGGTGATCCGGGGGATGGTCGGGGACGGCTGCACGGTCCTGCTCACCACCCAGTACCTCGACGAGGCGGACCATCTCGCCGACTCGATCGCGGTCTTCGACCACGGCAGAGTGATCGCCAGCGGGACGCCGCAGCAGCTGAAGTCGGAGACCGGCTCGGCGCGCCTGGAGGTGACCCTCAGCATGCCCCGGCCGGAGGCGGTCCTCGCCCTCCAGCCGCTGCTCGAGGGAGAGGCTCACGTGAGCCACGACGGACGGCGTCTCCGCGCCGCGGTCCGCAACCAGGACGGGCTCGCCACCGCGGTGGTCCGTGCCCTCGACCGCGCCGGCATCCTGGTTGACGACGTGCAGGTGCACCAGCCCTCCCTGGACGACGTCTTCCTCGCCCTCACCGGCCGTGAGAGCGCCGGCGAGGAGACGGCCGCCGAGCCGGAGGAGGCGACGGCGTGAGCGTCCGCACCCTCGCCCTCGCCGACGCTCAGCCCGGCTGGTTCACCCAGCGGCTCCGGGAGATCCTGGTGCTGGTCGGTCGCAACCTGCTCCACATCGCGCGCGAGCCGATGCAGCTCTCCGACGTGACCCTCCAACCGATCCTCTTCACCCTGCTCTTCATCTTCGTGTTCGGCTCGGGCATCCCGATCCCGGGGGGCAGCTACACCGACTTCGCCCTGGCGGGGCTGCTGGCCATGAACCTGATCACCTCGTCCAACGGGACCGCGGTGGGCCTCAGCACCGACCTCAACACCGGGCTCATCGACCGCTTCCGGGCGCTGCCCATGTGGCGGCCCTCGATCCTCATCGCCCGATCGATCACCGACCTGCTCTCGGCGCTGATCTGCACGACCATCGTGGTGGTCGCGGGCCTGGTGGTCGGCTGGCGGCCCACCACCGGGGTGCTCTCGGTGGCCGCCGGCCTCGGGATCGCC
The DNA here is from genome assembly GCA_049511615.1 of Candidatus Dormibacteria bacterium. Lineage (GTDB taxonomy): Bacteria > Chloroflexota > Dormibacteria > Aeolococcales > Aeolococcaceae > Changshengia. Next base: position 23,569 of record JBEKXW010000001.1, on the reverse strand, counting down.
CTGCTCTTCACCTACGCGATCTGCTGGACCTTCGGCTGCGTCGGTTTGGTGGCCAGGAACATCGAGGCGGCGATGTCGATCGGCTTCATCGTGCTCTTCCCCATGGCCTTCGTCTCCAACGCGATGGTGCCGACCCAGGGGATGCCGGCCTGGTTGCGCCTGATCGCCGACTGGAACCCGGTCAGCTCGGTCACCGCCGCATGCCGCCAGCTCTTCGGCAACCCCAACCCCTCCGCACTGATCCACGACTGGCCGATGCAGCACCCGGTGACGGCCGCGCTGCTCTGGGCGGTGGCCCTGCTGGTGATCTGCGTCCCGCTCGCGACCGTCCTCTTCCGGCACCGCACCGCCGACTGAGACAGCGGGCGGACCGGCGCCCGGGGGCGGGACGGCTCAGCTCGAGGTCGGGCGTCCGGAGATGGCCAGTCCCACCCCCAGCCCGACCATCACCGCGCCGCTGCCCCAGCGAAGCCGGCCAAGCCGGCCCCTGGGCCCGGTCAGCCAGGCGCGGGCGGAGCTCGCGGCGAGCGCCCAGCCGGTGTCGCAGACCAGCGCGATCACCGTCCACACCAGGCCGAGCACGAGCAGCTGGACGGGGACGTGGCCGAGGCTCCGGTCGGCGAACTGCGGCAGCACGGCGGCGAAGAACACCATCGTCTTGGGATTGCTGATGCCCACCACGAACGCCTGCCACAGGGCCCGCCGCCGCGACGTGCCGGCAGCGGAACCGGTCGCGGTGCCGGCGAGCAGCCGGCGGCCGCGGACGGTCTGGATCCCCAGGAAGACGAGGTAGGCCGCACCCGCAAGCTTCACCGCCGTGAAGGCGAGGTCCGAGACGGCCACCAGCGCGCCGATCCCCAGCGCCACCGCGCACACCTGGACGAGCTCACCGCACTCATTGCCCACCACGGTCATCAGCGCCAGCCGCCGTCCCAGCGACAGCGAGCGACTGACGATGAAGAGCACGCTCGGCCCCGGGAGGAGAATGACGAGGAGCGCCACCCCGGCGAACGCGAGCGTCCGGCCCGGATCCATCACCGAAGGATAGCGGTGGCCCTCGCCGGCCATGGCGCGGAGAGCCGCGCGTCCCGCCGACCTGGCAAAGTCGCGGGCATGAGCGGAGCGGGCGTCGATCAGTCGGTCGAGGCGGTCGTCCTCGACATGGACGGGCTGCTCATCGACACCGAGCCGGCCTGGCGGGCTGCCGAGACCGAGGTGTTCGGTGACCTGGGGATCCGGCTCAGCGAGGCCGACATGCTCGCCACCATGGGGCGGCGGATCGTCGAGCTGGCCGCCCACTGGCGCCGGCACCGCCCCTGGCCGGGCGCGGAGACGGGAGAGCCGAGCGACGCGGCGATCGCCGCCCGGGTCATCGACCTGATGGTGGCCCACGTCCAGCGAAGCGGCGAGCCCATGGCCGGCGTGGTCGAGGCCACGGGGCTCCTCCGCCGCCTGGGCCTGCGGGTGGCCATCGCCTCGTCCTCTCCCCACCGTCTCATCGACGCGGTCTGCGCCCGGCTGGGGATGGGATGGATCGAGGTCCGCTGCTCGGCCGACGACGAGGCGCACGGCAAGCCCGCGGGCGACGTGTACCTCGGCGCGGCCCGCCGCCTCGGGCTGAGCCCCGCTGTCTGCCTGGCGATCGAGGACTCGCCCAACGGCGTGCTGGCCGCGCGGGCCGCGGGGATGCGCTGCATCGCCGTGCCCGACCGCCTGCTGGCGGGGGACGCGCGCTACCGGGAGGCCGACCTGGTCCTGGGCTCCCTGGGCGACCTGGACGAGGCGGTGCTCCGCTCGCTCGGCTGGCAGGACCGGGCCGGAGCGGGATGAGGCGCTACCATGCCGCCATGGGCCGGAGGGTCAACTTCTACCTGGACGACGACCTGATCGAGGCACTCAACCAGCACACCCAGGTCTCGCCCCTCTCCCGCAGCGAGATCGTCGCGATCGCCCTCCGCCGCCTGCTCCGTGAGGAGAGACGCCGCGTCAAGGTGGACGTCCCCGCCACCGAGATGGCGCGCCGGATCGCCGCCGGGGAGCTGCCCTCCCGGCGGCTGGACGGGCCCCGGCTCCGCGGGATGCCCCCGCCCTGGGAGAATTGACGCGCCCCGAGGTTTGGCTCCCATCCACCCCGGGTATGAGCTCATCAGTTCCTAGTCGAGAGTCCCCGTGCCGACCTACGGATACCACTGCCCCCGCTGCCGGACCGAGTTCGAGGTCTCTCAGCGCATGACGGACGACCCCGCCGCCGACTGCCCCCGGTGCGGGACGGCGGGACGGCGCCTCTTCTTCCCGACAGGGATCGTCTTCAAGGGGAGCGGCTTCTACAAGACGGATTCGCGGCGGGCGACCAGCGCCTCCGTCAACGGCGGCGGGCCCGCGGCCGGGGGCAAGGCCCCGGTCCCGGAGCGGTCGGCGGCCGGGGACACGACCGCCACCGGGAAGAAGACCTCGGCGGGCGAGAAGGCCTCCGGCACCGGGGAGACGGCCACCCGCGGGGAGACCTCGACCGGGGGCTCGACCACCACCTGACATCGCCGCCGGGAGCGGCGTTGCTAGCATGGTTCACAGGGACGGGCAGGGTCCGTCACCACCAGGAGGCCACGATGGCGCATCCCGTCACCATCACCGATTCCAACTTCAAGTCCGAGGTTCTCGAGAGCGAGATCCCGGTGCTCGTCGACTTCTGGGCGTCCTGGTGCTCCCCCTGCAAGCTGATCGCGCCGATCGTCGAGGAGTTCACCTCCGAGTACAAGGGGAGGGTCAAGGTCGGCAAGGTGGACGTGGACGCCAACCCGGCGACCCCCGGGATGTTCGGGATCATGAGCATCCCCACCCTGATGATCTTCCAGGGCGGCAAGGCGGCCGACCGGATCGTCGGCTACCAGCCCAAGCCGGCCCTCAAGGCGCGGATCGACGCCATCCTGACCCCGGCGCGGTGAGCTGACCCCGGGGGACGACGCGGCGCCCGTACGCGGCGGTTGCCAACCTCAGGCCTCTGAGGCAGACTCAATCCAGGCTGGACGAAGGGACGGCGTGACCAGGCCAGGGAGGGTCTGTGCGTGGTGGTGCGCGCGCGTGAGAGGGCGGCACAGGTGCGCGACGTCCTGGCCTGGCGCGACGTCCGGCTGGTCGTCTGCCTCTTCTGCGCGGCCCAGCTCCTGGACGGCCTCACCACCTACATCGCCCTGGCGTCGCACCGCTTCCAGGAGGAGAACCCCCTCCTGGGCGGTCTCCTCGACAGCCATCCCGCGGCCGCGCTGGGACTCAAGCTGGTCCTGGCGGCGGTGGTGGTGACGGCTCTGCTCACCCTCCGGCTCCGCTGGCGGCTCCGGCTGGTCGTGATCACGCTGTTCACCCTGGTCAGCCTGGTCGCGCCCCTGGAGAACCTGCTGCACCTCACCGGGGTCTCCTGACCCGCGGCCGGGTCACCCGACAGCCGGCTCCAGCTGCGCCAGGACCCTCCCCACCAGGGCCAGTGACCCGCACACCAGCACGAGCCCCGACGGCCCCGCCCGGCGCCGGGCCTCGGCGAGCGCGGCGGTCACCGGCTCGACGACGACCCCTCCAGGGAGCATGACCGCGAGGGCGGCGGCGGACGCCGCGCGCTCACCTCCGATGCTGGTGAGCACCACCTCGCCGGCCATCGCGGGGAGCAGGGGGAGCATCTCGCCGAGCTGCTTGTCGGCCATGGCGCCGAAGACGGCGATGACGCGGCGGCCTCTCGCCAGCTCCGCGACCTCCGGCTGGAGCGCCGCCAGCGCCGCCGGGTTGTGCGCGCCGTCGAGGAGCAGCGGTGGCGTCCCCTCGATCCACTGCAGCCGGCCGGGCCAGCGCACCGAGGCGGCGCCGGCGACGATCGCCGGCTCCGGGATGCGGAGCAGGATCGCCGTCGCGGCGGCGACCGCCAGGTTCTCCTCCTGCACGCGGCCACAGAGCGGTGACCTGCAGTGGAGACGGGGCGGCGGGGCCGCGCCCGGGTCGCTCCCACCCCCCCCGGAAGCCGGCCCCCGGGCGCCGGTCCCGGCCGGATCGAGCTCGACCTCCACGCCCGCGCGTCCGCGGCCGGTGCCCCGCCAGTCCGCGCCGGCCTCGAGCACGCGCAGCGGCGCGCCGGCCGTCCGCGCGCGCTCGGCGATGATCGAGCGGGCCGGCTCGGTGGCGGCGGTCACCACCCAGTCGCCGGTCTTCACGATCCCCGCCTTCTCGGCGGCGATCGCCTCCACGGTGTCGCCGAGCCACTCCCGATGGTCGAGGGCGACGTTGGTGACGACGCAACCCCCCAGGTCGGCGACGTTGGTGCTGTCGAGCCGCCCGCCCATGCCCACCTCGCAGACGACGGTGCCCGCCCGATGGCGGGCGGCGGCGAGAAACCCCATGACGGTGAGGATCTCGAACTGGGTCGGATGCTCTCTGGACGGAGCCTGGTCGGCGGCATCCAGCACCTCGCGGGCAAGGGCGGCGAAGCGGCCGTCGTCCATCGGCTCGCCGTCGAGGACGATCCGCTCCCCCCAGCGGACCAGGTGGGGCTTGGCGAGGAGCGCCGTCCGCCGGCCCGCCGCCCGTGCCATGGCCTCGAGAAGAGCCGCCACCGAACCCTTGCCGTTGGTCCCCGCGACCAGGACTCCGCTGAGACCGAGGTGGGGGTTCCCCACATGGTCGAGGAGCCACCGGGTCCGTTCCAGGCCGGGCACGATGCCGAACCTCCCCGCCGCGTCCAGGCGCGCGAGCGCGGAGCTGGCCCTTTCCGGGCCCGAACCGAGCCGGCTCTCTCCGGAGGTCACGGCGCGAGTCGGGGCCTCCACGGCCAGGCGGTGGCGATCGCCTCGTCCTCGCCCGGACGGTCGAGGAGGGTTCCCAGGACGTCGAGCCACGCCCGCTGCCGCTCCGCGGGGTCGGAGATCCCCTCGATCGCCCGGTTGCGGTACAGGCCGCCGGTCTGGTGGGCCAGGGTGGCCTGCAGCTCCTGGTACTCCAGCACGGTCGCGGCCTCGAGGCGCGCCGGCTCCGCGCGCCCCGGCACCCGCGCCTCGACGTGGAACACCCGGCCGCGGTCGTGGTCAAAGGTCGAGACCGGATGCAGCTCCAGGCTCCCGATGGCGGGCAGGAGGGTGGCGAGGCGTTCCAGCCACTCCGCCTGAGGGTCCGGGCTCGAGTCGACCTCCGCCTCCACGAACAGCTCGCCGGCCAGGGCCAGGACGGCGACCTGGAACTGGCGATGGTAGAGGAGGTCCGCTCCGCTCACCGCCACCGCGCCCACCAGCTCGCCGGCGTCGTCCCAGAAGCTGACCATGAAGGGCCGGGCGTACGGCTTGCGCGCCTCCTGTTCCGACCAGCGGACGCTGATCTTCGGCATCAGCCGACGGGCGCCGGGCGGCGGGCCCGGGCCAGCGCCAGGGTGTTGCGGAGCAGCATCGCGATCGTCATCGGGCCGACCCCGCCGGGGACCGGGGTGAGCCAGCCCGCGACCGGCTCCACCGAGGCGCGGTCCACGTCGCCGGCGAGCTGCCCGTCCCGCGGCGTCGTGCCCACATCGATGACCGCCGCGCCCGGCTTGACGTAGTCGGCGGTGATCATGCCCGGCCGTCCGATCGCGGCCACCAGGATGTCGCCCTCGCGGCAGACCCCGGGGAGGTCCCGGGTCTTGGAGTGGCAGACGGTGACGGTGGCGTCGGCGTTCACCAGCAGCAGGGCGAGGGGACGGCCCACGATCACGCTCCGGCCCACCACCACGGCGCGGCTCCCGGCGATGGGCACCCCGGACCGCCGGAGCAGCTCCAGGCAGCCGAGCGGGGTCCCGGGCAGCACCGGGGGCACCCCCCCGGCGGCCAGCCGGCCGAGGTTGAGGGGATGGAACCCGTCGGCGTCCTTGGCGGCGGGCACCGCCTCGAGGACAGCACCGGAGTCGATCTGGCGCGGCAGCGGGAGCTGGACCAGCATCGCGTCGATGTCGGGGTCGTCGCGCATCCGGGCACAGAGGCCGAGGATGTCCGAGGTGGAGCTGCCGCCTCCCGGGGTGTGGAGGGTGAAGCGGATCCCGGCCCGCTCGGCCGCCCGGCCCTTGTTGCGGACGTAGGTCGCGCTGGCGGGGTCGTCGCCGCAGAGCACCACCCCGAGGTGAGGGGCGGCCAGGCCCTCGGCGACCATGGCCGTGACCTCGGCGGCTATCTCGGCCCGGATCGCCTTGGCGATGGCGCTCCCGTCGATGATGGTCGCGCTCACGTGCGCCGCCGCTCCACGGTGACGCTGAAGCGGTCCACGGCCACGGCGAGCGGCGGTCGCTTGGCCACCCTGACCCTCACCGACGACGCACCCGGCTCCTCCAGAAGCTCCTCCGCCAGCCGCTCCGCCACCGTCTCCACCAGGTGGTAGCTGTCGTCCTCGACCACCCGGCGGCATCTCTCGACCAGCCGCGCGTAGTCGATGGTGTCCTCGACCCGGTCGCTGCGCGCGGCTTCGCGGGTGTCGGTCCTCACCTCGACGTCCACGTCCAGGTGCACCCCGGCGCCGCGCTCGTCGGCCAGGCAGCCGTGGTGCCCGAAGAAGCGCATCCCCTCGAGGCGGAGAACGTCCTCGCCCACCCCCACCGCGTCCGAGCGCGACGAGACGCCGCCGGGGTCCGGGGCACGCTGGGTGGGGCTCACCCGCCCGATTCTAGTCAGGGGGAGGTGGCAGCAACGGGTGACCGGCGGCGGGGTACCCTCGGGTTGCGGGTGATCCCAGGAATTTCGTGACGAATATTTCGTCACGAAAGATAGGCGATCGCGCCTCACACACATGCCGAACCGTCGCCCGCCTCGAGCGACCGGTCGCGCGCGGGGGTCGCGCCGCAGGAATCGCGCTCACGCTGTCAGGGATCGGGGACAGGCTGCCTGGAGCGGAGACAGGCCGTCCAGGGATCGGGAACAGGCCGTCCAGGGAGCGGGGACAAGGCCGTCCAGGAGCGGGGAAGGTCACCAGCCCCCGTCAGGTCAGGCGGAGCGGGACTCCTCCACGGGCTTCAGCAGCGTCTCGTGGTGGTCCACCGGGTTGATCATCACCACCTGGAAGAGGTCCTCGAAGTCGCACTGGAAGAGCTGCATCAGCTGCTGGCGGAGCTTGGGCCCGGGGTTGCGGGTCCCCGCCTCCAGGGCTGGGATGTAGTTCTGGGTCACCCCCAGGCGGCGGGCCAGCTCCCGCTGGGTCAGCTTGTGCCTGTCTCGCATGGCGCGGAGCCCGGTGGCGCGAACCTCAACGTTCATGGCTCATTAATCTAGTACCTGACAGTGGTTTCGTCAACGCACGAGGCTGGGCGTTCCCGGGTCGGCGTGAATGATTGCCGATACCGAATTGCTGAGTGGTGTAGCTGCTATGGGCGCGGAGGTCCAGGACTCTCGCGATGACATCGTCACGATCGCATCACACGTTCCAGTCTATTGTGATGCCATGCATGCATCCTCGCCTCACCAATCGATAGACGCACGGGCAGAGAAGGCGGCTGTCCCCGAGGACGTGGATGATCAGGCGGGCCAGGGCATGGTCGAGTACGCCCTGATCCTTGTCCTCATCGCCATCGTAGTCGTCGTCATCCTCACGGTCGTCGGCAGCCAGGTCAACAACGTCTTCTCCAACGTCAGCAGCGCGCTGGGCACATAAGCAGGAAACAGGCACCAGCTCTTCCCCGCCCCATGGAGGGGGCTGATCCGGGGGCTGGGAAACACAGCCCCTGATCTGCGACCATCGGGGGCGATGTGCCGCGTATGCGGGAAGCGCCCTGAGATCCCCGATGAGCGCAGCGGTCGCTGCGAGGCCTGCGTGAAGGCGGGCCGGATGGCGCTCCGCTTCCGTCTCGCCCCCGGCCCGGGCGGCGCCGGGCTGCGGGTCAAGGCGGGGGAGATCTCCCCCCGCGCCCTCCGGCAGAAGTGGCTGACCCAGCTCCGCGCCTACGCATCCCAGCCGGCGGCCCGCCCCCACCTCGGGCTGCACGAGGTGGAGATGGTGGTCGCCAAGGACCACCTGGAGACGGTCCGCGTCGCCGCCGACCTGGCCGGGCAGGTTCCCGCAGCGCTCGAGGCGCTGCGTCAGGCCGCCGAGCGCACCGACGCCTCCTGGTAGGACGCGTCGATCAGTTCGGGCCGGATCGGTTCTGGGACGCCGGTTCTGGGGCACCGGCCCTGGGGCGGCGGTCCTGGGGCGCCGGGCGTGCCGGCGGTCAGTGGGTCAGGAGCCACTGCCAGCTGGGGTCGCCCAGGCTGCCGGTCGCCTCCACCCTCCAGGTGGCGACCGTGATGGCGCCGATGCGACCGGTGACGTGGGCGACCACCGTGCCGTCCGCAACCGCGGTCGGGTCGAGGTGGGAGACCGCGGTCCCGGAGAGGCTGAGCAGGGCGCCGACCCTCACCTCGACCGAGGCTGTGCCGGTCTGGTAGCTCGCCTGGAGGCCGGCGCTGGTGCCCCAGGCGGAGCGGACCGTCCCGGACAGCGACGGGGGCTTGACGCTGCCCGGGTTCACGATCCGGTAGGCGTCGAAGGCGGCCTTGACCGCGGATGCGGCCCCACTCAGGGCGTCACCGAGCTCCTCGTCGAGGTCGCCATCGGCCGTGACCTGGCCCAGGATGGCGCCGACCACGGTCACCTCCGCGCTGCCGCCCACGGGGCCGGCGTGCTGGGCGGCGAAGAGCAGGCAGCCGCCGGCCTGGGGCGTCGAGCCGGTCTTGAGCCCCAGCCAGCCGGGGACGCTGCCCAGGTCGGTGTCGAGGTTCTTGATGGTGGTGCCGTCCGGCATCACCGCGGACTGGGTGGCGACCAGCCCGGCGAGGACGGGATTGGCGAGGGCGGCCTCCCCCAGCTTGATGAGGTCGGCGGCGGTCGACACCGTCTGAGGGCTGTAGCCGCTGGCATCGGCGAAGGTGGTCTGGGTCATCCCGAGGGTCGTCGCCTCGGCGTTGAGGTCGGCGACGAAGGCGCTCTGGGAGCCCGCCACCCACGCCGCCAGGGTCTCGGCGATGTTGTTGGCCGAGGGCAGGAGGAGGGCGAGCAGCAGCTGGCGCTCGGTGAACTGCTCGCCGGTCGTCACCGGGTAGTTGGAGCCATCCCCGGCGACCACCTGGTGGAAGAAGGTGACGTCCGGGGCGGTGATGGTGTAGGTGGGACCGGGGCCGCCGTCGAGCAGCGGTCGCTGCTGCAGCACCACCAGGGCGGTCATGACCTTCGCCACCGAACCGATCGGGGACACCGTGGTCGGCGCCACCTTGGCGAGCTGGCCGGAGTCGGAGGACACCAGGTCGAAGCTGCCGCTGCTGGGCACGGGGATGGGAGGCGCGGACCCGGGGGCGAGCGCGAGGGTCTGCGGAAGGCCGAGGGTGACCTGTGGTGCGGGCGGGGTGCTGACCAGCCTCACCGCCGCGAACGCGCCAGCTCCGAGCACAACCCCGGCGATCACGGTGAACGCCAGTGGCAGGAAGCGAGCCCGGCGCGGCTGGGTCCGATCGCGACTCATGTCAACCCCCAAGCCCTCTCTCTCGTGCCCGGGCCGGCCGGCTCAGGCTGTCAGCCTGCGCCGCCGGCGCGGAGCTGGACGGGGACGCACGCCCCCGCTGGTCAGCGCTTGGCCCGGCGGCCGTTCCCCTTGAGCGAGGCCGACAGGGTTGCGGAGGGAGAGAAACGGACCACCTTGCGGGCCGGCACCTTGACCGCCTCGCCGGTGCGGGGATTGCGGCCCATCCGCGCGGCGCGCTGCTGGATCGTGAAGTTGCCGAAGCCATGGATGCGCACCTCGTCGCCGTCGCGCAGGGCGCCGGTGATCGCATCGAAGAACCAGCGCACGTCGTCGCGCGCCCGGGTCATCGCGTAGGTGGCGCCCTCCTCGTCCTCGACCTTCGCCTTCCACGACTCGGCCAGGGAATCACGAGTAATCACTTTGGCCATGCTCTCTCTCCACTTCCGGTCGGGCGGTGCGATGGCCCGAATTGTAAGGTCGCGCAACGGGTTTCTCAACTCTCCCTCGTGCTACGGTGCGCGGGTGCAGGGATTCTCGACCGGCCTGCCCGATTCCGGATGGGACCGCGAGCTGTTCGCGGGCGGTGGCCACGTCATGCAGAGCCGGGCGTGGATGGCGGTGCAGCGGGCGCTCGGCGACGAGGTGGTGCACCAGCGCGGTGAGGGCTGGCGCTGGGCGGGCGTCCACCATCGCGGGCGGGGACTCGGCTACCTCTACCTTCCGTACGGTCCCGCGCTCGACGCTCCCGGCCACCTCGGCGACGCCATCGACGCGATCAGGACGGCGGGCACCGCGCTGGGCGCCGACTTCGTGCGGGTGGAGCCCGATCTCGAGGTGACCTCCGCCGCCGCGGCCACCGCCGCGGAGGCCGTCCTCGGCGGCAGGGGAGCGGTGCGGGCCCGCAGCGTCCAGCCCCGTCACACCCTGGTCCTCGACCTGCGCCGGCCGGAGGAGGAGCTGCGCGGCGAGATGCTCTCGGGGCGCCGCCGCAGCATCAATGCCGCGGCGCGGAAGGGCATCACCATCCGGCGCACCCGGGAGGCGGGAGAGGTGGAGGAGTTCATCCGGCTGATCCGGAGAACGGGGGAGCGGAACCGCTTCGACCCCCACTCCGACGCGTATTACCGCACCGTGTGCACGATCCTCTTTGACCGCGGGGCGGCGTCGCTCTACCTCGCGGAGGTGGAGGGGGAGAGCGTCGCCGGGGTGATCGCCTTCGAGTCGCCCACGACCGGCTACTACGCCCACGCCGCCGACGACCCCGAGCGCTCGCGCCAGATCGTCGCGGCGGCACCGCTCGCCTGGCGGATCGTGCTCGACTGCCGCGCCGAGGGGCGGAGCACCTTCGACTTCTGGGGGGTCATCCCCGACGACTCGTCCGATCACCCGTGGGCCGGGTTCAGCCGGTTCAAGAAGACCTTCGGCGGGCGGATGGTGACCCGGCCGGGAACCTTCGACCTGCCGCTGCGGCCGCTGCGCTACCGCGTCTACCGGGCGGCGCGCGAGATGCGGGCGGCGCGGCGCGCCGGGCGGAGGCCGGCCGCCCCATGAGACCCGCCAACCGCGCCGAGATCGACCGCTGGGACGACCTGGTGCTGGCCAACCCCGACGGCGGCAGCATGCTCCAGGCCCGGGCCTGGGGCGAGTTCAAGCGCGACTGGGGGTGGCGGCCGGCCTACCTCGTCTCCGACGACCCGGCGGCGCCGGTGGCGACCCTTTTCCTCCGCCGGCACGTCCCCGGGCTCGGCTGGCTCTGGTACGCCCCCAAGGGCCCGGGGGTCACCGCCGCGCACCAATTGGCCCGTGTCCTCGCCTCCCGAGACGCCTTCGACGGCGCCTTCTGCGTCCAGGTGGAGCCGGAGCTGGCCGACACCTCCGCGAACCGGCTGGCGCTCAGCTCGCTCGGGTTGCGCAAGGCCGAGGACGTGCAGATCTCGCGGGCCACCGCGGTCGTCGATCTCGCCCCCGACGAGGAGGCGCTGCTCGCCTCCTTCCGGCCGAAGACGCGCTACAACATCCGGCTGGCGGCCCGCCACGGGGTGCGGGTCGACCCGATCCCGTGCGGCGTGGCCGGGGTGGCGACCATGTACGCGCTGATGGCGGCGGCGTTCGAGCGCGCCGGGTTCCCGCTCCGCCCGCTCGCGTACTACTCGGCCTACTGGCGGCTCTTCGAGGCCAGCGGTCAGGGCCAGCTCTTCGTGGCCCGTCTCGGGGACGAGGTCCTGGCCGGCGCCTACGTGGTGCGCCTCGGGGACCGCGCCTGGTACAAGGACGGCGGCTCGGTCACCCACCGGCACGAGGTGATGGCGCCCCACCTCGTCCAGTGGGAGGCGATGCGCTGGCTGCGGGCCGAGGGGGCGCGCAGCTACGACCTCTTCGCGGTGCCCACCCAGGAGCAGCTGGCCACCGGCAACCACCCCCTCGGCGGCCTCTGGCAGTTCAAGGCTGGCTTCACCGCCGACGTCCGGGAGTTCGTCGGGACCTGGGACCTGGTGCTCGACGAGCGCCGCTACCGGCTCTGGCGGCGCGCCGGGGAGCCGCTGGCCCGGCGGCTGCGCTGGCGGCTCCGCCGCGACCTGCTGTACTGAGCGCGGCGGGGTGAGCCGCGCAAGGACCGAGGGTTCTCCTCGCGCCCTAGCGCTGGCGCCAGATCCGCTTCATCACCACCCGGGCCAGCTTGTCGGGGTCGTGGTGAGAGCTGATGTCGATGCTGACGACGTCGGCGAGGATGTAGCGGACCGGATGCTCCTGAGCCCTCTGGCGGTCGAAGATCACCCGGTTGACGCCGGCGCGCCGGGCCGAGGCGGGCAGCGGTGGGGTGAGGTTGCTGTTCACCACCACGTAGTCGAAGAGATTGCTGCCGACATGGGCCTCGATGGCCTCGAGGTGCTCGCTCACCGTGTAGCCGACGGTCTCACCGGGCTGGCCGGCAACGTTGCAGACGTACACCTTGACCGCGGGGCTCGCCCTGAGCGCCTCGATCATGCCGTCCACCAGCAGGTTGGGGAGGATCGAGGTGTAGAGGGAGCCGGGACCGACGATCACCATCTCGGCGTTGAGGACCGCGTTCTCAGCCTCGGGGTTGATCGGCGGCGCGGCGGGCTCCAGGAAGACCCGGTCGATGCGGCCGTCGCCCACCGGGACCTTGGACTCGCCAACCCGGAGCTCCGCGCCGACGTTGGCGCAGAGGACGACGTCTCGGAGCGTGCTCGGGACGATGGCGCCGCGGACGGCGAGGACCCGCGCCGACTCCCGGATGGCGTGCTCGAAGTCGCCGGTGATCTCGGCCATGGCCATGATGAAGAGGTTCCCGAAGGAATGGCCGCCCAGCTCGCCGTCGCCGGAGAAGCGGTGCTGGAAGAGCTCGGTCATGAGCGGCTCGGTCTCGGCGAGGGCGGTCAGGCACTGGCGGAAGTCACCGGGCGGCAGCACCCGGAACTCGTCGCGGAGCCGGCCGCTCGAGCCCCCGTCGTCGGCCACGGTGACGATGGCCACGATGTTGCCGGTGTACTTCTTCATGCCCCGGAGCAGCGCGGACAGCCCGGTGCCACCGCCCATCGCGACCACCCGCGGGCCCCGGGAGAGGAGCCGGTAGGCGTAGAGCTGCTGGACGAAGCCGCGCTCCCCGGTGCCGCCGGGCAGGAAGGGCCCGAGCACCGACTTGCCCAGGAAGTAGAAGGCGACCCCGATGATGGCCACCCCGATGCCCAGGAAGATCAGGCCGCGGACGGAGCGGGGGAGGAACTGGAGGGTCAGGTTGGAGACAAAAGAGGGGAACCGGTAGTTGGCGTAGTAGATGTCGCGCAGGACATAGCCGATGGCCAGGGAGACCATCACGATGCCGACCATCAGCAAGAGCAGCCAGCGCTTCACGTGCAGGCCGGGGGTGAGCAGCCGGGTCAGGTTCTTCCCGGGTCGGAACCGCGCCAACATCCTTCGCGGGGATTGTCCCACCCCACGCAGCAGGCCGCGCGGGATATCAGCCCGGCTCCCCGCCGCCCAGGAGCGCCTCCAGGTCGACGAGATCGACTCCGCCGCGGCGTGAGGCGGTGCCGACCAGGTCGGCTTCGAATCCGCCCCTCGAGAAGAGGACGATGCGGGCCCCCTCCACGCCGGCCCCCACCTGGCGGAGGGCGGGGAGCCCGTGCTCGACCAGGCCGGCGAGGACCTCGCCGCCCATCGGCCGGCTCTGCCAGTGGCAGGCTCCGACCACGGTGACGGCCGATCCCCGGGTGCCGACGACATCGATCTCCTCGCCCGAGCGCAGGCCCCGGCGGCGCAGGTCGTGGCGGGCGAGCCCCCACCAGGGGGCCACGGCGCCGGCGATCTCGGGGAACCTTGCCCGCACCCAGTCCCGGCAGATCTCCTCGAACGCGTCGGTCACGTGCCCCGCCAGCGCCGGGGCGACGGTGCGGTCGTAGTGGTTCTCGGGCCGGAGCCCCGCCTCCAGCTCGGCCTGGTAGGGAAAGACGAACCGGAACCAGAACCGGACGAAGCGATCGGCGATCCGGTAGCGGCGCCGCCGCGCCGCGGGCGGGGCGAGGGCCGGGTTGGCCGCCTCCACGATCCGCGCGTCCTCGAGGAGGCGGACGTACCGGGAGGCGGTGGACTCCTCCACCCCCGACCGGTTGACCAGATCCGTCCACTCCAGGCTCGGCGCCAGCGCCAGCGCGGCGAGCAGGGAGAAGTGGAGGGCGAGGGTGCCGCCGAGCTCCCGGGCGAGCACCGATCGCACCTCGTCGAAGAGGGGCGCCAGCGGGTTGAGGACCTCCTCGCAGAGCACCGTCCTCAGGCTCCAGGGACGCCCGACCCGGGTCAGGTAGAGGGGCATGCCACCGGCGACCGCGTAGCGGACCACCTGGTCCGCGGGGACCAGGCTGGCCAGGAATCGCCGTGCCTCGGCGAAACGGTGCGGGGACAGGCGCAGGGATTCGACCCGGCCCTGGAGGGGCGCCCCCTCCGCCACCAGCGCCTCGAGGTCGGCGACCTGGGACCCGCAGAGGGCCAGCCTCACCCCCGCCTGGGAGCGCGCCACCTCCACTGCCACCGCCGTCAGGGACTCCGCCCCGCCGCTCACCGGGGCGAGCAGGGGGTACTCGTCGATGATCACGAGCCGGGGCGACCGGGCCGCCTGGCGGAGCAGGACGCCGAGGAGGGTGCGCACGTCGCCGGCCTGGGCGCGGAAACCCAGCGAGCCCTCGAGCGCCCCCGCGAGGTGGGCAAGCTGGTCGCCCTCGGCGCGGGTGTCGCAGGTGAGGATCTGGGCGTCCTTGCCGTGGGCGAACCGGCGCAGCAGCCAGGACTTGCCGGTCCGGCGCCGGCCGTGGACGAGCACGGGGAGGCCTTCCCGAGCCCCCTCCCACCACCGCTCGAGACGGTCCAGCTCGGCCTCTCGACCGAGGAACGCGTCGCGGTTCGGAAAGGTATAGGTAGGCACTACCTGCAGATTGGTAGTCTACCAGTCTGCAAGTAGTACTGCCCTTCCCCCTACCCCAGGGTGAGACGGGGCACCGCACTGGGGGCGATCGCCTCGGGGGCCGCTCCGGGAACCGGCGGCGGAAGGCCCCGCGGGCGGCGACCCATGCTCACATAGACCCCGCCACCGCTGGCGATCGCCTCACCGTCGAGGCAGTTGCGACCATCGACGACGAGCCGCCCCCGCATCAGCCCGATGACCCGGCCCCAGTCCAGCTGCCGGTACTCCGGCCACTCGGTGACCAGTCCGACCGCGTCGGCGCCGGTCACCGCCTGGTAGGGGTCGCCGACCAGTGTCGTCCGCGGCAGCAGCGGACGGGCGCCGTCGATGGCCACCGGGTCGGTGGCGACGATCTCGGCTCCCAGGTCCTCCAGCTGGCGGACCACGTCGAGGGCCGGCGCCTGGCGCATGTCGTCGGTGTAGGGCTTGAAGGCGAGGCCGAGGATGGTCACACGGCGCCCCTCCAGGCTGCCCCCCAGCCCGCGAAGGAGCTTTGCGGTGAACCGCCGCCGCTGCTGGCTATTGACCTCGATGGCGGCCTTGAGCAGCCAGAAGCTCTGGCCGTGGTACCCGGCCGAGGTCTCCAGGGCGCGCACGTCCTTGGGGAAGCAGGAGCCGCCCCAGCCGAGGCCGGCGCTCAGGAAGCTGCGGCCGATGCGGGGGTCGAGGCCCATCCCGTCGGCCACCTTGTCGACGTCGGCGCCGGTCAGCTCGCAGAGCTGGGCCATCTCGTTGATGAAGCTGATCTTGGTGGCCAGGAAGGCGTTGGAGCCGTACTTGATCAGCTCGGCGCTGACGCTGTCGCAGAGCAGGCGGCTGGTGTCGTGACCACCCAGCAGCGCCGCCACCCGCTGCACCACCGCGCTGTCCTCGCCGCCGACCACCACCCGGCTGGGATTGCGGAGGTCCTCCAGCGCAGAGCCCTCGCGAAGGAACTCGGGGAACATGACGAAGGCGATGTCGTCGCGCGGGCAGCCGCGGGCAAGGGCGCGGGTCGTCCCGGGAGGCACCGTGCTCTTGATGGCGATGACAGTCCCCGGGGAGGCGTGGTGGACGGCCTCGTCCACGGCGCCGCGCACCTGGGAGAGGTCGGCCTCGCCCTCCGGGGTGGGCGGGGTGCCCACCGCCACGATCACGATCCCGGCACCCGCCACCCCCTCGCCCATGGTCTCCACCGCCCGCAGCCGGCCCGTAGCGACCACCGCGGTGAGGAGTTCGTCGAGGCCGGGCTCGTGGATGGGGCAGCGCCCCGCCGCCACCGCGGCCCGCCGCTCCGGGTCCACCTCGACGACGCGCACCTCACGACCCGCCTCGGCGAGGCCGGCCGCGGTCACCAGGCCGACGTAGCCGGCGCCAATGACGCAGACGATGCCGTCGTCGCCTTGCTGAGCCATGGTTCGGGACTCTAGCCGCATCGGCACCGGCCGCCGCGCCGCGCGGGCGGTGCGGATATGATCCGGCCGCGATGAAGGAGAAGGTGCTTCGGCTGCGGCCGCCCGCGGCCGCCACCGCCCTCGTCCTCTTCCTGGCCCTGACGGTGGCGGCGATGTGGCCGGGGCTCTTCTCCGGCCACGACACCATCGTCGGCAACACCGGCGACCCCTCGTTCTGGATCTGGAACCTGACCTGGGTGCCCTTCGCCCTGGCTCACCACCTCAACCCGCTGGTCACGAATTACCTGCACTACCCGGGCGGCACCAACCTGATGTGGAACGGGACCATCCTCTTCCCCGCGCTGCTGCTGGTCCCGGTCACCGCCCTCTGGGGGCCGATCGTCAGCTACAACGTCCTGGCCGTGCTGGGGGTGAGCCTCTCGGCCTGGTGCGCCTTCCTGGCACTGCGGCGCTACATCGCCGGATGGCTGCCGGCGACGGTGGGCGGGCTGCTCTACGGGTTCAGCCCGTTCATGGCCGTCCAGATCACCGGCCACGCCCAGCTCTTCATCGCGGTCTTCCCGCCTCTCCTGCTCATCTTCGCGGACGAGCTGCTGGCGCGGCAGCGGCGCCCGCCCGCGCTGATGGGCATCCTGCTGGGGGTCGCGGCGGCGGCCCAGCTCCTCACCGGCGAGGAGGTCCTGGCCATGACCGCGATCATGGCGGTGCTGCCGCTGGTCGCCCTGGGGATCATCCACCGCGCTCAGGTCCGGGAGCGCATCGGGCACGCGGCGCGCGCCGCGGCGTGGGCGCTGGGCACCTTCCTCCTGCTCGGCGGCTACCCGCTCTACCTCCAGTTCCTCGGCCCCCAGGTCGTCCATGGAGCGCTCGAGGGGATCGACACCTACGTCGCCTCCCCCGGCTCCTTCGTCAACCCGTCGAGCTTCGAGCTGATCGGCGGGCATGCGACCGTGCTCGATTCGAGCGTCTACATCGGCGTCCCCCTGCTGGTGCTGGCGGTGGTGATCGTCGTCTGGCTGCGCAGGCGGACCGCGGTGGTGGTGGCGGCGGTGGCGCTGGCGTCGGCCATGGTCTTCGCGCTGGGCGGCCACCTCGTCCTCCACGGCGTGGGCACCCGCGTCCCCCTGCCGTGGGACGTCATCGACCACCTCCCGGTCCTCGACAACATCCTCCCGGTCCGGCTGATGCTCTTCGGTTACCTCGCCCTGGCCGTCCTGCTGGCGGTCTTCCTCGACGCGGCCCTGCGCCGGGGACGCGGGTGGACGGCGGGAGGGCTGGCGGCGGCGGCCGCCGCTCTCGTGTTCGTGATCCCGGCGCTGCCCCTGCCATCGGGTCAGTACACGATCCCGGCCTTCTTCACCGACGGCTCCGTCCAGCTGCTCTCCCGCAGCGGCTCGGTGCTGATCACCCCCTACGAGGGGCAGGTGCCGGAGGCCTGGCAGGCCCTCGCGGGGATGGCCTTCCGAACCCAGGTCGGGGTGGTGTACGCACCCGGCCCCGGCGGCCACATGGAGGGGCCGGACCTCGATCCGCTCGGCCAGGAGCTGATCGAGCTCGACAGCCTCGGGCAGCCGGCCCCGAGCGCGATCCCCGCGTCACAGCGTCAGACCTATGTGACCGACCTCAGCGCCCACGATGTCGGCAGCATCGTGGTGGGACCGTCGAGCGGCCAGGACCAGGTGGCCCGGTTCTTCACCGAGCTGCTGGGAACCCCCGGGGTCAGCACCGGAGGCGTGGTGGTCTGGTTCGACGTCCATTCCTGAGCGGACCACGCTAGGATCGGGGGCCATGTCCGGGAACGCTCGCCCGCTGCAGCGGGTCGTGGTGACCGGGGGGGCCGGGTTCCTCGGCTCGCATCTCTGCGACCGCCTCATCGGACGCGGAATGGAGGTGGTCGCGATCGACAACCTGCTCACCGGCAGCATGGACAACGTCGCCCACCTGCTCGGCAACCCGGCGTTCAGCTTCCGCCGCCAGGACGTCACCGAGCAGATCGACATCGAGGGGCAGGTCGATGCGGTGCTCCACTTCGCCTCACCGGCCAGTCCCGTCGACTACGCCCTGATGCCGATCCAGACCATCAAGGTGGGGACCCTGGGCACCCACAAGGCCCTGGGGCTGGCCAGGGCCAAGGGGGCGCGCTTCCTGCTCGCCAGCACCAGCGAGGTCTATGGCGACCCCGAGGTCCACCCCCAGCCGGAGACCTACTGGGGGAACGTCAACCCGGTGGGCCCGCGCAGCATCTACGACGAGGCCAAGCGGGCCGCCGAGGCGTTCACGATGGCCTACCACAACCACCACGGACTGGACACCCGGATCGTCCGGATCTTCAATACCTACGGTCCGCGGATGCGCCGGCACGACGGACGCGCCGTGCCCGCCTTCCTGGCCCAGGCGCTGGCCGGCGATCCCCTCACCGTCTTCGGCGACGGCTCCCAGACCCGCAGCCTCTGCTACGTCGACGACCTCATCGACGGCATCGAGCGGCTGCTGGTCAGCGATCGTGCCCTCCCCGTCAACATCGGGAACCCGAGCGAGATCACCATGCTCGAGCTGGCGCGGCTGATCCGCGACCTGTGCGGGAGCCGGAGCGAGATCGTCTTCGAGCCCCTGCCGGTCGACGACCCCAAGCGACGGCGACCGGACATCGGAGTGGCCCGCGAGGTGCTCGGGTGGGAGCCGCGAGTACCCCTGGAGGAAGGCTTGGCCCGGACCATCGCCTGGTGGCGCCAGGGCGGCAACGGCCGGGCCGCGCCCGACCCGGCCGCCGGGGACGGCGCCGCGTTGGGTTAGGATGCGCGGGCCCATGACCGCCCCGTTCCTGTCGGTGCTGATGCCGGCGCTCAACGAGGCGCGGACCATCTCCCAGGTGCTGGACGCGGTCCTCGCCTCCCCCGTCGACCTCGAGGTCGTCCTCGTCGACGACGGCTCGACCGACCGGACCTGGGAGCTGATGCACGCGTGCGCCAGCGCCGACCCCAGGGTCCGCGCCTACCACCACGAGGTCAACCGGGGCAAGGGGGCGGCGATCCGCACCGCGCTGGGGCAGGCGCAGGGCGAGGTGGTGCTGATCCAGGACGCCGACCTGGAGTACGACCCCGCCGACTACCCGCGCCTGCTCGAGCCGATTCTCAGTGGCAAGGCCACCGTGGTCTACGGCTCGCGGGCTTTCTCCAGCCACACCGCCTACTCGTACTGGTACGTGATGGGCAACCGGCTGGTCACCCTGGCCACCAACCTCATCTACAACTGCTACCTCTCCGACATGGAGACCGGCTACAAGGTCATGCCCCGGGAGGTGGCCCTCTCGCTCGACCTCCAGGCTCGGGGATTCGAGCTGGAGCCGGAGATCACGGCCAAGCTGCTCCGCTCCGGGCAGAGGATCTACGAGGTCCCCATCAGCTACGCGGCGCGCTCCCGTGCCGAGGGCAAGAAGCTGACCGCGATGGACGGTGTGCGGGCGGTCGGAGCCCTGATGCGGTATCGCGCGTGGCGGCCCCAGCGCCGGCGCTGATCGCGCCATGACCGCCCAGCCGGCGGCGGAGACGCGGTCGGGCGTGCCCCCCGGCTCCGCCGCCCCGGTCGAGGTCCACGCCCATGGGGCCGGGCGCCGCGGGGACCGGAACCTGGCGCTGGCGGCGCTGGCCCTGGCCCTCTACCTGGCGCTGGCACTGGCGGCGATGTGGCGCGGGCTCTTCACCGGGCACGACACGATCGTGGGCAACGCCGGGGACCCGTCGTTCTTCATCTGGCAGCTGCAGTGGGTGCCCTTCGCGCTGAGTCACCACCTCAACCCGCTCCTGACCGACTACCTCCACTACCCGAGCGGCGCCAACCTGATGTGGAACGGCGGGATCATCCTGCCGGCACTGCTGCTGACACCGGTGACCAACCTCTTCGGCCCGGTCGTCTCCTGGAACGTGCTGGCCCTGCTGGGCATGTCGCTCTCGGGCTGGTGCGCCTACCTCGCCATCCGCCGGTTCTCCTCGTGGTGGGTCGCGGCGGCGGCCGGCGGGCTGCTCTACGAGTTCAGCCCCTACATGGCGAGCCAGATCGTCGGCCACGCCCACATGTTCGTGGCCGTCTTCCCGCCGCTCGTGATCATCTTCGGCGACGAGATCCTGGTCCGGCAGCGCCGCCGGGCCTGGCTGATCGGGGGGCTGCTCGGCCTCGCCGCCGCCTGCCAGCTGATGACCGGGACCGAGGTGCTGACCATCTCGGTGCTGATGGCGATCC
Source organism: Candidatus Dormibacteria bacterium (assembly GCA_049511615.1). Classification (GTDB taxonomy): domain Bacteria; phylum Chloroflexota; class Dormibacteria; order Aeolococcales; family Aeolococcaceae; genus Changshengia. The sequence goes on along the minus strand of JBEKXW010000001.1, from coordinate 2,985 downwards.
CCGCGCTCATCACCCTCGCGATCATCTTCCGCTCCCAGATCCGGGCTCGGCTCGGCTACGCGCTGCGGGCGGCGGCCTCCGCGCTGGTGGCCTTCGTGGTGCTGGCGGGGTATCCCCTGTACATCCTCGTGCTCGGGCCGCAGCGGCCCGGGGGAGCCCTCGAGGGGTACGGGTTCGTGGCCCGTCCCGAATCCTTCCTGATCCCCACCCACCAGCAGCTGATCAGCGGGCCCGCCAGCGTCTTCGACTCGAGCGTCTACATCGGGGTCCCGCTGCTCATCCTGGCGGTGGCCGTGACCATTCGGATGCGCCGCCGCGCGGTGGTGGTGGCGGCGGCGGTGACCGTCGCCTGCGCGATGGTGCTCGCGCTCGGCGGCCGGCTCACGATCCACGGCTCGGCCACCCGGATCCCTCTCCCCTGGCTCATCCCCGCGCACCTGCCGGGGCTCGAGAGCCTGCTGCCGGTCCGCCTGATGGTCGCCGGCTACCTGGCGCTGGCGGTGATCGTGGCCGTCTTCCTGGACCGGGTGCTGGTGGCGCCGCCCCGGCTGCGGATCGCCGGTCTGGCCGCCGTCGCGGTGGCGCTCGTCCCCCTCATCCCCACCCTGCCGATCGTCGCGACCCAGCTGCCGATCCCCGCCTTCTTCACCGACGGCTCCGCGCAGCGGCTCCCGGCGACCGGCTCGGTGCTGATGACCCCCTACGGGAACGACCCGAACACGGACGACCCGCCCGAGCTCTGGGAGGCGATGTCGGGCCTGGCTTTCAAGACCCAGCTGGGCAGCGTCTACACGCCGGCGGGCGACGGTGGGCATCTCATCGGCCCCGACACCGACCCGCTCGGTCAGGAGCTGCACGCCGTGGGCGATCTCGACCAGGCGGCGCCGGCCACCCTCTCCGCCTCGGTGCGCGCGACCTACCTCGGCGACCTGCGGGCTCACGGCGTGACCACGGTGATCGTCGGACCCTCGACGGGCGAGGCCCAGGTGGTGCGCCTGATGACCGAGCTGCTCGGCAGCCAGGGCACCAGCACCGGGGGCGTCGTCGTCTGGTACGACGTGACGGCCGTCGACGGTTGACGCCGGCGTGAGCGCATCCACCGAGCCGGGGACGCCGCCGGACCCGCGCGCCACCCCGCCCACCCCGGGAGCCGCCGGTGCCCGGCCGGACCGACGGCGGCACCTCGGGCTCGCACTGCTGGCGGCGGCCCTCTACCTGGCCCTGACCCTGGCGGCGATGTGGCCCGGACTCTTCACCGGGCACGACACCATCGTCGGCAACACGGGCGACCCCTCGCTCTTCATCTGGGCGCTGCAGTGGCTGCCCTTCGCGCTCAGCCACCACCTCAACCCGCTGCTCACCGACTACCTGCACTACCCGGGCGGCGTCAACCTGATGTGGAACACGTCGATCCTCTTCCCGGCGCTGGTGCTCGCGCCGGTGACCAACCTCTGGGGCCCGATCGTCGCCTACAACGCGCTGGCCGTCCTGGGCATGTGGCTCTCGGGCTGGTGCGCCTACCTGGCGGTGCGCCGCTACGCGCAGCGGTGGCTCTCGGCCTTCGCCGGCGGGCTGCTCTACCAGTTCAGCCCCTACATGGCCAGCCAGATCACCGGGCACGCCCACCTCTTCGTGGCCGTCTTCCCGCCCCTGCTGGTCCTCTTCGCGGACGAGATCCTGGTGCGCCAGCGCCGCCGCGCCTGGCTGATCGGCGGGCTGCTGGGATTCACCGCCGCCGCCCAGCTGCTCACCGGGACCGAGCTGCTCACCATCTCCGCGCTGATGGCGGTCCCCGCGCTCATCACCCTCGCCATCATCTTCCGGGCCCAGGTTCGGGAGCGACTCCCCTACGCGCTCCGCGCGGCGGGCGCCGCGCTGCTGGTCTTCGCGGTGCTGGCGGGATACCCGCTGTACATCCTCTTCCTCGGACCGCAGCGGGTGTCCGGAGTCCTCCAGGGGTACGGGTTCGTGGCCCGGCCGGAGTCCTTCCTGATCCCCACGGACCTCGAGCTGTTCGGGGGGCCCTCGACGGTCTTCGATTCGGCCGTGTACATCGGCATCCCGCTGCTCATCCTGGCCGTGGCCGTGACCGTCTGGATGCGCCGCCGCGCCGTCGTGGTGGCGTCGGCCGTGACCCTCGCCTGCGCGATGGTGCTCGCGCTCGGCGGCCACCTCACCATCCACGGCCCGGCCACCCGGATCCCGCTGCCCTGGATCATCCCCGAGCACCTGCCGGTGCTCGAGAACGTCCTGCCGGTCCGCCTCATGGTCGCCGGCTACCTGGCCCTGGCCCTGATCGTGGCCGTCTTCCTGGATCGGGTGCTGGCGGCGCCACGCCGGTGGCGGATCGCCGGTCTCCTGGCCGCGGCGGTGGCCCTGGTCCCGCTCGTCCCCACCCTGCCGATCCTCTCCAGCCGGCTCTCGGTCCCCGCCTTCTTCACCGACGGCAGCGCGCAGCGGCTCCCGACCACCGGCTCGGTCCTGATGACGCCGTACGGATACCAGGCCCCCGACTACCCTCCCGAGCTCTGGCAGGCGGTGTCAGGCCTGGCGTTCAGGACCCAGGACGGGATCGCCTACTCGCCGGGAACGGCGCACCCGCTCAGCCCCGTGACCGACCCCCTGGGGCAGGAGCTCAGCGCCCTGGGGGACCAGGGCGAGCCCGCGCCCGCCACCCTCTCGCCGGCGGTCCGGGCGACCTACCTGGGCGACCTGCGCGCCCACGCGGTGACGACGGTGATCGTCGGCCCCGGACCGGGATCGGCGCAGGTGGCGCTGTTGATGGCCGAGCTGCTGGGCCGGCCGGGCACGAGCACGGGAGGCGTCACCGTCTGGTACGACGTCGGCGCGGTGACAGGCTAATGGGCGCGGATCAGCGGCCGAGAGTGGCAGGCTGACCCCGAGCCGCCGGTGGATGAGCACTTTGACAGCTGGGGCGACGAGCCCTAGGGCTAGATCGTGCCTCCGCCGGTTGGTGAGGAGACG